>NZ_ML133880.1 GCF_003994255.1 Brachybacterium paraconglomeratum | reverse complement strand
ACGGCCGGCTCGAGCACCTCCGCGGCTCCGCACTGGGCTTCCGCAACCTCGTCCACTACATCGCTCGCAGCCTCCTCGAAGCCGGCGGCTTCAGACCCCTCCTACACCCTTAAATGCGAAGAGCCGGTTTTCACTCAGGAAGTTATTCCAGTTGGCAGTACGCTGTTCCTGGAGCTCCGAGAATCTCTCCTGGTGGGTGTTCAGTGCTTCGTCAAGACGGGCTTTCTGATTCTCAGTAGTTGCTTCGGCTGCGGCGGCGTCCTTCTTGATCCGCTCGAGCTCCGCCGCGATGGTCGCCATCTTCTGGTTGAGGTCGAAGGTCGCCGCTTTTGCCGCTTCGTTCGTGTCGGCCTTATGTTGCACGAGAAGGTGGGTGGTCTCTTCGTTTGACTTGGTCAACTCGTGCTCAAGCTCTTCAAGGCGTGTGCTGATCTGCCGATCCAAAGCAAGAAATGTTTGCTCGACAGCATCCGCACGCTTTCCCAGCCCATTCAGCCGTGATCCTCCGGGGGCGGGCCAAGACCGGACTGCCTGTGCGAGGCTCAGGAATGGGCTTAACTGGCCCCCGGACCTCGTGAATACTGCGTCGAGCCGGTCGGGGAGGAGGTTTCGAATCTGGCTGACGGTCGTGTTGACCTGATCGAGGTGTGCCTGGCTAATCGACGGATGTGGGCTGTCACTGCATCCCTCTACGTGAGACAAGAGTGCTTGGAGTTGGAAGCTCTCGTCAGCGGCCTGGGATTCCTGTTGGGCAATAGTAGTTGCCAGTTCCTCATTCGCGATCTTTGCGTTCTGCCAGATCTCGTGATCTCGGTACGTGTCATCCCAGGTCACACAGCACCCCTATGCTCAGGTGCTCGGTCGATTCCGTGCTTCGATCTAGCGCGGTCGCCAAGCCCTGACCATCGTAGTCGCGGCTACTGACAACCGTGTCATTGCGGTCAAGTCCCTGGAAGTGGTGTAGCGATCCTTCGCTGAGGGGTCAGGCGGTCAGGGCGGGTAGGGAGCTTGTGGTGACCTCCTCGGTGTTGGTGTCGGGGACGAGGTTGAGGCGGCAGCGGGCCAG
>NZ_ML133879.1 GCF_003994255.1 Brachybacterium paraconglomeratum | reverse complement strand
GGCCGCTTCAGTCGGTGAGTGCGACTGTGGTGATCAGTTCGTCGAGTGTCTCACTGGGGGTGGCGCCGTCGAGGATGACTCGGGGTCTTGCGTTGAGCATGTCCTGAACGGTGCGGAGTTCGTCGTCGGTGACGTGGTTGAAGTCGGTGCCCTTGGGGTATTCCCAGCGGAGCTGGCCGTTGAGGTTCTCGTTCGTGGGTCGTTGCCAGGGCGAGTGAGGATCGCAGAAGAAGACCGGGCAGCCCGTGGCCACGGTGAATCGGGAGTGCTGGGCCATCTCGGTTCCCTGGTCCCAGGTGATCGATCGTTTCACCGCCGCGGGCAGGTCCTCGACCATGGTGGTGAGCACGTCGATCACGGTGGTGGAGTCACGAGTTCCGGGAAGTCGCCCCAGGAGCGTGAACCGGGAGGCCCGTTCGACCAGCGTGATGATCCCGGAATTGTTCGGCCCCACGACCAGGTCTCCTTCCCAGTGGCCGGGGATCTTCCTGCCCGCGTGCTCGGCCGCGAGCATCTCCTCGCGATCGGCTAGCCGGTGCCCGTCCAGCCAGCTGCGCTTGTTCCGGGCCGGCAGTTTCGAGGACGGGATACGACCCTTTCGGCCGGAACGAATCGCGCCTTCGACCTTCAGCTCGTGCCGCAGCGCCCCCGCGCCCTGGACGTAGAGAGCCTGGTAGAGGGTCTCGTGACTGATCTGCATGTTCTTATCGTCCGGGAACAACCGGCGCAGGCGCACGCTCACCTGCTGCGGCGACAGCTTCTGATCCAGCATCGCCACGACCATCCGGCGCAGCAACGGCAGGGTCTCGAGCTTGAACGCCTTCGGGCGCGCCCGGGCCTGATCAGCCCAGAACTGTGCCAGCGCGGCACTGTAATGAGCATCGTGATTGCCCCACCGGCCGTCTTCCGCGATCAGGCTGTGACGAGCGATCTCGCGGAACACCGTCGAGCGATGAACCCGCAGGCCAGACGCGATCTCGCCGGGGCTGTGGCCCTGGGCGATACCCAGCTCGATGAGAATTCGGTCAGCGAGCTGGAGCCTCCGCCCGTGCCCTGAGGCTGCGCCGAAGCTCTTCGCCGCCGGCGGCAGGATGACCGAGGACGAGGCGTGCCTGCTGGGTTTTCCGGGCTTGAGCATCACCCCAGCCTGCCGCAGCCACTTCCTCAACCGGAAACAGCTCATACCTGCTTCTCGCGCAGCGACCATCGCCGGCTTCCCGGCTATGACTGCCTCGATGACCTCCGCTCGAAACGACGCAGGCAACATCAGCAACTCCCTCCTCAGGAGTCGCACTCACCCGTTGAGGCGGCC
>NZ_ML133878.1 GCF_003994255.1 Brachybacterium paraconglomeratum | reverse complement strand
AGTTGAGTCCCCGATAGTGGTGTAGCGCGGTGGCCCTGTGATCGTCCCGGACAAGGACGCGGCCACCGTGTGATCCTTCGAGTGAACCTCTCACAGCACTCTCGAACGGAGTCATCACGATGACCGCTCCTCACATTGTCGACCCTTCCGGCCTGCTCGGTGAAGCCCTGGCCGAGGCGTCCCCGGATCTGATGCGCAGCCTGCTCCAGGACGTGATCAACACCCTGCTCTCCGCGGACGCGGACGCTGTTGCCGGCGCGGAGTACGGCCGGCCCAGCGCTGGTCGTTCTGCGCAGCGCAACGGCTACCGCCACCGCGACCTCGACACCCGCGTCGGCACGATCGACGTCGCCGTCCCCAAGCTCCGCACCGGCACCTACTTCCCCGAGTGGCTGCTCGAGCGGCGCAAGCGCGCCGAGTCAGCCCTGATCACGGTCGTCGCGGACTGCTATCTCGCCGGTGTCTCCACGCGCCGGATGGATAAGCTCGTGAAGACCCTGGGCATCAACAGTCTTTCGAAGTCGCAGGTCAGCAGGATGGCGGAGTCGTTGGACGAGCACGTCGAGCAGTTCCGCCACCGGCCCCTGGACGAGGCCGGGCCGTTCACGTTCGTCTCCGCCGACGCCCTGACCATGAAAGTGCGTGAGGGCGGCCGGGTCATTAACGCCGTCGTCCTGCTCGCCACCGGCGTCAACGGCGACGGGCACCGCGAGGTGCTCGGCATGCGGGTCGCGACCAGCGAGACCGGAGCAGCGTGGAATGGCTTCTTCGCGGACCTCGTCGCTCGCGGCCTCGCCGGGGTGCGCCTGGTGACCTCCGATGCGCATACGGGACTGGTGGAGGCGATCGCTGCGCATCTTCCCGGGGCGGCCTGGCAGCGGTGCCGCACCCACTACGCCGCGAACCTCATGGCCGTGACGCCGAAGAGCATGTGGCCGGCGGTGAAGGCGATGCTGCACAGCGTCTATGACCAGCCCGATGCAGCAGCGGTGAACGCCCAGTTCGACCGGCTCCTGGACTACGTCAGCGAGAAGCTCCCGGCCGTGGCCGATCACCTCGATGCCGCCCGCGCGGATCTGCTCGCGTTCACGGCGTTCCCGAAGGATGTGTGGGTGCAGATCTGGTCGAACAATCCCACCGAGCGTTTGAACAAGGAGATCCGTCGCCGCACCGATTCCGTCGGCATCTTCCCCACCCGCGAGGCGATCGTCCGCCTCGTCGGCGCGGTCCTGGCCGAACAGACCGACGAGTGGGCCGAAGGACGCCGCTACCTCGGACTGGACGTCCTGGCCCGCTGCCGCCTCAACCTCGTCCCCGACACCAACACCGAGGAGGTCACCACAAGCTCCCTACCCGCCCTGACCGCCTGACCCCTCAGCGAAGGATCGCTACACCACTTCCAGGGACTTGACC
>NZ_ML133877.1 GCF_003994255.1 Brachybacterium paraconglomeratum | reverse complement strand
GGCTCTTCGCATCTGAGGGTGTAGGTGCGGGTCACGGGGTGGGCGCGTCGGTGCCGGGATAGACGTCGAGGTCTCCCGATGATGGAAGTTCTGACGCTCGCCATCTGGAAGACCTCGACGTGCCCCACGCTACCTTCGCGACCCCTGATCTGACGACTTTCACCGGCCTGGACGATCTCGGCCTGATCGCTGTCGGGCAGCGCATCACGGCCGATCGCGCTGTGCTCGAGTGTCGCCTGGCCGTCGCGGATCCGTGGTGCCGCAGCTGCGGCGCTCGAGGAACGTCGCGCGGCTCGATCTCGCGGTCCCTGGCGCACGAGCCGTTCGGCCACCGGCCCACGACTCTGCTGCTGCGGGTCCGCCGCTACCACTGCCAGCACTGCGGAGCCCGGTGGCGGGAAGACACCACCTCTGCCGCACCCGAACGGGCGAAGCTCTCCCATGGCGGGATCCGGTGGGCATTGAAGGCCCTGGTCATCGACCACCTCTCCGTCTCGAGGATCGCGGCCGGGCTGGGCGTCGCCTGGCGCACGGCGAACGAAGCGGTCCTGGCCGAGGGCCGACGCGTGCTGATCAACGACGAGACACGCTTCGACGACGTCCGTGTGATCGGGGTGGACGAGCATGTGTGGCGCCATACCCGGCGCGGTGACAAGTACGTCACCGTGGTCATCGATCTGACGCCGACCAGGAACAAGACGGGTCCCGCGCGGCTGCTGGACATGATCGAGGGCCGCTCGAAAGCGTCGTTCAAGGCGTGGCTGGAGGCCCGCCCCGAGGCCTGGAAGAAGGGCGTCGAGGTCGTCGCGATGGACGGGTTCACCGGGTTCAAGACCGCGACCCAGGACGCTCTCCCGCACGCGATCACCGTGATGGACCCGTTCCACGTCGTCCGCCTGGCCGGCGACGCCCTGGACGACTGCCGCCGACGCGTCCAGCAGCAGCTCCACAAGCGCAGAGGCCGCAAGGACGACCCTCTCTACAAGACCCGACGGACGCTCCACACCGGGACGAGCTTACTCACCGATCGGCAGTGCGACCGGCTCTCCGCCCTGTTCACCGCCGAGCAGCACATCGCGGTCGAAGCGGCGTGGGAGGTCTACCAGGCCACGGTCGAGGCCTACCGAGAACCCGACCGGACCCGAGCGAGGCAGCGGATGGAGAAGATCATCGCTGCGCTGGGCAAAAACGTCCCAGACGCACTGCCCGAGCTCGCCAAGCTCGGCCGCACCCTCACGAAACGAGCCACGGACGTGCTCGCGTTCTTCGATCGGCCCGGCACCAGCAACGGCCCGACAGAGGCGATCAACGGCCGGCTCGAGCACCTCCGCGGCTCCGCACTGGGCTTCCGCAACCTCGTCCACTACATCGCTCGCAGCCTCCTCGAAGCCGGCGGCTTCAGACCCCTCCTACACCCTTAAATGCGAAGAGCC
>NZ_ML133876.1 GCF_003994255.1 Brachybacterium paraconglomeratum | reverse complement strand
CCCGTTACCTTGTGAGCACCCCGATGGACGGGGTCTGGTCGCTCGGCCGGGTATGGCTATGTTGCCCTGCCATCAATGGTCCGGGGGGGTGTTGCCGCCCGGTCGAGAGACACGCGTTGACCGCTGATAGGGACACGGCCCAGCACTGCTGAGGTCTCTTTGTAACGTGGGTGCCGGCATCGGGTGTCAGGACTGCGACCAGCGATGATGCTCCAAGGAAGGACAGCATCATGAACACACGATTCGCGGTCGTCGTCGGCCTGGACGTCGGGAAGACCGCTCACCACGCGTGCGCGCTCGACCCGGAGGGGAACAAGCTGTTCGATAAGCCCCTCCCGCAGGACGAGACCAAGCTCCGCGAGCTGTTCACTCAGCTGCAGAACCACGGCGAAGTGTTGATGGTGGTCGATCAGCCCAACACCATCGGGACGCTACCGATCGCCGTCGCCCGAGACACTGGCTGCACCGTCGCCTACCTCGCCGGGTTGGCGATGAGGAAAGCCGCGGATCTGTATCCCGGCAGGTCAAAGACCGATGCACGCGACGCGTTCATCATCGCCGACACCGCTCGGACTATGCCTCACACGTTGCGGCAGGTCGATCGAGACAACGAGATCCTCTCCGCCCTGAAAGTCCTGGCCGGCTTCGATGAAGACCTCGCGCACGAGACCACGAGGGCGCTGAATCGGATCCGGTCGCTGCTCACGCAGATCCATCCCGCACTCGAGCGCGTCTTCGTCGGTGGCAGCTTTTCCACGACACTGGTGCTGGATCTGCTGGAGAAGTTCGGCGGCCCCACCGGGCTCAAGACTGCTGGCCGTGGCAAGGTTCTCCGGTTCGCCCGGTCCCATTCCCGCCGGAGTCCCGAAGCACTGGTCGATCAGATCTTCACGGCGCTCGGAGAGCAGACCGTCATCGTTCCTGCGACCGCAGCAGTGGAGCTCGTGATCCCCAGAGTCGCTGGTCAGGTCAAGGAACTCAAGGAACAGCGAGCGACCGTGGCCAGGGAGGTCGAGGGCATGTTGGAGGACTTCCCTCTCGCCTCGGTCTTGATGAGTATGCCGGGGATCGGCATCAAGACCGCCGCTCAGATCCTCTTGAACATTGGCGACGGTTCCGCGTTCGAGACCCCGGGCCACCTCGCGGCCTATGCCGGCATCGCGCCGGTCACGCGAAGATCCGGAACCTCGATCCGCGGGGAGTTTCCCGCTCGATCAGGCAACAAACGACTGAAGAACGCACTGGTCTACTCCGCCTGGGTCGCCTCGAACCACGACCCGATCTCCAAGGCTTACTACGATCGGAAACGAGCCCAGGGCAAGCGCCACAACGCCGCCGTGATCTGCCTGGCACGCCGCCGCTGCAACGTCATCTTCGCCATGCTCCGCGACGGCACCTACTACCAGCCACCCACCAACGCCCCGACACCCGAGCCAGCCGCCCTCGCGGCTTGACTCGGAACATAGGGACACCCCCC
>NZ_ML133875.1 GCF_003994255.1 Brachybacterium paraconglomeratum | reverse complement strand
GTGATCGTCTTGATCCGGGTGGTGCTGCCCTCCCACGTGTAGGTGGTCGACAGGTTCGAGCGGACATCGGTCACCGTGGACAGGCGCGAGAGCGAGTCATAGGTGTAGCGGGTGACGGGCTGGGACTCGACCGTCTTCGTGCCCGCGTTGTACATCACCGCGGACACCTGCGTCAGGCGCTGGACCTGCTTCCCATTCGGGTCGGTGACCGTCGTGTAGCTCAGATCGATCGCCCGACAGCCGGGCTGCAGGGTGCCGCTGGTGGGGCACGCGGTGCCGGAGAGCCCATCGGGCAGCGGGGCCACGATCCGGGTGACGACCCCGGTGGTGGGGTTGTGCCCGAAGGTGGTGGACCCGGCCTGGCCGGGCTCCGCGATCGAGGCGGGCCGCCAGTCGAGGTTCTTCGAGGCCCCGCCCGTGACCGGCACGAACGTCGTCTTCGTGCCATCACTCTCGGTCACCACCAGCGACGGTGCCGCCGCGGTCCCGGTGAGGGTCGCGCTGACGCCGGACAGTTCGGTGTCCTCCGTGCCGGGTGCGAGGGCGCCGACGACGGTGCCGGTCTTGCCGGTGGCGTTGACGAAGACGAGGGCCTCACCCTCCTCGTCCAGCAGCGCGATCGTCCCGTCGCTCATCCGCTGGTCGATCACGTCCATCCCGGCGAGCCCCACCGCGTCATCGCCCTCGAGGTTCGCGGTGAACCCGGGACCGAACACGCCGGTCACGGGATCGGTCGGCCAGGCCTTCACATCCCCCGTTCCGGTGTAGGAGAGGTGGGAGCGTTCCAGGGTGAGGTTCGAGCCGTACCCGGGCACGGTCACGTCCGTGGCCGTGGTCTGGAACTCGCCCGTGTACAGGGCGACCTGCCCCGCCTCCACGTCGGTGGTGGGGTATCCGCCGCCGAAGGCGTGCGGGATCCGCACCAGCACCGACTCCTGCGTCTGCCCCGTGCACGAAGGAGCTGAGACTCCGGTGTAGGAGAAGCAGACCTGGAACTGCATCCGCACCGGGGCACGGGAGGTGTTGCCCGCCGCGGCCAAGGCCGCAGCCGCATCGAACGTCGAGGTGAACTTCACCTGCTGATTCAGCGGTGCGGTGACGTTCGTGGCCGTCCCCGCGTTGGTCCAGGCATCGTTCGTGCCGGCCAGGCGCCACTGCATCTGCGCGGTCACCGCGGTGGTCTCACTCGCGGTGCGCGGCGGGGCCATGGCCTGGACCTGGAACTTCCCGTTCGAGGCCGCCAGCGGGCCCGGAGACAGCAGAGAGGGCCCACCCCAACCGGTCGCGAACACCGCCGCGTCACTGCCCAGACGCGACGCCGTATACACCCGCGCCCGGATCTGATGCCCACCCTCGGTCTTCGGCAGCTTCACCGTCACGGACTTCCCCGCCGTGACCGTGTGAATCTCCGCCTTCACGTTCCCGTCGATTCGGGCATCGAGCTGGATCGCCTGGTTGTTGCCCGTCGTCGCCGGGGCCGTCACCGTGCACGTCACGTCCGCGCTCGGCGGCGTCTGGACCCAGCCGCCGTTGGTGTACGTGCTGCCGCAGGTGATCGTGGGCTTGGCCGGAGTGGCCTGCGCCGTCTTGATCACCGTCGACGTCGACCAGCCCCCGTTGGACAGGCCCAGCTCATCCGCCACGGACGCCCGCACGTACAGGGTCTTGTTGTCCGGCAGGTCCGCATCCGGGGTGCACGACAGGGTCGAGCCCGAGGCCCCCAGCGGCGTGGTGCACTTCGCGACCAACGTGGTCGCCGTCGCGGTCGCCGAGGTGTGGACCTGAAGATTCGTCTTGACCCGGTTCCCGTCTGGATCGGTCGCGGTCGAGGACAGGACCGGCCGCTTCCCCGGCACGAACGAGTCCTTCCCCGAGGTCGCCGCGCCCGCGACCGTCGGCGCAGTGGCGAGGTTCGGCTTGCGGTTGTA
>NZ_ML133874.1 GCF_003994255.1 Brachybacterium paraconglomeratum | reverse complement strand
GTGCACTTTTGAGCCCTACTGGGAACCGTAAATGATTGGCCAGTAACTGTCCTGCTGGGGTGTACCTGTTTGGTGCTGCTCCGGTGACTGGGGAAGTCTCCGAGTAGTTCTCGTCTCGCTGGATGCACCTTGTGTGGCGGCCCCCGGAGGGCTCGCTGTGGCTGTCTTGGGCGTGGTGCGGGCAGCTTGGTGGTCGGCGAGAGCGCAGCTGGCGAGGAAGCTCCTGCTGGTCGGGCGTGACCTTGTTACCTAACTGGGATGGTTCTGGTAGTTGGCTGGTCGGTTCTGGGGTGCATGATGTGCTCAATCTCCGGCGTCGGAGGGGTGGAGCAGCGTGGGTGCTGCGAGTGGGTAGGAGTTCCTGCGTTGGAGATCCCTGTGTTCGGTCGGTGGTACCGCCGTGTCCTGGTGAGTGTTTCTGCTGTGTGTGCTGCGGCGTTGGTGGTCTCGGGGCTGCCGTCGGATCAGGCGTGGGGTGAGGATCCGCCGGTGGAGCCCTCGCCGGAGGTGTCGGCGCCGGTGTCTCCGGAGACGGTGGATTTCCCGTCGGCGGTGGTGCAGGCGCGTGCGACGGGTGAGCGGGTGGAAGTCACTGCGGAGCGGACGGATTCCTCGACGACGTGGGTGAACCCTGACGGCACGGTGACGACGACGCAGCATGCGGCGCCGGTGCGGTTCCAGGATGGTGAGGGGGCGTGGCAGGAGTACGACACCACGCTGGTGGAGCAGGAGGATGGGTCGATCGCGCCGGCTGCGGTGCCGGACGGGGTGGTGCTGGCCGGGGAGGTCGAGGGTTCGAGTGCGGAGCCGGCCCCGGTGGCGGAGGTCGGTGCGGGCGAGGACGCGTCGGTGGCGGTGGCGTGGGAGGACTCGCTGCCCGCCCCGGTGCTGGAGGGTTCCGCGGCGACCTATGCGGGGGCGTGGCCGGGGATCGATCTGGTGGTCCACGCGACGCGGGACGGGTTCGAGCAGTCGTTCGTGATCTCCGACCGGGAAGCGCTGCTGGACTACGTCGGGGCCGCACCTGCAGCGAGTGATGGTGGGGGCGAGCCGGCGCCGAGCGATGGCGGGGGCGCGGAGCCGGCACCGGTCGATGAGCCGGGCGTGGTGTCGTGGGACGTGCCGCTGCAGGTCTCCGACGGGCTGACCGCGCGGGAGGTCGAGGGGGAGCGGATCGAGTTCGTCGACGGCGACGGAATCGTGGTCTCGACGTTCGAGGCGCCGCTGGCGTGGGATGCGAGCGTGGATGAGGCCTCGCGGGAGCATCTCCAGCGCGCCGGGGTGAGCGTGCAGATCGCTGAGCAGTCGGGGACAGCGGTGACGCTGCGGCTCGGGGTGGAGCGGGAGTGGCTGCTGGACGAGGCCCGGGTGTTCCCGGTGACGGTGGATCCGGTGTATGCGAAGGGGACGGCACGGCCGACCTTCGATGCGTTCGTGCAGACGAACTACTCCTCGGATCGCTCGGGCGAGCAGGAGCTGAAGGTCGGCACGTATGACGGGACGAACAAGGCCCGTTCGTTCCTGACGTTCTCGAACACGGCGTTCAAGGACGTGAAGGTCCAGTCCGCGACGCTGAACCTGTACGAGACGTGGTCGTATTCGTGCACAGCCTCGGCGGTGGAGGTGTGGAACTCCGGGAGCGTGTCGACGGCGACGCGGTGGACGAACCAGCCGGCGCTGGGCACGAAGTACGGCTCGGTGACGGTCGCGAAGGGCGCGAATAGCTCCTGCGCTGCGGGGTGGGTGAACATCCCGATCACCTCGCTGGCGCAGTCCTGGTCGACCAACGCCGCGGCGTCGGTGACGTTGGCGCTGAAGGCGGGCTCGGAGACGAATGTGCAGGGGTGGAAGCGGTTCGGGTCGATGGAGTCGACCACGCCGCCGTCGATCACCTTCACTTACAACCGCAAGCCGAACCTCGCCACTGCGCCGACGGTCGCGGGCGCGGCGACCTCGGGGAAGGACTCGTTCGTGCCGGGGAAGCGGCCGGTCCTGTCCTCGACCGCGACCGATCCAGACGGGAACC
>NZ_ML133873.1 GCF_003994255.1 Brachybacterium paraconglomeratum | reverse complement strand
TTAATGCTGGTTGTTTGTTTATTTTGTCAGGTTTATAGTTTTTCATGATTTTCATGGAGAGTTTGATCCTGGCTCAGGACGAACGCTGGCGGCGTGCTTAACACATGCAAGTCGAACGATGACGGTGGTGCTTGCACCGCCTGATTAGTGGCGAACGGGTGAGTAACACGTGAGTAACCTGCCCTCCACTTCGGGATAACCTCGGGAAATCGTGGCTAATACCGGATATGAGCACTCATCGCATGGTGGGTGTTGGAAAGATTTATCGGTGGGGGATGGACTCGCGGCCTATCAGTTTGTTGGTGAGGTGATGGCTCACCAAGACGATGACGGGTAGCCGGCCTGAGAGGGCGACCGGCCACACTGGGACTGAGACACGGCCCAGACTCCTACGGGAGGCAGCAGTGGGGAATATTGCACAATGGGCGAAAGCCTGATGCAGCGACGCCGCGTGGGGGATGACGGCCTTCGGGTTGTAAACCCCTTTCAGTAGGGAAGAAGCGAGAGTGACGGTACCTGCAGAAGAAGCGCCGGCTAACTACGTGCCAGCAGCCGCGGTAATACGTAGGGCGCAAGCGTTGTCCGGAATTATTGGGCGTAAAGAGCTTGTAGGTGGCTTGTCGCGTCTGCCGTGAAAACCCGAGGCTCAACCTCGGGCGTGCGGTGGGTACGGGCAGGCTAGAGTGTGGTAGGGGAGACTGGAACTCCTGGTGTAGCGGTGAAATGCGCAGATATCAGGAAGAACACCGATGGCGAAGGCAGGTCTCTGGGCCATTACTGACACTGAGAAGCGAAAGCATGGGTAGCGAACAGGATTAGATACCCTGGTAGTCCATGCCGTAAACGTTGGGCACTAGGTGTGGGGGACATTCCACGTTTTCCGCGCCGTAGCTAACGCATTAAGTGCCCCGCCTGGGGAGTACGGCCGCAAGGCTAAAACTCAAAGGAATTGACGGGGGCCCGCACAAGCGGCGGAGCATGCTGATTAATTCGATGCAACGCGAAGAACCTTACCAAGGCTTGACATGCACTGGACGGCTGCAGAGATGTGGCTTTCTTTGGACTGGTGCACAGGTGGTGCATGGTTGTCGTCAGCTCGTGTCGTGAGATGTTGGGTTAAGTCCCGCAACGAGCGCAACCCTCGTTCTATGTTGCCAGCACGTAATGGTGGGGACTCATAGGAGACTGCCGGGGTCAACTCGGAGGAAGGTGGGGACGACGTCAAATCATCATGCCCCTTATGTCTTGGGCTTCAAGCATGCTACAATGGTCGGTACAATGGGTTGCGAAACTGTGAGGTGGAGCGAATCCCAAAAAGCCGGCCTCAGTTCGGATTGGGGTCTGCAACTCGACCCCATGAAGTCGGAGTCGCTAGTAATCGCAGATCAGCAACGCTGCGGTGAATACGTTCCCGGGCCTTGTACACACCGCCCGTCAAGTCACGAAAGTCGGTAACACCCGAAGCCAGTGGCCCATCCTCGTGAGGGAGCTGTCTAAGGTGGGATCGGTGATTGGGACTAAGTCGTAACAAGGTAGCCGTACCGGAAGGTGCGGCTGGATCACCTCCTTTCTAAGGAGCATCACCAATATTGGTGGCCATCGTCGTCTGCGAGTGTCAGGCGGGTGGTTGCTCAAGGGTGGAACATCGATGGATAGGCACTTCATCTGCTGCGCTGATCGCTAGTACTCCTTCGGGATGGAACGTGTGAGGGCATCGGGTTTGAGGTGGAGACACGCTATTGGGTTGTGAGGCTGCACGCAGCTCCCTTTGTGGGGGTGTGTGGCTGGTCCCCCCGACCACGGATGCTGGAAAGGCTGATGTGGTGGGTGTGGGGTTGTTTCTTGAGAACTGTATAGTGGACGCGAGCATCTTGTAAGCAATTTTTAAGCGCAAAGTGTCTTTGTGTTGCCGTAAGTTTTAAAGGGCGCACGGTGGATGCCTTGGCACAAGGAGCCGACGAAGGACGTGGGAGTCTGCGTTAAGCCTCGGGGAGTTGACAACCGAACTGTGATCCGAGGATGTCCGAATGGGGAAACCCACCACGAGTCATGTCGTGGTACCCGCTGCTGAATGTATAGGCAGTGTGGAGGGAACGCGGGGAAGTGAAACATCTCAGTACCCGCAGGAAGAGAAAACAAATAGTGATTCCGTGAGTAGTGGCGAGCGAAAGCGGAGGAGGCTAAACCTGGTCTGTGTGATACCCGGCAGGGGTTGCAGGTCAGGGGTTGTGGGACGTGTCAGCAGGGTCTGCCGGCCTTGCGACGTGTACGCGCAGTGGTAGTCGAAGCCGTGGTGAGTGCGGTGGCGTAGAGGGTGTGACCCCCGTAGACGAAACCAGTGCGCGGCGTGACGCTGTTCCCGAGTAGCACCGGGCCCGTGAAATCCGGTGTGAATCTGCCAGGACCACCTGGTAAGCCTGAATACTACCTTGTGACCGATAGCGGACAAGTACCGTGAGGGAAAGGTGAAAAGCACCCCGGGAGGGGAGTGAAATAGTACCTGAAACCGTGCGCTTACAATCCGTCGGAGCCTTGAGGGGTGACGGCGTGCCTTTTGAAGAATGAGCCTGCGAGTTAGTGGTCGGTGGCGAGGTTAACCCGTGTGGGGTAGCCGTAGCGAAAGCGAGTCTGAACGGGGCGTTCAGTCGCCGGCTCTAGACCCGAAGCGAAGTGATCTATCCATGGGCAGTGTGAAGCGCGGGTAAGACCGCGTGGAGGCGCGAACCCACTTCAGTTGAAAATGGAGGGGATGACCTGTGGATAGGGGTGAAAGGCCAATCAAACTTCGTGATAGCTGGTTCTCCCCGAAATGCATTTAGGTGCAGCGTTGCGTGTTTCGTACCGGAGGTAGAGCACTGGATAGGCGATGGGCCCCACCGGGTTACTGACCTTAGCCAAACTCCGAATGCCGGTACGTGAGAGCGCAGCAGTGAGACTGTGGGGGATAAGCTTCATAGTCGAGAGGGAAACAGCCCAGAACATCAGCTAAGGCCCCTAAGCGTGTGCTAAGTGGAAAAGGATGTGGAGTTGCTGAGACAACCAGGAGGTTGGCTTAGAAGCAGCCACCCTTGAAAGAGTGCGTAATAGCTCACTGGTCAAGTGATTCTGCGCCGACAATGTAGCGGGGCTCAAGCACACCGCCGAAGCTGTGTCACTCAGGATTTGGTCCTGGGTGGGTAGGGGAGCGTCGTACAGCCGGTGAAGCCGCGGGGGAACCCAGTGGTGGAGGCTGTACGAGTGAGAATGCAGGCATGAGTAGCGAAAGACGGGTGAGAAACCCGTCCGCCGATTGATCAAGGGTTCCAGGGCCAGGTTTATCCGCCCTGGGTTAGTCGGGACCTAAGGCGAGGCCGACAGGCGTAGTCGATGGACATCGGGTTGATATTCCCGAACCGATCGTAGGAGGACCCATACCGAGGCGATTGATGCTAACCACCCGAGCTGTCACCGTGCCCTTCGGGGTGTGGATGATGGTGAGGCTGGGAACCAAGGTCGTAGTAGGTCAGCGCGTGGGATGACGCAGAGAGGTAGCTTCCGCGGACTTAATGGAATAGTCCGTCTAAGCGTGCAGCCCGGCCCCGGGTAATGCTGGGGCCATGAGGGTGAGACGTGATGGGGATCCCGTATGGGCGTAGGTGAGTGATCCTGTACTGCCTAGAAAAGTTCCGGCGTGACGAATACGGTCGCCCGTACCCTAAACCGACTCAGGTGATCAGGTAGAGAATACCGAGGCGTTCGAGAGAATCGTGGTTAAGGAACTCGGCAAAATGCCCCCGTAACTTCGGGAGAAGGGGGGCCCGATCCGTGAGAGCGGAGAGGGCCGCAGAGACCAGGGAGAAGCGACTGTTTACTAAAAACACAGGTCCGTGCGAAGTCGTAAGACGCTGTATACGGACTGACGCCTGCCCGGTGCTGGAAGGTTAAGAGGACCGGTTAGAGCTCTTCGGAGTTCGAAGCTGAGAATTTAAGCCCCAGTAAACGGCGGTGGTAACTATAACCATCCTAAGGTAGCGAAATTCCTTGTCGGGTAAGTTCCGACCTGCACGAATGGCGTAACGACTTCTCCACTGTCTCAACCGCGAACTCGGCGAAATTGCATTACGAGTAAAGATGCTCGTTACGCGCAGCAGGACGGAAAGACCCCGGGACCTTTACTATAGTTTGATATTGGTGTTCGGGACGGCTTGTGTAGGATAGGTGGGAGACTGGGAAGCATTCACGCCAGTGAGTGTGGAGTCATTGTTGAAATACCACTCTGGTCGTTCTGGATTCCTAACCTCGGTCCGTGATCCGGATCAGGGACAGTGTCTGATGGGTAGTTTAACTGGGGCGGTTGCCTCCTAAAGAGTAACGGAGGCGCTCAAAGGTTCCCTCAGCCTGGTTGGCAATCAGGTGTTGAGTGTAAGTGCACAAGGGAGCTTGACTGCGAGACAGACATGTCGGGCAGGTGCGAAAGCAGGAACTAGTGATCCGGCACCTCATTGTGGAATGGGTGTCGCTCAACGGATAAAAGGTACCCCGGGGATAACAGGCTGATCTTGCCCAAGAGCTCATATCGACGGCATGGTTTGGCACCTCGATGTCGGCTCGTCGCATCCTGGGGCTGGAGTTGGTCCCAAGGGTTAGGCTGTTCGCCTATTAAAGCGGTACGCGAGCTGGGTTTAGAACGTCGTGAGACAGTTCGGTCCCTATCCGCTGCGCGCGTTGGATATTTGAGAAGTCCTGTCCCTAGTACGAGAGGACCGGGATGGACTGACCTCTGGTGTGCCAGTTGTTCTGCCAAGGGCATGGCTGGTTGGCTACGTCGGGAAGGGATAACCGCTGAAAGCATCTAAGCGGGAAGCCTGCTTCGAGATGAGATATCCTTGCACCCTTGAGGTGTGTGAGGCCCCCAGTAGATGACTGGGTTGATAGGCCAGATGTGGAAGCACAGCAATGTGTGGAGCTGACTGGTACTAATGGCCGATGACTTACAACAACATTCTTTGTG
>NZ_ML133872.1 GCF_003994255.1 Brachybacterium paraconglomeratum | reverse complement strand
ACCTCGCGGCCTATGCCGGCATCGCGCCGGTCACGCGAAGATCCGGAACCTCGATCCGCGGGGAGTTTCCCGCTCGATCAGGCAACAAACGACTGAAGAACGCACTGGTCTACTCCGCCTGGGTCGCCTCGAACCACGACCCGATCTCCAAGGCTTACTACGATCGGAAACGAGCCCAGGGCAAGCGCCACAACGCCGCCGTGATCTGCCTGGCACGCCGCCGCTGCAACGTCATCTTCGCCATGCTCCGCGACGGCACCTACTACCAGCCACCCACCAACGCCCCGACACCCGAGCCAGCCGCCCTCGCGGCTTGACTCGGAACATAGGGACACCCCCCCCGGGAAGATGCGCAGCGATCGCTTCGACCAGCCCCGCATGCGCGTCGCTGGTGACCAGGCGGCCCCCGGCGAGGCCGCGGGCGACGAGGTCGGCGAAGAAGCCGTTCCACGCAGCTCCAATCTCGGACGTTGCGACCCGCATGCCGAGCACCTCGCGGTGCCCATCCCCGTTCACTCCGGTCGCGAGCAGGACGACGGCGTTGATCACGCGCCCACCCTCACGGACCTTCATCGTCAGCGCGTCGGCGGAGACGAACGTGAACGGCCCGGCCTCGTTCCGGGGGACGGTGGCGGAACTGCTCGACGTGCTCGGCCAACGACTCCGCCATCCTGCTGACCTGCGACTACGAGAGGCTGTTGATGCCCAGGGTCTTCACGAGCTTATTCATGCGACGCGTGGAGACACCGGCGAGATAGCAGTCCGCGACGACCGTGATTGGCGCGGTCTCGGCGCGCTTGCGCCGCTCGAGCAGCCACTCGGGGAAGTAGGTGCCAGTGCGAAGCTTAGGAACGGCGACATCGCTCGTGCCGACGCGAGTGTCGAGATCGCGGTGGCGAAAGCCATTGTGCTGCGCAGAACGACCGGCGCTGGGCCGGTCGTACTCCGCGCCGGCAACAGCGTCTGCGTCCGAGACGATCACGACGGGCCACCGCGCTACACCACTATGCGGGACCCAACTACCCGCCTAGCCACTACGCCATCGCACGTCGGTGGCTGACGCGCTGCCAGCAGTCCACCGGAGCAAGAGCCCCCGTCTCCGCTTCAGCCAAGGTGAATCGGCCCAGGGTTTGATGCCGCTGCTGTTTGAGTCCGGAAGGATGGACAGCATGCCGAAGAAGATCGATCCCAGCTGCGCGCGAGGTGCGTGCGGCTCGTGCGAGAGCACCAGCAGGAGTACCCCACCCTCACGGCGGCCACCGCCGCGGTGGCGCGCCAGGAGGCGTCTCGCGGGGGTCCGTGCGGCGCTGGCTGGCGCAGGCCGAGGTCGACGACGGGTCCCGTCCCGGCGTCACGAGCGAGGAGTCTGCCGAGGTCAAACGCCTCAAGAGCGAGGTCAAAAGGTTGCGGGAGGACAACGAGATCCTGCGCCGGGCGTCGATTCTCTTCGCGGGGGAGCTCGACCCCCGCAACCGCTGATCTGCGCGTTCATCGATGAGATGAGAGCCGACGGGTATGCAGTCGAGTCGATCCTCCGCGTCCTGCGCCAGCAGGGCTTTAGAGTTGCTGCACGCACCTACCGGGCGTGGAAACGTCCGGCCCGCATCGCAGAGCGCACGGTCACAGACGCCCTGGTGGAGGACAAGATCCGCGACCTCGCCTGGACAGTCAACCTCGTCACCGGGCAGCTGCAGATGACGCCGGAGGGCCTGTATGGGCGGAGGAAATGGGTCGCTCTGCTTCGCCGTCGCCCCGGCCTCGCTGGGACGTCTCGCGGGGCGGTGGACCGGGTGATGCACACTCTCGGCCTGGAGGGTGTGCGGCGGTCGAAGAAGCTGCGCACCACGATCTCCGATCCGGACGGGAAGCGGGCTGGTGACCTGCTGAATCGGGACTTCACCGCTGCGGCTCCGAACCGGGTGTGGGTCACCGACTTCACCTACGTCCGCACCTGGGCGGGGTTCGTCTACGTCGCGTTCGTCGTGGACGTGTTCGCCCAACGAATCGTCGGCTGGCACGCCGAGGAATGATCAGAACCTGTGGATGACTCTCGGCGAGGGGGCGTGCAAGGGGCGCACCTTCCCGAGGATGATCTTCTAGACGAAGCAGTTCTGATCAAGGACCGGCGTTGGCTCGCTGGTTCGGGAAGGTACGCCCGATGCTCAAGATAGTCCCCGACTCCGACGAGGCCAATCAGAACGGGGCGAACCCGTCCGGCGAGTCGGTGCTCGACGCGCTTGCCCGTGACGGGGCGCGGCAGATGCTCGCGGCGGCGCTGCAGGCCGAGGTCGCCGCCTACGTCGATGCCGCGGCCGATGAGGTCGACGCCGACGGCCACCGGCTGGTGGTCCGCAACGGTCACCACGAACCGCGCGAGGTGACCACCGCGGCGGGCGCGGTGCCGGTCCGTGCTCCGCGGGTCAACGACAAGCGCACCGACGAGGCCGGGGAGCGACGTCGGTTCGCCTCGGCGATTCTGCCCGCCTGGGCCCGCAAGTCGCCGCAGGTGGCGGAGGTGCTGCCGCTGTTGTACCTGCACGGGCTGTCCAGCAACGATTTCGCTCCTGCGCTGGAGCAGTTCCTGGGCACCAGCGCAGGCCTGTCGCCCGCGACGATCACCCGGCTGACCGGCCAGTGGCAGGACGAGGCGACGGCGTTCAACACCCGGTCCTTGGCCGGCACGGACTACGTCTATGTCTGGGTCGATGGGATCCACCTCACCGTGCGGCTGTCTCAGGACAGGGTCTGCCTGCTGGTGATGATCGGGGTGCGTGCCGATGGCCGCAAGGAGCTGATCGCCCTGGCCGACGGGTTCCGCGAGTCTGCGGAGTCGTGGGCCGATCTGCTGCGTGACTGCAAGCGCCGCGGGATGGCCGCCCCGGTGCTCGCGATCGGCGACGGCGCGCTGGGGTTCTGGTCTGCGGTCCGCGACGTCTTCCCCACCACTCGCGAGCAGCGGTGCTGGTTCCACAAGATCGGAAACGTCCTGTCCGCGCTGCCCAAGTCCGCCCAGCCCGGGGCGAAGAAGGCCCTGGCCGAGATCTGGCAGGCCGAGGACCGTGCCCATGCCGAGACGGCCGCGAAGAACTTCGCCGACGAGTACGGGGCCAAGTGGCCCAAGGCCGTCGCGAAGATCACCGACGACCTCGCCGTGCTGCTGGAGTTCTACGACTACCCCGCCGAGCACTGGATCCACCTCAGGACGACCAACCCGATCGAGTCCACGTTCGCCACCGTGCGGCTGCGCCAGCGCGTGACCAAGGGTCCCGGCTCCCGCGCCGCCGGCGTCGCGATGGCATTCAAGCTGATCGAGTCCGCTCAGACCCGCTGGCGGGCCGTGAACGCTCCCCACCTGGTCGCCCTCGTCCGAGCCGGCGCTACCTTCGAGAAAGGCCGCCTCGTCGAACGCCCCGACGACCAGACCGATCATCGGCCAGGAGACCGCCAACAGGCGGCTTGATGCACCGAGCTATAGGGCTGGACATGCAGGCTCGAGGTGCGACGTCACCCGTTGTCTTACCTACCGCCCGGTAGTCAGCGTCTCAACCGCCACGCTTTGACATAGATCACGTTGTTCGTTATCCAAGTAGGTGCGCGCGAGCTCGCGGAATGGGGCTCGCCCGCATCGCGCAAGCAACCGTCAACCGGAGGAATCATGGATCGCCGAAAGTTCTTCACCGCAACGTTCGTCGGGGCCGCCGCCGCGATGGCTCCCCTTGGGGCCACTGCCCTGGCCGAAGCGCCGAAGCCAAACGAGTCCACTTCGACGTCCGCACCGGCGATGACCGATGCCGACCTCGAGGCGTTCGAAGCGGCTCTGGCACAGCTTCCCCCGGAGCTGCAGGAGGCCGACCCGAACACCTACCCCAATTACGAAGCTGAGCTCAGGGCTCACCTGCCCAGCACACAGTCGGTTCCCCCGGGCGAGGTCGCCCCAGCATTCAACGTGGCCGCCTGCGCCGCAGCCATCGTTCCTTTGATTATCGAGTACGGGATCCCGGTGGCAAAGGTCGTCGGCTGGATTCGACGGGCCCGCGCGATCTGGGGTGGAGTCCGAGGGATCTGGACGGCGATCCGTTCCGGAGCTGCCGCCGCAGAGATCGGCGAAGAAGCGGTCACAGTGCTCCAAGGCATTCTCGGAGTGGGCGGCGTCGTCTCCGCCTGCTCTCTCTGACCCGTTCGTTGACCCGAAGGAATCCACTTTGATGGCAGATAACAGCGATGTCAGCGACTTCATTCCCCCGGCGTTCTCCTTCGCCCTCACGGGGCATCTTGCGACTGGGGCGGTCAAGGTTGTCGCAATTGCACTGCTGCTATGGGGGCTGGGTCTGACTGGGTGGACTGCAAGCTTTCCTGCTGGAACGGCGATCATCACGGCTGTGGTCGTGATGGTCGCCGTCGAGCTTGCCACGACCGGCGTGGAGCGAATCTTCGTTCTCCGTCACCGGCACCCGGACCCCGGAAGCGTCCCGATGACGGCGATTGTCGCCGTACTTCCGTTGCCGATCAGCTTCCTCATCGGACTGCTCTTCGGGCCAGCGTCCTCCGGGGCTCTGATCACGATGGCTGTCACCACCGTGGTCTACTGGGCCGCCCTTGTCGTGCTAGAGCGCCCGTGGGTCGAAGGAGACACCCAAGCCGACATCCGCAAGAAGTACGAGCAGACGAAGGCGATGACTGGGGAACAATTCCGGTCCGAGTGACCGGCGCTCACAGCGCCGGCCAGCAACCCCTCGGTCGGGTAGCGGAACACCGATCCACAGGTCTTGACAGTTTCTCTGGCACGCCTCGACGAGCAGGAAGGTCGACCTCGTCATGACGCCGCTGCGCATCGCGCTCTGGCAACGCGAGAGGGAAGGAAACCCAGTCTCACCAGGGAACTTGATCCATCACAGCGACGCTGGGTCGCAATACACCGCCATTCGACTGACCGAGCACCTCGCCCTCGAGAGCATCGCCCCGTCGATCGGGACCGTCGGCGACGCGTATGACAACGCCCTGATGGAGACGATCAACGGGCTCTACAAGACCGAGTGCATCCGCACCACCGTCTTCCACTCAGACCCGTTCCGGACCCTCGCGGACGTCGAGTACGCGACCGCCGGCTGGGTCGACTGGTACAACAACCGGCGCCTCCACGGCTCCCTCGGGATGCTCACCCCGGTAGAGTCCGAGACGCTCCACTACGAGGCCCTCACCCGAGAGCCCGAACCCGCAAAGTAGCGGCAGAGAACCTGGGCCGATTCACGGAGCATGCCCAAGAAGTTCAGCCCAGAGCTGCGTGACCGCGCTGTGCGCATGGTCTACGACCGCCAAGCTCGAGAGGGTGGTCCCCGCGCAGCATCGATCCGCGCCGTCGCACCACAGCTCGGCGTCGGCACCGAAACCCTGCGGATCTGGTGCAACCATTACAGCCCCCACGGAACCGACCGGCTCCGGAGAGCCGCTCGAGGAGGAGAACCACCGCCTCCGGCGGAAACTCGCCGAGGCGAGACGCGCTAACGAGATCCTGAAAGCCGCCTCAGCGTTCTTCGCAGCGGAACTCGACCGCCCCACAACGAAATGACCGCGTTCATCGACATACATCGTGAGAAGTTCGGGGTCGAGGCCATCTGTCACATCCTTGGTGCGACAGAATGTGGGTTCATCACGTCCCGCGGCTGCCGCGTAACGAAAACGCGTCCCACCTCAGCCCGCGATCTCAGAGACGCCACCTTGCTCACCGAGTTCACGAAGATCCATCAGGAGAAATACGGTGTCTACGGGGTGAGGAAGATGTGGCATGCCAAGCGCCGGGCCGGCTGGGACGTGGGCCAAGACCAGGTCGCCCGACTGATGCGCCTCGCCCGACTGCACGGTGTTCCGCGAGGCAGAAAGCCAGACACGACCTGCCCATCGGGGGAGCCGGGCCATCACCCGGACCTCGTGGAGCGGAAGTTCGCGGCCGAGAGCCCGCACCAGTTGTGGGTCGCGGACATCACCTATGTTCACCTTCCGACGGGATTCTGTTACACCGCGTTCATCACCGACGTGTGCACGCGCAGAATCGTGGGCTGGGCGGTAGCATCCAGCCTGCATACGGAATCACTTCCGCTCCTCGCGTTGGAGCAAGCGCTGATCTCCACCGGTGCTCATCGGGCACGGGATGGACTCATTCATCACTCGGACCGTGGCGTTCAATATTTTTCTCTCGCCTACTCCGACGCTCTCACGACTGCTGGCGTGAAGGCGTCAGTCGGAACCGCGAGAGGTAGCTACGATAATGCGCTGGCTGACGCGGTGGATGGTCTCTACAAGACCGAGCTCATCTACTCAAGGCGCGTCTGGGGCTCAGTCTCGGACGTGGAGATCGCGACGATGGCCTGGGCCCACTGGTGGAGCACACGCCGGATCCACGAAGTTCTCGGCTACCGCACCCCGGCCGAGGTCGAAGCGACCTACACTCACCCCGCGGCGACCGCGCCCGCGACCGTCTAACCACGGAACGAAACCCAGGGCGCTTCAGCTACGGATGTCTCACCGCGGCCTGCTCGTGATCACTGATGTGAGCGGTCTCGACTTGGAAGGTCGAGTGGTGCACGGCGATGTCGAAGTGGCTGGCGACGCATTCCTTGATGTCGTGGAGCACGTCGGCGGCATGGCCGTCGGTGAAGCATTCGTCCTCCACGACGATGTGCGCGGTGATCGTGGGTAGCCCCGTGGCGACCGTGGAGGCGTGCACGTCGTGGACGTCGGTGACGTGCTCCAGCTCCAGGATGTGCTGGCGGACCTGGTCAAGGTCGAGCCCTTTCGGGGTGAACTCCATGAGCACAGCCGTGGTCTCGCGCATGAGAGTGAAGGCACGCGGGACGATGAGGGCGGCGATGAACAATCCTGCGATGGCGTCGGCCTGCTGAAAGCCTGTGGTGGCGATCACGATCGCCGCGACGATCACACCGAGAGACCCCAAAGCGTCGTTGAGGACTTCGAGGAACGCCGCGCGCATGTTGAAGTTCGCGCCCCTACTGGAGGACAGGACGGCGATGGCGACGATGTTCGCGAGCAGGCCGACGATGCCGAAGATCAGCAGCTCGGTGGCGGGCACCTCCGGCGGCTGGAACAAGCGGCGGATGCCTTCGATCGCGGCGTAGGTGCCGACCACGAGCAGCAGGGTCGCCTGCCCCAGTGCGGCGATGACCTCGATCCGGCGGAAGCCCCACGTGCGCCGTGAGGTGGTGGGCTTGAGCATCAACGTGGCGGCGATGAGCGCGACGAGCAGGCCCGAGGCGTCAGTGATCGCATGCGCGGTGTCCGTCAGCAGTGCGAGGCTCCCGGTGAGGATCGAACCCGCAGCCTGGGCCACGACGATAGTCGCGGTGATGCCGAAGGCGATCCACAGTCGCGCACGGAAGTCGCCGGGGTGTCCTCCCACCTCTTCGACTGCGGGCCCGTGACTGTGTCCAGTACTCATCTGGCACCCACTCCCGGAGTGAAGGCGAGAATGATTGTCATGCTGCTCGATGTCATCGTCATACAGCGATGTTACATAGACAACCCAACCATGCGCAACGTGCTCGACTTGGTGAACAGTCGTGACTATTATTGCCGAATGGCGATGACATCCCTGGAGGACCAGGTGCGGATGCACGGCATCGACCCCGGAGCCGTCACGGCGGATGCGATGATGCCGGCGGCGAGCCTTTTCCATAGCTTCAGCGACCCGAACCGGCTGATCATCCTCCATCATTTGCAGCTCGGTGAGCACCGCGTGGTTGACCTCACCCAGCACTTGGGTCTGTCGCAGAGCACGGTCTCGAAGCATCTGATATGTCTACGCGACACCGGTATGGTCACCGTCCGCCCCGAGGGGCGCGCCTCGGTCTATTCCCTCGCGCACTCGGAGGCGCTGATCGATCTGCTCTCCGCGGCCGAGAGGCTTCTCGGACTCACCGGCGACGGCGTGATTCTGTGCACGCTACACGGCTCGGATATCGTTTCGCCGCGCTCGTAGTCGGTACGCACGCGATCTGCCAAGCCGACGAGACCCCTGCTGTCGGCATGGCCTTTCGGCATCCCCGGGCCGAAGTGGGAGAACCACGGCATGAAGTGGAGGCGGCGACCATGTGGCGCTCTTCGAAAGGCGATCGGAGGCGCCCGGCGCCGAGGCGACGTCGTGGGACTGCGCATAGTCGGGCGCAGCCCCGCTCTCGTCGCGGCGGCCGTCACGTTCGCTCGTGCCAGTGAGAGTAGACCCGTTGGGACGGGACTGATGTCAGCTGGGGTTAGGTCGCCAGGCTGACGGTCGGGTTCATGATGGTCTCGTACTCGATGGGGGGTGTCCCTATGTTCCGAGTCAAGCCGCGAGGGCGGCTGGCTCGGGTGTCGGGGCGTTGGTGGGTGGCTGGTAGTAGGTGCCGTCGCGGAGCATGGCGAAGATGACGTTGCAGCGGCGGCGTGCCAGGCAGATCACGGCGGCGTTGTGGCGCTTGCCCTGGGCTCGTTTCCGATCGTAGTAAGCCTTGGAGATCGGGTCGTGGTTCGAGGCGACCCAGGCGGAGTAGAACAGTGCGTTCTTCAGTCGTTTGTTGCCTGATCGAGCGGGAAACTCCCCGCGGATCGAGGTTCCGGATCTTCGCGTGACCGGCGCGATGCCGGCATAGGCCGCGAGGT
>NZ_ML133871.1 GCF_003994255.1 Brachybacterium paraconglomeratum | reverse complement strand
TCCCGCCGCGCGTCCACGGCCATCCTCGTGGCCCTCTCCCGAAGTTCATCGGGGTACTTCCTCGGTGCTGCCATGCTCCTCATCCTCCCGTGGGATCAGAGCCTCCACCAGACCCGGGGCGATTCAGGGTCAGCTGGTGCAGGCGCGTGAGGAGAGTGTCGCGCCAGCTGATGTCGGAGACTTCGTCGGCGGTGTCGAAGCGTGCCGCCTCCGCATCGACCGGGGCGTCCCCAGCGTTCTCCTCCGAGCTGTCCGCTATCTCCGGGGGGTCGGGAGTGGCTGCGTGGCGCTGGCGGTACTCGCGGCGTTTCTCCCGGTCGATCTCGACCACCCTCGCCGCTGCATCGCTGAGCGGCATCCGCAGCAGCTCGTGGCCGAATGTGGTCAGGGAGGAGACCCCGCGGGCAGGTTGATCGAGCGCGCCGATGTTCTTCGCTGTCCACCGTGCCCACTCCACGCGGTCCTCGAGCACAGACGAGGACGGCTTGTTGGGGTACATCACCGCGACCATGTCGTCGGCGCCAGGCAGCGTTGCCAGCACCTCCTCTCGCACCTCTCGAGCCTTTCCCGATCCGCCGAGAGTCTGCACAGCCATCAGGACAGGCAGGATCAGTTCGGTATACCGGGGAAGACCCTCCGGGCTCATGTCCGCAGTGGCCGCCATCGCTCCTCAGGCTCCCGTCAGTTCGGTGTAGCGCTTGAATAGCACCTCTTGGCGCTCTTCCTCGGTGCGCAGGGTCTTCCTGGCCCCGAAGGCCTTGTCGACGACTCGGTCCAAGGCATCGTGTGCCTTCAGGAGTGTGGGGTCCATGGCAAGGGGGTTGTAGTGGTCTGCCAGGGACCGCCCTGGATGTAGGGCACGTGCGTCGAGCACGGCGGCGCCTGCAGCGATTATCTTTGCTCGAACGGTGTCACTCACCTCGGGCAGGGGGAGGTTGTTCCAGACGACGGTGGCAGAGAATCGGAGGTCAGATTTGATGCGACCGCCAGTGGCGCGCTGCCAAGCCATGAACATCGAGCTACTGATGATCGCAAACAGGTACCCGGTTGGGTCTTCGGCGGTGAAGTTCGCATCGCCGGCGATGACCTCAGGCCCGAAGTGGGCGACGGTCGCAAACCGGCGGGTCTCAGAAAAGTGGCGAGGTATGCAGACGTACGGGACCCTCGGTTGGCGGCGCTCCCCGAACAAGCTGGGAGTGGCAGCTAGCTTGCTCGTTGCAGCCCGGCGGGACGCCTCTCGGTAGCTGCGAACGGCCTCTATGCGGCCACGAAGCAGCCCTGTGGGCTTCAGATCGGTGGGATCCAGATTCTCCAGCCAGAGGCACCATCTTGGGGTCCCGCGAATGAGTTCCCGCGCGCCAACGAACCTGCGGAGGTACTTGCTCGCGGCAGGGTCCAGCGACAGCTCCGGATAGCCTTCCGGACCCACAAGCAGGTGGCCGCCATCGTTGGGCATCGACCCGTACTGAACCGGGGGCAGCTCGGGGCTGAGTGGTTTGGACCGCTTGGCGATATACGCGCTCGGTCCGTCGACAAGGTAGGGGTTAATGCTGCGCGCGGGTTTCTGTTCGGGCTGTCCCTTCGGGGTGTCGTAGCTGTAGAGCGCTGCGGGAGTCTTCTCGTGCTTGTCGAAGCCGACGATGACGCAGTGGACGTGAGCAAGTCCGGGAGCTTCGG
This sequence comes from Brachybacterium paraconglomeratum, assembly GCF_003994255.1. Taxonomy (GTDB): domain Bacteria; phylum Actinomycetota; class Actinomycetes; order Actinomycetales; family Dermabacteraceae; genus Brachybacterium; species Brachybacterium conglomeratum. The sequence goes on along the minus strand of NZ_ML133871.1, from coordinate 8,291 downwards.
AGGTCCACGCGAAGGTCTGGTGGGCGAAGCGGATGCGCCAGCCGGCTTCGAGGATGGGTTTGAACAGGGCGGCGACGGGGAGGCCCTGAGCGATGGAGTTGGTGGAGACGAAGGCGAATCGTCCCCCGCGGGTGTAGTGGAAGTAGTCCGCTGCCTTCTTGTACCAGGCGGTGACGTAGTCGAGGTAGCCGTCGTAGTCCTCACCCCAGACCGCTTTGAGGTCTTCGACTTGGTCGCGGGTTTTCGTCGTGTGGCCGATGAAGGGCGGGTTGCCCACGATCATCACTCGCGGCGAGGCGGGGAAGATCCGAGACCAATCTGCGCGCAGGGCGTTGTGGACGTGAATGGTCTCGATCCGGTCCAACGGCAGCGGGTCTGGCGCCTTCCCTAGAGCGAGTTCCATGGCTTGGTTGGCCTGGTGGTCGACCAGGTGCAGGGCAGTCGAGGCGATCCGGGCTGGCCACTCCTCGATCTCGATCCCGGCGAAGTGATCCAGGGTGACCGGGAGATCTTCCTTGAGGAAGAACGCGGTCGGTGACTGCCAGCTGGTGTCGCCGAGCTCGTGGAGGCGCTTGAGGATGTCGAGGTCCAGGGCGCGTAGCTCACGGTAGGCGACGACGAGGAAGTTTCCGCAGCCGCAGGCGGGGTCGAGGATGCGCAGCTGACCGAGGTCGGCGCGGAGTCGCTTGAGCTTGCCGGTGTCGTGAACGGCGTCGGTGAATCGGCCGCGGAGCTCGTCGAGGAACAGTGGCTGGATGGTCTTGAGGATGTTCGTTTCGGTCGTGTAATGCTCGCCGAGCTCGCGACGGGCCTGGGAGTCCTTCACGGCCTGGAATAGGGATCCGAAGATGGCCGGTGAGATCGCGGACCAGTTGAACGCGCAGGCTTGCAGGAGCAGTTCGCGCATGCCGGAGTCGAACGAGGGGATTGAGGCGGGCTCAGCGAAGATGCCGCCGTTGACGTAGGGGAACCGGGCGATGGACTCATCGAGGTTGCGCTGCCGCTTGGCGGTGTCGCGGTTCATGGCCTGGAACAGCATCGCCAGCTGCGGTCCAAGGTCGGAGCCGTCCTCGCTGGTGCGCTGCTCGAGGAACTCATAGAACTGGTCACGCTCGCCCCACACGCCGGCGTCGTCCGCGTATAGGCAGAACAGCACCCGCACGAGGAACACCGATGCATCGTGGTCGTCGTAGCCGGACTCTGACAGCGCTTCGTACAGGTCCGCCATGATCTGGGCAGCCTTGACCGAGGCCTCCTCCTGCTGCTGGCTACCGAAGGAGCTGGTCTGGTAGCCGGCCAGGAACGCCAGCAGGTCGGAGTTGGCCGGCAGCTCTTCGAGGGTGAAGGTGTGCGTGTCGGCGCCGTCGGGAGCTTGGAGGTCCAGGACCCGGAACTGGGTGAAGTTGCTGGAGATGACCCAGCGCGGGGTCTCCACGTCAGTGAGGTCGTCGATGTAGTCCAGCGCCTGGCGCTCGGCTACCTCGAGGTCCTTGCCGGCGGACTTCATCTCGATCGCACACAACCCAGGCACGAGAGCATCGATATACCCGCGATGCCCGGTTGAGGAGCGCTTCGCACGCTTCTCGTACAGCGCAGCCTTCGTGCTCGTAATCCCGAAGACCCGCAGCAGGTCCCGAATGAACGACTGCGCCTGCTGACGCTCATCCCCAGGCTCGTCGCGCCAGTCCACTACGAACTGCGCAGCACGCCGCCGTATCTCGTTCAACGACAGCGCCTTCGCCATGAATCTCCCTCGAGTAGTGACCTCTCATGAGCGTACTAGCAGGCCAAGGAGGATCACGAGGTGCATGACGTCGCTTGCCGGTACGAGTGCCTGCCCTTGTCGACGAGTTACCGCGATTTCGGCCGGTGAAGTTCCTTGGAGTGCCGGCTCTTGGGTCAGGCGGTCATGAGGAGTCGGCTGGCCGGATCGAGGGTGTCGGTGGTACTGCGTACCGTTAGCTGAAGACCAACCTGCCACGAAGGGATCCTGATGCCCGCACCCTCCATGTTCCGCGATCTCGGCACAAAGCAAGTGACCATCGTTCACCTCGAAGGCTCCGAAGATGAAGTACGAATCGAGGCCGAAGCCTTAATTCAGGCCAAGAGCGGCTTCTTCGACATTGCGACCCCTATCTATGAGGGCGACATCGTCGAGTTCTCAGATCCCCGCGGCGGAACCGACCGCAAGCAGGCCTCTGAAGTGCACGTCAACGACTTCGGACCAGAGGACATGCGGCATACGAAGGTGGTGTGGGGCGCGGCGCCGGCAGTGCGAGTAGCTCCCGTGCGCCGTCTCTCGATCGAGCACCTTCATTCTGAGGTGGCGCAGGTGGCGAGCGACCTGTTCGCCGACGGCCATCACTCGCAGGCCGTCGCCGAGGCTTTTAAGTCGCTCGAGGTGCGGCTGCGCCGCATGACTGGCGCTGACAAGTCGGGGGTCGCGCTGGTGGGCGAGGCGCTTGGCGGCCCGGTGCCCAAGATCAATCTAGCAACCTCGTCAGGGCGGAGCGGGGTAGATGAGCGCGAGGGCTACCTGGCGATCTTCCGCGGAGTCGTACAGGCCGTCCGCAACCCGAAGGCACACGAGCTCGCAACTGACGAAGACCCTTGGGTAGCTCTCGAGTACCTAGGTATGGCGAGCTTGCTGCATCGGCGGCTGGATGGCGGACAACGAAACGACTGTTCTGGGACCGAATAAGACGTCCTCTTGGTCGTCAGATCCCACATCGACTCTGCAGTCTTGTTCGTTCCTGCAGGTATGCCACGGCGAACAGGCCCACTCCTAGCTTGACCCAACGTGCGCTCGACATCCACCTCACGGTTGCTCCGTCGCTTGGAGGGGTAGCTGGGGATTCTCGAGATAGCGGTACAGCGTGGATCGGCTGATGCCGTGTTCACGCGCGATTTGGACTTTCGGGGTGCCGGCGAGGGCGGCGTTACGGACGGAGCGGACCTGGTCGCTCTCGAGGGTGCGGGGCCGGCCTTTGTAGACGCCGCGCTTCTTCGCGGCGGCGATGCCCTCGGCCTGGCGCTGGCGGATGAGCTCGCGTTCGAACTGCGCGAACGCGCCCATCATGTTCAGCTGAAACGCAGCCATCGCATCCGCATGCCCGGGCTCGAAGGTTAGCCGCTCCTTGAGGAACTCGATGCTCGCACCCTTGCGTGGCTGTTGCTCGGTGTGTTCGGCAGGATCTCCGGTGATCTGCTGGACGATGTCGTTGAGGTCGATCACCGAGCGGGCCAAGCGATCCATGGAGGCGACGACAACGAGGTCGCCGCGGCGGACGTGCCGGATCAGGGCCTGAAGCTCCGGGCGGTCCTTCGCGCTCTTGCCGGACTGCTTCTCGGTGAAGGTCTGATCGCACTCCCCCACCGCCTCGAGCTGGCGCGCAAGGTTCTGGCCGGCCGACGACACCCGCAGGTATGCGACGCGCTGGCCCGGGGCGCGGTGTGTTTCGTTCACGTCTAAGACCCTAGCCGAGTCATGTGCCAAAATCCGGGATTGGACCTTTTGGTACAGGGGCGATGCCTCGCGGGTGACTGTCGCTTTTGGGTATACCCCACCGTGACAACCACACTAAGGTTCCGCTCTTTGGTGTCTCCCGGCTGCTGAGTCTGGCCACACTTCATCCGGCGGCGTGACCCACCCCTACGGCAAGACGGCTGAGCAGGAAGCTCCTATCCCGCCCGGAAAGGGGCATCGGGAGAGCCGTCCGCAAGGAGGCCTGATGTCACACTGAGGGTGTGCCCGTCGACATCAGAGCAGTGCTCCATCGCGTTGTGGATGACGTCTTCGACCGATCCGTCTTCCGCCGGGAAGAGGATGACCGCGAGGCCCCTAGTGCGTACCGTCTGCGGTTGAGTAGCGCCAGAACTCTGGACGATCAAGAGCGCCATGCCTCCCTTGCAGCAAGTTACGAGTGGTTCGAGTTCCATGTCAGCGACCTCGACGTAGGCACCAGGCGCTTCGACTACGGCGATGACGAGACTGAGAAGGAGGCGGAGCTGCGGAACCTCGCCTACATAGCGCGCGCCTACCTGCAGGGCGAAGGACGAGTGACCTATCGACCCAGCCTCATCCGCCGACGACCTCTGCCGACGTTGACGATCGAGACTCATGGGGTTCGTTGGCGCCTCGGGCGGCGTACGAGCACGGAGGAGGACTTGGAGAACTCCTCATGAGAGGACTGCATGCGAACCTGCAGAAGCACAGCCATCGCCGCATTGAAAAGTTGAGTCCTCGATCGTGGTGTAGCGCGGCGGTCCCGAGGTCACGTCGGACAGATTGTGTCACGGAATCCAAGTTCGCCCACCCCGCGACCCGCACCTACACCCTCAGATGCGCAGAGCCGGATTGATCCCCAGTTGCACGCCGGGCACGTCCACCTCATTCGCGAGCAACAGCGTGAGCACCCAGCTCACACCGCATCAGCCACCACGGCGACTCGGCGCCACCCCGGTTCCACTGAGATACTCACCCCATGGCACTTTCAGTCATTCATGAATACCAGTATTCAACCACAATGACATAGCCTTTCGCGCTCACGGTTAACCAAGGAAGTATGAGGCAACATCCGAGCCGACCAGTAGCGCCAAAGAAATATATAAGAGAGGCTCATGGACTCGCCCGAATACTCCAAGATGCTCCGGTGAGAAAAAGCCTCTCCGCCAAGGAGTGTCGATGGGCTTGGAGATCAGGCCGATCAGCCCAATAAGCATCACTAGCACCACTCCTGTCACCCCAATATAGCCAAGGATGTCTAGAAAACCATGCATTGAACCGCCCCCCGAAGGCTATGGACGTACGGACCTACCCTATCTATAGGTACGCCACGCGCCGTACCCTGTCGCCGCTGTGGCAGCCCACCAGCGCTTGGGGCCAGCCTTGTAGGAGGCTACATAAGATTGCCTGTATGTCATCCGATGACTTCTTGTAGTAGCCCGCGCCGACTTCCCCCCATTCAGAGGGAATCGGTGCGTAGCTCTATGTCCTCGCATGTACTTATATGCCTTCTTTGCTGTGCCGACAGCCCCCCGACCATATCGGAACCCTGGAACTGCAGCGAGCGCAACATCGAGAGCGGTATCCTTGGCAAAACTACCCCAGCTATAACGCTTTCCGAGTTTCTTCTTCTTGTATGCATTACTTCCAATGCTGATCGCGGCGGCGCCGACCGCAGCAACAGCACACGCGCCTGCACTAAGCACCACGCAGGCGCCCAAAGCAACTCCTGAGGCAATTCTCGTCTTGTTCTTCCATGCCCATCTTCCTGCAGACTTTAGGCGCTTCTTCCACTTTCCCTTATTGCCGTCCAAATCCGATTGGTTAACAGGGTCTGTGGGGTAGTTGTAGGCCGTGGCGTTTCCGCCAGGGACGGGGTCGACGCTAGTGAAGGCTCCCGTGATTCGGTTGTAGAACCGCACGCCCATGAGGGTCAGGTTCGCTGTCTCGGCGGTGGTGGAACGTTCTTTGGCTCCGAGCCAGCCGTAGCCCGCACTGGTGCCGACGGCCGCGGTCTGGGTGGGGTCGATGGGGGTGCCGTATTCGGTGTAGCTGGACCAGCCGGCGATGGTGGTTGCTGGCGTGGTGGCGGGGGTGCCGGCGGGGATCGGGATGGTGGTGGTGATGTCGTCGTGGATGCTCGGGAGCATGAGGGAGACGCCGCCGTCAGTGGCGATGCTGGCGCCGAGGTCTCCGCTGATGGAGCTGGTGTAGCGGAGGGTCTCGGTGGACCCGTCGGGCCTCTTCGTCTCGATCCAGGAGGGGTTGTCGGAGGAGTCGGTGTAGTGCCGGGTCGTGGTCGTCACCTCCCCGCCCTTCTCGCTGGACTGGACCAGGCGCCGCTTCGCGACGTCCAGGGTGAAGGTCGTGGTGGTGCCGTCCTGGGCGACCTTCTGGGGGAGGTCGTTGTCGAAGTACCCCAGCTGCACGTCGCCACCGGCGGGGTTCGGGGCGTGGGCTGCGGGGAGGATCGTCTGCCGCCCGAGGGGGTCGTAGACGTACCCGCCGGTGAGCCGGTCAGCGGTGTCGTAGGTCAGGGTCTGGTCGATGCCGGCGGTGGCGGCGCCGGTGGGGGTGCCGTCGGCCCGGATCGTCTCCTTCACGCTCTTGCGGGCGCCGTTGGTGGTGAAGGTGTAGTCCCGCACCGTGTAGGGGCTGACGTCGCTGCCCTCGACCGGGGTGCCGGTGAGGTCCTCGACCTTGGCGAGGTTGCCGGACTTGTCATAGGTGTAGCGGTGGTCGAAGTCCAGCGGGTTCCCGCCGGTCGGCTCGGTCATCTCCCCATCGGTGGTGCCGCCGTCGGGAAGGATCCCGGCGGTGGTCGCGATGGCGGAGGCGAACGTGGTCTGGTCGGTGCGGACCCGGCCGAGGATGTCGTTGGTCTGGGACCACGCGATCCAGTCCCCCGTGGTGACATCGCCCGTGTCGGGGTCGGTGAGCTGTCCCGCGTAGGTCAGGCCCACCTCTTCCCCGGCCTCGTCCACGTGATGGGTGACGGTGATGCCGCCGGGCAGCTTCTCCGTCGTCATCGCACCGCTGGGGTCATAGGCCGCGGTGTAGGTGAGGACCTCCGCGCCGGTGCGGGTGACCGTCTGCGTCGTGACCACGCCGCGGCGTTCGGGCTTCCCGTTCGCGTCAGTGCCGTCGTAGGCGAAGGTCGTGGTGCCCTTCGGGTCCGCGATCGAGGTGACGCGCGCGGCGGTGTCGTAGCTGGTGGAGGTCTTCTCGCCCAGCTGGTTGGTGTAGCTGGTCTCCTTGCCCCACAGGTCGTAGGTGAAGGAGTCCTTCGCGCCGCCGATCCCGGTGCCCAGCGGGTCGGCGATCCCGACCGCGTCGACCAGGCCGGTGGTGGGGTTGTACTGGGTGAAGATCGCCTCGGTCGCGACCGACCCGGCCACCCCGTTGGTGGAGGTGTTCTCCCACACCGCCCTCCCCGCGGCGTCGTACTTCACCTCGCTGGTGCGGGTCGCGGAGCCGGAGGTCTCGACCGTGGTGGTCGGGGCGAGCCAGTAGTCATACCCGGTGACCTTCGTCGAGGGCAGGGTGGGGCCGCTGCTGGGCGCGGCCGCGGGATAGGTGCGGCAGAGCTCGCCGGCCCAGGCCTTCGCCTGGTCGCTCGCCCCGCACGACGCATCCGCGGAGTTCGCGCCGGCGGTGTAGTAGATCGTCTTGGTGGTGCCGGCATCGGAGCCGTTCGAGGCCGGCATCCGGGTCTCGAGCACCTTGCCGCGGGCATCGAAGCGCTGCTTCGTGGTCTTCCCCGCCGCGTCGGTGACGGTGGTCGGGACGCCGAGGACCCAGCCCGAGGTCGGGTCATCCAGCGCCTTTCCGTCGATCGGGGCGTAGCCGTTGGTGGTCTTCGAGACCTCCTCCACTACCGTGGTCACGCCATCGTTCATATCGGTGGCGTTCACGGTGACGGTGGTCGGCAGGGCATAGGCCTGCCCGGTCACCGGATTCACCCCACCGTTCGGTGCGCCCTCGTCGTACGTCGTGAGGGTGTGGGGGCGCAGCCGGTCCGTGCTGCCGTCGGCGAGCATCACCGTGCGGGCGGGCCCGAACGTCTCTGTCACCACGGACCCAGCAGGCAGGATCACCGTGCCCGCGGCGTCCTTCTTCTCGTCGTTGAAGACGGTGCGCGTGCCGAGGTCATCGACTTGCGGACCGTCGAGGGCGGGGTCGGCGATCGCGGTCTGGATCGCGGTGGCGTCGAGCTCGCGGGTCACGTTGCCCTGATCGTCATACCGGGTCGCGGTGATCTGCCAGGCCCCGGCCCCGTAGGACGCGGTGTTGACCGTGTACGCCTCAGAGTTGATGTACTGCAGATCCGCGTACTGCAGATCCGCCGCCGAGACCCCGGTCCCGACCAGCGCGGTGACGGGCTTGTCCGGCCCGAACACCGCGTACCCGTTCACGGGCTTCTGCCCGAGATGCTCGGGCGTGCCCGGATCATCCTTCACCCACGCCGCGATCCCGTCCTCGGAGAGGTTCGGCAGCCCGGTCCCGGAGACAGGCACGTTGTAGACGATCGAGGCGATCTGCACCGCCGGTCCGCCGCTGGTCTGCGCGCCGCGCTGGACGTTCTTGACCACCTGCGTCGGCACCGACGCATCAGGGTTCGCGGCGTAGTTCAGCGTGTACCCGGCAAGCCCGGACGGAGTGATCGTCTTGATCCGGGTGGTGCTGCCCTCCCACGTGTAGGTGGTCGACAGGTTCGAGCGGACATCGGTCACCGTGGACAGGCGCGAGAGCGAGTCATAGGTGTAGCGGGTGACGGGCTGGGACT
>NZ_ML133870.1 GCF_003994255.1 Brachybacterium paraconglomeratum | reverse complement strand
ACGTCTCCACGGGGAGATCGGCATGATCCCACCCGTCGAGCTGGAGGACATCTACCATCACCACCAGACCGTGCCGGCGACCGCCGACACGGCACTTGCGAGCCTCTAACAAACCCGGGGCGATTCACCCCGACCGGGTTCGAAGAGTTCGTCCTACTCATGCTCCGCGAGCACGGCCTCGAGCTCACCCGCATTGGCGGCAGCGGCGATGAAGGGATCGACGGCATCGGGCGAGCACCCATTAGCGCCGTCCTCTCATCCCGAGTAGCGGTGCAGGTCAAGCGCTACAACCCAGAGGGGAAGCCCATCGGTCGTGAGACCGTCGCGCTGTTCCAGCGGGACGCGCAGACCAAGGGCGCCGAACGCGCCATCCTCGTCACCCTTGGACGCTTCACAGAGCCGGCACGTAAAGCAGCCATCTCAGCCACTCCCACCGTCGACCTCATCGACGGAAACCGACTCGCCGAGCTCGTCCTGGACAAACAGCTCGGCGTGCAGCTCGCCCCGGTCGTCAACGAGTCGTGGTTCGACCGCTTCACGTGAGCGGGAAGTCGACTCCGCGAGAACAATCCAAGGCAGCCCAGCCGCTGCCGCGTCACGTCGGACGCCTCGGCAGCTGGGACCACACCTCGCAGCACCGCAATGGCACGGCAGCCCCCAATGAACTTGCATAGGTCCTTCACTGAGGAGTCACTGATGTTCGAACAGCACGTCCTAGCCGTGGTCGCCGAGACCGCCAAGCTAGATCACGACGAGTTCACCGCCTACAGCGGGGGGTGGAAAGGCTACGTCGGCACTGCCTTGGTCGATGCAGTGTTCTCGATTCGAGCGAAGTACCAGGTCAAGGATCCGGCCAAGGGGGTCATCGGGCGCCTCAAGACCTTCAATGCGAAATACCCGGAGGCCATGAATGACCTCGCTGTGCTTGCCGCAGTGGGGGAGCAGGATCTGGCGGAGATCATGGGCCGCACTAAGACGGGCGGGAGGACGAAGGCAGCATGCGTGATCGATGCTGCCGAAGCGCTGCTCGCACTCGAGCCTCCGATCGCGACGGCAGAGGACCTCGCGGCGGCGGATGCCACAAAGGTGAAGGCTGCCTACACGGGCGTGCACGGCCTGGGATGGGTAACGTGCGAGTACTTCCAGATGCTCCTCGGTGTTCCCGGGGTTAAGGCCGACCGTATGATCGTGCGCTTCGTCAACGCCGCGCTGGCAGCGGAGGGGATGGGGCCGGTGGATGCTCGCACGGCGCGCAATCTGGTGATGCAGGCCCACGCGTTCGAACCCCGCGGAGAGACTCTTACGCATTACGAGCACGCCATCTGGCGCGCCAAGGGCGAGCTCGCGATCAACGCCGAAGAGCCCGACCCAGAACAGGCAGGGTCCGAAGTGATCCAGTGACCCGCTCGCAGATGAAACTCCCTCCCGAGCTGTACGGGGCTGGCTACGACGTGGAGCGGCCACGGAAGCAGTAGCGGCGGCCCACGCGGGGTAGCTCTCCGGCGCAGGTGGCGCCGGTGCGGTTCACTGGCGAGGAGCTTGCTGCCTTGAGGGCCCGCGCTGAGCGCGAGCACTTGAATCGATCCGAAGCGACCCGCCGAGCAGTTCGGGAGTGGCCCGGCCTCTGAGGGTCACCGGCCCATTCGACGTACGCTCGTGCCTACTGGCATCCCGAGGTGGCGCGGCAGGCAAGACAAAACCCCGGCCGTCTGATCGACTCCCAAGGGAGTTACAGGGACGGTTCCGGGGTGTTACTGAAGACGATACTGGGGATGTGTGGCATGGGCAAGCAGGGCAGCTACGAAGTCGCTGAGCATCACTTCAGCTCTGCCCGCCTGCATCACTACCTCGTGGCGGCCAGCGGGGACCACGATCTCGCGCACGCGCTGTACGTCTGGAACAGTCAGCTCGCGGCCGCGTTCTTCGCCGATCTCGGACATCTCGAGGTGGCGGTGCGCAACGCTTTGGATGAGCGCATGACGATAAGGCACCAGAGTGCCGGCCATCCTGGCTCCTGGCTGGATGATCCGACAGGTGCTCTTGGTCGGGATCTCATCAACGCTCGTCCGCGCCATCGACAGCCCTACCGAGACATCGACCGCGCCCGGCGCCGGGTCCACGACAACGGCAAGCCGCTCGATCACGGGCAGATCATCTCCGAGACATCGCTCGGGCTGTGGCACCAGCTGGTCTCCAAGCGCTTCGCGTCTTCGCTGTGGCCTGATCTAGCCGGAGCGTTCCCTCACGCGCCGAGTCGTAACCGTGCACTGGTGGCTGACCGGCTCGAGGCACTTCGCGATCTCCGCAACCGCATCGGCCATCACCACCGTATCTGGAACCTCCCCTGCGAGGGACTTCGAGTGCAGCTCCAGGAGCTCGCTGGGTACATCGATCCCGACCTAGCGACATGGATAGAGGCGAGCTCCTCCCTGTCGAGCGCTCTGGCCCGATCTCCTCTCGCTGTCCCCTAAACAGGGACGACATCGACTACACCCAGACCCCCATATGGACGGTTGGGGACTTGGGGACTAAGGAGCTCCTGTCCGCGAGGACGGCTCGGTCGGGGCATGCTGCGCCGAGACAGTTGCCCCGGCGCGGCGCACCTCCGCTTGTCGGTTGAGCGAGCCGGAAGTCTCTAGCGGCCGTTCCTCTTGCTCGTTGCGGTTGGGGGTATGGGGGTTTGTGCGTTGCCCCACGGGCGCGGTAGGAGGAGCCAGCGGCGTTGCCGAGGGCGCTGGTGCGGCCAAGGGTGGCTCGGAGGGCGCAGGGACGACCGCCCCACCAGTGGGTCCGGGAGCGGGTCCGCGTCCAAGGGTGGGGGCCAGGGTGCCGGGACCACCTCGACGACAGGAGCTTCGGACTCGGACGGCTCGTCCTCGGGTGCTGACTCGGTGACGGGCGAGGGCGCGTCGACGGACTTCGGTGCCGCGCAGAGCACCGCAGCCCCGGCCAATGGTGCCCAGGCGTTCAGCGGTCAGGGCTCGCCCTCCAACGGGTCGAGCTCCACAGGGGCGGGGGCGGAACCGTCGTCCGCTCCGGCTCCAGACGGGGCTCGCACCACGGACACGAACGTGGGCGAGTCCGCGAGCTCGACGTCCGCCACGTCCAGCGAGCAGCAGGGGCCGGATGGTGCCGAGCAGACCGCGCCGCCGGCACCGGCACCGCAGGGCGCATTCTCTATGACCTGCTGATCTACTGACGCACTGAGGTACTGATCCACTGATCTACTGCGCTGGAACGCCCTCACCAGCCTCGAAGGCAAGGGGCGCAGCCCCGCGGCAGCTCATCGCCCGTAGCCACGATCCTGCGGACGCTCTGCTGTCCTGCGTGCCCGCTGTCTGTACTGGCTCTCTGTGGAGGCTGGTGCCCGGCCCGCCTCGGGAGCGGTCCTGGGTTCGGGTACGTGAGCACCAGGCACGCGCTGCGGCGAGTTCGTGCGAATGACGCCCTGCACGGCGGGGTCGAGCGCATCCCATTGGGCTTGCGTGAACTGGCGAGCGGTCCTGCGTAGCGACCGCTGTCGAGGGGAGACCTTCGCGGCTTCGCGCCAGGTCTCGCGCTGCGCGGCCACAGCGCGCTTCGGCTGTACCTTCCGGCGGGGAGCCTGGCTGAGCCCGTGAGCCTCCTCGAGGACGGTGCAGGCGCGCTGCGCGGCCCGGCGATCGTTGCGCCCGTGCCAGACCTCGCCGTCGTCGCTGACGCGAGACAGCACGATATGGATGTGATCGTCGCCGTGACGGACCGCGACCCACGGCCGATTCCCCACGCCCATCTCGTCCATGAACCGCGACGCAGCATCGGCCCATTCACGATCGTCCATCTTCCGGTCACCCGGCGCGGCGCGTAGGGAGGTCTGCCAGATCGGCCTGGTGATGTCCGGGCGCGTCTGCTGGGTGTGGCGCAGGTCTGCGGCCCACTCGGCGGGATCGGTGGCGCCCTCCGCGCCGATGGTCGAGGCGATCACCACGCCCCCGGAGTGGCGCTGTCCGTCCTTGACGTACTGGTGCTCATCGGCCTTGCCCGGCCCGTGCAGATACGCGGCAATGTCCCCGACCCTGGTCCCCCGGGTGATCTTGGCTATCACGGGTGCTCCCTCGTCCAGGCGCGAATCTCGGCGAGCTGAGCGCGCACGGCCTCGATCGCGTCGAGCGCCTCCCCCGGGGTCGGCCCGTCGGGACCGCCGCGCTCAGCGACGTTGAGCGCTCGCGCGATCTGGTTCAGGTTGCTGCCGACGCGGCCGAGGTCGGCGCGCAGCGCGGCCACCTCGCCCCCGAGGTCGCTGTGCCCGAGGTGCGCCAAAGTCAGCGAGCTCGTCACGCGCTCGCGTGCCCAACGGGCCAGAGAGCCGACCCCGGCGTCCTTCGCGGCCGCGCTCCACGCGGCGTGCTCGACGTCGCTCAGCGACAGCCCCACGCGATGCTCACGCTTCGCGGGGCCAGCGGTCGGGCGACCCGCGCGCGGCCGCTCGGGCGCAGCAGCCGACTGCTCCTCTGGCGCTGTCGCAGAGAACGCCAGATAGGGGTTGAACGCCGCCTCGGCGGCGTGGTCGGGGCGATCTTCGATCGGCACGGCGACCCCTTTCGTCCGAGCCCTGCGAGGACTGCGACCGCCAGGTCGCCCACGCCCTCCGCGTAGGAGCAAGGTGGATTGAGCGGGACGCTATGGGGCAGTGAGGAACGAACGGTACGCCCCATAGTGTCACGCACAATCATACCTTGCATCGTTTCCAGCGCTCCGACGTAGGAGGAACACAGCGCGCTGGAAACAGGGGCCGGGGACCGGGCCGGTCGCGGCCGCAAAGGAGGGACGACGCGCGGCCGGGTCGGTCCCCGGCTATCGACGCGCAGCGTCGATGTACGACCCCGACGAGGGGTCGTGGGGCCAGCCGGCGCCGGATCTTCCGACGTGCCACGCTGCCGCGACGTAGCTCGAGCGGATCAGCGTGCGTCGCTTTTCTCGACGAACTCGAAGGGGACTCGGGAGAAGTCGGCGCCGTCGAAGACGGTCTCGAGGTAGTCCCGCGTTTGCCGCTCAGCGTCGTCGAACGAGTCCCAGCCGGACTCGGTCTGCGTAATCAAGTCCGCGCTGCCGAGGATGTGCAGCTCCCATCCACTGGACCATCGATGCACCTCTACTCGCACACTCGTCGGTTCATGCGTCATTGCGCTTCCCTCTCTTTGCGACCATGCATAGCGTTGCTAGCCGTTGCTGCGCCTCGAGGGTCGTGGCGAGGCGCGAGGCTTGGAGTGGTCAGCTTTGGTCCCACAGATCTACTCGGATACGGCGCTCAGGATCGACAGATCGCAGCATGTCCATCGCTATCTTCTTCGCCTCGCGCGCGGTCGCGGTTCGCACTCCCCCGGGGTGTTCGCTGGACTGCTCGGTACGGACGAGTCGTTGGCGGAAATTGCTCTCCTCGAGAGCTTCGATCCAACTGGCGAACGCAGCGGCCGGGCCAGTGAACGTCGTCGGATACCCACCCCAGGTCTCCTGCTCGACCTCCCCCGCCAGAGCGCGGGCATCGAGGTCGCCGTAGTCGTGTAGATCCCCCAGGTAGCCCAGGCGCTCCCCCGTGCTCGCGTCCTTGAGGTATCCCGACCAACCCAACACAGCGATCACCACCAGTCCTCGATGTTGGTTCCAGCATGACAGCTGGAGCGCCATGTGTAAACATGGTTTACCATGAGCCAGATCTACGAGCCTGCCAATGAAAAGCGCGGTCTGGAGCGGCTGGGGGACAAGGTCGTCTCCGTCCGTATGGACTCCGAGCTTGTGGCCGAGCTCGACCGGCTCGCGCAGCACACCGGGCGCTCCCGTGGGTTCTACCTACGTGCTGCCGTGCAGGAGATGCTTCCGGTCCTCAAGGAGCGGTACTGGCACCACGACACCGAATCGCGCAGCCAGGAGCTCGACAAGTACAGCCGCTTCATGGATCAGTTGCATGATCCGACGCAGGAAGAGCGCTGACGCGCTCGAAGGAAGTGGCTCCGTCCGAGTGGGGTCACCGCGTAGCCGGCTGCTTCCGGCGAGAGTGCCTGATCCAGCAACTCATCTACGGGTGGTACTGACATGCTCAGAGCAGGAGGAAGGTCCAGTCTGCGGGCCCGTGTAGGAGTCACAAAGATGGAGTTCGCACCCGAGAGGGCGCGGGGGAACCGTATACCGCTTACGGCTTCGCGCTTTTAGTGGAGAGGGGCGGGCGACCGCGTCTACCGGGGAGTCCAAGTGCTTTGCGGAGCTCCTGCGTGCGGCGAAGGCTGAGGCCCAACTCTCGAGCGAGCTCTCGTGTCGTCGGGACTTCCAGGCCTTGTCGCCGATAGTTGGAGATGAGTGCGAGCAGCTGCCCCTTGTGCTCGTCGGTGCTGTAGGAGCGAAGGGCGTTGGCTGACGAGAGGTTGGCTCGCTGTTGCTGTGCGTACTCGCTCTCCGGGTCTTTCCATCGTTCGGCGGCGCGCTGGCCTCCGCGGCGTCCGAGGGTTGCTAGGGCTTTGCGGCCGGCGCTGGACATGCGTGTGGCGCCGCCTGTACGTGTCGTGGGGTTCGTGACGCCGGCGGTGACGTACCCGCGGACACGGCGGGCCATGGTGAGACGGTCGCGCATGGGAGGCATGTCCGGTTCGCGGCCATCGCCTCCGACGGCTTGGGCGACGTTGTAGCCCCGCTCGTAGGCGTCGATGAGCTTCGCGTCCTTGAGTGCCTCTCCGGCCTTCTTGAGGCGGTGTGCTGTGGCGAGGGCGTGGCGGAAGGCGGTCTCGTCGCGGGCGGCTCGTCCTGTGCTGATCCACATCACTCGAACGCCGTCGATCACGCCTGCTGCTGCTGGCGCGATCTGGGCGGTCTCTGGCAGCTGCTCGGCAAGCTCCCGCAGCATCTTCGCTTCAGCCGTGGCTTTGCGGGCTGCCTCGATGCGGTCTCGACCGCTGGGGTACTGCTTCTCCCCTTCGCCTCGTCCGGGGGTCTGTGTGTTGGTCATTCTGCGAACCTCCGCCACCAGGTCTGTCAGGCGAACGATCTGGTTGTGCTGGCAGTGCCAACGGTATGCGGTGGGGTCGCTCGACTTGTGGAGGGGCCACCTGGAGAAGCGGTGGCTGAAGGCGAGGTCTCCACCGAGGAGCTGGTTCAGCTCGGTCGTGGCAATCGTCAGGAGACGGGTGTTTGGGCTCGAGCGTCCCTCCCCCGCGTAGACCGGGTCGATCAGCCAAATCGCCTGGGCTTTTCCGTTGAGGGGGTTGATCCCCAGCCAGGCAGGGCCGTAGCCGGCGACAGCTAGACGGTCCAGGACGGTGTGGACCTTGGAGTGAAGATTGGTGACCTGCCCGCCGCTCTCATGGCTGGGCCGGTCGATGTCCAAGACGAGCGCTGCCGTGTACTGGGGATGGGTCAGGACGGCGTACTGGCACCGTTCGAGCGCTGGCGTCCCGACGGGGAACATGCGGGGCTTGGTCTCCCCTGTCTCGGGGTTCTTCTTCCAGGCTTTCGAGAAGTCACGGTCTCGGCTGGCCTGGAAGGCGTCTCTACCGAGGTGCTGCAGGAAGGTCATGGCCTGGATGTCGTCCCACCCGCAGGAGCGGATCCCCGGTGCGCTCGGCGCCGCGAACAGGTCGGGGCTGTAGCTGTGGATCGCTTGACCGGTGGATGGGTCGGTCCACTGTGAGGGGCGCGGGCCCGGCTCGAGATCGTCCCACGGGCGCGCGGAGGTCGATGCCTGTGCTGTGGGAGACACGCTGGGCGTGTCCCCTCCCCCACTGTCGGGAGACGAAGGTATGGTCATGACCAGGCTTTCTCCCCGAAGTCTCAGTTTCGGGGTGAAGCGAGCGTCCAACTGGCTGCCACCGGTTGGGCGCTCATTTTTTCTGTCGTTGCAACGACGCTACACGCCAGATCCCGGTGCGCAGCGCTTTTGCCGCACCTCCTGCGTGTCGCTGACCTGCGTTGACGTCCAATGCTCTGGCCATCCCACCATCCCCCCATCCGGGGGTAGCAACATATGGGGAGAAGGGGTTGTGCCCAGCTGGGGGAGTGGTCATATGGTGGCCCACATGACCACTGTGATCACGTGCCTGAACCCGAAGGGCGGGGTGTCCAAGACGGTCACTTCGATCTTCGTCGCGACGGCCCTCACTGAACATGGCGACGTCACCGTCGTCGACGCTGACCCTCAGGCGTCCGCCACCGAGTGGGCGTACAACGCGCAGGACGGGGGAGTGGCGCTGCCCTTTGAGGTCGTCCCGGGATCTGCCGCGACGATCCGCCGTGCTCTGCCTCGTACGCAGTTCGTTGTCATCGACACCCCTCCGGGTGTCGCCGAGGTCCTGGATGCCGCAACTGCCGTGGCAGACCTCGTTCTGATCCCGACTCTGCAGTCCAGTCTCGAGCTTTCTCGTGCATGGTCTGCGCTCGAAGCGATCGGGGATACGCGAGCGGCCCTGTTCCTGGCCCGAGCTGAGACTGGGTCGACGACGTTCCGTCTTGCGCGGGCAGCGCTTCGCGAAGCGGCAGGGGAGCGCGTGCACGCGCTTGAGGCCTACATCCCTAAGCGGGAAGCCGTGCGCCAAGTCGCTGGCATCTCTCGCCCGACCGAGCTGCATGGCTACGACCAGTTGGCCGCAGAGATCCTGACGATCCTCCAGGGAGCAACCGATGCCTAAGAACACCGACAAGCTGGGGGCAGCCATGGGTCGCAACCCGCGAAGTGCCGGCAAGGGATTTGCGAGTAGCTTCGCCGAGAAGCCGGTCGTCGAGACCGTGCGTCTTGCGATCGATCTCGACAAGGACTTCCACCGCCGGCTTAAGATCGCGGCAGCTGAGCATGGCATCAGCCAGCGAGACCTCGTGCTGAACGCGATCCAGAAGGCTTACCCCGAACTCCGGAACAAGTAACCCCCAGATGACCATATGGGGGTTTGGGGAGATCGAGGGCCACGCCCCCGTGAGTCATGCGGTCTCGACGGGATCGTCGTGGTGAGGACCGTCGGAGATGCTCGTAGTCAGCCCGGCCAGGTAGTCGGTAGCGCGCTCGAGGGAGTCTGCCTCGAAGTGGTCCGCCCACGCGGTGAACGTCGGCTCGGAGCGCCACTCGCATGCTGCGCAGACGAGCGACTCTGTGAATCCCCTGTCGGCGTACGCAACGTCGCGGTCGACCCTGTAGGACTCGCACTGTGGGCAGCGAGCAGGATCGCCCTCGTCATGACGTCGCACAAGGTTACTGAGAGCCCCGATCAGGTGCCCGGTCGCGTCGAGCACGAAGTCGGCGTCCGCGGGAGTGGCGTTCGAATCGTGTTGCAGTCCCACGGCCAGGTCCCATGTCTTGTCGACCATGGCTTTGACGTAGCTCCGTTGTCGCCCGTCAGCGAGCCGCTCCGCATAGATCGCCCCCCACCCCTTGAAGTCCGCAACCTTGGGCCTTTCCTGGACCTCGCCGAGCCAATCGGCGTCCTGGTGCTGCTTACCTAAAGCGATCAGGGCGTCTCGGCACTTGATGCCGACCGACTGAAAGTCCTCGGCCTCTGACGCGTCGTCCATGACCTTGAGCGCGTCCCTGTAGCGCCGCCAGGTAGGCGACACAGGCTGATCCTCGTCACCGAGCTCGCCGCGGCTCCGTTCGGCCAGCACTGCCCCAAGTCCGATATGGAAGATGAGTGCTTGCTCCGCTTGCGGGAAGTCCGTCTGTAAGTAGAGGTTCGTCGGCCCGGTGATCACCCACCACCGCGTCTTCGTGCAATGCACATCGAAGACGTCATGCGTTTGGCCAAGGACCCGCCGCGAGTGCACCGGCTGAACTAAGACAGCCTGGTCGTCCGGCGGAGACTGGCTGTTGACGTAGTCCCGTATGGCTCGCTCTTCGTGCTCGGCAAGGTCATCCACGTCGCAGCCCCTCTAGCTCGATTCGTCCAGCCTGATTGACCGATCGCGTTTGCGGAGCCAAGTGATTGCCACACGCGACGGGCGTATGACTCACTCGTCTCGCCGCTCGTCGTCAGAATCATCGACGTTTCGGCGCTTTTCTGCGTCCTGCTCGGCGATCGCCTGCCCAACCTGCTTGCCTAACCAGCCAAACATCTGATTCGCCAAATCGGCACCCTGAGCCGCGTTCGCGCGCTTGGCCTCCATCTCTTGACGTTCAGCGTCAAGGCCTTGACGCTCAGCTTCCAGTCGAAGGTCAAGGATCTTCGTGATTCGTTCGTCGATCGCGGACTTGATCTCGGTGGCAGTCGTCCGGTTGTCTCGCGATAGGTCGCGGATCTCCTGTAGAGCGCGCTGGTCAAGTCCCTGGAAGTGGTGTAGCGATCCTTCGCTGAGGGGTCAGGCGGTCAGGGCGGGTAGGGAGCTTGTGGTGACCTCCTCGGTGTTGGTGTCGGGGACGAGGTTGAGGCGGCAGCGGGCCAG
>NZ_ML133869.1 GCF_003994255.1 Brachybacterium paraconglomeratum | reverse complement strand
TGCATCCAGCGAGACGAGAACTACTCGGAGACTTCCCCAGTCACCGGAGCAGCACCAAACAGGTACACCCCAGCAGGACAGTTACTGGCCAATCATTTACGGTTCCCAGTAGGGCTCAAAAGTGCACTTTTGCGACACATCCGTCGCACTGGGTATACCTGAGCGTGACAGTCGCTCTCCGAGCGTTCGCCCCTTAACATCGTCGAATGATCATCGCGGTTGAGGGTCCAAGTGCTGCCGGGAAGACGACCTGGTGTCGAAAGGCCGTGGACGAGTTCATCGGCGAGTACGTGCCGACAGGGGTTGAACCTGACGGGAGTGACCCGGAGCACCAAGCAAGGTACTGGACCGGGGTCAACGCAGATCGCTGGTCACAGGCGATCGAGCTCGAGCACCGGGCGGGGCTGGCTGTGTGCGACAGCGATCCTCTCAAGCTGCACTACTCATGGTGCTTGGCGCGTATCGGCGCGGCTCCCATTTCGCGCTTCCTCCATGAGCTGACCTTTGTACGTGAAGCGATGAGTCGGCGGCAGCTCGGGTTCGCTGACGCCATCCTGGTAACGCTCCCGAGCGAAGCGGTTCTGAGACGGCAGAAGGACGGCGACGCGACTCGCTCCCGGCGAACGTTCGAGCTGCATGCTCGGCTACGAGGCCCCCTCGAGCAGTGGTACCGATCGATGGATCGTCTACGTCCTGGCGCCGTCATCTGGGACCTTCAAACCACGGCGGTCGGAGATCTATCCACAACGCTGCGGCCTGATCGCCGATACGACGTTGAGCTGCTCGATGCGCTCGTATTCGAGCTACCGCGGATTGGCTGACCCCAACCGTTTGTGACACGGGCGTTGCCGCTTGGCGGCCCGGCCCCTTCGTCTCGCTCTAGTTCGTTGACCAGCCCATTGGGAGTAAGTCGGGAAGGGGATCACTGGGGAGCCTTCCGTAGGTCAGCACGTCGTGGCGCTCTCCGTCGATCAGGAACTTTTCACGTTCCGTGCCTTCATGGATGAATCCTGCGGCCCGTGCCACGGCGCCCGAAGCGGGGTTGTTCGCTCGATGCCCTAGCTCCAAGCGCTCGAGGCCCCACCCGGCATCACTGACGGGTCCCAGCGCGGTAGTTGCGACGGTCGCTGCTGCCTGACTCGCAAGACCCCGACCACGCCATGCTGCATGCAGCCAGTAGAAGAACCAGCCCGTACGGTTCTCCTGATCGACCGAGATCCCAACGAGGCCGATCATGGTGCCCTGCTTGGCGCCCAGCGCTGCACTCCGCCGCGCCCCGTCCCGCAGCCACTCGACGTAGGCGCGCGCTGAGTCGAGGTCTCGAACCGGCCCCTGCCTCTAACAAACCCGGGGCGATTCACTTTTGTGACACATCTGCCGCACTGGGTATACCCCAACTGGGCATCGTCGCTCTTCTTCTACAGCGGTCTTCTGAGAGTGGCACTGCACTGAGCGCGGCGAGCACCGCGGTCCGAGGATCGAACCGTCGCGCTTCCATGGCCCGCGAAGCACGCGCGGACCCCAAGCGAGTTCGATCGCTACGTCTGCGCAGCGCTCGTGCTGATGTCCCCGGCCGTCACCGCAGCTGCAACCGTCAATCCGCTCGTCACACCCCATGCCGCAGGGTTACCCGCCTCAGCAGGGTCATCCACCACGAACCGCGAAGGGCCGGGTTAC
The DNA here is from genome assembly GCF_003994255.1 of Brachybacterium paraconglomeratum. GTDB lineage: Bacteria > Actinomycetota > Actinomycetes > Actinomycetales > Dermabacteraceae > Brachybacterium > Brachybacterium conglomeratum. Next base: position 10,483 of record NZ_ML133869.1, on the reverse strand, counting down.
GGCGGGTGGCTGATCTCGACGCATCGACCGCTCGACACCGTGGCTTTCCTGAGGCACCGTGTTCGTACAGTTCACCTCACGGCGTCGGGAGCGAAGTTCATGGATGTCATCGTCATCGAGACCCCGCAGCTCGGGGATCGCAGCTACCTCGTCCACGACGGGCAGGAAGGACTGGTCATCGATGCGCAGCGCGACATCGACCGCATCGAGGAAGCGGCAGGTCGCGCGGAGGTCGGGATCGCACTCGTCGCAGAGACCCATATCCACAACGACTACCTCACCGGCGGCCTGGCCCTGGCCCAGAAGCACGGCACGCCCTACCTCGTCAACGCCGCCGATGAGGTCTCCTTCGAGCGCACACCGATCAGTGACGGCCACACCATCCGCGTCGGCCGGCTCACGGTGAAGGCGGTGGCCACGCCGGGGCACACCCACCACCACCTGTCCTACGTGGTCACCCACGGAGACGACGAGGCCGTGTTCTCCGGGGGCAGCGTGCTCTACGGATCCGTCGGCCGCACCGACCTGCTCGGCGAGGAGCACGCCGAGCATCTGACTCGGGATCAGTGGAACTCCGCGCGCCGGCTCGGTGATGAGGCGAGCGAACGGGCCGCCCTGTACCCGACGCACGGATTCGGGTCCTTCTGCTCCTCCGGTCCGGCCACCGGCGCTGACGAGTCGACTCTCGGCGAGCAGTTCTCCACCAACCACGTCTACACCGATTCCGACCAACTGCACTTCGTGCGCGAGCTGCTCGCCAATCTCACGGCTTACCCGAACTACTACGTCCATATGCAGCCCACCAATGCGGCGGGGCCTTCGGAACCGGATCTCGAGATCCCCGACCCACTCACCGCACAGGAGCTGACGGCGCGCCTGGACGCCGGGGAGTGGGTGGTGGATCTGCGTCATCGGGTCGCCTACGCCGCTGATCACCTGCATGGCACGGTCAGCTTCGAGTACGGGGACGGCGGGAGCTTCACCACCTTCCTGGGCTGGGTCTTCCCCTACGGCAGCCAGTTGACCCTCGTGGGCAGCCGTGACGGCGTCGAGAAGGCGATCCGGGACCTCTCCCGGATCGGTATCGACTCCCCCGACGCCGCCCTCGGCGAGGATCCCCGAGGCCTGGCACCGTCCGCGCAGATCTCGTCCTATCCGCGGGTCGACTGGCCCTCGCTCCTCGCCGACCGCCCGGAGGGCGAAGCGATCCTGGACGTGCGTCGGATCGAGGAGTTCCAGACATCGCACATCGATGGCGCGGTCAACATCCCGTTGCACGAGCTTCTGGTTCGGCTGGACGAGGTGCCGCCTGGCCGATTGTGGGTCCACTGCGGATCGGGCTATCGTGCCGGCGTGGGCGCGAGCCTCCTCGAGCGCGAAGGTCGCGACGTGGTGCACATCGACGGCAACTTCGACGACGCCGCCGGCGCCGGCCTGCCCATGGTCGGCTGACCACGGGCCGCCGGCATGAATGGCGCTGTGCATGATCGATGCCCGCACGGTCGGACCACCGGAGGAGACCTTCCCCTTCCGGCAGAGGCCAAGGGGGCGTGGTGCAGGCCCTCCAGATTCTCGGCGGGTGAGCTTTGTCCGCGACTGATCCGGTGCTCAGCACGGCTGGCCGGGGAGGGGTCGGGACGTCAGGCGGAGCGGCTCAACGTCGCCAGCGCTGCGCCCAGACGCGTGTCCGCGTCCTCAGCGACAACCCGGACCTGGTCGCTGTCGCTGAGCTGGACCATGACCCTCGGATCCATCGCCTCGACGAGGCTGCCGTCGCCACCGGCCCGGACGATCACATTGCAGGGCAGCAGTGCGCCCAGCTGCGGCTCTGCGGCGAGGGCTTGGCGAGCAAGGCTGGGGTTGCAAGCGCCGAGGATGATGTAGTCGCCGATCTCCTCGGCCGCATCTGCGTCGAGTTTCTTGGCGAACGTGGCGCGCATGTCGATCTCGGTGATGATCCCGAATCCCTGCTCGGACAGCGCTGCGCGCACGCTCTCGACGGCCTGCGCGTACGGCTGGTCGAGGGTGAGGTGATGCGTGTAGGTCATCGTCTTCTCCTTCGGGTCGTCGTGCCGGACCCCGATCATCTCGGGATTCGGGGTCTCAGGCCAGGGTCAAAAACAGCTTCTCGAGCTCCTTGCGGTCCAGATCCTTGTCCGGGCTGGTCATGCACTGCTCCATACCGCTGGCGATGATTGCGAATCCGGCGCGGTCCAGCGCCTTGGAGACGGCCGAGAGCTGGGTGACGACGTCCTTGCAGTCACTCCCCTCCTCGATCATCCGGGTGACAGCGGCGAGCTGTCCCTGAGCCCGCTTGAGGCGATGGATGACGGGAGTCATGTCCGAAGGGTCGAGTTCCATGGCGTTCTCCTGATTGAGGGGCGATGACTCGAGCATATACCCCCAGGGGTGTCTTGCATACCCCCTGGGGTATATGTCATTCTCTGTGGCGCGGGTGCAGCGCACCCGACGGTCGCCAGCCCGGCCACGGGGGCGACCGACTACGTGGAGAGGAAGCAGTCATGCCTGAGATCACCGTTGCCGAGACCGATGTCCGTCGCGTGCGGGACCAGATCGTCGATGTCCGCGAGGACGAGGAGGTCGCCGAGGGGACGATCCCCGGCGCGATCCACATCCCGCTCGGACAGCTCTCCGCGCGAGCGGGAGAGCTGGACCGGGAGCGGCCGGTGATCACGGTGTGCCGCAGCGGGCGGCGCAGCGCCCACGCGGCGGAGCAGCTCGAGGCCGCTGGATTCGATGCCACCACGATGGGTGGCGGGATGCTCGCGTGGCACGCCGCCGGCCTGCCGACCTCCTGATTCCGCAGCCCAGAAGGAGGCCTTCATGACGTTCACCCTCGTCCTCACCCTGTTGCTGGCGGTCCTGATCGGCGTCTCGCTCGGACTGCTCGGCGGCGGCGGCTCCATCCTGACCGTGCCGATCCTGACCTATGTGGCGGGACTCCCGCCCAAAGAGGCGATCGCCGCCTCGCTGTTCGTCGTCGGGACCACCTCGGCAGTCAGCGCCATCAGCCACGCCCGCGCTGGCCGGGTGCGGTGGCGCACCGGGCTGATCTTCGGTGCGGCCGGGATGGTCGGCGCCTTCGGCGGCGGGATCCTCGGCGGCTACATCCCCGGCACCGTGCTGATGATCGCGTTCGCGCTGATGATGGTCGCGACGTCGATCGCGATGATCCGCGGCCGCAAAGGCGCCCGCGCAAAGGATGCCTCCCCGCGCGAGCTGCCCACGGCGAAGATCGTGATCGAAGGGCTCGCGGTCGGACTCGCCACCGGCCTGGTCGGCGCGGGCGGAGGGTTCCTGGTGGTGCCCGCCCTTGCCCTGCTGGGAGGGCTGCCGATGCCTGTGGCCGTGGGCACCTCGCTGGTGGTGATCGCGATGAAGTCCTTCGCGGGACTCGCCGGCTACCTCACCTCCGTCTCACTGGACTGGGCCCTGGTGGGCGCGGTGACCCTCGCCGCGATCCTCGGCTCACTGCTCGGATCCCGCCTGGCCGGGCGGATCCCCGAAAACGTCCTGCGCAAGGGCTTCGGAGTGTTCGTCCTGGTCATGGGAGCCTTCGTCCTGGTCCAGGAGCTGCCAGGGATCGCCGGCACCATCGCCGGCGCGGTAGCGGTCCTGCTCGCCCTCGCCGCCGCCGGATGCTGGTTCCTCCTGCCGAGCTGCCCCCTGCGCGCGACGCGGCGGACCGCATGAGCGCCTCCGCTCCCCACGCACCCGGGCGCGTCCTCGCTCTGACGGAGACCACCTTCGGCTCCGCGATCCGTTCCCATGAGCTGGTCGTGGTGGACTTCTGGGCCTCCTGGTGCGCCCCGTGCCGGCGCTTCTTCCCCATCTTCGCTGCCGTCGCCGCTGAGCACCCGGAGGTGCTGTTCGCCTCCGTCGACACTGAATCGGAGCCCGGACTGGCGGCTGCCGCGAACATCCGGGCCCTGCCCACGCTGATGCTCTTCCGTGACGGGCTGCTGGTGCAGACCCATCAGGGCGGGCTCCGCGCCTCCCGCCTCACCAGGATGCTCGAGGCAGTGCGCGCCCAGGACATGGGTTCCGCGGGCGCGCCGGGCCCGGAGGCTGGTCAAGGGTGACCCATCGCGCCATCACTGCTCCGCTCCGATGGGGGCTGCGTGAGAACCTTCCCCAGTTCCTGCTGCTCGTGGCAGTCAACGCCCTGGTCGGGGCGACCCTCGGGCAGGAGCGGACCGTGCTGCCGCTGCTGGCCACTGAGGAGTTCGGGCTGGACCACTACTCCGGGGCGCTGACGTACATCCTCGCCTTCGGCCTGGCCAAAGCCGGCGCGAACTACCTCGCCGGCACCCTCAGCGACCGCCACGGGCGCAAGCCCGTACTGGTCGCAGGATGGGTGCTCGCCCTGCCGGTCCCGGTTCTGCTGATCCTGGCCCCGACCTGGGGGTGGGTCGTGGCCGCGAACGTCCTGCTGGGTATCAGCCAGGGCCTGACCTGGTCCACCACCGTGGTGATGAAGATGGACCTGGTCGGCCCCCATCGTCGCGGCACCGCCATGGGCTTGAACGAGGCCGCCGGCTACCTGGGGGTCGCCGGGACCGCTATGGCCACCGGATACCTCGCCGAGGTCTATGGATTGCGGCCTGCACCGTTCCTGCTGGGCGCCGCCTTCATCGCCCTGGGCCTGGGACTGTCGGTTCTCCTGGTGCGCGAGACCCGCGATCACGCGCGCCACGAGCCTGGCGGCGCTGAGGCGCCCGATAGGAAGGGCCGCAGCGACCGGGAGGTCTTCGTGCTGACCAGCTTCCGAGATCGGTCACTGTCCTCGATCAGCCAGGCCGGCTTGGTCAACAATCTCAACGACGGCCTGGCCTGGGGGCTCTTCCCCGTCCTATTCGCGACCGCGGGGCTGCCACTGGGGCAGGTCGGCGTGCTCGCGGCGGTCTATCCGGCCGTATGGGGCGCTGCGCAGCTGGTGACCGGGGCGCTGTCTGACCGGTGGGGCCGTAAAGGCCTCATCGTCGCCGGCATGCTCACCCAGGCGCTGGCCCTTGCCCTGATCGCTGCCGGTTCGAGCTTCCCGTCATGGCTCGGGGCGATGGCGCTGCTGGGCCTGGGCACCGCGATGGTCTACCCGACCCTGCTCGCCGGCATCGGCGATGTCGCCCATCCGTTGTGGCGGGCACGCGCGGTGGGCGTCTACCGGTTGTGGCGTGACGGTGGCTTCGCCGTCGGCGCCTTGGTCGCCGGCATCACGGCCGATGCCCTCGGGCTCGAGGTCGCGGTCATCATCGTGGCCGCTCTGACTGCTGCATCCGGAGTTCTCGTCGCGCTGCGCATGCGCCGCAACGACCACCTGCCAACCCCCGCATTGCATACCCCCAGGGGTACCTGATACCCTCGGGGGTATAGCTCGATTGTTATCGCCCACACCGCACAGGAGGAATCGTGCTTCTCGAACGCATCTATGACGAGGACCTGTCCCAGGCCAGCTACTTCATCGGCTGCCAGTCCCAGAGCGTGGCGCTGGTGGTGGATCCGCGGCGCGACATCCAGGTCTACCTGGACCTGGCCGCCCACCACGGGATGACCATCACCGCGGTGACCGAGACCCACATCCATGCCGACTTCCTCTCCGGCACCCGCGAGCTGGCCGCCGCCACCGGCGCCACCGCGTACGTCTCCGGCGAGGGTGGGGAGGACTGGACCTACGGCTTCGAGGCCGAGCTGCTGCACGATCACGACACGATCCAGCTGGGCAACATCACCGTCGCCGCCCGCCACACCCCAGGCCACACCCCCGAGCACCTGTCCTACCTCGTCACCGACGGAGCCTTCACCGACCAGCCCGGCTACTACCTCACCGGTGACTTCGTGTTCTCCGGCGACCTGGGCCGCCCGGACCTGCTGGACGAGGCCGCCGGCATGGAGGACACCCGCTTCGAGGGCGCCAAGCAGCTGTTCGCCTCGCTGAAGAACGCCTTCCTCACCCTGCCCGACCATGTGCAGGTCTTCCCCGGCCACGGCGCCGGCTCGGCCTGCGGCAAGGCGCTCGGCGCTCTGCCCTCGACGACCGTCGGCTATGAGCGGAAGTTCGCCTGGTGGGCCACCTACCTCGAGCGCGACGACGAGCAGGGCTTCATCGACGAGCTGCTCGACGGCCAGCCCGACGCGCACGCCTACTTCGCCCGCATGAAGCGCCAGAACAAGCGGGGTCCCGCGATCCTCGGCGACCGGCCCACGCCGGGAGTGGTCGGCGTCGAAGAGCTCACCCGCGGGCTCGAGGACGGTACCTACGCCCTCATCGACACCCGTCCCGTGGACCAGGTCCACGCCGGGACCGTGCCTGGCGCGCTGAGCATCCCCTCGCTCGGCAAGGCCGCCACCCACATCGCCTGGGCCTTCGACCCCGAGACCGATGACGCCGAGCTCGTCGTCCTCGCCGAGGACGCCGAGACCGCCACCGAGTACGGCGATCACTTCGTGCGCGTGGGAGTGGACTCCCTGACCGGCTACGTCACCTCCCTCGAAGGCCTGCCGACCACGGTCCCCGCGGTCGTCTCCCCGGCCCACCTGGAGGCGCTGCGCGCCGAGGACTCCACCGCCCTGCTGCTGGATGTGCGGAACCGCAGCGAGCACGCGGACGGCACCATCACCGGCGCCGAGCAGCTCTCGGCCGGGAAGGTGCTCTTCCACCAGGACGACCTGCCCGATCCCGGTGCGGGCCGCCTGATCACCTTCTGCCAGTCCGGTCTGCGCAACTCCGTGGCCGCCTCCGCGCTGCGCCGCGCGGGCCACGACGTGGTCGAACTCGACGGCAGCTACGCCGGATGGTCCCACTGGACCGCCCAGCAGCACGACCTCGCGACCACCGGGGAGGATGCCCGATGACGAATCCCCTGCAGATCGCCCCACGCACCGTCTCACCGGCCGAGCTCACCCGACGCCTCTCCGAGGACCCGGAACTCATGGTGGTCGATGTCCGCACTCCAGGCGAGTTCGAGACCACCCATATCCACGGCTCCTACAACGTGCCGCTGGACCTGCTCACCGAGCACACCGCCGACCTCGCCGAACGCATGCACGACCACGTCGTGCTGGTGTGCCAGTCCGGTGCCCGGGCGGGCAAGGCCTGCTCGGCTCTGCATGAGGCCGGCTTCGACGCGGTCGACGTGCTCGAGGGCGGCATCGCCGCCTACCAGGCAGCCGGCGGAACCGTGGTGCGCCGCGGAACCCGCTGGGCGATGGACCGCCAGGTCCGCATGACGGCCGGCTCCCTCGTTCTGCTCGGCACCCTGGCCGGCCAGCTGATCCACCCCCGCCTGGGACTGCTCGCCGGCGCCATCGGCGCGGGCCTGACCTACTCCGCCCTCAGCGACTCCTGCGCCATGGCCTCGGTCCTCTCGAAGATGCCCTGGAACCGCGTCGCACCGGACCCCTCCCTCGCAGCCCTCTTCGAGAAGGCACCCACGCAGGCCGCTTGAACCACCCCGCCATCACCGCTAGGAGAACCCCATGTGCAGAGCCACCACCTGCCGCACCTGCGGCAAGACCACCTGGGCCGGCTGCGGCCAGCACGTCGACCAGGTCATGAAGAACGTCCCCCGCCAGGACCGCTGCCCGGGCCACGCGAAGGAGGAATCCCGCGGAGGATTCTTCGCGCGGCTCCTCGGTCGCTGATCCCACCAAGCGCTCGACCTCAAACCGGGGCCCTCCACGAGCACTGACGCGCCCGTGGAGGGCCCCTCTCGGAGCAGAGCGCGCCGCACAGCATGGCGCGTATCAAACTAGGGCACTCCAGCGGAACAGTTACTGAGCGGTCGTTTACTGTTCCCGATAGGGCCCAAAAGTGCACTTTTGCGACACATCTGTCGCACTAGGTATACCCCAATACGGCACTCCTCGCGGCCCGCGCGGATCTACACCGCGCGGACTCTGGTCACCGGGAGTCAGACGCCGGGGTCGCCGGCATCTGCGACCTCAACTTCGTCGTCGACCCACTCGAACAGGTCACCTGGCTGACACTGGAGCACGCGACACATCGCATCCAGCGTCGACAGACGAACACCCTTGGGGTGACCGTTCTTCAGTACGGCGATGTTGGCCGGCGTGATGCCCACCCGATCGGCGAACTCCCCGACGCTTATCTTCCGGCGCGCGAGCTCCACATCGATCCGACTGACGATGGCCATCGCTCAGACAACCGCCTCCACCTCGACCTTCAGTGCCGTCGCTCGGACGAGCAGGCCTCTGAGGACAACGATCAGTAGACACTTCCCTAGCGCTGCGCTAGACTACGGAGCGCAGACCTCCCCCACACGTGTGGATCAGGGGGGTCTAGCTGTTTCTGGCGGCAGTCACATTGCGGTGGGTGCTCGGTTGGTATCGCGCGGCGACAGATACTCCTCGTACCAATCGTGAGCGAACGCGTGTTTTGGGATCTGCGCGATTGCTGCGTTGGCGCACCAGGCAACGTGGTCCGCCATCTGCATGAGTTGGGACGCCTTGGAATCGGTGTAGATCGGATCTTCTATGACGTGGCGCGTAGCGCGAGGGAGCGCGCGATGTGCGTCGCGATAGGTCGTCTCTGAGCCGTCGCCATCCATGAACACCATCGCCAGTGAGGTTGTCCCCTCCATCTCTGACTCGAATCGCGAGAGCAGGCGGCCGTATACGTCGGCGCGTGCTGCCGCTCCGGTCTCACGCGTGGCTTGGTGGTAGACCGCTCCAACCCGCAGTCCCTCGATCGAGCTCATTGTCTCGAGGCTGGCCCTTGCGACCTCGCCCCCGAAGTCCTTCCATAGCTCGACGCCGTCCTCCCGGACGAACTCCGGGGGGACGCTCTGTGAGATTCTGCCGCGACCCAGCGCGTAGTCCGTCATGTGCAGCTCCTCGGGAACCGGCACGGCGTACTGTCGCCACAGTCGCTTCCGGTGTGCCAGCCACTGCCCGAGAACGTTATGCCAGTGGTTCGGGCTGAACTCAATCCACCCATAGACGACAAACCCAGAGGCGGTGTGCCCGGAATCGTCCATATAGATGAGCCGGTCAAGTGTTCTCTGGGGCATGACCCCCAACTCTATGGCCGCCGAGGCGAGCCTGCATGCCCATCCCGTCGCCGGTTGGGCTGCCAGTAGTGTGAACAGCCATTATTGGCAGCCCTTGACTCCTGCGATTGCTGCATGGCGATCCGCTCCACGTCGCTGTGGTCGCGATCGTCGGTGGCGGCTGCGGGCATCGAGCCACACCTGTGGCCTGGGGCTTCGGGTGTGGCCGGCCCTACGTGCTGCGTCTGAGGACTATCGGTCCCGCGAAACTGAATGGTGAGGTGAACCGCGGTCGGTAGGCACGTGAGTCGACCGCTCCTATACGGCGCTACTTAGCGGCCGGCTTGCTGCTGAGTTCGTCTGCTTCTTCATCGGCGAGCGTTCCAACGAGCTCGGCGATCTTCACGACGATGTCCTCCATGGGCTCCTCCGCAGTGCTGAATCCACCACGTGATGCGAGCGTGGGACTTACCTGGTCAAGTTCATCGAACGTCACGCCATGCATGACCGGCACCAGGAGGTTGCGTCGCAGCAGGGCACTGAGTTCGTTGTTCGCGATGCTTCGGTCGGTGCGTAGTTTGTCGAGCATTGCGGGGGTCACCAGGACGAACCCCATGCGCGAACTCACGAGCCCCTTCTCGATGGCCACTCGCATATCGGTGCCAGGCCGAAGCGTCACCTCGCTGAACCATACCGAGACGCCTTCCCCGACGAGTAAGTCGTAGACGTCTTTCGCGTCTGCCTTGCGGTCGGGCCAGGCGTGGCATAGGAACACGTCATGCTCCTGAGTTCGTGCCACGGCCGCCGCACGGACGGGCCCTAGGTCGCGAACCTGCTGCGGCGTGTACGAGGCAGTCGACGCGCTCGGCTGCCAGGCCGGCCGGGTAGTGCGGCGTCCCCCGCCGCTGATGCTCCCGCTCCCGCTTCCACGGGCAGGCGCGGTCGGTGGTGGGTAGGACGGGTACGGCCGCGGCGGCGCGTAGCCGTACCCTCCGCGATGGCCATGAACTGGGCAGTCGGCGCCACCGCCCCTGATATGGCCCCGTACGGGCGCAGTGCACTGAGACATGTGTTCGATGTTACAGGCGACCTCCGACATGGCAACGAGGGTTCTCCCGAGCCCCGGGTTTCTTCGCTGTGGTTGAATCTCGCCTGCCCGCACTGACGTGATCTCGAAGGCCTGCACCCGGAGGTGCCTGTGGAGCCGCTCTCGATAGCTTCCCTCGCTGTAGCCGTTATCGCGGCAGGAGTGGCCATCTGGCAGGGTGTGTCATCCCACCGACAGCTCAACCTGGCGCGTCGCACTGAGGAAGAGACGAAGCGCGCTAGTTGAGTCCCCGATAGTGGTGTAGCGCGGTGGCCCTGTGATCGTCCCGGACAAGGACGCGGCCACCGTGTGATCCTTCGAGTGAACCTCTCACAGCACTCTCGAACGGAGTCATCACGATGACCGC
>NZ_ML133868.1 GCF_003994255.1 Brachybacterium paraconglomeratum | reverse complement strand
GGGGCACGTCGAGGTCTTCCAGATGGCGAGCGTCAGAACTTCCATCATCGGGAGACCTCGACGTCTATCCCGGCACCGACGCGCCCACCCCGTGACCCGCACCTACACCCTCAGATGCGAAGAGCCTCCAATCGATCGCGGGCGGCGCCGACCCCGAACCGGTCCTGGCCCGCATGGACGCCGACTGGGCCCGCCTGGCCTTCCGGGAGTGAGCGCATGACGACCCCACGACAAGGAGCACCGATGTCGACGACGACACCGACGCGCGAGCCCGGGGCCGCGGACGGCACGGCCTCGGACGCCCCGGCGACCGGGCGCGGGTCCGCCCTGCGCCCCTCGCGGCGCCGCACGGACCCTCTCTACTACCTCTTCCTCCTGCCGGCGCTGGCGCTGTTCACCCTCGCGGTGACGCTCCCGGCCGTGCTCGGCTTCGCCTACAGCTTCACGAACTCGATCGGGTTCGGGGACTGGGACGTCATCGGGCTGCGGAACTACATCGCGATGTTCCGCGACCAGGGGATCCTGGACTCCTACCTGTTCACCCTCGGGTTCGCGCTGGTCACCGTCGTGCTCGTGAACGCGCTGGCGTTCCTGCTGGCGCTCGGGCTGACCTCCCGGATCCGCTTCACCGCGGCGCTGCGCACGATCTACGTGATCCCGATGGTGATCTCCGGGATCGTCATCGCGTTCGTGTTCCAGTACCTGTTCGCGAACACCGTGCCGATGCTCGGCGAGGCGCTCGGCTCCGAGGCGCTGTCGGTCTCGATCCTGGCGAACGAAGACTGGGCATGGGTCGCGATCGTCATCGTGACGGCCTGGCAGTCCATCCCCGCGACGATGCTGATCTACATCGCCGGACTCGTCACGATCCCTGCCGATGTGTACGAGGCGGCGTCGATCGACGGCGCGAGGGGACGGCAGAGCCTGTGGCACATCACGCTGCCGCTGGTCTCCGGCTTCGTCGTCATCAACACGATCCTCGGCTTCAAGAACTACCTCAACGCCTACGACATCATCGTCGGCCTCACCGACGGTGGGCCGGGAGTGGCCACCCGCTCGGTCGCGATGTCGATCTTCCGCGGCTTCGATGGCGGGGACTACGCCTACCAGATGGCCAACGCCATGGTGTTCTTCCTGATCTCGATCGCGCTCGCGGGCCTCCAGCTCCGCCTCACCCGTGGAAGGACGGTGCTCTGAACATGTCGACCGCCGCACCCCTCGCACCCGCCTCGTCCTCCGGCTCGCCTTCGGGCTCGTCCTCGAGCACCGCCCCGACTCCGCGCCGCCGCCGACGCGGTCGGGTGGGCCGCGACCGCGTGAACGTCACGACGACCGCGCTGCTTATCCTCGGCGCGCTCACCGTGCTGGTGCCGCTTTTCGTCACCGTGAACATGTCGCTGAAGACCACCGAGCAGGCCGTCGACGGCAATGCGTTCAGCCTCCCCTCGCCGCTGACCCTGTCGAGCTTCGCGGAGGCGTGGAGCCTGACGAACTTCCCGCGCGCCTTCGCGATCTCGCTGTTCATCACAGTGGTCGCGGTGGCCGGGGAGATCGTGATCTCATCCCTCGCGGCGTACGCGATCGTGCGCAACTGGGACCGTCGGCTGTTCCGCTGGTCGTTCTTCTACCTGCTGGCGGCGATGTTCATCCCGTTCCCGGTGGTGGCGCTGCCGCAGATCCAGCTCACCGGGATTCTGGGGCTGGACAACCCGCTGGGCGTGGCGATCCTGCACGTCGCCTTCGCGATGGCGTTCAACACGCTGCTGTTCACCGCGTTCCTGCGCACCATCCCGCTCGAGCTCGAGGAGTCGATGCGGATGGACGGCGCCGGCACCTGGCGGGTGTTCTGGCGGCTGATCCTGCCGCTGCTGGGACCGATGTGCGCGACCGTCGGGATCTTCGCCTTCATCCAGTCGTGGAACGACTTCATGATGCCCTCGCTGATCATCTCCGACCCGTCCCTGCAGACCGTCCCGGTGCTGCAGAACATGTTCCAGACGCAGTTCAGCAACAACTACAACGTGGCCTTCGCGTCGTACCTGATGGCGATGGCCCCCGCGATCATCGTGTACCTGTTCGCACAGCGCTGGGTGATGTCGGGCCTCACCCAGGGCGCGATCAAGTGATGCTGTCCTGCCACCACCGCACCCGCTGACCACCTGACCACCACACCCACTCGACCGGAGGTTCTCCCCTCGTGACCACTGCTCCCCATCCCCTCCCCGCCGCGCTCCAGGCCGACGCCGACTGGTGGCGCCAGGCCTCCGTCTACCAGATCTATCCGCGGTCGTTCGCGGACGGCAACGGCGACGGGATCGGCGACCTGCGCGGGATCATCTCCCGCGTGCCGTACCTGCAGAAGCTCGGCGTGGATGCGGTGTGGCTGAGCCCCTTCTACCCCTCGGCCCTGGCCGACGGCGGCTACGACGTGGACGACTACCGCGACGTGGATCCACGGATCGGAACGCTCGAGGAGTTCGACGAGATGGTCGCGGCGCTGCACGGCGTCGGGATCCGCCTGATCGTCGACGTGGTCCCGAACCACTCCTCGGACCGTCACGAGTGGTTCCAGGAGGCGCTCGCCTCGCCGAAGGGCTCCAACGCCCGCGAGCGTTACATCTTCCGCGACGGGCGGGGGAAGGACGGCGAGGAGCCGCCGGCGGACTGGACCTCGATCTTCTCGGGCCCGGCGTGGACGCGGGTTCCCGACGGGCAGTGGTACCTGCACTCCTTCGCGACCGAGCAGCCGGACTTCAACTGGAAGCACCCGGAGGTGCACGAGGACTTCCTGCGCACTCTCGCGTTCTGGTCGGACCGCGGGGTGGACGGGTTCCGGATCGACGTCGCCCACGGCCTGGCGAAGGATCTGACGGAGGTGCTGCCGTCGAAGGCGGAGCTGAAGGAGATGCCGAAGGACGGCACGCATCCGCTGTGGGACCGGGACGACGTGCACCAGATCTATGCGGAGTGGCGCGAGCTGTTCGACCGCTACGATCCGCCGCGCATCGCGGTGGCCGAGGCGTGGGTGGAGACGGCGGAGCGTCGCGCGAAGTACGCGAGCCCCGAGGGGCTGGGTCAGGCGTTCAACTTCGACCTGATGGAGGCGGACTTCGACGCCGCGCACTTCCGGGAGATCGTCACCGACAACCTCGCGCAGTCCGAGGTCACCGGGTCCTCCACCACCTGGGTGTTCTCGAACCATGACGGGGTGCGCCACGCGACGCGGTACGGGCTGCCGCCGCGGGCCGGCCGGGACGTGAAGCAGGGCGCGGAGTGGGTGCTCGCGGGCGGTCCCGAGGACGGCATCGACCGTGCGCTGGGGCTGCGCCGGGCACGGGCGGCGACGCTGTTCGAGCTGGCGCTGCCGGGCAGCGCGTACCTGTACCAGGGCGAGGAGCTGGGCCTGCACGAGGTCGCCGAGATCCCCGACGAGCAGCGGCAGGACCCCGCGTTCTGGCGCACCACCGCCGAGGACCGCGGCTTCGACGGCCTGGGCCGTGACGGCTGCCGGGTGCCGCTGCCGTGGACGCGCACCGGTGAGTCGTTCGGCTTCGGCACGGGCGGCGCGCACCTCCCCCAGCCGGCATGGTTCGCGGACTTCTCGGTGGAGGCCGAGGACGGGGTGCGCGGCTCGACGCTCGAGATGTACCGGGCCGCGCTCCGACTGCGCCGCGAGCTGCAGTCCGAGGAGTCGCTGACCTGGGACGAGACTCTCTCGATCGGGGCAGTGCTGGCCTTCGAGCGTCCGGGTGGCTGGCTGTCGGTGACGAACTTCGGCGAGGCGCCGGTCGCGCTGCCGGAGGGCGAGGTGCTGATCGCCTCGAGCCCGCTCGAGGGCGGGAAGGACGACGAGATCCTGCTGCCGGGCGCGACGACCGCCTGGCTGCGGCGCTCGGCGGGCTGAGCCCGGCGGACTCTCGCGGCGAGGGGCGATCCCGTGGATGACCTCCCGGATCGCCCCTCGTCGTGACGGATCCTGCCGGGCGCGGGTGCCTGCGGGCTGTTCTGTCCGGAGGGGCCCGCTGCCCGCACGGGGCGGGTCGGGATCGTGCGAGTGAGCACCTGAGCGCTCATCGGGCGGGTCATGGTGCAGGCCTCCGCGTCCGCGGTCCCGCTGATCCCGCCCTCTTCCCCGTCGGCGAGACCGCTGGTCTCGAGCGGTTCCCCGTCGGATTCGCCGGCGCCTTCCGGCCTGCCCGCCGCTGTCGCTTCCCGTGCCTGCGAGTCGTCGGGCATCACGACGAAGGCGGTCGGCCCGAGGCGCTGGGCCCGTCGGACGACGCTCGCCCCGCTGTGACTCGTCCATTCCACCTGGTGGCCGTCGGCGGCCTGGTCGCCGAGGCGCTCGACGGTCGCGTAGGCGTCCTCCTTGCCGGGGTTGTCGTGTCCGCACAGCCCCTGGCCGTTGTCGAGGCTGGTCGCACCGCCGCGGCTGTGCGGGACGATGTGGTCGTACTGGCGCACTGGCGCGTCGCAGTACGGAGCGCGGCAGCGTCCGTCCCGCAGGTGGAGGAAGCGTTTCAGGGCCGGCGGGAACTCGCGGGCTCTCGACTCGACGGCGACGATCTCCCCGCGCGTGGGGTGCTGGAACAGCTTCCTCAGCACGGCGCGGACCTGTGGCCCTTCCGGGCCGTAGCGGTCGCAGGTAGGGTCCTCCGGCTCTGAGAGCGCCGCGCGAAGCTCTTCGCGCAGCGCCTCGGCGGGCACCGGCCCGTAGCCCTCGATGTATGCCGCGTCGCCGTGCTCGGGCGCGAGCAGGGCCCGGTCGGTGATGATCACGCCGACGTCGAGGGTCTCGAGCTCGAGCCCGCTGTCCCGGCCGAGCAGGGTCGCGACCAGCGCATCGGCCATGATCGCGCCGTGGCCTTCCCGGTCCCCCTCGGACCTGCGTCGCTCGGCCTCGAGGGAGAGCCGCTTGTGGACGCGTTTCGCGTCGAGGGCGGGAAGATGGGCGCTGAGGGTCGCCATGCCGTGCTCGCCCGGGGTGAGGGTGACGTGGCGGGAGCGGCGGGCGATCAGGTGCCGGCGCGCGGCTCCGTCGGGGTCGAGCTCGCCGACGGCGGCCACGACCGCTCCTCGCCAGGCCTTGACGCCGGCGCCCTCCATCTCGGGCAGGCGCTCGTGGAGCACCTGGTCCACATCGCGGCGCTGCTGGTCGGTCAATGGGGCGGCAGTGGTGGCCGCGGCGTAGGCGACGCCGGGGGTGATCACGCCGCGCCCGAGCGCGGAGAGCATGCGGGGCATCGTGCCGACGAGGCGGCGGGCGGCGGCGAGGCTCGAGTTCGCGGCGGAGGGCGAGCGGTGGGTGGCGAGGGTGATGTCGGCCGTGGTTCGTCGATCGGCCTGGCGGATGAGCTGCTCGAGCGGCGGGAGGAAGTCGTCCTCGTGGGCGACGTCGTCCCGTGCCGCCTCGATCCGGTCGCGGAGGTGCGCCTCGGCGAAGGTGACGAGGGTGCGGGCCTCGAGCGCCGCGAGGGAGCTGAGCGCGCCGTGGATCATGTCCAGCAGGTTCTTGATCTCCTGCCGCGGCCGAGCGCCGACCTCGAACATCTTCTGCGGGTCGATCGCAAGGGAGGTGAGGAGGTGGTCGACGTCCCCGAGGAGCTCTGCGAGCGAGGACGGACCGCCCGCATGCAGCGCGGCGAGCACCTGCTCCGGAGCGTGCTGCTCCGGGGCGGGCTGCGGGGGCGTCGTCGCTGTCATGGCCCCATCCTCCCGCGCACCCCTGGCAGATGAAAGGCCCGACGGAAATTGTGGACAGCGCCGAAGCACGATTCTCCCGACACCGGGAGAAGAGTCCACGACACGTCGGCGCCGACACACTTCGAACGCCTATGACCTGCACGCTTGGATGCACACCGTTCCCACCACTCCCCCGCCTCCCGCACCGACCGTTCCTCCACATCACCGCGAAGCAGCAATTCCGTCCAGAATTCCCTGTGGAGGAACGAGCCGTTTCCCGGACCGGCCCGTCCGTCCACACCCTTGCCCCTGCGCACCCGTCCGGTATCTCATGGGGACCACCGCTCGCCGAGGAGGCATCGATGCAGAAGCTCCCCGTCCCCCAGTCCGCCCAGGCACCGGCCGACGCGTTCACCGGCTCCGTGCTCCACGAGGCGCTGCGCGGCCCGATGGAGGGGTCCCGCCTCGCGATGGCCCACATCCACTTCGCGCCCGGCGCCCGCACCCACTGGCACACCCACCCGCGCGGCCAGACCCTGTACGGCACCGCAGGCGTGGGCCTGGTGGTGACGCGGGCGGGGGATGTGCAGACTCTCGAGCCCGGTCGCACCGCCTGGATCCCGCCCCTCGACGAGCACTGGCACGGCGCGATGGCCGGGACGCGGATGGCGCACATCGCCGCGCAGGAGGCCGACGAGGACGGCGAGACGGTCACCTGGCTCGAACCGGTCACCGACGAGGAGTTCGCCCGCGCGAACGAGGCCGCGCAGGTGAACTGAGCGGCACCGTGCCCGCTCCGGCTCGGGCTCTGCTTCGGGCTCGGGCTCCGCTTCAGGCTCCGGCCTCGGCTTCGGCTTCGGCTCATCTCTGAGGACAGGATCCGTCCTTCCACCCGGACACGATCACTGTGTCAGTGCCCCTTGCTCTCCCCTTCGACGACGGAGTCCCCATGAACGCCACGTTCCAGGTCACCTTCGACGCCCGCGACCCGGGCAGCCTCTCGATGTTCTGGAAGGAGGTGCTCGGCTACGTGCATCCGGGCCCGCCGGGGTTCGACCCGACGACGGGCCGTGACGCGCTCGCCGCCTGGGAAGAGTTCCTGGACGGGTTGGGCGTGCCGACATCCGAGCGGAACGACGTCTCCGCACTGGAGGACCCCGAGGGGGCCGGGCCGCGGCTGTTCTTCCAGCGCGTCCCCGAGGAGAAGGTCGCCAAGAACCGCGTCCACCTCGATGTGCGAGCCGCGCCCGGCCTCGAGGGCGAGGCGAGGATGGCGGCGCTCGAGGCGGAGTGCGAGCGGCTCCTCCCGCTCGGTGCGATGCGAGTACGGCGCCACGAGCCCGAACCGCCGATGAGCGGCGGCTTCATCGTGATGACCGACCCGGAGGGCAACGAGTTCTGCCTCGACTGACGCAGGCTGCTCGGCATCTCTTCTGACACTCGTGCCCGAGCCGTCATCCCCCCATCCCCGCATGCGTGCGCCCGCGCCACCCGCGATACCGCTACGCCCGAGAGACTGCACCGTCGCCTCCGCACCCGCGCGACGGCGTCGTCCGAGCGGCGCACCGGCGTCGTCTCAGCGGAGCCGCTGCACCCGCGCGGCCGCGTCGTACAGAGCACGGTGAGCGGGCCGCAGCGCGGCATGCTGCGCTGCGGCCGACGGGTCAGGGACGATCGTCGCCGCCTCCTGCCGGGCGCCGAGCGGGACCAGGGCGTGGTCCAGGCCGAGCGCCTCCGCGGCGACGAGGGCGCAGCCGAGCAGTGCGGCGTCGGTCCCGTCGACGGTGCGCACGGGTCGGCCGGTGACGTCGGCGAGGATCCGCAGCCAGGGCGCGGAGGCGGCGCCGCCCCCGGTCACCGGCAGCGGACGCGGAGAGGAGTCGCCCTCGGACTCGAGCGCGTGGGCGAGTCCGTGTGCGACGCCCTCGAGCAGCGCGGCGTACAGATCGATGCCCCGGGTCCCCGCGTCGATCCCGACCACGGCGCCACGCAGGCTCGCGTCCCGGACCGGGAACCGCTCCCCCACGATCGAGGGCAGGGCGAGCAGCCCGCTCGGACCGCGCCCGCGCTCCTGCTCCCGCGCCTCGAGCAACTGATCGGCCCGGCCCGGGTCCGCGCCGTCGAGGACAGCCTGCCGGGCCCAGTCCGCGGCTGCGCCGGCGGAGAGCAGCGCGGAGATCCGCAGGATCGGGGGCTCGGCGGTCGCCGACGACGCTCCGAGAGCGAGGTGGTGCGAGACGCCGGCGGGATCCTCACCGGCTGCCCCCTCGCCTGCCGAATCCTCACCGGCTGACCCCGCGCCGGCCGACTCCACGCCGTCGGGTTCCTCACCGTCGGACTCCCCGCCGGCGTCCTGTGCCCCCGTCGGCGACGTCCCGGCCCCGGGCAGCACCGAGGCGAGCCATCCGCTGGTGCCGAGGTAGACGTAGGCGTCGCCCGGCGCGAGGCCGACGATCCCGCAGGTCGTGGCGCCCGCATCTCCCGGGGCGAGCACGACGGGCAGCCCGTCCGGCACGCCCAGCAGCGCCGTCGCCTCCGCGCCGGCGTGTCCCACGACCTGACCTGCCGCACCGGTCAGCGCGGGCAGCAGAGCCGGATCGAGCCCGGCGGCGCGGGCGACTGCAGGCGACCAGTCGCGGGTGCGGGCCTCGAGCAGTCCCGTCGTCGCGGCGGTCGTCGGATCGCACCAGAGCCCGAGCCCCATCCGCGCCACGAGGTAACCGGCCGGGCCGAACACGACGCCCTGCAGGTCCGCGAACTGTTCCGGGGCCGCCCGGAGCAGGCGCAGGTGCATCGCGGCGCAGCTGGTCGCGTCCTGCAGGTTGCCGGTCAGCGCGTCCCAGGAGACGCCGTCCGCGGCGAGCGCGGCGCGCAGCTCCGCCGCCTCGGCGGCCGCGCGGGTGTCGGAGTAGAGGATCGCGATGCTCGCGGCACCCGAGCGCGGGACGGGGACGAGGTCCTGCATCTGCCCGGTGAGCACGAGCGCCGCCACCTCGACGTCGGGCGCCGTATCCGGCACGGGCGCCGGCGCCGCGCCATCACCCGACGCCTTCGCGGCGGGCGCCGCCTCGAGGAGCTCGACGATCACGGCGCGGGCGGCGCTCTCCCAGTCACGGGGGTCCTGCTCCGCGGTCCCGTCGGCCGCGTGGCGGGTGGGGTACGGGGCCTCCGCCCGGAGATGGACGGTGCCGTCCAGGTCCAGGAGCGCGGCCTTCGCGGCGGAGGTCCCCAGGTCGAGGCAGAGCAGGTGCGGCATGGCAGTCAGGGTATGCGTGAGCGGGCGGCGCCGTTCCCCGACGCCGCCCGCTCATCGCACTGCGAGTGTCCGGCTCAGCCCTGGTTGATCAGGGACAGCTCGAACTCGAGCTGGATCTTGTCGCTGACCACGAAGCGCAGCGGGATGCCGGCCGTCCTGCCGTGGGCCCGTCAGTCCGGAGCAGCGGTCGAGCCGCAAGGGCGGCGGACACGCGTCGATGATCTCGGAGAATCTGCCATCGGCAGGTGACTCGTCAGGCCTGGCGAGGGATGGGGCGGACGGTGAGCGTCTGCTGCACCGAGCCGAGCGGTCCCTCCTGATCGTGCAGGACCGAGCTGGTCAGCCCCTGTCCGGTGGGGCCGAAGGAGACGGTGGTGTCCAGGCCCAGCCAGCGGCCCGTCGGCCGGCGCATCAGGTGGATGGTGAGGTCGAGGTTCGGGAACATCCATTCGCGCGGCGTCTCGCGCACCGCGATGCCGTTGGAGGCGTCGACGGGGATGAGGAAGGTGGCGAGCTCGCCGGCCTCCTCGCCTTCGATCAGGGGATGCTCGGCGCGTAGCCAGCTGCGGCCGCGTCCGGGCCGCTTCGGCTCGGCGTCGCGCAGGCTGATGCTGTGGATGAAGCCGCCGGTCCAGTCCTCCGCCATGCTCCGCTCGGGCAGTCCCTCGGGTCCGGGCAGCGGCGGCAGCTCGGTGCCGGCGACCTCGGCGGTCTGCTGCGCGGACATCACCCAGCTGCGGGCGCGGAGCGTCTCACGCCCGGCGATCACGGCGGTGGTCTCGAGCAGCTCGATGGTGCGGCCGGGGCGGAGCATGCGGGTGGACAGCTCGATCGGCCCGCGGCGGAGCTGGCCGAGGATGTCGATGGAGAGCCGTCCGAGCACCTTGTCGGGGTCGGCGTGCTCGGCGCGCCAGCGCTCGAGATGCTCCACCAGCAGGGCGCCGACGGGGCTGATGTGCAGCTCGTCGTCGCTCCACGCGCCGCCCGCGTGCTCGCTGGGCAGGTAGGTGTCGGGGCCGACCTGGACGAAGTACGCCTCGGAGCCGGCGGCGCGGTCCTCGCCGATCGCCTCCAGCCCGGCCCCGCCCTGCTGTCCCTGCTCCTGACCTGTCATCCCTGGTTCCTCCCGTCCCCGGTGCGGGGCGCTGCGCTCGATGCCGTCCACGACCGTCCATCTTCCCCGACGGGCGCGGCCGGGGCGGCCGATTCGGCGCGGCGCGCCCGCGCCGAGCGGCGGAACCAGTTCACGAGCGGGCCGGGCACGAAGCGGTCCACGAAGGGAGCGCCGAAGCGCGCGATCACCTCGACGGCGAGGCCGAGGAAGAACGCGACCACCGGCATCCAGGCGGCCAGGGACATCGAGACGCCCATCGCGCCGAGGAAGCCCATCTCGGCGTCCATCCGCACGTGCACCAGCGCGAGAAGCACCAGCGAGCAGAACGTGTAGGCGAGCGGCAGCGCCGCCCAGGAGGTGACCTGCGCGATCACGTTCCCGGCCGGGATCTCCCGGTCGCGGTGCCACAGCAGCGCGATCAGCAGCGGCACGAGCAGGGCGGTCAGCACCATCGGCAGCCACACGTACCAGGGCAGGTCGACGAACCACAGGTTCTGCGTGCCGCTCTGCGGCGCGAGGCCGCTTCCCAGCCCGAGGTCCCCCACGTCTCCCCGGGCGGAGGCGCGCACCGGCACGACCAGCATCCCGAGGCCCGGCAGGAGCGCGAGAGCGGTCGGTCCCCACAGCGGCAGCGCCAGCAGCGCGCCGAGCACGGAGCGTCCCTCCCCGTCGACGATCTGCACGATCGCCCCGGCCGCGAGGGCGAGGAGGCCGACGGGCACGGCGAAGGCGAGGGCGTGGACGAGCACGAGGCGGGGCGCGGCGGCGAGGTCCGCGACCAGCGGCCACCAGGCGGGCTTGCGCATCCCCGCGAGATGGCCGAGCAGGAGCGGCAGGGTGATCAGTGCCCAGGTGCCGAAGAACATGTCGGCCCCAGCAGCGTGCATCGAGAGGGAGAGGCCGTTCGCGGGGTCCTCGATCGAGAACGCGGTCAGGCGCGTGACCAGCAGCGCGACCAGGGCGACGCCGAGACCGGAGAGGCCGGACCACAGCAGCGCGCCGAGCGGCCCGTTGGAGCTCCATCGCCGCTGGGCGGTGCGCGCTGCGAGGAAGGCGAAGACGGTCATCGCCGCGGTGATCAGCAGCGGCAGGCCGCGCCAGCTCAGGGAGAGGCTCCCCAGGAAGCCCATCTGCAGCTCGGCGTCGTAGGAGCCGAAGCTCCCGAGGGCGACCAGCTGGAACGGGATCCCGAGCAGGCCGATGATCCCCGCGGATCCGGCGTCGTCGGTGGCCGGGGCGGCCGCGCCGCCTGTCGGGTCCGTGCTCGCGCCGGTGTCGGCGGTGAGCACGGCGAGGACCGCCGAGACGATCACGACCAGCGCCGCGAGGAGGGCGACGAGATAGGCGAGCGCACCGGTGACGAGGGTGGGCACCGGGGTGCCGATCCCGACCTTCCGCAGCGTGGCGGTCGCCTGCGCGGCCGACAGGGTCTGCTGGCCGGCGACGGCCACGGCGCCGGGAGCGGGCGAGCCGGGGCCGGACGACGGGCCCGGGGCGGAGGGCGCGGAGGATCCCCACGGCCCGGGCGCGGCCGACGGGGCGGAGCCGCTCCACGGCGGAGGCCCGGGCGAGGAGGGCGGAGCCGTCGAGGGCTCCGTCCCCGCCGTCGGCCCCTGCCCCGCCCACGGGGAGGGACCGGCCGACGGGGCGGAACCGGCCGACGGGGCAGGACCGGGTGACGGGGCGGGACCGGGCGGCGGTGCGGCTGCGGGCGTGGTCATGCCGTAGCCGTACCCTCCCCCGTCCTGCCCCGTGCCTCCCTGTCCGTGGCCGGTCCCGTTCCCCTGGCCGTCGTCGGGCTGGTTCGGCTGCGACATGCGTGCCCCTCTCACGTGCGTGGTGCGTGCGAGTGCTGCTGCACTCCCCCGCTCGCGAGCCTAGCCGGAGGGGCGGGGCTCAGAAGCCGTTGTATCGGTAGGCGTTCTGGTTCCAGAAGTCGGTGCCCCAGGTGTGGGTGCGCGCGACGCCGCCGACGCCGCCGGCCTGCTCGATGACGGTGAAGGAGGTCTTGGAGTCGTCGGTCCAGCCGGTGAAGATGACGACATGACCGGCGGCGCCGCCGGAGCCCGGGCCGAGATTGCCGATGATGTCGCCCGGCTGCAAGTCGTCCTTCGGGATCTCGGTGAAGTGCTCGGTGAGCGTCACCGTGGAGTAGCTGGTGTCCAGGCCGTACGCCATCGAGACGAAGCCGGAGCAGTCGGTGCGGTACTGACGGCCGTCGGGACCGTTCGTGTACGCCTCCATGGAGTAGGGCACGTTGCGGTCCACCCAGGTCTGGCCGCGGTCGAGCACCTCCTGGCGGTCGGCGGAGAGGCCCGGGTCCTCGGGGGCGGGATCGCCGCCGCCGCACTCGCCGAGACCGGCGGCGTCGGGGACGGTGACGTAGGCGCGGGAGACGTAGCCGTCCACGCCGTCGTAGCTGACCTTGGCCCAGTACTCGCTGGCGTAGGTGCCCTGCACGGCCTCCCCCGCGGTCTGGCACTCGAGGTCGAGGGTGGTGCCGGCGGGGATCGTGCCGAGAGCGGCGGAGCCCGTGCTGGTGCCGGAGCGGATGGTGAGCTGGTCGGTGGTGGTGCCGGGTGCGGCAGCCTGCGCGGGCTGGGCGAGCACGGCCATGCCCGCGACGGCGAGCGCCGAGGCCGCGGCCCCGCCGGCCAGTCGGTGCGTGAGCTTGGTGGTGGTCATCGTTCTTCGTCCCCTCAAGGATCTCGGGTTCGTCGGACGGCGCCGTCGCCGGATCGTTCCCCCACGTCGGCACCCTCGAACCTAGGCACGGCGCGACGAGGGTCACAACCCCTCGCCCATGGGGAGAGGTGCCCATCGACCTCGGAGGCCGACGGGCATAGGGTCGCGCGCCCGCGTGGCAGGAGCCCTCGGGGAGCGTCGAGGGCCGGGCCCTGACCCCGTGATCGCATAGGTCAGCGCACGGGCGGGGCGCTCTCTCCGGCCTGTGCGGTGATCTCGTCGACGATCGCCTGCACCGCGAGGGTCTGCGCGTGGAAGCGGTGGTCGACGTCGTGCGCCTCGACGAGCTGTGCGAAGACCTCCAGCTCGCCGGTCATGGTGTCGCCGGGGCGCCGCGCCGGGACGGACATGAGGGTGCGGGTGCGGCCGTCGCGGTAGTGGAGGCCGATCTCGGAGGGCTCAGCGATCTTGTCGATGGTCATCGTCGCGTCCTCGCCCTCGATCACACTGGGGGTGACACCGTGCGTGACCTTCGAGTAGCGGCAGGTCACGACGGTGCTGGTGCAGTCCAGCAGCACAGTGGCGCTGGCCTGGAAGTCGTTGGGAAGGCTGAGCGTCATCGCGGCGGTGCGGCGGGGGGCGCCGAACAGCTGAACGGCCGCGTGCAGCGGGTAGATGCCCACGTCCGCGAGGGCGGAGATGCCGAGCTCCGGGTTGAAGGCGTTCAGGACCGTGCCGGAGCGGAAGGCGTCGTAGCGGCTGGAGTACTGGATCATCTCGAAAGAGGCGCTCCAGATCCGGCCGAGCTCCGGCAGGTGAGCACGGATGGTCTCCATCGCCGAGTCGTGGATGTGGCGCACTGCTTCGAGCAGGACGCGGTCCGCCTTCTTCGCCGCCTCGACCAGCTCCTCCGCCTCGCCCAGGTCCACCGCGAGCGACTTCTCGCACAGCACGTGCTTGCCGGCCGCGAGCGCCTGGCGCACCTGGGCGGCGTGCGCGGGGATGGGGCTCGCGACGTAGACGGCGTCGATCTCCGGATCCGCGAGGATCGCGTCGAGGTCATCGCTCCAGGCGGCGATGTCGTGGGAACGCGCGAACT
Source organism: Brachybacterium paraconglomeratum (assembly GCF_003994255.1). GTDB lineage: Bacteria > Actinomycetota > Actinomycetes > Actinomycetales > Dermabacteraceae > Brachybacterium > Brachybacterium conglomeratum. The sequence continues at coordinate 8,258 of NZ_ML133868.1, read as the reverse complement.
CCTCGCCTCGCTCCTGCGAGCGCGAGTACACGATCGCGGGCTCGGCGATGCCGGAGTCGTGGCAGGTCCTGGCGAACCATCCGCTGATCCGACCGGTGCCCAGGAGCGCGAATCGCATGACGTGTCCTCTTCGTGTCGGTGGCGCGGTGGCCGTGGGGCTCAGGAGCTGCTGGCCGACGCGGTGTCGCTGCGCGCGAACTGGCTGCGAGCCTCGGGAGTCGAACGGTATCCGACTCCTCCGATCGCTCGCCCTGTGGGCCGCCGTCGTGATCGTCGAAGGGCGACTCGCGACGAGCCGGCCTCGAGCGCGGGCCTCACTCCGTCGCGATGTCCTGGAGGAGGATCTCATCGCGCTCGATGGTGTGGTGTGTCCTTCCGTCGTCGTCGACCCAGTCGTACTCGCTGACATCGACGGTTCCCGTGGCCCGGTACCCGAGACGCTCGTACAGCCTCCGTGCGCCAGGATTGTCCTCGCCGACCTTCACGGCGAGGAGCAGGCGGCCGCGCTCCTCGGCACGTCGCTCGGACTCGGCGATCAGGGCGGTCCCCACGCCTCTCCCCCGATGCTCCGGCCGGACCTGGAGATGGCAGATCTCCACGGCGTCGGGATGCGCGACTCGCCCTTCGGCGCCGACGAATCCAGTCCACCGGATCACCGCGGAGCCGAGGGGCTCACCGTCGCGCCATGCCACGAGGTAGTCCGAGGAGCCGTGCGCCGCATTCGACGCATGCGCTTCGTGGACGCCTCCCGGGACGGGCCACTTCTCGGTCAGGACCGTCAGATCTGCGGCGGTGCAGGGGCGGAGGCCCATCGGGCCAGTATGGACACTCGCACGACGTCGTCGGGGCCGCTCGGGACCCGCGGCGGGCGCCACGGCACAGCAGGACCGTTCGCTCAGCGATTCCGCGCGACCTCGATCGACACGGCGACGGCCAGCGGAGTCACGGGGAGGTACACGATCACCGGCGCTGCATCGCACGTCGGCCCTGTCGGCATCATCGTGCCGCCTCTCGAGCGTTCCCGAAGACGCCGCGGAGGAGAGTGCTCCACGACGCGAGGTGGATTCATCACCCGAACGGCCGTAGGAGCACGCTCTGTGGATGATGTCTCTCCCCAGAGCATCGGATGGCGCCCACGGCTCCCTGGCGAGAGCACGCTTCGGGGAGTTCGAGTCCTCCCCATGCCGGCAAGGGGGACGCGCCGTCCGCGAGCCTCAGGCCGGTCGGGCGATCTCCGCAGAGCCGGGGAGCACCTGCACCATGGCCTCCCATGCGGTGATCGAGGGCACCGGCACCAGGTCGACCTGGGTCTCACTCTCGACCACGACGAAATAGTGGGATTCCCAGCGCAGATGCACCGAGAACTCGTCGGCCGTCCGACCATCCGTGCGCGTCCATGTCGCTCGGGACTGCACCATCTGCCAGGACGAGTCCTCGCTCCCCGGGTAACCCGCCCCCTCGAGCACGGGTCGCACGCCGTCCCAGGCATCTCTGCGCACGTCAGGCGCCGGATCCGTGAGGTCCACGACGGCCTGGGGCGCGAACCCCAGGGCGGGCGCGTCGTGTGCCGGCGGGCGGCCGGGGAGGAAGCGGACCACTCGGGTCATCGCTCCGGGGAGCAGCGTCATGGGAAAGGCGCTGAGCTCGACGTCCCCGTCGCGCACAGGGCTGAGTCGGACCACGATCCCGTCCCGCCCGACGACGAACGAGTGGGTCTGGAGCCCTCCGGGACCCGAGACGTCCAGGCCGAGCGCGAAGACGGGTGACGAGATCGCCGCCCCCATCGCGGCCACGAGCTCGGCCCGGAGCCGCTCCGCATGGTCGACGTCGGTTCCGACGAGCTGCGCCGGGGCCGGCGAGTCGACTGCCTCGGCGAGTCGACGATGCAGATGCTCGATCTCCACTTCCGTGCCGCGGAACGTGGTGCCGTCCGAGGAGACCTCGATCATCGCCCTGCCTCCTCCGTCGTCGTCAGCGCGCAGGACGCCAGGACATCCTCGAACAGCTCCTCGGCCTCGGCGTCGCGGAACGGGAACGACGTGAGCGAGACCCCGACGACGACATCGGCGACGACGGTGATGCACTGACGGGTGATCACCGAGACGTGCTGCTCGGTCGTCTGGAGGTACGCCAGGAACATCCCGTCCCGGCCCACGAAGGGCAGCGGGCGCTCGTCGATGACGTGGAGGTCCTGCACGACGCCGTTCATCCAGAGACGCATCGCGCCGTGCACGAGCTCGAGAGCGGTCGGCATGCCCTCGTCGAGCCGCTCGATCGTCACGACCACGTTGTCCATGAAAGGGCCGGAGACCTCCTTCGGACGCATGGCGGCCAGGGCGACCGTGCCGCCGCCGGGCTCCGGGCTCCAGCTCCCGGGGACCTCGAACGACAGCGCGACCTCCGGGATCCCCTCCACGAAGGCGATCTCACGTCGAGTGCCCGAGTCCGTCATGCACCCTCCCGTCGTCCCGCGCCGGACCGTCCCGCTCCGCTCAGTCGAGCAGCGCATCGACGCCCCAGTTCGCGAGGCCGCCGCCGGCCCAGCCGCCGATCATACCGCCGACCACGCCTCCGATCACCGTGCCGACGCCCGGGACGACGCTGCCGATCGCCGCCCCCGCGGCAGCTCCACCCATGGCTCCGCCCATGTTGGCACCGCCGTCCAGGAGGGCCCGGCCCCATCGCTCGCCGTCGCTGAGGCTCGGATCCGATGCGTCGGCCTCCCAACGATCCCACCCTGCTGCGACTCCCCCGACGACGTCGCCGATAGGGCCCGCGACCTCGCCGGCGACGCGGAACATGTCCGCGTTCTTGAGGAATGGGACCAGGGCATCCTCGCCGCCTCGGGCGAAGATGTCCGCCGCCCGGGTCTCGTACAGATAGCTCGGGAGACGTTCGCCGAGCGCGTCGAGCCCGGTCCCCAGCGCCCCGATCCCCTGACCGAGCGCGTCCTCCCAATCGTTGGGCAGGAACGCGCCCGGGAACGAGGGGAGCCCCCCGGAGTCATCGCCCGCGGCCTCGCCCCCGGCTCCGCTTCCGGCGGGCACCGACTCGCTGTCTCCGGAGGCCGTGTCCTGCTCCTCGATGTGATCCCGCAGCTCCATGCGCATCGTCTCGAGGCGGTCGAGCGCCGAGGTGATGGCGCCACCGCGGAGGGACTCCCAGGTGGAGGAGAAGGCCGAGGCATCCGGGCCGCGCCAGAAGCCGTCGAGCCCGGCGATGACCCCGGCGAGCTCGTCGATCCGTGACGAGATCCTCGCCCGGTCGGTGCCCAGCAGCTCGCCGAAGGCCTCGGTCTCCGCCGTGTCCATCCCGTAGAAGCCCACGTGCTCGTTCCTCCGCATCTCGTCGTGATCGCCCCAGCATTCTGCCCGTGCCCGACATCGGCAATGGGGAGGACTCCCCATCCGCATCGCGTCCGCGATCGCGGACCCTCTCCGGACGGCTGGCAGACTGCTGGGGTGATCCCCTACCTGCTGCTCGCTCTCGCTGCCGTGATGATCGCGCTGGCGATCGTCGTGTACGTGATCTGGCGGAGGCTCGGCCGCAGCGCGACAGCGCGACGCTGGATGGGGGACGGGATGTTCCCTCGCACGTCCCAGGAGCGCATGACGGTGCTGGGCTGGCCCGCCCTCGCGGGCCTCTGCCTGTGCTTCGCCCTGGCGGCTCTCCCCGTCGCCGACGGTCTCCTCCGGATCCCGGCGGCCCTGCTGTCGATCCCGCTGTTCCTCGCACTGCTCATCACGCAGATCTCGGCAATCCCGCTGCCGGAGGGGATGTACCCGCACTGGGCACGGGAGCTGCGTCGTGAGCGCCGGGAGAACCGCGCGAAGCACGGGCTCCGCCGGGTCTGAGGGCGTTCGTGGCCGACGTCGATGTCACGTTCCCCCGTTGGTGGGCCCGGTGGGGATCGAACCCACGACTAGCGGATGAAAAGTCCGCCAGAGCATCGGCCGCAGAGCGTGTACAAGCAGGTCAGAGGGCTCGTACTGCTACCCGAAGCGCGACGGACACCATCGCGTCACTGTCAGCGTTGCTGTCAAGAGGTGTTCGAGACGAGTCGGCATCTGTTCCTTGGGGATGGTGTCCCCAGAAGCCCTAGTCACACGTGCGCTCGGCTTTCCTCAACCTTGGACTGGAATGTCGAGTGGCTCGCGGGACAGCAAGCTGCCGATGAGCTCCTCGATGCGGGTACGGATCTCGTCGCGCACCGAGCGGACTTCCGCGACGCCCTTGCCGGCTGGGTCCTCGAGTTTCCAGTCCTCGTACCGCTTGCCGGGGTAGTAGGGGCAGGCGTCGCCGCATCCCATGGTGATGACCACATCGGAGGCCTGGACGGATTCGGGGGTGAGGATCTTCGGCTTCTGGTGGGAGATCTCGATGCCGACCTCCGCCATGGCCTCCACCGCTGCGGGGTTGATCGAGTCGGCGGGCGCAGACCCGGCGGAGCGGACCTCGATGCGGTCCCCGGCGAGCTCTCTCAGCCACCCGGCTGCCATCTGGGATCGACCGGCGTTGTGGACACAGACGAACAAGACGCTGGGGCGAGCGGTCATGGGAGCCTCCCGGCCGGGGGTGAGGTTCAGGCGATGTCGAGGAACGCGCGGAGTTCGGCAAAGGCTGACGGGACGACGGAGTAGTGGGCCCAGCGGCCCTTCTGCTCGCGCGTGAGCAGGCCGGCGTCGACGAGCTTCTTCATGTGGTGGCTGACGGTGGGCTGACTGATGCCGAGCGGCTCGGTGAGATCGCACGCGCAGACCGACTCGCAACCCTGGGCGGCGACGTGGGAGAGGAGCCGGAGCCGCGTGGGGTCGGACAGCGCCTTCAGCAGGGAGGCGATCCGTTCGGCGTCGACGGTGTCGACCGGACCTGCGGACAGCGTGCAGCACTCCTCAGAGCCGGTCCTCGCCGCGAATCCGGTGGCTGTGGCGTCGGTCGTCGTGGTCATGCCCTCACCTTACATTGACAGTCATCGATGTGGAACATAGCGTACTCATCGATAACCGTCGATGGAAGGTGTCTGGGCCTGATGAGCACGACCACCAAGGATGTGGAGCAGCCGCGCGTGATGAAGGAGATGTCCTTCCTCGATCGCTGGCTCCCGGTATGGATCCTGGCCGCCATGGCCGTGGGACTCCTGCTGGGGCGGTTCGTCCCCGGCCTGAACACCGCGCTGGAGGCGGTGAAGATCGGGTCTGTGTCCCTGCCCATCGCGATCGGGCTGCTGGTGATGATGTACCCGGTCCTGGCGAAGGTCCGCTACGACGAGACCCGGCGCATCGGCGCGGACCGACGCCTGCTGGTGACCTCGCTGGTGCTGAACTGGATCGTCGGACCGGCCCTCATGTTCGGCCTCGCGTGGATCTTCCTTGCCGACCTGCCGGAGTACCGGACCGGCCTGATCATCGTCGGCCTCGCGCGCTGCATCGCGATGGTGCTCATCTGGAACGACCTCGCCTGCGGTGACCGCGAAGCTGCCGCCGTACTGGTCGCGATCAACTCCGTCTTCCAGGTGATCGCCTTCGGAGCCCTGGGCTGGTTCTACCTCCAGGCGCTGCCGTCGTGGCTGGGGCTGCCGACCACGTCGGCCGAGTTCTCGATCGGCGCGATCGTCCTCAGCGTGCTGATCTTCCTCGGGATCCCCCTGGTCGCCGGGTTCCTGACCCGCGTCCTCGGGGAGAAGGCGAAGGGTCGGGCCTGGTACGAGGAGCGGTTCCTCCCGAAGATCGGCCCGTGGGCGCTGTACGGGCTGCTGTTCACCATCGTGCTGCTGTTCGCTCTCCAGGGCGACGCGATCCTCTCCGCCCCGGGAGACGTGGCCCGCATCGCTCTGCCGCTGCTGGTCTACTTCGTGGTCATGTTTCTGGGGTCCTTCCTGCTCGGACGGGCGATCGGCCTGAACTACGCCAAGTCCACGACCGTCGCGTTCACCGCCTCGGGCAACAACTTCGAGCTCGCCATCGCCGTCGCCATCGGCACCTTCGGCGTCACCTCCGGCCAGGCCCTCGCCGGTGTCGTCGGCCCCCTGATCGAGGTCCCGGTCCTCGTCGCCCTCGTCTACGTCGCTCTCGCGATGGGCCGCCGGCTCTTCCCCGGCGACGCGACCGTTCCCACCCGATGACCCAGCAGAGAGATCGAGTCACCATGACCGCGAAACGCCCCGCAGTCCTGTTCGTGTGCGTGAAGAACGGCGGCAAGTCCCAGATGGCAGCCGCCCTCATGCGCCATCACGCCGGAGATGCCGTCGAGGTGCACTCCGCCGGCACCCGCCCCGGCACCGCCATCAATGCCCAGTCCGCGGAGGCGATCGCCGAGGTCGGCGCGGACATGTCCTCCGCCGTCCCGCAGCCGGTCACCTCCGAGCTGCTGCGCAGCGTCGACCACGTGATCGTCATCGGCGGCGAAGCCGTCATCGAACCCGTCGAGAGAATGACCGCGCCGGTCACCACCTGGCACACCGATGAGCCCTCCCAGCGGGGCATCGAAGGGATGGAGCGCATGCGCCTGGTGCGGGACGACATCGACGCCCGCGTCCGTGCGCTCTTGAACGACCTCATCGCTACCGCGAACTGACCGCGCCCGCAGCAAGGAGACCCTTCATGCTGACCACCGCAACCAACTCGAATCCCGTCGTCGTCATCGGCGCTGGCCCCATCGGCCTGTCGGCCGCCGCCCACCTCTCCGAGCGCGGCCTGCCGTTCCTCGTCCTCGAGGCCGGGACCGCAGCAGGAGCGGCGATCGCCGAGTGGGGGCACACGCGGCTCTTCTCCCCGTGGCAGTACAACCTCGATGCCGCCGCGCAGCGACTCCTCGAGGCCGACGGCTGGACCGCTCCCGACGTTGACGCCCTGCCGACCGGTCACGAACTGCGCGAGCAGTACCTCGAGCCCCTCGCCCAGCTTCCGCAGCTTGCCGAGTCGATCCGCTACGAAGCACGCGTCACCGCGGTCTCCCGCGCCGGCATGGACAGGACGCGTACCGCACGCCGGGAGGAGACCCCCTTCCTCATCCGGACCGAGACCGCTGACGGACACAGCGAAGACGTCCTAGCCTCCGCCGTCATCGATGCCTCCGGCACCTGGTCCACCCCTAACCCGCTGGGCCAGGCCGGTCTCCTCGCCCCCGGTGAACGACAGGCCGTCGCTGCGGGCCGCATCACCCCGCCGCTGCCGGATGTGCTGGGTCGTGATCGCGATCGTGTCGCCGGAAAGCGCGTCATGGTCACCGGCGCTGGCCACTCGGCCGCGAACACCCTGCTGGACCTCGCAGAACTGGGTTCGACCACCGTGATCACCTGGGCCGTCCGCACCGCGGACCTCACCCGCGTCTACGGCGGCGGTGAACAGGACGAGCTCTCGGCCCGAGGAGCGCTCGGCTCCCAGTTGCGCGAGCTGGTCGACTCCGGACGCATCAAGGTCCTCACCTCCTTCACCATCACCCGCTTCTCCGGCAAGGACGCGCTGACCGTTCACGCTGTGACCCCGGACGGAGAGCGCGAGGTCACTGTGGACGTGCTGGTGCCTGCGACCGGGTTCCGTCCTGAACTGAGGATGCTCTCCGAGCTCAGGCTGAACCTGGACCCGGCGGTCGAGGCCCCCGCCCAACTGGGACCGCTCATCGACCCCGAGTTCCACTCCTGCGGATCTGTAGAGCCTCACGGGGAAAGAGTCCTCGCCCACCCCGAGAAGAACTTCTACATCGTCGGCATGAAGAGCTACGGACGCGCCCCCACGTTCCTCATGGCGACCGGCTATGAGCAGGTCCGCTCCATCGCAGCGTCTCTCGCCGGCGACCGCGACGCAGCAGACGCGGTCCGCCTCGAACTGCCCGAGACCGGCGTGTGCACCACCGACCTCGGCGGCAGTTGCGATGCGCCCACGAAGGCGACCGACGTCTGCGGAGCGTCCGCACCCAGCTAGGAATCGTGCTGCACCGGACCACAACCCAGCGCGATTGCTAGCCGTCTGCAAAAACCCAACAGGTAACTAGATTCCGAGCGCGCGCCCAAACTTCGCCGTAGAGCAACTGACCGATGCCCCACAGAGAAAATTCGATCCCGAAGATTGCCGTGCGGTGGAATCAGCCCCGACCCCGGACTGCCGTTCCCGCGAGACTCTCATCGCGGATATCGGGCTCTTCGCATCTGAGGGTGTAGGTGCGGGTCACGGGGTGGGCGCGTCGGTGCCGGGATAGACGTCGAGGTCTCCCGATGATGGAAGTTCTGACGCTCGCCATCTGGAAGACCTCGACGTGCCCCA
>NZ_ML133867.1 GCF_003994255.1 Brachybacterium paraconglomeratum | reverse complement strand
CTGGCCCGCTGCCGCCTCAACCTCGTCCCCGACACCAACACCGAGGAGGTCACCACAAGCTCCCTACCCGCCCTGACCGCCTGACCCCTCAGCGAAGGATCGCTACACCACTTCCAGGGACTTGACCTGCGATTCCGCGGTGTATCCGCTGCGGAGGTGCTGTCCGCGCATCGAGTGGTCTGTCCCCGCTCCACGTGCATCGCGGAGACCTCACCGCACGTGATCACGGTGGCGGAGCAGTTCCATACGACGCATCCCGCGGACAGAGCGCTCCTGGCGGTGAGTTCCGCCGTGCGGCGACTTGGAATTTTCCTCGCGCTCGGCGCGACGAGCATCGACACCTGGAATTGGATAATTCCACCGACTCCGGACGGGATGGTCATCGAGGCCTGGTTCCCCTCGATGACTGTGTCCGAGCAGGAGCAGATCCTCGAGACCCTCTGCTCGACGGAGCTGAGCCCAGTGTGGTCTATCGATCAGACCTGGCCTCGAGGGAAACGTAATGCTCCTCCGTATTACGTCCTCACCATCGAGGGCGCGGCAGATATCCAACTTCGACTCTTCCAATCCTGAACTGCGGCGAGGCCTGCACTGCGGCCGCAATGACAGCCCGGGCTAGTAGATCGCCGAGTCGGCGCTTCTGACCTGCAGAGAGTCGGCACGGATATTTCCGAGCCGCTCTGCCACAGCGTCAAGTTGCCCACTCAGCGGCACTCCTCGACCGCCGCGTTCCACGACCCGAAGCGATCGACGACGGTCGAGCGAGAGGGCGCTGCGTTCTCCCGCGACCACGTGCCGTAGTCGACGGTGCCGCCGTCGGGATGCTCGGCGAGGAAGCGGGCCATGTACTCCCTCACCTCGGCATTGCTGCGGTTCTTGATCTTCGTCGCGTTCGGCTCGCCGCCCGCCTCCGCGAGGAGCTCGGTCCAGAGCTTCCCGGTGCGGCGCTGCAGGGTCGCCATCGTGGGGCGCCCTTCGACGCGGGCCCAGGTCGCGTATCGGGCGGTGGTGATCCGCGGGCCGAGGGCGTCGATTGCCGCGCGGACATGGTCGAGAGGGTCGGGCTCGTCGGCCGGGGTGTCCCAGTCGCGGGGTGCGGTGATCTCCTCGACCCAGGCAGGCTCGTAGTCCTCGGGCGAGTGGAGCACGGCGAGGGCCGTGGCGACCGTCTCGGTCCAGCTGCCTCCCTCGTGGCCGCACAGCCGCTGCCGGATGAGTGCGCCGGACGGTGCGGCAGGGTGCCGGGCGAGCCACTCCTCGACGGCCCGGAAGGTGGTGCCACCGTCCGGTGCCTGCACGGCGGAGAGCACCGCGGCCCAGAGGTCCTCGTCGCGGAAGGCGCTGCGCGGGGCGCCCTTGTCCGTGCCGATCCCGGCGGCCTTCAGGGCTTCGTTCCAGGTGCCGAAGCGGATCGCGGCGGTCTGGTGGCCGGGGACGTCGTGCTCGCGTGCCCAGGTGGTGACGGCCTGGCAGGTGGTGCGGCCAGTCTCGGCGTGGAAGGCACGAAGGTCCTCGATGATCTCCGCCTCGGTGCGTCGGGTGGCCTCCCGGGGCGCATCGAAGGCGGGCTCGTGCCGGGAGCGTCGGCGGCCCAGGAGCTGACGCATCTGCCCGACGGAGAGACCGAGTGCTGCTGGCGCCTCATCGAGCGGCGCGGCAGGATGAGTGGACGACCAGTGCTCCGCGGCGGACGCGTGCTCGGCACGGCGCACCTGGGCGAGGACCCGGGCGGCGGCGCTGAGGTCCGTGCTAGACCAGGGGGTGTCCCGGGAGAGGATCTGTCGGATCCGCTCGCGGGTGACACCGAAGAGGTCCCCGATCTCCTGCAGGGTCGCGCCGAACGCGTAGAGTCGTGCGCTGCGGCTCGCACGGAGGTCCTTGCACTCGATTCCGGAGAGCACCGTGTCGAGATACCCCGGCTCCCCCGGCGCGACGACCCCGAGCTCCTGGTCGCGCGGCACCCGCACAAGGCGCAGCACATGCGCGTGCGGGATGCCGAACACCGCTTCCGCCTCCCACCAGGCGCTGTCCGCATTGTCGCGCCGCCAGGCACGGAGCCGACGACGAAGCGCCGCGGCGATCACGGCAGACCCGCCCGGAACGACGTCCTCGATCGCAGTCTCCACCGAGTCGGGGTACACATCGAGGAGCTCCCCGATCTCGCTGGGGACGAAGCCCTGCTGCGCGAGGTCGAGCGCGCGGTGGACCTCCGCCTCGGTGAGAGGCGGGTGCGGAGCGTCGCTCGCGGGAGCGAGCAGGACGTCAAGCGCTGCGATGGACATCGGATCCCCTTCCGGTGGCACTGCACGAGGTGATACGACGAGTGTGTCGGCGGGGTGTGACAGCCAGAGGCACCTCAGCCGGGGAGTCACGCTCCGTCAGATATGTACTCTCCTGCGAGTTCGCGCAGTGCTTCCTCAGGCAGTCTGTGCGCAGCACCAGCACGATTGCCCGCGAACACCACCCCCTCGGCTTCGAGCGCTCCCTGCTGGGTCCGCTGATCTGTCCCGTCGTTCCATCGGAAGCCGGTCCGCGTCTGACCACTGGCATCGAGCACTCGATATGCGTTGACGCACTCCGGGCAGTTCGTCATATGCCCGCCGAGCGGCTGTGGCGCCGTACCGACCACGTCAGCAAGGTCGCCATATGTCGTCCACCGCCCCTTCGGCATCGAGTTGAGGATCGTGTGCAGGGTGCTCCAGTCGAATCCTGACGGTGTCGTCTCCTCAGCCAACTCGGTGAGTGACTTTCCCTCAGGCGTGAACCACCACGATGGGCCGCGAATACTTCGTTCGATGCCTGCGGCCTCACGCAGAGCTGTCTGCGCAATCGACGAGGGACGGTAGTCATTACCGTCGTATTCCCAGCGCAACGGCTGCCGGGAGTTGTTCGACCAGATCGCTCGACCTCGACGCGGGTCTTCTGCAATCCACTCATCAATCGCCGCCAGGGCTTCGGCGTCAATCGCAACGGGTTGCATGGTGAGCGAGGTGGCATCCGGGATGGTTGCCGCCTGCGCGAGACGGACAACTGTTGACCCCTCGCGCTTTCGACGACGTCGTGTCTGGGAAGCGGCGGCTTCTGCCCGTTGCGGGGAGATGGTGAACTCCTCCACGTCGGGGACGGGGAAGAGCTGTGAGACAGTCACGATGACGTCATCTGCGGCGGTGCGATAGGCCTGGACTCGCTGGAGTGTGATGTCGAGCCCCATCTCCGAGAGCCAGACAACGGTCGCGCTGGTAGACGGCACGAAGGAACCCGCAACCAGGACTATCCGAGGCTGCCTGAGCTGGTCAGGGTCCAACTCTCCGGCGTGTTCCTGGAGTGCGTCACGTGCCGCATCCTCAGAGACGGTGGCCCCGGCACGGCTGCTGAGGAAGCGCGCGTGATAGCTGACAAGGTCGGTCTCGGTGAAACGTGAGGCCATCGCCGCGTACTTGATCGCCTGCATCTCCACGGTGTCCGGGGCCTTGTCGCGTTTCAGCTCAGCAAGCACGAGCCGCCCGTCAGAGTCGAGGCCGAGCACGTCTAGTCGATCACGCTGGCGGTCGCCACGGGAGTCCTGCCAGCGGTCGAACTCGAAGGCAACGACCATGACGTCCGGACCAAGGATTTCGGGGCGGGCCAGAACCCATTCCTGGAGGTCGTCCCGCTCACGGAAGCCAGCCTCTGCCAGGCTGACGGTTGGGAGCGGGAAGGCTGAGCCGCCTTTGATGCTGTACACGCGCTCCCCGCTCATTCTCCACCTCTCGAGTTGTTGGACCACCGTGGTTCACGCCGAGCTGTATTCACTGAAGACTCACGGACTTCCATCCGCCGGTGGGGCTATATCGTATTCACCTTGCTCGTCTTTCGTCACCCGATGGGCAAGGTGGTAGAGGCTCAGGTCGATGTCTCGTGGAGTGAAGGCATGGGATCCGCCTGCCCGCTCAGTGACGTCGGAGGCGAGCTCCTCCACGATCTCCAAGTACCTTTGGTAGCGGCCGTTTCCCGGACTGGGCTCTCGCCCATACGCTCGGAGGGATTCGCGGGCACGACGGTCCCAGACCGCCATGCGTCCAGGGCTGAGCGCAACGAGAATCGCAGACGCCACGGCACCGCTGCCGCCGCACCCCGGAAGCTGCCAGAGCTCCTCTTGCGCGGCTCGCCCGGCTCTAGGAATCGACAGTGATTCATCGTTGGCGAGAACCCATGCGTCGTGGGTAACCTGTCGTACGCGTGAGTCGGGAGTTTCCATCAAGGATTTCGCCCATCTAGTATCCGCCCGCAAACGCTTCCAGACGACGAGCGCGCCGAAATCCGCCTTACTGAGACAGTGCGCGTGCTCCGCACGAGCGGCTACCTCGCGCAGTACCTCGTCGTACGTCGTCGCCGCAGGTGACTTCGTGACTGCAGTCCAGGTCTCGAGCAGATCGCCCACGATGTCCAACGTCATCTTGCCTCTCCAGTTTCCAGCAGGGCACTCGCTGTCCCAGCCCACGCCACAGCCAGCTGATCTCTCGCCCGCGTCGCCCCCACGTACAGCAGCGACCGCTCCTGCAGCTCTGCCGCCTCGAGCGTCTGCTCGTCGTAGGCGCTCCGCGCCACGTCGACGCTCGAGGAGTCGTCCACGCCGAACAGCACCACGTGGGTGAACTCCATGCCCTTGGCGCGATGGAAGGTCATCACGAGCGGTGCTCCGCCGCGGTAGCTGGTGTTGCGGTCCACGGAGACGACGCGCAGGCCACGGTCGTCGAGGGCGCGCACCAGGGTGTCGCGGGTCTTGTTGAACCGGGTGAGCACCCCGATGGTTGAGGGGTCCCCTCCCTCGTCGACGATCTCCTCGGTCCATTGCCGGATCAGGGCGGCGACCTTCTCGATCTCGTCAGCAAGGTCAACGGCCGGCAGGAACGTCACCTCCGGCCCTGTGCGGATCGAGCGGAACGTGCCACGGTCCGCACCATGGGTGACCTCGCTGCTCAGCAGGTCGTCGTCCTCCATGGCGGCGATGTCGAAGTCTCCGCCCCGCAGAATCGAGACGGCGAAGTCGAGGTTCTGGGCGGTGGTGCGGTAGTTGAGCTTGAGCCGCCTCGAGCGGCCGCGGATCGCGATGCCGTAGCGGCCGAGCTTCACAGGGTTGGAGTAGATCCGCTGGTGGGAGTCCTCGGCGATGAACATGTCGTCTTCACCTTCGGCGACCAGTGCTCGCAGCATCTGCCACTGCGTGGGGCGCAGGTCCTGGCCCTCGTCGACAAGCACGTGGTCGGCGACCCGCTCCCCCGTCGCCGCGGCGCGAGCGTCGAGGATCGCGGCGGCGACGGCGGAGGTCTCGTCCCAGTCCAGGGCGGAGTCCCGCTGACCGCCCTCGCGGTAAGCGGCGATCGCCGACCACACCTCGCGGCGCTGGGCACGGCCGAGCCGGGTCCCGCGACCAGTGCGGGAGACCCGCAGGTAGTCGACCTCCGTCAGGATCCGATGGGGCAGCACGACCTCGCGGTACTCGTCGATGAGGAATGCGGCGGTGACATGCGGCTGCGAGCGGTCCCGGAGAGCGTCGGCAGCCGCCGCGGCCTGGATCGCCGCGTCCCACTCGCGGGCGTGACGGGAGAACTTCGGGGTCCTCGTGGTCCAGCCGAGCACGTCGGCCATCGGGGTCAGGTCCTGGGCGGAGGTCACGGCGCCGTGAGCGATGCGGTCCACACCGGTGACATGGATGCCGGGCGCGCCGAGCGCATCCGGACGCGGGATGCTCGGTGCGAGGGCGCGGACCTGCTGCGCGAGCGCGTCGGCGAGGGTGCGTGTATAGGTGGTGAGGACGATCCGGGCGCTGCCGCCGCTCTCCGCAGACTTGCGCGCGAGGCGCACGGCGCGGTGGACCAGGACCACGGTCTTGCCGGTGCCGGCGCCGCCGGTGACGCGGTAGGGGCCGCGGGTGTTCACCTCGACGTAGGTCTTCTGCTCGGGGTGGAGGAAGATCCGCCACTTCTCGAAGCTGCCGGAGGCGAGCACCTCGGCGAGCGCCGTGTCGTCCTCGATGAGGCGATAGTTCGCCTGGGACTTCTCGGCGCTGAGCGACTGGAGTACGTCCTCAGTGCCCGAGGGGGTGCCCACTGCGCTGCCGCCGGTGACGCCGGTGAAGTACGCGGCGCGCACGTCTTCGAGGCTGGTGCCGGTGGCGAGGTCGAGCAGGGCGGTGCCCTGCCAGTTCTTGGTCTTCTCGGCGAGTGCGTAGAGGGTGGTGTCGTCGGCGCCCGCGGCCTGCTCGGCGAGGTGCGGGTCGAGGCCGAGGTCGTCGATGAGCTGCTGAGCGGTCACTGCGAGCACCGGGCCCGTCGGCGCCTCGGGCTTCGGCCGACGGGGCTCGTCGCCGTCGAGCGCGAGTTCGGTCTGTGCGGCGGGGACGGTCGACGGCTGAGCGGGTTCAGCCTGCTTCTCCCCCGCCGGTGCCTCACCTCCTGCGCCGGCCCCGCCGGCTGCCTCCGGGGTTTCTTCAGCGCCTGTCACCCGCTCGGCCTCAGCGGCCTGCTGTTCGGCGAGCCGCTCGGCCGCCATCTCCGCGGCGAGCGCGGCGGCGCGGGAGCGGACCTCCTCTTCGCTGTATCCGCCTCCGGTCTGCACGGCGTCGTCGTCGGAGCGGATCTCGGTGGTGCCGGAGATCGGGTTCATGCGCAGGTAGAGGGTGGGTGCCTTGGCGTAGGCGGCGTCGTGGTTGTAGACGCCCTCGACCAGCCAGACGTTCTGCCCCGACGAGTTCAGGCGGAACACCAGCACCCGGTACTTGCGGTTCACGCGGACGGACCGGATCCGGTCGTCCTTCACGTTCTGGAGCGGCTCGACGTGCAGCCCCGGGGACTCGGGCGTGGTCCGCAGCATCTCGAGGGTGGAGGTGACCTGCCCGGCCACCTCACGGGGCACCTGCTGCAGGGTGGGCAGGAAGGTATCCGAGATGGCGATGATGCCGTCGCTCATGAGTCTCCTCCGTCGGTCAGCTCCAGTGCCACGAGAACAGTCTCGGGGTCGGGTCCGACAATCTCCCACCCCTCCTGCTCGAGGGCGGCGCGTTCACGGGCCTCGAGCTCCGAGGTGGTGACGCCGACCTTGCGCTCCGGCCAGGCGATCTCCAGCGGCGTGCCGGCGCCGTACTCGTCGCCGATGACCGGCGGTTCGATGTCGTAGCGGGCGAGGACGCCGATGAGCTGCTTCTCGGTCTCGTCGTACGCCTCGTTCAGCGCCTCCTGCCAGGCCGGGGACAGCGGTTCCTTCGCGTCGGCTCCGCTCTCGGGGACGAGGGCGTAGTCAGCGGGAAGGGCGGTCGGCTCCGGTGCCGCCTCCTCGCCCGTCGGCCTCACAGCCTCGGGGCGTTCGGCCGGCGCCGTGGGCGCGAGCGCCGCCGGCTCCTCGGCCGACGGGACGCGCGGGGCGCGCGCCTCGTCCGATCCCACGTCGATGCCCGCCTCGACAAGACTCTTCGTGGTCAGTCGCAGGGAGTTGCCGTACGGCTCGCCCTGGGCGAGGTTCGCCAGGTGCAGCCAGGCCCGCCACGACTCGGCAGAGCTCTCGCGGCGCAGCGCCTCCTCGCGGTCGTCGAGGACGAGGGTGAGGCTCCGACGCGGTGGGCCGAGCAGTCCAACGACCGCGAGCTCGTCGCGGCCGCGCACCACGGCAAGGCGCATCGGGTCGGTGAAGGGGTCGGGCTTCTTCCCGTCGAGGAGGTTCGCGCCGAGGCGCTCGGCGGAGTCCTCACCGGGGGTGGTGAGCGCGGAGCGGTCCGTCGTCGGGACGAGCAGGTACGGCAGCTCCTCGCCGAGTCGCCGCAGGCGGTCGGTCTTCGCGCGCCGGACGACCCGGACCAGGATCTCGAGCGGGGTCGCGCGCAGCATCGGTTCGAGCTCGCGGTACTGGATACCGCCGTCGGCCCACTGCCGGACCATGCCCTCGTCGACGAAGGGCGGCAGGTCACCGCTCGAGCGCGCACCCTCCGGGGCGACCTCGCGAGCGGCGTCCTCGTCGAGGTCGGCATCGGTGATCGAGAGGACCATGTACCCGGCACGGCGCACCCGCATCCGCTTGACCGCATCGTCGGCCACCCGGTTCTTCGCGGCGGTGGCGTGGAAGGTGCGTCCGTCGGTGAAGATCGCAATGCCCTGGACGTCGCTGCCCGGCCAGGTGAGGACGAAGTCGGGGCGGGCGCCGGCGATGTCGACCTGTGAGGCGAGGGTGAAGTTCTGCCCGGCGTGGCGCACGCTGATGTCCGTGCCGCGGGTGGTGACGTCGGCGCCGTCGATGCCCTGCATGGCCTGAATGAAGGCGTTGCGGAAGCGCCGTTCGAGGGGGGACTCGGTGACGGCGGTCAGCTCGACGTCGCGCTCTTCGACGGCCCACTGCATCGCTCCGGGCTGTGCGTCCTCTCCTCCGAGGAGGATGTGCAGCGCCTCGATCGCGGTGGTGCGGCGCATGCTCTCGTAGGCGATGGGGCGGACGTACGGCAGCAGGCAGCGGTGGCAGGCGGCGAGGCCCTCGTCCTGGCAGGGGCAGGCCTCCAGGGCGCGGAGTCCGGCGATCAGCACGTCCCAGGCCGACGGGGCGGAGGCGAGCTCGAAGAGGTATCCGGTGCCGCCGACGATGGTGTCGGAGAGCAGCACGGCCTGGTGCCCGGCCTGGTTCGGGTGGGCGATGACGTCCACGTCGAGGTTGCCGATGCTGCCGCCGAAGCGGGTCTCGATGCCGAGCTGCAGGGCGGCGACGAGGTTGACGAGCAGGTCGCCGGCGGCGGCGTCGAGGATCTCCGGCGGGAGGGTGATCAGCACGGTCTCGGTCTGGAGGGTGCGGGAGAGGAGGGCGGGGCGGTTGTCGCCGTCGCGGGCATAGCGCAGGTCGCACCAGGCCTGGTGGTCCTGCGGTTTGTTCCCTCCGGTGTCGGAGTCGTGGTGCCCGCAGCGGGAGCAGAGCAGGAATCCGGGGGCCGTGCGCTCCTCGCCGGAGATGCGGATCGTCTCGGTGCCGGACTGGGGCTTACCCAGGTTCAGCCGGGTGAGGGTGGTGCCCCGATCCAGGCGCATCCCGAATCCGGTGCCGACGACGTTCCAGCGGTGGACGGTGCGGGCCTCGTGGTAGGAGACCGACAGCGCCTGCTCGAACTGGACCTTCTCGCGGTCGTCCTTGGCGTCGCCGATGCGGGTGCGGCTGCGGCTCATGGTGGAGTAGACGCGCTTGAGGTCGATGACGTCGCGGTGCTGGCCGGCGTCGGCGATCTCGGCGCTCTGGCAGCTGGGGCAGGCATGGGGCGGCTGGTCCTTCTCGAACTGGTGGGCGAGGCCGCAGCGGGGGCAGAACGCGGTGGGTCGCAGTGCGGCGCCGTCGATCCCGATGTCGACCGCGTCGACGACGAGCTCACGGCCGTGGGCGTAGAAGTGCGCGCCGGGGGCCAGCTCGGTCAGCGCCGCGGCGCCGGAGCGGGAGTAGCTGACGGGTTCGTGCTTCCAGGTCTCGTCCTCGTCCTTCCAGATGACGGTGGCCTCGAGCTGGACCGCGTCGTCGACGAGGGTGAAGTTGGGCAGCAGTCCGTAGCGTTCGAGCACGCCGATCCAGTGGGCGCTGTCGAGGGCGGAGACCTCGGCGCTGAGCTGTCCGGCTCTGCCGCGCAGTCGGCGGCGCTCCTTGTCCTGCTCCTCGGCCGACATGCCGGGCTCGGCGCCGATCTCCTCCTGTTCGGCGGAGATGAGGAGGTCCTCGGCGCGGAGCGAGGCCATCGCCTCGGCGCGCTCATCGGTGAGGGGCTGGTTCTCGAGCTGTTCGATGTTGTCCTGAATCCTGGCGCGGCGCCGGCTCAGCTCTTCCCGGCTGAGGTTCCACTGTGCGACGGCGTTGCGGATCGCGGTCTCGAGACCGCTCGGTGCCTCGCCCTGTGGCAGGGCCCAGATGCGCAGTTCGGTGCGGGCGTCCTCGGTGAGGCCGTCCCAGGAGTGGGTGCCGGTGGTGAAGCGGTCGAGGAATCGGTCGAGGTGTCGTTCGCCGTTGCGCTGGAGCTCCTCGAGCACGTGGCCGAGGAAAGTGCCGGGCGCGGCGGAGGCGAGCACCGGGGTGGTGCGCACGGGCGGGGGGACGCGGTCGTCGCCGGCAAGGGTGTCGAGGACGGAGGCGAGCAGCTGGCGGCGCAGGATCTCCTGGGCGGAGAGGTAGGCGCCGGGGGCGCGGACGGTGCCGTTGAGGAGGTCGAGGGGGTCGTAGTAGAGCCCGGCGGCGCGGCCGCGGCCGGCGACGAAGGTGACGTCCAGGGCGTTGCCGGTCTGGCGCCCGGCGCGGCCCACGCGCTGGAGGTAGCTGGCGACGGTCTTCGGGACGGAGGCGAGCAGCACGGTGGAGAGGTCGCCGATGTCGATGCCCATCTCGAGAGTGGGGGTGGCGACGAGGACGTTCGGGGTGCCGGGCGTCTGGGCGCTGTTCTTGAAGCTCGTCTCGTAGTCGAGGCGGTCCTCGGTGTCCAGCAGGGAGGTGTGCTCGCGGGCGACGACGCGGCGCATGTCGCCCTGGTAGAGGCTGCGGTAGTAGGTGGCGCTCAAGCTGCTGGGGCGGAGCGTGCCGGGGCAGCGGTGGCGCAGGCACGGCCCGTCCTGCAACGGAGCGAGGACGGCGCCGGTGCCGGTGACGGTCTCGCGGCATTCGTCGCAGACGAGCATCGGGGTCGCATCCTCGGCGGCGCCGGCGGGGCGGCAGGCCTCGATGCGCTCCGGGACCAGCGCAAAGCTGCGCAGGCCGCTGGTGGTCTCGACGACGTCGAGCAGGCCGAGGTCGGTAAGCGCGTCAAGGAGGGGGCGCAGGAAAGTCGAGGCGGTGCCGCGGTCGCGGGCGAGCGCACGAGCGGTCCAGTCGGCGTACCAGCCGGAGCGGGCGGTCGCGTCCTCAAGCTCGCTCCTGGTGCCCTGTCGGCCGATGCTGGGCAGCTGCGGCAGGGCGCGCCCGGTGGGGAAGGCGGGCATGAGCTCGGGCTCGGGGCGTCCGCCCCAGAGCTTGTACACGGGCCCGCCCTCGCGGCGGAAGGGCGTCAGCCAGTCATGGGCGATCGCGCCGTGGGTGCGGAGGCGTTCGAGGATGCCGCGCACCCAGCGGCGGCGCACGGCCGTGTCGTCCCCATCGAGCTGGCGGATGCTCGCTCCGAGGGCGCGTTCGGCGGCCTGGTCGAGCTCGTCGTCGCTGGCCCGCACCTGGGCGAGGGCCGAGCCGGTGAGCAGGAGGGTGCGGCCCACCTGGCCGGTGAGGCCCAGCTCGAGGCCGACGTCGAAGGTGAGGCGCTTGACGACGCGGGCGGTGGCGCGCTCCCGGTCGCGGGCGCGGAAGCCACGACGTCGGTCCGCGTCCTGGTGCCAGTAGGCGGTGAGCTTGTCGGAGTCGGTGATGGTGGGGTGCAGCAGCCGGTAGCGCTGCTCGTCGGTAGTGGCCTTCGCGAGCAGCCGCTCGACGATGGTGCTGATCGGGGCGGGCTCGGTGGTCAGTGCCTCGTGGATCACCGAGCGCATGGTGAGGCTAAAGGAGCGGGCCTCGACGAAGCCGGCGCGATGGGCGGCGTCCTGCACGGAGTCGGTGAAGACGAGCGCCTTCTTCTCCCGCAGGTCCAGGCCCGGCGTGCCGAACAGGCTGGTGAGAGAGACGGAGAGCAGCGTCGCGAGCCGTGTGCCGAGGAAGCGGATGCCGTCCTTCTCGCCGCAGGCGGGACAGGTCTGGTCGTTGGCGTGCTTGTCCGCGTCGAGGCCGGCGTGCACGAGCACGCGGAGCACTGAGGCCTCGGGGTCGTCATCGAGGGGTCCGTGCCGGTCGAGGGTGGCGGAGGAGAGGTTGAGGTAGCGGCGGCGGGAGGTCTCCTCAGTGGCGACCTCGGGGTCCTCGTCGGTGGTGGTGACGTCGAGCAGGAGGGCGCGGAAGCGGCCGGTGCGCTCAGCGGCGTCCTTGCGGATGGTGTCGGGGCGCAGGTCGAGGTCGTCGCCGACGGCGCGGGTGGTGGCGCCCCAGCCGGAGCGGCCGCAGTGGCGGCAGTAGATGGCGGGCAGGGCGAGGTCCTCGTCCTCCTCGAGCGCGTCGGACCAGCGGAAGGCGGGGGCGGTGGTCACGGCGCGGTCCACGCGGGTGATCTCGCGCAGCCACAGGTGCGCTTCGAGGTTCGGGAAGGAGTTTCGGGGTGCTGCTTCGCGGGCGCGCTCGTGGGAGAGCACGGCGAGCAGGGCGGTGGTGAAGTCCTCGGCGATGCGCGGCTGGGTCACCCACGGCAGCACGGTGGCGGCGAGCTCGCGCAGCTCGGTGGCGCGGGAGGTCTCGCGGAGGATCTGGCCGACGAGGGGGTGGGCGAGGAGGAGGTCGCGCGGGGGGAGGCCACGCTGCGCGGCGATGGTGCTCGCGCGCTCCCCGCCGTCGGCGGTCCAGAGCACGTCGAGGACGTGAGCGGTGAGGGCCTCGGCGTCGAGCGGGGTGCCGGGTTCGAGATGGGGGCGGACCGCGGTGGCCATCGAGGCCGCGGCGGGGAACTGTGCGGGGCTGAGCGAAGGGCCCTCCCCCGCCGCCTCGCCGGCGTGGTCGGCGGTGACCTCGCGGGAGGGGCGCACGAACTCGTCGAGGTCCACGCGGGTCTCGGTGATCACGGCGTCCTCGCCGATGTCGGTGCCGAAGACGGTGCGGGCGAAGTCGAGCATGGCGGCCGCGGCGTCGGCTCCGTCGCCGAGGGTGGCGGAGGTGGCGACGGGGGTGAGGTGGACGCGGCCGGGTGCGATCTGGTCCAGGACCAGGCGCAGGCGGCGCAGCAGCATGCCCACGTCCGTGCCCTGCGCGCCGTCGTAGGTGTGGAACTCATCGAGGACCAGGTAGCGCAGCGAGGCGGCGGAAGCCTCCCAGAGAGGACGATCCGCACGGCGCAGCAGCAGCTGGTCAAGCATCTTGTAGTTCGTCAGCAGCACGTCCGGAGCGGAGCCGCGGATCATCTCGCGGTCGGTGATGAGCGAGTCCGCGGTGACGACGGTGGAGGGCTCGTGGGAGGCCTCCCCGGTGTAGAGCGCGGCGGTAAGGCCCTGGTAGGCGGGCTTCTCGGTGAGGAGCTTCGCGAGGCGCCCGGCCTGGTCGTTCGCGAGCGCGTTCATCGGGTAGAGGATCAGCGCTTTAATCCCGCCGATCCCGGCCTTCTTCGCGCGGGCCGCGTGGTCGAGCACGGGATAGAGGAAGGACTCGGTCTTGCCGGAGCCGGTGCCGGTGGTGACGATCGTGGGCTGCGGGAGACGGAACCCGGCCTCGTCCTGCTCGCCCGGTGCCTCGGGGCTGGTGGTGAGGCGGGAGAAGGCGGCGGCCTGGTGGGCGTAGGGCTCGAACCCGCCCGGCAGGCTCGGCACGAGTTCGCGCGCAGCAGCAGCGTCGCTGCCGCCCGCGAAAGGCAGACGGGTGCGCAGGTAGGGGCCGAGGAAGATCCCGGAGCGCTCATCGGTGAGGAACGCGTCCAGCGCGCTCGCGACCGACGGATCCGCCAGCGAGATCGCCGTGGTCACGTAGTCGATGACCGCGCGGCGCAGATCCGCCGCCTGCCGGGTGGGCAGCAGCTCCGTCATGATCCGCTCTCCTCCATCCGCCGAGTGAACTCGGCGTAGGCCTGGCGCATGTCTGCCTCCCGGTCCAGGATCCGGAACGGCTGCTCGTAAACGATGGTGCGGCCGGTGCCGGTAGCGCTGGGATGTACGGCGGTGCGGTCCTCGAGGGGCAGGCCCGTCTCGGGCCGGCCGGCCTTGTTCCAGGCGGTGCGGACGGAGCTGGGGATCTGGCGACCGTTCGCGTCGAAGATGTACGCCTTCTTGCCCTCGCCGCGGTCGTAGTCGTTCAGCACACCGAACTGCGTGCGGTAGATCGTCACCAGGTCATCGATCGAGATGCCAGTGACGATCGCCATGATCGCGTCGATCTCCACCAGCGCCTGCCGACGGTCTTCATCTATACGCAACGGGGATGCCATCGACCACTCCGTTTCAACTTCCGCAAGAGCAGGACGATTCATGCGCCGCACTCCACCAGCCCAAGAATCTGACATATAATCCACACTGAAGCCCAGCTTCCAAAATTCAGCATAAGCTTCCGTAAGGGAATTTAGACGCAAGGCTCGCAGTATTGCAGCACCCGCAAGCGGATGCTCGAAAGGAATAATTGGAAGCCGAAACGCCTCGGACCTCTGAATATTCGCCCCCACGGTCGCCCTCATAAAGAAGTCGGCAATGAGAGAAGACGCGCCTGCCGCCACAAGGGGAAGCGTCGACCCGGACGAAGCCGGAAACCCAAAGGAAAGTACACCCTCAATATGGGCAGTCCCGGGAGGATAGATTGCCGAAATAAAGGTTCTCTCTCCCGTCAATGATGCCATCTTCCGCCAAACAAGCCTGTAGCTAGCCCTAGCCGGGACCCGAAGCTTCTCCCGCCCCGCTAGGGAGCCATTCAGCTCCCAGTAGTCATAAGCACTGTCATACTCTCTGGTGCTCGCCACCACTAGACCATCTGCCTCCACGGCCTCTCCATAGATCGGCTGGTACTCCGTGAATGGAATCGCATCCCTGGCGAGAACTTCGAGATCGAGGGGAGAATAGTCGCGATTGCTGCGCATTGTCGCATTGCGTTCAGACGCGAACGGGTTTCCCACATGAAAATATGGACCTTGGAGGATTACATTCTCCCAGCTCGAGGGGAGCATCCATTTCGATTCGAATCGACCTTTCGAGCGATCCACACTTTCGTGCCACCCGGCGCTAAATTCGGGGGCAAGCGAGTTTACTCGATCAACTTGCGAAAGTGCCTCCAGAACCCCCGCCGTAGTGCTATTGACACTCGAAAGCATCCGGGCTGCTCCAATCGGAACATCTCCCCTGCTGGACTCCAGCAGAGCGTGCCATAACTCCAACCGCTCTCGCCGATTCCTAAGGATCCTCCCGCGATGCGGACGGAGGTCCCAGCCGCCATCAGAATCCTTAAACCCCGGCTCAGGACCAATCCCGTCATGCGCAAGCGACCCCTCGACCACGGATGGATGATACAGACTCACCGCACTCAAGAAATCCACATCACGAAGCGATCCGTACACGTTAACAGAGTATTCAACATGATTGTCAACCTCGGCAAACAAGTAGAGGTCATTAATAAACCTCCAATGCCTGCGCAGACTTCGATAATTCACACTTCGCAAGCGATAAGCCCGCGCGTCAATGAAGTGAGTTGCGGGATGCACCAATGCCACTATTCCAGCGGGCCTGGCATGCGCCCAGGTCTGGACCATAAAGTTTCGGTAGAGGTCCGGTTGTGTCCCAGCCATGTCGGGATACATCGAGCCAGAGCCGACAAACTCGGCGATTGAGGCAATATCCCTAGTGCCTACGAGTGCCGCCTCGTTTGCTCCCTCTGCTCCGAGCGTAAGCTCACGCCGTAACTTCTTCTCAGCATTCGACGGCTTG
The DNA here is from genome assembly GCF_003994255.1 of Brachybacterium paraconglomeratum. GTDB lineage: Bacteria > Actinomycetota > Actinomycetes > Actinomycetales > Dermabacteraceae > Brachybacterium > Brachybacterium conglomeratum. Next base: position 6,987 of record NZ_ML133867.1, on the reverse strand, counting down.
TTGGCGAGCACCCACCACGGATCGAACTCGCCGAGAATGGTAGCGACATCGAGCGTCGGTCGCACCCACGGCGGGTTTCCCACCTGCAAGTCGAAGCCGCCGCGGTCGAAGGCGGCGGCGAAGTCGAGCTCCCAGTGGAAGAACCGCTGCTCCTTAGCGATCTCGACGCAGCGCTTAAGCCACTTCGTGTCCTTCATGAGCTGGTCGACGTTCGCGGCGCCGCCCACACCGAACATCATCTCGACCGCGTCGAGCTCCTCCCAGTCCTGGGCGCTGCCGATCGCGAGCTGCCCCTCCCCTGGGCCCTTGCCTCGGCCCGTGTGCTTCACGACCTCGAAGGACGTACCGAGGATCTTCTGCACCGTCTCGAGCCACTGGTGGAACGTCGGCGGGGCGATCTCGTCGTCGGGCAGGACGGGCCAGAACCACAGCGCGCACCAGGCGTCCATCACCAAGCGCAGCCGCTGGTAGGCAGAGTTCACGTCCGCAAGGGTCTCTTCGATCTGCTTCCTGGTGACGTCACCGCCCTCGTTGGTTTCCGCGCCCCAGACAGGGATCGCACGGCGGGACTGCTCCTCCGCAGCGCGGATACGTCGCAGGGCAAGACCCCACAGCTCCTCGACCCGCTGCGACAGCTTCTCGAGCTGCGCGATCTGCGGCTTCGTGAGCTTGCCGGCCCAGCCCTTCGCGTGGTCGCGCAGCTCCTTCGCCTCGCCAGGCGCGAGCTTCTTGATCTCCGCGTCCGAGGCGGCGGCGAGCCACCCCTCCCCCGGCAGGAGGAAGTGGAAGATCTTGTTGGATACGCTGGCGCGCTTCCCGTCAGCGTCGACTGGGTCGTGGACGGTGGTGACCGGCAGGTTCTCCGGAGCGGTCTCGATGACGGCCTTTAGCTTGGCGTCCTTGAGCGTGTCCGCGGAGTAGACGGCGTGGCGGGCACCGATGAGGGAGTTGCCGGCGCGCAGGCGCAGACCGAACCACGGGGCCTTCAGGCCCGGTGCCATGGTGTCGAGCCAGAGGGAGACCTCGGCGAGCTCCACCGCGGTGGAGTTCAGGTCCACCCCGTACACGTTGTGCAGGGCGATGTAGGCCTTGACCCGCTGGAGTTCCTCCGCGTACTGCTCGGGGTCGATGCGCTGATCGAGCTCGTCCTGGCGGCGGGTGAGGTACTCGGTGGCGAGCTGGCGCACGGCTTCGATCGCGAACGCGCCGGAGCCGAGGGCAGGCTCGCAGATCGACATGTTCAGGATCTCCGCGGCGGTGGTGCGCCTGCGGCGGATGGGCTCGTGGTCGAAGTTCTCGTCGTCGAACACGATCGTGCCGTTCGGCAGATCGGTCTCGTCGGTGATGACGGGGTCCAGCAGCTCGGCGAGGCCCTGGGAGACGGTGAAGGAGGTGATGACCTCCGGAGAGTAGTAGCTCGCGGACTGCTGGCGGGCACGGCCCGAGAGGCGGAACACGAACTCGCCGTGCCGGTAGGTGCGAGGCACCTTGCGGCCGGTCTCGTCCTCGACCATGACGAGGTGCTGGGTCATGGAATCGTCGATGACGCCCTCCGGGACCACCCACGAGCCGCCCTTCGGGTCGCCGCCCTTGGCGACCTCCACCAGGTCCTGCTCCGCAAAGGAGCCGGTGTAGCTCATGAGGGACTCGTAGACGGCACCGAGCTGGTTGATGCCGAGGGCGACGTAGCTGATGAAGCCGCGGTTCTTGCCCTTCTTCACGCGGGAGAGCAGGAGGTTCTCGAGCACGGCCTGGAGGGCCTGGTTGCCGAGCTTCACCTCGTCGATCAGGGCAGTGCGGTCCTTGCGGAACAGGTCCGCGTCGAGGTTCTCGAACACCAGGGCGCCGCTGCCGTACTCGGCCGTACCGTCGGCCTGAGCGTCCTTCGGGTGGTGGCCCCTGTTGATGAGGTCGAAGAGGATTTGCAGGGAGCTGTACAGGTAGGTGCCGTGGGCGGCGTCCAGCGGGACCTCGCGCTGAGTGAGGTCGCGCAGACGGTCCACGGAATAGCCGGCCTGGTACTCCGGGGCGCCGACGGGCAGCACGCCCAACTCCGGGCTCGCCTCCGCATACAGCAGGAACAGGATCCGGTAGAGGTAGCGCAGGGACTGCAGCGCAAGCGGCTGCGCCTGGTGCTGCGGGAGTGGGTCGAGGCCTTGGGCCTCGCGTCGGCGGATCACCTCGTTGGCGATGATCTCGATGCTCTCGCGCACCCCGTCGCGGAGGTCCTCGGAGACGCCCACGGCGTTGTCGATCGACTCCTGGACCGTGCCCGTCCACCAGATCTGCGAGTTCGCATCCGGGGCGAGTGAATCCGCGCTGAGGGCGGCGAGCATCCGCTCCACCTCGCCGCCGCGCCGGAGGTCGTTGCGCTCGGCGATGGTTTGGAGGTCGGCGACGAGGTAGCGGCCCTGCGGCCACAGCTGCGACGAGGTGAGCACGGCGAAGCGCCCGGCGAGCACCAGCAGGAACTCGGGGGCGTCCTTGCTGATCGCGAGCGCGGAGAGCACCTGCGGGACGGAGGTGAGGCGCTGCTCGTCCTCGGTGCCCTCCGCGAGGACCACGTCAGCCGGGAGATGGCCCGCCTGTTTGGCGAGGACATCCTGGACGTCGTCGGCCGCGAGCGCGTCGAGCATCGCCAGCGGTGCCTCGTCCACGCCTCGGGTCGCGAAGCGGCGCAGCGGGCCGGTGGTGGTCACGTCCCAGCGGCCCGGTGCCGCGTCGTCGACGGTGCTGTCGGTGTAGCCGAGGATCGTGCGGAGCTCGTCGGCGAACGCGACGGACCGCTCCCCCAGCAGCTCGCGCCGCTGGTCGGGGTGCGTGGTCTCCGGCAGCGCGGCGGCGTCGGCCTGCAGCTCGAGCAGCCGGCTCACCAGGCCGGTACGGGCAGAGGTGAAGCGCTCGCGCGGGCTGCGCCAGTCCGGATCGTCCTCCCCCGTGCTGCGCCACTCCTGCATCAGCGCCTTGGTGCGGGCGGTGAAAGTCTTCGACGCATCATCGGAGGTGAAGTAGTGCTCGCTGATCCAGTCCTCGACCACGTACAGAGCATCGCTGATCGCCACAGGGAAACTCCTCAGGCCTGGGGACGGGGGACGACGACGAGCAGCGGACGCACAAAGGTGCGGTCCGGCAGCATGTCACTGACGAGCTTCTTCTCCACCTCGAGCGCCTCGCGGGTGGCGAGCATCAGCGCGGAGGTGCCGCGGGCGTGGGCGGCGGCGGACTCCCAGCGCAGCTGCTCGGCCTTCCAGCGCTCCACCCGCGCCGTCGCGGCAGCGGTGATGCCTGGGGCAACCTGCTGCTCCATGAACTCCCGGGCGACGGGCACGGCGGCACGCAGCAGGGCCTGGTACTGACCAGGATCTGCGACGGCGGTGCCGATCGCGTCCGGGCCCAGGCCGATCTCCTGGAACAGGGCCGAGGGGGCGACGTGCGGGAGGGCGCGCGGGGTGCCGTCGTCGTCGGCGATGCCGAGCACGGTCGAGGAGACGATCTGGCCGCGGGCGGTGGTGAGCGTGCCCTGGAAGATCACCCAGGGGCGGTCCACCTGGCCATGGATCGCGAACACCTCACCGCTCGGAACACCCGCAAGGACGCGGTCGCTCATCCAGTCCAGGACCGGGTGGATCGGGCCGAGGAAGTGGACGTCAGGCCAGTTGGTGCCCGAGTCATCGTCGAGCGCGGCGCGGAGGCGGCTGTTTCCGACGTCGGCACGGGAGGTCAGGCGCAGCGCCTCCTTCACCCGGCGGTCGACGAGATAAGTCTGCGGGAGGTGGTCCAGGCGCCGGCCGAGATCCTCGCCGGGGGTGAACTGGATCAGTCCCGTCGGCTCATCGAGCACGAGGTCCACACCGCCCTGGGCCACGGGGCGGCCCGGCTGGGTGTGCAGCTCGGTGAGACCGGAGACGAGGAAGTCGGCGTCAGAATCGAAAAGGCCGGTCTCGAAAGAAGTCTCCTGCGCGGCGCGGTGGCCGTCCCGGCGCCGCGGCTGCGGGGCGGAGTCCTGGGCGAGCAGGCCCTGGAGGAAGGCGTTCATCGGGTGGAGCTGCTCGACCTCGGGCAGCACCTCCTCGACGTCCTTCGCGCTGCGGAGCACGTCGATCAGGGCGCGCTCCTCCGCGGCGGCGTCGTACTTCTGCATCAGCGAGGCGGCGTCGCCGAGCTGCTCGTGCGCCTCCTTCTCGCGGTCCAGGAGGCGGCGCAGCACGTAGATGTCGCCGTCGAAACCCTCGACCTCGGAGAGATCCAGGAGCAGGGCGGTGATCTGCGGGGGCGTGCGCTGGCCGTAGCGGTCGATGCGGCCGTTGCGCTGCTCGATCCGGATCAGGGACCACGGGACATCAAAGTGGATCAGCTCATGGCACTGGGCGTGCAGGTTCACGCCCTCCGAGGCGATGTCGCCGGTGATCAGCACGCGGATCGGCGAGGAGCTCTGCTTGAACGACTCCACCACGCGCTGCTGCTCGACGTCGGTCAGGCCGCCGTGGAGCACCGCGATCTGGTCGTCCTTGAGCTTCAGGTCCTTGAGGAGATGCTCTCGCAGCCAGGAGAGCGTCGCGACGCGCTCGGCGAAGACGACTACGCGCTCCGGGGAGGTGCGGGAGACGCCCTTGTCCTTCAGGAGCTCGACGAGGCGGCGGTACTTGCCCGAGCGGGGCGAGCCGTCGGAGGGGATGCAGGCGTCGTTCAGCTCCGTGAGGCGGAGGAGAGCGTCGGCCTCGGCGGCGTGGGTACTGGTGGGCGGGACCTCGGCGAGGTGGTCCCCCTCCACCTTCCCCAGAATCTCCCGGGTGCGGTTGCGGAGAGTCTCCTTCAGCGCGATCGGGGAGGAGAGGAACGCCTTGGCGAGCGTCCACGGGAACAGCTGCGAGCCCCTGCCGGACATCGGTCCGTGGCCGACGGGCGGGTGGGTCCAGGTCTGCGCGATCTCCCGGGCGACCGCGAGCTCCTCCGCGGAGGCCTCGACCGGCAGCATCTCCGGCGGGCGGCGCTCGGCCCAGTTCTCCCCCACCTCGTCCTTCACCGAGTCCGAGTAGCGGTGGCGGCGGATCATAAGACGCTGCGTCGCGCCGTCGGCGATCTCCCGCTTCGGGGACACAGCCGTCGGCTCCAGCAGGCTGATCAGCTGGGCGAAGGAGTCGTTGGAGCCGTTGTGCGGGGTGGCCGAGGCGAGGACCAGCGCGTCCGTGTTCGGCGCGAGCACGTGGGCGAGCTGGTTGTTCTGCGTGGACTGGTTCGTGACGTTGTGGGACTCGTCGATCACCACGGCGTCCCAGCGGTGATGGCGCAGGTCGTGGACGAAGCGGTCCTGCTTGAGGGTGTCCATCGAGATGATCACCTTCTCGAAGAAGGTGAACGGGTTCCGGGAGGCCGGAAGCTGCTGCTTCACCTGCTGCACACCCTCGGAGTCCAGGCGCACGAACGGGATCGCGAAGCGGGTCCACAGCTCGTGCTGCATCTGCTCGAGCACATGGCGGGGGCAGACGATGAGGATCCGCCGGCCGCGGCCACGCCGGATCAACTCCGAGAGGATCATGCCGATCTCGAGGGTCTTGCCCAGGCCCACTGCATCCGCGATCAGCAGTCGGGGGCGGATTCGCTCGGGGTCCAGTGCCATCTCGACGGCCTCGCGCTGGTACGGGAGATCATCGGCGAGCATCTGCGTGGAGACGGTGAGCTCGGCGTGGTCGATCGGGACCGGAGTCTTGCGCAGCGTCGACTCGATCCAGAGCCGGGTGCGGCGGTAGCGCGGGGAGGTGTCCGCGACGACGGTCGAGTCCTCGGGGTTCTGGGGCGTGATCGTGTCGAGGGAGGCGTAGAAGGAGGCGGTGGTGTCCTTGACGAAGTCGCTCACGCCGCGGACCGCGTAGAGGGTGCCGTCCGGGGTGTCCTCGACGGAGGTGACCAGCCATGTCTCGTCGCGGACGGTGACCAGGGAGCCTGGGGAGATCACTCCGTGCTGTTCCTTGACCAGCTGCGTGCTCACTCCGTGACCTCCCACTGTTGGCATCCCTTTGCGACCTTACGGCAACCGAGCTTCGTGTACTGGTCAGCGACAAGATTCGGCCGAGCGAACTGCGAGCGCCCGTCGCTGTCAGGAATTGAGACTCGCGGCGCCATCAGTACCCTCCCCCGAGATTCCCCCGCCGGCGCGCATCGTTCGCTTCGGACGCTACCCATAGAGCAGCAGCCAGCGCGCCCAGCCCGCACGTGAGCACGTTTCCGACGATCCCGAAGAGCAGGAGCAACGGAACCAACGCCACCGAAGCCAGGACGTCTCCGGCGTCTCCCCGTGGCCGGGGAACTCGCAGGAGGTACCAGCCGATGGCCAGAGCCATGCACAGTGTCGGCAGAGAGATCACCCAGAGCGAGAGGAGCGCCGGGATCCCGTCAAGCCTGGCATCGAGCCACTGGTTCAGGGGGAACGAGAGTAAGAGCGCCCAGAGACCGCTGAGCACAGCCCACCAGCTGAGAGGCTCGTCGGCGGATGATTGCTTGGCTGGAGCTGCCGTAGTGAAGGGTTTGCCATCAGCAGTGGCAGAGCTGCTCGTCCCGTGTCCCGCTGCACCTCGAGGTCTAGCACGCAGCGCCCGCTCGTAGGCAAACGGCGCTTCCATTGAGGCGCGATAGTCCTTCGCGCTCCGCGGGTGCTCCATGCAGGGGTGCAACGGCCACGGCTTGCCGACCGCGTCGAAATAAGCGCAGCCCCCGCGCTTATTGCGGAAGAACCACACCGGTTGAAAGCAGATCGGGCACTGAGCGTTGGGCTGTTCCGGCGGAGGGTCCCAGTTCTCCGCGATACGAACCCCAGGTACCGTCACGTTTGCGCGCGTCGGCCATGAAGTCTCCTGGAGACTCGCTCAGTTGAGTCCCCGATAGTGGTGTAGCGCGGTGGCCCTGTGATCGTCCCGGACAAGGACGCGGCCACCGTGTGATCCTTCGAGTGAACCTCTCACAGCACTCTCGAACGGAGTCATCACGATGACC
>NZ_ML133866.1 GCF_003994255.1 Brachybacterium paraconglomeratum | reverse complement strand
CCTGACAAAATAAACAAACAACCAGCATTAACTGCTGTATCATCCGTTATAATCTGCCATTCAAAATAATGGCATCGATAAACAGACACGCTATTGAGATATCAAGCAACACGCGCACTCAGCGTTCCGAACCCTTTCAAGCTCTTCGCCCTGAGGCAACCCGTCTAACTTAGGACTTCCGCTCCCCCGAGTCAAATCGCTGCGGTGTGATCCGCGCCGCGATCCTCTTCCGAGAACCTTCCGCCCCAGGTCAGGACCAGTTCCAACCTCTCGACCATGGGCCGATCCGCTGTCCCGATCTCCTGGGCACGAGGAAGAACATTACGGGGGTTCCGAGACCCCGTCAAGCCAGAACGACCCTTTTCGGGGTGGCCTCGACCACATTGCCCAGAACGCCCTGCGGAAGTCTCCTCCTGTGCCTCGGTCGCGGCCTCCGAGGCGGCCCCGGTGCTCCCAGGAGTTCTTCGTGAATGCTGCGCAGGGCATCCCCGGTGCCGGCGCCCCTCGGACCGTTGGCGTCCACGTTGCCCGTCCGCTCGTACCGCTGCGCCAGCCTCCTGATCCCCGGCGTCGTGCCGCTCCGGCGTTCGTCGTCGAAAGAGCCAGCGCCCTTCCGGCTCGGTGCTCGGCCAGGGTCTCGATGCCGTTGCGCTCCCCCAGATGCCTGACAGCCCACCGCCCCGTGACCCCGCATCGCATCCTGCGACTGCCGACCGCTTCGCTCCCCTGCTCGCCGGATGCTCTCGATCCTCGTCCTCTCTCACGGCCCTCGGGTCGGCATGACGAACGTGTCCCTCTGCGCCCATGTCATGCTGCTACGGGCCGGGGTGCGCGAACCGCGCGCCCCTCCCTCTGCTCGTCAGCCCGTGCGACCAGCTCCTCCGTGGCGAGTGTCCGCGTACGGGGCACCAGCTCTCCGAAGGCAGGAGTCGTCGTCGGTCTCCGTGCCCGCACGGGCTGCGGTCCATGACCGTCCCGCATCGGAGCGGATCGTGGCCCACCCGTGAGTCACCCCTTTGACATGGCCAGATCACGCGACCCCGCACTCTTCACCCCCGCTGCGACGTCATCGCTGCCCGCATCCCCTGCTGCAACAGCTGTCAGCCGGTTCCCGCGGGGTTCCCCGCTTTACGCACTGTGGCAGCCCCGCACGGCGGGCGGCGCGGTCACCGAGGCCCCCACGCGGAGCTCCGCAACGCAGCGCCCGGCACCACCCGCATATCCCTGCTCCGCATGCCGCGCAGCACTCGCGGCACGGTGACTCCTTTCCTCCGCAGGATCTCGAACAACGCAGGGCAGCCCCGCCGCACGGCAGGTCGCTAGAGGAGACACGATCGGCGGCACACCTCTGGACGAGGGCGTCGGCCTCCCCGGCTCAGGCTGCGGCCCCATCCCGCCCTCGGTCTCCACCGACACCGGAACGATCCTCGCCCGCCCCGAGGGCGCCGCCCCGGGAGCCGGCGAGGGGATGCTGGGCTTCCTGGGTTCCATCAGCAGGTTCACCCGCATGCTCTTCGGGTCGGTGATATTGCCGCAACATGCTCTGGGCGGATGCTAAGGTCGGAGTCGATAGCCTGGCTACGTACGTCACGACGGACAACGGGAGGTCGCCGTGATCGGCACCGCTGCGACACGAACGGCCGGGACGGCCGACGAGGACCATGTGATCCTGCTGGACTCCGACGGCTCCCCCCGCGGGTTGGCCCCCCGCGCCACCGTCCACTCCGTCGACACACCGCTCCATCTGGCCTTCTCCTGCCACCTGGTGCGCGAGGACGGGGCCGTGCTGCTGACGCGCCGGGCGCTCTCGAAGCGCACCTGGCCCGGAGTGTGGACGAACGCGTTCTGCGGCCACCCACGCCAGGGTGAGTCCCTCGAGGAGGCGATCTCCCGCCACGCCTCCGGTGAACTCGGCCTCCAGGTGCGGGAGGTGCGGCCGGTCCTGCCGGACTTCCGGTATCGCGCCGTCGACGCCTCCGGCATCGTCGAGAACGAGATATGCCCCGTCTTCACCGCGATCCCCCAGGGCGAGCCGGTGCCCTCACCCGAGGAAGTCATGGATCTGCGGTGGGTGACAGCGGACGAGCTCGCCGCGCTCGCACGCCTGGCGCCTTGGACGCTCAGCCCCTGGGCCGTCGCGCAGCTCGAGCAGCTGGGCGACCGGCTCGGACGTCTTCCGGCGGAAACCTCATGAGCATCCCCTGCCCTCCTGGCGTCGACCACGAGATCAGACGTCTCCTGCGTCGTGGCACCGCGCTCGGGGGCGCAGTGGCCTCCGCGGACCACCATCTGCTGTGGAACGCGCTCGGCGAGGCCACCGAGGGCGGCAGGAGATTCCGGCCCGCCCTCCTGCTGGCCACCCACGACTCCCTGGGAGGCTCGAGGCACGAGGCCGCGATCCAGGTCGCGGCGGCGGTCGAGATCCTGCACACCGCTTTCGTGGTCCAGGACGACGTGATCGACGGCGACCAGATGCGGCGCGGCGCCCCGAGCCTCCCCGCCTCCGTGGCCGCGCAAGTGCGCCGCGGGGGCGCCACCGCGCACACCGCACGCCGGGTCGGCGATGCTGCCGGGATCCTCGCAGGCGACCTCGGCCTGATCACGGCCCTGCGCGCGGTGGCCGGATGCTCGGCGCCTGCCCCCGTGGTCGCCGCTCTCCTGGACCTGATGGAGAGCTCGCTGCACGCCTCGGCCGCCGGGGAGATCGCCGATGTGCAGCTGCCGCTCCGGCCCGCCGAGCGGCCGGAGACGCTGCAGGAGGCGCTGACGGTCGCCGAGCTGAAGACGGCGGTGTACTCCTTCCAGCTCCCCCTCCACGCCGCCGGACTGCTCGCCGACACGTCGCCGGACCGTCTCGAGGCGCTCGACGCGATCGGTGCTCTGCTCGGCATCGGCTTCCAGCTGGTCGACGATCTCCTCGGCGTCTTCGGCGACGAGGAGCGCACCGGCAAGAGCGCGCTGGGGGACCTGCGCGAGGGCAAGCGGACCGCCCTCGTCGCCCACGCCGCGACCACCGCTCACTGGTCGCAGCTGAGAACGCTGCTGGGGCGCGAGGACCTCACCGACGAGGACGCGCGCAGCGCCCGTGACCTGCTCGCCGCGAGCGGATCCCGCGACTGGGTCGAAGAGCTCGCCCTATGGCATCTGTCCAGCGCAGTCGACGCCGCTGCACGCCGCGACCTCCCGCCCGCGTTCAGCGAGGCTCTCGCCGCCACCATCGCGGAGATCCACGCCGGCCTCGAGCTGCTGCTGCCGTCGGACGTGTCGGGAGGAGAACCGACCGGGCCCGATCCCGTCGCGGCCGCCTGCTCGCAGAGCGCCGCCGCACAGCGTGACGCCGCCTCGCAGCGAGCCAGCGCATGAACGGCTCCGCCGGTCCCGACGCCCCGCTGGTGCTCGTCACCGGCGCGAGCGGGTACATCGGCGGCCGACTCGTGCCGGCGGCGACTGAAGCCACCGCGGTGTCAGCCGGGAGCGGGGCCCCCGCGCCCTCCCGCGCAGGGCCCGGTGCCGCTTCACCCACCGTCGACGACGAGGAGTCCGCATGACCGCCGCGAGCACCCCCGACCATTCGGCCGCCGCGCACCGCCGACGGCGCACCGGCCCCCGCCCGCTGGGCCGGCACCTCGCGGTGACCCTGGCCTTCCTGCTCGCGATGGCGGGCACGGCCGTGGGTGTCGGCGCCTTCGGCGGAGCACCGATCGACGAGGCCGCCGGCGGCCTGCTCTCCGCCGACGCGACCCACCTCGCTCCCGCGACCCCCGCCTTCCGGATCTGGTCGGTGATCTACCTGGGGCTCGGCGCGTACACGCTGTGGCAGTGGTGGGACAGGCGCGACGACCGCGGGATCGCCGGCCTCGCGATCGCCTCGCTGCTGCTGAACGCCGCCTGGATCCTCGTGGTCCAGGCCGGTGCGGTCGCGCTGAGCGTGCTGGTGATCGTGGTGCTGCTGGGCGTGCTCGGCGCCCTGTTCCGTCGCCTCACGGCCAGGCCTCCTGCCGGGGCGCTCGAGCGGGTCGTCGTCGACGGCACCTTCGGCCTGTATCTCGGCTGGGTCAGCGTCGCGACCTGCGCGAACATCGCGGCAGCGCTCAAGGGTGCGGGATTCTCGGGTTTCGGCGCCCCCGAGGTGCTCGCCGTGATGGTGCTGCTCGCGGTGGCCGTGGTCGGCGTGGCGCTGACCCGGGCCGGTCGCCGCCCGGTCGCCGCGCCCGCGGCGGTGGTCTGGGGTCTGCTCTGGATCGCGGTCGGCCGCGCGACCGATGCGCCCTCGTCGCCGGTGGTCGCGACCGCCGCGGCGACGGTCACCGCGGTGATCGTCCTGGCGACCCTGTTCGCCGTGCTGAGGCCGCCCCGGCGCCTCGAGGACGCGCACGGTCCCGCCGGGGTGCGGCCCTCCGACGGTGGTGCGCGATGAGCGCGCAGCGCCTCGCCCCGGACGCGCTGACCCTCTACGACCGGGTCGCGCAGCGCAGCGCCGGCTGCGTGATCGCCGGCTACTCGACCTCTTTCGGCTGGGCGACGCGCCTGCTCGAGGAACCCGTGCGCACCCATGTTCGCAGCCTGTACGCCCTGGTCCGCCTGGCCGACGAGATCGTCGACGACCCCGACTCGGGCCTCGACCCGGCCGCCAGGACACGCGCCCTCGAGGAGCTCGCCGCCGAGACCGCTCGCGCGGTCGGCGGCACCCGCTCCACCAACCTCGTCGTGCAGGCCTTCGCCATCACCGCACGCCGCCACGGCATCGGCCCGGAGCTCATCGACCCCTTCTTCGGCTCGATGCGCGCGGACCTCACCGTCACCGCCCACGACCCTGAGAGCCTCGCGCAGTACGTGCACGGGTCGGCCGAGGTGGTGGGCCTCATGTGCCTGCGAGTCTTCGTCGACGGTGACGAGGCGGCAGCTGCGCGCCTGGCCCCCGCGGCGATTGCGCTCGGCGCCGCCTTCCAGAAGGTGAACTTCCTGCGCGACCTCGCCGAGGATCACGACGGCCTGGGCCGCGACTACGTTCCCGGGGTGGACGTGGACCGCCTCGACGACGCGCAGCGGGACCTGCTGCTCGACGACATCGACGCCGACCTCGCCCGCGCCGCGACCGCGCTGCCCCATCTCCCCTCCTCGAGCCGCGCCGCTGTCACCGCCGCGCACGGCCTCTACTCGGCGCTCTCCCGTCGACTGCGCCGCACCCCCGCGGCCCGGATCCGCCGCACCCGCGTGCGGGTGCCGGAGCCGGAGAAGGCCCTCGTCATCGCCCGCGCCCTGCTCGCGGCGCGCCGTGGAGCGGCCCGATGAACCGGCGGACGACGAATCCCGGCACCGGGTCACCACCCCGAGCCGCCGCCTCCGGGCCGCCGGCGGACGGATCCCTCCGAGCGCCCGACGGGTCCCGCCCGTCGGCCGTGATCATCGGCGGCGGCATCTCGGGCCTGGCCACCGCGGCGCTGCTCGCCCGGGACGGCCACGAAGTGGACCTGATCGAGGCGCGGGAAGAGGTCGGCGGCCGCGCCGGCAGCTGGGAGCGCGACGGGTTCCGCTTCGACACCGGCCCCTCCTGGTACCTCATGCCCGAGGTGTTCGACCACTTCCTGCGCCTGCTGGGCACCTCCGCCGCGGAGGAGCTCGACCTGCGCCCTCTCGACCCGGCGTATCGCGTCCTGTGCGAGGGGTACGAGGAGCCGTTGGACCTGAGCGCCTCCGCCGCCCGCAATGCCGACCTGTTCGAGCGGATCGAGCCCGGGGCGGGGCTGGGCCTGGCCCGCTATCTCGACTCCGCCGCGAGCACCTACGACATGGCTCTCGAGCGCTTCCTGTACACCTCGTTCACCTCGCCGCGGTCGCTGCTCCACCCCGCCGTGCTCGCCCGCGGCCCGCAGCTGCTGCGCCTGCTGGCCGAGCCGCTGGACCGCTTCGTCGCGCGCCGTTTCCGCGACCCCCGCCTGCGACAGGTGCTCGGCTACCCGGCTGTCTTCCTCGGCTCCTCCCCGGACCGCACTCCGAGCATGTACCACCTGATGAGCGCCCTGGACCTCACCGGCGGGGTGCAGTACCCCCAGGGCGGCTTCACCGAGCTCGTCGACGTCATCGCGCGGCTCGCGGTCCGACACGGCGCACGCCTGCACACCGGCACTCGAGCCACCCGGGTCCTCACCGAGGACCACCGCGGCGGGCGCCAGCGCGGTGCGCACCTCGGCGGAGGGCCGGGCCGCCGCGCCGCGGCCCGCGGGGTCGAGATCCGCACGGCCGACGGAGAGGTGCGCGAGCTGCGCGCCGACGTCGTCGTCGCGACCGCCGACCTCCACCACGTCGAGACCGAACTGCTGCCGCGGCGCCTTCAGACCTATCCCGCCTCCTGGTGGAGCCGCCGCACTCCCGGCCCCGGCGCGGTGCTGGTGCTGCTGGGCGTGCGCGGGGCGCTGCCCGAGCTCGCCCATCACACGCTGCTGTTCACCCGGGACTGGGACGAGAACTTCGGGGCGCTGCGGGAGGGCCGGGTGCCCTCCCCTGCCTCCAGCTACGTATGCCGTCCCTCCGCGACGGATCCCTCGGTCGCCCCGCCCGGGCACGAGAACCTCTTCGTGCTCGTCCCCGTCCCGGCCGATGCGTCGCTGGGCCGCGGCGGCGTGGACGGCAGCGGTGATCCCGCGATCGAGGAGATCGCGGAGGAAGCGATCGCACGCCTGGCCGCGGAGGCCGGGATCCCCGATCTCACCGAGCGGATCGTGGTGCGCCGCACGATCGGCCCTGGGGAGTTCGCGGAGGACCTCGGCGCCTGGTCCGGGAGCATGCTCGGGCCCGCCCACACCCTGCGCCAGAGCGCCTTCTTCCGGGCCCGCAACGCCTCGCGGCGGGTGGAGGGGCTGCTGTACGCCGGCTCGAGCACCCTGCCCGGGATCGGACTGCCGATGTGTCTGATCAGCGCCGAGCTGGTCGCGAAGCGGATGCGCGGCGACCGCTCCTCGTCCCCGCTGCCGGAATCCGAGCACGTCGCCGGGGCCCCCGCATGACTGCAATGGTGTACCTGCTGTGCCTGCTGACGGTGCTGGGTTGCATGGTCCTGCTGGACCGGCGCTTCCGCCTCGCCCTGTGGCAGGCCCCGCGCCGCGCGGCGACGGTGCTCCTCGCCGGGGTCGCATTGTTCCTGGCCTGGGACCTCGCGGCGATCGCGGCGGGCCACTACCGGATGGGAGACAGCGCTCTGATGAGCGGTATCGAGCTCGGGCCGGAGCTGCCGCTCGAGGAGCTCGTGTTCCTCGTCTTCCTCTGCTATGTCACGCTCGTGGTGCGGGGGCTGGTGGATCTGCTGCTGGGTCGACGACGGCAGTCCCCCGCCAGGCGGGAGGAATCATGAGCTACGCCGCCCTGGCCGGGCTCTTCCTGCTCCCCGTGCTGCTGGTGACGGTGCTGGCCGTCGTGCGGCGCCGGCCCGGGCCGCGCTGGTGGCTGACCACCGCTGTGACGATCGCGGTGCTGCTGGTGCTCACTATCGTGTTCGACTCGCTGATGATCGCGGCGGACCTGTTCCGCTACGCCGAGGAGGACCTGCTGGGCGTGCGGCTCCTCCTCACCCCGCTCGAGGACCTCGCCTGGCCGCTCGCGGCAGGGCTCCTGCTCCCCTCGCTGTGGCTGCTGCTGACCCCCCAGGAGGAGCGATGAACGTCCTGTCCGCCCCGCGCCCGGGCACGCTGCCCCAGCTGCTGGGCACCTCGCGCCCGCTGAGCTGGATCAACACCGCCTACCCCTTCGCCGCCGCCTACCTGCTGGCCGGCGGGGGCGTCGACGCGGCGCTGCTGGTGGGCACGGTGTTCTTCCTCGTCCCGTACAACCTGCTGATGTACGGGGTGAACGACGTCTTCGACCACGAGTCCGACCTGCGCAATCCCCGCAAGGGCGGGGTGGAGGGGATCGTGCTGGACCGGCGCGTCCACCGCACGACCCTGTGGGCGGCGGGCCTCGGCTCGCTGCCCTTCGTCGCGGCGCTGCTGGTGCTGGGCGGTCTCGCCTCCGGGGCGGTGCTGCTGGTGGTGCTCGCCGCAGTGGTGGGGTACTCCGCGCCCGGGATCCGGCTCAAGGAGCGACCGGGGCTGGACTCGCTGACCTCGGCGGTCCACTTCGTGGGACCGGCGGCGTTCGGCCTGGTGCTGGCCGGTGGCCCGGTGGGCGCGACAGCCGTCGCCGCGCTGTCGGCGTTCCTGCTGTGGGGCATGGCCTCGCACGCCCTCGGCGCGGTGCAGGACATCCGCCCGGATCGCGAGGCGGGGATCGGCTCGATCGCGACCGTCCTGGGTGCGACGCGCACGGTGCGCCTGGTGCTGTGCCTCTACGCTGCGGCCGGCGCGCTGATGCTGGTCACGGGATGGCCGGCCGCGCTCGCGGGGCTGCTGGTGCTGCCGTATCTCGCGAGCGCCTGGCCCTTCCGCTCCCTGTCCGATGCCGACTCGGAGCGCGCCCACCGTGCCTGGCGCCGCTTCCTGCGCCTGAACCTGCTCAGCGGCTTCCTGCTCACGCAGCTCCTGCTCGTGATCGCGCTGACCGGCTGAGCCGAGGCGGGCCGGGCACCGGCACGGCGTCGGCGTCGGCGTCGGCGCCGGCGCCGGCGCCGGGACAGCATCGACGCCGACGTCGGACGGCGTCAGCCGAGCATGATCCCGGCGATCGTGGCGCTCATCAGGTTCGCGAGCGTGCCCGCGAGGATCGCCTTCAGGCCGAGCTGCGCGATCTCGGGGCGACGCTCGGGGGCGAGTCCGCCGAGCCCGCCCAGCAGGATCCCCAGCGAGGAGAGGTTCGCGAAGCCGGTGAGCGCGAAGCTCGTGATCGCGGCGGTCTTGGGGCTGAAGGTGTCGATCTCGGGACCGAAGCCGGCGAAGGCCACGAACTCGTTGACCACGATCTTCTGCCCCACGAAGCTGCCCGAGGCGACGGCCTCGTCCAGCGGCACCCCGATCATCACCATGATCGGCGCGAACACCCAGCCCAGGATCTGCTGGAATGTGAGGTCGTCGGCGCCGAACCAGCCGCCGACCGTGCCGATCAGCAGGTTGATCAGCGCGATCAGGGAGATGAAGGCGAGCAGCATCGCGCCCACGGTCAGGGCGAGCCGCAGCCCGTCGGCCGCTCCGCCGGCGGCGGCGTCGATGACGTTGCTGTAGGAGAGGGTGTCCTCCTCCTCGTCGTCGTCCTCCGCCGACGTCGCGGCCGACGAGCTGCCCCCGGTGGGGGCGGGCGCATCGGACGTCTCGGCGGCTGAGGGCGCGGCGGATCCTACGGCGGTCGCGGAGATCGGCGCGGTCCCGTCGGCCGCGGCAGTGCCGGCCCCCGCAGCGGTGTCGTCGGCTGCGGCGGTCCCGTCGGCCGACGGCGCCATGCCCTTGCCCTTCCTGCGGGTGGTCGCGGCCACCAGCTCGGCCTCGCGGGCGACGGCCTCGGGATCGTCCTCGGGCAGGAGGATCTTGGCCATGAGCAGGGCGCCGGGAGCGGCCATGAAGCTCGCGGCGATCAGGTACTCGAGCGGGGCGCCGAGCAGGGAGTAGCCCACCAGCACGGAGCCCGCGACGGTGGAGAGACCGCCCACCATCACCGCGAACAGGCCCGAGCGGGAGAGGCTGCCGAGATAGGGGCGGATGACCAGGGGCGCCTCGGTCTGCCCCAGGAAGATGTTCGCGGCCGTGTTCACGGACTCGCCGTAGCCGGTGCCGAGCAGCTTGCCGAGGGCGCCGCCGAGCAGCTGGACGATCCACGGCAGGATCCGCCAGTGGTAGAGCACCGCGGTGAGCGAGGCGAAGAAGATGATCACCGGCAGCACCTGCAGCGCGAAGATCGTCCCTTCGCCCTCGGCCGGCAGCAGCCCGCCGAAGAGGAAGGAGATCCCCTCGGAGGAGGTGTCGATGACTGCCTGGAATCCCGCGCTCACCTGCTGCAGCGCCCATCGGCCGGGGCCCCAGTACAGGACGATCACCCCCAGCACGAGCTGCAGCGCGAAGGCTCCCGCGACGGTGCGCGGGCGGATGGCACGGCGGTTGCTGGACAGGGCGAAGGCGATGAGCAGGAGGCCTGCCATCCCTCCGATGCCCCAGAGGACGTCGAGCATCGCAGCACCTCGCAGAGAGTCGGGGACAGGGGCGCGGTCGACGGCGACAGTGTAGGGGGCGCCCGGTACCGTGTCCGCCATGACCCCCGGCCGCCCCGCCCACGTGAGGACCTCCTCCGAGGTTCCCGACGACGAGCAGCTGGTCGAGGAGCTGCGCAGCCTGCTCGCCGAAGAGGACGGCGTCGGCGAGCTCGCCGCGCGCATGGCGCTGCTGGCCGACGAGCGTCGCCTGCGGATCCTGTTCTGCCTGCACGCCCATCCCCTGATCCGCAGCTCGGACCTCGCCCGGGCGATCGGGGCGCACGAGTCCACCACCTCCCACGCCCTCGCACTGCTGCGGGAGGCCGGGTGGGTGCACGCCGTGCGGACCGGGCGCGTGGTGCGCTACGAGCTGGCGAGCGGCTTCGCCCACGATCTGCTGCACGAGCTCGGCTCCGGGCACCTCGACGACGTCGACCACCCGCACCACCACGCACATGACGGGCACCACGCGCACGACGGACCGAGCGCGGACGAGGGCTCCGGTCGGCGCCCCGACGCCTGACACCGCACGCCGCTCGGCGAGCCCGGGCAACCGCGGGCACGGCCCGCCCGCCCCCACGGCAATACTTGTAGGCTCGTGCAAGTGACGTCCTCTGCCCCTGCCTCGGCGACCCCGGCCAGCGCCCCGGCCGACACCGCACCGGCCGACCGCCCCGCGACCGGCCCCGCTCCCGATGCGCTCGGGGTCCGCTCGCGCGCCCGACGCTCCGCGCTGCTCCTCGCCGTGCTCGCCGTCGCCGGCCTGGCGAGCATCGTGCTGTGCGTCGGGATCGGCCCGGTGCCGATCCCCGCGGGGACGACCGTGCAGGTCATCGCGCACCACCTGGGACTGCCCGTCCCCGCGGCCCGGGAGGCCTCGGTCGACTCGATCGTCTGGGACGTGCGCGTGCCGCGGGTGCTGATGGGGGCCGCCGTCGGCGCCTGCCTCGCGCTCTCCGGTGCGGCGCTCCAGGCGATGGTCCGCAATATGCTCGCCGACCCGTACATCCTCGGCGTCTCCGGCGGCGCCTCCACCGGCGCGGCGGCCGCGACCCTCTTCGGCGTCGGCGCAGCGCTGGGCGACTACGCCCAGTCGGCGCTCGCCTTCCTCGGCGCGCTCGGCGCGGCCCTGCTGGTGTTCCTCATCGCCCGGGCCGGCGGCCGTGTCACCTCGCTGCGCCTGCTGCTCTCCGGCGTCGCCGTCGGCTATGCGCTCACGGCGCTGACGAACCTGCTGATCTTCTCCTCGGACTCCGCCGAGGGCTCCCGCTCGGTGATGTTCTGGATGCTCGGCTCGCTGTCCCTGGCCCGTTGGAACGCCTTCCTGTGGGTGGCGCTCGTCGCGGCGGTGCTCGGCGCGATCGTGCTCCTCGCGGGCGCCCGCGTGCTCGATGCGCTCAGCGCCGGCGACGAGATCGCCCACGGCCTCGGGATCCACCCCGACCGCGCCCGCATCGGCTTCCTGCTGGTCGTCTCGCTGTGCACCGCCGCCGCGGTCGCGGGGGCCGGCTCGATCGGCTTCGTGGGGCTGGTGATCCCGCATCTCGCCCGCCGTCTCGTCGGCGCCCGCCACCGCGTGCTGATCCCCGCCTCCGCGCTGCTGGGCGGGCTGTTCCTGCTGTGGGCCGATGCCTTCGCGCGCGTGGTCATGCAGCCGCGGGAGCTGCCGATCGGCGTGCTCACCGCCGCGATCGGCGCCCCCTTCCTGCTGATCCTCGTGCGCCGGCTCTACGCCCGGCAGCGCTGACCTCCTCCCCTCCCGCCCGAAGGAGCACGATGCCTCGCACGTCCCTTCCCCAGGCCGACGCCCTCGGGTCCGACGCGATCGGATCCGAGGCGGCGGAGCCCGGCTCCACCGGGCCCGTCGGCCACGGCCCCACGCCCGCGCCGCTGCGCCGCCGCAGCCTGATGGCGGGTCTCGTCGGCGCCGTCGGGCTCACCGCCGCCTGCGGCTCCTCGGACAGGAGCACAGGCGACGGGGACTCCGACGGCGGCGGATCGGCGGAGGGCTTCCCGCTCCAGCTCGCCAACTGCGAGGCGACGCTCACCTTCGACGCCCCGCCCGAGCGGATCGTGCTGCTCGAGTCGGCGCCGGTGACCACGCTGGACGGCATCGGGGTGCTGGACCGGGTGGTCTCGCGGGCCGGCGCCTTCCCTCCCGGCTACTACGACGGGGACCTCGCCGCCCACATCGAGGAGATCCCGACGCTCAGCGACGAGATCGACGCCTCCGGCCATCTGCAGATCTCCCAGGAGATGGTCATCGCGCAGGAGCCCGACATCGTCCTCGGCCTGCCCGACGGGGTCACCCGCGAGGCGATGGCCGATGCGGGGGCGCAGGTGGAGGTCCAGAACATCTACTGCGCGACCGGCGGGCACCGCTCGAGCTTCGAGACCCTCTACGAGCAGATCGACGTCTACGGGCGCATCTTCGACCACGGCGAGCAGGCCGCGACCCTGACCTCGGCCCTGCAGGAGCGGGTCGCGGCGGTCACCGAGGCCGCCTCCGACCTCTCCGTCGCCACGGCCGCGGTCCTCTACCCCTCCGTCGGCGGCGGGCCGCTGTACACCTACGGCGCCGCGTCCATGGTGACCGCGCAGCTGGACGCGCTCGGGATCGAGAACGTCTTCGCCGACACCGAGGAGCGCGTGTTCGAGATCAGCGCCGAGCCGCTGCTGGCCGCCGACCCGGACGTCCTCATCGTGCTCCACCAGACCGATGGCGACGGCTCGGACGTCGCCGAGGAGATGGTCTCCCAGGATCAGCTCGCCAGCCTCCGCGCCGTGCAGGACCGGGCGCTGCTGCCGCTGCTGTTCAACTTCGCCGAGCCCGCCTCGCCGCTGGTCGTCGACGGGCTCGAGCGGATCCACGAGTGGCTCGTGGAGCTCGAGGGATGATCGGGCCGGGGCTCGCCGCGCCCGTGCTGTCCGCGCACGGGCTGCGCCACTCCTACGGCGCCTCGCCCGTGCTCGACGGGATCGATCTCGAGGTGCACGAGGGGGAGGTGCTCGGCCTGGTCGGCCCCAACGGCAGCGGGAAGACCACCGCGCTGCGGATCCTGCACCGATCGCTGGTGCCGGAGGCCGGGCAGGTGCGGCTGGACGGCCGCGATCTCGCCGAGCTGCCTGGCCGCGAGCGCGCCCGGTCGATCGCGGTGATGGCGCAGGAGCTCAGCGGCGAGGTGCCCCTGACCGTCGCCGATGTGGTGCTGCTGGGGAGGATCCCGCACTCCGGCGCCTTCGGCGGGACCGGCGAGGCGGACCTCGAGATCACGACCGAGGCCCTGGAGAGCGCCGGCGCCCTGCATCTGGCGCGACGGGAGTTCGGCCTGCTCTCCGGCGGGGAGAAGCAGCGGGTGCTGATCGCCCGCGCCCTCGCCCAGCAGCCCCGCGTGCTGCTGATGGACGAGCCGACGAACCACCTCGACATCGGCTCCCAGCACCATGTGCTCGAGGTGGTGCGCGCGCGGGGGCTCGCGACCGTGGTGGTGCTGCACGACCTGAACCTCGCCTCCCGGTACTGCGACCGCGTGATCGTGCTCGACGGGGGCCGGGTGCGCGCCGAGGGCCCGCCCGCCGAGGCGCTCGAGGTGGGACTCGTCGGCGCGACCTACGCCGTCGCCGCCGAGCGCGCCCTCGCCGCCGACGGCACCACCCAGTTCCTCTTCCGCGGCCCGGACGACGCCGCGGACGACGGCCACGGCTGACTCGTCGGCCCCACCTCTCCGACGACCACCGCCCTGGCACCCCGGGACGGTGCAACTGCCCCGACCACCCCTGGAGCCGCCCCGATGACCCGCACCGCCGCCGAGGACCAGCAGGCCTGGAACCGCTACTGGACCCGCTGGGCCGCCGAGTACGACGAGCACCAGCTCTCCCGTCTCTCCCTGCCCGGTGAGCGCGAGGCCTGGTCGAGGGCCTTCGGCGACACGCTGCCGCCCGGCACGCGCGAGGTGCTCGACCTCGGCACGGGCAGCGGGAACGTCGCCCTGCTCCTCGCGGCCGACGGCTACGACGTCACCGGCATCGACCTCTCCCCCGGCATGCTCGCGCAGGCGCGGACGAAGCTCGAGCGCCATCCACACCCTCCGACCTTCCTGGAGGCCGACGTCGCGGATCCGCCGTTCCCGCACGGCAGCATGGACGCGATCGTCTCCCGCTATCTGCTGTGGACGCTACGGGACGCCCCCACCGCGCTGCGGCGCTGGCACGAGCTGCTGCGCCCGGGCGGCGTGCTGGTCGCGATCGACGGGCAGTGGTTCGAGCCCGAGGACGACGGGGGTGCGGCGCCAGCGACCCCGCGGCAAGCGCACTTCGCCGAGGCCTATGACGAGGAGGCCGTGGACCAGCTCGCCTTCGCCCGCGCCGGGGTGGAGCGGATCTGCGCGGCCTGGGGGGAGGCGGGCTTCGTCGAGGTGCGCGCGGACCCGCTGCCGGAGCTGCTCGAGCTCGACCGCGTCCACGGCGTCGCCCCGGGACACTCCCCGCAGCTGCTGCATCGCTTCTCCGCGCGCCGCGCAGGCTGAGCACCGCTCACGCCCTTCCGGACCTCGGACGACATTATCCCCTAGCCAACACTGTGTCTCACACACTATGGTGTGGGGCATGAGCGATGCTGTCGACACCCACCTGCAGGAGCTGCGACGCGGCACGGTCGTGCTCGCCTGCCTGCAGCTGCTGCGCGAGCCCGGCTACGGCTACGCGCTGCTCGAACGGCTGGACTCCCACGGCCTGCCCACCGATGCGAACACCCTCTACCCGCTGCTGCGGCGCCTCGAGAAGCAGGGCTTCCTCACCAGCGAGTGGAACACCGAGGAGTCCCGGCCGCGGAAGTTCTACTCCACCTCAGCCGACGGGATCCGCCTGGCCGAGACCCTCCAGCAGGAGTGGCGAGCTCTGACCGAGTCGCTCTCCTCCCTCACCGAGCCCGATCCCGCGCACGAGGAGTCCTGACATGTCCGCCACCCTGACCGAGCGCTACATCAGCGCCACCATCCGCTCCCTCCCCGCCGAGTCCCAGGAGGACGTGCGCGCCGAGCTCGCCGCCTCCATCGCGGATGCCGTCGAGGCCCGCACCGAACAGGGCGAGGACCCCGAGGCCGCCGAGCGCGAGGTCCTCACCGGCCTCGGCGACCCCGCGGTGCTCGCCGCCGGCTACGCGGACCGCCCTCTGCACCTGCTGGGGCCGCGCTACTACCTCACCTGGCGACGCCTGCTGATCCTGCTGCTGTGGATCGTCCCGGCCTGCGCCTTCGTCGGCGTGGGCCTGTCCCAGGCGCTGATCGGTGCCGACGGCGGGACCATCATCGGCCAGGCGATCTCGACCGCGCTCACCGCGGCCGTGCACGTGGCCTTCTGGACCACGCTCGTGTTCGTGATCCTCGAGCGCACCGGCGCGGACACCGCCGAGACGTGGAGCGTGGAGGACCTGCCCGAGCCGAAGGAGTCCGGCACCGGCCGCGCCGACCTGATCGCCTCCCTCGTGTTCCTCGGGCTCGTGCTCGCCGCGCTCGGCTGGGACCGGCTGATCGGGCTGGTCCGCGTCGAGGGCGACTGGCTGCCGGTCCTGCACCCGGGGCTGTGGCCGCTGTGGACGCTGCTGCTGGTCGCGATCGTCCTGGCCGAGATGGTCCATGCGATCGTGCTGCACGCAAGGGGCCGCTGGAGCACGGGGCTCGCCGTGGCGAACACCGTCCTCGCGCTCCTCTTCGCGGGCTGGGCGCTGGCCCTCTTCGCGAACGACCTGCTGCTGAGCCCGGAGCTGCTCCAGCTGGCCCGCACTGCCGGCGACATCGACGCGCAGTCCATGCACACCCTCGGCGTGATCCTGGTGGTCTCGATCCTCGCGGTCGCCGCCTGGGACGTGGTCGACGGGTGGCTCAAGACGCTCCGCGACCGGCGCCGCTGAGCGGCGCGCCGGCCGTCGCCGGCCCGCTCCGCCCGCCGGGGATCAGTCCGCCGGGGACCAGTCCGTCCGTGGACGATCGAGGCAGACCACGTGGAGGGAGTCCGGGGACCAGCAGTGCCCGCCCGCTGTCCCCGGCACGCCGTGGAGGCGGGCGAGATCGCGCCCTCCCGACCCGTCGAACGCACACAGCCGCAGGAACGAGTCCGCACCGCCGGCACCCTGCTCCCCCGGCGGGTGGCTGACATAGGCGACCAGCCGGCCGTCCGGGGAGACCTGCGGGAAGCGGTTCACGCGCTCGTCGTGGGTGAGCTGCTCGATCCCGGTGCCGTCGGGTCGCATGCGGAACAGCTGCGAATGTCCCGGCGCGGCGGGGTCGCTCTCCGCGTCGAAGACGGCCCAGCCGCCGCCGTGCGCGGCGCCCGGCGGATCAGGGGCCGCTCCGGGATCGCGACCGCGGTCGGCCGGAGCGACCGGGACCCCTCCGGCGCCGGGGACGCGAACGACCCGCGGGGGGATCCAGGTGCCGTCCGCGAGCCGGCACGCGCCGACGCGGGTGAGGACGACCTCGTCGAGCCTGCCCCCTGCGGCCCCGGTCGCTCCGTCGACGGGGTCCGCCGGGGCCGGGGCGGGGCCGAGCCGTTGCGGCTCCCCTCCCCCGACGGGGATGCCCCACTGCGCGCCGCCTGCGCTCACGATCAGCGTCTCTCCCCCGTCGGGCCAGCTCACGGACTCGAGGAGCAGCTCGGAGGACTCGTGGACGACGGTGGCGCGGCCGGTCTCGACGTCGAGCAGCCGGAGCCGGGAGCGTCGGCCCGGAACGCGGGACGAGGGGACCGGGTGTCGCGCCTCATGGCCGGGCCTCGCCGGGCCATGCGTCGACGCCATGCCGTCCGAGCCATCAGCCATGGCGCCTCCCTCGTCGTCGACCCTGAAGCCCCGCATGCTATGCCCGGCCCCGGGGACGAGAGCAGGGATCCGACCGGTCGGACCGGCGGGGCGATCACCGCTCGGGCTCCCGTCGGTCGAGCGCGGACCGCCCGATGGCGCGGGGCGGGGCCGCCCGGGTCGAACACCCGGCCGCCCGCGTCGACACCTCCCGCTCCGAGGACGCCACGGCTCGGACTCTCAGCGCTCAGAGATCTGTGGTCGCGGTGCCGCCGGCAGGTCGGTCCCCGGTCAGGCGCGCCCTCACGATCTGTGCGACCGCGGCGACCTTCCCACCCGGCACGCCCCAGTACTGCGCGGAGTCCCCGGAGAACCGCAGCAGGCCCAGGTTCTCGTCCTCGGGCCCTTCCGGGAAGTAGGCCTCGGCCTCATCAGTCCAGAGAGCCCGGATCCGAGCGCGATCGTCCTCGAACACCGCCTTCCCGGCCACCGAGAGCCAGGTCCCTCCCTCTGCCACCGCGAGGTTCACGGCCGATCCCTGCCTCAGCGCCTCGGCATGCCCGCTGTCGAGGCCCACGAAGAACAGCACGTCCACGTCGTCGCTCACCTCCTGGATCGTCATCGGATGGGAGACCAGCGCACCGTCCCGGAGCGCGGTGGTCAGCATGACCAGCTCCGTCCCTCGCAGGATGCGCACGACGTCGCTCTGTCCGAACTCCTCGATACCGTTCATGGCGTTCCTTCCGATCGTGGTGGCTGCGCCATCGCGGCCATTCACCGCATGACGACTCGCGACCACTGCAACGTACCCATCTCCGCTGCGGGAGGAGGGATGCCGACCGTTCGGTTCCTCGCCGACTCCTCGCGACACCGGTTCGTCGTGCGTCCCGCCACCGCTCCGAGCTGGGTCGATGCAGTGCCCGGGGTGTGCCGCCCGATCCGGTGGAGCGCACCTGGCCGAAAGAGCGCTCGGTCGGTGCGAGGTGCCGTAACGTGCAGCGAATGAGCACCACTCTCGAAGGCTCCGGCGCGTGGCGCCCTCAGACGACCGGCCGCGAGTCGATCGCGGTCGGGGTCTCCGCCGCGATCGGCCGAACGCCGCTCGTCCGCCTGGACCGGCTCTTCCCGGAGTCCGGCATCGAGGTCCTGGCCAAGCTGGAATCCGCCAATCCGGGAGGCAGCACCAAGGACCGGCCTGCGCTGGCGATGGTGCGCGATGCCGTGGCCTCGGGCAGACTGCGCCCAGGCGGCACGGTCGTCGAGTCCAGCTCGGGGAATCTCGGTGTGGCCCTGGCGCGAGTGTGCCTGGAGCACGCTGTGCGCTTCGTCTGCGTGGTCGACTCGCGCACGAACGGGACCGCCGTCGCGGCGATCCGGGCCCTCGGAGGACGCATCGAGATGGTGACGGACCCCGATCCGGAGACCGGCGACCTCCTCACAGCTCGACTGCGTCGCGTCGAACGACTCCTCTCGGAGATCCCGGGGGCCGTGAACCTCCACCAGTACGGCAACCCTGCGAACCCGGCCGCCCATGAGGACGGGACCATGCGGGAGATCGCCGAAGCCACCGGCCACCGGCTCGACGTGCTGATGGCCGCGGTGAGCACCACCGGCACCCTCGCCGGATGCAGCGCCTACCTCCGACGCACCTCGATGGACACGACCACGGTCGCCGTGGACGCGGAAGGGAGCGTGCTGTTCGGAGGAACCGCAGCCCCTCGCCCTCTGCCCGGTCTCGGCGCCGGAGTGGTCACGGACATCTCCCGCACGGTCGACCCGGACCGGGTCGTCCGCGTCAGCGGGCTCGACTGCGTGGTCGGCGCGCGCCTTCTCGCCGAGCGCGAGGGCATCCTCGCCGGCGCCTCGACGGGAGGCATCGTGCACGCGCTGGGAACCCTCGTATCGGACCTCGCCCCTGGGAGCCGGGTCGCCCTGATCGTCCACGACAGCGGCGTCCCCTACCTCGGCACCGTCTACGACGACAGCTGGGTGCGCACGACGCTGCACGCCGGTCCCTCCGACGTCGCCACCGCGACCACGGCCCTGCAGACCCTCGCCCGCCGTGGTTGATAGCGCTCCGGCGAGCTATCAGCCGCTCTCCCTGGCCGTCGTCGGCGACGGCCCCAAGGCGCTGTTCGCGCTCGAGGAGCTGTGCGCCCAGCTCAGCGACGCCACATGCCACGACTCCCTCCGAACCCTCGAGATCACCGTGGTCGCCCCGGGGCCGGTCGAGGGGACCGGCGCCGCCTATGACGTCACCCAACCGCACTCCCTCCGACTCAACGTCGACGCCACTCTGCTGGACGTGCCGGCGACCGGGACGAGCCCGTCGTTCCGCGACTGGGTCGCCGCAGCTCATCCCACCCTCGTCTCCGCGACCTACCCGCCGCGCGCCGTGGTCGGCGAGTACCTCCATGCGCGGTGGCTCCGGATGCTGGCGGACATGGCCCGGACCGGGGTGACGGCGAGGACCGTGAGCGATCGCGCGGTGTCGCTCCGGCGCACGGTCGGGGCTTGGGAGATCGTGACCGCGAGCCACGGCGCGCTCCCGCCGGTGGAAGAGATCCTGCTCGCCACCGGACATGCCGCGGAACACTCCGGTGCCCTGGCCCGCACCTGGTCCTCGACCATCCCGCTGCGTCCGGCGGTGCTGCCCGCCGCGGAGATGCTGGGTTCTCATGACGTCCCGCCCGGCGCGCGGGTGGCGCTGCGCGGCAGCGCCCTGACGTTCATCGACGCCGCCCTCGTGCTCACCCTCGAGCGCGGCGGGCGCTTCACCCCGCGCGCCGACGGCGTCCCCGGCCTCCTCCACCGGCGCGGCTCCGAGGAGCCGCTGGTCCTCCTGCCCACGGCGCGCCACGGCCGCCTCCTGGACGCGAAGCCCGACCCTCGGCTCCCACTGCCGGCCGGGGTGAGCCGTGCCGTCGCCGAGGGAGCTCGACGCCTGGGCTCCACCGAACGGACCGACGTCGGCCCCGACGCCGTGATCGACCTCGTCCTGGACGTCGCCACGGCCGCCCTCGCTGCGGCGGGGACCGATCTCCGCCTCGGGCGAGAGGCGGTCGAAGGCGCACTGGCCTCGGGATCCGACCCGGATCTGCACCGCGGACCGGGCCACGCCGAGGACGCCCTGCGACGGAGCGTGGAGATCGGCCGAGGCGGACGGGCACCCGGCCCCGCATGGATCCTCGGACGCGTCTGGGCAGGGCTCTACCGCCCCCTCACGCTCGCGGTCCGCGGTTCCGCGGCCCCCGCCGAGGAATGGGCTCGCTTCCGTCGGGCCTCCCAGGTGCTCGAGAGGTTCGCGTTCGGCCCTCCCCTCGAGGTCGCGGAGATGCTGCTGGCCATGATCGGGTCCGGGGCGCTGGACCTCTCCTGGGTGGACGCCGGGACCCGGATCACGGCGTCGGGCATCGAGGGCACCCCGCTCGGTCACGCCCCTCCGGACGTCGTGGTCGATGCCGTGCTGGCGCCGCCGGGGATCGTGGGGATCCTCGACCCGCTCTCGCGAGCATTGGTGGACCAGGGGCTGGTGGAGGTGCGACCGGCACGCCGCGGCGCGGCCGTGGATCACGACGGCACTGCGCTCGCCGGGGACCGTCCCGGCGGCCGGAGCCAGCGGCAGGAGGGCCTCGCCCTGCTCGGGCGTCCGACGGAGGACCACGTCATCGGACACGACACCCTGAACCGGCACCTCCACGACGAGCCCCGTCTCTGGGCGGCGCGGATCACCTCGAGACTGCGCCGCACCGACGCCGGCCCCTCGGCCCCTCCCCGACCGACCACGACCACCACCCCCGAGCGGAGAATCGGTTCGCGATGACCAGACCTGCCCCCTCTTCCTCGACCGCTGCGGACCCCACCGCCGATCATCCGCCCGGCGACACCGAGGCCCTGCGACGCCGCTGCGGCGGGCTCCCCCCGCTCAGCGCCCGTCTCGAGCCGTGGATGCGAGAGCTGCTGGCGGATCGTCGGGCCTGCTCCGCACTGATCGAGGAGTACGGCAGCCCGGTGAACGTCCACGAGTTCTCGGCCCTGGCCCGCAACGCCTCCGAGCTGGAGTCCGCGGCCGCCCGTCACGGCGTGCCGCTGAGGATCTTCGTCGCGCGCAAGGCGAACAAGACCCTGGGCCTGGTCGAGTCCGCGAGACGCGCCGGTCACGGGGTGGACGTAGGGAGCCACCGGGAGCTGTCCCAGGTGCTCGACCAGGGGTACGCGCCCGAGGACGTCGTGGTGACCGCCGCTGTGAAGCCACCGGAGCTGCTGCGCCTCGTCCGCGACACAGGTGTCGTGCTGGTTCTCGACAACCTCGACGAGGCCGAGGCTTTCCTGCAGGCAGCAGCGGAGAACAGGACCGGTGGGCGGCAGCCCGTCGCGCTCCGCCTCGCACCGACCCCGACCAGCGGCATCGCCCCCACACGGTTCGGGGAGTCCGCGGCGACCTGGCAGCACTGGGCCGATCACGCCCGGACCTCCGCCGCCGGCCTCAGGATCGACGGAGTCCATTTCCATCTCCACGGCTATGCCGCGCAGCACCGCGCCCTGGCCCTCGACGAGGCGCTCCGTCTCGGCGATGCGCTCCGCGACCTCGGGCACGACCTTCGATTCATCGACATCGGCGGGGGCGTCCCGATGTCCTATCTCGACGACGCCGGTCAGTGGGACGCGTTCTGGACAGCGCACGATGCGTCGACGAGCGACGGCGCCGACGCGGTCACGTGGCGCGGAGAGCCCCTGCGCCAGGTCTATCCGTATCACCAGGAACCGGTGCGCGGGGAATGGCTCGAACAGGTGCTGGGCACACGGCTCCCCACCGGGGAGACCGCAGCCGTCGCGCTGAGGGAGCGGGGTCTGGAGCTGCGCTGCGAACCCGGCAGGTCGCTGCTCGACGGATGCGGCCTGACGCTGTCCCGCGTCGTGCAGCGCACTACGACGAGCGATGGGGTGCCGCTCGTCGGGCTCGAGATGAATCGGACCCAGTGCCGATCCACGTCGGACGACTTCCTCGTCGATCCGCTGCTGGTCCCCGGCGACGGTCCACGCTCTGCGCCGCTGCACGCGTTCCTCGTCGGGGCGTACTGCATCGAGGCGGAGCTGATCCTGCGTCGACGGCTCGAGTTCCCGCAGGGTGTCGCGATCGGTGACCTTCTCGCCTTCCCGAACACTGCCGGGTACCTGATGCACATCCTCGAGAGCGCGTCCCACCAGATCCCGCTGGCCTCGAACGTCGTCCTCGGTCCTCAGGGCCCCCGCCGCGACGCCATCGACGCCGTCTCCCCGCTGCGGCCATGGGCGCAGGAGTCCGCCCCCGCGGCCGAGCGGGCATCCGGAACCGCCGCGGCCATCTGACTCGTCACGCGACGCGGCTCAGCGGCCGGCCCGTGACTCCCCGCGCCGGCCGCGGGACCTGCTGCGACGCCGCCCAGCTGGCGAGCAGGCGCAGGCGCTCGGCACTGGTCGAGCTGGGCTCGGCGGTGTGGACGAGCATGACCCGGCCGGGCTCGTCGGTCACCGCCAGCTCCTCGTAGGCGAGCTCGACCTCCCCCACCACGGGGTGTCTGAAGCGCTTGGTGCCGGAGCCGTGGGTGCGCACGTCGTGCCCCGACCACCAGCATATGGGCCACGAGTACGTGGGCGTCGTCGAGGAGGTCGGCGACGAGGTGAGCACCCTCGAGGTGGGCGACTTCGTGGTCGGCTCCTTCGTGATCTCCTGCGGGACGTGCGAGATCTGCCGCGAGGGCCATCCCTCCCGCTGCGTGCGCGCGATCTTCGTCGACGGGCAGATCGGCACCCAGGCCGAGAAGGCCCGGATCCCCTTCGCCGACGGCACCCTGGTCAAGACCCCCGGCATGCCCGACCCGGACCTGATCCCCTCGCTGCTGGCCGCCTCCGACGTGCTGGGCACCGGCTGGTTCGCGGCCGACGCCGCCGGCGCCGGGCCGGGCCAGACCGTCGCCGTGGTCGGCGACGGCGCGGTGGGGCTGATGGGCGTGCTGGCCGCCCGGCAGATGGGCGCCGAGCGGATCATCGTTTTCAGCCGTCACCCCGAGCGGCAGGCCCTGGCCCGCGAGTACGGCGCCACCGACATCATCGAGGCCCGCGGCGACGAGGGCGTCGCGGCGCTGAAGGAGCTCACCGGCGGGCTCGGCACGCACTCCACGATCGAGGCCGTCGGCACCCAGGAGTCGATGATGCAGGCGATCCGCGCCACGCGCCCCGGCGGCGCGGTGGGCTTCGTGGGCGTCTCCCACGACGTGCAGATCCCCGGGGACGAGCTGTTCTTCTCTGCGGTCCATCTCCACGGCGGGCCCGCCCCGGTGCGCCGCTACCTGCCCGAGCTGATCGACCTGATCTGGCGTCGCGAGATCGATCCGGGGAAGGTCTTCGACCTCACGCTCCCGCTGGAGGACGCAGCCGAGGGCTACGCCGCGATGGACGAGCGCCGCGCGACGAAGGTGCTGCTCACGCTCTGAGCAGCAGGGCGGTGGAGCGGCGACGGGGCGACCTCCCGTCGCCGCTCCTGGCCGTCGCGCGGCCCCGGCCATCGCACGGCCATCGTCCCAGGGCCGCCACCGCCCCCGGCCTCGCTCAGCCCTGCGGGGCGAGCGCGGCGACCGCCGCGTCGGCGTCGGCCATGACGAGCGCGCCGTGCAGGTGCGCGCCGGCGAGCGCCCCGGCCGCGGCGGACGCCCCGACCTGCGCGGTGGGGTCCGCGGCGTTCCCGGCGACCCACACGCCGGGCACCTCGGTGGTGCCGGCCTGGCCGGTGGCGACCTTCTGCCCCATCCCGGCGGGCAGCTCCTCGAGGGCGAGCCCGAGGCCGTCCAGCCCGTCCAGGCGCGGGGTCATCCGGGTGCCGGCGGCGAGCACGGAGCGCGCGACCACCTCGCCGCTCGCGAGGCGGACACCGGTGATCCCGCCGTCGGGCCCGGCGAGGACCTGCTGGATCTCGGTCTCGTGCACGGTGACGCCGAGCGCGGCGAAGCGCTCGCGGGCGGCGGGGTCGAACTCGACGCCTGCGGCGAAGACCTCGACGTCCTCGCTCAGCGCGCGGAACATGAGGGCGAGATGGGCATGGAAGGGCAGGCTCGCGATCACGCCGATCGCCCGGTCGCGCACCTCGTAGCCGTGGCAGAAGGGGCAGTGGACGAGGTCGTGACCCCAGTGCTCGGCGAGGCCGGCGATCTCCGGCAGCTCGTCGCGGATGCCGGTGGCGACCAGGACCCGGCGCGCGGTGAGGGCGCGCCCGTCGGCCAGGGTGATCTCGAAGCGCAGGTCCCCGTCGGCCGACGGGTCGACGGCGCGGGCGGAGGCGACCTCGCCGCGGACGACGAGCCCTCCGTACTGCCGCACCTCGGCCCGGCCCCGGGCGAGGAACTCCCCGGGCGCCGTGCCCTCGTTGCCGAGCAGGCCGTGGATCCCCTCGGCGGGGGCGTTGCGCGGGTGGCCTGCGTCGAGGACGACGACGCTGCGGCGGGAGCGGGCGAGCATGAGTGCGCCGTTCAGCCCGGCGGCGCCCCCGCCGATCACGACGGCGTCGACGAGGGTGCCCGGCAGCGGGTCGGAGCCGAACGTGTCGGTCTCCGTCGTCTCGGGCAGGGCGGGCGCGGAGTGCTGGGCATGGCCGGTCATGGCAGGGGTCCTCTCGGTCGGGTGCTGCGCCCCTCGGCGGGCGATGCCTCCACCCTGGACCAACTTGCCTCGTCTGCATACACTCTTGCTCATGTCGCAAGGAACGACGGAGCTCGACGACCTGGTGCGCAAGAGGCTGCGTGCGCTGCGTCTCGCCCAGGGGCTCACGCTCGACGACCTCGCCGGCCGCACCCACCTGAGTGCCTCGACGCTCTCGCGGATCGAGAGCGGCGGACGACGCCTGGCCCTCGACCAGCTGGTGGGCCTCTCGCGCGCCCTGGACACGAGCCTCGACGAGCTCGTGGCGATGCAGGGCGAGCAGGTGGTCTCGAACCCGGTGAAGGACCACGGCATGGACGCGCTGCGCTGGCAGATGCGCCGCTCCCCCGACACCGTGATCCTGCGTCGAAGGGTCGTGGACCCGCCTCCGGATCCCGCGCGGATGCGCGCCCACACCGGCCAGGAGTGGCTGGTGGTGCTCTCGGGGACGCTGATCCTGCAGCTCGGCGCTCAACGCCATCGCATCACCCAGGACCAGTCCGCCGAGTTCGACACCCTGGTCCCCCACGCCTTCGGCGCCGAGGGCGGTCCGGCCGACGTGCTGCTGGTCGTGGATCGGGCCGCCGGACGCGGCCACCACGACGAGGACGGCGGGTGACCCGAAGGCCACCCGCCGTCATGCTCAGCCGTCGAGTAGCTCAGACCGCTGCGACGAAGTACGTGCCGGAGGTCAGGAAGCCCTCGACGCTGAACGTACCCGAGCCGACCGCCTCCTCGGGGATGAGGAAGGCCATGGTGCCCTCGGCGGTGCCGCCGTCGTAGAGGTCGCCGACGTCCATGAAGTCGCCCTCGAGGACCACGGAGGCCTCGTCGTAGGACCGTCCGTCCTCGGCGACGTAGGAGATGTGGAGCTCGATCCACGGGGTGATCGACTCCGGTCCGGTGTACTGCACCGTCACCGGGACGGTGATGTAGACCTGCCCCTCGGGCGCCTCCTCGTTGAACATGTTGGCCTCGGCGATGGCGCTGTTCGCATCCCAGGTGACGTTGCCGAGGGTGACGGACATGGTCCCCCCGCTGGTCTCGATCGCGATCGCGTCGGTGACCGGCTGTGCGGGATTGTCGCGCGAGGTGCCGACCTCGGGGGCCGACGCGGGCTCGGAGGTGTCCTCCTCCGCGGCGTCCTCCTCGACAGCCTCCTCCGCCTCGGCGTCCTCGACGGCGGTCGCGGTCGTCACCGGATCGCCGGCGCGCACGCCGTCGTCGCTCGACCCGGACGACGCGACCAGGGCGACGCATCCGCCGAGGCCGAGCAGACCGATCAGCAGGAGGACACCGCAGCCGACGACGATCCAGATCCAGGTCCGCTTCTTCCGCGGGGGCTCGGGGTGGCCGCCGGGACCGCCCACCGGACGGAACTGCCCGTCACCGTACGGTCCCGCCGGATTCGCCGAGGCAGGGTACGGAGATCCCTGGGCGGGATACGGGGAGCTCGCCCAGCTCGGCGATCCACCGGCCGGCGTCGCGCCGAAGCGCGGCTGTCCCTGAGGGTGGGAGTTCGGCGACCCCGGCATCGGCTGCTGCGGGTCACCCGGGAACTGCGGGGGCATGGACACTGTCATCACCTGTGCCGCGCGGCGCACGGCACCCTTTCGTATTGAGGCCCCGACACTCCGAGGCAGATGGATGAATCTTCGCCCATCTCACCGACAGTCGAGCTCGAAAAGACCCCGCACCACGGAGTGCCGTCTGTGCAGTCGCTCACCACATCGGCCCGCCGCCCCACTGCCACGGAATAAACCCCTGGACATCCCCGTTGACCACCCCGTAGCGTGCATAGCTCCGGATGATGGCCCCAGCCGTCGCCGGATGTGCGAGCCTCCCGGCCGGACCCGCCATGACGGCGGCGCCCCGGCCCTCGCACCGCGTGCAGCGCGAGCAGCCCGCCCCAGCGGGCGCCGCGAGCACCCCGCCATCTCGCAGCGGCATCGACAGCCCTGCGCGGCGGGACACGGATGCCTCGCTCCGCCTCGGCGGAGCTGCCGCACGCACACCCACCCGGCACCGTGCCGGACACAGACATCACGTCGGCCGCGAGTTGAGTCCCCGATAGTGGTGTAGCGCGGTGGCCCTGTGATCGTCCCGGACAAGGACGCGGCCACCGTGTGATCCTTCGAGTGAACCTCTCACAGCACTCTCGAACGGAGTCATCACGATGACCGC
>NZ_ML133865.1 GCF_003994255.1 Brachybacterium paraconglomeratum | reverse complement strand
TGGGGCACGTCGAGGTCTTCCAGATGGCGAGCGTCAGAACTTCCATCATCGGGAGACCTCGACGTCTATCCCGGCACCGACGCGCCCACCCCGTGACCCGCACCTACACCCTCAGATGCGAAGAGCCTGAAAACCAAGGACGAATCGACGAGCACATGGCTCTAATGACGGAGCACGAGGAACAATCGCGCAACGTCCTGGCTGCGGTGGGTGTCAATGCCACGGCTTCTGACTACGAAGCATACGCAACGGCACAGGCGAAGATCGCGGACCGTTGGCGCATAGCAGCAGTCGTTGCGTTCACGATCGCCGCATTCTACTTCCTCACTGCAGCGGGGATGTCATTTTTCGGTTTCGGAGGCGAATCGACCTGGTGGGAGATGGTCTTCCAGAAGATCGGGGCACCTGGCGGCGCCGCTGCCGTCGGCTACTTCCTCCAGCGTGAATCCGCACAGCACCGCAAGCAAGAGCGAGAGGCGAAGCAGGTGCAACTCACACTGACTGCGCTGGAACCCTTCATTGCGAACCTGGAGCCTGTTGAGCAGCGCAGCATCCGCATGGACACTGCCCGTGACATCTTCACTCGTAAGCGCGGAGCCTCGATCCCAACGGGCAAGGCTGATCAGTTGGAGGCCGCTGCCACCGCCACGGAATGACAGAGTCGGGATTGATGCGCGTTCAGGTATCAGCGACCCAAGCTCCATTCTTCGGGAGTCGCGTCACGCAGTGGGCTGATCGAGCCAGAGCCCAGAAGGTCAACTCGCCACTTCGCCTCGTGGTCCGCTCGCGACGACATCCGCCAGCGGAGCGATGCCGCCGTCCTTCTCGAGTGCCCAGAACTCGAAGCCGCTGACGTTCGTGACCTCGAGGTACCGAGCGGCTTCGTCGAGGCTGTCGAACTCGTGGACTCCGTCGATCTGAATGGTCCCGTCCTCGGTGACAACTGCATCGACGACCCACTCCGGGTCGACAGGGTCGAGCTGATCTCCGGGCACGAGATAGCCGCCGTCGAGAAGCGTCGCGAGGCTCGCTTCATCGGCCGCCGCCTCCGCAGCGAGGTCCAGGGAGCCCGCGAGCGAGCCCTGGCCGTCACAACCCAGGCGCTCGAACGCATCGCGAGTGACCTGAGCGATCAGCTTCCGCCGCTGTGCCAGGAACTCTTCGTAGGGCAGCAGATGCCACTGGTCCGGCAAAGCATGCCAGTACCGCTGCTTCTTCATCCACGTCCCGTCGCCGCCACGTTCACTTTCCAGCTCCGGCCAGTAGTCAGCCGGCGCACGATCTGAGATCTGCACGTTCGTGTGCCAGTCCGTCGGCGCGAAATTCGCAACCTGGTTGATCCTCTTGGTGTCAGTGATACCGAGCACCTTCTCCTGGTAACTCCGTGGAACCAGGTGATGACCCTCCTGCCCCTTCACCGCCGGGAGCGCCGGATCCATCCACTCGCGAACCTTCATCCGCAACATGAACATGTCAGCGTCCAGATAGTTCAGCGCTGCGAGGTAACACTGATAGACCGGCGAGAGCTTGTAACTCGATGACACCAGAGACTGCGGCGCGTTGAACTCCCAGAAGTCGTTCGTGACCGAGATGGAGATCGTCTTGTCCACGAGTGTCGCGAACTCGTCGGCGTCACCTGCGGGGATCTCCGCGAACATGTCGAGGTCCTTCTGGATCTGCGACTCGCTCGACCCTGTGTACCTTCCCGTCAACTGGGACATGAAGAACCAGCGCGCGATGAGGGTCCTGAGACGCACAAGTTCGACCGAATACCGCGTACGGCCAAGCAGGAAGATCACGTAGCTCGCGACGATGTTCATGTTAGACGTGATGCCCGCATGAGAGCGGAAGCCCGCGATCTGGATGGATCGGATGAACTCGGTCCAGTTGATGCGATCAGTGACAATCGGTAACGCCTGGCGCAGCTTCTCGAGCTCTCGCTCCTGCTTGTCTCCGTCAACCTGCCCCGTGGCACGGTCCTTCGCCTGGAGGTTCGCGTAGGCGTCAATCAGCTTGGCCCGGTTCTGCCCGAGAGCAACCATGGCACGCACGAGATGCCCCGTCTCCACAGCCAGGTACGGGTTCTTCGGCGTCCAGGTCACGCGCTGACCTGCGATCTCCGAAGCTCGTTCGGGCGTCATCCGGGACGCCCTCGCGAATTGCTCGATCTGGTCGCGACCGTCGGGCCAGAAGACGCTGAGCCAGGTGAGGATGTAGTCGTATGCCTTGAGGTTCATTCCCTCGGAGTTGATGCGCACGAAGACGTCGGCGACCAGTCTCTTGTCGACGTCCTTCTGGATGTGGACGACCTCGAACTGGTACTGCTTCAGCCCCTCGAGTTTCTTGAATACCTCTCCCAACCTGCGTTTGTCGTCCCTGGCGAGGTTCCGACCTGCATCCTCGAGCCCCTCGAGGAAGTCCTCTTGCGCGTCGTAGGGAGACCGGAAGACGGTAGCGATGTCGTGGATCCACTCCACCGATCGCTCCGTGGCCGCCGTGGCCACCTCAAAACGTTCGGTGTAAGGATGGAAAGCGATCCTGATCGACTTGCGCCGGTAGTTGTCGTCTTGTACCTCCAACCCCTTCATCGCGGCATAGAGGCTCGTGAGGCGCTGCTGGCCATCGACGATCTGGTGGGAGGCCGAGATAGTGGCGGTGCCGGAGATCGCCCGGGTCGAGTCTTGCTCCGAGACGTCCCAGAACATCAATGTCCCGACTGGGTAGCCGCGGTACATCGAGTCGAAGAGGTCACGGACCTTGGTCGCAGGCCACACGAAGGGGCGTTGCAGATCCGGAAGACTGATGCTCCCTTGCTGGACTCCGGAGACCAGCTGATCCACTTGCCAAGAAACCGTTTTGAATATTGCTGCCACAACTCTCCTACGGACTGTCACGCCTGCTCACCTGCGGAGCCCGCCGCGATCCTTCGGGACGTCACCATTCCACATCACACGGTATGCCCCGCAACCTACCCGCACCACGCGCTGTCCCGCATCCACTGCCAGGATCTCCCCACCTCCATGCTCGCCGATGCCCTGTGTCGCTCGCCCATCGCCGTTACTCTCGATTCATGGCTGCCCCTCCCGCCATCGCACCCGAACTCGTGACCGCACTGGTGCCGTCCCTCTCTCGGAGTCTGGCTGAGCAGTTCAATGTGTTCCGCGTGATGCACCACGGCACCCACGAGAAGCAGCTGTCGAACGTCTTCGCCTGGCTGCTCGATCCCGAGGGGACTCACGAGCTCGGAGATGCAGTGCAGGGGTTGTTTCTCGATCTCGTCAATGCGCACCTCCCCGCCGAAGTCCAGCTTCCGAGGTCCGGCTACGAGGTGGCCCAGGAGGTCGTCACTCCCGGGCACGAGGGCCTTCCCAACCCTGAGTCCGCCGATATCGCTGACATCCTGCTGTCCTCGCCGAGCGCGGCCGTGGTCGTCGAGAACTACGGGACGTCCGACGGGCACGGCCACGATTTTCACCGCTACCTCACGCTCGGCAGGGCCGGCGACCGCGACGCGGCGGTCGTCCTGCTTTGCCAGCGCCGCGAGAGGCACCACCAGCGCGACGGCTGGGAGCAGGCAGCCGCGATCACCTACGCCGAGCTGTTGGACGCCGTCCGCTCGCACACGACCAACGACCGAGCGTGGACGAGGAAACATCCCGACCAGCACTTCTTTCTCCGCCAGCTGTTCGAGCACTTCGTGGAAGGACCCGCAGCGATGAACACCGACGACACCTTCGCCTTCCTCACCGCGATGTGCGAGACGGGTGAGTCCGCGCGATACGGCTATCAGCCCCATCACCGCGCTGCAGAGGAGTTCGGCGACCTCATCGCGGCGCAGGCCCGCCGCCAGCTCCAGGAGAGTCGCGAACTGCTTGCAGAGACGAAGCGCAGGCTGGGTGCCTATGCCGACACAGTGCTCATGAAGCAGATCAACGATCAGCTCTCGACCGGACCGATCGATCAGGTCGTCACCCGCTTTGCCGGCCTGTGGACGTGGGGCGTCGAGCTGCGACGCACCGCGGGCCATCCCACCGTCTTCCTCGTGTTCGGACCGACCGCGGTGATGGAGATGGAGCGAGTCCCTCGAAAACTCGAGAATCCCGACTACTCGCAAGTGTTCGTGGATCTCAAGGATCCGACCGTCGGCGGCCCCTCCCGCATCGCGCACACCGGCGTGAGCCTGGTCGAGGTGATGGAAGGTCTCCCGGCCGACGACGTCCGCCTGCGCGATGCCGTGCTGGCGATCTTCGCGGGATAGGTCGGCGAGCATTGCGTCCGGAATCCCCACGTGGCGAGGTGACCGGTGCGCTCCGCCCTCTCGTATCGACCTTCCGCCGGCAGAAGCTCTTCGCCTCGAGAACGTCGACTGATCGCTCATCGCCGAGCCGACGTCCGCCTCATCATCTCTACGGCAACTGCCCTGTGCCTGCGCTTCGCTTGCCCTCAGCCCCTGTTGGCGTTCCCGCGCTGCGATCCCTCCATACTCACCCGGGCTTCGCTCCCCGAGGCCGCGATCAGCGCTTGAGCGTCAGCCGGTGAAGTGTCGGCCCCAGATGAGAAGATGGATTCACCCCTTGAGAACTGGAGGCCCCGTGGATTCCTCGCAAGAAGCAGCCATCGTCCCGCTCGTCCCGCTCGCGTCGGAGCCGAGCACGGAAGCGATGCTGCGGATGCTCCTGAACCGCGAGGCGCTCCTCATCGATCACGTCCCCACAGCTACGAAGAGTGCACCGTCCGGGATGGTGGCACAGGGCACCGGCGCCTTTGCCAAGGCGATCAGCCAGGTCACGGCCCAGTTCAGTCGCGCAGAGACAGCCCAGGGGCTCTATCGCGTGTTCACGCCCACCGGTGCGATCGCCCGCGATCTTGTCCCTGCAGTGGGCGGAGGCTTCCGAGGACTGGTCCGCGGGACGGGGTCCACGAAGATCGCGGGCCAGGCCCGTCTCGTCCCTGCTGCGTCGGGGACTGGTGCGACCCTCGCCGCGGGTCCGCTCATCGCTACCGTCGGACTGGCGGTCGCCTCGGAGATGCTCGCGCAGCAGCAGATGAACAAGAAGCTCGACTCGATCTCCCGCGTGCTGGTGGACCTGCAGAACAGGGCGGACCAGGAGGAGCGGTCGATCCTCGCCACTGCCGGCCGTCAGGCGAGTCGGGTGGCCGGCTACCTGCTGGACCAGGCGAGCATTCCGTCCATCTCCTCCGCCGCCCATGCCTTCGGGGAGCTGGACACGCTGACCAGCAGCTACACCAGCCGCCTCAGCCGCTGGACCGACACAGTCGCCAAGCACACCGATGCCGACCGCGTCTACGCCCCCGATCTGATGAAGGAGCTGGTCGGCAAGCGCGACGATCCGACGGGCGACTTCGAGCGGATGGTCGCACAGACCTACGAGGCGCTCGCCCTCCGAGCTCGCGTGGTGGTCCTGGAGAAGGTAGCCGCTGAGTTCTCGAACCCCAACCGGTCCCTCACCCACGTCGAGGCGGTGCTGCGCAGCGAGCTCACCGATATCGCCGAGCAGCAATCACGGCTGGTGGGACTGCTCGAGGACCTCAGCGTCATGCAGCTCGATTCGAGCAAGGTCCCCGTCGCGTTCGCCGGCAAGGGCACGCTCACCGCACGCACGAGCTTCAGCCGGATGGCCCGAGTGCTCCACTCCGCACCGGACGGGATCCCGATCCTCTCCGAGTCGGATCAGACCATCCTCGAACTGGAGCCCGGTTCCGCCGGCATGAAGGTGGTCAAGCCCGCGGAGTGATCCGGGCAGCACGATCCATGGCACCGAGCCTCATGCGCCGCAGGACGTCCAACCTCGCGATGTTTCATCCCGACAAACTGCTCAACGAGGTGTTCCTCGGCACCGTTCCATGGAGCCTTCCCACTCCCGTCCACCACATCCACACGCTTCGCGATCACGCCGCCGACCAGAAGACTGACGGTCACGACGCCGAGCACTCCCCCGGCGGCCAGCGCCGCGACCCACGCCATGTTGATCGGCTGGGCGAGGCCGAGGCCCAGCCCGAACGGGACCATCACCGCGACGAGCAACGGTATCCAGCCGATCAGCCGCACGGCCCCATTGAGACGACCGCGATCGCGATCGTCCCCGTGAGCACTCGGTTCACTCCGAAGCGGTTCACCATCGGCTCGAGCAGGACGCGGCTGACGAGCGAGGTAAGGGCGCGGACCACGAGCAGCAGACTGACCGCCCGGCGTAGAGCCCTCGCTCGAGGCCGAGCACCGGGAGGTACACGGTGAACACGTCGATCGCGGACACTTTCATCAGCCCAGCAGACATCTCCTCATCCTCATCATGTACGGGCTGAAGACCCTCGGGGCCAGATGCCGGTGCCGTCATGCAAGAAGGTGCCCGGCCGAAGCCGGGCACCTTCCGCGCGCTCACCTCACTCGCTCAGCCGCGCAGGGAGCGCAGATGCTGATCCCTCTCCTGGGGATCCAGGGCGACCAGCTGCGACGCTGTAGCGACTGCCGTCTCGAGCGCCTCACGAGCACGCACCCCCCTGCTGAGCACTCCGAGGAAGACGGCATTGAAGCTATCTCCCGCTCCGGTCGTGTCCCGAACCTTCACCTCAGGAGCAGTCACGCGATACAGCTCCTCCCCACCGCACAGGAGACCGCCTTCTGCACCCAGCTTCGCCACCACCAGTGCCCCGGAGCGCACGGCGAGATCGCGCGCCGCGTCCTCGACGTCCTCGAGGTCGGTGAGCCCCCGCAGCTCGCTCTCGTTCGGCAGGACGATGTCGGTATGGGGCAGGACGTGCTCGAAGAGCTCGTCACGGAAGTCGTCGCTCCATCCGCCATCCGGGTGGCCGGTGTCGACCGCGGTGGTCGCTCCGCTCCTCTGTGCCTCGCGGAGGAGCGAGGCCGCCGACGCGCCTTGAAGCTCCGGAAGGAGGAAGTACCCGCTGAACAGCACGTACTGCGCCTGGAACGCCTCGGGGGGCAGGTCCTCCGAAGCGAACGTGCCCATCGCACCGAGCGACGAGAGGAAGGAGCGTTCACTGCCCTCCTCCTCTGCGACGACCGTCAGCCCGGAATCCGTCGATGGTGAGCTGATCAGATCGAGTGCAAGCCCTTCGGTCTCCGCGAGAGCGCGCACCATCCGCCCGGAGGCGTCGTCTCCCACCTTCGCTGTCAGTCGAGCAGCGAGGCCCAGCTGTGCCGCACGCTGAGCGGCGATCGCGGCCGATCCTCCCAGCCGCACTTCGATCTCCGGCACGATCTGCTCGGTTCCCGCCGGCGGGAACGACGTCGCCGCATGGACGATGACGTCGAGGTTCGCATTGCCGATGACGCTGAGCGTGCACGCGGTGGATGCAGTTCCGACCAGGTCAGTTACGGTAGTGAGCAGCCGCTCACGAGCGTCGGTCAGCAAACGCCGCCGTTCCTGGAACTGCGCCGACAAAGAGCGCTCCCGCTGCTCGGCGTGCTGGAGGGCGACCGCGATGGCCTGCCGTCCCGGGGACCCGGGCTGCTCGCGCTCGAGGATCCTTCGCGGGTCCCGTCCGGAGGAGAGGACCAGGTCGCGCAGAGACCCGTCGTCGTCGATGCCGGCTCCAGCGAGTGCTTCCTCCACCTGGTCCGCACTCCACGTGGTCGGGTCCCCCTGTCGGAACAGCGTTCCCACCACGTCATGAGCGCTGCGCCAGGGCACCGACTGACCGGCGAGCGCCTCGGCCACCGCGGTGGTCGTGGCGCCGGATCGGACGATGTCCTCATCGGAGGGGAGGTCGGCGGGCTCGATCTCGAGCGTGAGCCCGTCGAGCAGGCGCACGAAACGGATGATGCGCTCGGTGGAGGACCACAGATGCTTCTGGACATCGGTGGTCGCGTTGTTCGAGTCCTCGTACCAGCCGGCGGCGATCGTCGTGAACACGGCATTCGCCTCCCCGTTGGCAGCTCCGGACATGGAGACCAGGTGCTCGAGCACCACGGGGTTCTTCTTCTGCGGCATGATCGAGGAGCCCTGGGTGAACTCGTCGGGCATGCGCACCCAGCCCAGGTTCATCCACTCCTGGAGCACGCGCGCCCAGCGAGCACCGGTCGACGCGACGCGCGCGTGCAGGCCGGCGAGTCTCATGAAGTGCTCGGCGCCGGCGACTGCCTCGTAGGAGGCGGTGAAGGAGCTCG
Organism: Brachybacterium paraconglomeratum; assembly: GCF_003994255.1. Classification (GTDB taxonomy): domain Bacteria; phylum Actinomycetota; class Actinomycetes; order Actinomycetales; family Dermabacteraceae; genus Brachybacterium; species Brachybacterium conglomeratum. Next base: position 35,379 of record NZ_ML133865.1, on the reverse strand, counting down.
AGAACCCCAGCAGATCGGCCACGCGCTGCGCGTCGATCGCGATGTCCGTGCCGGTGAAGGCGGCGGAGCCGAGCGGCGAGACGTTCATCTCGTCGTAGACGGACAGCAGCTCCTCGGCCTGCGAGAGCATGGCTTCGGCAAGGCCCGAGAGGACGTGGGCGATGGTGGTGGGCTGTGCCGGCCGGCGGTGCGTGTGCCCGATGAGCAGGGCATCCGCCGTGCGCGCCGCGACCTCCTCTAAATCGCGGACCGTCTGCAGGAGGATCTCGGCGAGATCCAGGATGCCCCGGCGCAGGATCATCCGGAAGACGCCGGCGTCCAGGTCGTTGCGGCTGCGGGCGAGCTGGACGTCCAGGTCCGAGGTGCTGATGCCGCATGCGGCGGCGAGCTGCTGCTCGAGGTAGTAGTAGGGATCTTCCACGGATCCGTCGAAGGGATGCGAGGCGACGCGCGGGCGCCAGTCCTCCGACGACTCTGCATCGCCCCACCTCTGCCAGAGGGTCAGCAGCCCTCGCAGCAGCCGATCCGCGCGGGGCTCAGGGAGCGCCTTCGTCTCGCGCAGCATCGTGACGTGCGCGAGGCTCGCCTCGACCATCGCGGGCAGATCGTGCGGCGCCGACTGCTCGAACGCGACGCGGAGATGGTTGTCCCAGTAGATCGACAGATCGTCACGGTCTCGCAGCGGCGCGCGATGGCCGGCCTCGGGCTCGGGTGCGGTGTTGTACTGCGTCAACAGGGTCTCCTCTCACGCAGCGGTGGCTGCGGCGGTTTCAGCGATGTCGCCGGTGCGACGACGACGGCGAGTGAAGCGTCCCGGCTTCTCCAGGACCTCCGAGATGATCAGGACGATCAGGATGGCGAGCACCTGGAGCGAGCCGTAGGCGAAGGCCGTGCCCAGATCATTGGCGTACTGACGGTTGTAGATCTCCACCGAGAGCGGCACGAAGCGGGCCGGGTAGATGACCACGGAGGCAACGTACTCGCCGAAGCCCTGGACGAACGCGAGCAGCGCACCGGCGATCACACCGCGCGCCATGAGCGGCAGCGTGATCGTGCGCAGGGTCCGGAGAGGTCCGGCACCGAGATTCTGCGCGGCCTCCTCCACGGAGGGATCGATCTGGGCGAGCGACGCGGCGGCGTTGCGGAAGACCAACGGCACGAAGCGGATGAAGTACGCCAGCGGCAGGATCCACAGTGACCCGAGGAACACCTGTCCGAGGTTGAACGGAGTCGGGGACGCGAACGCGGTGACGATGTTGATGCCCACGACCGTGCCGGGCAGCGCCCACGGCAGCATGATCATCAGGTCGAGGACTCCCGCGCCCTTGCCCTTCCACCGAGCGATCACCCAGGCGGTCAGCACCCCCACCACGATCGACGCGGCCATCGCGACCGCCGACATCTGGGAGGACACCAGCAGCGGCCGCAGACTGCGCGGCTCGGTGAAGATGTCGATGAAGTTCTGCAGCGTGTACTCGGGCGGGATGATCTGCGTGGTCCAGGTGCCGTTCACGGTGAAGGCGAGAAGCACGATCGCGGCCACGGGCGCGGCGAGGACCAGCACGATCACGGCGGAGCCGATCGCGGCGAGGATCTGAGGGAGGATGCCCTGAACGGTCTTGACCGTCTGCGGCGTGCCCTTCGACATCGAGCGGGTCAGGCGTCGGTTCTGATACCAGCGCATCAGGAGAAGGAACAGGATCGACACCACCGACAGCACTGTGGACTGCGCCGCCGCGAGATCGTAGGCGCCGGAGGTCTTGGCCGCGACGATACGCATGGTGAGCGTGTTGACGTTGTAGAACTGCGGCGCGGTGAAGGACGCCATCGACACCATGAACGTCAGGAGCGCGCCGGAGACCAGCGCAGGGGTGAGCATCGGGAGGAGCACGGTGCGCCACATCGTCGAGCGGCTCGCTCCGAGGTTCATCGCCGCCTCCTCCAGGGACGCGTCGCTCCCGGAGAGCCCTGCGCTCACGGACAGGTAGAAGTACGGGTACATCGTGAGCGTGTGCACGAGCATCACCCCAGCGATCCCGTCGAAGGACAGGGACGACGCGGGGACGCCGGTCACCTCGGCCAGCACGCGAGGGATGATCCCGCTCGTGCCATAGAGGTAGTAGAACGAGAGCGCGCCGATCAGCGGCGGCAGCGCCAGCGGCAGCAGCGCGAAGACCTTCAGCACGGAACGTCCGGGGAAGCTGAAACGGGTCAGCAGCACGGCGAGCCCGGTGCCGACCACGCCTGCGGTCAATACCGAGGCCAGCGAGATCCCCACGGAGAGCACGAGGGCCTGCCGCGAGTTCCCGGAGACGAAGTCGGCATAGGCCGCGCCGCCGTCCTCGGCCGATGTGAACACCGTCGCGATCATCGGGAAGACGATGTAGACGAGCAGGATCAGCACCAACGGGATCGCGAGCACGTAGACGAAGCGGTCCGACGCGGTGAGTTGCAGGCGATTCCGGCGTGGCTTCGGCGCGGTGGCCGCGGCGGGACGAGCAGTGAGCGTCATGGCGCCACCACCCAGGTGCGAGCAGTGTCGGGGCGAAGCAGCACCTCGTCGCCAGCTTCCGGAAGGTCGTCGGTGTCGGGGATGGTCGCCAGCAGATCCTCGTCGCCGTACCGCAGCCAGATCACACAGCTCGACCCGGTGAACTCGGTCATGCGAACGGTCGCGCGCACGCCTCCTACGACGGTGCCGCTGCCTTCGGGGACCGCTTCGATGCGCATCGTCTCCGGCCGGACCGAGAGGGCGACGGCATCACCCCCGGCGACCCGTGCGGAGAGGGTCCCCTCCGACACCGGCGCCTGAAGCACCTCGCCCCCGTCGAGTCGGACGGAGAGACGCTCGGTCCCGGCCTCCTCGACGGTCCCGGAGAGCACGTTGGACCGGCCGATGAAGCGGGCCACGAAGCTCGTCGCAGGTCGACGATAGATCTCCCGAGGCGCCCCGACCTGATGCAGCACGCCCGCGTTCATCACGGCGATCCGGTCGGACATCGCCATCGCCTCGGACTGGTCGTGGGTGACGTAGACGCTCGTGGTGCGGGCGCGCTGCTGGATCTGGCGGATCTGTGCACGGGTCTCCTCGCGCAGCTTGGCGTCCAGGTTCGACAGCGGCTCGTCGAGGAGCAGCACGGACGGCTGGATCACCAGGGCTCGTGCGAGCGCCACTCGCTGCTGCTGTCCGCCGGAGAGCTGATCGATGCGGCGGTCCGCGTACCCGGTCAGCCCCACCATCGCCAGCGCCTCATCGATGCGAGAGCGCTTCTCGGACTTCGCGACCCCTCGCATCGAGAGTCCGTAGGCCACGTTCCCGGCGACGTCCATGTGGGGGAACAGCGCGTAGTTCTGGAAGACCATGCCGGTGTCCCGCCGGTGCGGGGGCAGGTTCGTGACGTCGCGCTCGCCGAAGCGGATCCGTCCCGAAGTGGGGTTGATGAAACCCGCGATCATGCGCAGGGTGGTCGACTTCCCGCAGCCCGACGGTCCGAGCAGCGTGAAGAATTCACCGTCCCCGACCGTCAGGGTGAGGTCGTCGACGGAGGGCGTGCTGCCGCCGTAGACCTTGGTGACGTTCTCGAGGTCGACTGAGTTCATAGGTTCCTCCGAAGATGAGGGCAGGGGCCCGCCCCGCACGGGCCTGGCCCCTGCCGTTCCAGTGCTGAGCGTTCAGCCCTTGCCCTTGATGCTGCTGGCCCAGTGACCGATCCACTCGTCCTCGTTCTCGGCGATGCGGTCCCAGTCGAGTTCCATCTCCTCGAGCCCGAGCTCGGCGAGCCACTGCGGCTCCTCCTCGAGCTCGATGGCGGGGATCTGGAAATGCTCCTCGGCCATGGCCGTCTGCACCTCGACGCTCATCAGGTAGCTGATGAAGGCATCCGCTCCGGCACCGCCAGGGCCACCGGCGATCTTGGCGAGTCCGTCGACCAGCATCGGCGCCCCCGAGGAGGGGACCACCGCATCGAACATCGGGAAATCCCCGTTCTTCTGCAGCATGATGTCCTGCAGATTCCACAGGGAGAGCGCAGCCTCCTGACGGCTGACCCGCTGGTACATGTCCGTCGGGTTCGCGGCGTAGGTGGCGGTGTTCGCATCGAGTCCGCGCAACCACTCGTATCCGGCCTCGGCGGAGCCCTCGTCGTCATAGAGACGATCGATCATGGCGCAGTAGATCGCGCGCATGGTCCCGGAGGCCTCGACATCGCGGATCACGATGTTGCCCGCGTACTCCGAGCCCAGCAGGTCGTCCCAGTCAGCGGGGACCTCATCACCGCTGATCATCTCGGTGTTGATCATGAACAGCTCCGCCAGCAGCATCTCGCCGACCCAGAGCCCCTCAGGGTCCCGGTATTCCTCGGGCACCGCGTCGATGACCTCCTGCGGCGCCGGCGCCAGGATCCCGTCGGCCGCTCCTTGGGAGAGCTGCTGACGAGTGCCGCCCCACCACAGGTCCCCCTGCGGATTGGACTTCTCCGCTCGCACGCGCTCGAGAGCCTCCTGCGCCCCGAGGGTCAGGACGGTCGCCATGCCCTCCCACTCCGGGTTCGCCGCCTCGAAATCTGCGACGACCTTCTCTGCGAGCTCGCTGTCGCGAGCGGTGTAGATGGTGAAGGGCACCGGACCGCCCTCCCCGCCTCCCTCGCTGCTCCCCGAGCCACCGCCCCCGTCCAATCCGCAGGCAGCCAGAGCCGCCGTCGCGCCGACCAGTGCGGTGCCCTGCAGGTACTTACGTCGGTTGAACATCGTTCTCTCCTTTGAGTGGTGTTTTCAGTGGTCAGGACAACAGTTCTTCGGGAGGTTCCTTGTCGGGCCCTGCCGTCGACCGGTGCGGATCAGGGTGCTCCTCGTCCTCCGGGAGGAAGATCCATGGAGCGCTCTGCAGATGCGAGATCGCGCCGTTGACGATGGCACCGTCCCCCAGCTCCGCGAAGCAGACCTCGATGGGCGAGGGGCTCCCTGCGAGGACCTTGGCCGACAGCGCGGCCCGGGATGACACGGAGAGGTGGACGGCGCCGCCGGCGAAGACCACTCGCCCGGGATTGATGACGCAGGTGAGCACGATCCCCGCGTAGGCCCACGCGTCCATCGCTGCATCCAGCAGGACTCGCGCCTCCGGCATGTCGCTGCCCTCGAGCGCTTCGACGACGTTCGTCTCGGCTGCATCGATGCCGATGTCTTCTGCTTTGCTGCGCAGTGCGGAGACGGACCAGTTCGACTCGAGGGGACCGAACGCGCTCCCCCCGCTGCTCGGAGTCCCGTTCCAGGGCAGGAAGCCGATCTCGCCGGCCGAGCCCGACACGCCGCGGTGGACCCTGCCGTCCAGCACCAGCGCGCCGCCGATGCCGTCCCCGACGAAGATCAATCCGAAATCTTTGACGTCCTGGGCAGCCCCTCCCACCGCCTCGCCGAGAGCCAGGAGGTTCACGTCGTTCTCGCCGATGGTGTGAAGGCCGGACGCCTCTGCGACGACGTCCTGGAGCCGGCGATCCGTGGGCTGTCCGAGCGCCGGCGCGAGAGACACATCGCCCTCGGCGGAGACTACCCCGGGCAAGGAGATGATCGCGCAGGTCGAAGGCGACTCCGCGGCCCCCTGGAGAGCGTCAATGGCGTTCAGCACGGAGGCCAGAGGCCGCTCCGGGTCGAGACGTCGACGCACCTGCACATGAACCGTTCCGGAGAGATCGACCTGGCGCGCGACGAGATGGCCGGAGTCCACCGAGATCAGCATGAGCAGGACGCTCCGTCGGTCGAACTCGAGCATCGTGCGTCGGCGCCCGCCGGTCGATCGGCCGCGGCCGGTCTCCATCACGTGTCCCAGCCGCATGAGCATGCGGATGGATCCGGTCATGGAGGACTGCGAGTATCCGGTGAGCGCCGCGAGCTCTGTGCGAGACATGGTCCCGTGCTCCAGCAGGGCACGCACGACGCTCTGCAGGCGCTTCGAGCCCTGGGCGCCGTTCGCTGCGGGCGGGGTCACCATCGACATGCTTACTTTATAGCCTGCAGAAAGCTGTGGAGCAAGAGCCTCTTGCCGCTGGATCTCTGGTGCTCAAGCGCACTGGGCTCGGTTGACGACGAGAGGACCGTCGGGGTCGACCACTTGTTTCAGGTGCTTACTTCAGGCTATGAAGTATGAGGGGCGCCACGCCGAGGTGGTGCCTGAACCTCGGAAGGGACATCCATGGAACAGCATCGTCACTGGTCATCCGCACGACCTTCCCGGCGCAGGGTGCTGCAGGCCTCAGGCGCTTTCAGTCTGGCCGCAGCATTCACCGGCACGAACCTCACCCTCACTCCCGCAGAACGCGCTCTCGCGGAGGAAGGATCGGACTCCGTGAAGCTCAATATCCTGTTCATCGGGGCCCATCCCGACGACGAGGCCAGCACCCTCGCGGCGCTCGGGCAGTGGGGAGAGCTCCACGACATGAAAGTCGGCGTCATCACTGCGACGCGCGGCGAGGGCGGCGGAAACGCCGTCGGGCTCGAGGAGGGGCCCGCACTGGGGCTCATCCGCGAGGCGGAGGAGCGAGATGCCGTCGGGCTCGCAGGCATCGAGCACATCTACAACCTCGACGCCCTCGATTTCTTCTACACCGCCAGCGCACCCCTTTCTCGGGAGGTGTGGGGCGGGGAGGAGCTGCTGGGCCGCATCGTGCGCGTGGTGCGCGCGACCCGCCCGGAGATCATCGTGACCATGAATCCCTCGGCCGTCGAGGGCAACCACGGCAATCACCAGCAAGCGGCGATGTACGCCCTCGAGGCGTATCTCTGCTCCGGCGACCCGTCCGTGTTCCCCGAGCATCTCGAGGAGGGCTTCGCGGCGTGGACACCGCAGCGCATCTTGCGGAGCGGGGCGAACGGCACCGGCACGACCGGTCCCGACAGCGTGGCCGAGGGCTACGTCCCGACGGTCGAGAGCGACCTCGTGTTCGGCTGCTGGGACGGCACTCCCAGCGAGGCCCACGGCAAGCGGTGGTCCGCGATCAAGGATGAGGCCATCTGGACCTACGAGACGCAGGGGTGGGCCGAGCGCGAGGGCAGTCCGTCAGATCCGGAGAAGATCGCGAGCACGTGGATGACGCTGCTGCACACGCGAACGCCTCTGGTGGATCCTACGAGCGGCGGCGACGCCGCCCTGCGCGGCGCCACCCTGCCGATCGACGGGGGCCTGCCGCTGGGGACCCACCTGGAGGTCTCCCCTGAACGCTACGAGTTCGTCGCCGGCGACCCGCTCCCCGTGAAGGTGGTCGTCACCGCGCCTCAGGGGGAGGGCCTTTCCGCAGGGACCGTCACACTGCAAGGGCCGAACGGATGGACGGCGAGCGATGCTCGAGCCCTGCCGGCTCTCGACGCCGGTGAGAGCACCTCCGTCTCCTTCGACGTCACCGTCGACGCATCGGTCGAGCCGGGGACCACCGCGCGGCTCGAGGCGACTGTGTCGATCGAGGCCGAGGGCATGGCCGGCACCTCCAGTGCACCGGTGCGAGCCGCCGGGGCCCTCGAGGCGAGCATCGAGCCGCTCGAGGAGATTCGCGAGTTCCGCGAATGGACGGAGAACCTTGACCTCAAGCATCTCGACGCGCTCGTGCCGGAGCTCTTCGCGGTCGGCCAGGGACGCAATCGGGACCTCGGAATCACCATCAGGAACTATTCGACGCGGCCTCACAACGGCTCGGTCGAGATCACGGTCCCCGATGGCTTCTCCGCCACGCCCTCGACTCTCGAGGTCCCGACCATCGACGCCGGTGACAGCATGCAGTCCACCGTAGAGATCGCCAACACCGACGATTCCGTCCCGACCGCGAACCGCGGGCAGGACGGGGGTGCCTGGCAGGTGAAGCTACTCGCTGAGGCCGAGGGCTTCAGATCCCGGCGGACGGCGACCATGAACCTCGTGCCGAGCCGGGCCATCGAACCAGCCACCACCGCCCCTGTGATCGACGGGGTCCGCGACGAGGAGGAGTACCCCGGCGAGCCGATCCCCGTCGACACGATCTGGGACCCGGTCAGCGCTGCAGGCAGCACCACGGAGTCAGTGAGCGGCGACTGCTGGCTCACCTTCGACGACGAGAACCTCTACGTCTTCGTCTCCGTCACCGACGATGTGAGGGGCACCATCCTGCCCGTCGACGACAACAAGCGTCAGCGTCGCACTGATTCCGTGGAGATCTACGTGGACCCGCGGGGGAACGCTGCGAACACCGCGGAGACGTTCATCGCCGGGATCATGCCCTCGATGGGCTCGATGACCGGACCGCCCGGAGCAGGTCGGGACCGCGACAATCACCAGGGAGTCGCCGAGGAGACCGCGCCGGGCATGGAGGTCGCCGTGACCATGGCGGACAACGAGGAGGAGTACTCGGGCTACGACCTCGAGGTCAAGATCCCCTTCGACGTGCTCCCGGACGCCATCGATCCTCGCCACATGGGCTTCAACGTCCTGATCAACGACTCCGACACCCAGAATCAGGCGGCGCAGGTGCGGGTCGGCTGGTCCACGTTCGCCGGCGTGCGCGCGGACCCTTGGCGATGGGGGCAGGTCTCTCTCGAAGGGCTGGAGGATGCGGGCTCCGAGCCGAAGGACGCCGTGCTTCCGTCGACCGCAGCTCGGTCGGTGGACTCGCCGCTGTCGATCATCCAGAGCGCCGGGGACCGTGTGCCGCTCGGCGGCCACAGCCCCACCAGCCCTCATCTGGAGATCGTGTCGGTGGAGAGGAAGAAGGACCGCATCACGGCAGTGGTCCATGCCCCGGTGAAGGGAGCGGCGAAGCTCTTCGTCTGGGACGGCGAGAACGTCCTGGCCGAGATGGAGCGGAACATGCCCGCGGGGGAACGGCGCGTCAACATCCGTGTGCCCGGCCTCCCCTCTGTCCTCGAGACGACCGAAGTGACCGTTCTCGCGTCCTTCCAGTCCGAGGACACGGTCTCCGCCGCTGCGCGGAGGCTCGAGTGAGCCTCGGCTCCCTGACGTCGCCCGCACTGCGTCGGGGGAGGGCTCGCCCGTCGTGAACGGCGTCGCCGGCGAGGCAGGCCGGCCGTCGAGCTGACGAGGCTCACCGATCGACAGTCCTGGGCAACCTGCCCGGGGCTGTCGATCGATCGTCGGTGCTTCGGGAGTGGTCCGTGGCGCGACGCTCGCGGGCTCTATCACCGTTCCGGGGACGCGGTGCCTCTGGAAACTGACGCGCCGAACGGCGCAGGCCGGGCCGCCCCCCCCAGAACGGCGGTGCAGAGCTCTGGAACGAGCTGCCCGACACCTCCTCTAGCCCACGCGCAAGCAGACCGGACGCGCCCCGGGACCGCCCCGAGGCGCGCCCGGCGGGCGGACGCGAGGCTCAGATCAGGCCGTGCTCCTCGAGGAGCTGGCCGATCTCTCCGTGCTCGAGCCTTCCGCGCAGGTAGCTGCGCAGCGGGGCCGGGCCGGGGATCTCCACCTTCTTGCCCTCGCGCATGCGCGCCGAGGCCTCGAGGAGGTCGCGCACGTCGTACATGGAGCCCCAGGGCTCCGGCACGCCGCGCTCCACGTCGAGGAGTTCGTAGACGGCCTCCATGCCGGTGCGCGCCGAGTACTCGGTGGTGAAGATCGTGTCGCGTCCGGTCTCCGCGAACTGCCCGAGGAACGCGAAGTTCACGGCGCCCTCCGGGACGACCCGGGGCCGATCCCCGGCGTGCCGGGGCATGAAGAAGCTCGTCACGTAGAGCATCATGACCGGCACGCACCGCGCGCCCGTCGCAGCGAGCTCAGGGATCTCCTCCACGGGCACTCCCAGGTGGCAGAGCCACTCCTGGGTGATCTCCTCACCGGTGCACTGCGACAGGGGCTTCTTCACGTAGTCGCCGCTGACGTCGACGAACAGGCCGTAGACCCAGGCGACGATCTGATCCTTCGGCTGCTTCTTGAAGTGCGGCTGGCGGTTGACCGTCCAGCTCAGCAGCCAGGAGGAGTCCTCGGCGGTGACGACGCCGCCGGTGGCCACGCGGCCGCTGAACGGATCGCGCTGGGCGATGCGCTCGATGCAGGCCGGGATGCGCTGATCGAGCGTGCGGACATGCCGCACCGCCAGCGGGTCCTCGACCACGTCGATCGCCTCGGAGAGCAGATCGCCAGGCGCCTGCAGGACGGCCGGGTCGACGCTTCCGGTGCGGTCGGAGCGGCGCGGGATGGTGCGACAGGCACTGCCGGCGAGGCGCCCGGTGCGGCTGCGGCGGCCGGCACCCGGCTCATCGTCGCCGGGGTGCTGGCCGAGCTCAACCGTTCCCGGCAGAGACGAATCGACGGCGAGGACATCGATGAGGCGCTGCACCGACTCGTCGAACTCGTGGTGGCAGGGGCGAGCCCCGCCCGGTGGCCCGGAAGCCGTCCTCGGGCGCACCGCTGTGAGCGATCAACGTCGCTCACAGCGGGCGGGCCTCATGCCTGCTGCGAGTCGCCCCCGGCATGCCGGGAGGCGTCGGACTCCTCCGGCTCGAAGGTGTCCTTCGAGCCGACCGTGCCGCCGACGCCCTCGTCGTTCAGCTCATCGAGGTCGGTGTCCGAGGAGGCGGCGTCCTGGGAGGAGCGCGACGCTCCCGCGTCGGCGGGATCCTCCGGGCCACCCTGCGGGGAGATGCCTTGGTCCTCCGGGTGGGGATTCGTCTCGTCGTCATCGGGGTGGTACAGCGGGGTGCTGCTCATGTCCGAACCTCCTGAGATGGGGTCGTAAGGACACCTACCTTCTCACCGGCACACGCCGCCGCGCCCCGCTAACCTCGAGCGGTGCCCACCTCCCGCCGCTCCCCCTCCACCCACCGCCGCAGGTCCTCGCGCCGCCGCTCCGGGGGCTCCTCCCGCTCCACCCCGCGCGAGCTCCCCTTCGTCGGCCCGGGCGAGCGGCTGTGGATCCTCGACGTCCCCTACGGCACACAGGTCGAGGGAGCCTCCTGGCATCCGGCCGTGAAGATGCACGTGCACGTCGGCCGGATCCTGCCTGCGCACCTGGCTCCCTACTCCCCCGGCCCGCACACGCTGGGCCGCTTCTTGGAGAACCTCCACAACCCCGGCTCCCCCGCGCCCGTCCCCGAGCCGGCCGACGGCTTCGAGCCGCGGCAGAACCAGTACGAGGCGGCCGACGCGATCGCGGCCCGTGCGGAGGCGGGCGGGCGGATGTTCCTGCTGGCCGACGAGCCGGGCGTCGGCAAGACGATTTCCGCCGTGCTCGGCGCGTCCGCCGTCGGCGATCTGCGCGGCGCGGAGCGGGTGCTGGTGGTCGCGGACCGGCCGGCGGCGATCACGATCGGGCACTGGTGCCGCACGATCACGGCGCTCGGGGACAGCGGCCTGGAGTGGGTGGTGATCACCTGGGACCGGCTGGAGAAGGTCGCAGGCCACGACTGGGACGTGATCATCGCCGACGAGGCGCATGCCCTGCGCCGCACCACCACGAAGCGGTGGAAGCTCTGGTCGCGGATCTCCGGGCACACCCGCTCGCACGACGCGGCGCCCTTCGTCATCGCGACGACGGCGACGCCCGGACACACCCCGCTCGAGCTGCCGTACCTGGCCCCCGCCTACGCGCAGTCGCACGGGGAGCCGATGACCGCCTGGGCCTCGGCCAAGGAGCCCGCGAACACTTTCACCTCCGCGCTGGAGCGGCACGGGGTCGGCCTGGAGAAGGGCCGCTACGGCGCGACCTGGACGACGGATCCGGCCCGTCGGGCGGAGGATCTCGCGCGGGTGCGCAGCTGGCTGACGGACGACGAGCCCGCCGCGATGCTGCACCGCGCAGCACCCTGGGGGCCGGTGCCGATCTCCGGGATGCCGGTCGCGCTCACCCCGGCCGAGCGGGAGGCGTACGAGGCGGAGTGGGGAGAGTTCTGCCGCGAGATGGACCTCGCGCGCCGCGGACGGAACACCGCGAAGGGTCGGGCGGCGCTGCTGCGCTTCCGGCAGAAGGCGGGACTGCTTCGCGTCGATTCGACGGCGCAGTGGATCGCGCAGCAGGTCGAGGCGGAACGGCAGGTGGCCTGTTCGGTCGAGTTCGTGAGCACCGCCGCCGACCCGATCACCGAACGTCTCCAGGACTCGGGGATCGAGGTCGCGACGATCTATGGCCGGGACCGCTTCGACGTCGAGGCCGAGCGGCTGCGCTTCCAGACCGGGGAGGCGCCGGTGTGCGTGTTCACCACCGTCGCCTCGATCAGCCTCCACGCCGGGGAGACCCTCCCCGGCGGCAGGCAGGCGAGCACGGAGCCGCGGGTGGGGATCTTCCACCAGGCCCGCTTCTCCGGCATCGCGGGCCGACAGGTCACCGGCCGCACCCACCGCGACCACCAGGTCTCCCCCTGGCACATCGCCTACGCCGAGGACACCGTCGAGGAGCAGGTCAGCAAGCTGATGGTGGAGCGGATCGCCGCCGCCTCCGACACCGTCGGCGGCGACACCGAAGGCCTCAGCGACGTCGCGCAGCTGCTCGGCGCGGACTGGCTGCCGACGGCGAGCCTCACGGAGGGCAGCGCCTGACGGGCGGGCCCGCTGTGCGCACTACCCCGCGACTCTGCGCGCTCAGCTGAACAGGCGCAGGATCAGTAACGGCAGGCGCCACAGGAGCTGTGCCACGCCCGCGATGAGGTCGAACAGCTCCAGGAACAGGGACGCCCCTTCGCTCCGGGAGAATCGTGCTCGTCCCTTGCTTCGCCGTCTCATCGCTGCTCCGCTCCCCCACGACGCATCGGTGCCGCCGGACACGGCACCATGGTGCGGACCACCCTATGTCGGGAGCAGTTCTACGGTGGAGAACGCACACCGTCCCCGCGCCCCAGGAGCCACCCGCCCATGCCCTGCACCACCCTCCTCGTCGGCCGCCGTGCGAGCGCCGACGGCTCCCCGCTCGTCGCCCGCACCGAGGACTCTTCGGCCGGCAGCTTCGATCCGAAGCGCGCCGTGGTGGTGCGTCCCGAGGACCAGCCGCGCAGCTACACCTCCGTGCTCGGCGGGCGCACGATCGAGCTGCCCGAGAACCCGCTGCGCTACACCGCGATCCCGAACGCACTGCCGGACGAGGGGATCTGGGGCTGCGCCGGGATCAACGCGGCGAACGTCGCGATGAGCGCGACCGAGACGATCACCTCGAACCCGCGCGTGCTCGGCGCGGACCCGCTGGTCGAGCGCAGCGGGGGCCAGCCTGGCGGCTTCGGCGAGGAGGACTTCGTGACCCTCGTGCTGCCCTACATCCGCTCGGCCCGCGAGGGCGTGGAGCGGCTCGGGGCGCTGCTCGCCGAGCACGGCACCTACGAGATGAACGGGATCGCGTTCAGCGACGCGGAGGACATCTGGTGGCTGGAGACCGTGGGCGGGCACCACTGGATCGCGCGGCGCGTGCCCGAGGACCACTACGTGACGATGCCGAACCAGCTGGGCATCGACTCCTTCGACCTCGCCGACGCCGAGGGGCCCGGCCGCAACCACCTCGCGAGCCCCGACCTGCGAGCCTTCCTGCGCGAGCACCACCTCGACCTCACCCTGCGCGAGGACGGGCAGCGCGAGGACGTGTTCAACCCGCGCGAGGCCTTCGGCTCCCACACCGAGCACGACCACGTCTACAACTCGCCCCGCGCCTGGTACATGCAGCGCACCCTCAGCCCGCACGCCGAGGACTGGGACGCCGGGCGCCCGGGCGCGAGCCCCGACTCCGACGACCTCGCCTGGAGCCGCAGGCCTGAGCGCCTGCTCACCGTCGAGGACGTCAAGGACGTGCTCAGCACCCACTACCAGGGCACCGTCTTCGACCCCTACTCCCCGCGCGGCACCGACGCGGAGCGCCGCGCCTTCCGCCCCATCGGCATCAACCGCCACAACGCGCTGGCGATCCTGCAGATCCGCGGCGACCTGCCCGCCTCGCATCGCTCGGTGCAGTGGATCGCCTACGCTTCGCTGCCGTTCACGACGCTGATCCCGATGTTCACGAACGTCGAGGAGGCCCCGGCCTATCTCTCGACCACCGGCGAGACGGTCTCCACCGACAGCTTCTACTGGACCTCCCGGATGATCGCGGCGCTGGCCGATCCGCACTTCCACGAGACGATCCCGCTGATCGAACGCTACCAGCAGCGCACCCAGGCGCTCGGCCGCACCGCCGTCCACGCGGCCGACGAGGAGGCCGCCGGGGCCGGTACGGCGGGCGAGGTACCGGCCCTGCTCGCCGCAGCGAACACCCGGATCGCCGAGCGGATCCGCACGGAGACCGAGGCGCTGCTCGGCCAGGTGCTGTTCACGGCGAGCGAGGGGATGACCAACCGGTTCTCGCGGTCGGACGGGTGAGCGGCGCAGCACGGGCTCGCGCCCATAGGCGCGACGATGCAGACGTCCTGGGACGGACCTGACCGATCGACCCCGTACTGCCGTGATCCCACCGCGCTGAAGTGCAGCGAGCCTCCTATCCTGGCCGAGTCCTGCCCTGTGACCTCGAGGAGACCGCCCCGTCATGCCCAGCTACGATCGCCCGTTCATCGATTCCCTGCCGAAGGCAGAGCTCCACCTGCACATCGAGGGCACCCTCGAGCCGGAGCTGAAGCTCGAGCTGGCCCGCCGCAACGGTGTCGACATCGGGCAGAGCACGGTGGAGCAGGTGCGTGCGACGTACGACTTCACCGATCTCACCAGCTTCCTGGCCGTCTACTACCCCGCCATGGAGGTGCTGGTCACCGAGCAGGACTTCTATGACCTGGCCATGGCGTACTTCGAACGCGCCGCCGCCGACGGAGTGGTGCGCGCGGAGATCTTCTTCGACCCGCAGGCCCACACCAGCCGCGGCGTGCCCTTCGCCGCCGTGGTCGACGGGCTCTGGTCGGCTGTGCAGGAGGCACGAGGCCTCGGCGTGGAGGCCGCGCTGATCATGTGCTTCCTGCGTGATCACAGCGTCGAGTCGGCCGAGGAGACGCTCGCGGCCTCGCTGCCCTATCGCGACCGGATCCTCGGGGTGGGGCTGGACTCCGACGAGCGCGGCAATCCGCCTGAGAAGTTCGCCGCGGTCTTCGACGCCGCGAAGCAGGCCGGCTACCGCCTGACCATGCACTGCGACATCGACCAGGAGCAGTCGATCGCGAACATCGCCACGGTGCTGCACAGGATCGGCGTGGAGCGCATCGATCACGGGACGAACATCCTCGAGGACGGCTCCCTGGTCGCCGAGGCGAAGGAGCGCGGGATCGGGTTCACCTGCTGCCCGCTGTCGAACTCCTTCGTCACCGAGCAGATGAAGGGTCAGGAGATCACCGACCTCCTGCGTCAGGGGCTGAAGGTCTCGGTCGCCTCGGACGATCCCGCTTACTTCGGCGGGTACGTGGGCGACAACCTCGAGGCGCTGGCCATCGCCCAGGAGCTCAGCCGCGAGGAGGTCGTGCAGGTGGCCCGCAACTCGCTCGAGATCAGCTGGGCCGACCCTCAGCGCGTCGACGCGTGGGTTGCTCAGCTCGAGGAGATCGCCGCGCGATGAGAGGAAGGAGGGGCGCGGCCGGTCCGGCCGCGCCGCTCACCCCCACCCCTTCTTCGCCGACGTCTCCCCCACCCCGGCGTTGAACATGTTCAGCGGGTCGAGCTCACGGTAGTGGGCGACCAGCTGATCGGGGGCCGGGTAGATCCGGCCGAAGTTGTGCTCGGCGGGGACCGCAGCGCCGCGGTCCACCAGCAGCTGCGTCATCCGCTTCTTCAGTGCGACCGGGTCCACGCCCTTCTTCGCCACATGATCCTGGTGCAGGACGTGGCAGAAGAAATGGCCGAAGTAGGCGCTCTCGAGCAGCTGGTCCGCGATCTCCGCGGGCAGTCTCTCCAGCCAGTCCTCGTCGTCGCGGCGCAGCGCCACGTCGAAGGTGACCATCGCCGAGGCCTCGGCGCGGTGCATGACGAAGCAGCGGCTCGCGGCGCTGGCGACGCCGAAGCGGATCAGGGTCGCGCTCTGGGCCTCGTCGGCGTCGCACTCGAAGAAAGCACCCTCGTGCTCCGGCTCCGCGAAGAACTCGCGCAGGAGCTGCTGCGTCGCCTCGCGCTCGCTGCCGCTGACCACCAGCAGCAGGTGGTGGTCGAAGCGGTCGCGGAAGTCGGTCAGTCGGCGCGGGATCCTCTCCGGCACCAGGGAGAAGAGCTTCTGGGAGATCGCATCGGCGGTGGCGGGCCCGAAGCCGGGCAGCTTCGCGAACACGCCGTTGGCCCAGGCCTTCAGCGCGAACATGCGCACCAGGGTGGCGGAGCCGGCGTGCTTGAGGGAGACGTAGGTGTCCTTGCCGTACTCGGTCGCGAGGGAGAACGCGTGCGCGCTCATGTACTCGCCGGAGATCGGCAGCGGGCCCTCGGCGGCGAGGATGCGGCGGCGCAGCGCCTCGAGATCGGAAGGGCGGTCGGTGCCGATGTAGAAGGTGGCCTTGTCCTTCTCGAGCGGGAAGGTGCGGGTGCGCACGGCGAACACCATGATCTTGCCGGCGTTGCCGGAGGCCTCGTGGAGGAAGGTCGGGTCGGCGTTGAAGCGCGCCGGGGTGTCGACCAGCTGGCGCACGTGGTCCGCGTAGTCGGTGCCGGTGGAGTCGGGCGGCGGCGGGGTGACGTCGGCGGCGTCCCAGTCCCCGCGCTCGAGCCGGTCGAGGATGTGCGTGGGGTCGGTGCCGAGATCGATCCCGAGATGATTCACCAGGTGGATCCGGCCGTCCTCATCGACGCGCGCGAAGATCGCCTGCTCCGTATAGGCGGGGCCCTTGCGGATCTGGGAGCCGCCGGAGTTGTTCGCGATGCCGCCGACGACGGTCGCGCCGATGGAGCTCGAGCCGATCACCGAGTGAGGCTCGCGGTCGTGCGCGGCGAGCTTCTCCTCGAGCGAGAACAGGGTGGCGCCGGCCAGGCTGATCGCCTCGCGGGCATCGTTGATGAGGTGGATCCCGTCGATCCGCAGCGTGGAGAGGATGACGACGTCGCGGTCGTAGTCCTGGTCGCCGGGGCCGGAGCCGCCGGTGAGACCCGTGTTCGCGGCCTGGGTGATGACGATCAGATCGTGGTCCACGCATACCTGCAGCGCCCGCCACATGTCCACCAGCGAGCCGGGCCGCAGCACGGCGAGCACGTCACCGGCGCCGAAGCGGTCGCCCGTGGTGAACGGCGCGGTGGCACGCGCCGAGGTGAGCACGTGCTTGCGCCCCATGATCCGGGTGAAGGCCTCGACGGCCTCGGCCGATCGCTGGTTCCTCGGTGTGCGCATTTCCGGCTGCTCCTTCGCCTCGGGTGCTGCGAGCACGCTGCGGTGCTCGGGGCCGTCGCGACCCCTCGACAGCGTAGTCACCTGCGAGCGTCGCATGCTGGGCGGGCGCGACGACAGCGGCGTTCTCGGGCGGTGAGAGGCGCGGACGGCTGCTCAGCTCATGATGCCGTGCCGTCGGCCTCGCCGTTCACGGCGCGCACGGCCTCGAGGTGGACGGACTTCACCCGGTCCACGGAGTCCGCGAAGTCGTCGTGGCCGCGGACCCAGCGCGCGACGTACGGGCAGACGGGCACGATCCGCTTGCCCTGCTCGACGCTCGCGGCGAGCGCGCCGCGGGTGAGCACGCCGGCGAGCCCGCGTCCGCCGAAGGCGTCGTCGATGACGGTGTGGTAGAAGATCCGCTGGTCATCGGGGTTCTCCGCCGGGGTGGTGAACAACGCGAAGCCTGCCTGGCGGCCACCGACGAGGATGTCGAAGCGGTGCCTCCCGGGGTTCTCGCGCACCTGGACGGTCTCGTGGGCCGGGTCGACCGTCTCTGCGGGGGTGGTGTCCTCGGTCATCGGGGTTCCTTCCTGAGGAGGGCGCGGCAGTCAGCGGGCGCCGGGCACGGGGTGGTGGGAGAGCACGGACAGACGGTTGTACGTGGTCATCAGCACGGCGGACCACTCCAGCGCCGCGAAGGCCTGCTCGCCGAGCACGTCGCGGGCGGTCATCAGGTCGCGGTCGCGGATCATCGGCTCGGGCAGGGTCGTGACCGTCTCGCCGAGCAGCAGCGCGGCGCGCTCGACGGCATCGAAGCTGGGCGAGTCGCGCCAGACGGGCAGCTGCGCGACCTGGTCGTCCGGCGCGCCGGCGCGCACGGCGCGGCGGTGGTGGAGGTCCACGCAGAAGGCGCATCCGTTGAGCTGGGAGATGCGCAGGTACATGAGCTCGAGCGTCGTCGTCGCGACCCCGGCGGACTCGTTCTGCTCCGCGACGGCGCGGCGCACCTCGCCGAGCAGGTCCCAGGCCTCGGGCGCGGTCCTGTCCAGGAACGGCAGCGGCCGTCTCATCACGCGCTCCCTTCGTCGGGTCCGTGCTCGCACACTAGTTCACCGGCACCCGGGCGCGGGGCGGTTCCGCAGGACGACCGAGAGGACGGACCAGTAGGTCAGGGCCGCCCGGCAGCTCCTGCCCGACGGTCCGCGCCGGCGTCCGCGCTCTCGCCCCACCCTCGTGAAACTGCTGGAGCCGGGCGAGATGCCCGTCGAGATGCGGCGACGGCACCGTCGCGTCCTTCTCCAGGACGTCCTCACGTTCCAGGGCTCGCTGCGGCACGACGGAGCAGACGCACTCGGCGAGATGCAGGACCAGGCTGCGGAGGACGGACTCTACGACCCGCTGGACGACCCTCCCCCAGCACCCGCTGAGCCGCCGCGTGTTCGCTGTCGTCCTGGACTCTCGTCCCGATCACCTTCCCCAGGCTGCTCTCGAGCCGTGGCGCCGCGCCCCTCACCGCCCGTGCGCCACCGCCGGGATCTGCGTGGCGAGCTTCCCTCCGGAGACGTCCACGAGCGTCCCGGTGATGTACGAGGCCCGGTCGCTGGCGAGGAAGATCAGCAGGTCGGCGACATCGTCGGGGCTCTCCCAGCGGCGCAGCGAGAGGGTGTCCAGCAGGCGATCCTGCCGCTCGACGGGCAGGTCGGCGAAGCCGTTCATGGAGGTGGGGACCATGCCGGGGGCGTAGGCGTTGACGGTGATGTCGTGGGGGCCGAGCTCGGAGGCGAGCACGCGGGTCAGCTGCACCACGGCGGCCTTCGAGGCGGCGTAGGCGGCGCTGCCCACGCTGGGCACGATCGCGGCGAACGAGGCGGCGTTGAGGATCCGCCCGCGCCCGGCCCTCTGCATGTGCGGGGCCACTTCCCGGCACATGAGGAAGGTGCCGCCGGTGTTCACGTCGAAGCACTTCTGCCAGGTCGCCCAGTCGGTCTCGACCACGGTCGAGTCCGCGACGATCCCGGCGTTGTTCACGAGCACGTCGATCGTGCCGTGGCGCTCCACGACGGCCTCGACCGCGCGGTGCACGGAGTCGGGGTCGGCGACGTCGCAGACCACCTGGTCCACGGTCGGCGCACCCTCCGCCGCCTCGTCCGGGAAGGCGAGGTCGAGCGCGACCACGCGCGAGCCCTCCTCGGCGAAGCGTGCGGCGATGGCCGCGCCGATCCCACGCGCCGCCCCGGTCACCACGACCACCCTGTCCCGCAGATCCAGCTCCATCGCCCTGTCCTCTCCTGCGGCTGCCGTGCCGCGCTCGGTGTGCGGCCCGCCGGCCGCGCTCAATAGTCATACTATTGGGTGACGTCGGCCGGTGGGGCCGGGAGGTCGCCGCAGAGGACCTGATGGCGAGGACGCCCGAGGAGGAGCGAGATGACGACGGACGGGACGACGGCGAGCGGACGAGGCGCGCAGGACGAGCCGAAGCACGGCGCGAGCGCGACCGGCCCTCGCACGGTGTGGATCACCGGCGCGGGCAGCGGTATGGGACGCGCGACGGCGCTGCGGGCGGCGCGCACGGGCTGGACGGTCGCGCTGAGCGGCCGGCGCCGCGAGGTGCTCGAGGAGCTCGCGGCCGAGATCCGCGAGGCAGGCGGCAACGCGCTGGTCGCGCCGCTGGACGTGCAGGATCGCGAGGCCGTGCGGGGCACCGCCGAGCAGATCGCCGAACGGCTCGGCGGGATCGACGCGCTCGTGCTCGCCGCGGGCCTCAACGCGCCGAAGCGACGCTGGGACGACCAGGACCTCGCCGAGTTCGACGCGATCCTCGCCACGAACCTCACCGCGGTCGCGAGCACCGTCGACGCCGTCCTCCCCCACCTGCGCGAGCGCGGCGGGCAGGTCGTGGTGATCTCCTCCTATGCGGGCTGGTCGTTCCAGCCCGGTGCGGGGGTCGCCTACTCGGCGAGCAAGACGGCGCTCGCCTCCCTGGTGCGCACGCTGAACCAGCAGGAGGCGGGACACGGCGTGCGGGCCTGCCATCTGTGCCCGGGCGATGTCGCCACCGACTTCCTCGACCAGCGCCCCGCCGTGCCGGACGCCGAGGCCCGCGCACGGATGCTCACCGCGGAGGACATCGCCCGCACCGCCTGCTTCGTGCTCGACTCTCCCGCGCACGTGCGCATCGACGAGCTGGTCGTCTCCCCCGTCTCGCAGGCATGACCGCCAGCGCGAGCGCCTTCGAGCAGGCGCTGGACCAGCTCGGCGCCGCGATCGTCGGCGGCGAGCTGGAGGCCGGCGCCGCGGACACGATCGAGGGGTTCATCGCCCGCACCGGCGCCTCCCGCAGCGTGGTCCGCGAGGTCACCCGCGTGCTCGGCGGACTCGGGCTGCTGAGCGCCGGCCGACGGGTCGGCCTGCGCATCCTCCCGATCAGCGAATGGGACCTGCTGGACCCGCGGGTGATCCGCTGGCGCCTCGACGGCCCGGACCACGCGCGGCAGCTCGCGGAGCTGCGCTCGCTGCGCCATGCGGTCGAGCCCGCGGCAGCATCGGCCGCGGCCCGCGAGGTGCGCGACGGGCGTGGGAGCACCCGCGCGCTCGCCGCCGCTGCGAACTCGATGGTCGAGGCGGCCGACGGGCCCGAATCCGGCGCCTTCCTCGCCGCGGACCGGGCCTTCCACGCCGAGGTCCTCGCCCTCTCCGGCAACGCGATGCTCGGCCGGCTGCGGGCCGTGATCGAGGAGGGGCTGCGCCACCGCGCGACGGTCGAGCGGGGCGAGCAGGCCCCCGACCGGCACGACCTCGGCCTGCATCAGGAGGTCGCCGCGGCGATCGGCGCCGGCGACGAGGCGAGGGCAGCGGCGAGGATGCGGGAGATCATCGAGCGGGCGACGGCGGCCCGCTGAGCAGTCCGGCGACGAAGCTAACCGCGGCGAAACCTGCGGTCTCGGAGCTGAGCAGCTGCTGCAGGGCGCGGCTGGGCGGAGGGACGCCGTCGATCATGATCTCCATGGTGCGGTCGGCCCGCCGAGCTTCGCATCCGCTCGCGGTGCGATTCGGCGGGGCCCGCGGGCGTCCTCCGGTCGAATGCCAGGGCCGACTCCGCTCCGCAGACACCTCCCCGCCGCCCTCGCCCGCGGGCTACGGTGAGCGTCGGGGTGGGAACGGCGGCGCGGGGGCGCCGCCGAGCTCCTCCTCGTCCATCAGATCTCGCAGAAGGAGTCGCACCATGACGCAGCCGCCCGAGGGCAGCAACCCGCTGGATCCGCAGCACGGACAGGGCCCCGCGCCCGAGCCGACGAGCAGCGGATTCGGCGCCCAGGACGAGGCCCCCTCCGCGGGCGGGACCGGGCAGGGGGCCGACCCCTACGCCGCCCCGTCGTCGGACGCCTACGGCCAGCAGTCCGCCGCGGTGCCCGGCCAGCATGACGCCTGGGGTGCGCAGAGCGCGCCGTCGGCCCCGCAGCCGGCCGCCCAGGAGCAGGCCTGGGGCTCCGCGCAGAGCCCCGCGGCGGCGCCCTACCCCGCCACCGGCGGCGGCGCCTCCGGGGACGGCCGCTTCGGCGAGGCAGGCTTCTTCAAGGCGCTGTTCGACTTCAAGTTCGAGCACTTCATCACCGTGAAGTTCTCGTCGTTCCTCTACGTCATCGCGTTCGTCGTCGCGGCGCTGATGTGGCTGATGAGCATCGTCAACGGCATCTTCCTCGGACTCGCCTGGGGCAGCATGAACAGCTTCTACGGCGAGGGCGGATTCAATGCGTTCCCGCTGATCGTCTCGATCCTGTTCGGCTGGATCCCTTCGGTGATCGCGCTGATCGCGATGCGCCTCGGCCTCGAGTTCGCGGTCGCGACCGTGCGCACGGCCCAGAACACCGGTCGCATCGCGGAGGCCTCGCAGCGCTGAGCCTTCTCCGGGCCCGCCCGGTCCGCACGTCGTCCTGAACGGGGCGTCCGCCGCTCGGCGGGCGCCCCGTTCGCGATAGGCTCGCGAGCATGGGGACGGAGTGGGGACCGCCGCCGGGGTCGACGGCGCAGCACGGCGATGAGCTGGCACGACATCTGCAGGCAGGGCGCCTCGACGCCGCCCGTCGCACGGCCGACGAGCTGCTCGCAGACGGCGGCCAGGACGAGGCGCTCGCCCTCCTCGCCGAGCACGCCGGATCGAGCCCGATAGCGCTCGAGCTCTTCGTCGAGGTGCTGGACGGCACCGGGGTGGTGCGCCGCTTCGCCGGGGCCGCGCTGCTGGATCCCGGAGCGGTCGAGGACGTCGCCCAGGACTCCCTGATCTCGATCGCGGAGTCGATCCACCGCTTCGACGGCCGTTCCAAGGTCACCACCTGGGTGCACTCCATCGTCCGACGCCGCGTCGCGGACCATCTGCGCCGCCAGCAGCGGGCCACGGTCGAGCTCCAGGAGCAGCACCGGCCCGCCGAGCGGATGAGCTCGATGATCGCCGAGCGCGTCAGCGTGCGGCAGGTGCTCGCGGGTCTCCCGGACCTCTACCGCGTCCCGCTCGAGCTGCGTGACCTCGAGCAGCTGTCCTACGCGCAGATCGCCGCGCAGCTGGACCGCGCCGAGGGCACCGTGAAGTCACAGGTCAGCCGCGGCCGGGCGATGCTCGCCGGGCGACTGGGCGCGGGGGATCCCGTGCCCGGGGCTCCCGCGTGACGCGGCTCGGCGAGCGCTACCGCCTGGGCGGGGTGATCGGCGCGGGCTCCTTCGCGACCGTGCATCGGGCGCGCGACGAGCGGCTGGACGCGGACGTCGCGGTGAAGGTGCTCGCGGAGAACCACAGCCTGAACCCGGAGATCCGCGAGCGGTTCATCGCCGAGGGCCGCAGCCTGCGCCGGGTCGGCGGGCGTCACCTCGTCTCCGTCCACGACATCGACCAGAACGACCACCAGCAGCCCTATCTGGTGCTCGAGCTCGCCGACCGCGGCTCCCTGCGCCGCCGCGTCGAGCAGCTGCGTGCAGGCGGCTGGCGCGCCACCGACGCCGACGTGCTCGCCGTGGCGAGGCCCCTCGCCGCCGCGGTCGCCGCCGTGCACCGCGCGCGGCTCGTCCACCGCGACCTCAGCCCCGGGAACCTGCTGCTGACCAGCACCAGCGGCGAGGCGGCGCGCGCCGTCGGCATCGAGTCCTCACCGTCGGCCGTGGTGCGGTCCGACGAGCGGCTCCTCGTCGCCGACCTCGGGATGTGTAAGGACCTCGCGCGCAGCTCGGGCCTGACCGTCGCGGCCGGCACCGACGGGTTCCGCCCGCCGGAGCAGTCGAGGCCCGGCACCGTCGACATCCGCGCCGACATCTGGGCGATGTCCGCACTGCTGCGCTGGCTGATCGACGACACGGACATGCCGCAGGCGCTCCAGGACGTCCTCGCCCGGGGCCTCTCCGAGGATCCCGGCTCGCGCCAGGCGGAGGCGACGGAGTGGATCGCCGAGATCGAGGAGGCGCTGGCACCGCCCCCGCCCGCGCTTCCGGCGGGCGGCACGGCTCCCGGGGCCGACGGCGACTCCGCGGCGAACGCCCCGGCGGGCGCAGTCGCCGGCTCGACGAGGGCCGACATCGGCGCGCGCACCGGCCCCGGCACGGCCGAGGGGACCATCGCGCGCACCACGACACCGCACGCCGACGACGTCCCCCGTGGTGCCGTCGGCGCCGTCGACTCCGACCGGGGTTCCACCGCTGCCAGTCCGCGCCGGCGTGCTCTCCTCATCGCGCTGCCCGCACTCACACTCGGCCTCGGCCTCGGGGCGGGGAGCCTGCTCGGGCTGGACGCGTCCGCTCCGTCGGCCGCCGGCGACTCCTCCCTCGCGATCGCCGGCCCGGACGAGATCCAGGTGGGCGAGCAGGCGGTGTTCACCGCCGAGGTGGAGGGCGTGGACTCATGGGTGTGGACGCTGCCCACCGGCGAGCACCTCGTCGATGCCGAGCAGGCGATGCTGACCGCCTCGGGGCCGGGACGCGCCGAGCTGGTGCTGCGCGCCCGCACCACGGAGGGCCAGGAACTCGAGGCACGGCGCGTGGTGAGGGTCCGCGCGTGACCGCTCGAAGAATTGGTCGAGATCCGATGCAACCGATCCGCTCCGGCCGACGACATACACCGTGAGAGAACATCCCCGGCGGCCGCGCAGCCGCCCGAGAGAAGGAGTCCGACCATGACCGCTCACCGCACTCGCCCCACCACCCGGCGCGGGGCCCTGCTGGCCCTCGCCTCGCTCGGCGCGTTCTCGCTCGCGGCCTGCTCCACCGGCGGCGACGCCGAGTTCGAGGAGTCCGGCGGGAACGGTGCCGGCGACGGCGGCTCCGACAGCGGCTCGGACGGCAAGGAGCAGCCGGCCGCGTCCGAC
This sequence comes from Brachybacterium paraconglomeratum, assembly GCF_003994255.1. Lineage (GTDB taxonomy): Bacteria > Actinomycetota > Actinomycetes > Actinomycetales > Dermabacteraceae > Brachybacterium > Brachybacterium conglomeratum. Next base: position 10,835 of record NZ_ML133865.1, on the reverse strand, counting down.
GGCGGCGGGGAGGAGGGCTCCGCGGCCGGTGCGGACGATGCGCAGGCGGCCTCCTCGGTCGACCCGGCCGACGCGATCGACACGCTCGAGTACCCCATCGCGTCCGACGAGGTGGAGGGGACGATGACCGTGGGTCTGCACCACTTGCGCCGACGCGGCGAGACCCTCGAGCTGCTCCTCGCCTTTACCCCGGAGTTCACCGAGCCCGGCGCCTTCACGCTCTGGGACCTGCATGGCGACGACCACTCCGTGGTGGCGCCGGCCCTCGTGGATCGTGCGAACCTCACCCGCTACGACATCCTGACCACCAACGGGTCCTATGACGGTCCGACGATGTGGAACAGCAAGCAGGCCGCGGTCGAGCTCGCCTCCGGCGACACGCAGGCGTACTGGGCGAACTTCGCCGCCCCGATCGACGACATCTCTGCGATCGACGTCCTGATGGGCGCGGGCCCCTCCTTCGAGGACGTGCAGATCGAGGCCGAGGAGGGATGAGGATGCACCGCACCGCACTGCGCCGCTCCACCGCCGCCGCCTCGCTCGCGGCGTCCGCCCTGCTGCTGGCCCTCGGAGCGCCCGCGGCGCTTGCCGAGGGCGAGACGGAGGGCCCGCCCGAGCAGCCCTTCGAGATCACCGACGAGATCCTTCAGCGCTCGATCACGGTCTACGACCCGGCACGCTCGATCACCGAGTACGAACCCGCCCGCTCGATCACGGAGCTCGGCGGCAGCGAGCCCGCCGAGGACGAGGTGATCGTGCTCGAGGCCGACATCCTCTTCCCCTCCAACGCCTGGGACCTCTCCGACGGGGCCGCCGCCCGCATCGTCGAGCTCGCCGCCGAGATCCCCGAGGGCGCGACCGTGCAGGTGGGCGGGCACACCGACTCCCTGCCCGTGGACCGCTCGAAGTACGACTTCGACAACCAGCAGCTCTCGGAGAACCGCGCCCAGGCGGTCGCCGACGCGCTCACCGCGGAGCGCCCCGATCTCACCCTCGAGGTCACCGGGCACGGCGATGCGAAGCCCGCCGCCGCCGGAGGCGGAGGGGACGAGGCGAGCAACGCGGCGGACCGCCGCGTCGAGCTGCGCTACGGGGACTGACCAGGCCCCACCCTTCAAGACGACCGGTCGACGGGTCCTGTCGCGGACCTCACCGCGGCGGGACCCGTCGACCGTGGCGTTCCGGCGCCCCTCGCGGACGCCTCGGACGCGGACGCCGCGGCCGCCACCGCATGCGTCTGCTACGGTCGTCGCCGATCCCTCGGGTGCCCGTCGCAACGGGCTGAGATCGAACTGTCGCGGTTCGAGCACCGACCGAACCTGCCCCGGGTCATGCCGGCGAAGGAAGAAGGAGAGCGACTGCATGTCCGCACGCCCTGAGAACTACCCCACCCACAGCCTCGGCCATCTCGAGGACCCCGCGCACGGCCTGCGGGTGCCCGTCACCCGCATCGCCCAGGACCCCTCGCCCGCCGGGGCGCCGAATCCCCCGCTGGAGGTGTACCGCACGGCGGGTCCCGGCTGCGCGCCGGAGGAGGGCCTGCCGCCGCTGCGCGAGGAGTGGATCCGCGCCCGCGGCGACGTCGAGGAGTACACGGGCCGCGACCGCGACCTCTCCGACGACGGGCGCGGGGCGGTGCGGCGCGGCGAGGCCAGCGCCGAGTGGCGCGGCGAGAGCCGGCCCCCGCTGCGCTCCCTCCCGGGCCGGCGCGTCACCCAGATGCACTACGCCCGTCGCGGCGAGATCACCCCGGAGATGCGCTATGTCGCGCTGCGGGAGGGCTGCGACGTGGAGCTGGTGCGCAGCGAGGTCGCGGCGGGCCGCGCGATCATCCCCGCGAACGTGAACCATCCCGAGGCGGAGCCGATGATCATCGGCCGCAGCTTCCTGGTGAAGGTCAACGCGAACATCGGCAACTCGGCGGTGACCTCCTCGATCGCCGAGGAGGTCTCCAAGCTCGAGTGGGCCACCCGCTGGGGCGCCGACACCGTCATGGACCTCTCCACCGGGGACGACATCCACACCACCCGCGAGTGGATCCTGCGCAACTCCCCGGTGCCCATCGGGACCGTCCCGATCTACCAGGCGCTCGAGAAGGTGAATGGGGACGCGAACGCGCTGACCTGGGAGATCTTCCGGGACACCGTGATCGAGCAGTGCGAGCAGGGCGTGGACTACATGACGATCCACGCCGGGGTGCTGCTGCGCTACGTGCCGCTGACCGCGAACCGGGTCACAGGGATCGTCTCTCGCGGCGGCTCCATCCTGGCCGGCTGGTGCCTGGCCCGGCACCGGGAGAACTTCCTCTACGAGCACTTCGACGAGCTGTGCGAGATCTTCGCCCGCTACGACGTCTCCTTCTCCCTCGGCGACGGACTGCGGCCCGGCTGCCTCGCCGACGCGAACGACGCCGCACAGTTCGCCGAGCTCGACACCCTCGCCGAGCTGACCCGAAGGGCGTGGGAGCACGACGTGCAGGTGATGGTCGAGGGCCCGGGACACGTGCCGCTGCACCTGGTGCGCGAGAACGTGGAGCGCCAGCAGGAGCTGTGCGACGGCGCGCCGTTCTACACGCTCGGCCCGCTGGTCACCGACGTGGCCCCGGCCTACGACCACATCACCTCCGCCATCGGTGCGACGGAGATCGCCCGCTACGGCACCGCGATGCTCTGCTACGTCACGCCGAAGGAGCACCTCGGGCTCCCGGACCGCGACGACGTGAAGACCGGGGTGATCACGTACAAGATCGCCGCCCATGCGGCCGATGTCGCCAAGGGGCATCCCGGTGCCCGCGAGCGCGACGACGCCCTGTCGAAGGCCCGCTTCGAGTTCCGCTGGCGGGACCAGTTCGGTCTCTCGCTGGATCCGCAGCTGGCCGAGGAGTACCACGATGAGACCCTGCCGGCCGAGCCCGCGAAGACCGCGCACTTCTGCTCCATGTGCGGGCCGAAGTTCTGCTCGATGAGGATCTCGCAGGACATCCGTGACACCTACGGCGACGCCGCCTCCCAGGAGCGGATCGTCCGGGAGGGCATGGCCGAGAAGTCGCGGGAGTTCCGCGAGCGCGGCGGCACCGTGTACCTGCCGACACCGCGATTCTGACCCCCGTCGGCCCGCGGAGCGCGCCGCGGCGCTCGCGGGCCTCGACGGCCGGGTGCGGGGGCGCGCACAGGCGCCGTCGCACCCGGCCGTCGGCCGGTCATCGGCCCGGGGCCGGCCGGCTTCGCCCCGTTGCCGGTCGGCTTCGCTCCGGGGCCAGCCGGCTTCGGGCCGGGGCCGGTCGGGTCAGGCGCCCTTGCGGACCGTGATCGTCCAGCCGGCCTCGCCGGTGCGGTCGAAGGCGACGACCTCGTGGCCGTCCGTCGCCGCCCACTGGGGCAGGGAGTCGGTGGCCTGGGTGCAGTCGAAGTCGATGATCAGGTCGTCGCCCCTGCTCAGCTGCTGCATCGCGTTCTTCGCGTCGATCAGCGGGAACGGGCAGACGGAGCCGTTGGTCTGGAGGGTGTAGGCGGCCATGGGAGGGGTCCTTCCGTGGGAGGGTCGGGGCAGTTCTGGGGCTGTGCGGTGAGCGGGACGATCAGGAGGCGGGGGTGAGCACCGGGGCGGGGCGGTTGGCCTCGGCGGCGCGCTGGGGGCGCTGCAGGAAGAACCAGGCCGCACCCCAGGTGCCGAGCATGATCGCGACCAGCGAGACCCAGCCCTGGTAGCTGAACAGGCTCGTCTCCACCAGGGAGTTGCCGATGGTGCAGCCGCCGGCGAGCGCGGCGCCGACGCCCATCGCGACGCCGCCGCCGGCGCTGCGCAGCATGGTCTGGGCGTCCGGGACGCGCCAGCGGAACTCGCCGGAGAGCTTCGCGGCGAGGAAGGAGCCGACGAGGATCCCGAGCACGAGCATCACCGACCAGTCCACGAGGGTCACGTCGCCCGTGGTCAGGAAGGTGACGATCTTGGCCGACGGGGTGGTGATGCCGAGCCCGCCGTTGCGGCCCGCGGCGGTGGACAGCAGCCACGCGGCGATCGCGATCAGGCCCAGCAGCACGCCGCCCACCCAGGGGCTCCAGGGGATGTCGGCGAGGTAGTGGCCGAGGCCGGTGCGACGCGCCGGCAGCGTCACGGAGGGACGGCCGGAGGCGGCACGCGCCTTGGCGGCGCGGTACCGGCGCACGACGAGCACGGCGACGATCGCGCTGAAGACGAGGGTGGGGACCCAGACGCTCACGCCGAGGGTCTCGTGGATCGTGGCGTCGGCGACGGTGCGGGCGCGGGCGGCCTCGGTGAAGCCGCCGAGCGGGCCGTACTTCATCACGGCCGCGAACAGGGCGTAGAAGATCAGCGCGACCCAGGAGCCGATGAGGCCCTCGCCCGCGCGGTAGTAGGTGCCGGTCGCGCAGCCGCCGGCCATGATGATGCCGACGCCGAAGATCAGTCCGCCGCCGATCACGGCGAGCGGGGCGAAGGAGGCGGGCTCGGGGGCGAGCATGCCCCTGCCGGTCAGCGCGGCGACGCCGACGGCCTGGATCGCGATGGCGAGCAGGAAAGGGGTGAAGTAGCGAGTGGAGCGGGTGAGGTAGAGGTCGCGGAACGCGCCGGTCACGCAGAACCGGGAGCGCTGCAGGACGTAGCCGAGCACGGCGCCGAGGAGGAGGCCGGTGAGGATCATGCGGGCCAGGTTAGCTAATGGGCGCCATAAGGGAAACCGTGGGTGAAGTGTGAACGTCCGGCCGCGGAGGCACGTCAGCCGATGCGCCCGCCGTAGCCGCGCTGGGCGGCCTTGTCCTTCAGATCAGCGAAGACCTTGCCGAGGCCGGTGGGCTCGGGCTCGTCCTCCGAGGGCAGCTCGATGTACTCCACGATCGAGCGCATCGTCGCCACGTCGATGCTGGGCATCCCGCCGGCCAGGAGAGTGCCGATCCGCTCGCCGACCAGGGTCTCGAGCCTGTCGGCCGCGTCGGCCCCACGCTTCTCGCGGGTCTCCTCGAGGCGCTCGTGCAGCATGCGCGCAGCGACGGGCGAGGCAGGGATCGGCTCGGGGTGTCCGGCGACGGTGATCTGTTCCATGGCGCTCCGCATCGGATCGAGGGGGCCGGGCGGCTGCGACCGGCTCCGAGCAGGGTACCGGGAGGCCCGGGGAGCGGCCCGGGGAGTCTGCAGAGCAGCGGTCGCAGCAGGCCGCGCCCTCTCAGTCGTGCAGCCCGTCCACGGGGTAGTCCACATAGGCGATCGAGCGGCCGTCCGGGGACCAGCTGTGCACGTTCATCGTGCCCTGGCCGCCGAACACACGGGCGAGGTCGCGGATCCCCGTGCCGTCGGCCGCGCACAGCCGCACGATCACGTCCTTGTCCGCGGGATGACCCTCGGTGCCGGGCGGGAAGCTGACATAGGCGAGGCGGCTGGAGTCGGGCGAGACGTGCGGGAACCAGTTCACGCGCTCGTCGGAGGTGAGCTGCTCGATGCCGGTGCCGTCGGGGCGCATGCGGAACAGCTGGGCGTGGCCGGGGACGGTGCGCGCCCGCTCGGAGTTGAAGTAGATCCACAGCCCGTCGGGCGAGAACTCGGAGCCGTCGTCGGGGAACTCGTCGTCGGTGAGCTGCACGTCCTCGCCGCCCGCGGCAGGGATCGTGAAGACGTTCGGCGGGGCCCAGTTCCCCTCCGCGTCGGCGGTCAGCCCGATGTAGGCGAGGGTCGTGCCGTCGGGACTGACGCCGTGGAGGAAGTGGAGGCGGCCGTCGTCGTTCGTGATCCGACGGGGGGTGCCGCCGGCGAGCGGGGCCCGGTAGATGTGCCAGTCCATGCAGGAGACGAAGACGTGCTCCCCGTCGGGGTCGAGGACGTGGTCGTTGTTGAGCTCGGGGAGATCGCCGAGGTCGATCCGCTCCGGCGTGGAGCCCGGTCCGACGGGAAGGCGGAAGAGGTGGCCGTCGCCGTTGACGTACAGCGAGGAGCCGTCCAAGGACCAGTTCGGGGCCTCGTAGAGGGTGTCCGTGGACTCGTGGACGAGGGTGCGCTCCCCGCTGTCGACGTCGAGGGTAAAGATGCGGGAGCGCCGGCCGGGAGCGAGGGTGCGTGCCATGAGGGGATTCTGCCTGACCCCGCTCCATCCCTCACCCCGCCCTGGCCCGGGCCCCTCCCCCGCCCTTACGATCAGTGGGTCCCCCTCCGCTTCCAGCGTCGGCAGCGAGTCCCCACCCCGTCCCGCCGCTGGAGGTCCCCCGATGACGCAGTCGCACGCTCCCCAGGCGCCGCTCTCCCCCGGACGTCTGCGCCTGGTAATCCTCGCGATGGCGCTCGGCGCCTTCGCGATCGGTACCACCGAGTTCGCCTCGATGGGGCTTCTGCCGCAGATCGCGCGGGACCTCGAGGTCTCCACCCCGCAGGCCGGGATGCTCATCACCCTGTACGCGCTCGGCGTCGTGATCGGCGCGCCGCTGGTGACGATCGCGGCGGTGAGGATGCCGCGCGCGAAGCTGCTGGTGCTGCTCATCGCACTGATCGGGCTGGGGAACCTGCTCTCCGCCATGGCGCCGAGCTTCTCGGTGCTGGCCGCCGCGCGCTTCGTCTCGGGCCTCCCCCACGGCGCGTTCTTCGGCGTCGCCTCGCTGGTCGCGGCGCGCCTGTCCCCGCCCGGACGGCGAGCCCGCTCCGTCTCGCTGGTGATGCTGGGCCTGACGATCGCGACGATGCTGGGCGTGCCCGCCTCCACCGCCTTCGGGCAGGTCGTCGGCTGGCGCTCTGCGTACGTGATCGTCGTGGTCGTCGCCGCTCTCAGCACGATCGCGATCTGGCGCCTGGTGCCCGAGCCCGAGGGCGCCGGGGTCACCGGCTCGATCCGCGGTGAGCTGCGGGCGCTGCGCCGGGCGCAGGTGTGGTTCGCGCTCGGCATCGGCTCGATCGGGTTCGGCGGCATGTTCGCGGTGTACAGCTACATCGGCGAGATCGTGCCCGGGGTGATGGGGCTCGGCGAACGGGCGGTGCCGGTGGCGCTGTTCGTGTTCGGCGTCGGCATGACGATCGGCAACGTCCTCGCGGGCCGCGCCGCAGACCGCAGCCTCTACGGCACGATCTTCACCGGCCTGATCGGCATGACGGTGAGCCTCACGGTCTTCGCCCTCGTGGCCGAGAACGCGATCGCCGGGATGCTCCTGCTGCTCGCCCTCGCGATCACCTCGCAGTTCATGGGCCCCTCGCTGCAGCTGTTCCTGCTGGACGCCTCGCCGGATGCGCCCTCGCTCGCCGCGGCTCTGCACCACTCGGCGCTGAACATCGGCAACTCCCTCGGCGCGGCGCTGGGCGCGGCCGTGCTCGCCGCCGGCTGGGGTCTGCTCGCCCCGGCCTGGACGGGCGTGGCCCTCGCGATCGCCGGACTCGGCATCGCCGGCTGGTCCTTCGCCGTGCACCGCCGCCAGCAGGCGCGCGCCGCCGTCGAGGCGCCGACGACGACCGACGGGGTCCCGGCGGTCTGCTGACCCGGCTCGGGCCACTGGCCGGGGCCGGCCTGCACAAAGGGGACTCCAGCGGCACGGCGTGGAGCTGAGCTCCGCGGCATGCTGCTGGAGTCCCCTTCGTGCAGACGCCGCCCTCGGCTCAGGACGCGGCGGGCGTCCCGAACCGCTTCGCGCTGCGCGCCCGGGCCTTCTCCCGCTCGACCTCACGGTCCTTCGGCGGGGCGGAGGTGACGAGGCCGGCGAGCAGATGCTCGGTGGCGTGGACGATCTGCGCCACCGCCCGCTCGAGCATCTCGGCGTTTGCCTGCGAGGGCCTGGTCATCGCGCTGACCTTGCGCACGTGCTGCAGTGCGGCATCGTGCACCTCCTGCGAGGTGGCCTCCGGGCTCCACGTTGTGGAGGGTCGGATGCTGCGGCACATGCCGTCAGGCTGGCACGTGCCGCGCGAGCCGTCGAGCCGGCCCTGCCGTCACGATCCTGCGCAGGACGATCCACCGGTCCATGACCCTTCCTCGCACGCCGCCCCCGTGGTAACACGGCCATGACCACGACCGATCCCGCCACCGGTGTCCTCGTCATCGGCCAGATCGCCCGAGATCTCGTGCTCCGCGTCGAGCACTGGCCACCATCCAGCGGCAGCGCCCGCGTCGCCGTGCGACGGGAGATGCTCGGCGGAAGGGCGCCGATCAGGCGGTCGCTCCGCGACATCTCGGGGCGCCGGTGCTCCTGCTCGGCGTCGCCGGGACCGACTGGACGAAGCCGTCGACGGGGCCGCCCGCGACCGGCTGCTCGGGGCGGCCGACGTGGTGCGGATGGACGCCGCGGAGACGCGTCTGATGACCGGCATCGAGCCGGCCGATCACGGGGCGGGCCGCCTCGCAGCCCGGGGCGTCCTCGACGCCGGGGCCGGGTTCGTCGCGCTCTCCGTCCCCGACGGCGATCTCGTGGTGTGGCCGGAGGGCGAGCAGCTGGTGCCGCACCGAGCGGGTCGCCGATCCGGCCGGCGCTGGCGACGCCTTCCTCGAGGGCCTGACCACCGGTCTGCGCCGGGACGAGCTCCCGGAGCAGGCCGCGCGGCGGGCGGGTGCGGCGGCGACGTCGAGCGTGCGGCGGCTGGGTGGGCGGCCCGACCTGCGCGCCCAGCGCCCGGCAGACGGCTGACCCCCAGCCGGGTCCAGCGAACCGGGCTCCTGGGCGACCGGCCGGCGGCGCTGCCGGGGACGACGTCCTGCCGAACCGAGCGAGCCGGACGGCGCATGCCCGCTCACGGCGCCGCCGGCGTCACGGGACCGACCGGTCTCATGGGCGACGCCAGGCGTCGTCGACCGTCGCCGCCGCGCCCTGCGGCCCCATCAGCAGCATCCCGCCGTCCACGACCCAGGAGGCTCCCGTGACGTAGGAGGCCTGGGGCGAGGCGAGGAAGGTGATGACGGCCGCGACCTCGCGGGCATCCCCGGGCCGTCGCAGCGGCACGCCGGGGCGCTCCTCGGTGCGGGGGTCCCGATCGGTCTGCCCGGTCATGGGGGTCGCGATCTCTCCGGGCGCGACGGCGTTGGCCGTGATGCCGTGCTCGCCCAGCTCGAGGGCGATGGTCTTCAGCAGCCCGCCGAGACCATGCTTGGCGGCGTCATAGGCGGAGGATCCGACCTTCGGCTGGTGCTCGTGCACGCTGGTGACGCCGATGAGCCGTCCGCCGTTCCCGGCCTGGACGAGGTGGCGGGCGGCGGCCTGCAGGCAGACGAACGCGCCGTCGAGGTCGACGGCCATGACGTCGCGCCAGGTCTCCAGCGGCGTGTCCAGGAACAGCGTGCTGTGGCCGGCGCCCGAGCACTGCACGAACACGTCGAGCCCACCGAGCTGCGCGACGAGCCGGTCGACGACGCCCCCGGCCCTCTCGAGGTCGGAGGTGTCGAGGTGGGCGACCACGGCCTCGCGGCCGTGGCTGCGGACCTCCTCGGCCGTGCCCTCGGCGCCCTGCCGGTCGGTGTTGAAGGTGATGCCCACGTCCATCCCGGCCTCGGCCAGGGCGACCGCGGTGGCCCTGCCGATCCCGGAGTCGGAGCCGACGACGACAGCACGGGTGGGGGCGAAGGACATGGGATGCTCCTGTGGGTCGGGTCGGGTCGGGTCACACGGTCGAGGCGGGGAAGGTGCGCGTAGCGGAGGGGGACGGCCGTCCGGCCGTCGCCCTCCACGTTCACGGGGCGCAGGCGCTGAGCCCCACGGGCCTCAGGAGCTCTGGCCGCCCTTGCGGCCGGCCTCGCTGGGGTCGGCGGAGTTCTTCTCGCCGAAGCTGCCCGAGCTCTCCTGGCCGCCCTGGCGACCGGCCTGGCTCGGATCGGCCGAGTTCTTCTCGCCGAAGCTGCCCGAGGACTCCTGGCCGCCCTGCTGGCCGGCCTGGCTCGGATCGGCCGAGTTCTTCTCACCGAAGCTGCCGGTGCTGGCCTCGCCGCCCTTCTGGGCCTGCTGCTCGGTGTCGTTCCGGTTGCCGAACTGTCCGGAGTTGTTCTGATCAGCCATGATGGAACTCCCTTCCTGTTCGCCGGTCAGTGTGCCCGGCTGAGCCATCTGCTCGTGGCAACGACGCTAGGACTCTCCCTCGGTGCCTGGCAACGTAACGACCCGTCCGGTCGACCGCCTTGCAAGTCCGTGCCGGGGGGCCGACCATACGCGCGACACGTACGGAGCATCGTCCGACTCACCGCGAAGCCACCGCCACGAGCTCCCGTCGAGAGCTCTCCGCTGCGGGACGTGCCGAGCGGATCGTCAGTCGTCGGGGAGACGTAGCCCTTCGGTTCGGTGCATCGGTGCACGTGACGCAGCACCGAGGAGTCCCTCATGGCGGAAGCACTCGACACCGGACGATCCGCGCCCATCACTGCACCCCGCCGCTGCGCCAGGCGTCGGAGATGCTTCTGACCGTGCCCGCGAGGAGCGAGAACGCGCGCCATAGTGCGCACAGATCCCGGGCATGAAAAAAGGGAGTGGAGGAGGCGAACACCCGCTAGGGGTTCAAGCACTCCTCCACTCCCAGTGAAGATGTCCGGCGGCGACCTACTCTCCCACACCCTCCCGAGTGCAGTACCATCGGCGCAATCGAGCTTAGCTTCCGGGTTCGGAATGGAACCGGGCGTTTCCTCGACGCTATGACCGCCGTAACACGATGAGACACAACCAGCCACCCACCCACACCAAACCGGTGCCGGCAGCAGGGTTGTTCCCCAAGAACCGCACAGTGGACGCGAACACACACAGCAAACAACAAGCACAAAGAATGTTGTTGTAAGTCATCGGCCATTAGTACCAGTCAGCTCCACACATTGCTGTGCTTCCACATCTGGCCTATCAACCCAGTCATCTACTGGGGGCCTCACACACCTCAAGGGTGCAAGG
>NZ_ML133864.1 GCF_003994255.1 Brachybacterium paraconglomeratum | reverse complement strand
TCAGCGGTCAACGCGTGTCTCTCGACCGGGCGGCAACACCCCCCCGGACCATTGATGGCAGGGCAACATAGCCATACCCGGCCGAGCGACCAGACCCCGTCCATCGGGGTGCTCACAAGGTAACGGGTGTCCCTATGGTTTTCGTCAAGGGGCTGGGTCAGGCGGCGGTGGTGAGTTCGGGGGTGGGGGCTGAGTAGAAGGTGCCGTCGCGCAGCATGGCGAACAGGACGTCGCAACGTCTCCTTGCGAGGGCGATGAGTGCTTGGTTGTGCTTCTTGTGCTGGGCGATCTTGCGGTCGTAGTAGTCGCGGGAGACTGGGTCCTTAAGCGACGCGAATGCGGAGAGGAACAGGGCTCGTTTGAGGATCTTGTTGCCCTTCCTCGAAGGGTGGTCGCCGCGGATCGAGGTGCCGGATCTCCAGGTCACGGGAGTGAGGCCAGCGTAGGAGGCGAGGTGCCCTGCGGTCTCGAAGTGCTTCCCGACCACCTCGGTGATGATTCGGGCAGCGGTCCTGACGCCGACCGCCGGCATGGACGTCAGGAGGTCGTGAAGAGGGTGGGCCTCCACCAGTGCCTCGACCTGTTCGAAGATCTCGCTGCGGGCGGTTCGCAACTGGGCGAGCTGGGTCGCGAGCTGGCGCAGCACGATCCCGGCTGCGTCGGTGCCGGCAACGGTCACGGTCTGCTCGCCCAAGGCCTCGAAGATCGCGTCGGCCCAGGCCTCGCCCTTGCGGGGCGCGTGCTTGCGCAGCAGTACCGCCACTCGGCTCTTTCCGGCCTTCCGGATCGCGGCGGGGCCGGGGTATCGCTCGAGCAGGGCGGGCATCGCGGGATGCTCGAGACGTGGGCCGATGACCCGTTCGAGCGCGGGATGGATCTGGGTGAGCAGCCCCCGGATCCGGTTCGAGGTCGCAGTGATCTGCTTGACGAGGTCGTCGTCGAAACCGCAGAGCATGCTCAGCTCCGCAGCCTGTTCGTCGGCCAGGACGATCGAGCGCAGAGTGTGAGGCATGGTGCGGGCGGCCTCAGCGATGATCGCCGCGTCACGGGCATCGGTCTTGGCCTCGCCCGGATGGAGATCGGCGATGCGACGCATGGCCAGGCCCGGGAGGTATCCGACCATCACGCCCATGTCCTAAGCGACCGCCAGTGGCAGCGCACCGATCGTGGCGGGCTGGTCGACGACCACGAGGACCTGGCCGTAGCCGGAGACCTTCTGGATAAGGGCGCGGAGTTTCGCTTCGTCCTGTGGCAGTGGCCGGTCCAAGAGCTTCTTGCCGGCGCGGTCGATCGCGACGGCGTGGTGAGCCGTCTTCCCGACGTCGATGCCGATGAACACGTCAACACTGTCGTGGCCTGGGAACATGAGTTCCTCCGATGCTGGGCGGGCGGAGATCGGCCGGTCTGTCCTGCGGCTCCAGAGCTCGGCATCCACGTTACGAACGGCCGGGTCGGCGTTGTTGCGCCGCTTGGCCTGGTCCCTATCAGCGATCCTCTGGCGCCTATCGGGTCCCGGTGGCAACACCCCCCGGATCATCAACGACTGGAGGCAAGAACCATGCCGGGCCCGACAGGCCAGCCACCCCGATCCTGCCTCCGATCGGGGCTACGAGGAAGGTAACGGGGAAATCGGCCCAGGCGGGCCTGTCGGCGACGGCGGTGGTAGGTCCGCTCGCTCCAAGTGATGATCGCGATCCGCAGCTCTTCCCGGGTCCGCCACCGCTTGCGGTGCAGGGCGTCCTTCCAGAGGAGTGCGAAAAAGGATTCCATTGCGGCGTTGCCCCCGGCAACACCAACTTTTCCCCATCGATCCGATGAGGTGATGACGGTTCGGAGCATGCCCGAACTCCAGTAGCCGGAACTGGCTCCCGCGGTCCGAATGTACGGTACACACAGCAACATCTCCACGGTGGGATGTGACGTTGGGTGTTCATCACGAGGCGGACCTTCATCCGGTCGCTGATCGAGTAGCCAACGCTCCGGCCGGAGAACACGTCCTTGACTGCGCAGAGGTAGAGTTTGCCCTCGTTGGTCGAGTGTTCCGTGATGTCAGTCATCCATAGTTCCCTGACATCATCGGCGGCGATATCGCGTTGGACGAGGCCATCGTGGGGCGGTCAGGGCGACTGCCGCTCTAGCCCCGCTTCTTCCCGAAGGCCAAGAACCACTGGTTGTCCCGGCAAATCCGCCACACGGTCCGCCGACACATCACCTCCCCGGCGACCGCAGCCTCGTCCGCCAGAGGTCGATAGCCGAAGGTCCGATCGTCGGGGTGCTCGTTGAACAGGGCGTTGGCGCGGTAGGCCTCGACCAGCTCAGCCTCGGTGACCTGCTGATTCCGCCAGCGGTAGTAGGGTCGGCGAGAGCCCTTCAGGGCCCGAAGGGGCACCGCGACAGGAATCCCGTCGCCAGCGAAGCTCGCTCACGAGCAGGCAGAACCTATTCCCGGCAGGTTCGCCTGGGAGAGGTAGGCCGCGACGTGGCGGAGGATCTCGTTCTGCTGCTCGAGCTACCGGTTCCAACGACGAAGGTCGCGCAGTTCGCTCGACTCTTCCCGAGTCCTCCCCGAACGGTTTCTATCCTCGACATCGGCCTGGCGCACCCAGTTCGTCAGGCAAAACTCGGGGATCCCGAAGTCGTGAGGGATCTGAGAAAGCTTCTAGCCAGGTTCACGATTCTTCCCGACGCGCAGGACCTTGTCACGGAACTCCTGGAGATAGGGCGCAGGCATGATGTACATCCTTCCCTGCGATGCTGCTCAGCGCCACAGATGATGTGCCACCCACGTGCACCAGTCCCCTTCGTCGCGATCTTGACTCCGTCCTTACCGGAACGGGCCACCCGCACGAGATGTGCGTGGAGCTCTACCGGGCAGGGAGCGGGCGTAGTGCAAACCCCTCCAAGCGATCCAACAGGGAAGCCAAAACAGATGTCACCTATCAGTGAAAGTACCCCGAAAAGCAGTCAGTGGGCATGCTGGCCCCGCGAGAACTCGAGCACCCAGAGAAGGATGCCGTAGATCGCGAAGATGACGCCGAAGGCGAAGATCCACCAGCCGGCGGCGACGCCAAGGAAGCAGAGACCCGCTCCGACCGCAGCCCACAGCGGCGCCCAGCTGTAAGGGCTGAAGCTGCCCTGCACACCGGCGTCCGCCTCGACCTCGCCATACATGTCCTCTGAAGGGCCCAGGTCGTTCTTGCGCACCGCGAGGCTCATAGCCATCCCGATCATGAACGCCAAGCCCGTAAGAGCAACCATCACAGGGAAGCCAACCGTCTCAACGCCTAGCGGATCGAAGGTACCGGTAAGCAGTCCGTAGGCAATCGTGACGGCCAGGAAGAAGGCGCCCAGGATCCAGAAGATCTTTGCGGTTGCTCTCATGTCAGTTCGTCCTCGGGTTCTTGGCGGGCTCCTCCGCGAGCATGTGGTCCTGCAGCGCGACCTCGGGGTGGTGGAGGTCGAAGGCAGGGCGCTCGGAGCGCACGCGGGGCAGCGAGTGGAAGTTGTGGCGCGGCGGCGGGCAGGACGTCGCCCACTCGAGCGAGGCGCCGTAGCCCCACGGATCGTCGACCTCGACCTTCTTCCCCTTCAGGTGGGTCAGGACCACGTTGAGGAGGAAGGGCAGGGTGGAGACGCCCATGATGAACGCGCCGACGGTCGAGATCTGGTTCATCCAGTCGAAGCCGTCCTCGGCGAGGTAGTTCACGTACCGACGCGGTGCGCCGGCCACGCCCAGCCAGTGCTGGATCAGGAAGGTCATGTGGAAGCCGATGGTCAGCAGCCAGAAGTGGAGCTTGCCGATGCCCTCGCTGAGCTTGTAGCCGAACATCTTGGGCCACCAGAAGTAGAAGCCCGCGAACATCTCGAAGACCACGGTGCCGGCCATCACGTAGTGGAAGTGGGCGACCACGAAATAGGTGTCTGAGAGGGGGAAGTCGAGCACCGGCGAGGACAGGATGACGCCGGTCAGGCCGCCGAAGATGAAGGTGGTGAGGAAGCCGAGCGTGAACAGCATCGGCGTCTCGAAGGTCAGCGACCCCCTCCACATCGTGCCGATCCAGTTGAAGAACTTCACGCCCGTGGGCACGGCGATGAGCATCGTCATGAAGGCGAAGAAGTCCAGCATGACTGCGCCGGTGGTGTACATGTGGTGCGCCCACACGGTCACCGACAGCGCCGCGATCGAGATCGTCGCGCCCACCAGGGTCTTGTAGCCGAAGATCGGCTTGCGCGAGAACACCGGGATGATCTCCGAGGCGATGCCGAAGAAGGGCAGTGCGAGGATGTACACCTCGGGGTGGCCGAAGAACCAGAACAGGTGCTGCCACAGGATCGGACCGCCGTTGGCGGGGTCGAAGATGTTCGCGTCGAAGCGGCGGTCGGCGCCGAGCGCCAGCAGGGCCGAGGCGAGCGTAGGGAAGGCCATGAGCACCAGCACACCGGTGATCAGGGCGTTCCAGGTGAAGATCGGCATGCGGAACATGGTCATGCCGGGCATGCGCATGCAGATGATCGTGGTGATGAAGTTGACCGCGCCCAGGATCGTGCCGAAGCCCTGCAACGCCAAGCCGAAGACCCACAGGTCACCGCCCAGGCCGGGCGAGAACGTCGTGTCCGACAGCGGCGCGTAGGCGAACCACCCGAAGGACGCGGCGCCCTGCGGGGTGAGGAAGCCGGCCACCACGATGAGCGAGCCGAACAGCGTGATCCAGAAGGCGAACATGTTCAGCCGCGGGAAGGCCATGTCCACGGCGCCGATCTGGAGCGGCACGAGGTAGTTCGCGAAGCCGTTGAACAGCGGCGTGCCGAACATCAGCAGCATGATCGTGCCGTGCATGGTGAACAGCTGGTTGTACTGGTCCTTGGAGACCACGACCTGCAGCCCAGGCTCCCACAGCTCGGCGCGGATGCCGAGCGCGAGCAGGCCGCCGAACGCGAAGAACGCGAACGCCATGCCCATGTACATCATGCCGATCAGCTTGTGATCGGTGGTGGTCAGGAGCTTGAAGAACTGGCTCCCCAGGTTGGTGGGGCGCTCCTCCTGGAACCGCGCGGGCGCCGTGGTGCTCGGCGAGGCGGTGACGTCGGTGCTCACTGGTCGTCTCCCTCGTTGCCGCGGGTCGCCGTCTCCTCGGTGTAGCGAGGACCGGCGTCGTCAACCTTCTCGCGCATGCTCCACTCCTCCTCGTTGCGGTTGAGGTCCACGCCGAGCTGGCCCTCATTGCCCTGCTGGCGCAGCTCCTCCATGTGCGCGTCGTAGTCCTCCTGGGACACGACCTTCAGCGTGAAGAGCATGTCCGAATGGTACTCGCCGCACAGCTCGGCGCACTTGCCGGAGTACTCGCCGATGCGTGTCGGCGTGACCTGGAAGCTCGTGGTGCGCCCCGGGATCATGTCCTTCTTGTACAGGAAGTCCACGACCCAGAACGAGTGGATGACGTCGCGCGAGTCGAGGCGGAACTCGACGGTCTGGTCGACGGGCACCCACAGCACGGGCAGCGACTCCTCGGCGCCCGGTTCGCCGGTGGCGAAGGACTGCACCCCAGCGGGCTCGTGGACGTTGTCGTCGACGTAGTTGAAGTCCCAGCTCCACTGCTTGGCGACGACGTTGACGGTCACATCAGGCTCGGCGACGTGCATCTCCACCTCGCGCGTATCTCGCTGGGTGAAGTAGAAGAGCGTCAGCACCATCACCACGGGCACGAGGGTGAACATCAGCTCGAGCGGCACGTGGTAGCGCAGCTGGATCGGGAAGCCCTTGTCGTTCTTCCGGCGGCGGTAGGCCACCGCGCACCAGATGGTCAGGCCCCAGATGATGAGGCCGACGAGGATCAGCACGGACCAGGAGCCGACCCAGAGGTTCGTGATCCTCTCGGTCTGGTTGGTGACCTCCTGGCCGTCGTCGGGGCCGGGGAGGAACCCGCGCTGCTGC
The DNA here is from genome assembly GCF_003994255.1 of Brachybacterium paraconglomeratum. Taxonomy (GTDB): domain Bacteria; phylum Actinomycetota; class Actinomycetes; order Actinomycetales; family Dermabacteraceae; genus Brachybacterium; species Brachybacterium conglomeratum. The sequence goes on along the minus strand of NZ_ML133864.1, from coordinate 60,055 downwards.
GCCTGGGTGCAACCGGCGAGGACCAGTGTGGCCAGGGCGAGGCCGGCTGCCGCTGCGCGGCGGCCGCGCCGCGCGCGCTTGGGGACCTGGGGGATCACAGGGGATGACCTTCCGCTCGTCGTCTCCTGCCCTCGTCGCCGTCCCGGAGGGAGGTTCCGGGGCGGCTCCGCGGCGCGGAGCTGGTACTGACGTGGGCTGAACACACCCACAGTGCCGCGCCCGCCCCTGAGGAGCGAGCCGTGGCGGACCCGGGAAGGCCCGTCACTTGACGGCACCTCGTCATCATACGGCGTCCGACGGGTGGTGCGGGCACTTCGACTCACCGTGGACCTCCCCTTTCGCGGCGCCGTGACCGGTCCGTGATCTGCACGTCGCGACGGTCACATCCGCAGCGCCCCGGGAGGGCGCGGTCACCGGGCGCGCGGCGCATGCCGAAGGGCCCTGGCCACGTCGCGAGGACGCGGCCCGGGCCCTTCGGCTCGGCGGGGCGGGACTCAGGAGAAGGAGTCGCCGCAGGCGCAGGAGCTGCCCGCGTTGGGGTTGTCGATCGTGAAGCCCTGCTTCTCGATGGTGTCGGAGAAGTCGATGACGGCACCGCTGAGGTAGGGGCTGCTCATCTTGTCGACGATCACCTCGACGCCCTCGAAGTCGACGACCTGGTCGTCGTCCATCAGGCGCTCGTCGAAGTAGAGCTGGTAGATCAGCCCGGAGCAGCCGCCGGGCTGCACCGCGATCCTCAGGCGGAGGTCGTCACGGCCCTCCTGCTCCAGCAGGCTCGTGACCTTCTGTGCGGCGCCGGACGTGAGGGTGACGCCGTGCGCCGCGGCGGGGCGCTCGGTGGTGGTCGTGGTCATGCGGTCCTCCTCGAAGCTCGATTCCGTCCAGGATACGCCTCGGCCGCCGGGAACGGGGAGGACCGTCGGCGGCGAGCCGCCTCACGTCCGTGCACCGGCCGACGGGAACGGCCCCTGGCGCCGCGGCCGGCGGGCGCGGAGCCGCTCCCCCTCCCGGCCGCTGTCACAGCGCGCCGCGGAAGAGCGCCACCAGGATCACGCCCGCGTACCCGAGGAGCACGCCGGCGATCGCGCCCGTGGCGCCGTCCCGGCTGCGGCCCCTGAGCACGAGCGAGACGGCCGCGACGATCACGCCGAGGACCACGAGCGCGCCCCACCACAGCAGGAAGTAGCCGGAGAGGAAGCCGATCGCGAGGCCCAGCACCAGCAGCGGGATCATCAGCGGGGAGACCGGCGCGGGCTGCTGCCCGCTCCCCCGGCTGGCCCCGGCGCCCTGGCGGCCCGGTCCCTGGCCGCTCATGCCCCGTCCCCGTCGCGGATCTGCGAGGTGCTCTCCGCGAGCGCGCCGGCGCCGCGCAGCAGCAGGGCCTCGGCCAGGCAGACCTTCGCGAACTCCCCGAGGTGGAGGGACTCGTCGATGCCGTGCGCACGGGACTCGGGGTCCTCGACCCCCGTGACGAGCACCTCGGCCTGCGGGAAGACCTCGAGCAGGTCGGCGATGAACGGGATGGAGCCGCCGAGCCCGGTGTCCACCGCCTCGGTGTCCCAGGCTCGTGCGAAGGAGCGGCGGGCGAGGTCCATCGCGGCCGAGCTCTGCGCGGCGCTGAAGGGGCGGCCCAGCTCTCCACGGTGGATCGTGACCTTCGCCGTGGACGGGGCGTGGGACTCTAGGTGGGCGGTCAGCGCCTCCATGGCGCGCTCGGGGTCCTCGCCCGGCGGGATCCGCAGCGACACCTTCGCGCGGGCGACGGGCACGAGAGTGTTCGACGCGTCGCGCACGGAGGGGGCGTCGATGCCGATCACCGACAGCGCCGGACGGGTCCACAGTCGCGCGGTCAGCGGCCCCTCGCCGGAGAGCTCGGCCCCCTCGACGACGCCGGCGTCGCGGCGGAAGCCTGCCTCGTCCATCTCGACGCTCGGGTCCTCGGCGCGGCGCAGCCCTTCGACGGCGACCGTGCCGTCCTCGTCGTGCAGGGTGGCGAGCAGGCGGCTGAGCTGGGTGAGGGCGTCGAGCACGGGGCCGCCGAAGAGGCCGGAGTGGACGGCGTGGTCCAGGGCCCGCACCTCGACCACGAGGTCGACCAGGCCGCGCAGGCTCGTGGTCAGGGCCGGGGTGCCCACCGCCCAGTTCGCGGAGTCCGCGACGATGATGAGGTCCGCCGCGAGGGCGTCGCGGTGCGCCTCGATGAAGGGACGGAACGTCGGGGAGCCCGCCTCCTCCTCGCCCTCGACGAAGACGCTCACGCCGATGCCGTCGGCCGCGAGCTCCTCGCCCACCAGGCGCAGCGCGGTGACGTGGGCCATGATGCCGGCCTTGTCGTCGGCCGCGCCGCGCCCGTAGAGGCGGCCGTCGCGCTCGACGGGCTCGAAGGGGTCGCTGCTCCAGTCGGAGACCTCGCCGGTGGGCTGCACGTCGTGGTGCGCGTAGAGCAGCACCGTCGGGCGACCCGGGGCGGCCGGGCTGCGTCCGATGACCGCGGGGCTCCCGCCCGCGACGGACTCGATGTCCACCTGCTGCATGCCGGCGCCGCGCAGCAGCTCGGCGACGGCCTCGGCGCTGCGGCGCACGGGCTCCTGGTCGTAGCCCTCGAAGGCGATCGACGGGATCCGCACCAGATCCTTCAGATCCTCGATCGCGGCGGGGAGCAGGGGATCCAGACGCTCGCGCAGCGCCTTAACCTCCTCCGGGGAGGCGGCGTCGGCGGTGGGCGAGACGGGGTCTTCGTTCAGGCTCATGGCCCTCACGGTACCGCCGCGGCCGGGCGACGGACCCGAGCACGGGGCAGGCCCTCGCAGGGGTCCCAGGCGGCTCCCGTCCCCGTCGCCTAGAATGCCCCGGTGATCTTCCGCAAGTCCGAGCCCCCGCATCCCGTCGAGCAGTCCTCGGCCCCCTCCCGCCCCGGCACCAAGGGTCGCCCCACGCGCACCCGCAAGGAGGCCGAGGCGGCGCGCCGCCGTCCGCTGGTCGTCGACGACCGCAAGGAGGCGCGGAAGCGCGATCGCGAGCGCGCCTCCCAGGAGCGCATGGAGGCGCAGCAGGCGCTGGTGACCGGCGACGAGCGGAAGATGCCGGCGCAGCACCGCGGCCCCGAGCGCCGCTACGTGCGCGACGTCGTGGACTCGCGCCGCAACGTCGCCGAGTACTTCTTCCCGATCGCGCTGGTGTTCATGCTGGTGGCGCTGGTGCTGCCTCTGATCCGTCCGGAGATCACCACCGCGATGAGCACGGGCATGATCGTCGTGCTGTGGGGCGGCATCGCGCTGTGCGTGATCGACAGCCTCGTCCTGCGCCGCTCCCTGCGCGCGAAGCTCACCGAGCGCTTCGGCTCGGTGGGCCAGGGCCTGGTCGGCTACGGGATCATGCGAGCGATCCAGATCCGCCGCTTCCGCCTGCCGAAGCCGCAGATCAAGCACGGCGAGGCGCCTCGCTGAGCGACTCCCCGGGACCACGAGAACGGCCGACGCGATCACTCGCGTCGGCCGTTCTCGTGTGCAGAGGGCTCAGGCCTTCGGGGAGGCGGTGCCCGTCTCGCCCTGCGGCGCGTCCTTCGCGGCGGGCTTCGCGTCGACGCCCGCCTCCTTGCGCTGCTGCGGCGTGATCGGGGCGGGGGCCGCGGTCAGGGGGTCGTAGCCGTTGCCGGTCTTGGGGAAGGCGATGACCTCGCGGATCGACTCCTCCCCGGCCAGCAGCGCCACGATCCGGTCCCAGCCGAAGGCGATGCCACCGTGCGGCGGGGCGCCGAACTGGAAGGCGTCCAGAAGGAAGCCGAACTTCTCCTGCGCCTCCTCGGCGCCGATCCCCATCACCTCGAAGACGCGCTGCTGCACGTCCTGGGAGTGGATGCGGATCGAGCCGCCGCCGATCTCGTTGCCGTTGCAGACGATGTCGTAGGCGTAGGCGAGCGCGGAGCCGGGGTCCGTGTCGAAGGTGTCGAGGAACTCGGGCTTCGGCGAGGTGAAGGCGTGGTGGACCGCGGTCCAGGCGCCGCCGCCCACGGCGACGTCACCGGCCGCGCGGGCGTCCGCGGCGGGCTCGAACATCGGCGCGTCGACGACCCACACGAAGGCGAAGGCGTCCTCGTCGATGAGCCCGAGCTTCTCGGCGATCTCGTTCCGGGCCGCGCCGAGCAGGGCACGGGAGCTCTTCGGCTCGCCGGCGGCGAAGAAGACGCAGTCGCCGGGGGCCGCGCCGGTCTTCTCGAGCAGACCTGCCTTCTCCTGCTCGGAGATGTTCTTGGAGACGGGGCCGGTGAGGGTCCCGTCCTCCTGGACCAGCACGTAGGCGAGCCCCTTCGCGCCGCGCTGCTTGGCCCACTCCTGCCAGGCGTCGAGCTGGCGACGGGGCTGGGAGGCGCCGCCGGCCATGACGACCGCGCCGACGTAGGGGGCCTGGAACACGCGGAAGGGCGTGTCCGCGAAGTACTCGGTCATCTCGACCAGCTCGAGGTCGAAGCGCAGGTCGGGCTTGTCCGAGCCGTAGCGGCGCATCGACTCTGCGTAGGTGATGCGCGGGAAGGGGCCGGAGATCTCGTGGCCGGCCTTCGCCCAGACGGCGGAGAGGATCTGCTCGGCCAGCGCGATCACGTCCTCCTGGTCCACGAAGCTCATCTCGACGTCGAGCTGGGTGAACTCGGGCTGGCGGTCGGCGCGGAAGTCCTCGTCGCGGTAGCAGCGGGCGAGCTGGAAGTACTTCTCGATGCCGCCCACCATGAGCAGCTGCTTGAACAGCTGCGGGGACTGCGGCAGCGCGTACCAGGAGCCGGGCGCGAGGCGCGCGGGGACCAGGAAGTCACGGGCGCCCTCGGGGGTGGAGCGGGTCAGGGTCGGGGTCTCGACCTCGACGAAGCCCTGGTCCAGGAGGGTGTCGCGCGCGGCGCGGTTGACCTCGGAGCGCAGGCGCATCGCGGCGGCCGGGCCCTGCCGGCGCAGGTCGAGGTAGCGGTAGCGCAGGCGGGTCTCCTCACCCACCTCGCTGTGCTCGTCGAGCTGGAAGGGCAGCGGCGCGGAGGTGCTGAGCACCTCGACCTCGGTCGCGGTGACTTCGATCTCGCCGGTGGGCAGCTGCGGGTTCTCGTTGCCCTCGGGGCGGCGGTCGACGGAGCCGGTCACCTTCAGCACGTACTCGCTGCGCAGGTGCATCGCCTCGTCCTCGCGCACGACGACCTGGGTGACGCCCGCGGCGTCGCGCAGATCGAGGAACGTCACGCCGCCGTGGTCACGGCGACGGCCGATCCAGCCGGTGAGGGTGACGGTCTGTCCGATGTGCTCCTGGCGGAGCTCACCGGCGGTGTGGGTGCGCAGCACGGGATGTCCTTCGCGGTGTCGGGGGTCGATGGCTCCCCGGCGCGGGGCGCGCGGGGTCCGGCGCACGGGGTGCGCGGAGAGGCCAGCCTACCGTCCGAGGTGAGGGATCTCGCCACCGCCGACCTGTCGGAGCGGGCCCTCTCCCCCGTAGACTCGAGATCTGTTCGACCTGCCGAAGCGCAGGTCCTTCCGCCCGAGTCCGCCCGAGCATGCCGTGCCCCGCGCATGACGCTCGCAGCGCGGAATGTATGGGCAGCCACGCCCTGCGACCTGTTGGGGCCTGTTGAAACCCCTGACCGTCGTAAGGACGCCATGACCGAATCCCGCCCTGCCTCCGATGCCGTCGACCCCGCCGCCGGGTCCGACGTCCCTGCCGAGACCGTGACCGAGAGCACCGAGGGGGCGGGCGCGCGGAGCGGGATCGCCCCGTCGGCCGCCGAGGAGCCCCAGGCCCCGGCCGGGCCCAGCTTCGACGACATCGACCTGCCGGCGCCGCTGCGCCGCGCGGTCGACGAGCTCGGCTTCACCACCCCCTCGGCGATCCAGGCGCAGGCGATCCCCTCGCTGCTCGAGGGCCGCGACGTGATCGGCGTCGCCCAGACCGGCACCGGCAAGACGGCCGCCTTCGGCCTGCCGCTGCTGGCCGCCGTGGACCCGTCCGTCCGCGAGGTGCAGGCGCTGGTGCTCGCCCCGACCCGTGAGCTCGCGATGCAGGTCGCCGACGCGATCTCCTCCTTCGCCACCTCCATGGGCGGGCTCGACGTGGTCGCCCTGTACGGCGGCTCCCCCTACGGCCCGCAGGAGCGCGCGCTCTCCCGCGGCGCCCAGGTCGTCGTCGGCACCCCCGGCCGCGTGATGGACCACATGCGTCGCGCGAACCTCAAGCTGGACACGATCCGCTTCGCGGTCCTGGACGAGGCCGACGAGATGCTGCGCATGGGCTTCGCGGAGGACGTCGAGGAGATCCTCTCCCACTCCCCCGAGAGCCGTCAGGTCGCACTGTTCTCCGCCACGATGCCCGCCGCGATCCAGCGCGTGGCGCAGACCCACATGAAGGACCCGGTGCGCGTGAGCGTCACCCCGCAGTCCTCCACCGTCAAGAGCGTCACCCAGACCTACGCCGTGGTGCCCTTCAAGCACCGCACCGGCGCGCTCGCCCGCGTGCTGGCCACCTCGTCCGCCGAGGCGGCGATCGTCTTCGTGCGCACCCGCGCCGCCGCCGAGGAGGTGGGCTCCGCGCTGGTGGCCCGCGGCCTGATCGCGGCGTCGATCAGCGGCGACGTGCCGCAGAAGGAGCGCGAGAAGATCGTCGAGCGGCTCCGCGACGGCTCCCTGCAGGTGCTCGTCGCCACCGACGTCGCCGCCCGCGGCCTGGACGTCGAGCGGATCGGCCTGGTGGTGAACTTCGACGTGCCCAAGGAGGCGGAGTCGTACGTCCACCGCATCGGCCGCACCGGTCGCGCGGGCCGCACCGGCGAGGCGCTGACCTTCATCGGCCCGCACGAGCGCCGTGCGCTGAAGAACATCGAGCGCGCCACCAAGCAGACCCTCGCCGAGGCGGACATCCCCTCGCCCCGCGACGTCTCCAAGCATCGCCTCGCCGCACTGCTGACCCAGGTCCCCGAGCGGATCGAGCGCGGCCGTCTGGAGCTGTACCGCGAGCTGATCGGCGAGTTCGTCGCCGAGAACGAGATCGACCCGCTCGAGCTCGCCGCCGTGCTCGGCGCGATGACCGTGGGCGACGAGGGCCCCGGCGCGGCGACGGAGGACGAGGAGTTCACCGGCGCGCAGCTGCGCGGCGACGACCGCGAGCGCGGCGACCGCGGCCCGCGGGAGGCGACGCCGACGGAGCGCGGGTACACCTCCTACAAGGTCGGGGTCGGCCACTCCCACGGCGCGCGCCCGCCGGGCATCGTCGGCGCCATGACCGGCGAGGGCGGCCTGCACGGCAAGGACATCGGCAAGATCCAGATCTTCCCGCACTTCTCGCTGGTCCAGATCCGCGGCTCGCTCACCCCGGAGCAGATGGACCGCATCAGCCGGGCGAAGCTCGGCGGTCGCGAGCTGCGCATCGGCCCGGACCGCGGGCCGCGCGGGGGCAAGGGCCCGCGTCGTGACGCCGAGCGTCCCTTCCGCCGCGACGACCGTCCGCGCCGTGACGACCGCGGCGGCCGCCCCGAGGGCAGGCGCCGCCCCTTCCGCCGGGAGGGCTGAGCGCCGCTCCCGCCCCGGGGCCGGCCCCGCCTCGGTGGGGCTGCCCGGGGCGTGAGCTCGGCGGTGCACGGCTCCGCCGGGCATCTCGCGGCGCACCGCCTCCGCACAGACAGGACCCCGCCACCCTCCCGGGTGGCGGGGTCCTGTCGTCGTCGGGGTCGCGGGGCGCGACCGGGGTCGACCCTGCTGAGGGATCAGCCCTGCTTCTGCTGGGCCTCGGCGTAGGCCTTGCGGACCTCGTCCATGTCCAGGTTCTTCACCTGGCCGATGAGGTCCTCGAGCGCGGACTGCGGCAGGGCGCCGGCCTGGGAGAAGACCGGGATGCCCTCGCGGTAGGCGACGAGGGTCGGGATGGAGGTGACGCCGTAGCGCATGGCGAGGTCCTGCTGGTCCTCGGTGTCGACCTTCGCGAAGGTGACGTCCTCGTGCGTCTCCGAGGCCTCCTCGTAGATCGGGGAGAAGCGCTGGCACGGCACGCACCAGCCCGCCCAGAAGTCGATCAGGACGATGCCGTCCTCGACGGTCTTGTCGTGGTTCTCGGTGGTCAGAGTGAGCGTAGCCATGACCGCTGGAACGCCGCGGCCCCGGGGGTCATTCCCCCAGGGCCGCGATGTGAGCCAGCTCATCCGCCGGCGGTCGGACGGGCCGTCAGTCCGTCTGGTCCTCCTGGGCGGCGAGGACGCGCGGGCGCAGGTCCTCGGCGGGGGGCTGCCAGGTGGTGGCGTCGGCCGCGGCCTGGTCGCCGCTGCGGATGTCCTTGACCTCTCCGCCGGTGCCCTCCTCGCCGGGGAACCAGATGAAGGGGATGCCGCGGCGGTCGGCGTAGCGGATCTGCTTGCCGAACTTCGCGGCGCTCGGGGCCACCTCGCAGGAGATGCCGCGGGCGCGCAGCGCTCGGGCGGCCGCGTCGCTGCGGCCCCGGTGCTCCTCGTCGGCGACCGAGACGAGCACGCAGGTGGGGACCGCGCGGCTCGGGGCCGCCATCCCGGCCGAGACGAGGCGGGAGACCAGCCGCGAGAGGCCGATGGAGAGGCCGACGCCGGGATAGGTGTGGCGGTTGTCGGAGGCGAGGCGGTCATAGCGCCCGCCGGAGCAGATCGAGCCGAGCGACTCGTGCCCGGCGACGAAGCTCTCGAACACGGTGCCGGTGTAGTAGTCCAGGCCTCGGGCGATCGAGAGGTCCGCGACGATCATGCCGGGCACGGCCGCCTCGACCCGCTCGATGACGGCGGTGAGCTCGGCGATGCCCTCCTCGACCATCTCGCCGCTTCCGCCGAGGTCGCGGACCTGCTGGGCGAAGGAGGCGTCACGGGTGCGGATCGAGGCGAAGGCGAGCGCCTTCTGCGCCTGCTCCTCGCTCGCGCCGGCCTCGTCGTGCAGCAGGGCGGCCACGGCGTCGGCGCCGATCTTCGGGAGCTTGTCCAGGGCGCGCAGCACGGGGGTGTGGTCCTCGAAGCCGATCGCGCGGAAGAAGCCCTCGGAGAGGCGGCGGGTGTTGGCGTGGATGCTCACCTGCGGCAGCGGCAGGCGCGAGAGGATCTCCGCCATCACGATCGCGACCTCGGCCTCGACGTGGCCGGGCAGGGTGTCCTGGCCGATCACGTCGAGATCGGCCTGGTAGAACTCGCGGAACCGGCCGTCCTGGGGGCGTTCGCCGCGCCACACCTTCTGGATCTGGTAGCGCCGGAAGGGGAAGGCGAGGTCGTTCTGGTGCTCGAGCACGTAGCGCGCGAGCGGGACGGTGAGGTCGAAGTGCAGGCCGAGGGTGCGGGAGCGGTCGGCGCCGGTGTCCTCGTCGCCCTCCTCGGCGTGGAGGCGGCGCAGCACGTACACCTCCTTGTCGATCTCGCCCTTGCGCAGCAGCTGCTCGAGCGGCTCGACCGCGCGCGTCTCGATGCCGGAGAACCCGTGCAGCTCGGCGACCTCCCGGAACACGTCGATCACGTGCTGCTCGACGAGGCGCTCGGAGGGGAGCCACTCCGGGAATCCTGACAGGGCGGCGATCTTCGCCATGCGGTGCACTTCCTTCTGGTCGTCTGCGGTGCGCGCCCATTATCCCCTCTCGGGGCCGGGCGTGCCCGAGGTGCGGTCGCACGGCGCCGGACGAGGCGGAACGCCGGCGCGCTCCGCTGTAGAGTTCCGTGACGTGGTCGCCCCGGTCCGTCCGTGACGAGCACCCATCAGCCCGGCCGTCCTGGTGACGGCAGTGTCCCGCCCCGCAGCGGATCCCATCGAAGGAGCTCATCGTGAGCGAGTCCGAGACTTCCCTCCCCGCCGACCAGGCAGCCGCCCAGCCCGCCGACGCCGTCGTCGACGCCACGGCCGAGCAGACCTCCGCGGAGCCCTCCACCCCCGAGGCGCAGACCACGGCCGCCGAGCAGGCGACCGCGGAACTGTCGACCTCGGAGCAGGCGACCGCCGCCGAGAAGGCCGGTCCCGTCGCCGCCGCCGAGAACGGCGAGCCGGCCGCAGCGGCCGAGCACGGCGTCGAGGCCGAGCAGAGCACCACGACCGAGGAGAGCGCCTCGACCGGGGAGTCCTCCGCGGCCGACACGACCGCCTCGGAGGCCACGACCTCCTCGGACGACGCGACTCCCGCCGACGACGCGGCCCCCGCCGCGGGAGCGGGCGCCTCCACCGCGGCGACGCCGTCGACGCCTGCACCGACTCCCGTGCCGAAGCCCGCGCCGGGCGGTCCCCGCCCGCGCCCGGCCGCCCCCTCCCCCGCCGCGCTGGCGGGGAGGAAGCCGACGGCGGCGCTGCTGCCCGTCGCTCCCGCGGCCGCCGAGCACGACCCCGCCGAGATCGCCGCGGCGAAGGCCTTCGGCAGCGTGGCGGAGGACGGCACCGTCACCGTCCAGGACGGCACCCAGGTGCGCACGATCGGCACCACGACCGAGACCGACCACGACGCCGCGCTCGAGCCCTTCGCGAAGGGGTACCTGGACCTGGTCGCCTTCCTCGACCAGACCGCCTCCGCCCTCACCGCGCCCGAGCACACCCAGAACGAGCTCAACCGGCTCCTGGAGAACCTGCGCAAGAACATGAAGGAGCCGCAGGTCGTCGGCGACGTCCCGGCGCTGCGCGCACGCGCCTCCGAGCTGCGCGAGCAGGCCAAGGAGAAGATCCGGGCGCTCGAGGCGAAGCGGGCCGAGGGCCGGGAGGCCGCGACCCGTCGCCGCACCGAGTTCGTCGAGTCGATCGAGGCCCTGGTCGCCACCGACCCGGAGCAGATCTCCTGGAAGAACGCCGGCGAGACGATGCGTCAGATGGTCCCGACGTGGAAGCAGATGCAGTCCGAGGACATCGGTCTGGACCGCCCCACCGAGGAGGCGCTGTGGAAGCGGCTCTCGGCCGCCCGCGCCTCCTTCGACCGGATGCGCAAGCAGTTCTTCTCCCAGCTCGACGAGCGGCATGCCGAGGCCGCCGCGCAGAAGGAGGAGCTCATCGCCCGCGCCGAGGCGATGCAGGACTCCACCGACTGGGGTCCGACGGTCCGGGCGTACAAGGACCTCATGGACCAGTGGCGTCGTGCGCCGCGCGGCAGCCGCAAGAAGGACGACGCCCAGTGGAAGCGGTTCAAGGCCGCCCAGGACACGTTCTTCGCGGCGCGCAACGCGGACCTCCACGAGACCGAGGCCGAGCAGCGCAAGAACCTCGAGGTGAAGGAGGCGCTGCTGGTCGAGGCCGAGGCGCTCGACCCGGGCAAGGACCTCGACGCGGCGAAGTCCGCGCTGCGCTCGATCCAGGACCGCTGGGAGGAGGCGGGCAAGGTGCCTCGCGGCGACATGCGCCGGATCGACGACCGCCTGCGGGCCGTCGAGCGTTCCGTGAAGGACGCCGAGCAGGCCGAGTGGCGCCGCACCGATCCGCGCACCAAGGCGCGCGTCGAGGGTGCGTCCTCGCAGCTGCACTCCGCGATCGCCTCCTACGAGGAGGCGCTGGAGAAGGCCCGCGCCGGCGGCGACCCGAAGAAAATCGCGGAGGCCGAGGCGGCGCTCGAGGCCCGCAAGGAGTGGCTCGCCGTGATCGAGCGCTCCGCCCGCGACCTGGGCTGAGGCGCCCGCGCGCCGGCCGCCGGCGCCGCGCACCTCTCCTCCCCACTGCCCCGCTCGTCCACAGGGACGGGCGGGGCGTTGCCGTGCGGACCGGTGGGGGCCAGGGTCGATGCATGGAGACCCTCGCCGCTGCCGCGCCCGCCCTCACCGCGCCCGTTCTCACCGCACCCGCCCTCGGAGTGCCCGTCGACGCCGCGCTCCGCGACGCCGTGGCGGACCCCGTGCTGCGCGAGCTCCTCGCCGACGAGCCCGCACAGGACGCTCCCCCGCCCTGCGACCGCCCGCCCCCATCTGTGAGGCTACGCCCGATCGGGCTGTGCGCGGCCTGGTCGCATCACGCGGCGGACCTCGCCCTCCCCCTCGGCGCCGAGCTGCAGCGCTGGGAGGAGACCCCCACCACCGCCGCGATGGTCGCCCGCGGGGAGATCGTCCGACTGCTGCCCGGGGTGTTCCTGCCCCCGGATCTCCTCGGGACCTCGGTGCGCCGGGCCCTGGCGCTCGGCTGCGCCCTCGGGGAGCACCTGCAGTCCCATCACGTGATCGCCGGGAGGAGCGCCGCCTGGGTGCATCTGGGCGGTCGGCCGCCGGCATCGCTCGAGCTGCTCTCCCCGGCGCACCGAGGGATCCTCGCCGGCGTGGTCCAGCGCCATGCCCGGCTCGGCCCGGGCGACATCGACACCGTCGGCGGCGCGCCCGTGACCACGCCCCGCCGCACCGCCTCGGACCTGCTGCGCTTCAGCCCCGAGGCGATCGCCCGCCCGCTGCTGAGGCGGCTCGAACGGGCGGGTCTGGTGGAGCACGAGGAGCTGCGCGCGCATCTGCACCGGCTGCACCGGCATCCCGGCGTGCAGGAGGCCCGGGAGCGGCTGGACCGGGCGCTCACACCGCTCGCGGCGCGGTCGGACACGGCACAGCAGGACGGGACCGGACGGTGCGGGCCGCGACGGGCCCCGGAGCAGCCGCCCACGGTGCGGCCGCTCGCGGGGGTGCGCCTCGAGGGTCCGCTGATCACAGCACGGTCGGAGCGGACCGGGCCTCTCAGCTCGCCGTGAGCGGTGCGCCGAGGCCGACGGGCCGGCCGTCGGCCGTGACGCGGTAGACGTCATAGACGCCCTCGACGCGCCTGACCTGGGCGAGCACGGACTGGAGGTGCGCGGGATCGGCCAGCTCGAAGGAGAAGAAGGTCGTCGCGAGCCGGTCGGTGTTCGACTGCGCCGAGGCGGACTGCAGATTGACCTGCTGCTCCGAGATCACCAGCGCCAGATCGGTGAGGAGTCGGGGACGGTCCAGCGCCTCGACCTTGATGTGCACGAGATAGGCGGTGGAGTGCCGCCCGGACCAGCTCGCCTCGACCATGCGATCGGGCTGCTGCTGCTGGAGCTGGGTCGCATTGGTGCAGCTGGTGTGGTGCACGGAGATCCCCGAGCCGCGGGTGATGAAGCCGACGATCGGATCGCCCGGCACCGGAGCGCAGCACTTGGCGAGCTTGACCCAGAGGTCGGCGTGGCCGCCCACGATCACGCCCTGGTCCGTCTCCGCCGTGTGCCGTTCGGCGCGACTGCCCCGAGGGCGGACCTTCGAGGGCAGGGTGATCTCGGCGAGGTCCTCCTCCGCCCCGTCGGCGCCGCCGAAGGAGGCGCGAAGCTTCTCGACCACGTGCTGGGCGCCGGTGTGACCCTCGCCGATCGAGGTGTACAGCGCATCGATCGAGCCGAGGTTGAGCTCCGAGGCGATCGTGGCGAGCGTGTCGTGGGTGAGCAGGCGGCGCATGGGCAGGTCCTGCCGGCGCAGCGCCTTGGCGAGCTCCTCCTTGCCCCGCTCCAGCGCCTCCTCGCGACGCTCCTTCGAGAACCACTGGCGGATCTTGTTGCGCGCCCGCGGGGACTTCACGAAGCCGAGCCAGTCCCGGCTGGGGCCGGCGTCGGCGGACTTCGAGGTGAAGACCTCCACGACGTCGCCGGTGGCGAGCGCGGACTCCAGGGAGACCAGGCGCCCGTTCACCCGGGCCCCGATGGTGCGGTGCCCCACCTCGGTGTGGACCGAGTAGGCGAAGTCGACCGGGGTCGAGCCCTGCGGCAGGGCGAGCACGTCCCCCTTCGGCGTGAAGACGTACACCTCCTGCGTGTTGATCTCGAACCGCAGCGAGTCCAGGAACTCGCCGGAGTCGGTGGTCTCCTTCTGCCAGTCCATCAGCTGGCGCAGCCAGGCGGCGTCGTTCGTGATCGCCGCGGACTCGCCGCCGCCCTGGCCGCCCGCCATCGCCTTGTACTTCCAGTGCGCGGCGACGCCGTACTCGGCCCGACGGTGCATCTCGCGGGTGCGGATCTGGACCTCGACCGGCTTGCCGGTCGGGCCGATCACGGTGGTGTGCAGCGACTGGTACAGGTTGAACTTCGGCAGCGCGATGTAGTCCTTGAAGCGGCCCTGCACCGGCGACCAGCGCGCGTGGAGCGTGCCGAGCACGCCGTAGCAGTCGCGGACCGTGTCCACGAGCACCCTCACGCCGACCAGGTCGTAGATGTCGGAGAAGTCGCGGCCCCGCACGATCATCTTCTGGTAGATCGAGTAGTAGTGCTTGGGCCGGCCGGTGACCTCGGCCTTGATCCGCGCCTTCTTGAGATCCTCCTGGATCTGGGAGGAGACGGTGGAGAGGTACTGCTCGCGCGCCGGGGCGTGCTGGGCGACCAGCGAGACGATCTCCTCGTACACCTTGGGGTAGAGGACCTGGAAGGAGCGGTCCTCCAACTCCCACTTCATCGTGTTCAGCCCCAGGCGGTGCGCGAGCGGGGCGTAGATCTCGAGGGTCTCCTTCGCCTTGCGCTCCGCCGAGGCGGCCGGCACGTACTTCCAGGTGCGGGCGTTGTGGAGGCGGTCGGCGAGCTTGATCAGCAGCACGCGCACGTCGCGGCTCATCGCCACGATCATCTTGCGCACGGTCTCGGCCTGCGCGGCCTCGCCGTAGGTGACCTTGTCCAGCTTCGTCACGCCGTCGACCATGACGGCGATGACCTCGCCGAACTCGGCGCGCAGCTGGTCCAGGGAGTAGTCGGTGTCCTCGACCGTGTCGTGCAGGAGCGCGGCGGCGACGACATCGGCCGGCGAGCCGAGCTCGGCGAGGATCGTGGCGACCGAGACCGGGTGGGTGATGTACGGGTCGCCGCTGCGGCGGGTCTGGCCGCGGTGGGCGCGCTCGGCGACGGTGTACGCCTGGCGCACAAGCTCCTGGTTCTCCTTCGGGCTCACCGCCGTCATCGTCTCCAGCAGCGGTGCGAGCAGCGGATCCACCGGGGAGGAGCGCGGGGCGAAGAAGGACAGGCGCGAGCGGGAGCGTCGTGGCGCGGTCGAGGGGGTGCGCGGCGAATCGGGCTGTGCGGGCGGTGCGGCGGGAGGGCGCGCGGCCTGGTCGGCCGGGCCTGCCTCGGCCCCGGCCTGCTCGGATGCGGTCCGCTCCTGCATGCACACCTCCCTGCCTGGAAGGCCACAGTCTACGCGCGGGCGACAGTGGTGCGCGCCGCGTCCGCCGGCGGCGGACGGCGACGTCCCGGGGATCAGTCGGGGATGGACCAGACAGTGGTCAGCGGAACGTCCGGCAGCAGGTCGCGGCCGCCGAGGCCCTCGAGCTCGATGAGGAAGGAGGCGCCGAGCAGCTCGACGTCGAAGCGTCGGGTGAGCTCGACCGTCGCCGCGGCGGTCCCGCCGGTGGCGAGCAGGTCGTCGAGCACGAGGGTCCGCGCGCCGGCCGGGAGCGAGTTCTCGGGGATCTGGATCTCGGCGCTGCCGTACTCGAGCTCGTACTTCAACCCGGCCGGGCGGCCGGGGAGCTTGCCCGCCTTGCGCACCGGGATGAACCCGGCGCCGAGCTCGTAGGCGAGCGGTGCGCCGAGCACGAAGCCGCGGGCCTCGGTGCCGACGATGTACTCGATGCCCTCGGGCAGCAACGTGGTCCAGTAGCGGATGATGCGGCGCAGCGCGTTCGCGTCGCGCAGCAGCGGGGTGATGTCGCGGAAGAGCACGCCCGGGGTCGGGAAGTCCGGGTACTCGGCGATGTGCGTGCTGCGCAGCGTCTCGATCTCGGCGGCGGTGGGGATCTCTTCCGTGGTGCGGAGCGGGGCAGGGGCGGTCTGCGGGTCGTTCATCGGTTCCTCACCTGCCGGAGCGTCGGCGTCGGGTGGTCCTGCGCGGCTGCTGCCGGGCGGAGCGGGGTGCGGCGGCGCGGCCGACGGTGCCGTCGTCCTCGTCGGCGGGGTCGGCCTCCGGGGTGCGCCCCTCACCCTCGTCCGCCGCGTCGGCGTCGGCAGGGTCGGCGGCATCGGGGTCGACGGCGTCGAGGTCGGCGCCGTCGGCGCGGGTCGCGGCGTCCTCTCCGCGGGGGCTCCCGGGAGAGTCCTCGGACGTCGAGCCGGTCTCCCCGCGGCGCGCCCGCTCGAGGGCGAGGGTGTGGCGAGCGATCGTGTCCTCGCGCCGGCGGAGGTCCACGAGCAGCCCCGGGGCGAGGAAGATCGAGGAGTAGGTGCCGGCGATGATCCCGATGAACAGGGCGAGGGAGATGTCCTTGAGGGTGCCGGCGCCGAGCAGGAACGCGCCGATGGCGAGGATCGAGCCGATCGGCAGCAGCGCGACGACGGAGGTGTTGATCGACCGCACCAGGGTCTGGTTCGCGGCGAGCTCGACGAGCTCGGCGAAGGTGCGTCGGCGCTGGCCCGTGAGGTCCACGGTGTTCTCCCGCACCTTGTCGAACACGACGATGGTGTCGTAGAGCGAGTAGCCCATGACGGTGAGGAATCCGATGACCGTGCCGGGGGTGATCTCGAACCCGACCACGCCGTACACCGCAGCGGAGAGCAGCATGTCGTGGCCCAGCGCGATCATCGCGGCGAGGGACGCCTTGAGGTCGCGGAAGTAGAGCGCCATCATCGCGGCGACCAGGACCAGGAAGACCACGACGCCGCGGGCCATCTTCTGGGTGACGTCACCGCTCCACACCGGGCCGATGTAGGAGGTCGAGACCGCGTCGGCGGGCACCTCGTAGGCCGCCGCGAGCTCTCCGGCGAGCTCGGCCGTCTGGGTCGAGTCGAGCTGCTCGGTCTGCACGCGCAGGGTGTCGCCGCCGAGCTGGGTGACCTTCGGCTCGTTGTCCGGCAGGTGCTCGCGCACGACCTCACGGGCGGAGGACTGCTCGGTGTCGGCGACCCCGGCGATCTGGAACTCGGAGCCGCCGGTGAACTCGATGCCGAGGTTGGGCCCGCGCACGACCGCGAGGGCACCCAGCAGCACCACGACGACGACGCTGATCAGGTACCAGGTGCGTCGGCGGGAGACGATCGGCAGGATCCGCCTGCCGGCGTGGAGGTCGTTGCCGAAGGTGGCGAAGGTGGTGCTCATCGGCCCTGCTCCTCGGTCTCGTCGGTGTCCTCGTCGGCAGGGGCGCCGACGTCGGCCGCACCGTCGCCGGAGCTGTCGTCGTCGGCGGTGCCGTCCGCGGGGACCCCGTCACGGGCCTCCTGCGCCTCACGCGCCTCCCGGGCCTCACGGGCGCGGCGCACCGCGATCGGCTCGCGCTCGGCCGCCTCCTCCTCCGCGCGGGCGCTGCGGCGACCGCCGCGGCCGCGCTCCTCGCCGAGGCGGACGCGTCCGCGCCCGGCGTAGGCGGGGACGTCGCGGTCCAGGCGCGCCGGGTCCAGGCCGCTCCACGGATGGCCCTTCCCGAAGAATCGCGTGCGCACGAGCGCCTGCAGCACCGGATGCGTGAACAGGAAGACGACCAGGAGGTCCAGCAGAGTGGTCAGCCCCAGCACGAAGGCGAAGCCGCGCACGCCGCCGGTGGAGAGCAGGTAGAGCACCACAGCCGCGATGATGTTGACCGTGTCGGAGGCGAGGATGGTGCGCTTGGCGCGGACCCAGCCGTGGTCCACGGCCGCGGCGATGCCGCGGCCCTCGCGGATCTCGTCGCGCACGCGCTCGAAGTAGACGATGAACGAGTCCGCCGTGAAGGCGACCGCGACGATCAGACCGACCACGCCCGCGAGGGAGAGTCGGTAGCCGATCTCGGGGATGTTCGAGAGCACCGTGAGGGTGGCGTAGGTGAGCACGCCCATGATGAGCAGGCTCGAGGTGGTCACGATCGCGAGCAGGCGGTACTGCGCGAAGGCGTAGGCGACCACGAGCGCGAGCCCGATCAGGCCCGCGATCAGGCCCATCTGCAGCTGGTCCGCCCCGAGGGTGGCGGAGATCTGCTGCTCGGAGGCGACCTCGAACTCGAGCGGCAGCGCGCCGAAGCGCAGCTGGTCCGAGAGCTGGGTCGCCTGCTCCTGGGAGAAGTTGCCGGAGATCGACGCCTCGCCGCCCGGGGAGGGCTCCTGCACCTCGGGAGCGGAGATGACCATCCCGTCCAGCACGATGCCGAAGGCGGCGGTGGCGCCCTCGCCGTTGTACAGGGCGCCGGTCATGGTCGAGAAGGACTCCGCGGCGGTCTCGTCGAAGGACATGTTCACGACGTAGTAGCCGGTCGGCTGGCCGGTCGGGGTGACGTCCGAGGCGACGGAGGAGTCCTCGATCGAGGAGCCCGCGATGACCTCGGGGCCCAGCAGGTACTTCGCGCTCCCGTCCGGGGCGCAGGCGACCATCGGCTCGTCGGGGGCGGTCTCCGTGGCGCGCTCCTGCTGCGCGGCCGGGTCGACGCAGTCCGCGCTCATCAGCTCGGTCTGGACCTCGGGGGTCATCCAGTCCATGCTCCAGGCCGGGTAGGGCAGGTCGCCCTCGCCGGTCCCGGTCGCGGGAGCCATCGAGGAGTCGTCGCTGAGCAGGCCGGAGAAGAGCTGCTGGGAGGGATCGGCGGGGGCCTCGGAGGTCTCCCCCGCGGACTCGTCGCCCCCGGCGTCGGAGGCGCCGCCGCCGTCGGAGGGGAGCGCCTCGCCGCTGCCCTCGGGCGCGACCACGCCGAGCACGGGGCGGAAGGACATCGCGGCGGTCTGGCGGATCGCGGCGGAGGTCTGCTGATCCATCTGCCCGGGCACGTCGATGACGATGTTCGTGCCGCCCTGGACGGTGATCTCGGTCTCCGCCACGCCCATCGCGTTGATGCGCTGGCTCATGATCTGCCGCGCCTGCTCCATGGCGGTCTCGTCGATCGCGGAGCCGTCGCGCGACTGCGCCTGGAGGATGACCTGGGTGCCTCCCTCGAGGTCGAGGGCGAGCTTGGGGGCGGGCTGCCAGCCACCCTTCCAGACCCCGGCGCCGATCCCGCCGCCGAGCAGCAGGATCAGCACCGCAAGGGTCGCCAGGGCGATGCGGCGTGCAGGCATGGTGGGGATTCCTCAGGACGACGGGCCAGGGAGCGGAGGGCGGGGCGAGGAGGCCCCGCGGGTCGTACGGCGTCGTGCGCGGTCGGGCGCGCGGCGCGGGTCGGGTCAGCGACCGCGCGCGGAGCCGTCCTCGCGGGGGTCCTCGTCGGCGACGGTGACGCCGGGGACCTGGCCGGTGGCGGAGGCGTCCTGCGCCCCCCGGGGGTCGGCGCCCTCAGGGGCGACACCCTCGACGGTCTCACCCTCGACGGTCTCGCCCTCGACGGTCTCGCCCTCGAGGGTCTCGCCCTGCTCGTCCTCGACCGGGTCCACGGCCATCGCGATCGCCATGCGGGCCCACTTGGTCTGCGTGCCGTCCTCCGACTCGAGCACCACCACGTCGTCGTACTCCTCGACGATGAGGCCGTAGAAGCCGGAGTGCGTGCGCACCTCGTCGCCCACGCCGAGCTTCTTGACGAGCTCCTGCTGCCTGGCCTGCGCCTTGCGCTGACTGCGGGAGAGCAGGAACAGGGGCAGCATCATCACGAGGATGATGAGCAGGATGGGAAGGAACTCCACGGTTTTCCTCTCGACGGACAGCCCCTCGGGTCCATGCTGCTGCACGGGCGAGGTCCTGCCGCGGGCGACTGACCGCCCCACTGTACCCGTCGGTCCGCCGCGGTCCTCCCAGCCGGCGCCCGGGGGCGCCGAGCTCCGCACGAGGCGGCCGGCCGGCGCCCGGCCTCAGAAGCGGCCGAGCATGGGCGGGGTGCCCTCCGCCCCTGCGGGCGGCTCGAGGCCGAGGTGCTCCCAGGCGGCGGGGGCGGCCGCCCGGCCGCGCGGGGTCCGCAGCAGGAAGCCCTCGCGCACGAGATACGGCTCGATCATCGTCTCGACCGTCTCGGTCTCCTCCCCCACCGCGACGGCGAGGGTCGACAGGCCCACGGGCCCGCCGGCGAAACGACCGCACAGGGCGCTGAGCACCGCGCGGTCCAGTCGGTCCAGGCCCCGGTCGTCGACCTCGTAGACCCGCAGCGCCTCCTTCGCGGCGCCGAGGTCGAGGGCGCCGCTGCCGCGCACCTGGGCCCAGTCGCGCACGCGGCGCAGGAGACGGTTGGCGATGCGGGGCGTGCCGCGGGAGCGGGAGGCGATCTCGATCGCGGCACGGTCCTCGAGCTCGACCTCGAGCCGCACGGCGGAGCGGCGCACCACCTCGCGCAGCTCCTCGGCGCCGTAGAAGTCGAGGTGGCCGATGAACCCGAAGCGGTCGCGCAGCGGCGCCGGGAGGAGACCGGCGCGGGTGGTGGCGCCGACGACGGTGAAGGGCGGCAGGTCCAGCGGGATCGACGTCGCCCCGACGCCCTTGCCGACCACCACGTCGACGCGGAAGTCCTCCATGGCGATGTACAGCATCTCCTCGGCGGGCCGCGCGAGGCGGTGGATCTCGTCGATGAAGAGCACCTCCCCCTCGTCGAGGGAGGAGAGGATCGCGGCGAGATCGCCGGCGTGCTGGATCGCAGGTCCCGAGGTGATGCGCAGCGGGGCGGAGAGCTCGGCGGCGATGATCATGGCGAGGGTCGTCTTGCCCAGTCCCGGCGGTCCCGAGAGCAGCATGTGCTCGGGGGCGCGGCCACGTGCAGCGGCGGCGTCGAGCACGAGCGAGAGCTGGTCGCGCACCACCTGCTGGCCCACGAACTCCTCCAGCCGACGCGGGCGCAGCGCGGCCTCCGCGGTGCGCTCGGGCGGCATCGACTCGGGGCTCGTCACGGTGTGCGGCGCGTCCTCGGTCGCCTCCCACGAGCCGTCGTCGAAGGACCCGCCGGCCGGCTCCTCCTCGCGGCCCGCCGCCCGCGCGCTCATCGATGTCCTCCGAGACCGCGCAGAGCCGTGCGCAGGAGCGCGGCGGCGTCGAGCTGCTCCCCGCCCTCCTCGCGCGCGGCCTCGACGGCGCTGCGCGCCGCCTTCTCCGCCCAGCCGAGCCCGATGAGGGCCTCGACCACGTCGGCGTCGGGGCCGCCGGGCGCCGCGCCCGGGACCGACGGCGCCTCCGTCGAGGCCTCGCTCGGCGCGGGCAGCTTCCCGCCGAGCTCGAGGAGCATCCGGCCGGCGACCTTCGGGCCGATGCCCGGGGTGCGGGTGATGGTCTTCACATCCTGCTCGGCGACGGCGCGGCGCAGCTCCTCCGGGTCGAGCACGGCGAGCACGGCCAGCGCCGTGCGCGGGCCGATCCCGGTGACGGACTGCACGATGCGGAAGGTCTCGGCCTCCTCCGCCTGGGGGAAGCCGTAGAGGGTCAGGGAGTCCTCGCGGACGACGAGCTCGGTGTGCAGGGTGAGCTCGGCCCCGTGACGGGTCGCGGCGAGGGCCTGCGGCGTGGTGCGCACGAGGTAGCCGATGCCGGCCACCTCGAGCACGAGGGCGTCGAGGTCGAGGCGGACGACCCGCCCGGTCAGGGATGCGATCACGCCACCAGCCTAGAACACCTGTTCGATCACTGTCGGGAGGTCGAGCGTTCCCGGGCGCGTCGGGCCCGTCGCTCCGCCTCGGCCCATACGGCCTGCGCGCTCGTGCGGGCGCCGCCGGTGCGGTCCAGCGCCACGGGGCCGCCGCCCCGCCACAGCTGGGTCAGCGCGATCGCGACGGCATCGGAGGCGTCCGCGGGCTGGGGTGCCGCGTCCAGGCCCAGCACCTTCACCAGCACCGACTGGATCTGCTTCTTGTCCGCCCGCCCACTGCCGGTCACGGCGGCCTTGACCTCCGAGGGGGTGTGCAGCGCGACGGGGATGCCGCGCTCCGCCGCCTCGAGCAGCGCGATGCCGGAGACCTGCGCGGTGCCCATCACGGTGGAGATGTTGGACTGGCTGAACACCCGCTCCACGCCGACGGCGTCGGGGGCGAACTCCTCGAGCACGGCGCGCAGCCCGCGGGCGATGCCGAGCAGGCGCTGCTCGAGCGGCTCCTCGGAGTCCGAGCGGATCACGCCCGCGTGGACGAGACGAGCGCGTCGTCCGCCGATCGCGTCGACGATGCCGATCCCGCAGCGGGTCAGCCCGGGGTCGACCCCCAGCACGCGCAGGGTCGTCATCTGCGCTCCTCCCCTCCCGGCATCGCCGTCGGCGGTGTCAACGGGCCTCTCCCCGGTCCGGGTGGTGCGGCCCGTGTCAGGAGGGACGGCGCGGCCCCGACGTGGGCCGCGCCGTCCCGCCCGCTCACTCCTGCTCGTCCAGCTGGGCCGCGACGTCGTCGGGGATGTCGAGGTTGGAGTAGACGGCCTGCACGTCGTCGCTGTCCTCGAGCGCGTCGATCAGGCGGAGCGCCTTCTGCGCGCCCTCGAGGTCGACGGGGGTTCGCATGGTCGGCACGAACTGCGCCTCGGCGCTCTCGTAGTCGATCCCCGCCTCCTGCAGCGCGGTGCGCACGGCGACCACGTCGGTGGCCTCGGAGAGGATCTCGAAGGTCTCGCCCTCGTCGTTGATCTCCTCGGCGCCGGCGTCGAGCACGACCTCGAGCAGGTCGTCCTCGGTGTTCTCGCCCTTGGCGACGGTGACCACGCCCCGGCGCTCGAAGAGATAGGAGACCGAGCCGGAGTCCGCCATGTTGCCGCCGTTGCGGTTGAAGGCCAGGCGCACCTCGGAGACGGCGCGGTTCTTGTTGTCGGTGAGGCACTCGACCAGCACGGCGACGCCGCCCGGGGCGTAGCCCTCGTACATCAGCGTCTCGTAGTCGACGCCGCCGCCGTCGAGCCCGCCGCCGCGCTTGACGGCGCGGTCGATGTTGTCATTGGGGACGGAGGTCTTCTTCGCCTTCTGGATGGCGTCGTAGAGCGTCGGGTTGCCCGATGGGTCGGGGCCGCCCATGCGTGCGGCCACCTCGATGTTCTTCACCAGCTTGGCGAACAGCTTGCCGCGCTTGGCATCGATGACGGCCTTCTTGTGCTTGGTCGTCGCCCACTTGGAATGCCCGGACATCTCGCTCCTTCCGATGGTCCGCCATGGGGTGGCGGATCGCCGCACCATCCTAGTGGTACGGCGAAGGCGCTCCACGCCGCGCATCGCCGGGCCTCTCCGCCGACCGCGCCGTCGCGTCCCCGCCGATGCGGCTCCGCCGCATCCCGCCGTGTCGTCCGGCCGCCCCCCGCGGGACGGTCAGCCGCGGACGACGGGGGCGGTCAGCGCACCGATCAGGCGACGATCGGCGGTGATCTGCTCGAGCAGCTCGCGCTCGCGGGCGCGGGTCCTCGCCGTCGGCCGGCCGAACAGGACGCTGTGCCGCTCCATGCCCAGCGAGATCGCGGCGCGGATCAGGTCGTGCATGCCCATCCGGGCGACGGCGCCGTGGCGGCCCGCCCAGGTCTCGGCGCGACGGCGTCGACGCATCGAGACCAGCATCTCGACCTCGTCGGGCGAGAACCATCCCGCCCTGCCGTACTCGGACAGCTGGCGGCGCAGGATCCGCTTCTCCCGCAGGCGCAGGAACAGCACGATGCCCACCAGCAGCAGGAAGATCGGCACCTGCACGGTGACGTAGTAGCGCAGGAACCCGGCCAGCGGCGCCTCCGGGTCCACCGGGAGGAAGAAGCTCGAGCCGTTCCACAGCGCGTGCAGCGCCATCCCGAGCGACAGCCCGCCGAGGCCCAGGCCGAAGTAGAGCATCAGCGAGCGGCGCTCGGCCGCGATGCCGAGGCCGAGGCCGCACAGGGCGGTGAAGGACACGTGGGCGAAGGGCGAGAGGACGCCGCGCAGGAAGAAGGTCTGCCAGAAGACGTCGACCGTCCCGGCGGCCTGCGCCTGATGGAACGAGTTGCCGAAGTAGAGGATGTTCTCGGTGAAGGCGAAGCCGCCCGCGATGAGGGCGGCGTAGACGACGCCGTCGAGCGGACCGGAGATGTACCGGCGCCCCCAGAAGAGCAGGGCGAACAGGCCCGCGGACTTCATCGTCTCCTCGATCACCGGTGCCTGCACGGTCGCGCCGAGGAAGGAGTCGATCAGCTCGGTCTCCTCCTGCGGGGAGATCCAGGCGTCGAAGAAGGTCCCGAAGAACAGCGACAGCAGCACGGAGCCGATCGCGCCCCAGGCGAAGGCGGAGACGAGCGAGAGCCGGGGCTGCGGCGTGTACCGGTCCAGCCACCACACCGCGCCGAGCACGAGCGCGACCGGCACGAGCGCCGCGGTGAGGGCGACCAGCGCGGTGCCGATGCCGAGCGGCCTGATCACCACCAGGTACAGCACGACCAGGGAGGCGAGTATGCCCAGCAGCGAGGCGATCAGCAGCACCCAGCGCAGCCAGCGTCGGCGGGGTCGGGCGGCGGCGGGCGCGCCCGGGCCGAGCCGGCCGGGGGCGCGGGGGTCGGTGCGGGCGATGTCGTAGCCGTACCCGGTGTCGGGACCGGCCGGGGCGGCGGCGCCGGGGCCGACGGCCCGCGGCGGGCCGGGCTGGCGCGCGGGCGCGCCGGACGAGCTGGTCACAGCGTGGCCCTGCCTCTCCCCCGGTGCTCGGTCGCGGTCGGTCGGTGCCCGCCGTCCGCACGGCGCTCCCCCCGGATGCGCTCGGCCATGCTAGCTCAGGCCCCGTCGCCGCCGGGCCACGCCTCGGCGTAGAGCCGACGGGTGTCCGCAAGCAGGATAGGGAGGGCCTTGGTGCGGCCGACGATGGGCAGGAAGTTCGCGTCCCCCGCCCAGCGCGGCACCACGTGCTGGTGCAGGTGGGCGGCGATCCCGGCGCCCGCGACCTCGCCCTGGTTCATGCCCAGGTTGAAGCCCGCGGCGCCGGAGACCGCGCGGATCACGGTCATCGCGGTGCGGGTGATCTCGGCGACCTCCGCCACCTCCTCCTCGGTCAGCTCCGTGTAGTCCGAGACGTGCCGGTACGGGCACACCAGCAGATGGCCGGAGTTGTAGGGGTAGAGGTTCAGGATCGCGTAGGCGACGCGGCCGCGGTGGACGATGAGCGCGTCCTCGTCGCGGCGGCGCGGCCCCGCGCAGAAGGGGCACTGCTCGTCGTCGTGCGGGTCCTCGGGCTTGTTCTCGCCGCCGATGTACGCCATCCGGTGCGGGGTCCACAGCCGCTGGGTGTCGTCGGGGACGCCCGCGAAGTCGCGGGCGTCCTCGAGCGCGGGCTCGCCGCCGGGCTGGTCGGCCGGGCTCACACCTGCACCTTGTCGGCGATCGCGGTGACGATCCGCTCCACGGCCTCGTCGACGTCGATGCCGTTGTCCTGGCTGCCGTCGCGCATGCGGAAGGAGACCGCGCCCTTCTCCTGGTCCTCGCCGCCGGCGATGAGGAGGTAGGGCACCTTCTCCTTGGTGTGGGTGCGGATCTTCTTCTGCATCCGGTCGTCGGAGGAGTCGACCTCGACGCGCACGCCGCGGGCGCGCAGCTTCGCGGCGACCTCCTCGAGGTAGGGCACGTACTCGGCGGCGACCGGCACCCCGACCACCTGGACCGGTGCGAGCCAGACCGGGAAGGCTCCCGCGTAGTGCTCGAGGAGCACGCCGAAGAAGCGCTCGATCGAGCCGAACAGGGCGCGGTGGATCATCACCGGGCGCTGGCGGGAGCCGTCGGGGGCGGTGTACTCGAGCTCGAACAGCTCCGGCTCGAAGAAGTCCAGCTGGATGGTGGAGAGCTGCCAGGTGCGGCCGATCGCGTCCTTCGCCTGGACGGAGATCTTCGGGCCGTAGAAGGCGGCGCCGCCCGGATCCGGGACGAGGTCGAGGCCGGAGGCGGTGGCGACCTCCTCGAGGGTGCGGGTCGCTTCCTCCCAGGTCGCCTCGTCGCCGACGGACTTCTCGGGGTCGCGGGTGGACAGCTCGAGGTAGAAGTCGTCCAGGCCGTAGTCGCGCAGCAGGTCCAGGACGAAGCCGAGCAGGCTGGAGAGCTCCTCCTTCATCTGCTCGCGGGTGGTGTAGATGTGGGCGTCGTCCTGGGTGAAGCCGCGGGCGCGGGTCAGGCCGTGGACCACGCCGGACTTCTCGTAGCGGTAGACGCTGCCGAACTCGAACAGCCGCAGGGGCAGCTCGCGGTAGGAGCGGCCGCGGGAGCGGTAGACGAGGTTGTGCATCGGGCAGTTCATGGGCTTGAGGTAGTAGTCCTGGCCCTGCTTGGTGACGTTGCCGTCGGCGTCGACCTCCTCATCCATGTGCATGGGGGGGTACATGCCGTCGGCGTACCACTCGAGGTGGCGGGAGGTCTCGAAGAGGTTCTTCTTCGTGATGTGGGGGGTGGAGACGAAGGAGTAGCCGGCCTCGACGTGGCGGCGACGCGAGTAGTCCTCCATCTCCATCCTGATCATGGCGCCCTTGGGATGGAACACCGGCAGGCCGGAGCCGATCTCGTCGGGGAAGGAGAACAGGTCCAGCTCGCTGCCCAGGCGTCGGTGGTCGCGGCGCTCGGCCTCGGCGATCCGCTCCTGGTGGGCTCGCAGCTCCTCCTTGGTGGGCCAGGCGGTTCCGTAGACGCGCTGCAGCATCGGGTTCTTCTCGCTGCCGCGCCAGTAGGCGGCGGCGGAGCGGGTCAGGGCGAAGCCGTTGCCGATGAGCTTGGTGGAGGGCAGGTGCGGGCCGCGGCAGAGGTCGGTCCAGACCACCTCGCCGCGCCGGTCGACGTTGTCGTACATGGTCAGGCCGCCCTCGCCGACCTCGACGCTCGCCCCTTCGGCGGCGTCGTCGGCGGTGGACTTCAGGCCGATGAGCTCGAGCTTGTAGGGCTCTGCGGCCTCCTCGGCGCGGGCCGCGTCGTCGGTGATCTCGCGGCGCACGAAGCGCTGGCCGGACTTGACGATCCGGTTCATCTCCTTCTCGAGCACCTTGAGGGTCTCGGGGGTGAAGGGCTCGGCGACGTCGAAGTCGTAGTAGAAGCCGTCGGTGATGGGCGGGCCGATGCCGAGCTTCGCGTCGGGGTTCGTCTTCTGCACTGCCTGCGCGAGCACGTGCGCGGTCGAGTGGCGGAGGATCGAGAGCCCGTCGGGGCTGGAGATGTCCACGCCCTCTACGTCCTGCCCGTCCTCGAGCACGGTGTCGAGGTCGCGCAGCTCCCCGTCGATGCGCAGGGCGACGATCGCGGCGGTGCCCTCGAAGAGCGCGGTGCCCGTGGTCCCCTCCTCGATCTGCTGGGGGGAACCGTCGAGGGTGATGGCGATCTGGGCCACGTGCTGCTCCTTGCGTGTCGGGGTGAGCCGGCCGACGATGCCGGCTCCGCCGTCGATGGTACCGGCCGGCACGCCCGCGCCGGACCGGCCCCTCGACGCCGGCGGCTCAGAGGGAGCGCGCGAGCTCCCTCACCCGGAGGAGCGCCGCCTCCATGATCTCCTCGGCACGATCGGGCTCGTGGTCCATGCCCTCGGCGGCGAGGGTGTGGGTAGTGCAGCCCAGGAACTGGAACATCCCGGCGATGTACAGACTCGCGGGATCCTGCTGGCCGAAGTGGCCGCCGCTGGCCTGCAGGTGCACCACGGTCTTGTCCGTGACGAGGCCCTCCGCCTCGCCCTCGGCCGTGTACCGGAAGGTCACGCCGGCGCGGCAGACGGTGTCGATCCATGCCTTCAGACGCGTGGGCACCGAGAGGTTCCACAGCGGGTTCGCGATCACCACCAGGTCCGCGCTCTGGAACTGCTTGGTGTACTGGTCGAACAGCGCCAGCTTGTTCTGCTGGGCACCGGTGAGGTGGGAGAAGTGCTCGCCCGCTCGCAGCCGCTCCCAGCCGGTCATCATGTCCAGGTCGATCTCGGGCACGGCGGTCTCGTACAGCCGCACGTCGTCGACCACCGTGTCGGGGCGATGCGCGGTGAGCTCCTCGACGAAGGCGTCGGCCATCGTCATGGAACGGGACTTGCTGGGGTCCAGCGGATGGGCACGGACGATGAGGGCACGCATGCTGAGGTCTCCTCCGGGTCGGCGCGGCGGGTGACGTGACGGCGGTCTCGTCACCGTCGAGCCTAGAGACCTCGGAGGCCGCGCACCGGGACCGAGGGCCCGGTGGGCCCCGGCTGCGGGACCCGGCGTGGGGCGCCTCTCCGCGGACACAGAAGAGCCCCGGCCGGGGGGGGGCCGAGGCTCTTCTGCTGGGGTGGGCGATACTGGGTTCGAACCAGTGACCTCTTCCGTGTCAGGGAAGCGCGCTACCGCTGCGCCAATCGCCCGGGACGGCACCGACGGGTGCCGTTCGAGGTGGGTACGGGATTCGAACCCGTGTACACGGCTTTGCAGGCCGTTGCCTCGCCTCTCGGCCAACCCACCGGGTGATGCTCACGCATCATACGGAACAGCGCTCCCGACGCGAGGTCGGGAGCGCCGTTCCCCCGGAGCGGACGACCGGATTCGAACCGGCGACCCTCACCTTGGCAAGGTGATGCTCTACCAACTGAGCTACGTCCGCAGGACAGCGATCCGAGGATCCTGCCGTGGGCGATACTGGGATCGAACCAGTGACCTCTTCCGTGTGAAGGAAGCGCGCTACCGCTGCGCCAATCGCCCTGAGGTGATGCCCGCTCTCTCGATCGGACTTGAAGAAGCTTACATGCTCCCGACGGGTGCTCGCGCCACTTCTGGATGTGACCTGCGTCCCGGTCGGTCGGAGCGGCGTCGGACCCGACGAGCCGACCCTCCGGCCCCGCCGGCACCTGGACCCCATCGCCCCCCCCGATCCGATCGCACGGACGCGCCGCCGATCCGACTGCACGGGCGCGCCGCGCCCGTGAGGCGCGAGGGCGGAGCGCGAGCGCGGTCCGCGCCCCTCGCGCCCCGAAGCCCCGGCCGACCGGCCGACACGAGCACTCCGCACACCCCGACCCTGCCGCCCGTGACCTCGGACACTGAACGCCGTCCGGGTTTGCGCCGGGGGTCGGGACGCGCCTAAGGTAACTCCTCGTCGGCCCAGCCGATGTGCGGACGTAGCTCAGTTGGTAGAGCATCACCTTGCCAAGGTGAGGGTCGCCGGTTCGAATCCGGTCGTCCGCTCCATCCCCCCCCCGCGCCTCCGGCGCGACGGGCGATTGGCGCAGCGGTAGCGCGCTTCCCTGACACGGAAGAGGTCACTGGTTCGATCCCAGTATCGCCCACCATGCAAGGCCCCGGCTCCGGCCGGGGCCTTTCTCGTCCCCGCCCCGGCGTGGACGAGCCCGCCGACCCCGCCGGGGCCCGACCGAGCCCGCGGGAATATCACGATCGGGCCCGCCGCGCCGTGCCCAGGCCCCTTCGCGCTCGCGCGCACTACTGTGGGGCCATGCAGATCTGGACAGGTAAGTCATATCCCCTCGGCGCCACGTTCGACGGCTCGGGCACCAACTTCGCACTCTTCTCCGAGGCGGCCGAGCGGGTGGAGCTGTGCCTGTTCGACGAGGACGGCGCCGAGCGGCGCATCGACGTCACCGAGGTCGACGCCTTCGTGTGGCACGTCTACCTCCCCGCGGTCCAGCCCGGACAGCGCTACGGCTACCGCGTGCACGGGCCCTTCGACCCCGCCGCGGGACTGCGCTGCGACCCCTCGAAGCTGCTGCTGGACCCGTACGCGAAGGCGATCGCCGGCATGGCCAGCAACCATCCCTCGCTGTACAGCTACGACTTCGAGGATCCCGAGAAGCGCAACACCGAGGACTCCGCCGCCCACACCATGCACTCGGTCGTGGTCTCCCCCTTCTTCGACTGGGGCAACGACCATCCGCCCGCGCACGAATACCACGACACCGTGATCTACGAAGCGCACGTCAAGGGCCTGACGATGCTGCACCCGGAGATCGACGACAACATCCGCGGCACCTACGTCGCGATGGGCCATCCCGCCGTGATCGAGCACCTCAAGGAGCTGGGCGTCACCGCGGTCGAGCTGATGCCGGTCCACCAGTTCGTGCAGGACGGCCATCTCGTCGAGAAGGGGCTGCGCAACTACTGGGGATACAACACGATCGGGTTCTTCGCCCCGCACAACGAGTACGCCTATGCGGGCGATCTGGGCCAGCAGGTCCAGGAGTTCAAGCAGATGGTCAAGAACCTCCACGAGGCGGGCATCGAGGTCATCCTCGACGTGGTCTACAACCACACCGCCGAGGGGAACCACCTGGGCCCCACCCTGTGCTTCCGCGGCATCGACAACAGCGCCTACTACCGCCTGGTCGAGGGCGACGAGGCGCACTACTACGACACCACCGGCACCGGGAACTCGCTGCTGATGCGCACCCCGCACGTGCTGCAGCTGATCATGGACTCGCTGCGCTACTGGGTCACCGAGATGCACGTGGACGGCTTCCGCTTCGACCTCGCCTCGACCCTCGCGCGCGAGCTGCACGAGGTGGACCGGCTCTCCGCCTTCTTCGACATCATCCAGCAGGACCCGATCATCTCCCAGGTCAAGCTCATCGCCGAGCCGTGGGACCTGGGCGAGGGCGGCTACCAGGTGGGAGGCTTCCCGCCGCTGTGGTCGGAGTGGAACGGCCGCTATCGCGACTCGGTGCGGGACTTCCACCGCTCGGAGCCGGGCACCGTCGGCGACTTCACCTCGCGCCTGGCCGGCAGCTCGGACCTCTACCAGCACACCGGCCGCACTCCGATCGCGTCGATCAACTTCGTCACCGCCCACGACGGGTTCACGATGCGGGACCTCGTCTCCTACAACGAGCGGCACAACGAGGCCAATCAGGAGGGCGGCGGCGACGGGGAGAGCCACAACCGCTCCTGGAACTCGGGAGTCGAGGGCGACACCGACGACGAGGCCGTGCTCGCCCTGCGCAAGCGCCGGGCCAAGAACCTCATGGCCACGCTGCTGGTCAGCCAGGGCGTGCCGATGATCCTGCACGGCGACGAGATGGGACGCACCCAGCAGGGCAACAACAACACCTACTGCCAGGACAACGAGCTGTCGTGGGTGGACTGGGAGCTCGACGAGCACCAGGAGGAGATGCTCTGGTTCACCCAGCGCATGATCGCCCTGCGCCGCGAGCACCCGATCTTCCGCCGACGCCGCTTCCTGCAGGGCGTGGTGCGCGAGGACGCCGGCTCCGTGCTCAAGGACGTGGAGTGGCTGGGCACCGACGGGGAGCCGATGACCGAGGAGGAGTGGAACGATCCTCAGAACAAGTGCCTGACCATGTTCCTCAACGGCTCCGCGATCCCCGAGCCCAACTCCCGCGGCGAACGGATCGAGGGCGACTCGGCGCTGGTGGTGTTCAACGCCTCCGGCAACGACGTCGATGTCGTGCTGCCCGGCGAGGAGTACGGCGCCGAGTGGGAGGTCGTGCTCGGCACGGGCGACACCATCGACGTCGGCTCCGTCTTCGATGCCGGCCAGGAGGTCGTCCGCCCCGGCCATTCCATGCTGATCCTCATGCGGCCCCCGGAGACGGGCGAGGACGAGGAGCGCGCCGCCGACGACCTCGAGCGCACGGTCCGCGCCTGACCCCCGAGAAGGAGAGCCCCGCAGTGAGCCTCGAGACCGGTCCCCGTCCCACGACCCGGGAGACGCCGTCCCGGCGCTCCCGACCCGCCGTCACCGGGGCCCAGCCCGCGGTGCGCCGGGTCCCGACCTCGACCTACCGCCTGCAGCTGCACGCCGGCTTCACCGCCGACGACGCGGCGGAGATCGTGCCCTATCTCGCCCGGCTCGGCGTGGGGCACCTGTTCTGCTCCCCCGTGCTGCAGGCCGCGCCCGGCTCGACCCACGGCTACGACGTCGTGGACCACACCCGCATCAGCGAGGAGATCGGCGGGGAGGAGGCGCTGCACCGCCTCGCCGAGGCCGCCCACTCCCACGGGATGGGGATCGTCGTGGACGTCGTCCCCAACCACATGTCGATCCCGACCCCGATCTGGCACAACCGGGCACTGTGGTCGGTGCTGCGCGACGGCCCCGCCTCCCCCTTCGCCGAGTGGTTCGACCTCGAGCTCTCCGGCGAGCGCTCGGTGCTCGTGCCGGTGCTGGGACGGCCCATCGGGGCGGTCCTCGCCGACGGGGAGATCACGATGGGCGTCGAGGAGGTCCCGCAGGCCGACGGGTCGGTCGCCGAGGAGACCGTGGTGCGCTACTACGACCACGTGCTGCCCGTCGCCGCCGGCACCGAGCACCTCGGGCTCGCCGATCTGCTGGACCGCCAGTGGTATCGGCTCGCGTACTGGAAGGTCTCCGACGAGGAGCTGAACTACCGGCGCTTCTTCGACGTGGACACCCTCGCCGCGGTGCGGGTCGAGGACCCCGCCGTGTTCGAGGCGACCCATCGCACGCTGCTGCAGCTGCAGGGCGAGGGCGTGATCGACGGCTACCGGATCGACCATCCCGACGGCCTCTCCGATCCTCGCGGCTACCTGCGCGATCTCGAGCGCGCGACCGACGGGGCCTGGACCGTGATCGAGAAGATCCTCGAGGGCGAGGAGCACCTGCCCGGCGACTTCCCCTGCGCGGGCACGACCGGCTACGACGCGCTGTGGCGGGTGACGGGCCTGTTCCACGACCCGCACGGCGCGCTGGGCCTGACCCATCTGTGGCAGCGGCGCACCGGTGACCTGCGCCCCTTCGAGGAGGTCGCCGCCGAGTCCACGGACCTCGTGGTCACCACCAGCCTGTGGGCCGAGATCGAACGGCTGACCGCGCTGATCCACGGGATCTGCCAGGACGACATCCGCCTGCGCGACACCACGCGGCGCAACATCCAGAAGGTCGTCGTCGCGCTGCTGACCTCGATGGACCGCTACCGCGCCTACATCGTCCCGGGCGAGCCCGCCCCCGGCGCCGAGCGGGCCGTGATCGAGCAGGCCGCGGCGCGGGCACAGGCCCGTCTCGGGGACGACGAGGACCTCGCCGCGACCCTCGAGCTGGTCGTCGCCCTGGTGTGCGGGGACGAGGCGGGCAGCGCGGGGCGCAGCCGCAGCGCCGAGCGCGACGAGGTCGTGGTCCGCTTCGCGCAGACCTGCGGCCCCGTCCACGCCAAGGGGCTCGAGGACACCGCGTTCTACCGCTACACCCGCTTCCTGGCCGTGAACGAGGTGGGCTCGGACCCGGAGCGGATCGGGGTCGAGTCGGATGTGCTGCACGACCACGCCCTGCACATGGTGCGCACCCGGCCCGATGCGATGACCACCCTGTCCACCCACGACACCAAGCGCAGCGAGGACGTGCGGGCGCGCCTGGCCGTCCTCACCGAGCAGCCGCTCGAGTGGGCGCTGGTGGTGCAGGACCTGGATCGGGCGACCTCTGCGCATCGCGGCGACCGGGTCGACGGGGCGATCGAGCTGCTGCTGTGGCAGACCCTGGCCGCCTGCTGGGAGCTGCCCGGCTCCGGGGCCGCGCCGCTGGACGCGGACCGGCTCGAGGGCTATCTCGCCAAGGCGATGCGCGAGGCGAAGACCCACACCACCTGGACCGAGCAGGACGCCGAGTACGAGCGCGAGGTGCAGGCCCTGGGGCGAGCGGCGCTGGAGTCCGAGGAGGTCGCCGCGATCCTCGCCGACTGGACCCGGCGCACGGCCGCCGTGCAGCGCGCCGCGATCCTCGGCCAGAAGCTCGTGCAGCTCACAATGCCGGGCGTCCCCGACGTCTACCAGGGCAACGAGAGCGTGGACCTCTCCCTGGTGGACCCCGACAACCGCCGCGAGGTCGACCACGCCGCGCACGCCGCCCGCCTGGGACGGATGATCGAGGGAGCCCGTCCCGAGGGGATCGGCGACGAGAAGCTGTGGCTGACCCACCGTGCGCTGGTGCTGCGCCGGGAGCGGCCGGACCTGTTCCAGGGCCGGGACGCCGCCTACCACCCGCTGCCCACCACGACCGGCCATGCCGTCGCCTTCGGCCGCGCGTGCGGCGAGGGGCCGGTCGAGGTGGTCACCGTCGTCACCCGGCTCGCGCACGGGCTCGCCCAGCGCGGCGGCTGGGGGGAGAGCCGGATCGGCCTGCCCGAGGGCCGCTGGCGCGACGTGCTCGGCGGCGCGGAGCACGAGGGCGGGATGGTCCCGCTGGTCGACCTGCTGGACGACAGCCCCGTCGCGCTGCTGGTGCGCGTCGGCGCCACGCCGACCGGTGCCCTGCCGGTCCCCCACCCCCTGGAGGAGACGCGATGACCGCCGCCCCCCGCCCCTCGACGCCGCCGCAGCCCCCGACCCCGCTCGGCGCGATGGACCGCTATCGCGTGTGGGCCCCGTCGGCCGACGCCGTGGCGATCCGCGTGGACGGGACCGTGCACACCATGGCCCCGGCCGAGGAGGGATGGTTCGAGCTGTCGGACCCGGCGCCCGTGGCGGGGGCGCGCTATGCCTTCCGCCTCGACGACGGGGAGCTGTGGCTGCCGGATCCCCGGTCGCTGTCCCAGCCGGACGGCGTCCACGCCGCGAGCGAGGTCGTCGACGCGCAGGCGCTCGCGCCGTCACCGGGATGGGAGGGCAGGGACCTGCGCGGGGCCGTGCTCTACGAGCTGCACGTGGGCACCTTCGCCCCGGGCCCGGACGGCGCCGGCGGCACCCTCGACACTGCGATCGAGCGGCTCGACGCGCTGGTCGAGCTCGGCGTGGACGCGGTCGAGCTGATGCCGCTGGCGACCTTCCCCGGCGAGCGCGGCTGGGGCTACGACGGGGCGGGGCTGTACGCCGTGCACTCCGCCTACGGCGGGCCGGAGGCGCTGGCCCGCTTCGTGCACGCCGCCCATGACCGCGGCCTCGCCGTCGTGCTCGACGTGGTCCACAACCATCTGGGCCCCTCGGGGAACTACCTGGGCATGTTCGGCCCGTACTTCACGGACCGCCATGAGACGCCCTGGGGCGAGGCGGTGAACCTCGACCAGCCCGGCTCCCGCCAGGTGCGCGACTTCCTGCTGGGCAGCGCCCGGCAGTGGCTGGTGGAGCTGGGGCTGGACGGGCTGCGGCTGGATGCGGTGCACGAGCTGAAGGACGACTCCTCCCCGCACTTCCTCGCCGAGCTCGCCGGCGCCGTCGCCGCCTGGCAGGAGGAGACCGGGCGCCCCCTCACCCTGATCGCCGAATCGGATCGCAACCAGCCCGCGACCGTCACGCCGACGGGCGCGGGCGGCCTGGGGATGGACATGCAGTGGGCCGACGACGTGCACCACGCCGTGCACGCCTGGGCCACCGGCGAGCGCGCCGGCTACTACGCCGACTTCGGCGACGCCGACGTGCTCGCCGCCGTCCTGCCGGGCATCTTCCTGCACGCCGGCACGTACTCGAGCTTCCGCGGCCGGGTGTGGGGCGCGCCGGTGGACCCCGCCTCCCCCGACTACGACGGCCACTCCTTCGTCACCTTCCTGCAGGACCACGACCAGGTCGGCAACCGCGCCGCCGGCGACCGGATCCACCACGGCATATCCTCGGGCGCGCATGCCGCCGCGATCGCGCTGATCCTGCTGGGCCCGGGCACGCCGATGCTCTTCCAGGGCGAGGAATGGGCGGCCTCGACCCCCTTCGCCTTCTTCACCGACCACGACGACGAGCTCGGCCCCCTGGTCAGCGCCGGCCGCGCCGAGGAGTTCGCGGCGATGGGATGGTCCGCGGAGGTGCCCGACCCGCAGCAGCGCTCGACCTTCGTCGGCTCGCAGCTGCGCTGGGAGGAGCGCACCGAGGGCGAGCACGGGCGGATGCTGGAGTGGTACCGGGAGCTGATCGCGCTGCGCCGCGCGCACGAGGCGCTGCGCTCGGGCGATCTGGCCGCGACCCGCGTCGAGGTGCTCGCCGAGGAGACGGTGCTGATGCATCGCGGGGAGCTCTCGGTGCTCGCCCACCGCGGCCCGGGCGCGCTCGCCGCGGCCGACGGGCGGGTGCTCCACGCCGAGGAGGTGCTTGGCTCCTTCGGGCCGCTCCGTCACGGACAGGACGGGGGCGTGCACCTGGACGGGGCGGGAGCGGCCGTGCTGCGCGGGGCGCGCCTCAGCGGCTGAGGACGAGCCCGTCCCGGGCGAGGGAGGCCAGGCGCGACAGCGCCCGGAGGTACTTCTTGCGATACCCGGAGCGCAGCAGCTCGGCGGAGAACAGGTCCTCGAGCACACCGTCCCCGGGCTCGCTCGCCGCGGCCCGGCCGTCGGCGTCCGCGCCGCCCACCGGGGCGAGGGAGAGGAGCACCGGGACCTCCCGGTCGTAGAGCCGGTCCACGAGCACCACGAAGCGCAGCGCGTCGTGGTGGTGCGTGAGCCCGTGCACCCCGGTGAGGTGCGCGGCGGCGACCTCGTCGATCAGGGCGCCGTAGCGGGAGGGGTGGACGCGCATGAGATGCGCGAGCAGCTCGTCGAAGCCGTCGAGGGTCGCGCCGTCCTGCGCCGCGGCGTGCTCGCGCACCTCCTGCTCGGGCAGGGCGGAGATCTCGGCGACCCCGTCGCGGCGCCGGTAGTCCTCGCCGTCGATCCGCAGCACCTCGAAGCGCTCGGCCATCGCCTGGATCTCCCGCAGGAAGTCCTGGGCGGCGAAGCGTCCCTCGCCGAGCGCGTCGGGGAGGGTGTTGGAGGTCGCGACGATGGAGACGCCCCGGTCGGAGAGCTCCCGGATCAGCCGCGTCATGAGCAGGGTGTCGCCGGGGTCGTCGAGCTCGAACTCGTCGATGCAGACCAGGCGCGAGGCCCCCAGCAGGTCCACGGCCTTCTGGAAGCCGAGCGCGCCGACCAGGTCGGTGTACTCCACGAAGGTGCCGTAGACCTTCTCCCCCTCGACCGCGTGGAAGAGCGAGGTGAGCAGGTGGGTCTTGCCCACGCCGAAGCCGCCGTCGAGGTAGATGCCGCGGGCCGCCTCGCTGCGTCGGCGCAGCCGGGAGAGGAATCCGCCGCGCGGCCGGTCGAGGGCGGCGGCGAAGGCGGAGACGCGCTCCTTGGCCTCCTGCTGGGAGGGGTGCGCGGGGTCGGGGACGTAGTTCTCCAGGCGCGCCTGCGCGAAGCGGGGCGGGGGCACGAGGTCCGCGAGCAGTCGTTCGAGGGTCGGTTCGGGGCGACGGTCGCAGAGGGAGTCGGTCACGCCGGTCAGTGTAGGGGCGCATCCCGCACCGCGTGCCGTGCCCCGGGCGGTTCCCCGGTGCGCGATGATCGAGGACACACCTCTGCCCTCCGTGCCCTGTGCGAAGGAGTCCCCGTGCACCTGCTGCTGCGCGACGGCGCCCTGCTGTCCTCCCCCGTGCCCGTCCCGGCCGACGCCGAGGGCGCCCGCGCGCTCGCCGCGCTGTACGCCGCCCCGGAGCTCCCGCCGGGCGCGGTGCACGTGCGCGCGATGATGACCACCACGATCGACGGCGCGATCGCGGGGGCCGACGGGACCTCCGGCTCGCTCCACGACCCCGACGACTCGTTCCTCTTCTCCGTGCTGCGGGCGCTCGCCGACGTGGTGCTCGTGGGGGCCTCGACCGTGCGGGCGGAGGACTACCGCAGCGTGCGCGGCCGCGAGGACCTGCTGCGGCCCTCCCTCCGGCCCGGCGGCGCCCCGCGACCTGCGCTCGCGATCTGGTCGCGCAGCGGGGAGCTGCCGGACTACCTCGACCCTGATCAGCCGACGTATCTGCTCACCCCGTCGGCCGGGGCGAAGGACGCCGCGCGCCGCTCGGGCCTGCCCGCCGCGCAGGTGCTCGCCGCCGACTCCCCGCAGGAGGCGGTCGAGGCGCTCGCCGCCCGGGGGATGCGGCTGATCCAGGCCGAGGGCGGACCGTCGGCCCTCGCCCGGCTGGCGGAGGCGGAGCTGCTGGACGAGCTGTGCTTCACCACCGCGCACCGCACCGTCGGCGGCCCCTCCCCGCGGGTGCTCGACGGCGCCGCGCACGAGACGCGCTGGACGCTGGAGTCCCTGCTGCTGGGCGAGGGTGCGACGCTGTCGCGCTATCGGCGGGCCTGAGCACCCCCGGTCGGGGCGCGACCGGGGCCCGCAGGGCTCGAGCGCTCAGAGACGCAGCCCGATCGACCCCTCGAGCGCGGGCGCGGCCGGATCGCGCACCGGCACCTCGAGCGCGGCGGCCTGCTCCCCGAGACCGAGCGCATCGCCGAGGAAGTCGGCCAGCAGCCGCTCGTACCGGGCGGGATCGCGGTTCCACTCGCGGGTGTGGGAGGCGCCCTCGAAGGGCTCGAACTCGATGAGGTCCGGCCGGAGCGCGGCGAGATGACGGCTCGGGGCGGGGGGCACCGTCGCATCGTCCAGCGCGTGGAAGAGGAGGGTGCGGTGGCGCAGGTGACGGCCGTAGTAGGCGGGCGTCATCTCGTGCAGCGCCAGCGGCTCGTGCAGGCGCACCATCCGCGCCCCGATGCTCGAGGTCATCATCCACAGCGCGAGCCGTCGCATCGGGGCGGGGGCCTTCAGCGCGGTGGCGTGGTAGACGAGGATGTCCTGCCAGTCCACGGCCGGGGAGTCGAGCACGAGGGCCGCGATGCGGTCGCGGTGTGCGGAGCGGACGGAGGTGCGCAGCACGATCCCGCCGCCCATCGACCAGCCCACCAGCACGAGGCGCCGGGCGCCCTGGGAGACGGCGTACTCGATCGCGGCCTCGGCGTCCTCCCATTCGGCCGAGCCCAGGTGGTGCATCCGGTCCGCGGAGGCGGGGGCGCCGGCGTCGTTGCGATAGGTGATCGCGAGGCTGGTCAGCCCCAGCCGGTGCAGCAGCGGGATCACGCGCAGCGTCTCGCCGCGGGCGGAGCCGTGGCCGTGCACGAGGATCGCCCAGGTGTCCTCCTGACCCGGCACGGATCCCGCGGCCTCGTCGGGCCGTACGAGCCAGGCAGGCATCGGGCCGACGGGGGAGCTGATCTCCACCTCCTCCGTCTCCAGCCCGTGCGCCGTCTGCGGCGTGCCCGCCCAGAAGAAGCCGTTGGACTTCGCCCGGTCCACGCGCAGCGGCTCGGCGGTGTCCTCGACCAGCAGCGGACGGGAGACCGTCGTGGGCGTGGGGCGGCCGTCGACCGGCCCGAGCCGCACGTGCACGGTCCCGCCGGACTGGCGCAGCGCCATCAGGCCGTCACGGCGCGTGGTCGCGGAGGCGTCGAGATGCACCCGGTCGGGGTGGACGGCGCGGACGGTGACGTCGGGCCGTCCGCGCAGGCTCTCCCGCGGCACCAGCGGCAGCCGCGCCATCACCCGGGCGCCGACGGTCAGCAGCCCTGCGCTGAGCGCGAACGCCCCGACGGCGCCGGTGACCCCGTAGCCCGCCACGTGGGGCCATCGGGCCTGGTCGGGGCGTGCGGACAGCAGCCGCTCGCGAAGGGGCACAGCCGTGGCCGGGCGGTTCCGGGAGGGGTCGCACGTCATATCGCCCATCCTATCGACGCACTAGCATCGACCCTGAGAACACCCGTCCGCACCGGCGGCGACGAGCCCGTCCCCGCCGGTCCGCGGCCCCAGGCGGCGCCAGGCGCCGCAGAGCGGAGGCATCATGTCCACCGAGCCCATCGGCACCCGTCCCTACCCGGTCGCGATCAGCGAGGAGGAGTGGCGCGAGCGTCTCTCCCCCGCCGAGTACCAGGTGCTCCGCCAGGGCGGCACCGAGCGCCCCGGCACCGGGGAGTACGAGGAGGTGCGTCCCGCCGGCACCTACGCCTGCCGCGCCTGCGGCGTCGAGCTGTTCACCGCCGAGACCCAGTTCGATGCCCACTGCGGCTGGCCGGCGTTCTACGCGCCGAGCGACTCCGACGCCGTGGAGCTGCTCGAGGACACCTCGCTCGGCATGCGCCGCATCGAGGTGCGCTGCGCGAGCTGCGGCTCGCACCTCGGCCACGTCTTCGAGGGCGAGGGCTTCCCCACCCCGACCGACCAGCGCTACTGCATCAACTCGATCAGCCTGCTGCACAGCGACGACGGGGCCGACCGCGGCTGACCCCGGCGCGCCTGCCGGGCGGGCGGGCACGCCGGGGATACCCTCCCTGCGTGTCCGTCCATCGAATCCGCACCGGCGACGACACCTTCCGCGCCGCCATCGACGCCATGACCAGCGCTCCCCATCGCCCGGAGTTCACATGGCGCACCATCCCGGCGCCGTCCCGGATGGCGCCCTCGACGTGGGCCTGCACCGGGGAGATCCTGGTCCATGACGACGAGCTCGCCTCCGGTCGTCTGGTGGTCCTGCACGACCCGGCCGGCCAGGAGTCCTGGGACGGCACCTCGAGGATGGTCGCGCTGGTCCAGGCGCAGCTCGAGCCCGAGTTCGCGATCGAGTCGATGCTCGGCGACGTCGCCTGGTCCTGGGTGACCGAGTCCCTCGAGCTGCACGACGCCGACGCCCGGGAGCTCGGCTGCACGGCGACCCGCGTCGTCTCCCAGTCCTACGGCGCGCTCGCCTCGCGGCCCTCCACGGTCGACGTCGAGATGCGGGTGTCGTGGACGCCGGAGCCCTCCGAGGACGGCGACCTCGCCCTCGCCCCGCACTTCGCGGCGTGGACCGCGATGCTCGCCGCCGCCGGAGGGCTGCCCCCGGCGCCTCCACAGATCTCGGCGATCGCCCCCACCCACCATGCGCGAGCGCCCCGCACCGCGGAGGACGACGGGGAGCTGCGGTGAACGCCGCGAGCGACGCCTCCCCCGCCGACCCCGCCGATCACGCGGCGTCCCGCTCCCGCCGCCGCACCCGCACGCGCGGCCCTCGCCGCCCCCGCCCCCTCGAGACCACGGACAGCGCAGCCAGCACCCAGATGCCCCACGACACCGCCACCACGCCCGCCGCAGGACCCGATCTGCGCGACCTCACCGCACCCCGCGACGGACTCGTCCCCGTGATCGACCGGATCCAGCCGCTGCTGGCCTGGTGCGAGGCCGCGGCCTCCGATCCCACCGAGCCGGTCGCGGTGGACGCCGAGCGCGCCTCCAGCTACCGCTACAGCTCCCGCGCCTATCTGGTGCAGCTGCGCACCGAGGCGGCCGGGACCGCGCTGATCGACCCGCTGGCGTTCACGATGCCGGGCACGCTGCGCACCCTGCTGGCCGAGCGCGAGTGGGTGCTGCACGCGGCCGGCCAGGACCTGCCGAGCCTCGCGGAGCTGGGCCTGCACCCGGGCGGGCTGTTCG
This sequence comes from Brachybacterium paraconglomeratum, assembly GCF_003994255.1. GTDB lineage: Bacteria > Actinomycetota > Actinomycetes > Actinomycetales > Dermabacteraceae > Brachybacterium > Brachybacterium conglomeratum. Next base: position 19,257 of record NZ_ML133864.1, on the reverse strand, counting down.
ACACCGAGCTCGCGGCGCGGCTGCTGGGCATGGAGCGGGTGGGGCTCGGCGCGGTGGTCGAGGACACGCTCGGGCTGCGCCTGGCCAAGGAGCACTCCGCCGCGGACTGGTCGAAGCGGCCGCTGCCGGAGAGCTGGCTGGTCTACGCCGCGCTCGACGTCGAGGTGCTGGTCCAGGTGCGGGACGTGCTGGCGCAGCGCCTCGAGGAGGCCAGCAAGGCGGACTGGGCCGCTCAGGAGTTCGCCCACGAGCGCACCCGCGAGCACGGTCCCACCCGCTCCTCGAGCTGGCGGGGGCTGCACGGCCTGGGCGCCCTGCGCACCGTGCGGCAGCTCGCGGCGGCGCGGGAGATGTGGACCCGCCGCGACGAGCTCGCGAGCGAGGCGGACCTCTCCCCGCACCGGGTGATCAAGGACCGCGACCTCGTCGCCGCCGCGAAGGAGGCGCCGCGCGGGAGGGAGGCCTTCGACCGGGCGCTGCCGTCGAAGATGCGGCACAAGGACCGCTGGTGGCAGGTCGCCCGCTCGGGCATCGAGCTGCCGGCCTCGCACCTGCCGGAGCGCTCCGAGCGGTCCTATCCCCCGCCGCACAAGCTCTGGGCCAAGAAGCATCCCGAGGTGGCCGAGCGCTACCAGGTGGTGCGCGCCGCGGTGAACGAGCGCGCCGAGGATCTCGAGATGCCGCCGGAGAACCTCCTCCAGCCCGCGCTGCTGCGCCAGTGGGTGTGGGAGCACGAGGAGGCCGGAACCGAGGCGGAGGTCGAGCAGGCGCTGCGCGACCTGGGCGCCCGTCCCTGGCAGGCGGAGCAGTCCGCGCCGGTGATCCACCGGGCGCTCGTCGAGGCGCGCTGACCTCAGCGGTCGCTCGCGAGCATCCCGAACTCCAGGGTGCTCGTCCACTCGCCCTTGCTCCACCAGTCCTCGCGCAGGTGGGCCTCGCGCCGCATGCCGACGCGCTCTGCGAGACGGGCGGAGGCGGTGTTGCGCGCGTCCATGCGGGCGGCGACGCGATGCAGCCCGCTCTCCCTCAGGGCCAGGTCGAGCACCGCGCGCACCGCCTCGGTCGCCAGGCCCTGCCCGCCCGCGGCGGGATCGAGCACCCAGCCGATCTCGGCGACGAGGTGCGCGCGGTCGGTCAGCCACAGCGCCACGTCCCCGAGGACGCGTCCCTCGTGCTCGATCACCAGCGCGAGCGCGCCCTCGCCGGTGTGGAGCCCGGTCCGCGCGAGCCGCTCCTCGATCCTGCGCCGGGAGTCCTCCGGCGTCCACGGCTCCTCGAGCAGGTGGCGGGCGACGTCGGGGCGTGAGTAGATGGCCAGCAGCGCCTCCCGGTCCTGCTCGCGGTGGAGGCGCAGGCGCAGACGGTCCGTGTCGACGGGCAGGTCCATGGGGTGCGGCAGCTCCCGCACGAGGGTGAGCAGCTCGACCTCCTCCCCGGACGGGGCCGTGCCCGCGCCTCGGCCCTCGACGGCGAAGCCGGCGCCCGTCAGGAGCGCCTGGGAGGCGGTGTTGTCCGGCACGGTGCGCGCCCGCAGGCGCCTCAGGCCGCTGCCGGCGGCGAGCTCGGCGGCCAGCTCCACGGCGGCCCGGGCGAGCCCTCGCCCGCGATGGTCGGGATGCATCCAGAATCCGACCTCGGCCTCGGCGGCGGTGACGTCGAAGAGCACCAGGGACCCGGCGAAGGCGTCGGTGGCGGGATCGGCGATCGTGAGCACGGCGAGGTCGCCGCGGGCGAGCCCGGGCTCCACGGACTCGGCGATCATCGCGCGGACCGAGGCGGGGGTGTACTGCGTTTCGGGCAGGTGGGCGCGGGCGCGGACCGCGGCGTCGGCGGTGCCCTCGGCGTAGTCGGCGGCGTCCTCGGCGCGCATCGGGCGCAGACGGGCGCGGTCGGAGGCGAGCGGGAGCAGGTCGGGATCGAGCATGCCCTCGACCCTCACAGCAATGCTCCCCGGAGTCCAGGGGACCGCCGGCCGCCGACCGTCCTGTCAGGCCCGTCCGGGCCGCTCCATGAACGGCGCGTCGGCGGGTCGCAGCGAGACCGCGGGGGATCCACCGCCGCGCAGCGACTTCAGGGCGAGCAGGGCGGCGACCGTGGTGCCGTTGGTGATCCGGCCCTCGAGCACCGCGGCGACGGCCTCGCCCAGCGGGACCCAGCGGCTGATCAGCTCGGCCTCCTCGTGGACGCGCTCGAACTCCTCCTCGCTCTCGCGCACGCCCTCGGCGAGGTAGACCCGGATCACCTCGTCGCTGCCGCCCGGGCTCGGGCGGAGGTCAACCAGGGTGGACATCCGCACCGGCTCGCATCCCGCCTCCTCGGCGAGCTCGCGGGCGGCGGCGACGTGGGGCGGCTCGCCGGCGAGGTCGAGCAGCCCGGCGGGGATCTCCCACAGCCGGTGGCCGACGGGATGACGGTACTGGCGGATCAGCAGCACCCGGTCGGCCTCGTCCACGGCGAGGACCGCGACGGCGCCGGTGTGGCGGATGTACTCGCGGTCGAAGCGCACGCCCGGCGCGAAGTCGATGGTGTCGCGCACGAGGTCCCACACCATCCCCTCGTGCACCGTGCGGTGCGCGGCGACGGGGCGCTGGTCGGCCTCGTCGCGCAGCGGGTCCTCGCCGCCGTGCTGCGGGTGCTGGGTCGTGCCGTCGGTCATCGCCGCTCCGTCCTCGGTCGTCGCGGGCCGCCGGGAGGGGAGGTCCCGGCGCGCCCGCGCGGGTCTCAGTCCTGCTGGTCCTGGTCGTCCTCGCGCTCGGCGAGCTCGGGCACGGTCCCGTCGGGCTCCACCTCGAGCAGGCGGGTGGCCTTCTGGAGGTCGAGCGCCGCCCCGATCAGACCCGCGAACAGCGGATGGGCGCGGGTGGGGCGGGACTTCAGCTCGGGATGGGCCTGGGTGCCGATGTAGAACGGGTGCACCTCTGCGGGCAGCTCCACGAACTCGACCAGGGAGTGGTCCTCGGTCAGCTCGGAGACGCCGGAGATGCGCAGCCCCGCCTGCTCGAGCCGGTCGCGATAGGCGTTGTTGACCTCGTAGCGGTGACGGTGCCGCTCGGCGACCTCGGTGGTGCCGTACACCTCGGCGGCGAGGGAGCCCTCGGCGAGGGTGTGGTCGTACGAGCCGAGCCGCATGGTGCCGCCCAGGTCCCCGGCGCCGGAGACGATGTCCTCCTGCTCGGCCATGGTCGCGATGACGGGATGGGCGGTGTCAGGGTCGAACTCGGTGGAGTGCGCTCCCGTCAGGCCCAGCTCGGTGCGGGCGTACTCGATCACCATCGACTGCATGCCCAGGCAGAGGCCCAGCGCGGGCAGGCCGTGGGTGCGGGCGTGGCGCAGCGCGCCGACCTTCCCGTCCACGCCGCGCACGCCGAAGCCGCCGGGGACGACGATCGCGTCGACGTCCGCGAGCTGCTCGCGGGCCCCGTCCTCGCTCGCGCACAGGTCCGACTCGACCCAGCGGATCGTGACCTTCGCGCTGTGGTGGAAGCCGCCGGCGCGCAGCGCCTCGGTGACCGAGAGGTACGCGTCGGGCAGGTCGACGTACTTGCCGACCAGGGCGACGGTCACCTCGTAGGCGGGGTGCTGGACGCGGCGCAGCAGCTCCTCCCACTGGCTCCAGTCCACGTCGTGGCTGAGCAGGTCCAGGCGCCGGATCGCATAGGCGTCCAGGCCCTCGCCGTGCAGCACGAGCGGGATCTCGTAGATGGAGGGGGCGTCGGCGCAGGTGACGACCGCGTCGATGTCCACGTCGCACATCGAGGAGATCTTCGACTTCACGGAGGCGGGCAGCGCCCGGTCGGCGCGCAGCACGATCGCGTCGGGCTGGATGCCGATGCTGCGCAGCGCGGCGACGGAGTGCTGGGTGGGCTTGGTCTTCAGCTCCTGGGACGGGCCGATGAAGGGCACCAGGGAGACGTGCACGAAGAACACGTTCTCGCGGCCGATGTCCTGGCGGACCTGGCGCGCGGCCTCGAGGAAGGGCTGGGACTCGATGTCGCCGACGGTGCCGCCGACCTCGGTGATGATCACGTCCACGTCGTCACCGGCCTGGGAGCGCATCGACTCCTTGATCTGGTTGGTGATGTGCGGGATGACCTGCACGGTGTCGCCGAGGTACTCGCCGCGGCGCTCCTTGGCGATCACGGTGGAGTAGACCTGGCCGGTGGTCACGTTCGCGTTCGCGGAGAGGTTCTCGTCGAGGAACCGCTCGTAATGGCCGATGTCGAGATCGGTCTCGGCGCCGTCCTCGGTGACGAACACCTCGCCGTGCTGGAAGGGGTTCATCGTGCCCGGGTCCACGTTGAGGTACGGGTCGAGCTTCTGCATCGTCACGCGCAGCCCGCGGCTGCGCAGGAGCATCCCGAGGGAGGAGGCGGTCAATCCCTTGCCGAGGCTGGAGACGACGCCGCCGGTGACGAAGATGTGCTTGGTGGTGCCCTCGTTGCGGAAGGGCTTGGCCGATGCGGCCGCCCCGATCCGGGGGATGGGGCCGGTGCCGGTCTGGGGTGCGCTCGCGCTCGTGTCTGCCACGGACGGCCAACCTACCATCGACGGGGTGCGGGGGCGAGGATCTCCTCGAGCTGGGCCAGGAGATCCTCGGCACGCGGGAGCTCGCGGGCCCGCCGCCGGGAGGCGGTCTCGGCGCGGCGCCGTGCGAGCGGGGCGCGGAGCGTGCTGACCGCCGCGGCGAGCGCCTCCGCGTCACCGACGGGGACCAGGTGCGCGGCCGTTCCGGTGACCCAGCGGGTGCCGCCGGCGTCGGTGGCGACGATCGCGCGGCCGGCCAGGAGCGCCTCCTGGAGGGCGACGGGCTGTCCCTCCCAGCGGGCGGCGGAGAGCACCAGATCGGCGCGGCGCAGCAGGTCGGGGACGTCCTGACGACGGCCGAGCAGGTCGACGGGGAGGTCCTCCGCGCTGATGCGGGCGGCGAGATCGCGCTCCAGCGGACCGTCGCCGGCGACGAGGATCCGCACCTCCTCGCCGCGCAGCAGCGCCGCCGCGTCGAGCAGGTCGTGCAGCCCCTTCTGCGGGGCGAGCCGGGCGATGACGAGGGCGACGAGGGCCACGGGCGTTCCCGGCCCGGTCGCCTCCCGGGCGCCGCTCCCGGCGCTCGCGGACCGCTGCTCCCCCACCTCCTCCGGGCGCCGCGGGGCGGGGATCACGGCGTGTCGCACGTCGCGCGCGCCGGCGCGGCGGGCGTCCTCGGCGAGGTCCGGGGAGACGGCGAGCACGGTGTCGGCCCGGCGGGCGAGGAGCCGCAGCAGCGCGGCGCCGATCGCTCGGGCGGGGACCCCGCCGACGGTGCGGTTGTGCAGGGTGACCACGAGCCGGTGCCCGCCCCGGCGGGGCACGGCCAGGGCGGCCAGGGCCCCTGCGCGCAGCCCGTGGGCATGGACGGCGACGGGCTCCCCGGCGCCGCGCACGATCCGGCGCAGCGCCGTCACGGTCGCGGCGTCGTGCCGGGGGCTGGGGCGCTCGCGGATCCGCACCGGCGCCTCGGCGACGCGTCGTCCTGCGCTCTCAAGCAGCGCGAGCTCCTGGTCGACGTGCGCGGCCAGTCCCCCGCTGGCGGTGGGGCGCACGAGCAGGACGCGCATCAGCCCGCCCTCCGCAGGCGTCGCAGCACGCCGACGGCGAGCTCCCGGTCCACCGCGCCGAGCACCGCGGCGGAGAGCACGGCCGCGACCAGCCCGCACAGGATGCCGTAGAGCACGGTGAGCACCTCGCCGGTGTCGACCGTGATCAGCAAACGGCCCAGCAGCAGTCCCGGCACCGCCCCGACGAGCACGGCGACGGGGACCGCGAGGGCGGTGCGGCGCACCTGGCGCTCGTGGCCGCCGTGCTCGAGCATGTCCCAGATGCGGGAGAGACCGACCAGGCCGCCCACCGCCATGCCGGCCGCGATCGCGAGGGCGAAGGCGGTGGCCGCCTCCGCGGCGGAGCGGGCGGGGCTGGGCAGCACCAGGACGAGCAGGGCGACCAGGGCGATGCCCCAGCCGACCGCGCCGACCATCAGCGCGTCCCGGGCGCGCAGCGCCGCGGAGAGGATGCGGGTGCACTGGGTCGCCACGGCGAAGCCGACCAGCCCGAGCGCGAGGCCCGCGGTCGCGGAGCCCACCCCGGTCGCCTCGGCCCGATCGATGTGGCGGAAGAACTGGCCGAGCGCCGGGCCGGCCGCGATGAGCATCGCCGCCCCGACCACGGACACGCCGATGACGGTGCGCACCGAGACGGCGGCGACACGGGCGAAGCCGGTGACGTCCCCGACCAGGCGCAGCTCGGACAGGTGCGGGAAGACGGAGGTCACCAGCGGCACCACCAGCACCGCGTAGGGCAGCAGGTAGAGCGCCTGGGCGTACTGGAAGACGGGCAGGGTGCCGACGCCGCCCGCGCGCATGGCCAGCAGCATCACCAGGGCGAGCACGATCTGCTGGGCGCCGACCGCGCCGAGCCCCGCGCCGCCGAGGGCGAGGGCGCACCGTGCGTGCGCGGCGGGCATGGTCAGCGCGGGGCGGACGCGCAGCCCCGCCCGGGCGGCGGCGATCGCGACGGGCAGCGCCATCACGACGACCCCGGCGGTGGTGCCCCAGCCGAGCCACTGCACGGCGGCGCCGTCGATGGTGGAGACCGTCGCGACCGACGGCACGAGCAGGGCGTAGACGCGATAGGACGCCATCACCACCAGCGAGGACAGCAGCGGCATCATCGCCGGCCACAGGAAGCGCCGCCGGGCCTGGAGGTAGGCGGCCAGCACCACGGAGATCCCGTAGAACGGCAGCTGGACCGCGAAGATCCGCAGCAGCGTCGCGCCGAGGCCGACGCCGGCCGCCCCGGTCTGGTCGGAGGCGAGCAGCAGCTGCGAGAGCGGCTCGGCGAGGGCGATCACGAGCGCGGCGAGGAGCAGGGTGCCGATCACCGTCCAGGTCAGCAGCGCCGAGACGATCCGGTCGGCGAGCGCCGCACCGGCGGGGACGGGGCGCGTCGGCGAGTCGGGCGAGAAGGCGCTCTGCGGCGACGCCGGTGAGGCCGGGGCCGGGGTCGTGGGCTCCGGCGTCGCCGTGGACGGCTCTGGGACCGCGGTCGTCCCGGCGGCGGGCGCAGGCACGGGCACGTCGGCCGTCCCCGCCGTCTCCTCGGGGTCCCGCTCGGGCACGAGGCCCGCGATGAGCGGCACGACGGCCGCGGCGAGCGCCCCGCCCGCGACGATCTCGAAGAGCACGTTGGGGAGCATGTTGGCGGTGGTGTAGGCGGTGCCCACGTCGCCGGCGCCCACGCTCGCGCCGAACACGAGATAGCGCACGAAGCCCGCGATCCGTGCGAACACGGTGACGATCAGGATGATCCCCGCGCCGCGCAGCACGGAGCGGGCGATGCGGCCGCTGCGGGGCGAGGGCGCGGGCCGTGCCTCCGGTGCGGTCCCGGTCCCGGTCATCGTGCCTCCTCCGCGTCGTCCGGGTCGCTGGACGACCTCGGCGGCTCCGACGGCGCGGCGGGCCCGTCGGTCGTCCCCGGGCCGGCGGAGCCGCCCACGGCGCGGGAGGGCACGGGCAGCCGGCCTGCGCGGTCCAGCGCTCGCAGCGCCGGGGTGCGGTCGATGACCGCGCTGAAGCTCACCTTCTCGCTGGCCAGGGTCAGCGCGACGACTCCGCCGAGCAGCGCGAGCCGGGCAGGCGCAGGGAGGGTGCGGGTCGCGGCGGCGCCCACGGCGGCGCCGAGCACGTTCGCACCCGCGTCGCCGAGCATGCCGTGCTCGCGCAGGTCCGCCGGCAGCGCGAGCGCCCCGGGCAGCAGTGCCGCGACGGCGAGCCGTGCACCGCTGCGGGCGCGCTCGTCCTGCCCTGCCGTGAGCGCGAGCAGGGCCGCGGGCGGCAGCACGGCCTTGAGCGCACGGCCGGGGCGGAGGTCGAGCAGGTTGGCGAGGTTCGCGCAGCCCGCCGTGAGCGCGGCGTCCACGGGGACCATCGCGCCGCCGCGCGGGGCCGGGCCGCCCGCCGCGGCGAGCAGCGCGAGGGCGGGGATGCCGAGCGCCTTCGCGGCACCCGTCGTCACCCGGCCGGAGCGGAGCGAGGCGAGATGGCCGCGCAGCCCCTTGGAGACCGGGCGGCCGGCGCGTCGCTGATGCGGCTCGAGCAGGTCGTCGAGCAGCCCGAGCCCGCCGATCCCGGCGAGCGCGAGGAGGTCCAGGGGGCGGCCCGTGCGCCGTGCGAGGGCGCAGGTGCCCGCGACCACGAGCGCGCCCTCGGCGAGGCTCACCTCGCGTCCGGCGAAGTTGGTGCGGGCGAGCTCGGCGCGCAGCGCGGCGATCACTCCGCTCCCCCGCCGTCGGACGGTGCGGCCCCGCCCTCGGTGCCGTCGCCCCCGGAGCCGTCGCCCTCGGTGCCGACCTCGGCGGTCTCGGGCAGGGCGGGGAGGCGCTCGGCGGCATCGGCCGTGGTGCCGTAGGCGCCGGAGCCGCCGCGGGTCTGCTCGACCAGCGCGAGCACGGACAGGACCGGGCCGTCGGGCTCCTGCAGCCGGTCCGTGGTCGACAGCGCGTCGTAGGTCGCCTCCCCGCGCACGGTGCGCAGGATGCCGGTGGAGGCGTCGTTGGCGGGTGTCACGGCGGAGACCACCGCGGGCAGGCCGGTCCCGGCGAGGGCGGTGAGCATGCTGGTGCGGGAGGCGAGCAGGCCCTGGGCGCGCTCGGCGGCGGCCTGGTCGTCGTCGGTGTCGACGGCGAGCTCCTCGGGGGCGGCGCTCGCGTGCACGACCCCGTCGACCGTGCCCGGCGCCCCGCCGTCCACGCTCACCATCCCGTGATCGATGAGCACCTGCCACAGCTGCCCGCGCAGCTCCTCGTCCAGGCTGTCGCCCTCGCCGCCGGCCAGCAGCTCGGGGATCAGCGCGGAGAGGCGCTCGGAGTCGGTGAGCTCCTCTCCTCCGACGGCCGTGAGCGCCTCGGGCGCGATCTGCTCCGCCGCGGCGACCGCGTCGGTCCGCGCCTGCTCCTGTCCCGGCTCCCACAGCGCGCTCTGCAGCTCGACGTGCACGGTCTGCTCGACGCCGGCCGCGTCCAGCAGCGAGGTGATCCGCTCGGTGGAGGCGCGGGTGGAGTCGTCGTCGGTGAGGATCGCGATCCGCTGCCCCTCGAGGGTGCCGTCCACGAGCTCCGGCCCGACCTCGGTGATGAACGAGGAGAGCTGGTCGTTCTCGCCGGCGAGCTGCTCGGCCTCGGTGCGCAGCTGCTCCTGCTCGGTGCGCAGCTGCTCGACCTGGCCGGCGAGCTGGTCGCCCAGGTTCTCGCGCAGCGGCCCGGCGCCGAGGACGATGCCGACGGCGAGCGCGAGGAACACGGAGATCAGCGAGACGAGGTGGTAACGGAAGTCGATCACGGGGTCGGGACCCTCCTACGACCCGGTGGCCCGGGGTGTGAACAGCGTGGTGAACCAGGACAGGAGCCCGTCGAGGCGGGCGAAGAGGATCTGCACGAGCGCCTGACCGCCCGGAGTGGCCCAGAGCGCCACGGCGAGCGCGGCCAGACCCGCCAGCGCCAGCAGCACGAGCTGGAAGGTGGAGATCCTCTGACGGTACAGGCGGGAGACGCCCTTCGCGTCGACGAGCTTGGAGCCGATGCGCAGACGTGTGAGGAAGGTCGAGCTCATGCCGGCACGGCCCTTGTCGAGGAACTCCTCGAGGGTGCCGTGGGTGCCGACGGCGACGATGACCGAGGCGCCCTTCTCGTCGGCCAGCAGCATGGCGATGTCCTCGCTGGTGCCCGAGGCGGGGAAGGAGACCGCGCCCTCGGCCAGCCCCAGCTCCGCCAGTCGCTCCATCCCGGGGGCGCGGCCGTCGCGATAGGCGTGGACGACGAGCTCGGAGCCGGAGCGCAGGGCCCGGTCGGAGACGGAGTCCATGTCGCCGATGATCATGTCGGGGCGGAACCCGGCCTCGAGCACCGCGTCCGCGCCGCCGTCGACCCCGATGATCACCGGGCGGTTCTCGCGCAGGAAGGGCTTGAGGGTCGCCAGGTCCTCCTTGTAGTGGTAGCCGCGCACCACGATCAGCACCGGCCGGCCGTCCATGCGCGTGGCGACCTCGGGCGCGCCGATCCCGTCCAGCAGCAGGTCCCGCTCGCGGAGCATGTACTCCATCGTGTTCTCGGCGAACAGCTCGAGCTGCTCGGAGAGCCCCTCACGGGACGCCTCCTGGGAGGCGGTGACGCTCGCGTCGTCCTGCCGGGCGCCCTCGGCGATCGGCTCCCCCTCGAGCAGCACCCACCCGTCCTCGACGGTGATCCGCTCCCCGTCGCGGATCCCCTCGAAGACCTCGTCCCCGAGGGAGTCGACGAGCACGATCCCGGCGTCGACGAGGATGCGCGGGCCCGCGTTGGGGTAGCGGCCGGAGGTGGAGGCGGCGACGTTGAGGACCGCGGCCGGCTCCCGCTCGACGAGCGCCTCGGCGGCGACCCGGTCGATGTCCTCGTGGTCGATGATCGCGATCTCGCCGGGGCGGAGGCGCTTGGTGAGGTCCTTGGTGCGCTTGCCGAGCCGGGCCACGCCCTCGGTGCGGGACGTGCTCATCGCTGCGTCCGTCCGGCCTCGTCCAGCAGCTCCTCGGCGTGGGCGAGGGCGACGTCGGAGGCGTCGTCCCCGGCGAGCATCCGGGCGAGCTCCCGGATCCGGCCCGGCCGGTCCAGGGTCTCCACGGTCGAGCTGGTCGCGCCGTCCTGCGAGGTCTTCACGATCTGCAGGTGGGTGGAGGCGTGCGCGGCGACCTGGGGGAGGTGGGTGACGACGATGACCTGGGCGTGGCGGGCCAGGCGTGCGAGGCGCTGGCCGACGGCGAGGGCGGCGCGCCCGCCGATGCCTGCGTCGATCTCGTCGAAGACGAACACGGGCGCGGCGGTGCGGTCGCTGCGGGAGGAGGCCAGCGCCACCTCGAGCGCGAGCATGACGCGGGAGAGCTCGCCGCCGGAGGCGGCCTGCGCGACCGGCAGGTGGTCGGCGCCGGGGTGGGGGGCGAGCAGGATCGCGACCTCGTCCCGGCCGTGTGAGCGGTGGGCGCGCCCCGTGACGTCGACCCGGATCTCCGCATCGGGCATCTCGAGGTGGCGCAGCTCCTCCTGGACCGCGCCGGAGAGGGCGCCGGCGGCCTCGGTGCGTGCCGCGGTGAGCTCCTCAGCGGCCGCGTCGAGCTCCGTCTCGAGCTGCTCGAGGCGGGCCGCGACGGTGCCGCGCTCCTCCTCCGCGCCCTCGAAGCGGTCGAGCTCCTGCGCCGCGGTGCGGGAGGTCTCGAGCAGGGTGGTGACGTCCTCGGCGGGGCCGTCCTGGCCCGGCAGCAGGGCGCCGAGGTCGCGCACCAGGACGGTCAGCTCGTGGAGGCGCTCGTTGGCCTCCTCGATGCGTCCGGGCGAGGCGTCGATCCCGTCGGCGTAGCTCGAGAGCTCTCCGGCGATGTCGGAGAGCTCGATCCGCAGCGCGTCGAGCCGTTCCGTGAGGGGGACGAGGGTGCCGTCGGTGCGTGCGGCGCGGGCGAGGGCCTCCCCCGCGATGTCGAGCAGGGATCCGGCGGCGGGGCCGTCGTCGTCGCCGACCAGGGCGAGCGCGGCCTGCCCGGCGGCGCCGCGGAGCTCCTCGGCGTTGCCGAGCCGTTCGATCTCGGCGCGCAGCGCGTCGTCCTCCCCCGCCTGGGGGTCGGCCTGCTCGAGCCGCTCCAGCGCCTCGGTGAGGACGGTGCCGCGGCGCTCCCGCTCGGCGAGCAGGGCGTCGAGCTCGGCGAGGCGCTCGGTGAGGGCGGTGCGCTCGCGCCAGACCGTGCGGTGCCGCTCGAGCAGCGGCTCGATCTCGGCGGCGCCGAAGCGGTCCAGGGCCTCGCGCTGGGCGTCGTGGTCGCGCAGACGCTGCTGGTCGGACTGGCCGTGCACGGTGACCGCGGTGCCCACCAGCCGGGCGAGGGTCCCGATCGGGACGGGGACCCCGCCGATCTGGGCGCGGGAGCGGCCGTCGCGGGTCAGACGGCGCACCACGAGCACCTCGCCGTCCTCCTCCTCGGCGCCGAGCTCGTCCATCGCGTCCGCGAGCTCCCCGTGCCCGGCGAGCGCGAGAGTACCGTCGACGGTGCTGGAGCCGCGGGTGCGGCCTCGGTCCAGGCGACCGCCCAGCAGCATGGTCAGGCCGGTGACGATCATGGTCTTGCCGGCTCCGGTCTCGCCGGTCAGGGCGGTGAATCCCGGCCCGAACTCGAGCAGGGCATCGTCGATCACGCCGATGTGGCGGATGCGCAGGGTGGACAGCACGGCGGCGCCCTTCAGCGGGTGCGCGGGCCGCGGCCCCGCCAGCCCACGACGGGCAGCTGGAACTTCTCGACCAGTCGATCGGCGAACGGGGTCGGGGCGAGGCGGACCAGGCGCACCGAGTGCTCGGAGAGCCGCGCCTCGATCCGCATCCCGGCCACGATGTCCTCCCCGCGGCGCCCGTCGAGGGTGAGGATCGCGTCCTCGCGGTTGTCCATGGTCATCTCGACGGCGATCTCGGAGGAGCGCCCCAGCACCAGCGGCCGGGCGAAGAGGGCGTGGGCGGCGAGCGGGATGAGCATCATCGCGTCGACCTCGGGCCAGATGACGGGACCGCCGGCGCTGAACGCGTAGGCGGTCGAGCCGGTCGGGGTGGACAGCAGCACCCCGTCGGCGCCGAAGCTCGAGACGGGCCGGCCGTCGATCTCGATCGCGACGTTGATCATCTTCTGCCGGTCGGCCTTCTCCAGGGACGCCTCGTTCAGCGCCCAGTGGTGCCCGATCTGCTCGTCGTGCTCGTCGAGGACGGCGATGTCCAGGGTGGAGCGCTTCTCGATCTCGTAGTCGCCGTCCAGGAGCCGGGCGACGGTGATGGAGAGGTCCTCGACCTCGCTCTCGGCGAGGAAGCCGACATGGCCGAGGTTCACGCCGTGGACGGGGATGTCGGCCTCGCGCACGGCCTCGAGGGCGCGCAGGATGGTGCCGTCGCCGCCGAGGACGATGCCGAGCTCGACGGCGTCCGCGGCCGAGACGGCGTCGAGCACGTCCACGCCGCCGTTGGTGAGGAAGGTCAGCAGGCGCGGCGGCGCCTCGTCCTCGGGCAGGGAGAGGATCTCGTCGACCTGCTCGTCGACGACCACCGCGCGCACGCCCCGGCGGCGCAGCTCCTCGAGGACCGTGAGCATGGCGCGCAGCGCCGCCCGACGTCCGGTGTGCACGTACAGGAGGAACCGTCGCATGGGTCAGTCCTCCTCGGGGGCGTTCTGGTCGCGGCGGCGCCGCGGGAGTGCCCCACCCACGGCAGACCCGATCATGTCATAGGCCTGCGCATCCGGCGTGCAGGACGAGCCGGGCGCGGTGGCCCCTGCAGCATGCGGCCGGACCGAGCGGGCGGGCCGCAGGTGCACGAAGTACTCGCGGTTGCCGTCCTGGCCGGGCAGGGCGCTGGGGCCGATGGCCGCGAGCTCGATCCCCTGCTCGGCGGCGGTCTCGACCACGCCCTCCACGGCGCGGATCCGGGCGGCGGGATCGGTGACCACGCCGGTGCGGGGCAGCGCCTGTTTCCCGACCTCGAACTGGGGCTTGACCATGAGCAGCAGCTCCCCGTGCTGCGCGGTCACGCCCGCGAGGGCGGGCAGGACGGTGCGCAGGGAGATGAAGGAGAGATCCGCGACGACGAGGTCGACGCGGGCGCCGAGCATGTCCGGGGTGAGGTCGCGCACGCTCATGCCGTCGCGCACCTCGACGCGGACGTCCTCGCGCACATGATCGGCGAGCTGGTCGTGGCCGATGTCGACGGCGATCACGCGATCGGCGCCGCGCCGCAGCAGCACGTCGGTGAACCCGCCGGCCGAGGCGCCCGCGTCGAGGCAGAGCAGGCCGCGGGGGTCGAGCTCGAGCAGGTCGAGGGCGCCGGCGAGCTTGTGCGCGGCGCGGGAGGCGTACTCGATGCCGTCGGGCACGTCGACGACGGTCAGGCGCGCCCCGTCGGGGACGGGGGCGGAGGGCTTGTCGGCTCGGCGCCCGTCGATCCGCGCACGTCCCTCCTCGACGATGCGACGGGCATGGGTGCGGGACCGTGCGAGGCCGGCGGCGAGCAGCGCGACGTCGAGCCGGTCCCCGCTCACCGGGCGGCGGCCGCGGCGGGCAGGGCGGTGGCCCCGTCGCGGCTCAGCAGGCGTCCCTGCCAGGCGTGCTCGGGATGGGTAGCGCGCAGCAGCGCGAGCACGGCCCGCAGCACGCGCGGGTCGTCGGCCTCGCCGTGGACGACGGCGATGTCCTCGCCCTCGCGGCGCACCGAGACGGCGCCGCAGCGGGCACCGTCCCCGTCGACGACGGGCAGCGGGAAGGGTGCGGCGATCCCGACGAGGTCCGGGGAGATGAACGTGGGGCGCCGGACCGGCTCGGCGTGCAGGGCGGTCTCGACCGTGTCGACGCCGGTGAGGACGAGCAGGGAGTCCATCCCGGCACGGACGGCGCCCTCGATGTCGGTGTCCAGCCGGTCACCGACCACGAGCGGGCGGCGGGCGCCGATCCGGGTCGCGGCGACGGTGAACATGCCCGGCTCGGGCTTGCCGGCGACCTCCGGCTCGGCGCCGGTGGCGTGGCGCAGCGAGGCGACGAGGGAGCCGTTGCCGGGGGCGAGGCCCCGCTCGGTGGGCAGGGTCGCATCGACGTTGGTGGCCATCCAGCGGGCCCCGCGGCGGATCGCGTAGGCCCCCTCGGCCAGGCGCGCCCAGCCGAGGTCCGGGGACCAGCCCTGGACCACGGCGACGACGTCCTCGGCATCCGTCTCGACGGGCTCGAGCCCGTCGGCGCGGAGCTGGTCGGCGAGGCTGGGTCCGCCGACGACGAGCACCTTCGCGCCGGGGGCGAGGTCCTCGGCGAGCAGGCGCGAGGCGACCTGCGGGGAGGTCACGAACTCCTCGGGGCTCGCCTCGAGGCCGATCACGGCGAGGTGGTCGGCGGCCTGCTGCGGAGTGCGGGAGGCGTTGTTGGTCGCGAAGACGACGGAGCGGCCCGCGGCGCGGGCAGTCTCGACCGCCTCGACGGCGTGCGGGATCGGCCGGGCGCCGTGCATGAGCGTGCCGTCGAGATCGAACAGCAGCGCGTCGTGGAGGTCCAGGAGCGAGGGGTCGGGCCGGCGGATCACGCGGACTCCTCCCGGGTCCCGGACTCCGGGGCGCCGGGGTCGTCGGCCACGTCGGCGCTCTCCGCCGTCACGGTCGCGTCGCCGGCCTCCGCGCCGTCGCCCTCGGTGTCTTCCGCGGCGCCGCTCTCGGCGACCTCCGCGTCGTCACCCTCGGCGACCTCCGCGTCGTCGTCCTCGGTGTCGTCCGCTGCCTCCGCCGCGTCGTCCGTTCCGTCGACGTCGTCGGTCTCGACAGCGTCGGCGTCCGCGCCGGCATCCACCGGGGCGTCGCCGTCCTCTGCGTCGTCGGCGCCGTCCTGCTCGTCCTGCGCGTAGGGGTCGAAGGCGTCGAGCACGCTGATCTGCTCGTCGCCCTCCAGGACGGGCGCCTCGGCGGGCGCGGGAGCCGGGCGGCCGAGACGCTCGGCGGCATCGGTGAGGCCCTCGGTGTCCGCGTCGGCGGCGAGCGTCATCCAGCGCCGCGCCTCGTCCTCGCGGTCCGCGCGCTCGAGCAGGTCGGCGTAGGCGACCCAGAGCCGCACCTGCCAGCGACCGTCGATCTTGTGCCGCAGGGCCGGGATCTCGAGCGTGCGCAGGGCGGTCTGGACGTCGCCGGTGTCGGCGTAGGCGCCGGCGACGACCATCATCAGCTCGATCGCGGACTCGACCCCGAGGGCGGCGGCCTCCTCCGAGGCGGCGATGTCCAGGGCGCGCTCGGGGCGGCCGAGGCCGCGCTCGCAGTCGGCGATCATCGGCAGCACATCGGTGCGCCCGGTGATGCG
Source organism: Brachybacterium paraconglomeratum (assembly GCF_003994255.1). Lineage (GTDB taxonomy): Bacteria > Actinomycetota > Actinomycetes > Actinomycetales > Dermabacteraceae > Brachybacterium > Brachybacterium conglomeratum. The sequence goes on along the minus strand of NZ_ML133864.1, from coordinate 3,356 downwards.
CATCGCGGTGCGCAGCTCACGGGAGGCGGTGCGGTAGTCGCCGGCGTGATAGGCGAAGATCCCGTAGACCTCGCGCACGATGCCGACGCGTCCGCCCAGACGGGCGGCGAAGCGCGCGTGGGCGAGGGCGGTCTCGGGGTCGCTGTCCTCGAGGAGGTGGGCGGAGACCAGATGGCGGCCGACGCGCTCCGCGGTCTCCTTGCTCAGGCCCCGCAGCTCCTCGTGGGTCTCCTTGTCGAGCTCGCGGCCGGTGACGCCCTCGGGCACGCGCGGCTCGATCGGCCGATCGGAGCGCTGCTCCTCGCCCGGACGACCGCTGCGACGGTCCTCACGGCGGCCTGCGTCCCGGCCCCGGTCGCGCGAGCCGCCCCGGCGGTCGTCGAAACGGTCCTGGCCGCCGCGGCGGTCCGGAGCGCCTCGACGGTCTCGGTCGTCGCGGCGCGGCCGATCATCACGGCGCGGCCGGTCATCACGGCGGGGCCGGTCGTCACGGCGCTGACCGGTGCCTCCGCGACGCTCCTCGCCGCTCCCCCGTCGGTCGCGGTCCTCGCGCCAGGGCCGATCGTCGCGGCGCGGCCCTGCGTAGCGGTCCCCGCGCTCCCCGCCCTGGGGGCGGTTCTCGCGCCATGGGCGGTCGTCGCGGCGAGCACGATCGTCGCGTCCGCGGGTGTCGTCGCGGCGCTCGCCCTCACGGCGCGGGCGGTCCTCCCGGTGCGGGCGATCCTGCCACCGTCCCCGGTCCTCGCGGTAGGGGCGGTTCTCGCGGCGGTCCGCGCCGTCGGTGCGGGGGCGATCGTTCCGACGCGGGCGGTCGTCCTGACGGGGGCGGTAGGGGCGGTCGCCGTCCCGGCGGGGTCCGCCCTCACGGCGTGCTCCTCCGTCGCGGGAGGGGCCTGTGTCGCGGCGGCCTCGAGGACCCCCGGCGCGGCCGCCGACGGACGCGCCGGATCGAGGCGTCGAGCCTCGCTCGTCCCGCCGCCGACCGTCACGACCCCAGTCGTCCCGGCCGCGGTCGCTCCCGTTGTTGCTGTGCTCAGCCACCTGGACCGCCCGCCTCTTCGTCTCGCCCTGTGCGCCCTATGCGTTTGTCTCCCGGCGACTCTAAGCCAGAGCACACCCTTGACCCTCGGGTAACGGCATCATCCGTGACTGCTTTCACGGGGCTCCCAGACTCCGGGAACCGACGGTGCTCGGGACCGCGAACCCGGCGCCGCCGCAGCGGCGTGCCGCACTCGTCCCGTCCCGCCCGCACCCGGCGCGCTGCCCGGAGCCCTCGCGTCGCGCACCGCTCGCCCCCTCCGCACCCGGCTCCCCGGACCACCGCTCGGCGCCGCGACGCACGCCCCTCCCTCTCCGCGATCCCCGCCGGTCCCCTGCGCGATCCCCGCCGGTCCCCCGCCGTGTGTCCCTCAGGAACGGGGCGTACCCTCGCGAGCGGGTGAGTCCTCCGCCATTATGGACGGCCCCGCCCTGTCACCGTGCCTCGCAGCCACCAGGAGGACCCGTGCTTCTCGAACGCCTCTACGACGAGGACCTCTCCCAGGCGAGCTATCTCGTGGCCTGCCAGGACAGCGGGAAGGCGCTCGTGGTCGATCCGCGGCGCGACATCGCTGACTATCTCGACCTCGCCCGGCATCACGGTCTGCGCATCGTCGCCGTGACCGAGACCCATGTCCATGCGGACTTCCTCTCGGGGACGCGCGAGCTCGCCGCGGCGACGGGCGCGACCGCCTATGTCTCGGGAGAGGGCGGCGAGGACTGGCAGTACGACTTCCCGGCCGAGCGCCTCCACGACGGCGACACGATCGAGCTCGGCGCGGTCACGATCACCGCCCGCCACACGCCGGGGCACACACCGGAGCATCTCTCGTTCCTCATCACCGACACCGCCTTCGCGCCGAGCCCCGGGTATCTCCTCAGCGGGGACTTCGTCTTCGCGGGCGATCTGGGGCGCCCGGATCTGCTGGACGAGGCGGCCGGTATGCAGGACACGCGCTTCGAGGGGGCACGGCAGCTCTTCGCCTCGCTGCGGGACGTGTTCCTCTCCCTCCCCGACCATGTCCAGGTGCTCCCGGGCCACGGCGCCGGGTCGGCCTGCGGGAAGGCCCTCGGGGCCGTGCCCTCCACGACGGTCGGCTACGAGCGGAGCTTCGCCTGGTGGGCTCCGCACCTCGCGGCCGACGACGAGCAGGGCTTCATCGACGAGCTCCTGGACGGACAGCCCGATGCCCACGCCTACTTCGGACGGATGAAGCGTCAGAACGTCCTCGGGCCGGCTCTGCTGGGAGAGAGGACTCTCCCCCGCCGCGTCGATGCCTCGGAGATCTCCTCAGGGATGGCCTCCGGAACGATCGCCCTCGTGGACACGAGGCCCGTCGCCGCGGTGCACGAGGGCATGGTGCCCGGTGCGCTCAGCATCCCCGCCCCGGGCAAGGCCGCCTCCCATATCGGCTGGGCCTTCGACCCGGAGTCCGACGACGCCGAGATCATCGTCCTCGCCCCGGACGCGGAGACCGCAGCGAGGATCCAGGACCATTTCGTGAGAGTCGGGATCGACGTGCTCGGCGGCTACGTGACCTCGCTGGAGGGTCTCCAGCAGAGCGTGCCTCAGCGCGTCTCCCCCGCGGATCTCGACCAGCTGCGCTCGAGCCGCCCGGAGGCCGTGCTGCTCGACGTGCGGAACAAGTCCGAACATTCCGCCGGGACCATCCCGGGTGCTCAGCAGCTCTCGGCCGGCAGGGCACTGTTCCATCGCGATCAGCTCCCCGCGCCCACCGAGGGCGCCGTGATCGCCTTCTGCCAGTCGGGGCTGCGCGCCTCCGTGGCCGCGAACGCTCTGCGACGAGCCGGTCATGAGGTGATCGAGGTCGACGGCAGCTACGCCGGCTGGTCCCGCTGGCAGCAGGAGGAGGCCGCGCCGGCACGCGGCTGAGCGACGAGCCCCAATGGCCGCAGAAGGCCCGTGACCGAGGAATCTCCTCGCTCACGGGCCGGTCTCTGTTCGCGGGCATGAAAAATGGGAGTGGAGGAGGCGAACACCCGAAAAGGGGTTCAAGCACTCCTCCACTCCCAGTGAAGATGTCCGGCGGCGACCTACTCTCCCACACCCTCCCGAGTGCAGTACCATCGGCGCGATCGAGCTTAGCTTCCGGGTTCGGAATGGAACCGGGCGTTTCCTCGACGCTATGACCGCCGTAACACGATGAGACACAACCAGCCACCCACCCGCACCAGAACCGGTGCCGGCAGCGGGGTTGTTCCCCAAGAACCGCACAGTGGACGCGAACACACACAGAGCAAACAACCAACACAAAGAATGTTGTTGTAAGTCATCGGCCATTAGTACCAGTCAGCTC
>NZ_ML133863.1 GCF_003994255.1 Brachybacterium paraconglomeratum | reverse complement strand
GCCCTCCCCGTGACCTCGGCGCCCTATGGCGGGCGAGGTCACGGGGAGGGCGCGGCATCATGCGCAGCCGCAGCGGCTCAGACGGAGAGCACCTCCGCGGCGGACCCGGTAGCGGGGCCTGATCGAGACCGACGGGACCCTCGCCGGCTCCCGCGGCAAGCCCCGCACAGTGCTGCGGATCGTGCCCACGGCGCAGGTCGCGGCCGGCGTGCACCTGGACCCCTCGCAGATCGCGCTGGTCATCGTGGACCTGCTGGGCAGGCCGGTCCTGCACCGCTCGCTGCCGGCGCCGACGGACTCCCCTGCCGAGGACATCGCCCGGATCGCGGGCGCCTTGCGCGAGATGCAGGAGGCGCTCGAGGCGGAGGGCTGGCGCACGCCCGGCGGCGCCACGGCGCGCGAGGCGATGCTCGGGATCGGGGTCGCGAGCCCCGGCGGGATCGATGTGCGGCGCGGACTGGTGGTGAACCCGCCCTGGCTGCCGGGCTGGCGCGGAGTGCCGCTGGTGCAGGAGCTCGGCGCCGCGACCGGACTGCCGGTGGTGCTCGACAAGGACACGAACGCCGCGCTCACGGCCGAGAACTGGTCCGCCGGGCAGCGGCCCGAGGAGAGGGTGCAGGAGGAGACGGTGCTGTACGTCTTCGCCGGCGCCGGGATCGGTTCAGCGGTGAGCGTCGGCGGGCGCGTCCACCACGGCGCCGCGGCGCTGGCCGGGGAGATCGGCCACCTGCCGACAGGGCTGGACGGGGAGATGTGCGACTGCGGGCGCCGGGCCTGCCTGAGCCGATTCACGGACGTCTCCGTGCTGCTGGCCGCGATGGCGGAGGCGGGGCTGCCCGACCCCGAGCGGTCGGGCGGCGGCTGCCCCGACTCGCTCGCACCGCTGGCCCGCGCGGCGCAGAACGGGGAGCCGGTCGCCGCGGCGGTGCTCGTGGGCTACGGCACCGCGCTCGGCGAGGCGCTGTGCAGCCTCGTCGGCATCCACGACCCGCACCGGGTGGTGCTCGGCGGGCCGCACTGGGACGTGCTCGCCCCGCACGTGCTGGCGAGGATCGAGGAGCGGGTGCGACGGGACGCCCCGCCCGAGCAGGTGGCGATCGAGTCCTCGCAGCTCGGCGACGGGGTCGGCGCGCTCGGCGCGGCGGCGCTCTTCCTGCAACGGGAGCTCTCCCCCGCCGTGCGCTGACCCTCCCCTCGCGCTGCCGCGCAGACTCCGCCGCAGCCGACGTGCGGGTCCTGCCGCACACAAATGCGCTCTCTGCGTGACCTCAACCGCCATAGGGCATTGAGGTCACGCAGAGAGCGCAGAAGTTTGCGGGCGGCGGGGGCAGGGTGACGGGAATTGGGCAGGACCGGAGGCAGAGGCCGGGGAGGCAGAGGCCGGGGAGGCAGAGGCCGGGGAGGCAGAGGCCGCGCGGCGGGGGCGCGTAGGCTTCTGTGCGGCGGCGCCGCACGGGCGTCCTGCGCCGGGAGCCGGCGCCCCGCCCCCGATGCCGACGAGGTCATGCCATGAAGCAGTTCACCCTCCCCCACACCGACATCACCGCGCCGAACGTGGTGCTCGGCCTGATGCGGATCGCCGAGAAGTCCGACGAGGAGATCCGCACCCTGGTCCGCACGGCCCGCGACGCCGGCATCGACTTCCTCGACCACGCCGACATCTACGGCGGGCAGAAGCACCGCTGCGAGGAGCGCTTCGCCGAGGCGCTCGCGCTGACCCCGTCGGAGCGAGACCAGATCACGATCCAGACCAAGGCCGGGATCGTCACCGACGGCCCGTACTTCGACTACAGCTACGAGCACCTGATCGAGTCGGTCGAGGGATCGCTGAAGGCGCTGCGCACGGACCGCATCGACATCCTGCTGCTGCACCGTCCCGACGCCCTCGTCGAGCCGGAGGAGGTGGCCCGCGCCTTCGACGAGCTGCACGCGAGCGGCAAGGTCCGCCACTTCGGCGTCTCCAACCACACCCCGCGCCAGATCGAGCTGCTGCAGAAGCATCTGGACCAGCCGATCGTGGCCAACCAGCTGCAGCTGTCGATCACCCACTCGACGATCATCGCCCAGGGCGTCGCCTCGAACATGCAGGGCAGCGACCAGTCGATCGTCCGCGACGGCGGCGGGATCCTCGACTTCTGCCGCCTGCACGACATCACCATCCAGGCCTGGTCCCCGTTCCAGGCGGGCTTCTTCGACGGGGTGTTCCTCGGGCACCCCGAGTACGCGGAGCTGAACGCCGTCATCGACCGTCTGGCCGCGAAGTACGACGTGACCCCCGAGGGCATCGCGACCGCGTGGATCACCCGCCACCCGGCGCAGATGCAGGTGGCGCTCGGCACCACCACCCCGCAGCGGGTCGCGGATTCCGCCGCGGGCTCCGAGGTGCCGCTGACCCGCGCCGAGTGGTACGAGCTGTTCCGCGCGGCCGGGTGGATCGTGCCCTGAGCCGCTCCCTGCGGCGGCTCCCCGCGCCGCCGTCGAGGGGGAGAAGTCCCCGGGCACGGGCAGGCGAGTGCGGGCATCGCACGGCAACGGATACCGCGCCGTCACCCCACCGGGGAGAATGGACGGGATTCTCTCTATCCACCCAGGTGCCGCAGCGGAGCGGCGAGGAGGCACGGCTCATGGCGCAGCGTCGCATCGGTCTGATCGGCTACGGGGACGTCTCCGTCGTCCACGTCGGGGCGATCGAGGCGATCGACGGGCTCGAGCTCGTCGGCATCGCGGACATCGACCCCACCGCGCGGGAGCGCGCCGCCGCCACCGGGCTGCCGACCTTCACGAGCGCCGAGGAGCTGATCGACGTCCTCGGCCCCGACGCCGTGCACGTCACCACCCCGCACGACCAGCACATCGGCCCCTCCCTCGCCGCGCTCGAGCGAGGGGTGCACGTGCTCCAGGAGAAGCCGCTCGCGCACACCCTCGCCGAGGGCGAGCGGCTGGTCGAGGCGCTGGCCGCCGTCCCCGCCCGGCGGGCAGACGGCGGCGCGGGCGCGCCGAAGGTCGCGATCTGCTTCCAGAACCGCTACAACCGCGGCAGCCAGGAGCTGCGCCGGCTGCTCGCGAGCGGTGAGCTCGGCGCGGTGCGCGGCGCCTATGCGTCGGTCGTGTGGTCGCGCACGGCGGAGTACTACGCGGCCAAGCCGTGGCGCGGCCGGTGGGAGACCGCGGGCGGCGGTCTGCTGATCAACCAGGCGATCCACACCCTCGACCTCGTGCAGTGGCTGCTGGGCCCGGTCGAGCGGACCGAGGGCCTCGTCTCGCAGAAGAAGTTCGCGGGCGTCGTCGAGACCGAGGACACCGCCGACCTCGTGCTCCATCACGCCTCCGGCATCACGACCACCTTCTACGCGACGCTCACCGCGCCGGTCGCGCGGCCCGTCGAGCTCGAGGTGGAGACCGACAACGCCTATCTCGAGGTCCGCTCCGGCAGCGTCGGCGGGCTCACCGTGCGCTGGAAGGACGGGCGGGTGGACACCTTCTCCGACCGGGTCGCGACCGCGGGAGGCCGCTCCTACTGGGGCGTCTCCCACGAGGAGCTGATCCGCGACTTCTACGCCGGGCTGGACTCCGAGGGGCCGTTCTGGATCGGGCCCGCCGAGGCGATGGACTCGCTGCGGATCCTCAAGGAGGCCTACCGCAGCAGCGGCGTCGGGAACTGAGCCCGCCTGGCCCGGTGGCGTTCGCATCGCCGGACCGTCGGCATGAAGGGGCCTCCAGCGGCACGCCGCGTCGACTCTCGTCGCACCGTGCCGCTGGAGGTCCCTTTCTGCAGGTGCCCGCAGCGCACCGGCCGCGCAGGCCGGCGAGCGGGTCTCAGATGATCGGGTGGCCCTCCTTGCGGGCCTCGCGCGCGTCCTTCGCGAAGCCGCGGACGATCGTGATGAGGATCCCGAGCACGAGCACGGGCCACATGAGCACGTAGGCGGTCAGCAGAGCGGTCATGGTGTCTCCTTCGGGGAGCGGGGCCGGCGCACGGCCGGCAGGAGCGGTGGTCGGGGCGGCCCCGTCGTCACGGGGCCGCCGGAGGCGAGGGTGCCGCCGGGTCAGCGGACCGGGCCGCGACCCGCCATGCGGTCGTCGTCGTCGGCGAGGCCCTCGAGGTCGGAGGCGGGCGTCTCTTCGTCGAAGTCGCCGGTGACCTTCTTGATCACCGAGAAGTCGAAGTCCTGCGAGGAGCGGACGCTGAGCGCCCAGCACACCAGGAACGAGACGGCGTAGGCGACCAGCGATCCCGAGAGGGTCTCGAAGTCACGCAGGTATCCGAACCCGAAGGGCAGCACCGCGATGGTCGCCGTCGCGCCGATCACGATCGCGGCGCGCAGCCCGAAGAAGCCGAACGCCATGATCCCCAGCACCACGCCCACGCCGACGATCGCCAGCAGCTCGACCACCAGCGCCCAGACGCCCTCGAGCGGGAGGAGCTCGAAGCGCACCGGAAGGAACACCACGAGCGCGGCGATCACGGAGAGGGTGAAGGCGCGGTTGGTGACCTTCTTCCAGTAGAAGGAGGCGATGACCGGGAACACGAGGCAGCCCCACAGGGCGCCCACGAACACCAGCAGGTCCAGGATGTTGAAGCGCGCGGTGGCGAAGTAGAGCGCGAGACCCGTCGCGACGATCATCGTGATCCGGCCGATGAGCAGCATGAGCTTCGGGTCGACGTTCTTCCGGCCGACGGACTGGCCGTAGAAGTCGGTCATCACGATCGAGCTCAGCGCCGCGAGGTCGGAGTCCGCGGTGGAGGACAGCGAGCCGACGATCATGACGAAGGCGAGCGCGACCAGGGCGACGGGCAGGTAGGTGCCGACCATCTGCGGCATCAGGTTGTTCACGTCGCCGCCCATCGGCTCCACGCCCAGGTACAGCGCCATCACGCCGAGCATGCCCACGCCGATCACGGTCGCGCCGTAGCCGACGGTGGCGGTGACGAAGGTGGGCTTGATGAGGTCCTCGCGCACGGCGAAGAGGCGCTGGGCGATGGTCTGGTTGCCGATCGCATAGGCGAGCACCGCGGCGATGTAGGGGGCGCCCTGGTTCATGAAGGCGTCGGAGGAGAAGAAGCTCTCCTGCTGCGGGGTGACGTGCCCGGCCGCGACCCCCTCGGCGAACATCGAGGGGCCGCCGGCGAGGAAGAACACCGCCGGGATGATCACGACGGCCGCGCCGAGCATTGCCATGACCTGCGCGAAGTCGGTCAGGACGGAGGCGCGGAAGCCGGACCACAGGGTGTACAGGAGCACACCGCCGGCGATGATGAGGATGCCCGCGCCGAAGCTGAGCGGGGAGAGCATCGCGATGATCGCGCCGCCGGCGATGAAGTTCGAGGTCAGCGAGATGACCGAGCCGAGCACGTTGGAGCCGGCGAGCATCACCTGCGAGGAGCGGCCGTGGCGGGCGTACATCACCTCGGCGAGGGTGTGGGCGCGCGGGGCGACCTTCCGGATCCGCTTGCCGAAGGGATAGATGAACAGGATCATCAGCGCGCCCCAGAGCCCGTAGTGGATGGGGCCGGAGACGCCGTAGGTGTACCCGGCGGTCACCGAGGCGTACATCGAGGACGCCCAGATCCAGGTGGCGGTCATGGAGGCGGCGGAGACGCCGAAGCCGATGCGGTTGCCGGCGGTCATGTAGTCGTCGGCGTTCTCCTGCTTGCGGGAGATCGCCACGGACATCCACATCGTGCCCCCGTAGAACAGGAGCAGGAGCAGGGCGATCCCGATGATCCCCAGCTGGATGATCTCGCCTGAGGGAGCGGGCGGCATGGACTTCCTCTCGTCGCGGTGGACCGGTCACGTGCGGCCGGTCCCCCGCGCCGCAGGGCGCATCGGGCCAGACGGGGCCCCTCGCGGGGCCGACCGGCGATCGACCCCGTCGCGGATCGCGTCGAATCTCGCCCGGGCGAGGCCTCGCCTCAGCGCCGCATGGGGCGCGCCCTGACAGCGGGGACGGGTGGGCCCTCCCGGGCCGCTCCCCCGCCCTCGATCACGCGTGGAGTCGCATAGATACTCGCACAACCCTCAGGGGATTGCCAGGTCGTCTATTACGAACGGGTCACTTTCGCAGGTCACGCGCGATTGCCGATTGTCCGACATTCACAGACAAGCCACCGGTGCACCAAGGGTGCATGCTCCGCATACAGATGCAGCATCGACCGTCGGCGCACGCCTCGGCCGGGGCGCACGGTCCCGCCCGTCCCGGGGCGGACGCGGCGTCGAGCCGCTCACCACGCGTCCTACCCTCGATGCCATGACGCGCATCGGCATCGTGACCACCTCCCCCGGCGCCTTCACCTCGGCCGATCCCGACCGCGACTGCGCGCCGCTGGTCGCCGCCCTCCGCGACCGCGGCGTCGAGGCGGATTCGCTCGACTGGCACGACCCGTCGGTCGACTGGGCCTCCTGGGACCTCGCCGTGCTCCGCAGCCCCTGGGACTACGCTCAGCACGCGGAGGAGTTCGCGCAGTGGCTCGACCACGCGGGGACGCGGACCCACGTGCTCAACGAGCCGGAGCTGGTCCGCTGGAACATGGACAAGCACTATCTCCTCGAGCTCGAGGCCGAGGGGATCCCCGTGATCCCGACGAGCTACCACCGCGCGCTCGACCCGGCCCGCGACGCGCTCGCGGCGCCGACGCAAGCCGCGCACGTGGTCGTGAAGCCCGCCGTCGGCGCCGGCTCCCAGCGCACGGGCCTGTTCGCGCGCGAGGACCCCGCCGCACTCGCCCTCGCCCGGCAGATCCTCGACGCGGGCGGGACCGTCATGGTGCAGCCCGAGGTCCCCGAGCTCTCCGAGGGCCTGGAGAAGGCGGTCTACACGCTCGACGGCCGCTTCACGCATGCGGTCGCCAAGGGCGCGCTGCTCGCCCGCGGCGGCGGACTGCGCGGGGGCCAGTACCAGGAGAACCCCCAGCTCGTCGAGGCCTCGGCCGACGAGCAGGCCTTCGCCGAGCGGGTGCTCGCGGCGGTCGCCGAGGTGACCGGCCTCGGCACGCCGCTGTACGGGCGGATCGACCTGGTCGACTCGGCCGAGCACGGGCGGGTGCTGATCGAGGCGGAGCTGTTCGAGCCGACCTACAACCTGCACCTCGCTCCGGAGGTGACGGAGCTCTTCGTCGACGCGATCCTGGGGCGGGTCCGAGCGACGGAGCCCGAGCGCTCGCTCTGAGGGCTCGGGGCGACGCCCCTTCCGCGGGAGGGGCCGGCGCCGCGAACAGGCCCCGTCCCCTCCCTCAGCGGTCCCGTCCGACCGGCCGCTCGCCAGCGTCGGTCAGCTCCCCGTCGGCGCCGGGATTTCCTGCGGCGGCCGCGGCAGGCCGAGATGGTCGCGCAGGGTCGTCCCCTCGTACTCGCAGCGGAAGCGCCCACGCCGCTGGAGCACCGGCACCACCTGGTCGACGAACTCCTCGATGCCGCCCGGCAGGGTGGGAGGCATGAGGTTGAAGCCGTCGGCCGCTCCTGCGTCGACCCAGCGCTCGATCTCGTCGGCCACCCGCTCCGGGGTGCCGATCACGGTCGCGTGGCCGCCGCCTGCGGCGAGGAGCCCCAGCAGCTCGCGGACGGTCGGGCGGGCGGTCTCGAGGATGCGCAGCACCGTGGCGTAGCGGCCCTTCGGCCCGGTGAACTCCTCCAGCGGCGGCAGCGGCGGGACGGGGGCGTCGAGCTCCCAGTCCGACGTGTCCTGGCCGACGAAGAAGGAGAGCTGGCGCAGCGAGTCCTGCACGGGCAGACGGGCGTCGAGCTCGGCCTTGCGGCGTCGCGCCTCCTCCTCGGTCGAGGCGACGTAGGGGACCAGCCCCGGCATGACGGCGAGGGCGTCGGGGTCGCGTCCGAGCGCCGCAGCGCGGGAGCGGATGTCGCCGCGATAGGTGCGGGCGGAGGCGAGATCCCAGGCCACGGCGTAGATCCCCTCGGCGTGTCGGGCGGCGAGCGCGCGCCCGGGCTCCGAGGCCCCGGCCTGGAAGAGGACCGGGCGGCCCTGCGGCGGGGTCGGCACGTTCAAGGGCCCGTCGACGGCGAAGGCCTCCCCGCGATGCAGCGGCGGACGCAGGAGAGCGGGGTCGACGTAGGCGCCGTCCGGTTCGGCGAGGATGCTTTCCATCGGCCAGGACTCCCACAGCCCCTGGAGCACCTCGAGGAACTCCCCCGCCGTGGCGTAGCGCTGCGCATGGCCCGGCAGGGCGGTCATGGAGTGGTTGCGAGCCTCCTCGTCGGTCATCGAGGTGACGACGTTGACCCCGGCCCGGCCGCGCGAGATGTGATCCAGGCTCGCCAGCAGCCGGGCGGCGTGGAACGGGTCCCAGAAGGTGCTGGAGACCGTCGTGACCAGCCCGACCCGCTCCGTGGCGCGGGCCATCGCGGTGAGCGCGGTGAGCGGTTCGAGCATCCAGGCGGGGCCGCGCTCGACGCCGGCCGTGCCGATCGACTGGCCGTCGGCGAGGAAGACCGCATCGAGCCGGCCCCGCTCCGCGATCCGCGCGAGCTCCTCCCAGTACGTGATGTCCGCGAGGCGCTCCACCGAGGAGCCGGGCGCACGCCAGGCCGCGGAGTGGTGGCCGCAGGCATGGGCGAACAGGTTCAGTCGCACCGGGCGGCGGGCGGCGCCGGTCACGGAGGCATGGGCGTGGCCGTGGGTGGCCATCAGTCCATCACCAGCCCGCCGTCGACGACGAGGTTCTGCCCGGTGATCGCCCGTGCCCAGGGCGAGGCGAGGAGGAGCACGGCGTCGGCGAGCTCGGCGGGCGTGGTCACAGAGCGCAGCGGGGTGCTCGCGGCGATCGCGTCGAACACCGCCTCCGGGGTCGCGGAGCTCGCGTCGGTGGTGCGCAGCAGGCCGCCGCTGACCATGTTCACCGTGATGCCGCGGGGGCCGAGGTCGGCGGCGAAGGTGCGGGTCAGGGCCAGCAGCGCCGCCTTCGCCGCGGTGTAGTCGTGGTAGGGCACGACGGGGTGCTGGAGGAGGTTGGTGCCGATGTTGACGACGCGTCCCGAGCCGGCGCGGTCGAAGCCGGGCAGGGCGGACTGGATGGTGTGCAGCGCACCCTGCACGGCGCCGGAGAACTGTCCCGCGAAGGCCTCGTAGCCGATCTCGTGCGCCTTCGCGCGGGCGTCCCCGTCGAAGGAGAAGCCGGCCAGGGCGTTGTTCACGACGGTGTCGACGGGGTCGCCGAACTCGGCCTCGGCCCGGGCGAACAGGGCCCCGACCTGGTCGCGCTCGCGCACGTCGGCGCGCACGGCGATCGCCCGGCCGGGGTGCGCGTCGGCGATCTCCCGGGCGGCGGCCTCGCTGGTGAGGTGGTCGATGACGACCCTGGCTCCCTCGCGGAGGAACGCCTCGGTGAGGGCCCGGCCGAGGCCGCGAGCGCCCCCGGTGACGAGCACGACCTGCGTCGAGAGCGGCGGGGCGGTACGGGAGGCGGGGGTGATCGGGGTGGAGGGGGTCATGGTCGTGCGGTCCTTTCAGGGCATGCGAGCACGCCCGCCGCCGAGCGGGAGGGACGCGTCGCGGTCGGAGCAGGGCCGCATCGGGGCGCGGCGCTGCGCGGGAGGCGACACGGGGACCGGGAGAGGGGATGGCGGCGTGCCGGTCCGCGACCGGCACGGCCCTGGCCCGCAGGACCGTGGCCTGCAGGGCGACAGCGCACAGCGCATCGACGACATCCCTCCGCGAGCATGAACTCGATCAGGTTCTCCGGGTGTGCTCTCAGCCCCTGGCGGGGCACCCCGTGTCGATCACCGACTGTACCCGCCGCCGGCCGCTGGGCGCTCCCGGTCTCGTCGAGCCGCCTCCCAGCTCGTGGAGCTGCGGCACGTCCGCCTCCGGGGCGGGCGCACCGACGAGGGCGCACCCCTTCCGAGGACGGATGGAAATAGTTACCATCGCACAGACACAATGTGGTGCTGCTTTTCATCTCGAGGTCACCGGCTCGTCATCTCGGCCCGCCACGCTGTCGTCGTCACCCCTCGGACGTCGAAAGGCCCGTCGTGTCCACCCCTCGCTCCTCCCGCTCCTCCCGCCTCTCCGCCCTCTCCACGCACCGCACCACCCCCGCTCCCGCCGCCCCGGGCAGCGCCGGCACCGGCACCACGCGCCGCGCGCTGCTCGGCCTCGCCGGGGCGCTCGGCGCCGTCGGCCTCTCCGCCTGCGCGACCTCCGGCGCTCCGGGCGCCGACGCGGGCGGCTCCGACGGCGGCTCCGCCGGGGCCGCGGAGACCAGCCCCGAGAACCCCTTCGGCGTCGCCGGCGGCGAGCTGAAGGCCTTCGTCTTCGACGGCGGCGGCGGGGTGCCGTATCTCGACCTCACCGAGCAGCTCCTCGAGGAGAAGCACCCCGAGCTCGAAGCCGACATCGTGCGCACAGAGGACCTCAGCACCCTCCAGCCCCAGTTCGTGAACGGCACTCCCCCGGACCTCTTCCAGAACTCCGGCGCCGGCGCCCTGGACATCACCTCGCTGACCGCGAACGGCCAGCTCGCCTCGCTCGAGGACCTCATGGCCGCGCCCAGCTGGGACGACCCGGAGGTCACCGTGGAGGAGTCCCTGAACCCGGGCGTGCGCGAGGCGGGCACCGTCGACGGCACCCTCGTCGGGCTGAACACCGTCCAGTACGCCTGGGCGCTCTGGCACGACGCCGCCCTCCTCGAGGAGAAGGGCTGGGAGGCGCCGACCACCTGGGACGAGCTGATGTCGCTCTGCGCCGAGATCAAGGCCGACGGGATCTTCCCGTTCGCCTTCACCGGCCAGCACGCGAACTACCCCGACGAAGGCATCCTCCAGCCGCTGGTCGCGAAGATCGGCGGGCAGGAGGTCTGGAGGAGCATCGACAATCTCGAGGAGGGCGCCTGGCAGCAGGACGCCGTGCGCGAGGCTGCCGAGGCGCTGCTCCAGCTGCGCACCGACGAGCTGATCCTCCCGGGCGTCGCCCAGATGACCCACGTCCAGTCGCAGACCGCGTGGCTGAACCACGAGGCGGTGTTCATCCCCGTCGGCGCCTGGCTCGAGAACGAGATGAAGTCCGCGATCCCCGAGGGCTTCCGCATGACCGCCGCGGCGCTGCCCTCCCCCGATCCGGCGCTCGCCGACCTCACCCCGAACAACCCCGGGGCCGGCTGGTTCGTGCCCGAGGGCGCCGCGAACAAGCCCGCCGCCCTCGAGCTGCTGCGCGCGCTGCTGTCGAAGGAGTCCTCGCAGAACTACGCCGAGCTCTCCAACAGCGTGACCATGGTCGCCGGCGCGCACGACGACCAGCAGCTCAGCGACCCGTTCACGACGCTGACCGAGATGATCGAGCGCTCCAACGCGGTCGAGCCCTGGCAGGTCGTGAAGTACCCGACCTGGTACCCGGCGATGGCGGAGGAGACCCGCGCCGCGCTGATCGCGCTGCTGCTGGACGACCTCGATGTCGACGGCTTCCTCGCCCGCTGCCAGAAGGCGGCGGACCAGGTCGCCGGTGACGACGCGATCGCGAAGCAGACCCGCTGATGCATCTGCGCGGCAGGTGGTGGCTGATCCTCACCTTCATCACGCCCGGTCTGGTCCTGTACTCGGTGTTCGTCCTGTCGAGCTTCGCGCAGGGGGTGCAGATCTCGTTCACGAACTGGACGGGCTTTACCCCCACTCTCGAGTACGTCGGGCTGGACAACTACGTGCGGATGGCGAGGGACGGGGCGTGGTGGAGGGCGGTGTCGCACAATGCGGTACTGCTGGTGATCATCCCGGTGGTCACCCTCGGGCTCGCGCTGCTGCTCGCCACGCTGATCACCCGCGGCGGCTCGGGCACGCTCCGGGCCGTCCGCGGGGCGGGCGCCTACCGGGTGCTGTTCTTCTTCCCGCAGGTGGTGCCGGTGGTGATCATCGGCATCATGTTCAGCTACATCTACGCATCCCGCGGCGGGCTGCTGGACGGCCTGCTGCGCCTGGTGGGCACCGACATCCTCGCGGTCGTGCCGAACGGTCCGCTCGGGAACCCGCGCACGATCCTGCTCGCGATCGCGCTGGCGGCGGTGTGGTCCTCGGTCGGCTTCTACATGGTCCTGTTCCTCTCCGCGATGAGCGGGGTGCCGCAGGAGCTGTACGAGGCGGCGTCGCTGGACGGGGCGGGGAGGCTGCGCAGCTTCGCGCACGTGACCCTGCCGCTGATCTGGTCCCACGCCCAGACCGCGCTGATCTATCTGGCGATCGGCACCCTGGACTCGTACGCGCTGGTCGCCGTGATGTCGATGACCGGTACGGCGGCGGACTCGGGGGCCGACGTCATGTCGACCTACCTCTACCGCACCGCGTTCTCCTTCAACTCCCAGTTCGGCTACGCCTCGGCGATGGGCACCGTGATGATGCTCGGCTCCGTGGCGCTGGCCCTGGTCACCTTCCGCCTCACCAAGCGCGAGGAGCTCGACTACTGATGACCCCCTCCCCCGCGACCTCCTCGTCCACACCGGCCCAGCCTCGCGCCGAGGTCAGCTCCGCGCCGACGGGCCCCGCGCTCGACGACCGGCCGGCGGGCGAGCCCGCCGGGCACTCCCCGGGCGGGTCCGCCTCGTCGGCGACGACGGCGTCTCCGTCGGCCGACGGGCCGCACCGTCCCCGTCGGCCGCATCGACCCCGTCGACCCCGCGGCTCGGGCCTGCCGCACCTGATGCTCGTGCCCTGGGCGCTCGTGGTGCTGGTGCCGCTGGTCTGGATCCTCGCCTCCTCGCTGAAGACCAACGAGGAGATCTACAACGACCCCTTCGGCCTGCCGGGCGAGCTGCGACTGGGCGTGTACGTCGACGCCTGGCAGCAGGCGAACATCGGCGCGTTCTTCACCAACACCGTGATCGTGGTCAGCGGCGGAGTGGTGCTGACGATGCTGCTGTCGGTGATGACCGCCTACGTCATGGCGCGCTATCCCTTCCCCGGCAGCCGGGTGCTGTACTGGCTGTACCTGGCGGGGATGACCTTCCCGGTGTTCCTCGCGATCGTGCCGCTGGTGCGGATCGTGCAGGGGCTCGGACTGTTCGCGACGAACCTGGGCCTGGTGCTCGTCTACGCCGCGTTCTCCCTGCCGTTCTCGATCTTCTTCCTCACCGGGTTCTTCCGCACCCTCCCCAAGGAGCTCGCGGAGGCTGCGTTCCTCGACGGTGCCGGGCACTTCGGGGTGTTCTTCCGGATCATGCTGCCGCTGGCACGGCCGGGCCTGATCTCGATCGGGGTGTTCAACGTGCTGGGGCAGTGGAACCAGTTCCTGCTCCCGCAGGTGCTGAACCCGCAGCAGGACGAGGAGCGCTCGAACTTCGTGCTCAGCCAGGGCCTGGCGGCCCTCGCCCTCGGGGAGAACTACGAGACCTCACCGACGTCGATGGCGCAGCTGTTCGCCGGGCTGATCATCTCGATGGTGCCGGTGCTGATCGTGTACGTCCTCTTCCAGAGGCAGGTGCAGGAGGGTCTGAGCGCCGGCGCCCTGAAGTAGCGCGCGGGACCCGACGCCGAGTCGCCCGCCCTGCCCGCGCCGATCGCCCTGCCCCACATGCCATGATGCCCAGCACACGGGCCCGGCCCCGTCCGGGAGCCCACGACCAGGAAGGCCCCATGCCCTCGACCTCACCCGACGCACCGGGTTCCGGCGCCCCGGGGACGCCGCATCCGCCCGTCCTCGCGCTGCTGCGCACCTCGCTGCCGACGCTGCCTCCGCAGCTGCAGCGCCTGGCGGTGCTCGCCCTCGAGTCCCCCGCCGAGGTGGGGCGGATGACCATCACGGAGTACGCGGAACGGGCCGGAGCCTCCGCCGCCTCGGTGACCCGCCTGTGCCGCACCCTCGGCATCGAGCGGTTCACGACGCTGCGCACCGAGCTGGTGCTGGCCGCGGAGCGACCCGCCGCCGGCGGTGGCCCGCGGGTCACCGGGGACATCACGGCCGAGACTCCGCTGCCGGAGCTGATCGCCAGCCTCGGCGTGCTCTCCACCGGCTCGATCGAGGAGACCTCCCGTATGCTGGACCCGGCCGAGGTCGCCACGATCGTGCAGGCCCTCGGGGATGCCCGGCAGGTGTTCGCCACGGGCGCCGGCTCCGCGCACGTGGTCGCGGTCTCCCTCGAGCACAAGCTGCGCAGCCTCGGCATCCCGGCGACCACCTTCCACGATCCGCCGTCGGCCGTGATCGGGCTCGCCGCCGCCCGGCCCGGGGACGTGTTCGTGGCGGTCTCGGAGACGGGCACGGCGAGCGAGACCGTGCCGCAGCTGGCCGAGGCGAAGCGGCGCGGCTGCCTCACGGTGCTGATCACGCGGCTGTCCAGCTCCCCGGCCGCGGAGATCGCCGACCACGTGCTGCTCGCCGTGCAGGACCGTGCACCGCTGCGCGTCGGCACGCTGACCAGCCGGATCGCCGAGATGTACCTCGCCGACGTGCTCGCCAGCGGTGTGGTGGTGCGCCATCACGAACGCTCCCTCGAGGCGCTCTCCTCCGTCGAGGAGGCGCTCGAGCGGTACTGGTGAGCGGGGACGGACCGACGCCTGACGCCTGCGGTCCCGCCCACGCCCTCCGTCCCGCCGTCGACGCTCCTCGCGCCCGCCCGCTTCCGCCCTTCCCGCACGCCACCCACCCAGGAGCCCCTGCATGACCACCCCCGCCCTGCCCGCCCCGTCGGCCGATCTCGCGCCGCTGCGGGTGATGAGCTTCAACGCGCTGTTCGCGACCGACACGACCACCGCGGCCGATCCCGGGCACTGGCCCCACCGCGCCCCCGCGATCGAGGCGCTGCTGGCCGCCGAGCGCCCTCACCTGGTGGGACTGCAGGAGAAGCAGGAGCACACCTTCGGGCCGGTCGAGCGGGGACTGGGGCAGGCATACCGACGGCTCGGCACCGCCACGCGCGGCGGCAGCGACGGGCTGATCAACCCGATCCTCTACGACGCCGGGCGCCTGGAGCTCGTGGCGTGGAACCAGTTCTGGCTCTCGGACAGGCCGCGCGAGATCGGCTCGGCGACCTGGGGTAACGCCGGACCGCGGGTCGCGGTGTGGGCGCGCTTCCGGGACCGCGAGACCGGCGGGGAGCTCGTGCACCTCAACACCCACCTCGACCACGTGATCACGCAGGCGAAGGTCAAGGGCGCCCAGCTCATCGCCGACCACCTGCGCCAGTTCCACCTCCTGCACCTGCCGGCGCTGGTCACCGGCGACTTCAACTCTGTCGCCGGGGACTCCCCCGCCTACGAGGTGCTGGTCGAGGAGTTCGGCCTGCAGGACTCCTGGCGAGAGGCGGCCGAGCGCACCACGCCCGGCTGGGGCACCTTCCCCCACTTCGGCGAGGTCGAGGTCTCCGACTTCCGCATCGACTGGATCCTCGCGAGCCCCGGCGTCGAAGTGCTCGAGGCCTCGATCAACGCGTCGCGGCCCGGCGGGGTGTTCCCGAGCGACCACCTGCCGGTGCAGGCGAGCGTGCGGATGCCGGTCTCGAAGGTCTGAGCAGACCAATACACTCACCAGGGTGATCACAGGTGAGTTGAAAAGTCGCATCGACCGCGTCTGGGACGCGTTCTGGTCCGGGGGCATCTCGAACCCCCTCGAGGTGATCGAGCAGGTCACGTACCTGCTGTTCCTGCGCCGGCTCGACGATCAGCAGCTGGCGGCCGAGCGAGAGATCCGGCGTCTGGGCCGGACGGACAAACCGATGCCGTTCCCGGAGAGCAAGAAGCACCTGCGTTGGTCCACGTTCCGCGCCACCGGTGACACGAACGCGCTGCACGACCTGATGACGAACGAGGTGTTCCCGTTCCTGCGTGGGCTCGGCGATGACATCGCGGGCGAGACCACCACCTACGGCGCGCACATGCACGATGCCCGCTATACGATCCCGAGCGCGAACCTGCTCGGCAAGGTCGTGGACATGCTCGACCAGATCCCGATGGACGATCGGGACACCAACGGCGACCTGTACGAGTACCTACTCTCCAAACTCGCCTCCGCCGGCGTGAACGGCCAGTTCCGCACCCCTCGGCACATCATCCGCCTGATGGTGGACATGATGGCGCCGACACCGGCCGACGAGATCTGCGATCCCGCCTGCGGCACGGCCGGCTTCCTCATGGCGGCGAGCGAGCACGTGCGCGAGAAGCACCCTGACGCCCTGGTGGACCGGGAGCAGTCCCGCCACTTCCACCATTCGATGTTCCACGGCTTCGACTTCGACTCGACCATGCTCCGCATCGGCAGCATGAACATGCTGATGCACGGCGTGAACTCCCCGGACATTCGCTACCGCGACTCGCTCTCCGAGGGCGCGGCGGGCGATGAGGGCCTGTACTCGATGATCCTCGCGAACCCGCCGTTCGCCGGGTCGCTCAACTACGAGGAGACCAGCAAGGACCTTCAGCGCGTCGTCAAGACGAAGAAGACGGAGCTGCTGTTCCTGGCCCTGTTCCTCCGACTGCTGAAGACGGGTGGCCGCGCCGCGGTGATCGTCCCGGACGGCGTTCTGTTCGGGTCGACGAAGGCACACAAGGAGCTGCGCCGCATGCTTGTTGAGGACCACAAGCTCGACGCCGTGGTGAAGCTTCCTTCGGGCGTGTTCAAGCCCTACGCCGGGGTTTCCACCGCGATCCTCTTCTTCACGAAGACGGGCGCCGGTGGCACCGAGGACGTCTGGTTCTACGACGTCGCCTCCGACGGCTTCTCGCTCGACGACAAGCGCACCCCGTTGAGAGACTCGGACCTGCCGGACGTGCTCGAGCGCTGGCAGAACCTCGAGGGCGAGCAGGATCGTGCCCGCACCGACAAGAGCTTCCTGGTGCCGAAGGCGGACATCGTCGCCGAGGGGTACGACCTCTCGATCAACCGCTACAAAGAGGTAGTGCTCGAGGAGGTCGAGCACCGCTCGGCCGAGGAGATCCTCGCCGACGTGGAGCGACTGAACGATGAGATCGCCGTGGGTGTGGCGCGGTTGCGGGAGGTGCTGGGGTGAGCCCGGCGCTTGGAGACTTCCTCCTCGACTCCCGGCCTGGATTCGCCTGCGGCAAGACCGACGACTCCGGCATCTTCCAGTTCCGCATGCACAACGTCTCGAAGGCGAGCGGCATAAGCCTGGAAACACGCCGCCGGATCCCTCGAGACGCACACCGGAAGATTGACCAGTTTGCAGTCACACCAGGGGACATCCTCTTCAATGCAACGAATAGTCCCGAGAATACCGGGAAATCAATTTTAATCCCGGAGCTCGACGAACCTGCTGTATACAGCAATCACTTCGTTCGCCTACGCACCAACCCGCAGGAACTATGCCCCGAATACCTCTGGCGCTTCCTGCAGTGGCACTATCAGAGTGGGACGTTCCGGGGGATGATTAGAGCCTGGGTCAACCAGGCTTCCGTAAGCAGGGCCGACCTCCTCGCCCTCCCACTGGATCCGCCGACCCTACACAACCAGCGTCGCATCGCCTCGATCCTCGATGAGGCCGACGCTATCCGCAGGAAGCGACGCGCACAGCTCGTCGAACTGGAGAAACTGCGACCGACGCTCTTTCACCGGATGTTCGGGGAGCGCTCACCAGACTGCGAACTCGGTGATCTCATCATCGAGGGACCGACCAACGGACTCTATAAACCCGCCTCTTCGTACGGAGAGGGAACACCGATCCTGCGGATCGACAGCTTCTCGAACGGGTATATGCGCGATAACCCCTGGCGCCGAGTGCAAACCACCACCGACGAGTTTGCGAAATACTCCATTCGAGAGGGAGATATTGTCATAAACAGAGTGAATGCGCTTTCGCACCTCGGAAAGGCGATCCTGATCGAGGACCTCGAAGAGCCGTCAGTGTTCGAGTCAAACATGATGAGATTGAGGCTAGATAGTGCGCACATCCTATCCGAATATGTTATTTCGTGGCTCCTAACTAGTGACGCACGTCAACAGATCGCCGCCCGCGCCAAGAAAGCAATCAATCAGGCAAGCATCAACCAGTCCGACGTCCGTGGACTCCTCCTTCCGAAACCATCGATAGACGAACAAAGAGTATTCGCCAACAGCGTGAATGCAATCCGCGCCGAACGTGATCGCGTCGCCAAGGCCCTCGAGGCCGATGAGGAACTGTTCGCCGCGCTCCAGCACACGGCGTTCCGCGGCGAGCTCTGACCGCCCCGTCTCGTCAGAGCTCGCCGAACAGCTCCGCCACCAGCGCCGCGAACGACGGCGCAATCGTCCTGTCGCCGTGGGCGGCGGCCGCTGCGAGCTGCGCGATACGGCCGCCCGCCGTCGACGCTTCCGCGCGGTAGATCTCTATGGCCTCCGCCGTGACCGCACGCGCGTGCTCGTCGACCGCGTGCGAGGCGAAGCCCTGCACGAGGACCTCCGTCTCGACCACCTGAAAGATGCGGAAGGCATCCAGGGCGTCCTTCTCACGCAGACGGCTCGGCTGAACCGCGGCCTGCTCGAGCCGCTCCCCGAGCTTGATGGCCTTCGCCGTCAGCAGTGCCGCAGGCCCCGCCACCTTCAGCCCCACCTGGCGGTCATCGCCCGGTTCGAGCGCCGCCATGCACACGATCTCGTGATCGACGAGCGCGGGCTCGAGCCCTCGGGCGACGCGCGCAGTCGCCTTGTCATGGGGCGGCAGGCTTGCTGCACGCGCGGAGGGCTTCGTCCTCCCCGACTGGTGCGGCACGACCATCAGATCGACCGCCACCTGCCGGGCATCGACCCAGTGCCCCGGATTCGTCCCGGGCGAGAAGCCCGCCGCTCGCAGGATGTCGCCGATCTCCGGGCTGTCCTCGAGTCCTTGCGTATCGATCGCGAGATCCGCGTCTGTGGTGAACAAGGGGACACGGAGTTCTGTGTCGCCGGTGTGGTGATAGACCGCCTGCGCGCCCACGAGCACCAGATTCGGGACGTGACACTCGAGTGCATCGAGGGCGTCGAGCAGCACCCGTCGGGCGACGACGTACTCCGGGGCGACATCCATGGTCAGTCCTTCCAGGCCGGGTCGGTGAGGGCGAGGGCGTCAGCGAGCTGCTCAGCCTCGGCGTCCGCGCGCCCCGGCAGGGTGAGCAGGTCTGCGATCACGAGCGCCGCAGGGGCGAGTGGCATGTCCAGTACACGCTCATCCTGGGGCGCGGCGATCACGACGTTCGCCTCCGCAGGGTCCGCGGGAACCAGCCGCAGCTCAGCCGCGAGCGCCTCGGGGTCGGAGCTGTAGAGCGCGAGAAGGCGCAGTGGCACGACGGAAGTCGCCCCGTCGGGCAAGTACCGACGGGCTGCCGCCGAGCCTGTGAGCGTTGTGGGCTGTTCGAGTTCAGCCAGCCGGCTCTGCGTGCGGTCGAGACCTCGCGGCGCGATGAAGTGGCGCAGGGACAGGTTGGTCCTGCGGAAGCTGTAGTCCTGCACCCACCGTCTGACCAGCGCACGTCGGCGCACCGCCATCACCGCACCGCGACCACCTCGGTCGAGCACACCCTCCCGAGCGAGTGTCGGAAGCACCTTCGACACGGACCCCGGAGACACACCCGCGCGGTCGGCGAGCGCGCGCACACCAAAGGGAACTTCGACGGCACAGAGCGTCCGGATGATCCGGCCTGCGGCGATACCGTCGAGACGTGCGACAGCCGACGACTCCCTGGCTCGAGGCGACCGATCCGCCCCGCGCCCGGTCAGCAGGATGAGCGGAGCGGTCGTGGACACCCGGACCCATCCCGTCCCGTCGGCATAGCTGAATCCCTCTGCGGCGAGCGCGTCTCGCAGAGCGGGACCCACGTAGTCGGTGACGAAGAGGACCGGCAGTTCGAACTGGACCGCCATCTCGCGCAGGCGGGGAAGCAGCACACCGACCGACGCTCCGGAGGGCTTCGCCTCGACCACGAAGCGCACCGTCGACCCGTCCGAACCCGTCAGCACTGCCAGAGCATCAGCGCGCAGCGGGCCTCCCTGGCCGTCGGCCTCCGTGCGCAGTGACCATGACGCAGGCAGCAGCGCTGAGATGCTCCGCAGAGCGGCGTCCACCAGTGTCGTTTCTCGGTTCGAAGCGTTTCCCATAGCGAGAAACATGCTAGATCGAGAAACACGTGACGGGCAACCACCCCTGTGGACATCGCACCGCGCCTCGTGCGTCATTCTCACGCCACCCGTCCCATCCCGTCGATACACTCTGACCTGGGGAACGACCAAGGAGGGCGGCAGTGAGCAACTTCAGGTTCATCCGGCAGCAGTGGCCGGAGCTCTTCGACACTTGCCAGCGCGCCGAGTCCTATGCCCTCTCAGACCCCGACAGCGCCGCCTTCCACGCGCGTGTCGCCGTGGAAAAGGTCGTCGAGTACCTCTTCGTGGACGTGTTCGGACTGCCCGAGGGGTACCGCTCCGATCTCAGCGCCCGGATGAACGACCCGGCGTTCAAGAACCGCACGAACGCCATCAACAACCAGCTGAACCTCCTGCGCCGGCGCGGCAACGACGCCGCTCACGGCAACCGTCGGCTCTCCCGCCAGGAGGGCGTCGCCACACTGCGGGACCTCTTCGACGTGATCATCTGGACGGTCAAGCACCAGTCCACGTTCCCGGAGGCCGCACCGTTGGGCACCGCCTTCGACGTCAGCATCGCCCAGAAGCGCGCACCGCTCGGTCCCGCCGAGCTCGCCAAACTGGCGAAGCGGTTCACCGAACAGCAGGAGGCTTCCCGGCGCGAGATCGCCGAGCGCGACGAGAAGCTCTCCGCCCTGGAGGAGGAGCTCAAGGAGCTGCGGAAGCAGATCGCCGCGGCGAAGGCGGCCGACGCCGCAGCAGACACCCACGACTACCGCGAGAACGAGACGCGCGCCGCGCTCATCGACGAGCAGTTGCGCGATGCGGGGTGGGCGCTCGACGAACCACAGGACCGCGAGTATCCCGTCGACGGGCTCCCGATCACCCCCGGTACCAACGCCACTGGGACCGGCCGCGTCGACTACGTGCTGTGGGGAGCCGACGGTCTCCCGCTCGGCATCGTCGAGGCCAAGCGCTCCTCCCTCGACCCGTCGGCCGGAGAACGGCAGGCGACCCTCTATGCCAACTCACTCGACGCGAAGTTCGGGCAGCGCCCCGTCATCTTCCTCAGCAACGGCGACCGGCACCTGCTGATCGAGGACCCGGACACGCCTGCTCGAGAGGTCGCAGGTTTCTTCACCCGTGGCGAGCTCGAGACGATGATCCGACGCCGCACCCTCCGCTCACCGCTCTCTGGAGCGCCCGTCGACCCGGCGATCGCGGGTCGCCCCTATCAGCAGCGGGCGATCGCGAAGGTGGGGGCCCACTTCGATCAGAAGCAGCGCCGCGCTCTGCTCGTCATGGCCACCGGCACCGGCAAGACTCGCACCACGATCGCGCTGGTCAAGCAGCTCATGGAGCAGGGATGGGCGAAGCGGGTGCTGTTCCTCGCCGACCGTGCCGCGCTCGTGAAGCAGGCGCACCGCGCCTTCTCCAGCCTCCTCCCGGACGTCGCGTCCGTGAACCTCACCGTCGACAAGGAGACCGAGGCCAGGGTCTACCTCTCGACCTATCCCACGATGCTCAACCTCGTCGATGCCGCACGCAATACGACAGGGCGACGCTTCGGTCCGGGGTTCTTCGACCTGGTCGTCATCGACGAGGCGCATCGTTCCGTCTACCAGAAGTACGGAGCGCTGTTCGACTGGTTCGACGGGCTCCTGCTCGGACTCACGGCGACCCCCGTCGACGACATCGCGCGCAGCACGTTCCGGCTGTTCAACATCGAGGACGGGGTCCCTACGGACCTTTACACGCTGGACGAAGCCATCGCTGAGGGATACCTCGTGGGTCCCGAGAACCACGTCTACGATCTCGGATTCCATCGCAAGGGCATCCGCTACGACGACCTCCCCGAGGACGAGAAGGAGAAGTGGGAGGAGATCGACTGGGAGCGCGTCGACGGCGAGGAGCATCCCGAGACGGAGATGCCCACCGAGGTCGAGGCGCCGCGGGTGTTCCGCTCGCTGTTCAACGCCGACACCGCGGACAAGGTGCTCGCCGAGCTCATGCAGCACGGGTTCACCGTCTCGGGCGGCGACCGCATCGGCAAGACCATCGTGTTCGCAATGAACCAGCGCCACGCGCAGTTCCTCAAGGAACGCTTCGACGCGCAGTATCCCCATCTCGGTGGGGACTTCGCGCAGGTCATCACGAGTCACTCCGCCTACGCGCAGACCCTCATCGACTCCTTCTCCCAGCCGGAGAAGGCCCCGCACATCGCGATCAGCGTGGACATGCTCGACACCGGCATCGATGTGCCCGAGGTGCTGAACCTGGTTCTCTTCAAGCAGGTGTTCTCCAAGACCAAGTTCTGGCAGATGATCGGCCGCGGCACACGGCTCTCGCCCGGGATCTTCAGCGACGGGGACAAGACGGCGTTCCGCGTCTTCGACGTCTGCGGGAACGTCGAATACTTCTCCCAGGATCCAGCTGATCGGACCGTCAGCGTCCAGGTCCCCCTCTCGCAGCGACTGTTCACGGTCCGTGCACGACTCGTCGCAGGCATCGACGCGACCGCCGGGGATGACACGGTCCGTGCCGACGCGGTCGACTGGCTGAGCGGCTTCGTCGCCGGCGTCCCCGCCGACTCCTTCCTCGCCCGTCCCCACCGTCGGCTTCTCGACGCCTACTCGTCACCCGAAGGATGGGACGCCCCGCTGACCGCACTCACGGCCGACGACATCTCGAGCGCCCTCGGGGCTCTGCCGTCGTCGGCCGCTACAGACGATGAGCAGGCCAAGAGGTTCGATCTCGTGGTCCTCCAGCGGGAGCTGGCCCAGCTCGAGAACGACGACGCCCTCGCCGCGCGCACGCGGACGGTCATGCAATCGGTGGCGGCCCAGCTTCTCGAGAAGCAGACGATCCCGCAGGTCGCCGCCGCTGCGGAGCTGCTGCAAGAGGTGGCCGGGGACGACTGGTGGGAGGACATCACCCTCCCGATGCTCGAACGGGCCCGTCGCGGAATGCGCAGCCTGGTGCAGTTCCTCGACCGGAAGAAGCGCTCGATCATCATCACGGACTTCGAGGACGATCTCGGGGAGTCCCGCTCGGTCGATCTGCCGCTCGCCACCGCCGGCGTCGACCAGAAGCGCTTCCGCGAGAAGGTCACCGCCTACATCCGCGAGCACCGTGACCACGTCGCCATCCAGCGACTGCGACGTAACATGCCGCTGACCGAGACCGACCTCGAGGAGCTCGAGCGGATCCTCGTCGAACAGGGAGAGGGCACCCCGGAAGCCCTCGCCGCGGTCAGCGGTGAGCGCGGACTCGGGATCTTCGTGCGCTCTCTCGTCGGCCTCGATCGTGCCGCCGCCGAGGCTGCGTTCGCCGAGAAGATCGCGCCGGGTGGGCTGAACGCCACTCAGCTCGAGTTCCTCACGATGGTGATCGACGAGCTCACGCGACGCGGCGAGATGACACCCGATCGGCTGTTCCAGTCCCCCTACGAGGACAAGTCCACGACTCGCATTGACTACGTCTTCCCCCGTGAACAGGACGCCGACGCCGTGATCACCGTGCTGCACGACATCGAGCGCGCCGCGAACCCGTCCGGCACCGCCGACGAGCGCTCGCTCGCCTGACCACGGCCCGCCGACGTTCCCGCGGGAACGCCTCCGCGCCGTCAGCCCCACCCCTCGGTGCGCTCCTTCAGCTCCCGATACGCCTCGAGCACCTGCGGCGTCGCCTCGGCCGAGACCACGCGGGAGCCGCTGATCTCCCAGCTCGGCGGCTCCTCGGTGCCGGCGAGCGCCCAGGCGGCCTGACGAGCGGCACCGAGCGCGACGAACTCCCCGTCGGGCGCGATCGTGACCTCGCGGCCGAAGATCGCGGGGGCGAGCTGCTGGACAGCGCGGGAGCGGGCTCCGCCGCCGATCAGGGTGATGCGGCGGGCGGCCGTGCCGGTGCGCTCCTCGAGGGAGGTGATGCCGTCGGCGAGGGAGCACAGCAGGGCCTCGACGTAGGCGCGGGCCACGTCCTCGCGGGTGGTGGAGGTGCTCATGCCGGTCAGGGTGGCGCGGGCGTGGGGGCGGTTCGGGGTGCGCTCCCCGTCGAAGTAGGGCAGCAGGGTCACGCCGTTCGCGCCGGGCTCGGAGGCGAGCGCCAGCTCGGCCATCTCGTCGTGGCTGACGCCGAGCAGGGCGCGGCCGGCCTCGAGGATGCGGGAGGCGTTGATGGTGGTGGTCATGGGCAGGAAGCGGCCGGTCGCGTCGGCGAAGCCGGTCACCGTGCCGCTGGCATCGCCGGGACGCGCATCGCTGACCATCGCGCACACCCCGGAGGTGCCGATCGAGACGGAGACGTCGCCGGGGCCCAGCGACAGGCCGAGCGCGGCGCCCATGTTGTCGCCGGTGCCGGCCGCGATCGCGGCCCCGGAGGCGGTCCGGGCCATGACCTCGTTCGGGGCCGAGGGCAGGCGCGGCAGCTCGAGGTTCTTCCCGAGCGCGGCCTCGACGAGCTCGGGCTTCCATGCCTCCTCGCGGGTGGAGTAGTAGCCGGTGCCGGAGGCGTCGCCGCGGTCGGTGAACGGGGCGGTGCCGGACTCGGCGAGGTGGAGGGAGACGAAGTCGTGCGGGAGCAGCACCTGCGCAGCACGTTGCGCGTTCTCGGGCTCCTCGTCGCGCACCCAGCGCAGCTTGGACGCGGTGAAGGAGGCGACCATGAGGCTGCCGATCTCCTCGACGCTCGCCTGCGGCCCGCCCATCTCATCGATCAGCGTGGTCGCGGCGTCGGCGGAGCGGGTGTCGTTCCACAGCAGCGCAGGCCGCACCACCTCGCCGGCCTCGTCGAGCAGCACCATGCCGTGCTGCTGGCCGCCGACGGCGAGCGCGTCGGCCCGCTCGAGCAGGGGGCCCGCCGCCTCGTCGACCGCCCGGAGCCAGGCACGGGGATCGACCTCGGTGCCGTCGGGGTGGGAGGAGCGGCGCTCCTCGAGCACCTGCCCGGTCTCGGCGTCGACGAGCAGTGCCTTCGTGGACTGGGTGGAGGAGTCGATGCCGAGGACGAGCGGGGCCATGAGGGGTCCTTTACGAGCGGGTCGGGACGGAAGGGCAGGTGGGGCGGGGCATGTCAGGCGGCCTGCGGGGCGCGGAAGCGCACCGCGCACGAGGCCAGGGTACGGGCGAGGAGCGACCGGCCGCCCCCGGAAGCCGGCCTCGGGCCGGGGCGGTGCCGGAGGGTGCGCGGGCCCGGCCGCTGCATCCAGTGGCGCTCAGCCCGCAGCCACCCGGCCTATGGCCGATGGCTGCGGGTTGAGCGCCAGTGGAAGACACGGGCCCGATGCAGGGCGCCCGCCGACCAGCCTCGGGCCCCGGTCCGCGATCCTCAGGCGCGGAAGCCGAGGAGGTGCTGCATGGCCAGCTGCTGCAGGCGCACGAAGCCGTAGTTCCGCTCCCCTGCCGCATCGGCGTCGAAGTCCTCGAAGGTCGAGCGGTCCGCGAGGAGGTCCGCGAGGGTCTCGCCCTCGCCGAGGGTGGGCTGCGAGAGCTCCTCGATGCCGGAGTAGGCCATGGCCTCCTGCACCTCGGAGTCCTGGCGGAACGCGATCGCGCGCTCCTTGAGCATCAGGTACATCTCCATGTTCGCCGCGGCAGAGTCGTACTGGCCCTGCTCGTGCTCGGTGCGGGAGGGCTTGAAGTCGAAGTGGCGGGCGCCCTCGTAGGCGCCGGGCTTCGAGGGGAAGCCGTTCTCGAGCAGGTCCACGGTGAAGAACGCGCTGATCAGGTCGCCGTGACCGAACACGAGGTCCTGGTCGTACATCGGGCCGTGCTGGCCGTTGAGGTCGATGTGGAAGAGCTTGTCGCTCCACAGCGCCTGGGCGAGGCCGTGGGTGTAGTTCAGGGTCGCCATCTGCTCGTGCCCGGTCTCGGGGTTGATGCCGACGATGTCGCCGTGCTCGAGCTGCTCGATGAAGGCGAGTGCGTGGCCGACGGTGGGCAGGAAGATGTTGCCGCGGGGCTCGTTGGGCTTGGGCTCGAGGCCGATGCGCAGGTCGTAGCCCTTGTCCTTGATGTAGCCGGCGACGGTGTCGAGGCCCTCGCGGTAGCGCTCGAGCGCGGCGTGGAGGTCCTTGGAGCCGTCGTACTCGGAGCCCTCGCGCCCGCCCCACATCACGAAGGTGCTCGCGCCGAGCTCGGCGGCGAGGTCGACGTTGGCGAGCACCTTGCGCAGGCCGAAGCGGCGCACGGAGCGGTCGTTGGAGGTGAAGGCGCCGTCCTTGAAGACGGGGTGGGCGAAGGTGTCGGTGGTGACCATCTCGATCACCAGTCCGGTCTCCTCGGTGACCTTCTTGAGCTGGTCGATGATCCGCGAGCGCTCTGCGGGGGTGGCGTCGAAGGGGATCACGTCGTTGTCGTGGAAGGTGAAGCCCCAGGCGCCGAGATCGGCGAGGCGGCGCACGTGGGCGGTCAGCTCGAGCGGCGGGCGGGTGGCGGAGCCGAACTGGTCCTGCGCCTGCCAGCCCGTGGTCCACAGGCCGAAGGAGAACTTGTCGTCACGGGTGGGGGTGGGGGCGGTCATGGGGTGCTCCTCGGTGGTGGTCGACGGCGTCGTCGGGGGTGCTGCGCACGGCGGCGGTCCGCCATGGCGGGGGTGCACCCCTTCCCTTAGTAAGTTTCCGTTACTAATCTACGCATGGGAGGCTGTCCCGCACAACCCGGGGAGCCGACGAACCCCGAACGCCGACGACGACGAGCACGGACGAGCACGAGAGGACGGACGCGATGCAGTCCACCCACCTGCGCGAGCACAACCTCTCCGCCGTGCTGCGCGCCCTGCAGACCGCCCCCTCCCCCGCCTCCCGCGCGGGCCTCGCGACGCTCACGCAGCTCACCAAGCCCACCGTCTCCAAGCTCGTCGAGGAGCTGATCGGCGCGGGCCTCGTGACCGAGGGCGAGCCGATCGCGGCGGGCGCCGGGCGGCCGATGGTGCCGCTGCGCCCTGCCGCCGGGACGCTGCTCGCGATCGGGCTCGAGATCGCCGCGGACCACATCTCCTGCCTCGGCATCGACCTCACCGGCGCCGAGCTCGCGCGCCGCACCACCTACCACCGGGTCGCCGAGGGCACGGCCGAGGACGCCCTCGCGCTCGCGGCCCAGCTGGTCCACGAGGTGCGGGAGGAGGCGCCGGAGCTGCCTGTGGTCGGCGTGACCGCCGCGATCCCGGGCCGTCTCTGCCCCGAGGACGGCCGGATCCTCTCCGCCCCGGGGCTGGACTGGGCGGACGTCCCCGTGATCTCCCGCCTGCAGGAGCTGCTGGCGCCCGCGGACTGGCCCGTCGGCGCCCAGAACGACAACCGCCTCTCGGTGCTCACCGAGATCGACCGCCGCCCCGGCGAGTCGTTCCTCTACGTGCGCGGCTCGACGGGCGTCGGCGGCGCGGTGGTGCTGGACGGCGCGGTGCTCGAGGGTGCGCACGGCTGGGCCGGCGAGTTCGGGCACACGGTCGTCGCGCCCGACGGGCGGCAGTGCCGCTGCGGGCGGCGCGGCTGCCTCGAGGCCTACATCTCCTACCTCTCTCTGGTGCGCCAGGCAGGTCTCTCCGACGAGGTGCGGATCGAGGACCTCGTCGAGGAGCTCGCGCGCAGCTCGAGCCGTGCCGAGGTGATCGGGGTGATCGGCCGCTCGCTCGGCCTCGCGATCGCCAACGCCCTGAACGTGCTGGACCTGTCCACCGTGGTGCTCTCCGGCTATCTCGCGCCGATCGCGGAGGAGATCACGCCGGTGGTGCAGGAGACCGTGGACCGCCACGCCCTGGCCGCCGAGGCCGGCCCCGTCGCGATCGAGCGGGCCGACGCACTCGCGGACCCCGCGCTGCACGGCGCGGCGCGCGCGGCGCGGCAGCCGGTGTTCGACGCGCCGGGAAGCTGGATCGAGAAGGAGCGCTGAGCCCGCGCCTCAGCCCTGCTCGGCCCGGCCGGGGTCCGGCGGCCCCGCCGTGGTCCCCCGCACCATCAGGCGGGTGCGCAGCTCGAAGGGGTGGGCGAAGCGGCGCGGGTCGTCGAGCAGGGCGAGCAGCCGCTCGACCGCAACCTGCCCCATCTCGAACAGCGGCTGGCTGACGGCGGTGAGCTGCGGCTGGGTCCAGCGGGTGATCATCGTGTCGTCGAAGCCGACGATGCTGAGCTGCGCGGGGATCTCGAGCCCGTGGGCGCGGGCGGCGCGCATCGCGCCGTGAGCGAGGTTGTCGGAGGTCGCGAAGAGCGCCGTCGGCGGATCGGCCAGGGCGAGCATCCGCGCCGTCCCCTCCTCGCCGAGCTCCGCGCTGAAGTCGCCGCCGTGGATCAGCTGCTCGTCGACCTCGATGCCTGCCGCCGCGAGCGCACTGCGGTAGCCCTCGGTGCGCTGGCGGCCCGGGACGGAGCCGGCGGGGCCGTTGAGCAGCCCGATCCGGCGATGCCCGAGGTCGAGCAGGTGCTGGAGGGCGCTGCGCCCACCCTCCCAGTTGGTCGCGGAGACGGCGAGGAGCCCGTCGACGTCGGCCTCGCGCAGGATCGGGTCGATCACGATCAGCGGCAGGTTCAGGCTCCGGCTCCAGCGCACGTGACGGGAGTCGATCGGGGTGGTGAGGGCGACGACGCCCTCGACCCCGTCACCGGCGGCCTGCGCCATCCAGGCCCGGGAGATCCCCTGCTTCTCGGAGCTGATCACGAGCAGATCCGCGCCGGCGCCTCGCGCCGCGGACTCCGCCCCGGCCAGGACCCCCATCACGTAGGGGCTGTCGGCGACCTCGAGATGGAGGGCGATCCGACGGCGGCTCTGCGCACGGCGCGGGCGCAGCGCGTAGCCGAGGGACTGCGCGACCTCGGCCACCCGTTCGGCGGTGGAGGCGCTGACCGTGCCGCGGCCGTTCATCGCCTTGGACGCCGTCGCGAGGGACACCCCGGCCGCCTCTGCCACCTGCGCGAGCGTGACCTGCCCGCGCGACCTCCGTGTGCTCTCCATGGCGCGCATACTACTCCCGCGATAGAAACTTTCTGCCATCTGTGCCACGCCTGCCCATCGACCCCGGCGGCTGGCGGCCATCACCGCCCCGAGCAGGCAGGGCGACACGCCATGGCACACCCCGTCACCGGCAGATCGCCGCAGACATCCGCATACCCCCAGGTCACAAAGCGACCGCGCTTCCCAAGGTCTCGATCCCGCCACCCTGTTGACCCACACCACCCCGATTGGTAAATTGCGCTTACTTACCGGCGACGCCCCCACGGCCCCCGCCGAGCACGGCCCCGTCAACGTCGACACCAGGAGCAGGTCATGCGAAACATTTCACTCACCCGTCGCGGCATGCTCGGCGCCACCGCCGGGCTCTCCGCCCTCACCCTCGGCGCCTGCGGCACCTCCGGACCCGGCGGTGCCGGCGGCGGCGGAGGCGGCGACAGCGCCTCCTACTGGGCCCTGTCCGGAGAGCCCAACGAGACGATCTACGGCGATGCCGTGAACGCCTTCAACGAGGGTGATTCCGGTCAGGTCGAGGTCACGTTCTTCCAGAACGACGCCTACAAGCAGAAGATCCGCACCGCGATCGGTGCCGGCGAGGCGCCGACGATCATCTACGGATGGGGAGGCGGCGGTCTGCGCACCTACGCCGAGGAATCGCAGGTCCTGGACGTCACCTCGTGGCTCGAGGAGAACGCGGACTACAAGAACCGATTCGTCGAGTCCGTCTGGGACGCCGCGACGGTGGACGACAAGATCTACGCCCTCCCCCAGGGCGCCACTCAGCCCATCATCCTGTTCCACAACAAGAAGGTGCTCGGCGACATCGGCGCCGAGGCGCCGGAGACCTGGGAGGACCTCCTCGGCGTGGTCGAGAAGGCGAAGTCCGCCGGCATCGCGCCGATCTCGCTCGCCGGGCAGTCGAGGTGGACCTCGATGATGTGGCTCGAGTACCTCCTGGACCGCGTCGGCGGCCCCGAGGTCTTCGCGAAGATCGCCGCCGGCGACAAGGAGGCGTGGCTCGACGACGCCGTCCTCGCGATGGGCGAGAAGGTCCACGAGCTGCTCGAGATCAAGGCCTTCGCCGACGGCTTCGAGTCCATGGCTGCCGACTCCAACACGGACCAGGCCCTGCTCTGGACCGACCAGGCCGCCCTCATGCTCCACGGCGGCTGGACCTTCGGCAGCATGAAGGCCAGCGGCGGGGAGTTCGTGCCGAGCGGCAATCTGGGCTTCGGCCCGTTCCCCACGATCGAGGGCGGTGCCGGCGAGCTGAAGAACCTGGTCGGCAACCCCTGCAACTACCTCTCGCTCTCCTCGGCCGCAGCCGACGAGGAGATCGAGGTCGCCAAGGCGTTCCTCCAGGACGGGGCGATGTCCGACCAGGTCGCCTCCGACCTGATCGCCGCCGGCTCGGTCCCCGTGATCGTCGGGCAGGACGAGGCCCTCGCCGCGAGCGAGGACGCCGAGTACCTCCAGTGGGTCTACTCCTCGATCCAGGAGGCCCCCGCCTTCACGCAGTCCTGGGACCAGGCGCTGCAGCCCACTGACGCCGAGACCCTGCTGGTGAACACCGAGCAGCTATTCCTCGGCGCGATCACCGCCGAACAGTTCGCCGAGAACATGAGCACCGGCAAGGGGGCCTGAGCATGACGGCGCTGTCCAGGGAGTCCGCCCTCCCCGCCACCGGGGCGGGGGTCGAGCGCGCGGAGTCGGCGCGCTCGACCCCGTCGGTCCGTCGTCCTCGCGAGGACCGGGTGAAGATCTCCCACCTCCTCTTCGTCCTGCCGGCGCTGCTGTTCTTCGCGGTGTTCGCCCTGCTGCCCCTGGTGGGGGTCGTGGCCCTCTCCTTCACCACCTGGAACGGGATCGGCGCCATCGAGTTCACCGGGCTGACCAGCTGGATCGAGGCGCTCGGGAGGTCCAGCACCTGGAACGGCCTCGGGCTGGTCCTGCTCATGATCGTCGCCACGTGGCTGCTGCAGACCCCGATGAGCATCCTGCTCGGAGCATTCCTGGCGGGCCCGCAGCGGTACCGCAACGTGCTCGCGATCCTGTACTTCCTGCCCCTGCTGCTCTCCTCCGCGGCGATCGCGATCACCTTCAAGTCGCTGCTGGACCCCAACTTCGGCCTGGCGAACGGCCTGGACATGCCGCTGCTCAAGCAGAACTGGCTGGGCGACTCCGTGCTGGTCTGGGTGGTGCTGCTGTTCATCATCTCGTGGCAGTTCATCCCCTTCCACACCCTGATCTACCAGGGCGCGGTGCGGCAGATCCCCCGCTCGATGTACGAGGCGGCGGAGATCGACGGGGCGGGCCGCGTGCGACAGTTCTTCTCGATCACACTGCCCCAGCTGAAGTACACCCTCATCACCTCCTCGACCCTGATGGTGGTGGGTGCCCTGACCTACTTCGACATCATCTTCGTGCTCACCCAGGGCGGCCCGGGCGCCGCCACCCGGATCCTGCCCTTGGACATGTACCTCACCGGCTTCCGCGGCAACGAGATGGGCGTCGCGAGCGCCCTCGCCGTGATGCTCGTGGTGCTCGGGCTGGGTCTCGCCCTCGGCGTGCAGCGTCTCGGCGGCAAGGACTCCGCCGCCAGCCAGATGGAAGGAGCCTGACATGAAGCGCAACTGGAT
The DNA here is from genome assembly GCF_003994255.1 of Brachybacterium paraconglomeratum. Taxonomy (GTDB): domain Bacteria; phylum Actinomycetota; class Actinomycetes; order Actinomycetales; family Dermabacteraceae; genus Brachybacterium; species Brachybacterium conglomeratum. Next base: position 42,358 of record NZ_ML133863.1, on the reverse strand, counting down.
AGGTGGGGCCTTCGGCTGGCTGTGGCTCGCCGTCGTGCTGCTCCCGATCTACTTCGTGCTGATCACCAGCCTCAAGTCGATCTCGACCTACTTCGGCTCCAACCCGGTGCTGCCCTCGCTGCCGCTGGCGTTCGAGAACGTCACCGCGGTCCTCGAGGCGGACTTCACCCAATACCTGCTCAACAGCGTGCTGGTCGCCGTGGGCACCGTGATCCCCCTGGTCCTGATGGCCTTCATGGCCAGCTACTCCCTCGTGCGCGGGACCCGCCGGGTGTTCAGCCCGATGCGGAGCCTGTTCCTGCTGGGACTGGCGATCCCCGTGCAGGCCACCATCGTGCCGATCTACCTGATGATCATCTCGATGCGGATGTACGACTCCCTGGCCGCGCTGATGATCCCCGCGATCGCCTTCGGCCTGCCGCTGAGCATCCTGATCATCTCGAACTCCCTGCGCGATGTGCCGAGGGAGCTGTTCGAGGCGATGGACGTCGACGGCTCCACCGAGTGGCAGAAGATGTGGCGCCTCGCCTTCCCGATCGTGCGCCCCGCGCTCGTGACGGTCGCGGTGTACCAGGCGCTGATGTCCTGGAACGGGTTCCTGTTCCCGCTGATCCTCACTCAGAGCCCGGACAAGCGCACCCTGCCGCTGGCGCTGTGGAGCTTCCAGGGCGAGTACGCCACCAACGTCCCGGTCGTGATGGCCGCCGTGGTGCTGTCCTCGATCCCGATCGTGATCCTGTACGCCTTCGGCCGCCGCTACCTGGTCAGCGGCATGACCGCCGGCTCCGGCAAGTGACCCCCGACCCCGCCCGCGAACTGCAAGGAGACGTCCCCTCGTGACCTCGACGCCCACCCGCTCGACCCCCCTGAACGTCGGCCTGATCGGCTACGGCTTCATGGGCGCTGCCCACTCCCACGCCTGGCGCACCGCGCACCGCTTCTTCGACCTGCCGGCCTCCCCGGTGCTGCACACCATCGCGGGCCGCACCGCCTCCGCGGTCGCCGATGCCGCCGAGCAGTACGGCTTCGCCCGCCACACCACCCGCTGGCAGGACCTGATCGAGGACCCGGCGATCGACGTCATCGACATCTGCACCCCGGGCGACACCCACCACGAGATCGCGCTCGCCGCGCTCGCGGTGGGCAAGCACGTGCTGTGCGAGAAGCCGCTGGCGAACTCGGTCGCGGAGTCCGAGGAGATGGCCCGCGCGGCAGCCGACGCCGCGACCCGCGGCATCCGCTCGATCTGCGGCTTCTCCTACCGCCGCACCCCGGCGCTCGCCTACGCGCGCCAGCTGGTGGCCGACGGGTTCGTCGGCGAGATCCGGCAGGTGCGCGCCCAGTACCTGCAGGACTGGCTCTCGGACGCCGACGCCCCGATGACCTGGCGACTCGACAAGGACAAGGCCGGCTCCGGGGCGCTCGGGGACATCGGCGCGCACGTCATCGACCTGACCCAGTGGATCACCGGCACCCAGATCGATCAGGTCTCCGGCACCCTCGCCACCGTCGTCCCCACCCGTCCCGCGGCCGGGACCGCTCAGGGCCTCGGCGGGAAGGGCGATGCCTCCGGCGAGCGCGGCCAGGTCACGGTCGATGACGTCGCCCTGTTCTCCGCCCGCTTCGCCGGCGGCGTGCTCGGCGCCTTCGAGGCGACCCGCATGGCGCAGGGCCGCAAGAACGCGATGCGCGTGGAGATCAACGGTGCGAAGGGCTCGGTCGCCTTCGACTTCGAGCGGATGAACGAGCTGGAGGTCTACGACGCCACCGCCCCGGCGGGCCGCCAGGGCTTCACCCGCGTGCTCACCACCGAGCCGGAGCACCCCTACGCCGCGGCATGGTGGCCCACCGGCCACGGCCTCGGCTACGAGCACACCTTCACCCACGAGATCGCCGACCTGATCCGCGCGATCGGCGAGGGCACCGATCCCTCGCCGTCCTTCGCCGAGGCGCTGCACGTCCAGCGTGTCCTCGCCGCCGTCGAGGCGAGCGACGCCGACGGCTCGCGCTGGACCGCCGTCGGCCCCCAGCACCCCACCACCGAGGAGACCACCGCATGAGCACCGCCCCCACCCGAGTCGCCCTCGTCGTCCGCGGCGGCTGGGACGGCCACCAGCCCGTCGAGGCCACCGACATGTTCCTCCCCTTCCTCGAGGAGAACGGGTTCAGCGTCCGGATCGAGGAGTCCCCCGCGGTCTACGCCGACGCCGAGTACATGGCCACGGTCGACCTGATCGTCCAGTGCAACACCATGAGCACCATCGAGCGGCCCCAGTTCGAGGGGCTGCGCGCCGCGATCGAGGCCGGCACCGGCATGGCCGGCTGGCACGGCGGGATCGCCGACAGCTACCGCAGCGAGTCCGACTACCTCACCCTCATCGGCGGCCAGTTCGGCTGCCACCCCGGCAAGCACCCCGACGAGCGCAAGGGCGAGCAGGCCGACAACTACGTCCCCTACACCGTGAACCTGCTCCCGGAGGCGGCAGACCACCCGATCACCGCCGGGATCAGCGACTTCGACCTGGTCACCGAGCAGTACTGGGTGCTGGCCGACGACTACTGCGACGTCCTCGCCACCACCACCCAGAAGGTCCGCGACTGGGACCCGTGGCACCGCGAGATCACCTCCCCGGCGCTGTGGACGCGACTGTGGGGCAAGGGCCGCATCTTCGTGACCACCCCCGGGCACCGCGTCGAGGTGCTCGAGGACCCGAACGTCCGCACCATCGTCGAGCGGGGCCTGCTCTGGGCCGCGCGCGGCAGCGACATGCCCTACGGCGACCACGGCAGGACCCGAGCGAAGGAGGCGACCCGATGAAGGTCGGCATGATCGGCTGCGGGGTCATCTCGCGCCAGTACCTGGAGAGCTTCGACCGTCTGCCCGACGTGCAGCTGGTCGCCGTCGCGGACCTCGACCGCGCCCGCGCGGAGGCCGCGGCCGAGGGACGCGAGGGGGTGCGGGTGCTGAGCGTGGACGAGCTGATCGCCGACGCCGAGGTGGACACCGTCCTGAACCTCACCATCCCCGCCGCGCACGCCGAGGTGGACCTGCGCGCGATCGCCGCGGGCAAGAACGTCTACTCGGAGAAGCCCTTCGCGGTCACCACCGAGGAGGGCGCCCGCGTGCTGGAGGCCGCCGCGGCGGCGGGGGTCCTCACCGGCTCCGCCCCCGACACCGTGCTCGGCACCGGCACGCAGACCGCGCGCGCCGTGATCGACGACGGCGTGATCGGCACCCCGATCGCGGCGACCGCCACGATGGTCACCCCGGGCCACGAGCGCTGGCATCCGCAGCCGGACTTCTACTACGTCCCCGGCGGCGGCCCGCTGCTGGACATGGGCCCGTACTACATCCACGCCCTGGTCACGCTGCTCGGCCCGGTCGAGGCGGTGATCGGTGCGGCGAGCCGGCTGCGCACCGAGCGCACGATCGGCTCCGGGCCCCGCGAGGGCGAGACCATCCCCGTCACCACGGACACGCACGTCACCGGCGTGCTGGTGCACGAGTCCGGGGTGCTGTCCACGCTGGTGATGAGCTTCGACGCGGTCGCGACCACTGCGCACCCGATCGAGATCCACGGCACCGCCGGCACCCTCGCCGTCCCGGATCCGAACCGCTTCGACGGGGACGTGCGCCTGCACCCGCTCGGCGGCGAGAGCTGGGAGACCCTTCCCGTGACCGGCGGCTACGAGCAGGCCGGGCGCGGGATCGGGCTGCAGGACATGGCCGTGCGGGGCGCGGACCTGCGGGCCTCCGGCGAGCTCGGCCAGCACGTGCTCGAGGTGATGAACGGGGTGCTCGAGGCCGCCGCGTCGGGCACGCTCATCGAGATCACCAGCACCGTGGAGCGCCCGGCGGCGGTGCCGCTGACCGCGGCCGACGGCGCTGTGGTCGCCGGCTGACGACGAGGCCGCTCACCCGAAGGACAGCGGCAGCATCTCCCCGCGCGGGCCGAGCTCCTCGAGCTCGGCCCGCTGCGCATCGGTGAGGCTCTCGCGCCCGGTCGCTCGGCGCAGCGCGTCGGCGTCGGACCATCCCGCAGGCAGCCGCACCCGAAGCCGGCGCTCGACCATGTCCCGCGCCTCGGCGAGACCCTCGACGGGCGGAGGGGCGGCGGCGTCCTCGGGGTCGAGGTGGGCGAGCAGGTCCAGATGGTGCAGCGTCCACTCGAGCACGTAGGCGTGCAGGTAGTCCCGCACGGTCAGGCTCATGCCCTGGGTGGCGACCGGGAGGTCCGGCTCCGCGAGCAGCGCGGCCCGCTCGGCGGCCCCGCCGAGGTCCTCGAGGTGGTCGCGCAGCAGTCCCGGATCCTCGTACGCGGCGGCGAGGCGCACGGTGAGGGCGTCGTGCGGATCGGTGCCGTCGGGCGGGGTGGGCGTCGGCGTCCAGCAGCTCAGCGCGTCCGCGGTCGGGGCGGTCTCCGCCGGGGTCGCCAACGTGATCAGCACGTCCTGGGCGTCGATCACGAGGTGGCCGACGAGGTCGCGCACCAGCCAGCCGCGGCATCCCGAGGGCAGGGAGAAGGCGTGCTCGGGCAGCTCGTGGACGGCGCGGCGCAGCGCGGCCCAGCTCGTCGTGAACAGCTCCATGGGCGAACGCTAGCCCTATACGTTCCAGATCACCGGAACCAGCAGGATCTTCACCACCATCGCGAAGGCGAAGAGTGTGGCGTAGGCGGTCTCGATCCGCTCGTCGGCCTTGCGGGAGTTCGCGGCGTCAAGCACCGCGGGCTGGCCGAGGAAGCCCGCGACCGCGCCAGCGGAGCGCGCGGCGGAGATGTCCAGCACCCAGCGGGCGGCCAGCAGCAGCACCACGCAGGAGAGCGCGGAGACGACCACGGACAGCAGCGCGGCGCGCCAGGCCATCGGCGAGGCGAGGACGGCGGCGACCTCGGGCCCGGCGGTGAGGCCGAGCGCGGCGAGGAACAGCAGCAGCCCCATCTGGCGCACGGTGGTGTTCGCACCGCCCGGCAGGGACCAGACGATCGGGCCGGTGCGGCGCAGCGCCCCGAGGGCCATGCCGACGATCAGCGGTCCCGCGGCCGGGCCGAGGGAGAAGGCGCTCCCGCCCGGCATCGGCACGGTGACCATGCCGAGGCCCACGCCGAGCATCAGCCCGAGGCCGAGGGAGAGCACGTCCAGCTCGCTCACCTGGCGGTCGGAGTCGCCGAGGAAGCGGTGCACGGCGTCGAGCTCCGCCCGGTCCACGACCACGGCGATGCGGTCCCCGGGCTCGAGGATGAGGTCGTCGCGGGCCAGCAGCTCCAGGTCCCCGCGCCGCACCCGGGTGACCACGGCGCCGAAGCGGACGGGCAGGTTCAGCTCGGCGATGGAGCGGGAGGCGAGGTCCGGGTTCGAGACGGTCATGCGCGTGAACTCGACCAGGGAGCGGTCGTGGGCGACGTGCCGGGTCGAGCGCTCGCCGAGCTCGGCGACGACCTCCTCGACCACCTCGGGCATCCCGACGGCGACCACCTCGTCCCCGGCCAGCAGGTCCTCGCCGGGCACGATCACGCGCACCGTGCCGTCCCGGCGCAGATAGGAGAAGCGCACCCGCTGCTGGTACCACTGCGGCACGTCGCGCAGGTTCACGGTGCGGTGGACGAGCACGGTGGTGGAGGCGAGGCTGGTCCCGGCGAGCGCGGGGGTGTCGCCCCGGCCGGGCCAGGCACGGTTCACGACCATGGAGACCAGCACGATCCCGACGATCACGCCGATCGGATAGCCGAAGGAGTAGCCGACGGACGGGCCCGTCGTGCCGGTCAGGCGCGAGGCGGCGTCGAGCGCGGGCGCGGCGGTCAGCGCGCCGGTGAACAGGCCCAGGCCCAGGTCCCGCTCGATCCCGAGGGCGTGGCCGAGCAGGATCGTCGCGAGCGCGGCGATGACGGTGGCGACGGTCGCGGCGCCCAGCAGCGGCAGCTGCTTGTTCAGCGTGGCGAAGAAGGTGGCGCCGGCGGAGATGCCGACGGTGTAGACGAACAGGGCGAGCCCGAGGGTCTGCACGATCTGCATGCCGTCGCCGAGCTGCGGGGCGATCGCGGACAGCGCCAGGCCCGTGAACAGGGCGCCCGCGGCGCCGAAGCGCATCCGGCCGAAGGGGATGGCGCCGAGCACGGCCCCGGTCGCGACGACCAGGAACAGCGTGAGCAGGGGGCTGTTCGCGAGGGCGTCGATCACGGGGGTCCTTCCCGGGCCCGCCCTCGAGCGGGACGGGCGCGCTCGTGCACGGGCACCGCAGTGTGGGGGTTCAGGTCCACGATAGGCCCGTCGGCCGTGCCCGACGAGCCGGGGTTGTCCGAGGTCACGCCGGAAGGGAGAGCCGACGGAGGTCGCGGCCCGCGCGGCGGCGCCGCCCCGCGCGACTGGCAACCCCCGGCACTCCGCGCCATCGCACCTCGTGGTGCACGACACTGGTGGCGACTATGACCGGGCCCCAGGCCGCACTCTCGACCGAAAGGACTGTCGATGGCCGTCTCCGAAGGTGCCAACTACGCCCCCGCCGCGATGCCGAAGCCGGTGGTCGAGCCCGGGGAGTTCGTGTTCGCCGCGATGCATCTCGACCACGGCCACATCGGCGGGATGACCCAGGGTCTGCTCGGCGCGGGCGGCACGCTGAAGTGGGTGTACGACCCGCAGCCCGAGCGCGCCGCCGCGTTCAAGGAGCAGTTCCCCGAGGTCACCATCGCCTCGAGCGAGGAGGAGGTGCTCTCCGACCCGGAGGTGCACCTCGTCGCCGCCGCGGCGGTCCCCGTGGACCGGGCCCCGCTCGGCATCCGCGTGATGGAGGCCGGCAAGGACTACTTCACGGACAAGACCCCGCTGATCTCCCTCGAGCAGCTCGCCGAGGCGAAGGCGGCCGTCGCGCGGACCGGGAAGAAGTACATGGTCTACTACTCCGAGCGCATCCACGTGGAGGCCGCGGTGCTCGCCACCCAGCTCATCCAGAAGGGTGCGATCGGTAAGGTCCTGCAGATCACCGGCATGGGCCCGCACCGCATGGGCGATCCCTCCTCCCGCCCCGACTGGTTCTTCGAGCGCGCCCGCTACGGCGGCATTCTCACCGACATCGGCTCGCACAACTTCGAGCAGATGCTCACCTTCACCGGCTCGGACGACGCGGAGATCCTCTCCTCCTCGATCGGCAATTTCGGCAACCCCGAGCATCCCGAGCTCGACGACTTCGGCGACGCGCACGTCGCGCTCTCCTCCGGGGCGACGGGCTTCGTCCGCGTGGACTGGTTCACCCCGTCGGGCCTGCGCACCTGGGGCGACGGCCGCACCTTCGTGGTGGGCACCGAGGGCTACCTCGAGCTGCGCAAGTACGTCGACGTCACCACCGACAACGGCCCGAACCAGGTGATCCTGGTGGATTCCGAGGGCGAGCACCGCCTCGAGGCCGACGGGAAGGTGGGCTACCCCTTCTTCGGCGAGCTGGTGCTCGACGTGCTGCACCGCACCGAGAACGCGATGACCCAGGAGCACGCCTTCAAGGCCGTCGAGCTGGCGCTCAAGGCCCAGGAGGCGGCGAAGGAGCTCACCGGCCGCTGAGCCCCACGGCTCGTCGAGTCCGACACGAGGGGCCTGATGCGCACACGCGCGTCAGGCCCCTCCGTCATGCTCGGGGTGCTCACGCCGCCCTGACCAGCACGCTCTCGCACAGCGCCTGCACGCAGTCGGCGAGGCAGAAGCCCTCCCCGCCCGTGGTGGCGGCGATCCGTTCGGGGTCTTGGCCGTCTGGCGTGCCGGGAGCTCTGCCAGCCGTCGTGGAGTGATCCTCGCCGACCGGACCGTCACCCTCGGCCTCGTCAGCCGCCGCCGCTCCGGCTCCTCCCTCGGTGCAGGGTGCCGTGTCGTCCGTCGGCACATCCGGGCGGAGGATCAGCCGCTCGAGCATCGCGGGCCATCGTGCCTGGACCGGGCGGCCGGCCTCGTCGAGCACCTGGAAGCGCGGCGTCCAGGCCGACGGGGCCGCCGTTGCGCCCGTCGACGCGGCCGCCGATGAGACTGCTGACGGAGCGAGCTCCCGGGACGCTGCCGGCTGAGCCCTGCTGCCCGAGGACGCGGACCGGCTATGGACCAGCCGCAGCCCGCCCTCGTGGACCATCACGTGGTGGCGCCGACACAGCAGCGCGAGCTCGTCAAGATCCGTCGGTCCCCCTTCTGACCAGGGCGTGAGGTGGTGGGCGTCCAGGTGCTTGCTCTGGTGGCAGCCGGGGAACACGCAGGTCCCGTCGCGGAGCCGCAGGGCGCGACGCTGGGCCCGGGAGGCGAGGCGCCGGGCGCGTCCGAGGTGGAGGATCTCCCCGTGGACGTCGGAGATGGCGAGCGAGACCTTCCCGGTGCAGGCGAGTCGCTCGGCGGTGCGGGGCTCGAGGGGCCCGCCGCCGACGACGCCGCAGCGCGGAAGCGTTCCCGCGGGAACGTCCTCGACGAGCGACTCGGCGCTGACCTGCACGACCACGAGGTGGCGGTCCTCGCCGGAGCGGTCGTCGGGCTCGGCGGCGAGATAGGTGCGGGCGATGTCGTGGAGGGCGTCGGCCCGACGCTGTTCGAGAGTCGCCTCGGCGGTGATCTCGGCGCAGCGCTCGGCAATCGCGACCGGTTCTGTGCTCGAGGGCAGAGCCGTGCTCGTGGGCGGACTCGTGCCGTCGCGGCCCAGCGCGAGATCCAGGGCAGTGAGCAGCTCGGCACCGGTCTCGGCGGGCAGGACCGCGCGGATCTCGACCATGCCGTCCTCCCGCACGTGCCAGCGCGCCTCACGACGCGACTCCTGGTCGAGCCGGGAACCGTCGACCGCCCGGAAGGAGGAGATGGTGCGGGAGAGCTGGGCGGCGGTCATCGCGCGGGCCATCTCGACCAGGACCTCCTCCTCGACGCGGCCCACGACGCGGGTGATCTCGCGGACCTTGGAATAGGAGAGCCGGCCGGCACCGAACTCGGCGACGGTGAGCGGCAGCTCCGGCAGGGCGCGGGCGACGCGGAGGTGCTCCCTCGCAGTGCCTGCGGCCATCGAGCAGGCCCAGCCGAGCCAGTGCGCTGTCGATTTCAGGCCCTCGTAGAACCGCACCCCCTCGCGGGCGTCGAACTCCGCGAGCATCAGCAGAAACTCACACGTGGCCTGGGCGATCACCGCGGCCTGGTGCTGGATTCGCAGGCCGAGCCGCTCGGCGTCCTCACGGTCGAGCCGCGCCGGCGGGGCGGCAGCAGAGCCGAGTGCGGGCGAGGCGGCGTCGGGCCCGTGTGTGGGCAGGTCGGCGTCAGGGCCGGACGCCGACGGGTCGGGCTCGGAGCCGGGTGCGGGTGGTGGGGCGATGAGCGTCATGACGTCCTCCGACCGAGTGACAGGAGTGCGGCTCCCCAGTCCAGTCGACGCGGACCCGGATTGCACCGTCACCTGCGCAGAAGTGGATCGATGACCGTTGTGGAGGAACGGTCGCACCGGCAGGTGAGACGACGCGGGATCCCGAGGCGGCGGCGGGCGACGCACTCGCACCCCTTGCAATAGTTAACAATGCGAACTACTATCGGTCGCCGTGACCAGAACACCGCCGCCCCACCAGGACCCGTCGGCCGCCGACCCCGCGCTCGAGGAGCTCCCGCAGCACCTCGCGCTCGTGTGCAGCCAGTTCGCCCGGCTCGCCGCGCGGCGCTCGGACGTCGGCGTCGGCACGGTGTCCTGGCGGGTGGTGGCGACGATCGAGCGTCTCGGGCCGCTGCGCCTGAGCGAGATCGCCGAGCGCGAGCGGGTCTCCCGCCCGACGGCCACCACTGTGATCAAGCGGCTCGAGGCGGAGGGGCTGGTGCGCCGCGAGGCGGACCCGACCGACTCCCGCTCCTCGCTGGTCAGCACCACCGAGGCCGGCTCCGCGCAGCTGGCCGCCTGGCGCGGGCAGCTCGCCACCGGCGTCGGCTCCCTCCTCGAGCCCCTGCCGACCGAGGATCTCGCGACCCTCACGCGCGCCTCCGAGATCCTCGCGGGCCTCCTCGAGTCCCACGACCGCTGACCCGTCGGCGACGCCCCTCGGGCGGCCCCGCCGTGCCACCGACCATCCCTCCCCACCCCGGAAGAAGCACCGCATGACCTCGACGGACACCGATCCCTCGACAGCCCCCTCCACGGGCGCAAGCTCCTCGGCCCCCACTCTGCGCGACGCCTTCCACCAGCCGCGCGCCGTGTGGGCGATCGCCTTCGCCGCGACCGTGTCCTTCATGGGCATCGGCCTGGTGGACCCGATCCTCCCCGCGATCAGCGAGCAGCTGGACGCCTCCCCCTCGCAGGCGATGCTGCTGTTCACCAGCTATCTCTTCATCACCGCGATCGCCATGTTCTTCACCAGCTGGTTCGCCTCCGCCGTCGGCGTGAAGCGCACGCTGATGATCGGCCTCGTGCTCGTGGTGCTCTTCGCGGCGCTCGCCGCTGGCGCCGGGTCGGTCAACGAGATCATCGGATTGCGGGCGGGCTGGGGGCTCGGCAACGCGCTGTTCATCTCGACCGCCCTCGCCGCGATCGTCGGCGCCACCGCGGGCCCGAGCGGCGGCGCGATCATCCTCTACGAGACCGCGCTCGGGATCGGCATGGCGCTCGGGCCGCTGCTCGGCGGCCTGCTCGGCTCCGTCTCCTGGCGCGCACCTTTCGCCGGCACCGCGGTACTGATGGGCATCGGCGCGCTCGCGATCGCGGTGCTGCTGCAGCGCGAGGCGAAGCCCGCGCACGTCTCCCCGCTCGCAGCCCTGCGGGCGCTCGGGAACCCGGCGCTGCGCACCCTGGCGCTGACTGCGATCTTCTACAACTTCGGCTTCTTCACGCTGCTGGCCTACTCCCCCTTCCCGCTCGAGGCCGCCGCGGCCGCGCACGGCATGGAATTCGGTGCGATGGGCATCGGCGGGGTGTTCTTCGGCTGGGGCCTCGCGCTCGCGATCACCTCGGTGTTCGCCGCGCCCGTGCTCACGCGCCGCCTGGGCCTGATCCCGACGCTGCTGACGACGCTCGGCCTGCTCACCGCGGTGATGGTGGCGCTCGCCCTGGTCCACACCTCGATGACCGCGATGATCGTGCTGATCGTGATCGGCGGGCTGCTGCTGGGCATCATGAACACGGCGTTGACCGAGACGGTCATGGAGGCGACCGACCTGCCGCGCGGCGTGGCGAGCTCAGCGTACTCCGGCGTGCGCTTCCTGGGCGGCGCGATCGCGCCGGCCGTGGCCGGCCCGCTCGCGGCGGCGACCACCGCCGGGGCCCCCTACCTGCTCGCGGCGCTCACCCTCGCGCTCAGCATGGCCATGCTGATGATCGGCCGACGGCACCTCGCCGCGGTCGGCCAGGAGCACCACCTGAGCGCCGCCGAGGAGGCCGAGGCGATCACCGTCGGCGACGAGGTGTGAGAGCCGGCAGGCCGGCCGGTGCGCGGGTCGGCCGACAGGCGGGGCCCCGGGACACGAAGGCGTCCCGGGGCCCCGCTCGTCGGGCCGTCGGTGGTGGAGATTCCCGTCGGACGCCCGCCTTGCTAAGCTGTTGCGTGTTCCGAAACATGCGTTCTGCTATGCAAAACGTTGGGCGGGGTGCGATGCAAGTACCAGGTCACAAGCCTCTCCTTCACCGACAACGCCGATGTGCGCTGGCATTCGGATGACAGGGCCCGGCTGGAGCGGGCCTGAGGAGTCCCCCGCCCCTACAGCCCCAGCACCACCGTCGCGATCGTGAAGTAGATGATCAGCCCCGTCGCGTCGCAGAAGGTCGAGATGAACGGGTTGGAGAACACTGCCGGGTCAGCGCCGATCCGCTTGGCGACCAACGGCATCAGCCCGCCGACGATCGCGGCCATGATGCAGATCGACAGCAGCGTCAGCCCCATCACGGCCCCGATCGACAGACCGTAGACGAGCCCGGAGACCACGAAGCCGAGGGAGCCGAGCACCGCCCCCAGCACGACGCCGACGCGCAGCTCCTTCCACACCACTCGCGGCAGGTCCCGCACCCGCACCTCCCCGACGGCGAGGGCGCGGGTGACGGTGGTCGCGGCCTGGTTGCCGGTGTTCCCGCCGGTGCCGGTCAGCAGAGGGATGAACAGCGCGAGCACGACGACCTGCTCGAGGCGGTCCTCGAAGATCTCCAGCACCTGCACGGTGAGGATCGCGGAGACCGCCAGCACCAGCAGCCACACGATGCGGGAGCGGACCACGCGCAGGATCGGGGTGGCGAGATAGGAGCGGGTCAGCGGCTCGGAGCCGCTGGTGCGGGCGGAGTCCTCGGCGTTCTCCCGCTCGATGATGTCCACCGCGTCGTCGACGGTGAGCACTCCGACGAGCCGCTCCTCCGCATCGACGATCGGCATGGCCAGCAGCTTCGCGGCGAAGAACCGCCGGGCGGCCTCCTCCCGGTCGTCGGTCGCGCGGGCGCGGACGGCCTCGTGGGCGAGGTCACCCACGCGCTCCTCCGGCGCGGTCAGCAGCAGGCGGCGCAGGCCCACGACCCCCAGCAGCACGCGGGAGGAGTCCACGACGGGCAGGAGGTACACGGTCTCCGCGTCCTCGCCGCGCTCGCGCACCTCGGCGAGCGCCTCGGCGACGGTCTGCTCGGGGCGCAGCGCGAGCACCTCCGGGGACATGTACCGCCCGATCGCGTGGCGCGGGTAGCCGAGCACCGCGGTGGTCATCGCCCGCTCGTCGGCGTCCAGGCCGTGCATGAGGCGCTCGGCGACGGAGGCGGGCAGCTCGTCGAACAGCGAGGCGCGGTCGTCGGGGTCGAGGTCGCCGATGATCTCGGCGACCTGCGGGGTGCGCAGGGCGGAGATCAGCTCGGCCTGGTGGTCGGGGCTGAGGCCCTCGAAGACGGCGAGCGCTCGCGCCTTGTCCAGCACCCTGAACAGCAGCGCGGCCTCGGTCGCGGGGCGGGTGTCGACGAGGTAGACGAGCTCCCCGGCGGGCAGGAGCTGCGCCTCTCGGGCGAGGTGCTCGAGCTCGGCCTCGCTCTGCGGGTCCGCGCGCAGCAGGTCGAGGACGGTGTCGAGGGAGGCGGTGGAGGTCACGGAGCCATTGTGGCCGACGGGCGCTGTGATGCAGGCGGGGTTCGTCGGCCGGCGGACCGGTCGGGCGCCTCGAGCGGCACGTAGCCTGGAGCCCATGACCGGACCGCTCCTGCTCCCGCTGCTGGGGCTCGCCGTGACGGTGCTGGTCGGGGCGCTCGCGCAGCGGTCCACGGGGATGGGGTTCGCGCTGCTGTCCGCGCCGTTCCTGGTGCTGGTGCTCGGCCCCTTCGAGGGGATCCTGGTGACGAACCTGTGCGGGGCGCTGTCCTCGGCGCTGAACCTCGCCGCACAGGGGCACGACGTGGACTGGCCGCGAGCGGCGGTGCTCGTGCCGATGGGCGTGGTGGGGGTGATTCCGGGCGCGGTCGCGGTGTCACTGATCCCCGAGGCGCCGTTGATGGTCACGGTCAGCGCCGTGGTGATCGCGGGTCTCGCGCTGACGCTGCTGCTGCGCGGTCGCACCCTGCCGAGGTCGCAGTCGCTCGGCGCGGTGGGCGGGCTGGCCTCCGGGTTCATGAACGTGACCGCCGGTGTGGGCGGTCCGGGAGTGGTGATCTATGCGCGGGCGACGGCGTGGCCGCACCGGCAGTTCGCGGCGACTGCCCAGCTGCAGTTCCTGGTGTTGAGCATCGTCTCGCTCCTGGCGAAGCGGGCGCTGCCCACCCTGCCGCCGGTGAGCTGGGCGGTGCTCGTCCTCGCGCTGCTCACGGGCACGATCGTCGGGTCGTGGCTGGGGCCGAGGATCCCGCCGGAGCGGGCGATGCGGATCGTGATGGTGCTGGCGGTGGCGGGCTCACTGCTCGCGCTCGTGCGCGGTCTCGTGCTGCTGGGCTGAGCGCCGCGCGCCCGGCGCGCGCGAGATCCGATCGACGGGCGCCCGGCCGGCGAGCGCCCGGTCGGCGAGCGCTCAGCCGGCGAGCGCGGCGTACTCGGGGGCGCGGCTCATGTACTCCGCGTCCCACACGTCCATGCCCGGGATGCGGGAGCCGGTGACGGCACCGACGAGCCGGTCGAGGTACCACTCCCAGCCGGGGCCGATGTGCTCGACCATGTCGGCGGGCACGTCGTGGTGGCGCAGCGCGAGGTGGGTGAGGTCGCCCGCGGCGCCGCCGGCCCCGTCGGAGCCGCCCTCGAGCTCGAGCGAGAGCTTCCAGACCTGGTCGCCGAGGGCGGAGCTGACGATGAGCAGGCGCTCGCGCTCGCAGGCGTGGATGCTCCAGGGAGAGGTGGACGGCTCACCGGGCTCGGCGGTCATGGTCACCTCGACGACGCCGCTCGCGGGGTCGCCGGCGTAGGTCCCGTACCAGGTGGCGAGGCGGTCCGGATCGGTGAGGTGCTGCCATATCCGCGTCCGCGGGGCGGGGACGGTGCGGCGCAGCACGAGGTCGCCGCCGTCGAGTCTTCCGGTGATGCTCATGTGCTCTCCCGAGGTCGGTCGCGGCCGGGCCGGCGCGGTGGCGGCACCACCGTAGCCCGGGGACGGGGCGGGGTCGATCCCACCGCGGCGAGCGGTCCGCCCGTCGGCCGGGCGGCTCATGCGGCGGCGACCAGCCGACGGGAACGGTCGGCCAGGTGCCAGGCCCACAGCAGCGCGCCGACGATCACGCAGCCGAGCGCGGCGAGCGCCACCACGGTGAGGCTGCCGGTGATCAGCGGGGCGATCACCCCGGAGAGCAGCGCGTTCATCACGAGGGTGAAGAAGGTGCCCATCGAGGCGGCGGCGCCGCGCTGGTGCGGGAACAGCTCGAGGATCTCCAGCTGCATCGGGGCGAAGAACAGCGAGGCGGTGAAGGACATCAGCGCAGGGCCGACGAGGACGGGCAGCAGCGTGAGGTCCAGGCCGCCGGCCGGGTCGGGCGCCAGCAGCACGAGCACGAGGTTCAGCACGCTGGTGGCGAGGGTGCCGATGTAGCCGATCGTGATCAGCCGGCTGCGGTCCATCACGTCGGCCGCGCGACCGACGACCAGGGAGCCGGCCATCATCCCGATGATCAGCGGGGCGAAGAGCACCCAGAAGTCCTGCTCGCCCAGGCCCAGCAGGCGCACCACGATGATCGGCGCGGCGGCGACGAACACGAAGTGGGCGGCGAAGCCGAAGGCGGTGGCCAGCGCGATCCGCAGCATCACCGGGGAGCGGCCCACCTCCCACAGGGACCCGATCACGGCGCCGATCCGGAGCGGGATCCGGGCCTCCTTCGGCAGCGACTCGGGCATCAGGGCGGTGAGCACGAGGACCAGCACGCCGTAGAGGCCGACGCCGGCGAACACCCAGCGCCAGTCGCCGAGCAGCAGCAGCCAGCCGCCGAGGACGGGCGCGATCACGGGGGGCGAGCGCGAAGATCATCATGATCCGGGCCATCAGCCGCTGCGCCTCGGCGCCGGCGAACAGGTCCCGCACCACGACGCGGGAGACGATCGTGGCCGCGCCGGCGCTGACGCCCTGCAGGATCCGCAGTGCGATGAGCGCCCCGAGCCCGGTGGCGAGCACCGCCGCGAACATCGCCACGATGTAGATCGCGAGCCCGGTGAGCATGACCTTCTTGCGCCCGAGTGCGTCCGAGAGCGGGCCGTGGAACACGCTCATCACCGCAAAGGAGGCGAGGTAGACGCTGATCAGCTGCTGGAGGACCACGTCGGAGGCGTCGAACTCCTCGCCGATCTGCGCGAACGCGGGGAAGACGGTGTTGATCGTGAACGGGCCGAGCATGCCGAGCGCGGCGAGGGTGAGCGTGATGCGGGCCCCGGCGGTGCGGCGTCGGGTCAGGGTCGGCGGTGCCTGCTCGGCGTCGGGGATGCTCACCCTGCCGAGCCTATGGGCAGGCATTTTCCCTGCCCAGGGAGGTCCACACCCTGGCCGTCCGGGCGGCAGGGCGCTTCGGTGGCGGCGCGCCTGTGCTCGCTGCGCGCCGCCGCCCAGCCGCTCATCCCCGGTGCGCCCACAGGTCGCGCAGCAGCGCCGCCCCCGTGTGCAGGGATGGTCGGGGGCGGGGCGCAGGCGCCTGGCGCTCACCACCCTGCCGGCGGCCACTCCTGCCCGGCGGCGAGCGCGTTGAGCTCGTAGGCGCCCTTCCCGTCGATGCTCTCGCGCAGGATGTCGGCGTGGCCGGCGTGCCGGGCGTTCTCCTCGATCTGGTGCAGGGCGTACCAGCGCAGGCTCCAGCGGGTGCGGCCCTCGAACCAGGGCGCGTCGGGGACGGGCGCGAACATGTCGAGGTCGGCGGCGCGGATCGCGGCGGCGAGCTCCTCCCCCGCCTGGTGCAGCTGCGCGATGAGGGACTCCGGGGTGTCCTCGGGGCGCAGGGCGTCGGGGGCGAGCCCACCCTCGGCCTGCAGCTGCTCCGGGGTGCGCTCGGGGTCGGAGCCCGGTCCGGGGGCGGCGGCGATGGACAGCGCCGCGCCGCCCGCGATCAGCAGGACGTGGCGGGCGAGCGCGCCGAGGCTCATCCCGGAGGCGCTCGGGACCAGGGCGAGCTGCTCCTGGTCGAGCCCGTGCAGGGCGGTGGCGACCTGCTCGATCTGCTGCTGGGCGAAGGTGGCGAGGCTGTCACGCTCGTCGGTGGTCTCGGCGGTCAGGAAAGGCATGGGGTGCTCCTCGGTGGGTGCGGATGCTGACAGGCCCCACCCTCCGCACCGATGCGGACAGATCCTGTCCGTGAAGCGGGGCAGACTGTGCACCACCAGGACCGGACAGCGGTCGACGCGGGAGGAGGAGGCGCGATGAGCGACGTGACCACGAGGGCGCTGCGGCTGCTGGCGCTGCTGCAGTCCCGCTCGGTGTGGACCGGGCCCGAGCTGGCCGACGAGATGCGCGTGACCACGCGGACCGTGCGCCGGGACGTGGATCGGCTGCGGCAGATGGGCTACCCGGTGCTGACCTCGGCCGGGCACGGCGGCGGGTATCAGCTCGGTGCGGGCCGGGCCCTGCCTCCGCTGCTGCTGAGCTCCCCGGAGGCGGTCGCGGTCGCCGTCGGCCTGCGGCTCGCCGCCTCGTCCGGTATCGACGGGCTGGACGAGGAGGCGCTGCGGGCGCTCGCGGCGCTGGACCGGATACTGCCCGCGTCCGTGCGCGCGGAGGTCGGCGCGGTCTCCGAGGCGATGGGCGTGATCTCCCGCCACGCTCCCGGCGCCCGCTCGGAGGTGTTGCTGTCCCTGGTCACCGCGGTGCGGGACGGGGTGCGGGTGCGGGTGGACTACGAGCGGGCCGACGGGGAGCGGTTCGAGCGGCGCCTCGAGCCGCGCCGGGTGCTGTCGATGGAGGGGCGCTGGTACCTCTTCGCCTGGGACCTGGAGCGGGAGGACTGGCGCACCTTCCGCCTGGACCGCATGCACGAGGTGAGCGCCTCGACCCTGCCGATCACCGACCGCCCCGTCCCGGACATCGAGGCCGCGGTGCGGGAGTCGATCACCGTCAGCTCCTACCCCACCGCCTGCACCGTGCGGATTCTGGCCCCGTACGACCAGATCGCACCCCACGTCCCGGCACGCTCCGGCACGCTCGAGGCCGACGGGGAGGACGCCTGCGTGCTCCGCGCCGGCGCCGATGACCTGACCTGGGTGGCGCTGCACCTGGCCCGGATCGGTGCGCCGGTCGAGGTCATCGATCCACCCGCGCTGCTGGAGGAGATCGAACGGCTCGGCCGCTGGGCGGCGTCGGCCGGGCCGGGCGCTGGCGCGGGGGCCGACGAGGAGCCGTGACGGGCCGAGCTGCGGTGAGGGCCCGACCCCGGTCAGGGAATGAGCAGGCCGATCGCGGCGAGGACCGTCAGGCCCAGCACCAGCTTGTCGAAGACCGACTGGGAGATGCGGCGGGCGACCTTCGCGCCCGCGAAGGCGGCCAGCAGCACGACCGGCACGAGCAGCGCGTCCATCGCGAGGGTCTCGGCGGTGAACAGGCCGAGCCCTGCGGAGAAGGGCAGCTTGAACAGGTTGATCACGGCGAAGAACCACGCCGAGGTGCCCAGGAAGGTCAGCACCGGCATCCGCATCATCAGCAGGTACAGCGACATGACGGGCCCGGCGGCGTTGGCGACCATGGTGGTGAAGCCGCCGAGCAGGCCGTAGCCGACGCCCTGCGCAGTCGCGGCGGCGCCCTTGCGGCTGCCGCCCTCGGCCTCGGCGCGGGTCGCGGGCCCGGCGGCCGAAGAGTGGTCCGACGCCTCCGACTCCGCCGCGGTGCGGCGGGCGGCCTGGGCGCGGCGGACGAGGGTGAGGGTGACCAGCGCCAGCAGGATCACGCCGATGGTGACGCGCACAGTCGTGTCGTCGACCGCGGCGAAGAAGAACACGCCGATGATCACGCCGACCATGGCGCTGGGCAGCAGGCGCACGAGGGTGCGCCAGTCCGGTTCGCGTCGGTACACCCACAGCGCCGTCATGTCGCCGAGGATCAGCAGCAGCAGGAGCGCGGCGGTGGACTCCTTCGCGGGCATGGCCAGTGCGAACGCGCCTGCGGCGAGGGTCCCTGCGCCGGGCAGCGCGGTCTTGGAGAAGCCGACGATCAGCGCGCCGAGCACCACCAGCAGCCACGAGGTGGTGCTGAGATCGGGGAGCAGGGCGGCGAGGTCGGACACGAAGAGCGAACCTATCAGCGGGCGAGTCTGCGGTGCGCGAGGTGTCCGGAGCCGTCGTCCACAGTCCTGCGGAACGAGATCCTCATCCAGGAGATCCTCGAGATGTCCCGGAGCGCGCCGGCGCCGCCCGCCATCCCTTCCGGCCGTGCGGGGCTCCTCGGTAGACTCGTGTCCGAACCAGCATGAGGAGATCGCGATGATACTCGGCTCCCGTCCCCGCCCCGATGACAGCGCTCGGACCTACACCGTGCAGATGGAGTCCCGCGGCAACGAGCGCTTCATCGTGGAAGACCGGCTCGACGCAGAGTTCCTGGAGCTCGCCGACGAGTTCGCGATGAAAGCACGCAGGATCCTCGCCGAGAACCCGCGGAAGACTCGGCGTCGAGCACGACGCTGAACCGATCCGCCGCGTTCCGCCGATGGCCCGTCGCCGGCCGAGCTGCTGAGTTCGAAGGCACGAGACGATGCGCGGGCCTCACCCGATCCAGTCGGCGCGGACCTCTCCCCCGTCGGCCCCGGCCGCGGCGCGCAGCGCGCCGACGACCAGAGCCATCGCGCAGGCTCCCGGGTCCATGACTCCCTTCGCGCTGTCGCCGACGTAGCTGGCGCGGCCGCGTCGGGCGGTGAGCTCGGCGGTGCCCTTCGCGGCGTCGATCGCGGCCTTCTCCGCGGCGCCGAGCGCGTGCACGGCATCGGCCCCGGAGCCGGCGGCCTCGCGCAGCGCGGTGACGGCCGGGGCGAGGGCGTCGACCATGGTGCGGTCGCCCACCTCGGCCTCGCCGTACTTCTGGACCACGGCCTGCCCGGCCGCGAGCGCCTCGGCGAGCGCGGCGAGATCCGGGACCTCGCCGTCGCCGGCGGCCCTCGCGAGATCACGGTAGAACATGCCGAACAGGGGGCCGGAGGTGCCGCCCACGCCGAGCCAGGCGCGGGACATGGCGGTGACCCAGCCGCGGTAGTCGGCGGGCTCGCCGCCCTCGAGCTCGCGGCCGAGGTTCTTCATGGCGACGCGGACGTTGTCGCCGAAGTCGCCGTCTCCGGCACGGCGGTCGAGGTCGCCGAGCGCGGGCGCGGCACCCTCGAGGCTCTCGCGAAGGGTCGTGACGACGAGACGGCCGAAGTCGTCGTGCAGGGCGTGGTCGGTCATCGCGGTGCTCCTCACCAGGTCAGGGCAGGGGTCTGGACGGGCGCGTCCCAGAGACGGCGCAGCTCCTCGTCCAGCGGCATCAGCGTCAGCGAGACGCCGTGCATGTCGAGGCTGGTCACGTAGGAGCCGACGAGGCTGCGGCCGACGGCGAGGCCGGCGTCGCCCAGGCGGTGGTGGAGGCGGCGGGCGACGAGGTTCAGCTCGAGCGGGTAGGTGCCGCCGAGGCCGTTGACGATCGCGAGCACCTCGGTGCCGCGCTCCAGGCCCAGCTCCTCCAGCAGAGGGTCCAGGAGCAGGTCGGTGAGTCCGTCGGCGCTGGTGAAGGGGACCCGCCGGGCGGCGCGCTCGCCGTGGATGCCGACGCCGAGCTCGACCTCGTCGTCGCCGAGGGCGAACTGGGGCTCCTCGTCGCCGGGGTGGGTGCCGGCGGTCAGCGCGAGGCTCATGGTGCGGGCGGAGGCGGCGGCGCGCCGGCCCACCTCGGCGACCGCGGCGAGGTCCTGGCCCTCCTCGGCGGCGGCGCCGCACACCTTCTCGACGATCACGGTGGCGGCGGTGCCGCGGCGGCCCGGGCCTCCCCCGTCGGCCGTGTCGGTGGCGAGGTCGTCGTCCACCAGCACGATCTCGGTCTCGACCTGGTCGTCGCCGCTGATCTCGCCGGCGATGCGGAAGTTCAGCACGTCGCCGGTGTAGTTCTTGACGATCTGGACCACGCCGTGGCCGGAGTCCGCGGCCTTGGTCGCCTCGAGGACCTGCAGCGCGGTGGGGCTCGCGAACACGGCGCCGGCGACCGCGACGTCGAGCATCCCGGGGCCGACGAAGCCTGCATGCAGCGGCTCGTGGCCGGAGCCGCCGCCGGAGACGAGGCCGACCTTGCCCGTGGCGGGCTCGGCGCGTCGGACGAAGCGGTGCTCGGCGTCGAGGGCGAGGCGGGCCGGATGGCTGAGGACGAAGCCCTCCAGCGCCTCGGGGACGAGCTGGTCGGGGTCGTTGACGATGCTGCGTCGCATGAGGGTCCTTCCCGCGGGCGGATGCTCCGTCCCGACTCTAGCCGCCGCCGTCCCGCGCCGCACCGTGCCCGGTACGCTCGGTCGGAGTGACACGTCAGCGGGGGCCGACGGGTGAGAGCAAGGGGGAACCATGGACGGGGTGCGCCTGGGCTTCGGCGCGTTCGCGACGCTCTTCGCGCTGGTCGTGCTGCTGCTGGTGCTGGTGGCGCTGTGGATGATGTTCTCGGCCGTGCGGGACCTGCTGCGGGCGCGGCGTCTGGCCTCGAGCGGGATGCGGGCCGAGGGGTGGGTGATCTCCTCGCACGTGCACTACAGCGGCACCCGGGAGGACCGCTCCAGCCGCGTCGTCGAGACGATCGAGTTCACGACCGACCGCGGGCAGACGGTCCGCGCGAACCCGGTGGTCAGCGATGCCGGGACCGTGGACCGCAGCGGCATGAGCGTGACCGTGCTCCACGACCGCGACCGGCCCGAGCGCTTCATCGCGCCGCAGAACGGGCACGCCATCTCCGCGAGGGTCCCGGTGATGCGGATCGGCTTCGCCCTGGTGTTCCTGGCCGTCATCGGGATCATCCTCAACGGCAGCTGGATGATCATCGGCTACGTCCCGTTCCCCTGGCGCGCTGCCTCTTGAGGACGTGCCTGCATAAGGAGGACGTGCCTGCATAAGGGGGACTCCAGCGGCACGGCGAGGAGCTGAGCTCCGCAGCGTGCCGCTGGAGCCCCCTTTCTGCTGATCACCCTGCCGCCGTGGGCAGCTCGTCCGAGTCAGACCTGCTCGTGCCGGGTCAGCTCTCTCCAGGCCGCATCAGCTCGACCGGAGCCGCGTCTGCCCTGCTTGCCGCATCATCCCTGCTGGTGCCGCGTCAGCTCTGCGACGTCCCGCTGCCGTCCTCCGAGGTCGCACCGCCCGGTGCGCCCTCGCCCGGCGCACCCTCGGGCGGGGTGCCGCCGGGTCCGCCCTCGCCGCCGCCCATCCCCCCGCCGCCCATCCCGCCGGCCTCGGGCTCGGTGGTGGTGTCGATCGGGACGTCGATGGCGAAGGAGTAGCCGGAATCGAGGTCGCCGGAGAGGGACGCGAGCTGCTGCTCGTAGCCGTCGGAGAAGATCCCGTCGGTCTCGAGGGTGAGCTGGGAGAGGTTCTCGGCGCTGCCCGCGTACTCGGTGAGCTCGTAGACGCCGTCCGCCTCCGTCTGGGGCAGCGCGATCTGCGAGGTGAGGATCGCGTTGGTCGCGTCGACGATCGACTCCGCGTCGGGGAACACCTCGAAGTGGAGGTGGGGCCAGCGGCCGGCGTAGCAGCCGGGGAAGATGGAGGTGAAGGTGACCTTGCCCTGCGCGTCGGCGATCTGCACGCCGCGCAGGTAGGTCTCCTCCTCCACGCCCTCGGAGTACATCGAGTACTGCCCGGCGGCGTCGCACTGCCACAGGTACACGGCCGCGCCCTCCATCGGCACGTCGCCGCCGGCCATGTCGATGATGGTCATGGTGATGTCGAGGGGGACGCCCTCGGCGGTGGTGTCCGAGTCGATGGAGGAGCGGATGTCGGAGCGCTCCACGCCGCTGGTCTCGAGCACGTCGGCGCCGTTGGAGCCGTCGCCCGGGTAGGGGCCGGCGGTCTCGCCGGGCATCTCAGTGAGCTCGGAGGAAGCGCCGGAGTCGCCGGCATCGCTCGCCCCTCCCCCATCGCTCGCGGCGCCGGTGGTGGAGGCGGAGCCGCCGGTGCAGGCGGCGAGGACGGCGGTGACGCTGCCCGCGCCGAGCACGCCGAGCGCGCCGCGGCGGGAGACCAGAGTGCCGACGTCGAAGGCGAGGCCCTGGTCCTCGACATCCTCGGCCGGGTGGTGGAGGGGCCGGCCCTCGAAGCTGTTGCGCGGTGCGGTGCCCGAGGGGACCGCTCCGGCGGAGTTATGTGCGACGGTGTGCTCGCGCGCCTCGGGATAGGGGCGGCCGACGCGGCGGGGGTCGGTGGTGTCCATGACGGGTCCTCTCGGTCTCCTGGTGTGGAGCCGGAAAGCTAGAAGCGCAGGCTGTAGAGCCGCTGTCAGCTTTCCGTGATCTGCCGGGAGGGTGTCGGGGAGCTCGCTGGGAGCCATGGGCGACGCGGTCCCGGGGGCGTCGGCGAGGGGCCGGACCGAGACGGCCGCGGAGTCTCGGTCACGTCGGTCCTGACCTGCGGCGGGGGCGCGGTCCCCGGCGGCCGGCGAGCGCGGCGGCGAGACGCTGGAGGCGCCGTCCCGGAAAGCGGCCGAGGTCGAGGGCGCTGTGATGCAGAACGCCTGTAGGTTCTCGCGCGACCTGTCAGGGGTGCGACGCCGTGAACTGCGGCGCGACAAGGAGGTTACCTGCTCGAATTCTCATGAAGTTGTCGGGTTCCTCAAGGCGGTGAGTGGTGCCCGAGGGCAACCTGGTCGAATCCAAAGCTGTGCCGTTGATCGATTGCGTTGTCGGTGGTGGTGGAATGGTTCAAGACTTGACGAGGCGCCGTACTGCGTCCGAAGCCTCCTTCAGCTTCTTCTCGGCCTCGTCTCCGCCTTCGCGGGCGGCATCGAGGACGCAGTGACGGAGATGGTCGTCGAGCAGGCCCAACGCAACGTTCTCGAGCGCGCTGTTCAGAGCGGAGATCTGGGTGAGGATGTCGATGCAGTAGACGTCCTCGTCGACCATGCGGGAGATACCGCGAGCTTGCCCTTCGATGCGCTTGAGACGGTTGAGGTAGCGGGGCTTGTCTTGGATGTATCCGTGGGGCCCGCTGTGGCAGGCCTGGTCTTCTGCGGTTTCAGGGACAGTGGTCATCAGTATTTCCGTTCGGTGAGAGAGGATCAGCGGCGATTTCGTATGGCGGCGACGGTCGCTTCCGGACGCAGGTCGAGGCGTCGCAGGAGCTGGGCGTTCAGGGCGACGACGACGGTGGACAGGGACATGAGGATCGCGCCGACGGACATAGGCAGCACGAAGCCGATGGGGGCGAGGATCCCGGCTGCGAGTGGCACGGACAGCAGGTTGTAGCCTGCGGCCCACCAGAGGTTCTGCTTCATCTTGCGGTAGGCGGCTCGGGAGAGTTCGATGACCGAGAGTACCGAGCGCGGATCGGAGCTGGCGAGTACCACCCCGGCCGAGGCGATCGCGACGTCGGTGCCGGCACCGATCGCGATGCCGACATCTGCCTGAGCGAGTGCAGGGGCGTCGTTGACGCCGTCGCCGACCATCGCGACCTTCTTGCCCTCCTTCTGGAGCTGGGCGACCTTCGAGGACTTATCCTCGGGTCGCACCCCGGCGAAGACACGGTCGATACCGAGCTCCTTGCCGACGCTGTTCGCGACCGCCTCGGCGTCTCCGGTGATCATGACGACCTCGACGCCCAAGTTGTGCAGCGCATCGATGGCCTCGCGAGACTCGGGGCGCACTTCATCGGTGAGCTTGAGACCGCCGATCATCTCACCGTCCCGCAGGACGTGAAGAATGATCGCGCCCTCCCGGCGCCAGGCCTCAGCCTCTTCGACCTCGCTCGCTCCGGTCTCCTCGAGCAGGCGGGGACCGCCCACGCGGATCTCGTGCCCGTCCACCTGGGCACTCACGCCCAACGCGGGGGTGGAGCTGATGTCGGAGCCCGCAGGAATCTGGGCTCCCTCGGCCTGTGCCTTGGCGACGATGGCGCGGGCGAGCGGGTGCTCGCTCTCCGCCTCGGCGGCAGCTGCCAGGGTCAGCATCACGGTCTCGTCCACGCCGCGGGTGATGATCTCAGCGAGGACGGGCTCACCCTTCGTGAGGGTGCCGGTCTTGTCGAACAGGACGGCGTCGACTGTCCGCATTGCTTCCAGCGCCAGACGGTCCTTTACCAGGACTCCGCCGCGGGCGGCCCGCTCGGTGGCGATGGAGACGACCAGCGGGATCGCGAGCCCCAGCGCATGGGGGCAAGCGATGACCAGGACCGTCACCGTGCGAACGACGGCCTCATCTGGCATCCCGAGCAGCGACCAGACAATCGCGGTGATCACGGCAGCGCCGAGAGCGAACCAGAACAGCCACGCCGCAGCGGTATCCGCGATGCGCTGGGCCCGGGACGAGGAGTTCTGCGCCTCGGTGACCAGGCGCTGGATACCGGCGAGGGCGGTGTCGTCGCCCGTGGCGGTGACTTCGATGCGGAGACTGGAGTCGGTGGCGACGGTGCCCGCCACGACGGAGTCTCCGGTGGAGCGCGTCACTGGGCGAGACTCGCCGGTGACCATGGACTCGTCCACGTCGGCGCGGCCTTCCCGGATCGTGCCGTCGGCCGGGACGCTCGCCCCGGGGCGGACGAGGACGAGGTCGCCTCGCTGCAGCTCGTTGGGCGAGACGCTCACGAGCTCGCCCCCTTCGATGCGTTCTGCCATGTCCGGCAGCAGTGCGGCCAGAGAGTCGAGCGCGGAGGTGGTCTGGGCGAGGGAACGCATCTCGACCCAGTGGCCCAGCAGCATGATCACGATCAGCAGGGCGAGCTCCCACCAGAACTCGAGCTGGTGGTCGAGGATCCCGAGAGTCGCACCCCAAGAGGCGATGAACGCGACCGTGATCGCGAGCCCGATCAGGAGCATCATCCCGGGCTGACGGGAACGGATCTCGGAAACGGCGCCGGTGAGGAACGGGCGGCCGCCCCAGATGTACATGACTGTGCCGAGAACCGGGGCGATCCATAGAGCGCCGGGGAACTCGGGAACGCTGTACCCGAGCAGCATCGCGAACATCGGCGAGAACACGACAACTGGGACCGCGATGATCAGGTTGATCCAGAACAGCCGCCGGAACTGCCCGACGTGGTCCCCGTGCCCGGCGTGGCCCCCGTGCCCTGAGTGACCCTCGTGTCCCGAGTGGTCTCCGTGAGTTCCGTGGTCGTGATGCGCCTCGGGTGCGTCGTGCTCAGCAATACCGGTGTGGGCGCCATGAGGCGTGGGGGAAGGATGAGAGTGCTGCATGCCGGGTTCTCCGTGGTCGTGACGGTGTGGGTGGTTGCCAGCGTTCATGCACCCCACCATATACCCCTAGGGGGTATGTGTCGAGGGGTCGGATTCTGCTGTCAACATCGGCGTGATCGAGGTGTGGAGGCGCGGCACGAGAGCCATCACGTCGGGGCCGGAGTCCAAGCCGCTGACTCCGACGAGCCGACCCGCTCGGTCGTGGGTGAGAACGAGGGGGCTGGTAGAGAAGGCGCGCGAATTCCCGAATCGGCCTGTGTGTCCAGCAGCGAGATAGAGGTGCTGGTGGATCTGTGCGCTGTAGAGGGCGCGGGGTCGGTAGGGCCCGGGGGCGTCCGCGCGCCCGAGCGAGGCCAGGACGCTGCGTGCGGCGTGCGCGCCCTGTGCCTCGGCGTCGCTCCAATGATCGATGCGCCAGGTTGTGCCGTCAGTCTCGTGGACCGCGACGCCTCCTGCGGCGTAGACGTTCTCGTGGTCACGGCTGCGCAGCCGAGAATCGACAGCGATCGCTCCTCCCCATGGGGAGGGGGAGTGCGGGCGCGTTCCAAGGGCGGTGATGGCCAGGTCCGCGGCAATGACGCGGCCGTCGGTGAACTCGGCGTGCAGCTCGCTCTCGACGAGCTCAAGGCGCGTCAGCGCGTGACCGAAGTGCGTGTCGACAGTGTCCCGATGTGCCTGGGAAAGCTGTCCTGCGACCTGGGCGCCGAAGGCGGTGGCCCCGGGGATGGGCGACGAGGCAGCGAGCGTGACCCTGCATCCAGCGTCGCGGAGGATTCCCGCGGTCTCGGCTCCGATGAACCCTGCCCCGTAGATCAGGACCCGCGGGGAGGGCGTGCGGTCGAGGACGCCGCGCACACGGAGCGCATCGTCCAGGGAATGCAGATGCGTCACCCGTCCGCTCTCCAGGGCGGCAGGGCTGGTGATACCCGGAGGCAGGGCGCGTGGCACGCTTCCCGTAGCGACGATCAGCGCGTCATAGTCCACGCGGGCTCCAGAGCGCAGGTGAACGGTCTGCTCTTGGGGGTCCACCGCCTGGACGCGATCCCGGACTGGCGGAGCGGACAGTACTGGCAGATGTGCGTGATGGGGTTCGAGGAGGCCGGTGGCGACAGCCTTGTTGACCAGAGTGCGGTTATACGGGGTGGTTTCCGTATCGATGATTGCGGTTGTAGTGATCTCTTCGTGCTGGGCGAGTTCCCGAACGGCGGCCGCCCCCGCAGCTCCTGCACCGATGACGAGAACGTGTGTCGTGTCGGGCATTGCCGAGCTCCGATCTATATGGGGGAGGGGGCGCACTGCCTGACAGTGGCCCCCTCCCGCTGAGCGGTGGTCCTCAGGCGGCGACGTACTTCTGCGGGTCGGCATCGAACAGGGGACCGCACCCGGCGCAGCACAGCCAGTAGCGGGTGCCCTCGTAGTCGCGGTACAAGCCCGCGGCCTCGGCGATGCTCTTGACGACGGGCCGGCCTTCCATCACCGGACAGGTGGCCATGTCGTCCTCCGCGGCGCCCATCAGGTTCGGGCGCCCCTCGGACTCCACGGAGGAGTGGGAGGTGTGGCCGCAGCAGCTGGAGGTCTGGTCGGTCGTGTCGTTCATGGGGTTCCTTCCATAGTGGTTTCGTGCGGGGAGGGGTCAGTTCTTCGCGATGGAGGTGAAGCCGCGCAGGCGCAGGCTGTTGCCCACGACGAAGACGCTGGAGAAGGCCATCGCGGCGCCGGCGAGCATGGGGTTGAGCATGCCGAGCGCGGCGATGGGGATCGCGGCCGTGTTGTAGGCGAAGGCCCAGAACAGGTTGGTTTTGATGGTCGAGAGGGTCTTGCGGGACAGGCGGATGGCATCGACGGCGCTGCGGAGGTCGCCTCGTACCAGGGTGATGTCGCTGGCCTCGATCGCGACGTCGGTGCCGGTGCCCATCGCCAGTCCCAGGTCGGCCTGGGCGAGGGCAGGTGCGTCATTGACGCCGTCGCCGACCATTGCGACGGTGCGGCCCTCGCGCTGGAGGCGGGAGACCACATCGACCTTCTCCGACGGTAGGACTTCGGCGATGACCTCGTCGATGCCGACCTCAGCGGCGATCTGGCGGGCCACGGCCTCGTTATCGCCGGTCAGCAGGACCGGGGTCAGACCCAGCGCCTTCATCGCGGTGACGGCCTCAGCGCTGGTGGGCTTGACCGTGTCGGCGACCACCAGGATCCCGCGGGCGATGCCGTCCCAGCCGATGGCGACGACGGTCTTGCCCTGCTCCTCGGCGTCCGCCTTGGCGGCAGCGACCTCGGGGCTCAGGGTCATCTGTGTCTCGGCGAGGAGGCTCTCGCGGCCGACGACGACGGTGCGTCCCTCGACGGTGCCGCGCACGCCCTTGCCCTCGACGTTGGTGAAGTCCGACAGCGTCGGGAGTTCGCCGACCTCCTGGGTGGCGCCCTTGGCGATCGCCTGGGCGATCGGGTGCTCGGAGGAGTCCTCAACGGCGCCGGCCAGTCGCAGCAGCTCGGCGCGATCGGTGCCTTCATCGGTGACGACATCGGTGAGGGTCATCTTGCCGGTGGTGACGGTGCCGGTCTTGTCCAGCACCACGGTGTCGACCTTGCGGGTGGATTCGAGCACCTCGGGTCCCTTGATGAGCACACCCATCTGGGCTCCGCGGCCGGTGCCCACCAGCAGCGCGGTCGGGGTCGCCAGACCCAGCGCGCAGGGGCAGGCGATCACGAGCACGGCGACGGCTGCAGTG
The DNA here is from genome assembly GCF_003994255.1 of Brachybacterium paraconglomeratum. Lineage (GTDB taxonomy): Bacteria > Actinomycetota > Actinomycetes > Actinomycetales > Dermabacteraceae > Brachybacterium > Brachybacterium conglomeratum. The sequence continues at coordinate 13,925 of NZ_ML133863.1, read as the reverse complement.
AAGGCCGCGGTGACGGGGAACCCGGCGCCGAGCCACGCCCCGAGGGTCAGCGCGGCGACCAGGATGACGATCGGCACGAAGATCCCGGAGATGCGGTCGGCCAGGCGTTGGACCTCGGCCTTGCCGGTCTGGGCGTCCTCGACGAGCTTCGCCATCTGAGCCAGCTGGGTGTCGGAGCCGATGCGCGTGGCGCGGACCACGAGGCGTCCGCCGGCGTTGACGGTGGCGCCGGTGACGGCGTCCCCCTCACTCACCTCGACGGGAACCGACTCCCCGGTGAGCATGGAGGCGTCGACCGCGGAGGTGCCGGAGACGACGGTGCCGTCGGTGGCGATCTTCTCGCCGGGGCGGACGATGAAATCGTCACCCTCTACGAGATCGTCGATGGCGATCTTCTGCTCCTGGCCTCCGCGCAGCACGGAGACTTCTTTCGCGCCGAGCTCGAGCAGGGCGCGCAGTGCGGCGCCGGCCTGGCGCTTGGAGCGCTTCTCGAAGTAGCGGCCGGCCAGGATGAACATCGTGACGCCCGCGCCGACCTCGAGGTAGATGTTCGCCGCACCGTCGGAGGGCGCGATCGTCAGCTCGAAGGGGTGAGTCATGCCTGGGGTGCCGGCGGTTCCGAAGAACAGTGCGTACAGGGACCACAGCAGGGCGGCGGAGGTGCCCATCGAGATGAGCGTGTCCATCGTGGCTGCGCCGTGCTTGAGGTTCGTCCAGGCCGCCTTGTGGAACGGCCAGGCGCCCCACACGATGACCGGGGCCGCGAGCGCGAGGGAGAGCCACTGCCAGTAGGGGAACTGAATGGCGGGGATCATCGCCATCGCGATGACCGGGACGGTCAGCGCGACCGCACCGATCAGCCGGTGGCGTAGCGAGGTCAGCTCCGGGTCGGAGTCCTCCTGATCGTCCCCAGGCGTGTTCGCTGAGTCCTTGCCGGTGGTGGGCTTGGGTAGCGCGGCGGTGTAGCCGGTCTTTTCGACTTCACTGACGAGCAGCTGCGGATCGTAGCCCTCTGGGGCCGTCACCTTGGCTTTCTCGGTGGCGTAGTTGACGGTCGCGGTGATGCCGTCGAGCTTGTTGAGTTTCCGCTCGATCCGGTTCGCGCAGGATGCGCATGTCATGCCGCCGATTTCCAGCTCGATGCCGGCCTCCGCGATGAGCGGTGCTTCGGTGTTCACTCCAGGTCCTTTCCGATCTGTTGCGACGGTCGATCCGGCCCGGAGGGGTCAGTGACCGTCCGGGTGCGCATCGGCGCTCTCGTTCTCGGTGCCCTGCTCCGCCTCGACGATGAACTGCGCGGTGTGCACCTCGCCATCGATCTGGAAGTCCAGATAGAGGTAGTAGCGGCCGGCCGTAGGGGCCTCCGCCATGAAGGAGATCTCCGGGCCGGAGGTCTCCCCGGCAGCCGGGTCCTCGCCCTCGGCGTGGACGTGGAGGTACTCCATATCGCCCTCGCGCAGGGCGACGAGATGGCCGAAGGCGCCGAGGTAGGGCTCCAAGGTGGTCACCGGAGCGCCGTCCTGGGTGACGCTCAGCGTGAGGTCGCTGGATGTCCCGGCAGTCAGCTCTCCGTCCAGAGTCACCTCGAACCCGTCGACCTCGTCCTTCGCGGAGAGGAGACGGTCGGTGACCGGCGTGAGTTCGCCGGCAACGTCAACGGTTCGCGACAGCGTCAGGGTGTCCTCGCCGTCGCCGGTGGGGGCGAAGTCGGCGTAGATCTTGTACGTACCGGCTTCCTCCCACTGCCAGGGCAGGGACCAGCTGCCGGTGGATGGGTCCAGCTCCGGGTGCACATGGCGGTACTGGGTGCCGTCGGTGCGGACAACGATCAGGTGCATCTCCTTCTCATGAGCCTCCTGATACTCCGTGACGGGGCTCCCGTCGGGCCCGGTGATCGTGTAGGCGAGCTCTCCGGCCTGCTCAGCGGACTGCGGAGCGGAAACCTCGGACAGCACGTATCCCTGCGATGACATCGATACTCCCTTCTGCGGTGCGGCCTCGGGCTGCGTATCCGCGCCTCCACCGTGGTCGGGATCGTCGTACGATGTGTCGGCTGCCTGCGCCGACCATCGCTCGACGACCCGGTCCGGGACGACGGCGCCGGCTGCGACGAATGCGCCGCCGAAGGTCACTGCGATCGCAGCGCCGTAGGCGATCAGTCGTCCCGCGGCATTCATCGGGTCTTGACCGCCGAGTAGCCGGCCTCCTCGACCGCGGTGAGGACCTGTGCGTCGTCGAGGGGCTCCTCGGAGGTGACGACGAGGCGGCCCGTCTGGGCGCTGACCTGAATGTCAGTCACCCCGGACAGCTCGCCGACCTCCTCGCGGACGGACATCTCGCAGTGCCCACAGGTCATTCCGGTCACCTGATACTCGTTCGTCGTCGTCATGGTCGTGCTCCTCTCAATTTGTATACCCCCACGGGGTATCTTTCCAGGGTTGAGGCTATACCCCCTCCCGGTACCACGCAAGGCCTGTGGCTACGAGTGCCGGGCAGCGGCTCGCCGGCTCCACTCACCGCACGGATTCCTCGGCGGGCCTCGATTCGGACGCGGACTCACCGGTGGGTCGGATATGGCGCAACCGCGTAGCGGCAATGAGTGCGGCGAGAGCGGCGATGGCAGCGGAGACCATGCCGGCGGTGTTCAGCCCGCTGGTGAACGCCTGTTGCGCCGCGGTGGTCAGGGCTGCGCCGACCGCGTCGGGCAGCTGTCCCGCGGTGGCGAGGGCTCCATCGATGCCGGACTCCGCGGCGACCGCTGCTTCTGCTGGCACGCCGTCGGGCATGGTGTCGGCGATCTGGCCGCGGTAGGTGGCAATGCCAATGCTGCCGATGACCGCCACCCCCAGGGAGATGCCCAAGTCGTTCACGGTGGTCGCCAAACCGGAGGCGCCGCCGGCCTTCTCCGGCGGGACCGAGCTGACGACCAGTTCCGTCGTCAGCGCCATCGATGGTGCAACCCCCGGGTATGTGACCACGAAGCTCGCGATCACGAGTGCGAGGCCCGTGCCGGCGTCCAGCTGCGTGAACAAGATGTACCCGACGATCTGCGTGAGCAGGCCGAGCGCGATCACGTTGCCAGGACGGAATTTCCGGGCCAGCATCGGGGAGAGGGTGGAGACGACGATGAGGACCGCCGCGGCGGGGATGATCGATAGCCCCGCCTGCATCGGCGAGAGCCCCTGAACCTGTTGCAGGTACTGGGTGAACAGGGAGTACACCCCTCCCAATGCCGCAGCCGACAGGAGGAAAACGGTGAGCGCTCCACTGACGGTGCGGTTGGCGAACAGTCGCACATCCAGTAGAGGGTGTGTGGCGCGCAGCTGCCGGATCACGAACCATAGACCGATCAGCGCTCCGGCGACCAGCAGTCCGATCGATGGCCCGACCGGCTCCTGGGTAGCGAAGCGCTTGATGCTGTAGATGATCCCGAGTAGCGAGGCGACGAGAAGTAGGGCGCTGAACAGGTCGATCTTCGCAGTACGATCCTTGTGCTCAGGTAGGAGCAGCGGGGCACCGATCGCGACCAGCGCCATCACCGGGACGGCGACTAGGAAGGTCGACTGCCAGCCGAACGCCTCGAGCAGGAGCCCGCTGAGCAGGGGGCCGAGCGCGACACCTGCGGAGATGCCGCCGGCCCACACCCCGATCGCGATTCCGCGGGCCTTCGGGTCGGCGAACAGCACGAAGATCAGCCCGAGGGTGGAGGGAAGCATCATGGCTCCTCCGAGCCCGAGAACGGCTCGCCAGAGGATCATCAGCTCCGGGCTCGTCGTCAGCGCCGCGGCGATCGAGACGATCCCGAACACGATGGCGCCGAGAACCATGAGTCGGCGCTTGCCGACGCGGTCGCCGAGGACGCCCATCGCGACGAGGAACCCGGCCATCACGAACCCGTAGATGTCGAGAATCCATAGCAGCTGTGCGCTCGTCGGGATCAGGTCCGCGGCCATGTTCGGGGCCGCGAGGAACAGGATCGTCAACATCATGAACAGCAGCGTGGAGGGGATCACGAGTACCGCAAGACCCCACCACTGCTTCGCCCCCGTCCGGGGTACAGGTGCATCCGCTTCAGACATGGCGCACCTCGTTCGTCTCATGCTTCTTCATTCTCATGGCCTCTGGCCCTTCCGTCCTTGACTGCGTTTCCGTGGGGTGGGACCCCACAACACCGAACTCGAACATCGGTGTACGGGTTACAACCGATAGAGTAACCCATACATTCCCGTACGAGTTAGAGGTGTAAGATGCCGAACGTCAAGGGCACGACCGCAGCAGGTGAACGCGGCAAGAGCGGTCTGGCGGTCAATCAGCGAGTCGACGCACAGCGCAACCGGGCGAAGATCCTCGCCGCCGCGCCGGTCGCGCTGCGCAAGAACCCGGACGCTTCTGTCGCCGACATCGCCGCCGAAGCCGGCGTGGGCCGCATGACCCTGTACGGGCACTTCGCCAACCGCGCGGCACTGATCGATGCGACCCTCGCGGACAGCCTCGAGCAGGCCGAGGACGTCCTCGGGAACGTACCCCTCGACGGGGACCCAGCGGCAGCGCTCGAAGCCCTCATCGCGTCGAGCTGGTCTCTCCTGGAACGTGTCCGCTCTGTGCTCGTGGTGGCACAGCGCGAATTGCCGTCAGCGCGTATCCGTGAGATGCATGAGGTGGCCGAGGGGCGCATGCAGGGTCTCTTCGAACGCGGACAGCGTGAAGGGGTGTTCCGCGCAGAGCTTCCGGTCAGCTGGCTTCTCGCCGTCACCCATCTGGCCATGAACGCCGCCGCCGAAGAGGTGACCGCTGGACGGATCGAGCGCAGGGACGCGGCCGACCTCATCATCGGAACCCTGCTCCCAGCCTTCACCGCCTCCGAAGGACGCTGACGGCCACACTGGGGTAGCAGTCAGTTCTCGCTCCTGCCAAGCCATAGGCCCCCGACGTCTGCCTCCCTCGACGTCGGGGACCTGCACGTACGACGTCAGGACGCGTAGTCGATCCCTGTCATCATGCCGGCTTCCTGGTGGTACGCGTTGTGGCAGTGCGCTGCCCACCGGCCCGGATTGTCCGCATCGAAGTCGAGGGCGAACGATTCCATGGGCGCGAGCATCACCGTGTCCTTCCGGAGCCCCGACGGCAGGGCGAACGTATGCCCGTGGATGTGGAGGGGGTGGCTCATCATCGTCTCGTTGGTCGCGGTGATCCGCACCCGCTGCCCCTCGCGGATGCTGAGTGGAGTGTACTGACCGTAGGGAGCGCCGTTAATGGCCCACTGATACGGCTGCATTGACCCCTGGAATGCGAGCTCCAGCTCGGTGTCGACGGCGCGGTCCTCGAGCCGTGCGGTCTCGGCCGGTTCCAGGGTGGACCCGATGAGGACGTCCTCGTCGAGCTCCCGGACCTGAACGTCCGGAGCGGGCACTTCCCCGGCACCGGTCCTCAGCACGGCGAGCCCTTGACCGCCGCTGGACTTCCCGACGGGACGCGCCACCAGAGGGAACATGCCGTTCTTCACCGTGACCACCACGTCATACCGCTCACCCATGCCGAGGTACAGCGCCTTGACGGTGACCGGCTCGACGGCGAACCCGTCCGATTGGGTGACGGAGAGGTCGTGGTCGCCGAGCGCGAGGGCGAAGATGGTGTCGGCGGAGGCGTTGATCAGACGGATGCGCACGCGCTGGCCGGGCTTCGCCTCGAAGATCTCCGGTGCTTCGGGAACCCGGCCGTTGACCAGGAAGTGGGGGTAGGCCACGTCACCGGCGTCGCCCCAGGGCTCGTCCCCCATCGGCATGCCGCCGTGGTCCATGCCGCCAGGTCCGTCGTCGCCCATGGGCATGTCGCCGTGGTCCATGCCGCCGCCATCCGAAGGCCGGGCGCCGGTCAGCGCGGCCAGGACCTCGTCGGGGGTCTGCCCGGTCCCATCGATCCAGTCATCGAGAGTCACGATCCATTCCGCATCGTAGTCACCGGGTTCGTCGGGATCGTCGATGATCAGCGGCGCGTAGAGCCCGCGGTCCAGCTGCAGGCCGACGTGGGAGTGGAGGAAGTAAGTGCCGGGGTCGGGGGCGACGAACTCGTAGGTGAAGGAGGTGTCCGGCTTGACCGGGTCCTGCGTCATCCCCGGAACCCCGTCGGCTGCATTGTGCAGTCGGATGCCGTGCCAGTGGATCGTGGAGGCCTCGGGCAGGCGGTTCTCGAGCGTGATGCGCAGCAGATCCCCGGCCGTGGCGCGGATCAGCGGCCCGGGGAGGGACTCGCCGTATGCCCAGGTCGAGACCGTCTTCCCTCCGAGGTCCACCGTCGTCGGCGCCGCGGCGAGGGTCTGGGTGACGACGTTCTGACCGGCTTTCGGCGTCAGGGCAGGAGGCGGTGCGAAGCCTCCAACTTCGGTCGGAGCGGCTCGGTCGCCACATGCCGCGAGCGTCAGTGCTGCCGCGCCGAGGCCTCCGGAGAACACGGTGCGGCGGGAAAAAGTCTTCACAGGTGCAGTCCTTCTAGAGCGAGGGGTGGTGTCATGGCCGAAAGGCGTCCAAGACCAGTCGTCGTCGTTGCTCGAACTCATCGGCCGTGATCTCTCCTCGAGCCAGGCGCAGCGAGAGTTCCCCGATCGCCTCGTTCTCGTCCCGAGCGCGTCGGGGGCGCCCGGGCAACACGGTGCGTGCCAGCAGCAGCGCCGAGGCCCAGAGGAGAACGAGGAGACCGGCGACCATCGCCCACATCAGCCACGACATCGCATCGGTCGGCATCATCGAGGGGCTCCCTTGGTCGAGTACGTACGCGACACGGTCCCCACCAGGTTCCCCGGGACGGTCGAAGTTCTCGTCGAGAATTCCTCAAGATCCGGTCCAGATAGTCCGCCTGCACCTCCATAGACGCGCGGTGTCCAGGAACGGAGACCAGACTGGAGCTCATGAGGAGTGAATCGGCTCGAGCCGCAGCGATGGTTCTCGTCGTCGAGGACGAAGCGGCGCTGTCGGACGTCGTCCAGGCGTATCTCGCGAAGGCCGGCTACGCGACTGCGAGCGCGCGGAGCGGTCCGGAGGCGGTGGAGATGGCCCGTGCCCTGGCGCCGGACGTGATCGTCCTCGATCTCGGCCTGCCTGGTTTAGATGGCTTGGAGGTGATGCGCAGGATCCGCACTTTCTCGGACTGCTACGTGCTGATCACGACGGCGCGATCCGAGGAGGTGGACCGCCTGGTGGGGCTCTCGGTGGGGGCGGATGACTACCTCACCAAGCCGTTCAGCGTGCGTGAGCTTGTCGCCCGGGTCCAGGCCGTGCTGCGTAGGCCCCGCGCCGAGTCAGGGAATGCTTCAGGCATGGTGTGTACGTTCGGCGAGCTTGAGATCGACACTGCTGCCCAGGAAGTACGACTCGCTGGCCGGATGGTCCCGCTGACCCCCACCGAGAGGGGGCTCCTGATGACCCTGGCGCACCGGCCGGGCCAGGCTTTCAGCCGCGGCCAGCTGATGGAAGCCGTCTGGGGCGACAGCTGGATCGGAGATGACCATCTCGTTGATGTGCACATCGCCAACCTCCGACGAAAGCTCGACGAGACGGCTGAGTCTGCACGGTTCGTCACCACGGTGCGCGGTATCGGATACCGGATGGGGAAGGGCTGAGCTTGTGACCGCCCCCAGTTCATCTGTTCGAACGGTTCGTCCTGGCACCAGCTTGGCCTCGCGCCTGATGGCGGGCCAGCTCATCGTGTTGCTCGCCGGCGCGCTCACCATCACGGTGCTGACGGTGATCATCGGGCCTGCCGTCTTCCATTACCACCTGCTCCAGACCGACCTCCCCGTGGGCAGTGCCGAGCTCGTCCATATCGAGCGCGCCTACCGCGATGCGCTCGCACTCGCCCTCGGAGTCGGACTGGTGGTCTCCCTCCTGGCCGCGGGACTTGTCACCTGGAACTTGGCGCGACGACTCCGCCAGACGCTGCACGGTCTCACCTCGGCTGTCGATGAACTGTCCCGGGGCCACTACTCCACACGCGTTCCCTCCGTCGGAGCCGGGACCGAGCTGGATTCGCTGGCGGCCACGCTCAACGACATGGCTGCACGCCTGGATGCCGTCGAAGAGACCCGACGCCAACTGCTCTCCGACCTCGCCCATGAGCTGCGCACCCCCATCGCCACCCTCTCCGCGCATCACGAGGCCATGGCCGACGGCGTCATCGAAGCCGATGCGGCCATGCCCATCCTCGCCGGCCAGACCGTGCGACTGTCGCGGTTGGCCGACGACATCAGTGAGGTGTCCCGGGCCGAGGAGGGCCAGCTCCCGGTACAGCTGCACCCCCTCGCCGTCGATGACTTGCTGGCATCAGCACTCCAGGAATGGGAGGAACGGTTTGAGACAGCGGGTGTGGCATTACGACGAGAAGTCGCCCTGCCCCACTCCGTGACGATCCACGCGGACCCGGACCGCCTCGCCCAAGTACTTGGGAACTTGCTGAGCAATGCTCTGCGGCACACTTCCCCCGGAGGCACCGTCACGGTCTCGGCAGCCACCCACGGCAGCACGGTGGAGATCGCGGTAGCGGATGACGGCGAAGGGTTCACCGCTGAGGACCGGTCTCGCCTGTTCGAACGCTTCTTCCGCGCCGACAGCTCCCGCACCCGTGAGAACTCCGGCTCAGGCATCGGCCTGACGATCAGTCGAGCCCTGGTCGATGCGCACGGCGGGACCATGGCCGCGGCCAGTGAGGGCTCAGGGCGGGGAGCCACCTTCACCATCCGGTTGCCCCGAGCAATCGTCTGACCGCTGAGCCGGCCGCGTACGGCGGGCTCAGCGATCAGACGATCGTGGTGAAGTTGCCGATCCGCACCTGGAGCAGTGCCATCCACTGCTCCCACACTCCGGAGACCAGCAGGAGTCCGATGGCGATGAGCACGGAGCCGCCAACGATCTGGAGCGTGCGGCGATGCCGGGACAGCACCCTGGAGATTCCGAGGGCACGCCGGAACACGAGGGCGAAGAGGATGAACGGGATCCCGAGCCCGATCGCATAGCCGAAAGCCAGGAGAGCGCCGCGGCTCGCGGAGGCCTCCCCGAGGCTGAGCGCCGCGACTGCGGCGAACGTCGGCCCGATGCACGGGGTCCAGGAGAAGCCGAACGTTATCCCGAGCAGCGGGGCGCCTGCGAGTCCGGCATCGGGGCGCTTCCGGATCCGTTTCTCACCGGAGAGGCGGGGGAAGATTCCCACGAACACCAGGCCCATGAGGATGACCAGCACCCCGGAGATCCGATTGATCGCGCTCGTGTACTGGATCACCAATGACCCGAGTGCACCGACGAAACCGCCGATGACCAGGAACACCGCCGTGAAGCCCGCGACGAACAGTACAGCGCCGGTGACCAGGCGCCATGGCCGTTCCCCGGGATCGCCGGTGCGGGGCGGCCCGGCGCTTCCTCCGGTGAGCCCGGTGATGTATCCGAGGTAGCCGGGGACCACCGGAAGCACGCACGGCGAGAGGAACGCGACCAGACCGGCCACCATCGACAGCAGCAGGGCTGCGGCCAGGGGTCCGCTCAGCACGGTGGTGGCGAACAGTTCACCCATCAGGCGGCCTCCGCTAGCACGGCATCCAAGAGGCTCTCTAGGGTGCTCTGATCGGCTGCGCCCGCGATCCGGGCGGCTACTCGTCCTTCAGCATCGAGGATCAAAGTCGTGGGGACGGCGTTGGGCGAGACGCTGCCGTCCATGGACGCGATCACCGCGCCGTCGGTGTCGGGGATCGAGGGGTAGGTGATGCCGAAGGTCTCCTCGAACGCGGCGGCCGGCCCGGTCTTGTCGCGCGTGTTCACGCCCACGAATTCCACTCCCAGGGCGCTGTACTCGGAGTGCACGGCCTTCAGCGCCGGTGCTTCGACCCGGCACGGCGGACACGACGCATACCAGACGTTGATCAGCAAGGGTGCACCGCGCAGCGCCGTGGAGTCGAAGTCGTCGCCGTCATAGGTGGTTCCCCGAATCTCCAGAGGATCGGCGCGTCCCTCCGGGGGGATCTCGACGACAACCCCATCACCGGAGACGTACCCGGCGTTCGCCTCACTCGCCGCATCCGAAGAACCGCTGCACGCCGCAAGAAGGGGCGCGAGGACGAGCAGGCTCCCGCCCCGCCGCAGCGTGGTCCGCCGACTCAGGCGTGGTGTCACGCTCCGCCCAGTTGGGCCGACCACCGAATGCCAGAAGGCGGACCGGGTGCTTCGCCTGCTCACGTCAGCTGGAGACTGGTCAGACAGGTCAGATCATCCTCCGCCTGGGTCGAGATGGACGCGGTCCCCGTGTAGTCCTCGAGGGTGCACGTGAGCTCCGCGGTGATCCCGCGCGGTAGCCAGAGACCGAGGAACCCGTTGTCATGCGTGGTGCGAGGGCCCTCTTCAAGGACCTCGCCCGAGCTGCTGTCGACCACGCTCACGGTGAGCTCGCGGCTGCGCAGTTCTCCGCGGCACGTGGTCAGGCTGTGGAAGGCGCACTCGTGGGTGGTCTCGACGAACGGGGCCACCGACAAATAGAACTGGTCCTCGGGAAGGGGCAGCTCGGCCTCGCGCCCTGCATCGTCTTGGAGCTGCAGAGACGTCGCGGTGACGCTGGCGATCAGATCCTGCGGTCGCTCAGCCACCGGGAGCGCCTCGAGCCGGTCGATGATCTCGTGCGCGTCCGCGTCGGCGAAGCCATGTTCCTGAAGCAACTCCTGATCACCCGTGATGGATGCGGGCTCGGACCCACCGGCCCCGCAGCCGGCGACCACGAGCGGGAACAGGCCGGCACCGAGCACGAGCGATCGGCGCGGCAACCGGCCGGTGCGACGACGGGGCCTACCCCCGGAGGAGGCGAGCGCACCTCGAGGGCTCGACGGGGAGGTCATCACGCAGGCTCGATCTCGCTCTCGACGACCCACTTGTGGTTCGTCATCATCATCCCGTCGGCTTCGTAATCGACCATGTACACGGTCTCCTCGGTGGCACTGTCGATGGTGGCCTCAGCACCCTCCATCCCGGTCATGTGATCGGCGGTGATGACCACCTCGGTGCCCTCTGCCAGCGGTGCCTCGCCCGGGTTCTCGAGCTCCTCGTGAACGACCCACTTGTGGTCAGTGACCGGCTCACCGCCATCGGTCGGCGTGAAGCTGACCGAGTAGGTCGTGGTGTCGAAGGCGCCCGAGATCGTCGCCGTCGCCCCCTCCATGCCCTCCATGTGGTCCGCCGTGAGCGTCACCTCCGTGCCGACCGGGAACTCGGGATCCTCCGCAGACGCCATACCTTCGGGCGCAGGGCCGCCATCCATCGGGTGCTCCATGCCGCCGTGGCTGCCTCCATCGGACGCCTCCGACGCTTCTGACTCGCCCGGCGTCTGACCCTCCTCAGACCCGCTGTCGGTGCAGCCGGCAAACACAATCGCACCGGTGACGACGACGGCCGCGAGACGGCCGAGAGAGCGACGAGAACGCATGATTTCTCCTAGTCAGAGGACACTTTGCACCAGCCTATGACCCCTAGATCAAGGTCTCCTCAAGGTCAGATCTTGACTTCTTGAGCACAGCGTTGGCCAGTCATTCCGCATTGCCTCCAAACGAGTGGTCTATCCGCTTCCGTCCTTCGGGGGGCGATGGTTAGCGTCGTCAGGACGGGCCGGCATCCGCCGGTCCGTCCGGAACGAGAAGGAGCAGGATCATGACCCATCACGTCGCATCAATGCTTCAGACCTTCCCGAAGGACCTCGGCACCATCGACCAGCAGAAGCTCGCCGAATGCATCGAGGCCTGCTTCGAGTGCGCTCAGACCTGCACCGCCTGCGCGGACGCCTGCCTGGCCGAAGACATGGTGGCGGAGCTGACCCAATGCATTCGCCTGAACCAGGACTGCGCCGACGTCTGCGAGGTCACCGGCCGGGTTCTATCCCGCCAGACCGGGAAGAACGTCGCCCTCAACCGTGCCCTGCTCGAGGCGTGTCAGGCGGCGTGCCGGTCCTGCGCCGAGGAGTGCGAGAAGCACGCTGAAATGCACAAGCACTGCAAGGTCTGCGCGGACGCCTGTCGCCGCTGCGAGCAGGCCTGTGCAGAGCTGTTGGCCTCGATCAGCTGATACCGCTGCCTCTGCACGCAAAGGGAGCCCCGACCGTTGGTCGGGGCTCCCTCTGCGCGGGCGTTGCGACCTGCGGTCAGCGGAAGGTGACGAAGGTCGGCGAACCCCAGATGGTCCGCTCGGTGACGGCGCCCGGGGTGCGCCCCGCGTCGATGACCGTGTCGCCACCGGCGTAGATCCCGAGGTGGCCGGGCCACACCACGAGGTCGCCGGGCTGGGCCTCGGACTTGGAGATCGTGGTGCCGGCCGCGACCTGCTGCGACGAGGTGCGGGGCAGGTCGATGCCGGCCTGTCCGTACGCGTAGGAGCTCAGGCCCGAGCAGTCGAAGCTGACCCCCGGCTTGGAGGTGCCCCACGAGTAGGAGGCCCCGATCTGGCTGCGCGCGGCGTCGACGATCGCCTGCTGCGAGTTCGTCGCGGAGTTCGAGGGGGCGGGAGCAGAGGTTCCACCGCCCGAGGTCGATGCGCCGCCGTTCAGTGCGCCGCGCGTCTCGGGGCCCACGATGCCGTCGATCTTCAGGCCATGCGAGCGCTGGAAGTCCTTCACGGCCCCATGGGTGAGCTTGCCGAACTTGCCATCGACCGACAGCGAGGCACCGTGTTCGTTCAGTGCCGTCTGGAGCTGCTCGACCGACGAGCCCTGCGATCCCCACCGCAGCTTCTCGGCCGCAAGCGCGGATGTCGCATGTGCAGGAGCCGGTGCCGTGGGGGCTGAAGCCTGCGCAGCAACGGCAGGTGCGGCGGGCGAGCCGGCGGGGGCGGCCTGCGCGGGGCCCGCGAGCAGTGCGGAGCCGATGACGACCGTGCCGAGCACAGCGGCACCACCGGTGCCCCGCAGTGCGCGGCCGGCGGTCCCGACAGGCGTGACTGCTCGGCCGACGGCGCGGTGGGTGTTGTTCTGGGCCATGGTTCTACTCCGTAAATTTCCCACTCGAGTCGGGCGGGAGTTGATGACTTCGTCGGGGCCACAGCGACAGCGGAGCGAGCATCGAGGGGACGGCTCATGTCGTGGGCGGCGAGATCAACCTACGGCCCTGCGCGGCTCAGCAGAACAGCGATGGACGGCTCTGCTCGAGGATTTAACTGAGGCTTGACGCCATCCCCCAGATACCCCCAGAGGGTAGGACTCCGCTTTACCCCCCAGAGGTACGGAGTTGGAACGTGGACCCAGCTTGTCCTCAGCCTCTCGGGTGGCGTGGAGAGTGCTGAGCTTCCTGGCTGGGGGTATCAGGGACAGGTGCACGTGCCAGTGACTGAACCTCCTTGGACGGACTCGGACTGTCGAGTTCGGAGAGGTGCTCCGCGGGGAAGCATGCGCGGTAGCGGTTCCGGAAGGGTAGCGCGGGCAGGGTTGGGCGGTCGGGGATCAGGGTGTTGCTCTTGAGATCTGGGCTTACCCTCCTGATGTTGACGCCTGAGATAGCGGGTCGCGCTGACCTGCGGGAGGGTTGTCGTCATGGGAAAGCGGAAGAAATACACGCCGGAGTACCGCCGAGAGGCCGCGGCTCTGGTGCTGGATACGGATCGTCCGATCGCGCACGTGGCCGAGGAGATCGGCATGGGTGCGCAGCTGCTGGGCCGCTGGGTCCGGCAGGAACGCGAGCGCCGCGACCCGCTGCCGGGGACGGATACGCCCTTGGCCGCCGGGGAGCGGGAGGAGTTGAAGAAACTGCGGCGGCGGGTCCATGACCTGGAGCGGGACAATGAGTTCCTGGGAAAAGCTGAATCGCCCCGGGTCTGGTGGAGGCTCTGATCCCACGGGAGGATGAGGAGCATGGCAGCACCGAGGAAGTACCCCGATGAACTTCGGGAGAGGGCCACGAGGATGGCCGTGGACGCGCGGCGGGA
>NZ_ML133862.1:78500-89988 GCF_003994255.1 Brachybacterium paraconglomeratum | reverse complement strand
GGCCGCTCACCGCACCCGTCGGTTACAGTCGGACTCGCACGTCAGGCACCGATCGGCCTGTCGCCCCGGCAGGTCAGGACGCCCGGCGCACGCATGCGACGACCCGCACTCGACGACGAGGGAGACCCCCGATGACCACGCCTGCCTCCACACCCACCGCCCCCGATCGCAACCTCGCCCTCGAGCTCGTGCGCGTCACCGAGGCCGCCGCCATCGCCGGCGGCCGCTGGGTGGGCGCGGGCGACAAGAACCGGGCCGACGGCGCCGCCGTCGACGCCATGCGCTCCTTCATGGACACCGTCCGGATGAAAGGCACGGTCGTGATCGGCGAGGGCGAGAAGGACGAGGCCCCGATGCTGTTCAACGGGGAGCAGGTCGGCGACGGCACGGGCCCCGACGTCGACGTCGCGGTCGACCCGATCGACGGCACCCGCCTCACCGCGCTCGGCTACAACAACGCCCTCGCCGTCTTCGCCGTCGCCGAGAAGGGCAGCATGTACGACCCGTCGGCCGTGTTCTACATGGAGAAGATGGTGGTGGGGCCCGAGGCGGCGGAGTACGTGGACCTCCGCCTGCCGATCGAGCAGAACATCAAGCTCGTCGCGAAGGCGCTGGACAAGCCCGTCAACCAGGTCACCGTGTGCGTGCTCGAGCGTCCGCGCCACGAGGCGCTGGTGCGCGAGATCCGAGAGGCCGGCGCGCGCGTCAAGTTCATCATGGACGGCGACGTGGCCGGAGCCATCGCCGCCGCCCGCGGCGCCGGGGTGGACATGCTGCTGGGCACCGGCGGCACCCCCGAGGGCATCATCGCGGCCTGCGCGGTGAAGGCCACCGGCGGCATGATCCAGGGCCGCCTCGCCCCGACCGACGACGAGGAGCGGCAGAGGGCGATCGACGCCGGCCACGACCTGGACCGCGTGCTGACCACGGACGACCTGGTCACCTCCGACAACTGCTACTTCGCGGCGACCGGCATCACCGACGGCGACCTGCTGCGCGGCGTGCGCTACCGCCACGACCGCATCGTCACCGAGTCGATCGTCATGCGCTCCACCTCCGGGACGGTCCGCCTGGTCGAGGCCGAGCACCGCGCCGACAAGTGGGGCCGCTGGCTCTCCGAGTGAGCCGGGCGGGCCGACGGGCGACGCGCCGGGGCGCGCGACCCGTCGGCACCTGTCCGTGCAGGTCACGCGCCTGCGCGGAGATTACCTGTGAGTCGCCCGACCAACTGGTGTCACAGTGACCAGAACCCCGCCTATCGTGGACGCATGTCCTCCTCGCCCCAGAGCAGCGTCCCCGAGATCCACGTCGCGGTCGACCTGATCGTCCTGACGCTCCGCGGCGGTGAGCTGAGCGTGCTGCTGATCCAGCGCGACGACGAGCCGCACAAGGGGTCGTGGGCGCTCCCGGGCGGCTTCATCGAGTACGGCGAGGACCTCGACGGCGCCGCCTACCGGGTGCTCTCCGACGAGGCGTCCCTGGGCAGCGGCGCCGTGCACCTCGAGCAGGTGCGCACCTTCGGCGCCCCCGGCCGTGACCCGCGCGGGCACGTCGTCTCCGTCGCGTTCATGGCCCTCGGCGCGGACCTGCCCGACCCCCTGCGCGGCGAGGACGTGGCCGACGCGCGCTGGTGGTCGATCGCCGACCTCGACGGCATCTCCCTCGCCTTCGACCACGCCACCGTGCTCGAGGCCTCGATCGAGCGGGCGCGCAGCAAGCTCGAGTACACGACCCTGGCGGTGACCTTCCTGCCCGAGGAGTTCACGATCTCGCAGCTGCGCGGGGTGTACGAGAGCGTCTGGGGCCGTTCGCTGGACGCCGGGAATTTCCACCGCAAGGCCACCCGCTCCGAGGGGTTCCTGGTGGAGCTGGACCGCCACGCGGCGCCGACGGGCGGACGCCCGGCCCGGCTGTACCGCGCGGGCTCCGGCACCTCGCTCGTCCCGCCGCTGCTGCGCGCCGGGGACTGATCCGGGCCGGCGCTACGGCCGACGGTCGCGGTCGGCGAGCCCGTGTCGGCGAGCCCGTGACGGCGACGGGCCGATGGTGACACGACGTGGCCATATAGCCACGTCCCGTCGCCATGAGCCCGCCCGCGCCACCGACGCGCATGACAGGGTCGGTGCGTGACCATCGCTGATCCCACCCCGGCTCCTGCTGAGTCGTCGCCCGTCGCCGCGCAGGACGTCCTCGCCGCCGCCTTCGCCGCCCGCCGCGACGAGATCCACGCCCTCGCCCGCGCCCTGCACGCGGATCCCGAGCTCGCCTTCGAGGAGCATCGCGCCCACGACCGCTGCGCCGAGCTGCTGGAGCGCTCCGGCTTCGCGGTGGAGCGCGGGATCGCGGAGCTGCCCACCGCCTTCCGCGCCACGCTCGGGGACGGTCCCCTCGTCGCGGCGCTGTGCGTCGAGTACGACGCGCTGCCCGGGATCGGGCACGCCTGCGGCCACCACCTCATCGCCGGCGCGTCCCTCGGCGCGGCGCTCGCTCTCGCCGAGCACGTCGCGGATCTCGACCTGACCCTGCAGGTCATCGGCACCCCTGCGGAGGAGCACGGCGGCGGCAAGCAGCTGCTGATCGAGCGCGGCGTCTTCGACGGGGTTCACCTCTCGCTGATGGCGCACCCCGTCGCGCACACCGAGACCTACGACGTGCTCGGCTCCGGCAGTCAGGCCGTCGGCCGCTGGCGGGCGACCTTCACCGGCCGCGGCGCCCACGCCGCCGCGAACCCGGCCGACGGCGTCAACGCCAACGATGCGGCCGTGATCGCGCAGGTCGCGGCCGGCCTGCTGCGCCAGCGGGTCAAGGACGGCCAGCGCCTCGCGCTCGTCCCGCAGCAGTCCGGGGTCACGAACATCGTCCCGGAGACGGCGGTGGTCGACTTCGAGTGCCGGGCGCTGACGATGCCCGAGTTCGAGGAGCTGCGGGACCGGCTGATGGCCTGCCTGGAGGGTGCCGCGCATGCGACCGGGACCGGCCTGGAGATCGTCTCCACGGAGCCGGTCTACGAGCCGCTGCTCCAGGACGAGGTGCTGGGCCGGGCGTGGAACGCGGCGATGGCGCGCCTGGGCAGGCCGCTCGCCGGCTCCCTCGGCGTCATCGCCGCCTCGACAGACATGGGCAACGTGTCCCAGCGCGTGCCGAGCATCCACCCCTTCGTCGGCATCACCGGCGCGGATGCCGCGCTGCACACGCGCGCGTTCGCCGAGCAGTCCCTCTCGCCCGAGGGCTTCCGCCTGCTGGACGATGCGGCGGTGGCGCTGGCCGGCGTGGTCCGCGACGTCGCCGCCGAGCCCGAGGCGCGCGCCACGGTCCTCACCCGTGCGGCCGAGCTCGCCGCGCGGGCGGAGGCAGGGGCAGGGGCCTCGGCCGGGACGGGGGCGAGAGCGGGGGAGCGGCGCCCGGCCAACGGGACCTGAGTCCCCCGGGAGGGGTCCTCGGCGGGACTACTGTCTGTTCATCGCCTCCCCTCGGCAACGGGGGTCGAGGCGGGAGGACCCCGGGTCGGCAGGGGAGAGCGGACTCGGTACGAGGGCGGTGAGCAGTGCTCACCGCCCTCGGTCCTGTCCGGGAGCAGGTGTGCAGCGCCCTCCCCGTCGCGTCCGCCGCTATGGCGTGGAGCACCCGCGAACAGTTAATGCGTGAAGTGTCGATCAGGAGGGCGCATGCTGGTCCCGACGCCCCCGCCGCACGAAAGGCTCGCCATGACCGCCTCGCCCCTGACCTCCTCCACCTCCGCCCGGACCGTCGGCGAGCAGCACCTCTCCGCCGACCTCGCCATGGACGCCGTGACCCTGCGCGTCGGCGATCTCGAGCTGATGAGCTCCTACTACGAGAACGCCCTCGCACTGCAGCCGATCGAGGAGCGCGCCCGCGTGGGCGGCGAGGTCCACCGCGTGCTCGGCCGCGGTGACGTCCCCTTCTTCCGCCTCGTCGCGACCCCGGGGCTGCCCGGCGTCGACCCGAGCCAGGCCGGCCTGTTCCACACCGCGATCCTGTTCGAGGATCAGGCGTCCCTCGCCGGCACCGTGCTGCGCGCCGCGCAAGACCCCCGCTCCCGCTTCGCCGGCACCGGCGACCACCTCGTCTCCGAGGCCTTCTACTTCACCGACCCCGAGGGCAACGGCATAGAGCTGTACTGGGATCGCCCCCGCGACCAGTGGCAGTGGACGAACGGCCAGGTCGCGATGGACACCCTGTTCATCGACCCGAACAAGTACCTCGCCGAGCACCTGACCGACGAGGTCGGCGCCACCCCGGGCATGCGTCCCGGCATCGTCGGCCACGTCCACCTGCAGGTCGGCGACGTGGACACCGCCCGCCGCTTCTACGTCGACACGCTCGGCTTCGAGACCACGGCCGGGTCCCACCCGGGCGCGCTCTTCGCCGCCGCAGGCGGCTATCACCACCACGTCGCGATGAACACCTGGAACAGCCGCGGCGCCGGCCCGCGTGCGACCGCCCTGGGTCTCGCCGACGTGGCGATCACCCTCCCCGACCGCGAGGATCTCGATGCGCTGGCCGCCCGCCTCAGCCGCGCGGGCCTCTCCTTCGCCGACACCGGCCGCTCGGTCCGGGTCGAGGACCCGTGGGGCACCCCCGTCACCCTGAGCCTGCCCGGCACCGACACCGAGGAGCTGCTCGCCCGCTGAGCACCCGCGGACGCGGAGCCGCCGCACACAGAACGGGACCGACCCCTCCGGAGGTCGGTCCCGTTCTGTCTGGAGGTCGTTCGGGAGTCGCGTCAGTCGCAGCTGCCGTCGGCGTCGCAGGCCTGCCCGCCCGCGTAGGATCCGCCCAGCAGCGAGGAGAGGGAGGTCAGAGGCTGCGGCGCGGCCTCGGGCTCGGTCGTCTCGGAGCGGCCGGCATCGGTCTGTGCGGCGTCGGGCTGTGCGGGGTGGGCGCTGCTCGCGGGGCGGAGGGCTGCCTCGGCGGCGGCGTCGTCGTGCGTGCGGTCGGCGTCGCTCATGCCTGCTCCGCCTCGCCGCGCTCGGCCCGCGCTTCCTCGGCGATCTGTCGCAGCGCCTGACGGAAGGCGTCCGTCGGCAGCGCCCCGGGCGCCGTGTACTTGTCGTTGAACAGGAAGAACGGCACGCCGCGGGCGCCCATCGAGGCTGCCTCTCGCACCTCCGCCTCGACCGCCTCGTCGTGCGCACCGCCCTCGAGCGCCTCGCGCGCGACCTGCTCCTCGAGACCGGCGGCGACTGCGCGGGAGAGGACCACGTCGGCCTCGAAGGGGTTCAGCGCGCCGGTGAAGTAGCCGCGCTGCAGCTCGAGGAAGAACGCGGTCGCGGCGTCGGCCCCGTGCGTCGCGCCGATCGCCTGCATCACGCGGTGCACGCCCCGGGTGTTCGCCATCGGCCGCTCGGTCGTGTACTCGCGACCGATCTCCTCGGCCATGGCCTTGATCTGCGCCTCCATCTCGCGCACCTGCTCGGCCGGCATGCCCTTGGCGCGCACCAGGTGCTCGATGTTGTCCTGCGAGCCGCCGACGGGAGAGGTGGGGTCGAGCTCGAAGGAGTGGGCGCGCACGTGCACCTGCCCGGTCAGGCCCTCGGCCTCGATCGCGTCCTGGAGGCGGGACTCGCCGATGTAGCACCACGGGCAGACCACGTCGGTCCACACGTCGACCGTGATCAGCGGGGCGGCGTCGGTCGGGGCGTCCTGGGACGTGGTCATCGGATCCTCCGGGTGGGGCGGGTGGGGCGGGTGCGGCCAGGGCGCGAGGGGCGCCGGCCGACGGGGTGGTGAAGATGGTTCCTTGAAAACTGTACTGATGGGCTCCGGGTGCGGCCAGGGGAGCGCGACGAGTTTCGCTCGCGGCGCAGGCGCAGGCGCAGACGCAGGTGCGGGAGCACGGGGAGGTGCGTGCGCGGAGCAGAGGCGGGCGGAGGCGCCTGCGCGGGAGCGAGCCAGGGGCCGGCCGTCGGCGTCGCGATGCCGTGATGCCACACTGGAGGACGCTCCGCCGCCGCGCGGAGCGACGGAGACGAGCAGGAGACGAGCCGATGACCGCGCACGCCACCCCCGAGCAGCCGGGCCCCGAGCCGGCCGACGCGCCGGATCCGCACGACCCCGCGGCCGGGACGGTCTCGGAGAGGCCCTCGCCGCCCGTGTGGTCCGCGGCCGAGGCGCACGACGTCTGGTCCGAGCAGGGCGCCGACGGCGGCGCGGGCGCGCAGGACTGGCTGCAGGGTCCCGTGGAGCCGCGACCCGAACCGCCCACCGACGAGCTGCCCGTCGCCGAGCCCGCCCCGGAGAGCTCCGCCCCGGCCGCACCCCTCGCGGCGGTGCCCGACGCGGCGACGGACCAGATCGACGCCCCGACCGCCCCCGACGTCGAGCCCGACCGCGACCCCGAGTCCGGCGAGCACTGGCACGTGGTCGACCAGCCGCTCGGCGCCGACCCGCAGAGCGCCGACACGCAGAACGCAGACCCGCAGGTCGCAGCACCGCAGTCCGGTGCCGCGCAGGCCGGCGCCGTCCCGTCCGGCATGCCGCCCGTCGCCGGCGCCCCGTCGACGCGGCCCGCCGAGGACCCTGCGCTGCCCGCCGACGGCGGCCGCGACACCGCAGGAGCGGACCCGCGGGACGCCAGGACCTCGGAGGACGGAGGCGCCGCCGCGCAGCGGATGCCGCATCGTCCGCCGCACCGCCCCTCGCAGCCCGGGGCGACCGCAGCCCACCACGACGAGGCACCCGCCGCCGCTTCCCGCCCGGCCGACCTCGCCCCCGCGCCGCCCGCCCGCCCCGGCGGCACCCTCTCCGCGAGCCTCGAGCTGCTCGCCCCGCACCTGCGCCCCCAGCGACCCGCCCTGGCCACGGGCGTGATCACCCTGGTCCTCGGCACGATCGCGCTGGCCCTGGCACCCCTCGCCCTGCGCGGCGGCCTCGACGCGGCCAGCAGCGCCGGCGCCGGCCCGTCGGCCGCCCTCCCCGCCGCGATCGGCCTCGCCGCGGCGGCCCTGATCGGGGTGGGGCTGCGCGCGCTCGCGGCCACCTCCCTGGACGGCGCCGGCTCCCGCGCCGCGACCGGGCTGCGCTCCCGCCTGCTGCACCACCTCCACCGCCTCAGCCCCGGCCGGGACATCGAGGACCTCGAGGGCGCCGCGACCCCGCTGCTCGAGGACGTGGCGAGCCTGCGCGACTTCGTCGGCCGTGCCGGACCGCGCCTCCTCGGGGCCGTGATCGCGCTGGTCACGCTGCTGATCACGGTGCTCGCGATCGCCCCCGCCCTGGCTCCCGTGCCGATCCTGGCCGCGGTCCTCGCCGCCGTGGTCAGCATCCTCGCCGGACGCAGCGGGGCACGCCGCGAGACCGCCGCCAGGACGGACGCCGCCGCTCTCGCGGACACCGCCCAGGAGCTCCTCGCCGCGACCCGCACCGTGCAGTCCTACGGCCTCGAGGACCGCGCCGCCGGCACCCTCGCCGAGGTCGGGGCCCGTGCCGCCCGCTCCCGCTCCGCCGCCCGCCGCGGCCGCGTGCTGGGCCTGGCCGCGCACTCCCTCGTCGGCGCGGCCGGTGCGGTCGCCGTGCTCCTGCTCGCCGGGGCGCAGCCCGGGGGGCCGAGCGCCGGCGACCTCGTCGTCGTGCTCGCGGCGACCCTCGCCGCGGTCCCCCTGGTCGGCGCGATCGTCCGCTCCCGCGCCGAGATCGCCTCCGCCGTCGCCGCCGCGTCCGGGCTCTCCGACCTCCTCTCCCGCACCGCCGCGATCGGCGAGCCGCCCCGCACCCTCGGCGTCGGCCGCCTGCGCGGCGAGGTCATGTTCTCCGCGATCACCGCGCACTCCGAGCGCGGCCCCCGCTTCGACGGCATCTCCGTCGTCATCCCCGCCGGTCAGCGCGTCGCGCTCATGGACCGCAGCGGCGCCGAGGCCTCCGCCCTGCTGTCCTACCTGCTGCGCTTCGACCAGCCCGAGACCGGGCGGGTGCTGCTGGACCGCTACGACACCCGCTCCCTGTCGCTGGCCGACCTGCGCGGCGCGCTCGCCGTCGTCCAGCGCGAGCCGGCGCTGTTCTCCGAGACCGTGCGCGAGAACATCCGCGTCGGCCGGCCCGAGGCGGACGATCTGGAGGTCGCCGAGGCCGCGCGCCGCAGCGGCGCCGACGTCCTCCACTCCGAGCTGCCGAACGGCTACGAGACCCTGCTGGTGCGCCGCGGCGCCGCGCTCACCGACGGGCGCCGGCGCCGCATCGCGATCGCCCGCGCCCTGCTGCGCGATGCGCCGGTGGTGCTGCTGGACCGCGCCGACGCCGAGCTCGCCCCGCGCGAGCGCGCCGAGGTGCTCGCCGCGCTCGATGCGCTGGGGGAGGGCCGCACCGTGCTGATCCACAGCCGCGACCCCGAGACCGTGCGCGGCGCCGACCGGGTGCTGTGGTTCGAGGACGGTCGCCTGGTCGAGGACGGCCACCCCGATCGCCTCGCCGACGACCCCGACAGCCGCCTGGCGACCTGGCTGCTGGAGGCCGACGACCCCGAGGCCTGACCCGCGCCCAGCCGGGCACCTGCTCCTCTCCTGCCCTCCACGCCCGCGACACCTCGATGACACCTGCGCCTGTCACGGTGACAGGGACTCATCCGGGACCGGCCGCGGCCGCCAGTGGGAGGGAAGCGCAATGATCGTCTCCGTCATCGGTGTGGGATATCTGGGAGCGGTGCATGCCGCCGCGATGGCCGAGCTCGGCCACGACGTGATCGGACTGGACGTGGACTCAGGCCGCGTCGCGGCCATGCAGGCGGGCCGTGCCCCCTTCCACGAGCCCGGCTTCGAGGAGATCCTCCGCCGCGGCCTCGCCGCCGGACGCCTCCGCTTCACCACCGACTACGCCGAGATCGCCCACGCCGACGTGCACTTCCTGGGGCTCGGCACCCCGCAGCGGGCCGACGGGTTCGGCGCCGACCTGCGCTATCTCGAGGCGGCCGTCGCCTCCCTCGCCGCGGTGCTGCCCGCCCGCGGCGGCGCGCCGACCCTGGTCGTCGGCAAGTCCACCGTCCCCGCCGGCACCGCCCGCCGCCTGCGCGCCCAGCTCACCGCGGTGCCCGGCGCGGACCTGATGTGGAACCCCGAGTTCCTGCGCGAGGGCTTCGCCGTCCAGGACACCCTCGCCCCCGACCGTCTCGTCTACGGCGTCGCCGCGCCGGACACCCCCGCGGCCGACGCGCAGGTCGCGCTGCTGGACGCGGTCTACGCGCAGCTGATCGCCGCCGAGGTGCCGCGCCTGGTGATGGGCTTCGAGACCGCGGAGCTGGTGAAGGTCTCCGCCAACGCCTTCCTCGCCACGAAGATCTCCTTCATCAACGCGATCGCGGAGCTGTGCGAGGCCACCGGCGGCGACGTCACCGACGTCGCCCGCGCGATCGGCATGGACGACCGCATCGGCGGGAAGTTCCTGCGCGCCGGGATCGGCTTCGGCGGCGGCTGCCTGCCCAAGGACATCCGCGCCTTCATCGCCTCCGCGGAGGATCTCGGCGTGGGCGAGGCGCTCGGCTTCCTCCGCGAGGTCGACGCCGTCAACCAGCGCCGACGGGTGCGCGTGGTCGAGATCGCCCGCGAGCTGCTCGGCGACCTCGCCGGCCGACGCATCACCGTGCTCGGCGCCGCGTTCAAGCCCGACAGCGACGACGTGCGCGACTCCCCGGCACTCGAGGTCGTCTCCCGTCTGATGTCCGCGGGCGCCCATGTCACGGTCACCGACCCCGAGGCCCTGGACAACGCCGCGAAGCGCGTCCCCGGCCTGGTCGGCGAGCCCCACACGGAGCAGGCGCTCGCCGGCGCCGAGCTGGTGCTGCTGCTGACCGAGTGGCGCGAGTACAGGGGCCTGGACCCGGTGCGCGTGCGGAACCTGGTCGCCGCGCCGCGCATGATCGACGGCCGCAACGTCCTGGACCCGGGGGTGTGGCGGGACGCGGGCTGGGAGATCCGCTCGCTGGGCCGCGGCGCGGGGCCCGCGAACGGGACCTCCGTCGTCGACGGCCCCGCCGCCCGTCCGGACCTGCCGATCCCCGCCTGACCTGCGGCGCACGGACTGACCTACCGATCCCCGCCTGACCTGCGGTCCCGGCAAGGCCTTCCGATCCCGGCCTGACCCGCCGCGTCCGGCCTGGCCTGCCGATTCCCGCCTGACCTGCGGTCCCGGCAAGACCTGCCGTTTCCCGTCCTGCCCGCGCACCTGGCCCGTCGGACCCGAGGGGACTGGACGGGTGCTGGCGCAGGGCGTACCTCTATGCCCATATAGGCATAGATGTACGCCCTGCGCCATGACCTGACCACGCCCACCGCCACACCCCGTGAGGCGTCACGTTCAGGAGGCGAGAGGGCGGCGGTGCTCCCGTCGGCGGAGGATCGTGAGCAGCAGCTCGGAGGTCCGCTCCCAGTCGAGGAAGACCTGTTCCCAGGTCAGCCTCGTCACGGTGTAGCGGCGCGCCTGCAGCTGCAGATCCCGTGCCCGGTCCAGGTGGTACTGCCGGGGATTGTCGTGGAACTGGACGCTGTCGCACTCGATGATCCAGTTCTGGCCGAGCTTCAGATCCACTCGTCCCACGCCCGGAACGACGACCTGAGGCGTGACCGGCACGTGCAGCGACTCGAGCCACCAGCGCACGGCCGTCTCGGTCCCGGACTCGGCGAGCGGGGAGACACGGGCCAGCTGCCTGCGTCGGGAGGAGGGGAGACCGGAGATGATCCGCTGCGCCACATGCCAGGTCAGCAGCTCCTTGTTCAGCGCCGACTCGAAAAGGATCGCTGCGTCCCGAACGGGGAGGCACCTGCCGGCATGCTCGAGCGCCAGCTCGAGGTCGGCGACCGGATCGCTATCCGGCCAGCTCCGCATCTCACTGCCGTGCAGGACGAGCGACGTCGACCGGCCGGACTCCGGAAGGGCGCGAGGACGGTAGATGTGCTCGCCGGCGTGGAGAGGGATCCACAGACCGTGGTGCCGGGCAGCGCTGACGCAGGTCGGCCGCACTCCCTGCTCCAGAAGTGCGACGAGGTCGGCCGGCGCCGTGCTCCGGACGTACCAGCAGTCCACCCTCTGCATGAGACCGTGTCGAAGGAATCGTCGGCGCGCCGCCTCGTCGATGCCGACAGCGCGCAGGTCTGAGCGATGGATGATCCCGGGTATCTGCATCGCCTCAGTACAGCCATGACATTGCCGCTGTTGCGGAGCGAGGGCCGTGATGTGGACGAGCTAGGGCTGTGGAGGGGAGGTGCGGGGAACCGGCAGGGGCGGAGCCGGACAGGGCGAGGAGCAGGGAGCGGGCAGGGGCGGCCGGGCCGATGGGGCCTCAGGGCTCGGACCGACGTCGCCGAGGTTCGACGGATGTCGTCGACCGATAATGCGGCGTCGTGGGTGACCGGGCGGATAGGGGGCGACCGGGCGGGCGAGAGGACCAGTGAGGGCAGGTGCTGGGGTGACGAGTCTTGGCGCAGGGCGGGGCCAGAAAGGGATAAAGAAAGAGTGTGGCCCCCCCCCCCCCAAACCAGCAAAC
>NZ_ML133862.1:0-78490 GCF_003994255.1 Brachybacterium paraconglomeratum | reverse complement strand
GGGGGGGCGGGGGGGGGGTGGCGGGGGGGGGGGGCGGGGCCCCCCCCCCCCCCCCCCCCCCCCCCCCCCCCCGCCCCGCGCCATGACCTGACCACGCTCCCGTCCGGGCCTCGGGCACGGGGCGCCGGGGCGCCGGGGCGCCGGGGCGCCGGGCGCCTGGGTGCGGTGCCTGGCCTGTCGGGACCGGCCAGGCGAGGCCGTCACGGCGAAGCGCCGGCGCCTCAGGCCCGGGCGGCGGAGCCCGTGGCGGGCTCCGGCTCCTCCTCGTCCGCGCCGTCCGGTCCGCCCTCGTCCGCGCCGAGCGTGCGCAGCGTGCGGCGCCGCTGGACGACCGCGCCGAGCAGCCCCAGCACGACGCCGACCACCAGCCAGCCCGACAGCCAGGCGAGGTCCCCGGCCGGGTCGATCCAGCCGCCGCCGATCGCTCCGCGGAAGGCGTCGACCGCATGGGTCATCGGCAGGTACGGGTGGAGCATCTGGAAGAAGCCCGGCAGGGTCGGGACCGGGTAGGTGCCGCCCGCCCCGGAGATCTGCATAGCGATCAGCACCAGGGCGACGAACTTCCCGACCGGCCCGAACAGGGCGCCGAAGCCGTGGTTCAGGGCGACGAACACCAGCGAGGTCAGCCCCGCGAGCCCGAACATCAGCGGCAGGTCGTCGATGGTGAGGCCGATCAGCCAGTGCAGAGCTCCGACGGCGATCAGCGTCTGGACGAGACCCAGCAGGAAGGCGGGGATGAGCCCGCCTGCCAGCAGTCGCACCGGCCCCGTCCCGCGCGCCATCGCTTCGGAGGAGAACGGCGGCATCATCAGGAAGATCGCCATGCCGCCGACCCACAGGCTGATCGCGAGGAACAGCGGAGCGAGGCCCTCGCCGAAGCGGCCCAGATCGTTCTGGCGCTCGAAGCTCATCTGCACCGGGTCCGAGGCGGTCCCGGCGAGCTCGCTGCTCTCCTCGTCGGTGTACGAGGGGACGTCGTCCTTCGAGTCGGCCAGGCCGTCGGCGAGCTCGGTCGAGCCGTCGTCGAGCTTCTCGGCGCCGTCGTCGAGGTCGGTCGCGCCGTCGGCGAGCTGCGTCGCGCCGTCGTCCACCTGGCGGGCGCCGTCGGCGAGCTCGGCCGAGCCGTCCGCGAGGGTGCCGGTGCCGTCGGCGAGCTGCTGCGCCCCGTCGCGGGCCTCGCCCGTCTTGTCGGCGAGCGTGCCGGCGCCGTCCCTGAGGGTGCCGGTGCCGTCGGCGAGCTGATCCGCGCCGTCGCGGGCCGAGCCGACGCCGTCGGTGTACTGGGTGACGCCGGAGGCGAGGTCCTGGGCGCCGTCGCGGGCGGTGCCCGTCGCGGCGGCGAGCTGGTCCGCGCCGGAGGCGACCTCGCGGGCGCCGGAGTTCAGACGGTGGATGTCCTGCACGCCCTGGTCCAGGGTGCGGTACGCCTCGGGCAGCGCGAGGGCGGCGGTGCGGGCCTGGTCGGCGAGTTCCGCGGCGAGGTCGGAGGCGCTCTGGCCGGGCTCGGCCGACGGGACGGCGGAGGCGAGGTCGTCCCGCGCCGTGCCGAGGTCGCTGCTGAGGGTCGAGGTGTCCTCGGCGAGGGTCGAGGTGGTGCCCTCGAGAGCGGCGGCGCCCTCGGCGAGTGCCGTGGTGGTGGTGGAGAGGGTCTCGATGTACTCCTCGATACCGGAGGCGGCGTCGCTCATGCCCTCGGCGGTGTCGGCGACGTCGGTGGAGGTCTCCGCGGCGGTCCGGGCCAGGCGGTCGGCCTCGGCCGCGTCGGCGGTGGCGGTCTCGGCGTCCTCGCGGACCTTCTGCGTGGTGCCGGCGAGCTCCTCCGCCTTCTGGCAGACGGCTGACTCGGCCGCGGAAGGCTGCTCGGGCCCCTCGCCGCCCCCGTCGGACGCCTCGCCGGGGCCTCCGCCGGCCTCGGCGCAGAGTCCTGCGAGCTCGTCGACGCCGTCGGCGAGCTCCCCGGCGGAGCCCTCGGAGGTCTCGGCGGACTGCGCCGAGGTGGAGGTGGCCTCGGCCGCGTCCTGTACGGCCTGGTCGAGGGTCTCGACGTCACCGGCGATCGACTCGGCGCCCTCGCGCAGGGTGCGGGCGTTCTGGGCGCGATCGCCCGTGGACTCGTCGAGGTTCCGGGCGGTCTCGGCGAGCTCGCCGGCCTTCTCGTCGAGGCTCTCGGTGGTGGCTGCGATGGTGGCGGCGGCCTCGCCCGGGGCGTCCAGCAGCTCCGGCATCCCGTCGATCGCGCGCTCGAGGTCGTCGATCGCGGTGACCAGGTCCTCGCTCGTGGCCTGGACGTTCTCTTCGGTCACGCCCAGCTCTCGGGCGCGCTCGGCGGCGTCGGTGACGGTCTCGTCCAGCTGCTGGGTGCCGTCGGCGACCTGTCCGGCCCCGCCGGCGAGATCGCTCGCCCCGGTCGCGAGCTGCTCGGCGCCGCCGGCGAGCTCGTCCGCGCCGCTGCGCAGCGGCCGCCCCTTCTCGTCGAGGGTCGCCAGCCCGCCGGAGAGCTGCTGCGCACCGGCGTCGAGGGTCGCGACGCCGTTGCGCAGCGTGACCGCGCCGGAGGTGAGCTGATCCAGCCCGACCACGAGGTCGAGGCTGCCGGAGTGCAGGTCGACCGCGCCCGCGGCGAGCTCGGCGGACCCGTCCGCGAGCTGGCCGGTGCCGTCGGTGAGCTCAACCGTGCCGTCGACCAGGTCGCCGGTGCCGTCGTGGAGATCGCTCGCTCCGTCCGAGAGCTCGGCGGCGCCGTCGGCCGCGTCGACGATCCCTTCATGGATCGTCGTGAAGCCGACGTAGATCTTGTCGAGGTACTCCTCGAGCACCGAGGCGCGCAGCGCGTCGGTGAGCGCGGTGCCGACGGACTTGGAGAAGTTGCCGCCGACGTAGTTCACCGAGTCGTTCGTGGTCACGGTGATCATCGCGGGGGCCGCTTCCATCGCGTCGCCGCCGAGCGAGGCGATGTCCTCGGAGAAGTCGGAGGGGATCGTGATGGTGGCGCCGAAGGTGCCGTCGGCCAGGCCGCGCTGCGCCTCGGCGGGGGAGGCCTCGACGAAGTGGTAGAGGTTCTCCTGGTCCTTCTCCAGCAGGGTTTCCGTGAACTCCTCGCCCACGTCGATGTGGGAGACCTCCCCGTCCGGACTCTCAGCGTCCGCGCCGGTGTCCTCGTTCACCACGGCTGCGGTGATGTGGTTCAGGTTGTTGCTCGGGTCGATGAACGACCAGGTCATGTTGCCGGAGTAGACCAGCGGCACGAGGGCCAGTCCGGTCACGAACAGAGCCGCGATCGGCTTCTTCCACTCCCGGGGCAGCAGGGCGACCGCGCCCCGTCCCGCGGCGGACGCGCCCCGCCCGAGGGCGGCACCGGCGGTGCCGAGAGCGGACAGGACGGCGTGCAGCGCGGAGGAGAGCGCAGTGAGGAGAGCGCGGAGGTATCGCATCACGCGGCGACGATACATCCGTGTATCGAGTTTCGTTACCCCCTCGGTGAAGAAGTGTGGCGGGAGAGACCCGGTTTCCCTCTCCGGCTCCGGCCGACCGGGTCAGGCCGGCAGGTCCACCACCCACGGCCGACGGGACATCCCTGCCGGGTCCCAGGCCTCGAGCAGATCCGCGGCGGAGCGGCAGCCCGCGAGCCCCAGCGACTCCCCGATCCGCTCGACGACGTCGGCCGCGCTCTCCCCGGCGGCGAGCCGGTCCCGCAGCGTCACCGCGCCGTCGCGCTTGGCCAGGCGCGCGCCCGCGGTGTTCAGGGCGAGCGGGACGTGCGCGTAGGTCGGCTCGGGCAGGCCCAGCAGGTGCGCGAGATGGGCCTGGCGCGGGGCGGAGCTGAGCAGGTCGTCGCCGCGGGCCACCTGGTCGACCCCGGCCGCGGCGTCGTCGACCACGACGGCGAGGTTGTAGGCGACCACGCCGTCGCCGCGGCGCAGCACGAGGTCGTCGACCGCGCCGCGGACCTCCCCCTCCCAGAGGTCCTGCACGCTCCACTCCGTCACCTCGGCGCGCAGCCGCAGAGCGGGCTCCCGTCGCAACTCCCGCATCCGCACGCGACCGGCCTCGCGCTCGGCGGGGGAGAGATCACGGCAGGTGCCGGGGTAGGCGCCGGGCGGGGCGTGCGGGGCGCTCGGCGCCTCGAGGATCTCGCGCCGCGTGCAGTAGCACTCGTAGACGAGGCCCTGCGCCGTCAGGGAGCCGATCGCGGCCTCGTGGTCCGCGCCGCGCTCCGACTGGCGGACGACCTCGCCGTCCCAGTCCAGGCCCAGCGCCGCAAGGTCCTCCAGCTGGCGCTGCGCGGCGCCCTCCTGCACTCGATCGAGGTCCTCGACCCGCAGGTGGAAGGTGCGGCCGGTGCGGCGCGCGAGCACCCAGGCCAGGATCGCGGTGCGAAGGTTCCCCAGGTGCAGGTCGCCGCTGGGGGAGGGGGCGTAGCGGCCCGCCCTGGGGCCGGGCGTGGCAGCAGGCATGCGCGTCAGTCTAGGGATTCGGGGCGATGGGAGGGGCGGGGAGCGCGGCGGGATCGAGGGGGCCGGCCGACGGGGCGTGCGCGATGGGTGCGGTCACAGGGCGCGACCGCGGGCCGACGGCGGCAGCAGCAGGAGCACGTCCCCGCCGCGTCCGCCGGGGACCGGGCGGTCGGGCGGCGCGGGCACGAAGCCGAGCCGTGCGGCGAGGGCGAGGGAGGGCGCGTTGCCGCGCGCGGTGATCGCGACGATCTCCGGTGCGCTGTCGGCGTCCAGCGCTCCGAGCACCGCGCGCATCGCCTCGGTCGCGACGCCGCGACCGGTCACCTCGGGCGAGAGGCGCCAGTAGGCGCTCAGCACGGCGCCGTCGGCCCCGTCGCCGTCCGAGAGTGGGACGAGGCCCACGACGCCCAGCAGCCCGACCGGCAGGTCGGCACCCTCTCGTGCCCGCACGGTCAGGTGACCAGTCCCATGGCGCTGCCAGCTCTGCCGCCACTGCGCGAGCACCCACCGCATCTGCGCCGGGTCGGTCAGCGGATCGGTCGAGTCCTCGACGAAGGCGCGCGGATCGGAGTGGAGGGCGAGCAGCTCCACCTCGTCGGCCTCCGCGACAGGGGTCAGGCGCAGTCGTTCGGTGAGGATCTCGCCGTCGCGGCGCCCAGCGCTCCCGCCGCCCCCATCGGCCCGGGTCCCGCCCCCGGACGCGCCGACGGCGCGGCGCTCCTCGTCCGGGGACGGGACCGCCGCGCCGTCGGGCACGTGCGTCACGCGAGTCGTTCGCGCTGCGGAGGGCCTGGGATCAGGCGTCTCCGCGGTGGTTGCCGCGCTTCTCCTCGTCGGCCGTGGCGGCTTCGGGATCCGAGTCGACCTTGACCTCCTTGGGGGTGGTGTCCCCGCCGTGGGAGTCGCCCTTCAGGGCGGAGGCGACGTCGCCGGCGTCGGCCGAGCCGACGGTGTCGGAGACGGTCGAGGAGTCGGACTCGGTGCCGGCCGAGGCGGGGTAGTGCGCGCGGGCGAAGTCCGCGGGCGGTGCCCACGGGTCTTCGACCGGGCGGGTCTTCTGCCAGGCGATGTAGCCCGCGGCGGCACCGGCGGCGGCCAGGCCCAGGATGAGCAGCACCTTGCCGGCGCGGCCCTTCTTCTTCTGCGGGGTGGGCTCCACGATCGCGGAGCGGATGTCGCCCTGGCCCTTGTCGAGCTCCTTGCGCGCCGCGTCGACGGCAGCCTTGAGCACCGTGCCGGTGGTCTCGGCGGTCTTGCGGGCGCGGGGGAGATAGTCGTCCTCGAGGTCGTGACGGAGCTTGTCCGCGCGCGGGCCGAGGTTCTGCGAGAGCTTGTCGCCCTGCTCGCGCAGCTTCTGCTGCGCCTCGGGGACGTACTGGCCGTACAGGTCGGTCGCCTTCGAGCGGGCCTCGCGGGCGCCCTCGGACACCACCGGACCCACCTGGGCTGCGAGCTTCTGCAGCTCCTCGACGGCCTTCTGGGCGTTCTGGCTGGACGCGCCAGCGGCCTCGACGGCCTTCGAGGCCTTCTTCTTGGCCTTCTTCGCCTCGGCCTTGGTTCCAAGCGCCATGGGGTTCCCCTTTCGGTCGAATCCGTCGGGTCGGGCCGACGGTGGTCCCTGGGCCGGGGCAGCCGACGACTGCCACGACCCGTGTGGCACAACCTTAACGCGACCACCCCGCGGCGTTCACAGCGGATGCGGAGTCGCGGAGGATGTGCCAGGCCGCGGCGATGTGGAGGAGGGGACCGGTCCGCGCAGCGTCCCTGCGCACAGCCTGCGCGCACGGTCTGTGGGAGGATTGCGCCATGTTCGCAACTCTGCACACCAACCACGGGGACATCCGCATCGAGCTGTTCCCGCACCACGCCCCCAAGACCGTCGAGAACTTCGTGGGCCTCGCCGAGGGCTCCAAGGAGTTCTCCGATCCGGAGACCGGCGAGAAGGTCACCCGTCCGTTCTACGACGGCGTCGTCTTCCACCGCATCATCTCCGGCTTCATGATCCAGGGCGGTGACCCGCTGGGCACCGGCACCGGCGGCCCCGGCTATACCTTCGACGACGAGATCTCCGAGAAGAACTTCAACGAGCCCTACGTCCTCGCCATGGCCAACGCCGGCACCCGCCGCAACGCGCTGACCGGTCGCCCCTCCGGCACCAACGGCTCGCAGTTCTTCATCACCGTCGGCCCCACCCCGCACCTGCAGGGCAAGCACACCGTGTTCGGCGAGGTCGCCGACGAGGACTCCAAGAAGGTCGTCGACGAGATCGCAGCGGTCAAGACCGACATGCGCGACCGTCCCCTCGAGGACGTCGTCATCGAGAAGGTCTCGATCGAGAAGTGATCTGGCGGGCGCCCCGCGCCCACCGGACCCCGACGCCGCCGGCGTCGCCGCATGTGCGGCGACCCGGCGGCGTCGTGCTGTCCGATGCACTGGCGTGGCGAGAGCACGGTGCTGCAAGGGTCGGGGGCAGCGAGCGTGTGGCCAGCTGATGGTCGAGAACTGGCGCAGGGCGTACCGGTACGCCCATATAGGCATACCGGTACGCCCTGCGCCAGCGGGCGACCATTCGGCCCGGCTGGGCTAGATCGGCGACCCCGAACCGGCTGCATGAGCGCATCCGGCCGGGCCGCCGACCGCGCACCCCAGAGGATGCTCAGGAGAAGGTGAGCGTCGCAGTGATCGGGTCCTCGATCTGCTCGAAGTCCTCGTCGATCACCTGGGTGAAGCGGGGCGAGAGGGTGAGCGTGGCGGAGCGCTCGTCCGCGGGGATCGTGAAGGTCGCGATGTGGGTGCCGTGGCTGTCGTAGAAGATCTGGTCCGTGTCCTGCGCGGGACGCAGCTCGGTGCCGTCCTCGAGGGTCAGCGTGGCCTCGGTCCGGTCGACGACGTTCGAGGAGAAGTCCATCTGCCAGTCCAGGTCCACGACGAGATGGAGCTCGTCCGCCGCTGCCCAGAACAGGTTGCCGCCGTAGTCGACGGTGTCGATGTATGGGGTGAGGAACGCGCTCTTCACCGTGCCGCGCACAGACATGACCCCGGAGACCCAGCCTTCGTCGACCTCCGTCTCGACGATGCCCGCCTCCGTGACCTCGACGCCGAGCTCCCGTTCATAGAGCGACGGGGAAGGGGTGGCGAGGATCGAGCCGTCCACGAGGGAGATCTCCGAGACCTCGTCGCGGATCTCGGCGCGCAGCCCCATCGCCTCGGGCGCGGGGCTGCGGTCCACGATCGCGAGCACGATCCCGCTGCGCTCGGCATCTCCCTCCGCGACCTGCGGCACGTGGATGTTCGTCGTGTTCCCTCCGTGCGCGATGTTCAGCGTCGTGGAGTTGTGCGAGGCGACCGCGGGCTGCCACTCGGAGTCGGTGGACTTCCAGGCGGCGAGGAGGAACTGCTTGCGCTCGCCGGGGAGGATCGTCTCCGCCGCGGTGCCCTCCTCGGCGCCGTCGGCCACAGGGGGCTCCTCGCCGGTGAGGGCGGTGTAATCGGCGGCGGTGAGGCTGTCCACGAGTCCGCTCGCGGTGACCGTCGCCTTCACTCTGGGGGCGAGCAGGGTCTGGGAGGTCTCGAGGCGGGACATGAGTCGGCCTGCGACCGCCTCGTCGGTGACCTCGGTGGGCTGCAGGTCGACGACCGCGCTGGTCGCCGGGTTCGCGGCCTCCGCGGCGCCGTCGGCCGCGCCCTCGTCCGCCTGCCCCGCGGCGGCATCGCCGCCCTTCTCGTCGTCCGTGCCGCCGGGGAGGAGGCCGCAGCCGGCGAGGAGGAGGGTCGGTGCCGCGAGCAGCACGCCGCGGCGGGCGAAGGGCGTGGCGGGGTGGCGGGAAGGGCGTCGGGTCGTCATGGCGCACTCTCGTCAGGGTGAGGAATAGGGATGTCCGTCGAGGCTACTCATCGGACATCTGTCCGGAGAGGCCGTGCTCCGCGAGGTGATCAGGGACACGACGGCCCGGCACCGCGGGAGGTGCCGGGCCGAGGCGTGAGCCGTGGGGCGCACCGCGCGGTCAGCCGATCGCGACCCCGAGCGCCGCGCCGATCCCGTAGGTGACCAGGAGCGCGAGCACCCCGCCGATGATCGTGCGCACGGTGGCGGTGCGGGCGTCGGCCTGGCCGAGGCGGGCGCTGACCACGCCCAGCAGCGCGAGCGCGACCACGACGGCGACGAGTGTCGCGGGCAGGCGCAGGACGGGCGGGCTGGCGAGGATCGCGAGCAGCGGGATGATCCCGCCGAGGGTGAAGGAGAGCAGTGAGGCCAGCGCCGCCGACAGCGGCGAGACCACCGTGCCCTGCTCCACGCCGTGGCGGAAGCGGGTGTGGGCGGTGAGCGCGTCCTGGCGCTCCATCGAGTCGGCGACCTCGCCCACCACGTCGTCCGGGATCCCCGACTCGGTCAGCGCCGCGAGCAGGTGCCGGTGCTCGCCGGCGGGGTCGGCGGCGAGGTCGGCGCGGGTGCGCGCGATGAGGGCGCGGTCGGTGTCGCGCTGGGTGGAGACGGAGACGTACTCGCCCATCGCCATGGACAGCGCGCCTGCGACCAGCGAGGCGAGTCCCGCGATCAGCAGCCAGCGGATGTCGGTGGTGGCGCCGGCGACGCCGACGGCGAGGCCCGCGACCGAGACGATGCCGTCGTTCGCGCCGAGCACCCCGGCGCGCAGCTGGTTGATGCGGTCCGAGCGCGTGGTGCGG
The DNA here is from genome assembly GCF_003994255.1 of Brachybacterium paraconglomeratum. Taxonomy (GTDB): domain Bacteria; phylum Actinomycetota; class Actinomycetes; order Actinomycetales; family Dermabacteraceae; genus Brachybacterium; species Brachybacterium conglomeratum. The sequence continues at coordinate 69,350 of NZ_ML133862.1, read as the reverse complement.
TCCTCGGCGTGATCGCGCGAGACGGAGGTGCGCGGGTCTCGGTCGGCCGACGGGGCATGCGCATCGGCGGGCCCGGAGGGCCGCCCGACGGATGGCGCAGGGCGCTCGGCGGACGGCGCGCCGCCGTGCGACGCGGCGGGGGTGTCGGGGGAATCGGTGACGGGCGGGCGGCGAGGGGGCATGTCGAGGAGGCTCATGCCCCGAACCTACTCTCTGGACTAAGTCCAATCAAGCAAGGTGAGCCTCGCCTGACCTGCAAGAACGAAGTAAGGGGAGCCTCTCTCGATCGGCGGTCGACAGCGCCTCCGACCCGGTCACCCGCTCCCCACTCCTTCGCGGAGAGCCGCCGCCCTGTCCTCTGGCCGAGACCCCGCGCCGACGCGCCGGCCACCGCCTCGTCGCCCTGGGCCTCGTCGGTCCGCGCCGCGGCGAGGGCCCCGCCTCGGTCGCGCACGCCGCCGTCGCGAGCCAGGGGCACGACCTGCGCGGCGTCCCCTGCTCCCTCGCCCCTCGGGCGCGTCGCGGCCCCCGCACTGGTGTCCCGGCGGCCGGGGGATCCTGCGCGCCGAGCGTGCAAGGAGGCGGGCCCCACCTCGGGAGGAGCGGCTACCACCTGCTCACGGAGCTGATCTCGGCGGGCGACGGCGCGCAAGGGCTCCGGCTCCCTCCAGCCGCCCGTGGTGGAATGAGACCCATGGACAGACCCAGCTACGGCTACAGCGCCGCCGACGCCCCACCGCCGCAGGGCCCCGTGGGCGGCGGGCCGCAGGAGCAGCCGGTGTGCCCGCGCCACCCGGATCGCGTCAGCTACGTGCGCTGCAAGCGCTGCGATCGTCCGGCCTGCCCCGACTGCCAGCGCCCCACGGATGTGGGCGTGCTGTGCGTGGACTGCGAGCGGGAGCTGGCAGGGGCGCAGGCCTCGACCCGGCCCCGCACCGCGATGGGCGGGCGCATGCGCTCCGGCGCCCCGGTCGTCACCTACACGCTGATCGCGCTGTGCGTGCTCGCGTATCTCGGGCAGATGGTCGCTCCGCAGATCGTCGAGCAGCTGGGCATCTTCGCCCCCTTCCGGGCGCTGGCGATGCCGTGGACCTTCCTCACCGCTGGCTTCCTGCACGGCGGGATCATGCACCTGGCGCTGAACATGTACGCGCTGTGGGCGATGGGACAGTTCCTCGAGCGGTCTCTCGGCCCCGCGCGCTTCGCCGCCATCTACTTCGTCTCGATGCTCGGCGGGCACACGGCGGTGTACGTCCTGGCCGATCCGATGGGGTACTCCTGGCTGACCGGCACCGTCGGCGCGAGCGGCGGCGTGTTCGGCCTGTTCGCCGCGGCGTTCATCGTCAACCGGCGCATGGGCGGGCAGGTCGCGCAGATCGGGGTGCTGATCGCCCTGAACCTGGTGATCACCTTCACCGTCCCCAACATCTCCTGGCAGGGCCACCTCGGCGGACTCCTGCTCGGCGCGGCACTCACCGCGGGGATGTACGCGCTGCGCCCCAAGGCGGTGGCCGGGCAGGACCGGCAGGCGCTCGCCCGCCGCTCCGCGATCACGCACGGCGCGCTGGTGGTCGCCGCCGTGGTGCTGTGCGCGGTGCTCGTGGCGGTCAAGACGGTGCTCCTCCCCGGTCCCTGACCGAGGTTGCGCGCGGCCCGTTCGAGGGCCGACGACGCACTCCTCCCGCACGGCGGGGCGGTCCCTCGGGGCCGCCCCGTTCTGCATCCCCGGGCCGTGCGCGAGAGCCCTGTCACGACACGGACGGAACTACACCGGTGTGGTTTTCCCCAGCTGTGGATCGCGATGTGGATAACTCGCTGCTGTATTGGGGATGACGCGCTCTGGCTGTGGACAACTGCCGACTCGGTGTGGACGGACAGTGGGGACAGCGCAGGTCCATACACCGTGGATGCGGGGTGCGCAGACGTTCTCGCCCACTGCGCGGAGATGATCCAGAGCCGAGGAGCGCGCGCAATGTCCGATTCGAGCCCCCGGCGGAAGCCTCATGACCTGCAGTGATTCTATGGAGCGCGAAGGTCGCCGGCGGGCTGCGGAGGGGCGCTGCGAGGACTGGTCGTCGCGCCGGCGCAATGCCGCGACACGCCCGGGACGACGCTCGTACGTGCGGAACTACAGGGATGTCATTTCTCCACCTCTGTGGAGAACGCTGTGGATAACTTCTTGTGAAGGTGGACGGCGAGGATGTGCACACCCGTGCGGAGCCTCGTTTCCACCGAGTCGCCGGCCCCGTCGGTGGACCGCCGCGGCGCTGTGCACCCCCGTTCGCGGCATCGCGGCATCGCGGCACGGCGGTGGCGGGGGCAGGGAGGCGCCAGCTGTCGGGAGCCGCCCGCTCAGCCCCCGCCTTTCAGCCCCCGCCTTTCAGCCCCCGCCTTTCAGCCCCCGCCTTTCAGCTCCCGCCGCTCAGTGCTCGGCGCCGCCCGCGAGGCGCACGTCGGCCTCCGTGGAGAGCGCCGCCTCGACCATCCGCACCAGCGCCCGTGCGGTGGCGGGGGAGTCGACGACGTCGGCCGAGGGGACGTGGACGAACCCGCCCCGGATCCCCTCGAGCGCCGGGTCGGTTGCCAGCAGGTGCTGCAGGGCGTAGAAGACGTCATTGCATACATAGGTCCCGGCGGTCTGCGACACCGCGGCGGGCACCTCGCCGGCCGCGAGAGCGGCGACCATCGCCTTGACCGGCAGGGTCGAGAAGCGGCCGACGGGCGCGCCCGGCACCACCGGCTCGTCCACCGGGCTCGCGCCCGCGTTGTCGGGGATCCGGGCGTCGCGGATGTTGATCGCGACCCGCTCCGGGGTGATCGCGGTGCGTCCGGCGGCGAGGCCGACGGCGACCACGAGCCGCGGACGCAGTCCCCGCACCGCCTCCTCCAGACGCTCCGAGGCGGTGCCGAACTCGACCGGCAGCTCGACCGCCTCCGCGTCCACGCCGCGCTCGACCAGGGCCGGGACCGCCTCCCGGACGGCCTCCCATGACTCGTTGGTCGCCGCACCGTCGAAGGGCGCGAAACCGGAGAGCAGGACGTCGATGGTCATCGTTACAGGGTACGGCCGGCCGGCCCCCGACGGGCCGTGCGCCGCGACGACGCTCCCGCCCGCGCCGCCCGGCGCTCCGCTCATCGTGATATCGCCGCCGTCGCCCGCGACTAATCTAGGGCGATGTCCGAGCAGACCCGTGCTGAGCCGTTCCCCGCGCTGTCCGCGCTCTACCCCTCCCTCGGGCTCGTCGTCCGCGCCGGGGACCTGACCCTGCGGCCGCTGTCCGATGAGGACCTGCCCGAGTACGCCGCGCTGATCCGTCGGCCGATCTTCGAGGACCCGACCTCCCCGCAGGTGTTCCCCTGGTACCGCGCCGAGCCGGAGACGCGCGTGCGCGAAGCGCTGCGCTTCCAGTGGACGCTGCGCAGCGGGATCTCACCCGAGCGCTGGACACTCGCCTTCGGCGTGTGGGCGGGAGGCCGGCTGATCGGCGCGCAGGACGTTTCCGCCCAGCGCTTCGCCGAGCGGCGCACCGTCACCTCCGGCTCGTGGCTGACCCTCGACGCCCACGGGAACGGGTACGGCAGACTCATGCGCCAGGCGATGCTCGTGCTCGCCTTCGACCACCTCGGCGCATTGCGGGCCGAGTCCGCCGCCGTGGTCGGCAACGCCCCCTCCTACGGGGTCTCCCGCGCCTGCGGCTACATCGACAACGGCACCGAGATCTCCACGATCCCCGGCTCCAGCGAGGAGCAGCAGCGCTTCCTCGTCACGCCCGAGCTGCTGCGTCGGCCCGACGTGCCGGTGGAGGTCGAGGGGGTCACCCCCGCGCTGCGGGAGATGCTCGGCGCCTGACCGGGCGGCGGGAGATGACAGAACCGCCCGATGTGACGTTCCCGCGGGAACGCTCCGTCGGGCGTCCGACGGGGATCCGACGCGGGATCTGACAGATCGGGCGCCGACGACGTTCCCGCGGGAACGCCTGCGGGGCCGACGGGCAGCCGTCGGCCCCGCGCCGGGTCAGCAGTAGGCGGTCGTCGCGTCGGTGCGGACCGTCGTCTTCGTCGCCTTCTTGACGCCGCCTGCGAACTTGCACGACTCGAGCAGCGTGCCCTTGGAGCTGTACAGGCGCGCGGTGTCGCCGGTGTTGTTCCAGATAAAGCTCGCCTTGCCCCAGTACAGGGTGGTGGAGGTGTTCTTCCCGGTGCCCGAGCGGATCGTGACGGTCTTGCCGGGGGCGATCTTGAAGCCCTTGGGGAAGGTGTACTTCTGGGGGCCGTTGTCGCGGATCACGAAGCCGGTGAGGGTCAGCGTGGTCTTCCCGGTGTTCTTGACCTGGATGTACTCCTTCACGTACTCGGAGTTCCTCGAGTAGTCCCGGCCGGGCGGGTCGTAGTACACCTTCACGATGTCCAGCGGCTTCTTCACCGCGGCATCAGCGGGCGGGGCGACCGCGACCGCGAGCGGGACCGCGACCACGAGCGCGGCGAGCAGCAGCGCCAGGAATCGGGCGCGCGAGAGCAGGGGCAGGTGCATGGGATGACCTCTGAGGAGCAGGGGATCCGCGGGTGACGGCCGACTCTCGTCGGCTCTCCTCAGGATCGGAACCGGTGTGACAGCAGGAAGATAACCGGCGCCGACCGCCTGCGCCAGCGTTTCCGCACAACTGTCGTGGGAACTGGGCCACATCAGGTGTCGAGTGCGGGGTCCGTGCCGCGCGCTCCCGGTGAGAGGGGCGATCCCGGCGCGCTACATCGACTCCTGCCACGCCTGGTACAGCGCCGCGAAGCGGCCGCCGGCGGCGACGAGCTCGGCGGGGGAGCCGTCCTCGACGACCTGCCCGTCGTGCACCACCAGCACCCGGTCCGCGATCATCACGGTGGTCAGGCGGTGGGCGATGATCAGCGAGGTACGCCTGCCGAGCAGCTTCGTCAGCCCCTCCTGCACCATCCGCTCGGAGGGGATGTCCAGCGAGCTGGTGGCCTCGTCGAGGATCAGCACGCGCGGATCGGCGAGGAAGGCGCGGGCGAAGGAGATCAGCTGCCGCTGGCCGGCCGAGACGCGGCCGCCGCGCTTGTTCACGTCGGTGTCGTAGCCGTAGGGGAGCTTCTCGATGAACTCATCGGCCCCGATCGCGCGGGCCGCCGCTTCGATCTCCTCGCGGCTCGCGCCCGGCTTCCCCAGCGCGATATTGTCCGCGACGGTGCCGGAGAACAGGTACGCCTCCTGCGTGACCATGACGATGTTGCGGGTGAGGTCCTGCATCGACACGTCGCGCAGGTCCACGCCGTCCAGCTGCACGCTGCCCTCGGTCGCGTCGTAGAAGCGGGCGATGAGCTTCGCGACCGTGGACTTCCCGGCGCCGGTCTGACCCACCAGCGCCACCGTCTGCCCGGCCGGGATGTGCAGGTCCATCGGCTGCAGCACCAGCGGCCCGTCGGCCGAGTAGCGGAAGGAGACGTCCTCGAAGTCGATCTGCCCGTCCGAGCTGGGCAGCGGCGTCGGCGACGGCGACTCCTTCACGTGCGGCTGCACGGCCAGCAGGTTCGCGATCTTCTCCAGCGCCGCCACCGCGGACTGGAAGGCGTTGTAGAAGTTCGCGATCTCGTCGATCGGCTGGAAGAAGCGACGCGAGTAGAGCACGAGCGCGACCAGCACGCCGACCTGCAGATCGCCGTGCAGCACCCGGAACCCGCCGACGACCAGCACCGCGGCGATGGTGACGTTGGCGAGCACGCGCAGCGCCGGCTGGTAGATGCCGAAGACGTTGATCGAGCGCATCGACGCATCGCGGTAGTCCTGGGCGAGGCGGTCGAACTCGGCGTGGTTGCGGTCCTCCTTGCGGAACGCCTTCACGGCGCGGATCCCGGCCATCGCCTCGACGAAATGGACGATCAGCCGTGCCGAGTGGGTGCGGATCGCGCGGTACTCGACGCTCGAGCGCTTCTGGAACCAGACCGTCAGCGCGAGGCAGGGGATCAGCATCAGCAGCATGACCAGGCCCGTCACCGGGTCCATGCCCACGATCACCACGATCGTGAAGACCATCGACAGCGACGCGCCGACCATGACGTTCACGCCCGAGTCCAGCAGCTCCCGCAGCGCCTCCATGTCGGAGGTCTGCCGCGAGACGATCCGGCCGGAGGTGTAGGACTCGTGGAACTCGAGGTCCTGCTTCTGGGTGAAGCGGAAGACCTTCCGTCGCAGCGAGAGCAGCATCCGCTGGCCGACGACGACGGACTGGCGCACGTACCCGAAGGTCAGCACGCCGCCGACGATCGCGGCGGCGACGGCGAGGGCCGCCGCCTGGAAGGCCGGCCACGGATCCCCGTCCAGCAGTGCGGGCAGGCCGTGGTCGATGCCCCGGGCGATGATCGCCGGTCCCGCGACGACCGCGAGCTGCGCGACGACGACCATCACGCCCATGATCACGAACTGGCCCCTGACCGGGGAGATCAGCTCCCCCAGCAGGGCGAAGGAGCGCTTGCGGGAGGCCTTCGCCTCCTCGGGGGTGAGGGCGCCGCCGTCGGCGCCGTCCTGGTCGAGCGGTGCGGTGGTGGTCATCGGCCCTCCTCCTGGATGGCGCGGAGCTCGAGCTCGCCGGTGAGCGTCTCGATGTCCTGGTCGCGGCGCCGCTCCTCCTCCTGGTTCGCGATCACCCAGCGGTAGCGGGCCGAGCTCGCCATCAGCTCGGTGTGGGTGCCGACGGCGACCACCCGCCCGTCGTCCAGCAGCGCGACCCGGTCGGCGAGCGCCACGGTCGAGGTGCGGTGGGCGACGATCAGGGTGGTCGTCCCCTGGAGCACCTCGCGCAGGCGTGCGGTGACGGTCTCCTCGGTCTTGGTGTCGAGCGCCGAGAGCGGGTCGTCCAGCAGCAGCACGGCCGGCTTCGCGGCGATCGCGCGGGCCAGCGCCAGGCGCTGGCGCTGGCCGCCGGAGAGGCTCATGCCCTCCTCGCCGATGCGGGTGTCGACCCCGTCGGGCAGCTCGTAGGCGTAGGTCGCATCCGCGGTGCGCAGCGCGAGGTGCAGCAGGTCCTCGGCCTCCCGATCGGAGAGGGCCGGGTCGGCGCCGAGCAGGACATTCTCCCGCACCGAGTCGGAGAACAGGGTCGCGTCCTCGAAGGCGACCGCGGTGAGGGTGCGCAGCGCGGTGAGGTCCATGTCGCGGATGTCCACGCCGTCGATCCGGATCGCGCCGGCGGTCGTGTCGTACAGCCGCGGCACCAGCTGCAGCAGCGTGGACTTGCCGCTGCCTGTGACGCCGACCAGCGCCATCGTCTCTCCGGGGCGGATGTCGAGGTCCACCCCGTCCAGCACGTCGCCGACGTGGTCGGGGGCGTCGGCGTAGCGGAAGTGCACGCCGTCCAGGCGCACCGCCCCGGTCGCCGCGGCCGGGTCCACCGGGGCGGGATGCTCGGGCGAGACGATCGTGTTCTCGGCGTCCATCACCTCGTAGTGGCGGTCCAGCGCGGTGCTCGCGTTCACCGCCTGGCCCAGCAGCATGCCGAGCATCCGGACCGGGCCGACGACGAGGGTCGCGGTCGCGAAGTAGGAGGCGAGCTGGCCGGTGGTGATCGAGCCGTTCGCGGTCAGGTGCAGGCCCACCAGCAGCGCGACGCCGATCGCGAGCTCGGGGAGCATGAACATGAACATGTCGAAGCGGGCGATCGCGGTGGCCTTCTTCACCTCGGTGCGGCGCAGCTCCTCGGCCTGCTCGGTGAAGCCCTCGAGCGCCGTCGGCCCCCGCCCGAAGGCCTTCAGCACGCGGATGCCCTGCACCGACTGCTCGATGGTGGTGGCGAGATCGCCGTTCTGGTCCTGCGAGCGGCGGGAGAGGACCGAGAAGGTGCGGTTGAAGCGGTAGGCGATGATCGAGACCGGCACCGCCGCGATGAAGAAGATCAGCGCCAGGAGCGCGCTGGAGCGGATCAGCAGCACCATGCCCACCGCGATCGTCACCGCGTTCGTGACCGCCATGATCATGCCGAACGCGATCCAGCGGCGGATCTGGTTGATGTCGCTCATCATGCGCGAGAGCAGCTGGCCGGAGCCCCAGCCGTCGTGGAAGGTGACGGGCAGGTGCTGGACCTTCTCGTAGAAGCCCACGCGGATCTGCTTCTCGACGCTGGTCGAGGGGGCGACGGCGAAGGTGCGGCGCAGCCAGATCAGGGTGGCCTCGACGATGCCGAGCCCCAGCACGATCGCGCCGCCGGTCCAGATGGTGATGGCGGTGGCGTCGCTGCCGAGGCGGTTGACGATGACCTCGAGCACCTGCGGGATCATCAGCGCCACGAGCGAGGCTGTCATGGCGCTGAGCAGGCCGAGGAAGAGGCGGATGCGGATGGGGCGGACTGTCTGCCAGAGGCGGCTCATGGTGCCGAGCATGGGGAGAGAGTTCCTCAGAGGGGAGTGCGCCCCGACGTTCGGGGACGAGGACTTAGCCTAGTCAACTATCGCCGCGGGAGGCAGCGCATTCCGGGTCCGTCCGCTGCTGCGCGCCGCCCGGCCGACGGGTCAGGCCTCCGGCTCGGCGGGCTGCCACTCGCCGTAGGCGGCGTCGGACAGCAGCGCGGCGGCGCCGGCGGAGGCGGCGGTGACCGTCAGGACCGCGGGCCAGGCGCCGATCTTCTTCGCCAGCGGGTGGGAGAGGCCGAAGCCGAGCACGTAGGTCGCGCCGAGCACGGCGGTGGTCGCGGGGCCGCGGCGGGCGAGCCAGGTGCGGCCCGCGTAGATCCCGGCCGCGGCGAGGACCACGCCGCCGAGCGGGCGGATGCCGGTCTCCCGCGCGGTCAGCCAGCCGCCGATCAGTCCTGCGGCGACGACGGGGGCGGTGTTCACGGACTCGGCGGGCTTGATCGCGGTGCTCATGCCCCGAGCCTACGACGGCATGCCTTGTCAGCGGCTGGGGCGGTCGGTCAGCGGCCTCGGCCGGCGGTCTGCCTCACGGATCGTCGCGGAGGATGCCCGGGAGCATCCCCAGTGCGTCGAGCTCGGTGAACAGGAACGGGGTGAGCGGATTGGGCGACAGGCGGATCCGGTAGATCCTCCCCTGTGGCGTGACCCGCTGGATGAGCTGACGGTCGAGCATCGAGTTCAACGCCCGGGAGCGCCCGGAGGCGTTCGTGCCGAGCTGCTCGGCGAGGTCGCCGGACTTGAACGGGGCGCCCGACGCCACGGCGGTCAGTGCGGCCGCCTCGTCCGCACCGAGCCGGTCGGCCTGGAGCGCTCGATCGATCGCAGACGCGACGAGCGAGCGCAGGGCATCGCCGCGGGAGAGGGCGTGGACGGCCTCGAGATCCCCGAGCAGCCCGTCGAGGACGAACTCCGTCCAGGCCACGAGAGCATCATCCTCGAGCGAGTCCGCGGCGGCCAGTCGGTCGTAGTAGCGCTGACGATCGGCGCCGAACACAGTCGTCGGGTTCACGGTCTGGTACTCCACGTCCGGGGCGAAGCCCTGGGCGCGGATCATCGCGTAGGAGAAGAGCCGGGCGACACGGCCGTTCCCGTTCGCGAAGGGGTGGATCCAGACGAAGCGGTGGTGGGCGATCGCCATGCGCACGAGGTGCAGGTGCGGGGGCGAGGGAGCGTTGGCGAAATCGAGCAGCTCGGTCATGAGTGCGTGGACCGTCGAAGCGAGAGGCGGCGCATGCTCTGAGCCCTGGATCGAGACCTCGTGACGACGGTAGGAGCCCGGGGTGGCATCACCTTCACGCTCGAGCCCCTCTGTCGTCAGCCGATGGAGCTCTCGGACCAGCGCATGGGAGAGCGGGGACCCGGTGGAGACCTGGTCGTCGAGGAATCGTGCCGCCTCGTCGAGGTGGAGGATCTCCTCGACGGAGTCGCCGAGCGGCAGACGGGGCTGGGCCTCCCGACTCCGCGCCGCGTCCACCGCGTCGACGACCGTGGTGTGGTTCCCCTCGATCCGAGCGGAGGTGATGCTCGACATGAGGCGACGGAGGTCTGCGAGCTCAGCGAGGACCGGCAGGTGGGCGGTCGAGCGCGGCAGGTCGCCGCGCAGCCTCTCGAGAGCGACCGCCTTGGCTGCCAGAGGGGAGTCGAACGGGAAGCTGGGGGCGCGTATGCCCTGTGCCTCGATCATCCGACAATTGTAGGCGGCTCGACCATTATTTGCGTGGACGCAAGCATCGAGCCAGGTCCTGCGCTTATCTTGTTGTCAGTGGTAGACGATTATTTGCAGGTTCGTGCTAGAGGATTTGCGTGGCATCTCTCGTGGGGAGGCGCGGAGCGCCGCTCAGCGCACCACCGCGATGCCGTGGGCGGGGACCGTCCCCTCGGGGGCGGGGCCGACGGCATCGAGCATGTCCGCCCCGTTGACCGTCTCGAGCACCTCGCCCGGGGCCGGCAGGTCCTCGTCGCCGAGATTCAGGACGAGAGTGAGCGGGGTGGGGCGTTCGTCGGCCGCGCCGTCGGCCCCGGGCTCGAGCCCGTCGGCCGACGGGGTCAGCACGATCTGCGCCCAGGTGTTCGTCAGCGTCGACTCGTCCACGGCGACCGAGGCGGTGGTGAGCCAGCGCTCGCGTCGGCGCAGGGAGAGCAGCCGCTGATGCGCCTCGAGGATCCGCCCGGTCGCCTCCGGGGCGAGCAGCTGCAGGGAGCGGGGCGACTCCCCGCCCGCGTCGGCGGCCTCGTGCGCGGCGACGACCTCGTCGGGCGAGCCCGGGAACCAGGGCCGGATCGCGTCGTCCCCGCCCGCGCGCTCCTCCTTCACCGCGGCGGCGCCGAACTCGTCCCCGGCGTAGAGCGCGGGGACGCCCGGCAGCAGCGCCAGCAGCGCGGTCGCGGCGGCGAGGTCGCGGCCGTCGGTCAGCTGTGAGGCGATGCGGGTGGTGTCGTGGTTGCCCACGAAGGTCAGCGGCGCAGCGCCCGAGCCCGCCTGCCGGAACCGGTCGAGGAAGTCCTGGTGTCGGCCCAGCGCATGCGCGAGCTCGAAGAGGTTCCCATCGCGCAGCGAGGACCAGATCGCCTTCCACAGCTCGTACTGGGTGATCGAGTCCGCGCCGGAGGCGGCGGCGAAGGCGGGGTAGTCGCCGTGGATCACCTCGCCGAGGATCCACGCCTCGGGGTGCGCGGCCTGGACCCGCTCGAGGATCGGCGCCCACGCCTCGGCGCCCGCGGCGTACATCGCGTCCAGCCGCCATCCGTCGGCCCCGCGCTCGAGCCAGCGGCTCATGATCTCCACGATCCGGTCCTGGACGACGGGGTCGGTGAGGTCCACCTCGACCAGGTCGTCGTTGCCCTCGAAGCCGTAGGGACTCGTGCCCGCCCAGCGGATCCGGTCGCCCTCCTCGGTGCCGGGGCCGGCGGCGATCGCCCGGCGTGCTGTGGGGTGGAGGCGGGAGATGTGGTTGAAGACGCCGTCGAGCACGAGGCGGATCCCGCGCTCGCGGCAGCCCGCGACCAGCGCGTCGAAGTCCTCCTCGTCGCCGAGGCGCGGGTCGATCCGGCGGTGCTCGAGGGTGTCGTAGCCGTGGGAGACCGAGTCGAAGATCGGGTTCAGCAGCAGCACGTTCGCGCCGAGGGCGACGAGATGGTCGAGCCAGCCGGTCAGCCGGCGCAGGCGGTGCACGACGTTCTCCCCGTCGGCCCCGCCGTAGGTCTCGCCGGTGAGGTCCTCGCGGTGGCGGGGCGCGCCGCAGAAGCCCAGCGGGTACACCTGCCAGCAGATCGCGTCTCGGGCCCAGGCAGGGGCGGCGTGCGGTGCGGGCGCGGCAGGGGCGGCGGGAGCGGTCTCGGTCATGCCGCCATCGTAGGCATCGAGGGGCGCAGGGGCACACGGAGGAGGAGGGCGGCGCGCGTGCCGCGGTGCGTACGACCGCGTCCGGGAGCGCTTCCCCTCGTACCTGATGCTTCGCCTTCCGCCGTGTCACCGCCGCGCCGTTCCCGGCGCCGCGAGGTCTTGCCGCCGCCACGACTCATGCGCGGGTGGACATCAGTCGGCTCGGCAGCAGAAGGCGTGGGGTGAGGCCGGGCGGGTGGAGGAGGGGTGGGATGCTGGGGCCGACGCCCGCCCGCTCATCGAGGAGAGACATGATCCGCCTGCGCACCGACTTCTTCGCCGAGTCCCTCGGCATGGGCACCTCGATGGTGGTGCTGATGCCGCAGGCCGCCTCCGGGATCGGGATGGAAGGGGCCGACGCGACCAGCGGGTCCGCGGCCGACGAGTCCGGCGTGCCGGTGCTCTACCTCCTGCACGGCCTCAGCGACGACTGCACCATCTGGGAGCGCCGCACCTCGATCGAGCGCTACGCGACGGAGAAGGGGATCGCCGTGGTGATGCCCGAGGTGCGCCGCTCCTTCTACACCGACGAGGCGGTGGGGGAGGCGTACTGGACCTTCGTGGCCGAGGAGCTGCCGCGGATCGTGGCGCGCACCTTCCGCGTCTCGACCGCGCGGGAGGACACCTTCGTCGCGGGCCTGTCGATGGGCGGCTTCGGCGCGTTCAAGCTGGCGCTGAACCATCCGGACCGCTTCGCGGCCGCGGCGAGCCTGTCCGGGGCGCTGGACCCCGCGAACCTGCCGCTCGAGCTGCACACCGGCCACCTCGCCGAGCGGATCTGGGGCGGGCGCGAGATCGCCGGCACCGCCGATGACCTGCTCGGTCTGCTCGGCGCCTCCGACCCGGCCGCGCTGCCCGCCCTGTTCCTCGACTGCGGCACCGAGGACCAGCTGATCGACCAGAACCGGCGCTTCCTCGCCGCGGCGGAGGACGCCGGGGTCGAGGTCGCCTCGCGCCTGCGCCCCGGAGCCCACACCTGGGAGTTCTGGGACGAGGGCATCCAGGACGTGCTGGACTGGCTGCCGATCCGGGGCTGAGGCAGGGCGCCGGCCGGTCCGGGGATCGGCGCCTGACGCGCCCAGGACCCCGCTCGGGACGAGGCGTGGTCAGCCGGCGATCAGCGCCACGACCACCAGCGCCAGCCAGAACAGCACCTCGACGACCGCGGAGCTGCGGGGCGGCGGGTCCAGGAGCTCGGCCTTGCGGGGGCTCGGCTCCGACGGCGGGGCGCCGACGAGCAGGCGTCTGGCGGAGAAGGCGATGCCGAGCAGGATCGCGAGCGTGAACGCCCAGCTGACCCACCACAGCGCATCCGGGAGGAGCCCCGCCAGGCCGATCACACCCATCAGCGAGGCGGCGCCGACGGCTTGCAGCGCCAGACGCATCGGATGCTGGTACCGGGCCCATATCTGCACGATCGTCACCACCAGCGCGACCGCGAGGACCGCCGCCACCAGCAGCGGCAGCAGCGACAGCACCGCGTTCACAGCGCCACCTCCCCGGTGAGCATGCCCACGGCGAGCTCGTCGAGGGAGCGGGCGGTGTCCGAGAACAGCGCAAGCCCTCGCCCGCTCGACGGGTCCCAGCCGACGAACGAGGCGTAGCCGCCGGTCATACCGTTGTGCCAGGTGATCGGCTGACCGCTGCCGAAGTCCTCGAGGAACCAGTTCATCGCCGTGGAGCTCGCCCCGCTCTCCTCGAACAGCACCTCCGTCGCGGCTGCGGCGCCCGGGGCGGAGCCGTCGATCATGGCGGTGAGATACCGGGTCATGTCCGCCGGGGTGGAGCGGATGCCGCCGGCCGGGGCGGAGCCGTCCATGGTCCACATGCCCTGCCGCAGGCCGCTCGTGCCGTGCCCGCGCCGAGCCGTCTCCCGCAGGTTCTCGGCGGTGATGGGTGCGTACGTGCTGGTCATGCCGAGCGGCTCGAGGATCCTCTCGGTGAGCAGCGTGGCGTAGTCGGTGTTCGCGGCGGTCGCGAGCAGCTGCCCCTCGAGGGCGACGGCGAGGTTCGAGTAGGCATGCTCGCCGCGGCCCGACGGCGTCTCGTCGAGGGCGTCGGCGATGACCTGCTGCGCATCGCGGCCCCGGTAGGGGTCCTTCCGCAGCATTCCTGCGAGGATGCTCCCGCCGCCGGCGGCGGCCGAGGCGAGGCGCGGCAGGCCCGAGCTGTGGGTGGCGAGCTCGGCGAGGATGACGTCCGCGATCGCGCTGCCCTCCGCCTCCGCGCCGAGCACCTCGGCGACGGTGGTCTCCGTGGCGAGCTCCCCGCGCTCGACCGCGACGGCCAGCAGTGCGCCGGTGAAGGTCTTGGAGACCGAGCCGATCTCGAACTCGGAGCTCTCCAGCGCTGCGCCCTCGCCGGTGCCGAAGCCGGCCAGGCGCGACTGCCCGTCCTCGACCAGGATCGCAGCGACCCGTCGGTGTCCGCCCAGGTGAGGGGCGAGTGCTGCGGCGAGCTCCTCGTCGCCGGCCGGGGCGCCCAGTGAGGCGGGGCGCGGTGCGGTGAGCGCCGTCAGGCCGACGACCGCCGCTGCCGCGGGCATGGCCGCGGTCAGCACGATGCGCCGTGAGGGACGGCGGCGGCGTGGAGCAGGCACGGCCTGGGCGGGCTGACCGGAACGGTCGGCGAACGGGCTGCCCGGGATTCCGATGCGGGGGTCGGGGGACTCGTCGTCGGGCGGGGTCGCGGGCAGGTCCGGCATGGTCAGCCTTTCTCGAGGGCGGTGACGATGGCGAGGAGCGGGACGATGCGGCTCGGCGGGATCGCCCAGCTGCCGCGGCGCGGGGATGTGGCCCAGCCGCCGGTCTGCAGGGCGGAGAGGTGGTGGTAGGCGACGCCGGTCGAGGCGAGCTCCAACTCGTCCACGAGCTGCGCGACGGTGTGCTCGCCGTCGACCAGCCGTCGCAGGATCGCCAGGCGCAGCGGATGTCCGAGCGCGGCGACGGTCTCGGCGTGCTCGGCCCAGTCCGCGGCCAGGAGGTGTTCGGTGGGGCGGCCCCACTGGTACTCCACATGCCCCGCCCCGACCTCGACACTGCCTGCGTAGACGACGGCGCCCGGCGGCGGGACCTGCGCCTTCAGGGCGGTGAGGGCCCAGAACGGGTCCTCGTCGGCGGTGGAGCGGGATCGGGCGCCCGCGGGAGGAGCGTCGGCAGGCGGCGCGGCACCGGGCTCGTCGCGCTCCTCGAGCTGCGTGATCCGGCGTTCGAGCGCGTCGAGCCGCCGCCGCAGCTCCGGATCCTCGGCCATCTCCCACCTCCTGAGGTGACGGGTCGGCGGCGGTGGCCGTCGATCACGATCAGGGTATCCGGAATTACGGAGGAGCGGAATAGTGGGGGCGAAGGATCGAGGTGGTGCGGCTCGGTGAAGCGACGGCGGGCGCGGTGCGGTCAGGACCACCGGGCCCGGGCCGGTGCTGTCGAGGTCGGCGGCGCACCCGGCCCCGGACGTCCCGTCGGCCGCGGCGTGCGGTGCGGCAGGATGGGCGGGAGATCATCGGCCGGCATCGCCGTCGGCCGCCGCGCACCGAGGGGATCCCATGGCCGTCTTCGCCGTCCAGTACACCTACATCGACGACGCCCAGCGTCTGGCGACGTTCCGGCCCGAGCACCGCGAGCACCTCGCCGAGCTGCTCCGCGAGGGCACGCTGCTGCTGTCGGGCCCGCTGGACGACGGCTCGGAGGCGCTGCTGATCGTGGTCGCGGACTCCGCCGAGGACGCGCTTGCCAAGCTCGACGGCGACCCCTTCAAGCGCGAGCGCGTGATCGTGGACCGCGTCGCGCGCGAGTGGAAGGTCGTGATCGGGGAGCTGCCCGGCGCCTGAGCCGGGGACGGCCGCGCCCTCTCAGGCGCGCGGCGGGTCGGACTCGTCCTCGCCCGGCTCCTCGGTGTGCGCCGACGGGTCGGCGCCGGGGTCAGGCGTCGTCGGCCCCGCCCCCGCGGCGCCGCCGGGCGCACCGTCCTGCCGGGTCCGGTCCTGGAAGGCGAAGAGCTCGGAGACGTTGTCGATGCGCGCGGCGTCCTCGCCCTGCAGCGCGAGCGGCAGCATCCGCTCCCCGCCGTACCGGCCCAGCAGCTGCTGCGCGGCCGGGTCCTTGAACACGTTCACCCAGATCAGGTCCTCGCGCGGGGCACGGATCGCGGCCTGCAGACGTGCCGAGGCCGGGTCCCCGGGCGCCCAGAGCACGATCGTCGGCGCCGTCCCGTCGGCCTCCCGCACCCGCTCCTGCGCGGAGGCGAGCGGGATGTGCGGGCCGGAGCGCAGCGGGCTCGTCCAGTACGCCATGAACAGGGAGAACGCCCCCACCGCGATCGCGGCGATGAGCTGATCGGCCAGCACCATCAGCAGCGTGAGCAGAGCACCGCCGACGAGCAGCAGCACGGGCCGCAGCCACGCCCGGGCAGGGACGTGGGCCGTGGAAGTGTCGGGGACGGGATCAGGACCGGGCATCTGCCCAGGGTACGGACCACGCCTGGATCCGCGTCGAGAGCGATCTGCAGGAACGGGACTCCAGCGGCACGCGCTGGAGCTCAGCTCCGCGGCGTGCTGCTGGAGTCCCCATTGTGCAGGCGGGGCTGAGCCGCGGCGTCAGATCAATGCGGCGGTGGCGAGGCGCCTGGTGGTCTCGGCGACCAGGGCGTCCTTCAGCGCGGCGACGGCCGGGATCGACAGCGCGCCGCGACGGTTGATCAGGCCGATCATGCGGTCGTCGAGGTCCGGCAGGTGGCGCACCACGAGATCGTCGGTGGGCGGGGCGGCCTCGAGAGTGGTCTCGGGCATCAGCGCGACGCCGCCGCCGTGCGTGATCAGGCGCTGCACCACGATCGAGTCGTCGGTCGAGTGGCGCACCTGCGGCGTGAACCCGGCGCGGCGTGCGCTCGAGAGCAGGTTCGCCCGGCAGCGCTCGCAGCCCGCGATCCACGGCTCCTTCGCGAGATCGCCGAGGGTGAGCTCGGGGTCCTCGGCGCGGGGATGCTCCGCGGGCAGCAGCACCATCACGCGGTCCTCCATCAGCGGGGTCCACTCCAGCGTGCCCTCGTCGCCGATGTCGCTGCAGGGGTAGCGGAACACGAGCGCGAGGTCGAGCTCGCCCTCGCGCACGGCCGGCACCGCGTCCGGCGGCTCGAGCTCGTCGAAGGTGACGTCGAGATCCGGGGCGCTCTCGCCCAGGCGCGCGAGCACCGGCGGCAGCAGCACCGCCGCGGCCGACGGGAAGGTCCCGAACTTCACCGTCCCCCGACGCAGCGCGGTGATGTCGGCGAGCTCCTCCTCGGCGGCGTGCAGCTGCGCGGCGATCGCCTCGGCGTGCAGGGCCAGGCGCGAGCCCGCCTCCGTGGGGGTGATCCCGGAGGAGGAGCGCAGCAGCAGCTGTGTGCCCACCTCCTTCTCGAGCGCGGCGAGGTGCTGGGAGACGGCGGGCTGCGTCCAGCCGAGCTCGCGCGCGCCGGCGCCGATCGAGCCGTTGCGCACCACGGTCCGGAAGATGAGAAGCCTGCGGGGGTCCATGCCTGCCATGGTATCCGCCGGTGGCAAGCCTGGCTTATGACTTCGCCGACGGCGTTCTGGGCGGTTCGGGAGGGCGGGGTCATGCCCGTCCGGACCGTCAGGAGGCGGCCGGCCCGTCGGCCCCGTCGGACCTCTCCGGCAGTGCGGCGAGACGATGAACCCAGCGCCGTGCTGGGCCTGGATCGGCCGAAGCGCGGCAGGTTTTGCTGCCGCCAGGACTCATGCGGTGGGCCGGATGAGTCGTGGCGCCAGCAAAAGGTGAGCGCACGCGGCGTCCGGGCGGGGGAGGGCCGTGATCGGCTGCGCCGCCCCCGCCCCGCCCCGTTCACCGGGTCACAGCCGCGAGAGGCCCAGGTTCTCGCGCAGGGTGCTGCCGGCGTATTCGGCCGGGTAGACGCCCCGCTCCTGCAGGCGCGGGATGAGGTGGTCGACGATGTCGTCGAGCCCCGAGGGGATCAGCCACGGCGTGATGTTCAGGCCGTCGATCGCTCCGAGCCGTGCGAACTCCGTCAGCCGGTCCGCGACGTCGTCGTAGCTGCCGGTGAACTCGCCGCGGCGCGCCCCGGACTTCTCCCGGGCGAACTCGAGGATGTTCTGGCCCTTCTCGGCCGCCTCCTCGCGCCACTGGCGGGTGAGCTGCTCTGCCTTCTCGAACTGGAAGCCGGCGCCGCGGGTCACGCCGGACTCGACGACCTCCGGCGGCACGTCCGGCAGCGGCCCCTCGGGGTCGAACTCGGAGAGGTCGCGGCCCCAGTACTGCTCGAGCAGGGCGATGGCCTGCTCGGGACCGATCTGGTGGTCGCGCACCCAGCGCACCTTCTCGTCGGCCTCCGCCTCGGTGGGGGCGAGGATGATCTCGGCGCCCGGGAGGATCTTCACGGCGCCGGCGTCGCGGCCCGCGGCGACGGTGCGCTCGACGATGCTGCGACGGAACTCGACGGCCGCGGCGAGGGAGCCGTGCGGGGAGAAGATGACGTCGGCCGTGCGGGCGGCGAAGTCCTGACCGGCGGGGGAGGCGCCGGCCTGGAAGAGGACGGGCCGGCCCTGCGCGGAGCGGGGCAGGTCGCCCTGGGCGCGCACCGTGTAGTGGGCGCCGTCGTGCGAGATCTTCTGGCCGGCCCAGTACTGCTCGGCGACCTGCAGGAATGCCTCGGCGTGGATGTAGCGGTCGGCGTGGTCGAGGTAGCCGCCGCGGCGGAAGTTCTCGCCGGTCCAGGTGTTGTCGGTGGTGACGATGTTCCAGCCGGCGCGGCCGCCGGAGAGCAGGTCGAGGGTCTGCAGGCGCCGCGCGAGGTCGACCGGGTCGTTGAAGGTGGTGTTCTGCGTGGCGACCAGGCCGATCTTCTCGGTCACGCCGGCCAGCGCCGCGAGCAGCGTCTGGGCGTCGGGACGACCGGCGACGTCGAGCTCGAAGGGGACGCTGCGGTGCTCGCGCAGCCGCAGGCCCTCGCCGAGGAAGAACGCCGCGAACTTCCCGCGCTCGGCGGTGCGGACCAGCGACTCGAAGGACTCCCATGCGACCTGGTCGCCGCTCTCGGGCAGGCGCCAGATCGTCGAGGAGTTCACGCCCTGGAAGAAGGCGCCGAAGGAGAGCTGCCCGGTGGGGGTGTGCTCGGGGTGGAGCGGGTGCTCGGCGGGGCCGGTCGCGAGCGCGGCGGCCTCCTCGGACAGCGGCGCGTCGGACAGCGGGGTGGTGGCGGTGCTCATGCGTTCTCCTCGGAGGTGAGGCGGGCGCGGTCGGCGCGCCGGGAGGGATCGAGGCGGAAGGGGGTCTCGGGCAGGCCGAGCAGGTCGCGGAGGGTGCGGCCCGACGCAGGCACCGAGGCCGAGGCCGAGGCCGCGTCCGATGCGTCCGACGCGGCCGGGGCGGGGGCGATCAGGCCGCGGGAGCGGAGCTCGTCCGCCAGCTGGCGCACGGTGCCCAGCGGGTCGGCCTCGAGGTCCAGGCCCACCAGGCGCACGAGCCGCACCTGCTCGGCATCGACCGACGGGCCGGCCCCGGCCTGCTCGAGGGCCGCGGCGATCTTCGCGGCGAGCTCCTCGGCACGGGCCCCACCGGAGACGTCGAGGTCCAGCACCCGCCCGTCGGCCAGCTCGCCCCTCACGCGCTCGCCGGCGGCCGCGCTATCGGTGTCGGCGACGAGGACGGGCAGCAGGCCCTGCGGGGAGCGGGGCGTGATCGCCGGGCCGCGCACGCTGAAGGTCTCCGCCTCGACATCGGCGTACTGCAGGCGCGAGGCGTCGACGTACACGCCGCGCTCGGTGTCGCGCACCACGGCGTCCGGCGCCCAGGTGCCCCAGATCGTGCGGGCGGCCTCGAGCACGTCGGCGGCCTCGCGGGCGGTCGCCTCCAGGCCCAGCACCTCGCGGCCCACCGCCTCGGCGGCCGACGGGTCGGTCTCGGCCTGCAGCAGCCAGCCGGCCCGGCCGTGGCTGATGTGGTCCAGGCTCATCAGCTGCGTGGCCAGGTGGAACGGCTCGACATAGATCGCGTCGGTGCGGGGCAGCAGGCCGATCCCGCGGGTCAGGGGTGCGAGGTGCGCGGCGACGTGGATCGGGTGCAGGCCGCCGTCGCTCAGGGTCAGCGCGCCGATCCCGGCGTCCTCGAGGCCGCGGGCGAGCGGGGCGAGGCCCTCCAGCAGCGACGGGGCGGTGACCAGGTCGACGGCGAGGACGGGCAGGGTGCCCGCGCCTCCCTCGGCGGCGGGGCCGGCCGACGAATCGGTGCCGGGCGCGGCGCCCGGGCGGGTGGTCTCGTCGGGCGTGACGGTGGTGCTCACGGGTTCTCCTTGGTGTGGACGCGGGATTCGGGGAGGGCTTCCTCGGTCAGCTGCCACCGCTCGAGCACCTGCGCGTAGGTGCCGTCGGCGATCAGCGCGTTGAGCGCGGCGGCATAGGGCTCGGCGAGGCCGCTGCCGGCCGGGAAGGTGCCCGCGACGAGGGTCTCGTCGGGCCAGCCGGCGTTGATCCGGCCCTGCAGCTCGACGTCGTCGCGGCGGGAGGCGATGAAGCTCAGCGAGGCGAAGGGGGCGATGTAGCCGTCCACGCGGCCGGAGCCGAGGGCAAGCAGGGTGTCGGCCTCGGTGGAGTAGTTCTTCAGCTCTGCCGGGGCCTTCCCAGCCTTCTCGAGCTCGGCGTTCCAGTCGGTGAGGATCCGCTCCTGGTTGGTCGCGGCACCGACGGCGATGATCTTCCCGGACAGCGAGTCGGCGTCCTCGAGCCAGCCCTCGGCCCCCTTCTTGACCAGGAAGGACATGTACGCGGCGCGGTAGGAGGCGAAGTCGAACTTCTGCAGGCGCTCGGCGTTGATGCCGATGTTGGCGTGGACCGCGTCGAACTCCCCGGCCTCGAGCTTCAGCGGCCAGTTCTCCCAGGTGGTGAGCTTCAGCTCGAACTCCAGGCCCAGCTTGTCGGCGACGATCCGGGCCACGTCGATCTCGGAGCCGATGTAGGTCTGGTTGTCGTCGGCCAGGAAGCTCAGCGGCGCGGAGGAGGTGCCGTTGATGCCCACACGCAGCACGCCGGACTCGGCGATCTCCGTCGGCAGCAGCGCGGCGACCTGCTCATCGGCCTCGGCGCGGATCAGCTCCTGCGTGCCGGAGGTGTCGATGGCGGGGCCGGAGCCGCCGCCGTCGGAAGCGTCGGAACCGGAGCCCTCGGCCGCGCCGGTCGCGGCGGGTACCGGATCAGAGCAGGCGGCGAGCAGGCCGAGCGGCAGCAGCAGGCCGCCTGCGGCGACAGTGCGTCGGGTGGGGCGCGCGGGGCGGGGGAGGGTCATGAGGGGTCCTCGGAGGTGGTGGCGGTGGGGGAGTCGGTGCGGACCCGCTGCAGGAAGGAGCGGGTGCGCTCATGGGTGGGGGAGTCGATGACCTGCGCGGGAGGGCCCTGTTCGACGATCCGGCCCTGGTCCATGAACACCACGGTGTCGGCGACGTCGCGGGCGAAGGAGATCTCGTGCGTGACGATCACGAGCGTGGTCCCTGCGCTGGCGAGTGAACGGATCACCGCGAGCACCTCGTCGACCAGCTCGGGGTCCAGGGCGCTGGTCGGCTCGTCGAACAGCAACACCTTCGGGCGCAGGGCGAGCGCGCGGGCGATCGCGACGCGCTGCTGCTGGCCGCCGGAGAGCTGGCGCGGATAGGCGCCCGCCTTCTCGGACAGGCCCACGAGCGCGAGCAGCTCCCGGGCATGCGCCTCCGCCTCGGTGCGCTTCACGCCGAGCGCCCGACGGGGCGCCTCAGTGATGTTCTCCAGCGCCGTCATGTGGGCGAAGAGGTTGAAGGACTGGAACACCATCCCGATCGCGGTGCGCTGGCGCAGCACCTCGGGCTCGCGCAGCTCGTGCAGCAGGTCGCCGTCGCGGCGGTAGCCGATCACCTCGCCGTCCACGCTGATCAGGCCGCTGGTGACGGGCTCGAGATGGTTGATCGAGCGCAGCAGGGTGGACTTGCCGGAGCCCGAGGGGCCCAGGATCGCGGTCACCTCGCCGGGTGCGATCGTGAGGTCGATGCCGCGCAGCACCTCGAGGTCGCCGAAGGACTTGTGCACCCCGCGGATCTCGACGAGGCCGCCGCGCGGACCGTCGGCCGACGAGGAGGGGAGGGCGGCCGACGGGCTGGTCGCGTCGGCCGGACGGGCGTCGGCGGTCGACTGCGTCCCGTCGGCCGAACGGCGGCGGAGCAGGGAGGTCAGCGGGCTCATGCGGCGGCTCCTGCGGTGACGGGGCGGCGGCCGAGGCGGGCGCGGAGCCGCTGCAGCGGGGTGGGCGGCAGGGTGCGCACCGCGCCCTTGGAGTAGTGGCGCTCGATGTAGTACTGCCCGATGGACAGCAGCGAGGTGATCACGACGTACCAGACCGTCGCGACCAGCAGCATCGGCAGCACCTGCTGGGTGCGGCCGTAGATCAGCTGCACGGTGAAGAACAGCTCGGCGTGCGCGAGGACGTACACGATCGAGGTGCCCTTGACCAGGCCGATGATCTCGTTGAACGCGGTGGGGAGGATCGCGCGCATCGCCTGGGGCAGCACGATCCGCAGCGAGCGGTCGCGGGCGGGGATGCCCAGGGCGCTGGCGGCCTCGATCTGGCCCTGGTCCACCGACAGGATCCCGCCGCGGATGAGCTCGGCGGCGTAGGCGGCCTGGTGCAGGCCGAGCCCGAGGACCGCGGCGATCATCGGGGTCATCAGGTCGCTGGTGCGGGCGTCGACGAAGGTGACGTCGGTCAGCGGGATGCCGAGCGTGATGCTCTCGTAGAGGTAGCCGAGGTTGTACCAGAGCAGCAGCTGCACCAGCAGCGGCGTGGAGCGGAAGATCCAGGAGAACGTCCAGCTCACCGACGAGATCAGGGAGGAGTTCGACAGGCGCATCAGGGCGAGGACGAGTCCCAGTCCGAAGCCGACGGCGCCGGCGAGCACGGTGAGCTTCAGCGTCTCCAGCAGCCCGCGGATGATCGACTCGGCGAAGAACCACTGCGCGACCACTCCCCACTCCCAGCGCGGATTGGTCACGAAGGACCACAGCACTGCGGCCGCGAGCAGGCCCACCAGCACCGCGAGCACGATCCGGCCCGGGTGCCGGGCGGGGACGACGCGCAGGCGGGAGAGCTCCTCATCGCTGATCGGGCCGAGCGACGCACGATCCTCGGGGCCTGTCTCGGGCGGGCACGACATGATGTCGGTCCCCGAGGCGGCGCCGGGCGCGTCGGCGCGGCGGGCTGTGTCGTGGGTGACGACGGAGGAGGTCATGGTGTGCCTTCCGTGACGGAACGTGAACCGCAGGCCGGTCGAGGCTTGCGAGGCTCGACGTTATAAGCGAATCTAATGGAGATGCAAGGTGACGACTATGACGCGTCACGTTGTGACACAGAGGAGCCTCGGAAGGGACCCGCACGCATGAACTCTCGGCACAGCGCACCGACCCCCACCAGCGCGGACGACACCCGCCGCGGCGCCCCGTCGCGCCTGGTGATGGTCGGCGGCGGGCCGCGCGCGATCGGCGTGCTCGAGCGGCTCGGCGCGAACGCCGGCGTGCCCGGGCCGGCCGAGCGCCTCGCCCAGGCGCCGCTGCACGTGGACATCGTCGACCCGCACATGCCCGGCGCCGGCCGGATCTGGCGGGCCGAGGAGAGCCCCCTGCTGCTGATGAACTCCCGCGCCGCGGACGTCTCGATCTTCACCGATGAGACCGTCGAGGCCGAGGGGCCCGTGGTCGCCGGTCCGTCGCTGGCCGAATGGGCTGACGGGATCCGCCGCGGCACGATCGCCGCGCCGACGGCCGGCACCACCCGTCTCGCCGAGATCCACGCGCTCGGGCCGACGGACTTCGCCTCCCGGCGCGTCCAGGCGCTCTACCTCGAGTGGTTCTTCGGGCAGGTGCTCGCGGCGCTGCCCTCCACGGTGTCCGTGACCGCGCACCGCACCACCGCGACGGCAGTGCGCGCGGGCGACGGTCCCGCGACCTGGAACGTCGAGCTCGAGGACCGCGCCCCCCTGCCCGCCGACCTGCTGCTGCTGGCAGCCGGCCACACCGACTCCCGCCCGAACGCCGCCCGCCACGAGCTCGCCGCCTTCGCCCGCCGTCACGGCGGCACCTATCTCGGCCCCTCCCAGGCCTCCGACGCGCAGGTCGAGCTGCTCGGCGCCGGGCAGGACGTGATCGTGCGCGGCATGGGACTCGCGTTCATCGACCTCATGGCGCTGCTGACCGAGGGGCGCGGCGGCCGCTTCGTCCCCGCCTCCGAGGCGGAGAGCGCGGGAGCGGACGCGGCCGCCGATCTGCGAGGCCGCCTGGACTACCTCCCCTCCGGCGAGGAGCCCCGGCTCTGGGCCGGCTCCCGCCGCGGCGTCCCCTACCACTCGAAGGTGCGCGACGAGGGCGCCCCGACCGGGCTCGGCGAGCTCGTGCACGTCACCCCCGCGAACCTCCGCGCCCTCGAGGACGAGAACGGCCTGCTCGACTTCCGCACCGATGTGCTGCCGCTCATCGCCGCCGAGATCGCCCACCAGGTCCCCGGCGCGCCTCTCCCGCAGGAGGGGGAGGAGCCGCTGGCCTGGCTCGACGAGCCGCTCTCTGATCTCGGCGCGACCACGCTGCCCGAGTTCGCGGAACAGGCCACGCGCGATGCCGTCGTCGGCCATATCGAGGCGGACCTGCGCGACCGCATCGGCGACGAGGTCACCGCCGCCCGCACCCTCTTCCAGCTGCTGCTGCAGCTGCACGGCGTGCTGGTGGACCAGCTTCCCGCGACCCGCCTGCGCGGCGGCGCGGCCAGCGGCTACCCCCGCTGGTGGCATTCGCTGTTCAGCTTCGTCGACTCCGGCCCGCCCCCGCACCGCCTCCAGCAGCTGCTCGCCCTCGAGCGCGCGGGCATCATCCGCTTCCTCGGACCGGGCCTGCGAGTCACGGCCGACGAGGTCAGCGGCCGGTTCCGCGCCCGCGGCGCCACCGGCATCGAGGTCGCGGCCGGCGCGCTCGTGGACGCCTTCCTGCCCGAGCCCTCGCTGCAGGAGTCGACCAACCCGCTGCTGCGCGACCTGGTCACGGGCGGCGACGCAGCCCTCGGGCGGGAGTCCGCCGCCTCGCCCGGCGCCCTCGACACCGACGCCCGCCACCGCGTGATCGGCCCCGACGGCACGGCGCGCGAGCGGCTGTGGGCCGTCGGCCCCTGGACCTCCGAGCTGCCCATCGCCGCCTTCGCCCGCCCGAACACCAACGCCCCCTGCCACCGCCGCAACGACGCCCTCGCCCGAGAGCTGCTCGAGACCGCGCTGCGCGGGCACGCGCCCCGGCCGGAGGCCGAGGAGCCCGGTGGAGGGGAGGCCGACGGCGGCACCCCGGTGCTCGCCCCTGTCGCCGTCCGCGCCCCGCACACCCCGCGGCTCGGCGTGCTCGGCCCGGGCAAGATCGGCTCGGCGCTGACCCGCACGGCGCTGCGCCGCGGGCTCGAGGTCGCCGTCACCGGCCGCTCCGCCCCGCCCGCGCTCGCCGCGAAGCTGCCCGGTGCTCTGCACGTCGGCCTTCCGGATCTCGCTGTGACCAGCGACGTCATCGCCCTGACCCTGCCGTTGCACGTCGTGCTGTCCCTCGAGGCGGGCGCCCTGCAGGGCGCGGTCGTGGTCGATGCGACCAACCCCTGGGGCGAGGCCGATGCGACCGCCGTCGACGCCGCCCGCGCCGAGCTCGGCGACCACGCCGGCGAGCTCTCCACCAGCGAGCTGCTCGCCGCGCGCCTGCCCGGCGCGCACGTCGTCAAGACGCTGAACCACATCGGCTACCACGACGTCGAGGAGCACGGCCGCGACCACGGCGACCCGTCCCGTCGGGCGATCGCGCTCGCCGCCGACGACGACCGGGCCGCAGAGCTCGTCACCACGCTGCTGCACCGCCTGGGCTACGAGCCCGTGCACCTCGGCGCCCTCGCCGCCGGCCGCGACCTCGAACCGGGCGAGGCCCTGTTCAGCGGCTGGAGCACGTCCGAGGAGCTCGGTCTGCGACGCGCCGAGCAGGTCCGCGCCGCCTGAACGGTCGTCGGCCGGTAGCGTCGCGGCATGATCACGTGCCACGTCCGCTATGAGATCGACCCCGCGCAGATCGAGGCCTTCGAGCGATTCGCCACGCGGTGGATGGAGCTCGTCGAGCGACACGGCGGCACCCACCACGGCTACTTCCTGCCCGCGGAGGGTGCGAGCGACATCGCGTACGCGCTGTTCAGCTTTCCGAGCCTCGCCGCGTACGAGCAGTACCGCACCCTGTTCGGCGTCGACCCGGAGTTCATCGAGGCCGACCGGATCCGGGACGAGTCGGGATGCGTCCGCCGCTATGAGCGCACCTTCCTCAGGCCCCTCCTGCCCTCGACCGAGTCGCAGGTCAGCGGCTCCTGAGGTCCTTCTCCAGCCACTCGTCCGCCCCGATGGCGGGGCGGGTGGTCCTGGTGGCCCGGGGCGGCCATCGAGACGTGTTTCTGTGTCGTTATCGAGGGCTATAGCGACACAAAATCAGGTCTCGGTGGGTGAAGTGCTCGAGTCTGGGCCGACGGGCCGGGCCGCACAGGGGTAGGCGGGCGTGCCGACCGGAGGTGCGGAGGTCAGGCCCCGGCGGCGCGGGCGACGGCGTCGGCGAGCACCACGTCGCCGAGGCCGGAGCCGAGGTTCTGCGCGACGACCAGGCCGCTCGGCCGGCCGTCCCGCAGCAGGTCGCCGGTCGACCCGGTCGCGCGGGGGTAGTCCTTGCCGTGCTTGAGGGGCCTCAGCGACTCGAACTGCTCGACGTCGTCGGCGACGACCGTGCCGGTGCGGGAGATCTCGGCGCCGGCGACCGAGGCGTAGTCGATCGGCAGCAGCGTCGCGTCGGCGGCGACGTCACCCGGGTGCAGCGTCGCGTCGGTCAGCCCGATCGGCAGGGCGCTGATCACGACCCCCGCGCCTGCGAGCGCCTCGGCCCGGTCGGTCGTGGTGCGCAGCTCGAGGCCGGGCGTGTGCTCGGCGCACCAGGCGGCGAGCTCCCGGAGGGCCTCGGGGCGGCGGCCCCACACGGTCAGCGGGCCCCGACCCAGCGCCTCGATCACCCGGGCGTGGGAGCGGGCCTGCACACCGGTGCCGACGAAGGTGATCGGCCGGTCGTCCAGTGCGAGGCTCGCGCCGGTGACTGCGGCGGTGCGCTGGGCGGTGAGCTCGGCGGCGTCCATCGTGGCGCGGGTCGAGCCGTCGGCCGCGGAGAGCACCATCAGCCCGCCGATCATCTCCCGGCCCCGCGCACGGTTCGACGGGGTGACCGTCACCCACTTGACGCCCAGCAGTCCGCGCTCCGGCCAGGCTGCGGGCATCGCGTTGGCGAAGCCGCCCTCCTCGTGGACGACCTGAGTCTTCGGCGTCACCGAGGCGGAGCCGTCGGCGAGGGCGAGCAGCGTCTCGCGCATGAGCGCGACCTGCTGGGCGGGGGCGGGGAGGAGCGTGCTGACCTGGGCATCGTCGAGGTGGATCACGCCTCGACGGTATCGCGGGGCGTGAGGCCGTCCCCGTGCCGCATTCGGGGTCCGGGACCGGGGGCGACCGTCGTGCGAAGAATGTCTACCCTGTGAACATGATGAATCAGTGGGGGAACGACGAGCACGGACCGGGCGGGGATCCGTCGTGGCTCGGGGGCAAGGACCGCGGGGGACCGGGAACGGGGGCGGACGGTGCCGGGGCGGCGGAGAGCAGGCCCGGGCCGCTGCCGAGCGGGGACAGCACCTGGTCCTCGGACTTCGACTCGCGGAGCTCGTCCCGTCGCGCTGACCAGGACTTCGGCCCGAGTTCCGCGGACTCGGCCCCGCAGCACTCCGGGCCGCGCTTCGGCGAGTTCGGGGACGACGCTCGCGAGAGGGCCGAGCGCCGGTACGAGGAGTGGGAGTCCGGAGGCAGTCCCGATCCCGAGGTCCGCAACAGGGCGGTCGAGGTGGGCAAGGCCCTGGTCAAGGCGATCCCGATCGTCGTGTTCCTCGTCATCTTCTTCGGGTTCTTCGCCAGGAACGAGTTCTTCCGCGACAACTTCAGCTTCGGGTGGATCGCCCTCGTGATGCTGGTTCCGATGCTGGCCAACGTGATCAAGTCCTTCCGGAAGTAGCCGCGGCCGGCCGGGCGTCGAGCCGGCCGACCGACGGGCCGGGACGGCGCTGAGCAGGTCGGCTGCGTGGCCGACCGAGCAGCCGGCGGAGAGGTCAGCCGGCCAGGCGGTACCAGGCGCCGTCGGCCGAACGCTCCAGCACGCCCGAGTCCACGGCGTCGCGCCGCACGAGCGCCACGTCGGCCGCGAACATCGCGATCGCGGCGTTCAGCTCCGCCTCGCCGAGGCTGCGCGCCGACCCGACCCGCTCGAACACGATCCGCGCGATCCGGCCGCTGACCTCGCGGGACTCCTCGGTCTTCATCGGGATGCCGTCCAGCCGCGGCACCTCGAGGATCGCCCGGTCCGAGCGCATCAGCGCGAGCGAGTCCGCGATCCGACGCAGCGCCGGGACGTCCGCCGTGCCGTCCTCGCCGAGCCAGTCCAGGCGCGAGAGCGGCCCGCGCACCGAGGGGTCCTCGGCCGGTCCGTCCCCGGTGAGCAGGCGTCCGAGTCCGCGGCGCAGCTTCTCGGCGGAGAGCATCGCGACGAGCTGCCGGGCGCGGCCCAGCTCGGCGGGGTGGTCTGGGGCGGTGGTCATGGGTCCTCCTTCGCGGCTCGCTCCAGGGTGGCACGACCCGTGTGATCTCGGCGACTGGGCGTCTTCCCGAGGTGCGGTTGTCGCACCGGTCGGAGATGCTTCAAGCATTGACGAGCAGGTGCTCTTGAGAGGAACGAATCAGGTGGTCATGGGCAGGTTCAGCGGGTCGCGTCGGGGTCGGATCGCGAGCGTCGGAGAGGAGGGGCGTCGGCCGCGGCGTGCGCGGAGCCTGGGCCTCGCCCTCAGCGCCCTGCTCGCGGGGACCCTGCTCACCGGCTGCGACGACGGCAGCGGCGAGGGCACCGTGGTGCGCGTGATCGACGGCGACACCCTGGTCGCGGTCGTCGCCGGGGAGGAGACCACGATCCGCCTGCTCAACATCGACACCCCCGAGACGAAGCACCCCGACCTGCCTGTGCAGTGCCTGGGCCCCGAAGCGACGGATTTCCTCGCCGAGCGGCTCCCGGCCGGCACCGAGATCGAGCTCGAGTACGACGAGGAGCGGCTGGACCGCTACGACCGCACCCTCGCGGGTGTCTACGAGTCGGGCTCGCTGGTGAACGCCGAGATCGCCGCGGAGGGACTCGGCGTGCCGGTCTACTTCGAGCCCAACGACCGCTTCCTGCCCGAGGTCGAGGAGGCCGCGGCGACCGCGCAGTCCGAGGGGCTCGGCCTCTTCTCCGCCGCGACCGAGTGCACGGTCCCCGCACAGGTCGAGCAGCTCGGCGCCGCGGTCCAGGCGATCCCGCAGACGGTCACGGGCGACCCCGCCCAGGCGCTCGCCGACGCGACGACGCTGGTCGAGGACGCGGAGGCGCTCGTCGACGCCCTCGACGCGGACGTGCTCGCGACCGGCCCGAACGCGGTTCTCGCCCTGCCGCTGGCCGCCCCCTTCCTCGACGGGCAGCGGGAGGCCGCCGACGAGGTGCGCGAGCGCGCCGTCGACGGGCGAGACCGGGTGCAGGTCCTCAAGGACGACTGGGACGAGGAGCA
Source organism: Brachybacterium paraconglomeratum (assembly GCF_003994255.1). Taxonomy (GTDB): domain Bacteria; phylum Actinomycetota; class Actinomycetes; order Actinomycetales; family Dermabacteraceae; genus Brachybacterium; species Brachybacterium conglomeratum. Next base: position 39,875 of record NZ_ML133862.1, on the reverse strand, counting down.
GCAGCGGCTGCGCGAGCAGAAGGAGCGCGAGGAACGGGAGCGGCAGGAGCGCGAGCGGATCGAGCGGGAGGAGCGAGAGCGCCAGGAGCGCGAGGAGCAGGAGCGTCGCGAGCGGGAGGCGGCGCCGGCCGCAGTGCCGTCCGACGAGGAGGGCTCCGGAGCGACGAGCTCGGGCAGCGGCAGCGGCTCGGGGTCCGATGGGAAGTCCAGTTCCGGCGTCTCGGGATCGGGGTCCGACGGACGCAGCAGGGACGGATCGGGCTCCGGTTCGGGCTCGGGGGAGAAGAGCTCGAGCGGCGCGAGCTCCGGTGACAAGGGCAAGCAGAGCAAGGGGTCCGGCAGTCGGAGCTCGGGCAGCTCCGGGCAGGGAAGCTCCGGCGGGAAGTCCGGCTCCGGCGGCGGGTCCTCGAGCTCTGGCGGTTCGAACTCCGGCGGCAGCTCGGGCGGCGGCGCTTCCGGCGGTGACTCGTCCGGCGGCGGCAGCTCGGGCAGCGGGAAGTCCGGTGGCGGGAAGTCCGGCTGTGAGCCCTACGGCCCGGAGATCCCCTACTCGGACGACGGCGGCTACACCGGCAAGCGCTACGGCATGCCCGGCGGCAAGACCTTCCGCAAGTGCAGCTGACCGGCTGCTGACAGCGCGGCGCGGCGGACGGCGGGGTGTCGAGAGGATTTGTTCGACCTCCGGTACCACCTGCGACGCGGTGTGGCGCAGTTGTTCGACCTCCGGTACCGCTTTTCTGGTACCTCCCGTCGAACAACTGGTCAGGCCGTGGCACGTTTCGTCGAAGAACTCCGGGATCGCCATAGCGGAGCTCTGCCGTGCGTCTGCGACGGCGCTGTCCGGGCCCGCATCCGGAGTGGTTCGACGTCCCGTATCGCTTTTCTGGTACCGGACGTCGAACAACTGGGCCGGCTGCGGTATGTCTCGTCGACCGGGCGGGCAGCGGGGCGTTGTTCGTCGGCCGCGGGAGGGGTGCTCTGACAGGTCCTCCCATCGCGGCGCGTCACGGGCCAGCATGGACTCGTCGGGCGAGCGACGCCCGCACCATCGCAGCAGGAGGAGCACCGCATGGAGTACGTGAAGCTGGGCCGCACCGGACTGGACGTGTCGCGGCTGTGCCTGGGCACGATGGGTTTCGGCAGCGCCGAGCGCTGGATCCACAAGTGGGTCCTGGAGGAGGACGACTCCCGCCCCGTCATCAAGCACGCCCTCGACGCAGGCATCAACTTCTTCGACACCGCGAACGTGTACTCGATCGGCCGCAGCGAGGAGATCGTCGGCAAGGCCCTGGTCGACTACGCGAACCGCGACGAGATCGTGCTGGCCACGAAGGTGCACGGGACGATGCACGAGGGCCCCAACGGCGGCGGGCTCTCCCGCAAGGCGATCCTCGCCGAGGCGGAGGCGAGCCTGCGCCGGCTCGGCACCGACTACATCGACCTGTACATCATCCACCGCTGGGATCACACCGTCCCGATCGAGGAGACGATGCAGGCGCTGGATGACCTGGTCCGCTCTGGCAAGGTCCGCTACCTCGGGGCGTCGGCCATGTTCGCCTGGCAGTTCCTGCAGGCGCAGCACGTCGCCGAGGTGAACGGCTGGACGAAGTTCGTCTCGATGCAGAACCACTACAACCTCCTCTACCGCGAGGAGGAGCGGGAGATGATGCCGCTGCTGCGCGAGCTCGGCGTCGCCTCCACCCCGTACAGCCCGCTCGCCGCCGGCCGCCTCACCCGCGACTGGGACGCGGACACCGAGCGGGCCCGCACCGACCAGACGGCGAAGTCGAAGTACGACTCCACCGAGGACACCGACCGCGCCATCGTCGAGGCCGTCGCCCGCATCGCGAAGGAGCGCGGCGTGGAGCGCGTCCACGTGGCGCTGGCCTGGCTGCTCGCGAAGAACCCGGTGATCTCCCCGATCATCGGCGCGACCAGGACCTCGCACATCGACGGCGCGCTCGGCGCGCTCGACCTCGAGCTCACGGCCGACGAGATCGCCGCGCTCGAGGCGCCCTACGTCCCCCACAGGGTCGTCGGCGCGCTCGCCCCGGGCGAGTCCACCCTCGGCGCGGGAGCCCGGACTCGCTGAGGCCCGACGGTCCGGCCCGCCGCGTGCCTGCCCCGCCACCTCGTCGACATCTCGCGCGCCGCTGTGTTCGTCATGGAACGCAGCGGCGCACGAGGTGGGGGCGTGGCCGTGGAGCGACGGCGATGTGGCAAGGCGGATCAGGGCGTGACCGCCGCGCCTCTGGTGAAAGAGGTGCCGCGACCACGTCGTGATCTGCGGATCATCGTCGGACGGAGGGCTTCTTCCGCTGGCGCAATGCTGCGGCGGCGGAAACCGCATACAGCGCCCCGGCGATGGCTATAACGATGCCGAGAACCTGATTTCCTGGCACCGAGGCTTCGCCGAAACGGATCTCGGTGAACATTAGGACGAGTCCCGCAAGTGCGACTGCTCCTCCTGCGATCATCTTTTGAATACAACGCCATCGAAACTTCTCATATGCGCTGTGCATAAAAGCCCCCTTTCGGCGGGCGACATTGCCTGGGTAGCATCTGGCAATGCTATCCGCGGGTGTCACTGGTGGTGCTGCGAGGGGAGTCAGATGCCGCAGGCCATCAGTCCGCCGATCCCGCTCGCGGCGAGGGCGAACTCCTTGATCTCCTGCTCTGCGGTGCGTCCTGCGATTCCTCGTGCCCCCATGAAGATCCGCGCGACGGTGCGCGCACCGTACTTGCTGACGAGCTTCCCGAGTCGGATGGCGAGGTTGGCGATGCGTACAGTGGGGAAGACGGTCTGTGCGGCGAACCAGGCGATCGCTGCGACGCAGGCGGCGACGTTTGTGGCGCCCGCCGGCTGAGCCTCGGGCGAAGCGGCCTGGGACTCTGGTGACGCGGCCTGGGTCTCGGCGTCGATCTCGGCCGCGGAGGCGTTCAGTGACTCCAGCTTCGCCGCTTCCAGGGTGAAGCCCACACGATTGCCCTGCGCGTCGAGAACCTCATAGATGTTCGAGCCGTCATCGGCGGTGGCGACGGCGCTGCCGACTGACTGGCCGTCGGGGAGGTTCTTTCCGGAGGGTGCGGCAGATGCGACGCCCGTGGAGAGCGCGGTGGCGGGAGCGACGAGACAAGCCGCCATGAGTGTGCGGCGATTGATGAAATTCGAGGCGGCCTTCGGCATGGGGTTCTCCTTGTCGATATGCACTTCTCGTGTGATGCAGTTCATCAGCAATGCGCTGTCGACCGTAGACAGCCTCCCTGCGTCGCGTCAACCCCCGTTTCTCGCCGCCGGGCCTGCAGCAGGTGCCTAGTCGAATGGGCGACGAAGGCGCCGTCGCGGCGGATGATCCGGTCGACCTCGAGCTGCTGCGCGTGGTGGGTGTCGACGGAGAGCCCCGGCACCCACCACGGGCACTTGCGCGGGATCCAGGTGACCGCGCCGATGTCGAAGAACTCCATCCGCAGCCGAACGGTGCGCAGTTCCAGGATCTCCAGCCCCGCCGCTTCGACACCGCGAACGTGTACTCGATCGGCCGCAGCGAGGAGATCGTCGGCAAGGCCCTGGTCGACTACGCGAACCGCGACGAGATCGTGCTGGCCACGAAGGTGCACGGGACGATGCACGAGGGCCCCAACGGCGGCGGGCTCTCCCGCAAGGCGATCCTCGCCGAGGCGGAGGCGAGCCTGCGCCGGCTCGGCACCGACTACATCGACCTGTACATCATCCACCGCTGGGATCACACCGTCCCGATCGAGGAGACGATGCAGGCGCTGGATGACCTGGTCCGCTCTGGCAAGGTCCGCTACCTCGGGGCGTCGGCCATGTTCGCCTGGCAGTTCCTGCAGGCGCAGCACGTCGCCGAGGTGAACGGCTGGACGAAGTTCGTCTCGATGCAGAACCACTACAACCTCCTCTACCGCGAGGAGGAGCGGGAGATGATGCCGCTGCTGCGCGAGCTCGGCGTCGCCTCCACCCCGTACAGCCCGCTCGCCGCCGGCCGCCTCACCCGCGACTGGGACGCGGACACCGAGCGGGCCCGCACCGACCAGACGGCGAAGTCGAAGTACGACTCCACCGAGGACACCGACCGCGCCATCGTCGAGCAGGTCGCGAAGATCGCCGCAGACCGCGGCGTGGAGCGCGTCCACGTGGCGCTGGCCTGGCTGCTCGCGAAGAACCCGGTCGTCTCCCCGATCATCGGCGCGACCAAGACCTCGCACATCGACGGCGCGCTCGGCGCGCTCGACCTCGAGCTCACGGCCGACGAGATCGCCGCGCTCGAGGCGCCCTACGTCCCCCACAGGGTCGTCGGCGCGCTCGCCCCGGGCGAGTCGACCCTCGGCGCGGGAGCCAGGAACCGCTGAGGCCCGATCCACCGGTGAGCATCTCCGGTGGTGCGGCACCGTGGCGAGAAGTGGCGCTCCGCCAGCATCCGTCCCCGTATACGGAGTCGGTTGCCGGCTGAGCGCCACTGTGCGTACTCGCAGGCGGCAGACGCCGTGCCCGCGGGCCCGTCGCCGCCCGGGGTCACCGCCGCCGCGCGCGCAGCAGGTGCCTCGTCGAGTGGGCGACGAAGGCGCCGTCGCGGCGGATGATCCGGTCCACCTCGAGCAGCTGCGCGCGGTGGGTGTCGACCCCGAATCCCGGCACCCACCACGGGCACTTCCGCAGGATCCAGGCGACGGCGCCGATGTCGAAGAACTCCATCCGCAGCCGCGCGTATCCCCACTCGGGACGCTCCTCGGTGGCGCGGCCCGAGAGCCAGTCGAAGCCCCAGCCGTCCACGTCGGCCGCGGCGGCCTCGGTGATCAGGTCCTCGGCCGGACGCTCCCGGTCGGCCCGCTGCAGCCGTGCCCGCAGCGCCTCCCGCTCCTCCTCCGGCCAGGGCCCCGAGTCGCCGAGCGGGATCTCGGTGAGGTGCCGGCGCTGCGCCGGCGGGAGCGTGGTGACGAACCGGTCCGGGTCCTCCTGCGCCATGCCGTACAGCGCCGGGCCGTCGGCGTAGAACGGGTCGATCAGCACCAGGCGCCCGTCGGCCCCGCGCATCACGTTCGACGGGTTCGCATCCAGCGGACCGCACCAGGGCAGCTCCGCGAGCGCCGCCGTATGGACCCGGTGCACGACCTCAGAGACGCCGGCGAGCTCGCCGTCCCCGCGCCGCATCCGCTCGAAGAACTCCGTCGCCTCCTCCTCGCCGATGGGCAGCAGGAACTCCATGACCAGCAGGTCAGCGCCTCCGGCGAGGCGGCGGTGCAGGTCCAGGCGGGGCACGGCGCCGGTCGCGGCCGCCTCCTCGTAGAGGTGCGCGGTAAACGGGCCGACGGGGTCGAAGGGGCTGATCCGGGCCGCGGCCGTCCCGTCCGGGGAGGCGAGCGCGACGGCCCAGTCACCGGTGCCGCAGGGCGTCCAGCCCTCGCCGCGCAGCACCCGCTCCACCTCGCGGTAGTGGGTCTCGGGGCCGACGGTGTCAAGGGCGGAGGGGAGGGGCGCGCGCGGGGGAGGTGCGTCGGGGGCTGGTGCGGCAGGCATGGACGGGAGGCTATCGGCGCTGCGGTGACGGGGCACGGGGATATCCCGCACGCGAGGTCGCGCAGCACGCCCGTTCCGCCTCAGCGCCGCCATGTTGTGGAGCGCTGTGTTCCACGCCTGGAACACAGCGCTCCACAACATGGGGGGGGGGCGGGGGGCGGGGGGGCGGGGGCGAGGGGAGCGCGTCGACGGTGCTTCGGCCGACGGGATCCGCGCGCGGATCTCGAGCGTCGCCGCGACCGGGTCGTGCACGGCGGCGACCGTGCCGCCGAGGCCCGTGACCAGCACCTCCACGATCGACAGGCCGAGTCCGCTGGTGCGGGCGGAGCGGGAGGCGTCGGCCGTGAAGAAGCGGTCGAACAGGCGGGCGGTGTCGATCTCGGCATCGGGGGCGACGCCGTTGCGGAAGCGGAGCTCGACCCCGGTCGTCGGCCCGCTGCCTGCGGTCGACCCGGTGCCCGGCGTTGGCGCGATGTCCGCTTCGGTGCCCCCAGGCCCCGCCCCGCCCCACGCCGCGACCTCGACGGCGAGCGTCCCGCGGCCGTGCTGGACGGCGTTGCGGCCCAGGTTCTGCACGATGCGGGTGAGCATCTCGCGGTCGGTGGCGAGCACGAGCCCCGTCGGCGGATCGAGCTGCACCTCGAGCCCGGCGCCCTCGATCTCGCCGCTCATCCCCAGCAGCACCTCGCCCATCAGCAGGCCGACGTCGAGACGCTCGACCTCCTGGCGCGGCTCGGCGTCCAGCAGGTAGGCGTACTCGTACAGCCGGTCCACCAGGGCGCCGAGCTCGACGGTCTGTCGGTGCGCGGCGGCGAGGCGCTCGCGCTGGACGGCGTCGAGTTCGGTGCGCTCCAACAGCTGGAGGTAGCCGCGCACCGAGGTCAGCGGGGTGCGCAGGTCGTGGGAGACGTCCGCGATGAAGGAGCGGATCCGCCGCTCCTCGGCGCGGGTGCGGGTCGAGGCCTGCCGGGCCTGCTCCACGGTCTTGTTGACCCGGGCGGTGAGCTGCTCGAGCTGCGGGACCACGAGCGCGAGCGTCACCGCGGAGGGGGATTCCTGCCCGGCGCGCTCCTCGAGCCGGCGCCGTACCACTGCGATCTGCCGCAGCACCACCACGAGATACGCGGCGGTGCCCAGCCACAGCACGGCGAGGACCACGAGCAGGACCGTCATCGGGCCTCCCTGGTCGGCGTGTCCCCGGGGCGACAGGGGCGGGGCGGGTCCGGCCATGATCCCAGACCCGCCCCGCACGGCGCGGCCACCCGGACGGCGCCGCCCGCGGGCGGCCCCGCGCGGCGAGGCCTCGGCCCCGGCTCACTTCACGTCGGCCCGGCGGAAGAGCAGCCAGGACACCAGTCCCATCAGCGCGATGAACACGAGCGAGACGGCGAGGGTGCCCACCAGGTCGCCGCCGGTGGCGTCGAGGCCCGGCACGTGGTCGCGGGCGAAGGGGGTCAGACGCACGAGCGCGTCGAGGCCCTCGACGTCGGCCGCGGTGGAGCCGATCAGGTCCGCGAGGAAGCCCCACACGAAGCCGATCGCCATCACCACCAGCGGGCGCCGCAGCACGAACGCGAGCGGCAGGCACACCGAGAGCTTCGCCGTGGTGAGCACGGCCATGGTCGCGGTGATCGCGAGGATCTCGCCCACGCGGCCGCCGTCGAGACCGCCGCCGGCGGCGAGCAGCTGCGAGAACGCGGTGGGGATCGCCGGGGCGAACTCCTGCTCGGTCGCGAGGCCTATCAGCACCGCGATCCCGTAGGGGAGGGACAGGGCGGTCACGGCCGCGGCGGTCAGCACCGTCTTCGCGCCGACGAACGCTCCGCGCCCGGAGGCGAGCAGGGAGTTGTGCACGGACGTGGTCTCGAAGGGCTGGGCGACCAGCGCCCCGAACAGCAACGGCCCCATCAGCGAGACCATCAGCGCGTCGCTGAGCACCTGCACGCCGCTGGCCGCCTCGGGGCCGAGGTCGCCGGCGGCGAGGCTGTGCTGCAGCACGGTGTACAGCGCCGCGGCGAGCACGGCGACGGCGAGGCAGATCAGGACGGGGCCGGTGCGGCCGATGGCGTAGAGGTCTGCGCGCAGCTGGTTGATCATGCTCTCTCTCCTCCGATCACGGACAGGAAGAACGATTCGAGGCTCTCGCCCTCGCGGGCCAGGCGCGTGGGCCACACGTCGGCGGCGACGAGGGTGCGCAGCACCTGCTCGGCGCGGTCGGCGTGGTGGGGCAGACGCACGGTCCCGCCGGGCATGACCCGCGCCTCCGCGTCCGGCCAGGCCTCCTCGAGCGCGGTGAGCAGGGCGGCGGGATCAGCGGCGGCGACCTCGAGGTACTGCTGGGTCTGGGCCTCGAGCTCCTCGAGGGTGAGGGTCATGCGCAGCTCGCCGCCCTCGACGATGAGGTAGTCGGTCGCGGTCTGGAACAGCTCGGGCAGGTTGTGGCTGGAGATCAGCACGGTCATCCCGCGCTCCTCCGCCAGCGAGCGCACCAGGCGCCGCACCTCGACCACGCCCTGCGGGTCCAGGCCGTTGACGGGCTCGTCGAGGATCAGCAGCTCCGGGTCCGCGATCAGGGCGAGGGCGATCCCGAGCCGCTGGCGCATGCCGAGGGAGAAGTCGCGGACCTTCTTCCGGCCCGTCCCGGCGAGGCCCACGAGCTCGAGCAGACGCTCCTCGACGCGGGGATCGGGCACGCCGCGCAGCAGCCGGTGCAGGTGCATGTTCTGCCGCGCGGTCATCCCGCCGTGCAGGGACGGGGACTCGATGAGGGTGCCGATCCGGGCGAGGTCGGCGGTGCGGGGGCGCTCGGCGTCGGCACCGAACAGCTCGATGCTCCCGGAGTTCGGTATCGACAGCCCTGCGATCAGCCGCATCAGCGTGGTCTTGCCGGCGCCGTTGCGGCCGATCAGCCCGTAGATCCGCCCGCGCTCGAGGCGGATGCTCATCGCGTGCACGGCGGCGTGGTCGCCGTAGTGCTTGGTGAGGTCCCGGGTTCTCAGGACGGTCTCGCTCATGCCGGGCTCCCTTCTGGCTCGTGGTGTCGGGGACGACGCTACGGAGAAGAGGTCGGGCAGGCGTGAGGAGCGGGGCGGAGAAGGTCAGGAAAGCGTGAAGATCGGCGCGGCCGACGGCGCAGATGCCCCGACCGACGGGTCAGAGCGCGCGCAGCCGGTACCCGAGCCCCCACACGGTCTCGATGGGGTCCAGCGCCGGCGCGGCCTCGCGCAGCTTGCCGCGCAGGTTCGAGACGTGGGTCTTCACCGCCGCGTCGTCGCCGACGAACGGCTCCTCCCACACCGCCTCGTAGATCCGGGGCCGGGAGAAGACCTGCCCCGGCGAGGCCAGCAGCAGGTACAGCAGCCGCAGCTCGGTCGCGGTCAGCGCGACCTCGGCCCCGTCCATCCGCACGCGCGCGGCGGCGGGGTCGAGGGAGAGGGGCCCGTGGACAAGCGGGGCGGGCTTGGCGGCGGCGGGCGGGGCGGAGCGGCGCAGCAGCGCCTCGACCCGGGCGGTGAGCTCGGCGAGGTCGAAGGGCTTGGTCACGTAGTCGTCGGCGCCCAGGCGCAGCATGTCCACCTTGGTGTAGACGGCGTCCTTCGCGGACAGCACCAGCACCGGCACCTCGCCCGCGCGGCGGATCTCCGCCAGCAGCACCGACCCGTCCACGTGCGGGAGCATCAGGTCCAGCACCACCAGGTCGACGCCCGCGGCCTCGCGGCCCGGGGCGAGCGCGGCACGGGCGGCGAGCCCGTCGGCGGCGGTGAGAACCTCGTGCCCCTCGTCGCGCAGGGCCTCGACGAGCAGGGCGCGGACGTCGGGGGAGTCCTCGACGACGAGGACGCGGGAGGCGGTCACCGGGCGGAGCCCGGCCCCGTCACCGCATGGACGATCGCCTCGACGGCGGCGTCCTGGGAGAGGCGCGAGGTGTTCAGGACCATGTCGTAATTCTCCACCGCGCTCGGGTCCCAGCCGTACAGCGACTTCGACATGTCCACCCGCACCTGGTCCTCCCGCTTCTGCCGCCTGGCCGCGCGGTCGTGGGAGATCCCGGCGCGCTCGGCGGCGCGGGCGATGCGGGTCTCCGGATCGGCGGTGAGCAGCACGTGGAGGGTGCGGGGCCGGTCCGCGAGCAGCACGGTGGCGTTCCGGCCGACGATCACCCCGCCCTCTTCGGCGCAGCGGTGCACGGTCGCGTCGTTCTCGGCGATGAGCGTGCGCTTCTGCTCCTGGGTGTCGATGATGTCGCGGCCGTCGAACCCGCCGTACATCCCGCCCATCGCGGAGAACACCTGCGCCAGCGCCAGGCTGGACTCGATCTGCGCGGCCTGTTGCTCGGCGGAGGGGCCCCGGTCGCGGCCGTCGGACTCGATCTCCTCGGAGCTGAAGGCCTGCTGGTGGTAGGGCAGGGCGAGCCGCTCGGCGACCTCGCGGCCGATCGCGTCGGCCCCGGCCCCGAAATGCTCCCAGAGGGTGACCACCGGGAGCGGGCCCTCGACCCCGGGCGCTGCCGCGCGATGCGTCCCGCCCGCGGCGGGCGTCGCGGCGCCGGTGCTCCCGGCCGGACTGCCGTCGTCCCGGTCCATGACAACCTCCCCATCGAGATCAGGACTCCAGGATACGAGGGTTCTGTCGTGGGTGGCATCGTTCCCGGTCAGGGCGGCCTGTACTACCATTCGGCGGGTCAGGCCAGGGCGAGGGAAGGACCACGGATGCCGACGTCGACGCGGAGCACGGAGGTGGCGGCATGAGCACCGCCGTCGTGCTGCTGTTCCTGCTCTCCGGCATGCTGATGTTCGCGACGATCATCTCGCTCTACGCCACCGTCGTGACCTCGAAGAGCAAGAACGTGCCCACGTGGGTGTGGGGCCTCGGCGCCGCGTGCCTGGTCGTCGCCTTCGCCGCCGTGGTCCTGATGAACTGAGGCGCTCTCAGCCGCCGAGCTCGAGCACCGCGATCGCGAGCTGCACGCGGTTGGTGACCTGCAGCTTCTGGTAGAGCCGGCCCAGGTGGGTCTTCACCGTCGCGACCGACATGAACAGGCTCGCGCCGATCTCCGGGTTCGCGAGCCCCTGCGCGACCAGCCGCGCCACGTCCCACTCCCGCTCGGTGATCCCCTCGGGCGCGGGGGAGAGGGAAGCCTCGGCCGACGGGGATCCCGCCGACGGGGATGACGGTCCCGCCCCTGCGGCCGACGCGACGCCCGCTCCGCCGAGGGAGTTGGTGGCGGTCCGGTGGAAGTCGCCGTTCGCGGTCCCGCTGATGTGCGGGCCGGCCGCTCGTCCGCTGCCGGATGCGCCGCGCCCTTCGCTGCTGCCCGAGACGCCGACCGAACCCCCGTCGGCCGCGAGGCGGACCAGGCGGCGCAGCACCTCGGGGGAGAAGCGGGGCCGCTGGGCGGCGGCGGCGAGCACCGCCTCGACCACCTCCTCGGGCGGGGAGTCCTTGAGCAGGAAGCCCTCCGCCCCGGACCGCAGCGCCTCGAGCAGGAACTCGTCGGTGTCGAAGGCGGTCAGCATCACCACCCGCGCCTGGTCGCCGCGCTCGCGCAGCGCGGCGAGGGCCTCGAGCCCGGTCATGCGCGGCATGCGGATGTCCATCAGCACCACGTCCGGGCCGAGCCCGGCGACCTGCTCGAGGGCGGCGTGCCCGTCGGCCGCCTCGCCGATCACCTCGATGCCGCGCGCCCCGTCGATCATCAGGCGCAGGCCGGAGCGCATCAGCGCCTCGTCGTCCACCAGCAGCACCCGCACCGGGGCCGCGCCGCCCTGGTCCCCCGGGCCGTCCGTGCCGCCCGGGCTGTCCGTGCCGCTGCTGTCGCAGGCGCCTCGGTGCGCGCCCGATCCGTCGTTCACCATGGCAGCCATGCTTCCATCTCGAAGGTGCCGTGCTCGGTGCGCGTCCAGCGGGCCCCGCCGCCGAGCAGGCGCGCTCGCTCCTCGACGCCGATGAGGCCGTGGCCGGTCGACAGGGGCTGTGCCTCACCGGTCAGCGGGTTCTCGACCGTCAGCGTCACCTGCTCGGCCCGCCGGGCGAGGAGCGCGGTGACCGGGGCGCCCGGTGCGTGCTTGGCCGCGTTGGTCAGCGCCTCGCCGAGGATGCGGGCGAGCGCGACGACGGTGCCGCGTCCGAGCTGCTCGAGTTCGGCCAGGTCCAGTCCGTCGAGTTCGAGGGAGACCTCCTGTCCACCGTCCCGCGCCCGCTCCACCGTCTCCTCGAGGGTGGGGGCGGTGGCGAGCGGCGCGGCGTCGTCGGCGGCGTGGTCGTCGGCGGTGCGCAGTGCGATGAGCACCTCGCGCAGCTCCCGGTTCGCGTGCTGGGCGGCGTCGCGAACCGTCCGCGCGGTCTCGCGCAGCGTCGCGGGGTCGAGGTCCTCGCGATAGGCCATCGCGCCCGCGTGCATGGCGATCGAGGCGAGGTGGTGGGAGACGCTGTCGTGCATGTCGCGGGCCAGCGCCGCCCGCTCCTCCGCCCGCACCTGGGCGCTCTCCGCATCGCGGCCGCGCCGCAGGGCGTCGGCCTCCCGCTGCGCCGACAGCCCGGCCTGCTCGGCCGAGCGCCGGGCCTGGTCCGCGGAGGATCGGGCCTGCTCGGCGGCGACCCGCTCGCGCTCGGCGGCGATCCGTTCCCGCTCCGCGGAGGCGCGCTCGCGCTCGGCGGCGTCCGCGCGCTCGCGCAGCGTGCGGATCAGCTCGTGACGGGTGCCGACCACGCGGCCGATCAGCAGCGGCACGAGGGCGCCGATGATCATCACCCCGAGCGCGGTGGCGACGTAGCGCGGATCGTCGTCGCCCCGAAGCCGCATGTCGAGCGTCAGCCAGGCCATGGCGGTCACGCCGAGCAGCGCCACCGCGGCGACGTCCAGTCCCAGTCGGCGCCGCAGCCCGAGCCGGTACAGGGCGATCGCTGCCGCAGGCACGCTCCACACGCTCAGCCCGGCTACGGTCGTGATCAGCAGGTGGGCCGTCGCATGGAGCCGGCCCGGGCGCAGGAGGCGCAGCGGGCCGATCACGACCGTCGCCGCGACCCCGATCAGCGCGTCGACAGCCACCATCGCCACCAGCCCCTCGGGCGGCGCGTCGTCGAACTCGAACAGCAGCTCGCCGAGCACCATCAGGAACATCAGGCAGCCGAGTCCCAGGCAGAGCAGCGTCTGCAGGGCGGCTATCACCCAGCCGCGCACGCTGCGCCACGACGGCGTCCCCGGCTCGAGAGGCACCGCCGTCTTCGGCGGCGTCTCGGGGGCGGGCGACGCGACCGTCTCCTGCGGCGTGGCGGGGCCGACGGGCCGGTGCGTGGTCATGGCCCCAGGGTAGGGACGAGTCGGGGCTCGACGGATCGTCCGTGCGGTCGACTCCGTGCGGAGGATCCGGCTCAGGCCCGGGCGCCGAGCGCGGCCATGACCTCCCGGCCACGGTCCGTCCCCGGGAACCGCTCCACGATCTCCCGCAGGGCGTCCGCATCGGTGCTCGCCCCGAACGCCTCGGTGAAGGGCTGCAGGCGCACCCCCTCGCCGAGCTCCCCGATCAGCACCGGGTCGAAGCCGAGGCCGTCGACGAGGCGCGCGACCTCGTCGGTCGCGGGGGAGGGGCCGGCGATCCCGATCGCGGCGCGGGGCGCGGGCCGATGGGCGAGGTCCTCGAGATCGTGATACCCCATGTGGTTGAACGCCTTGACCACGGTCGCGTCCGGCAGCTGCTCCTGGATGAACACGCTGGTGGAGGCGCTGGGGGAGGAGAACTCCTCGATCTGGCCGTCGGTCTCCCACCAGTAGTTCATCGCGTCGATCACGACCTTCCCCTCCAAGGCGTCGGCGGGGATGGTGGCGTGCTTGCCCAGCGGCAGCGCGAGGATCACGAGGTCAGCGCGCTCGGCCGCCTCACGGGCGGTGACGGGCTGAGCGCCCGGGGCCAGGAACTGGGTGATCAGCGCGATCTTCGCGGGATCGCCGGAGCCGGCGATCAGCACCTCATGACCGGCGGCGACCGCGAGGCGGGCCAGGACCGTGCCGACCTTCCCGGCGCCGAGGATCCCGAGCGTGAGGCGAGAGGAGTGGTTCATGCCCGCAGGAACGCGGCCGGCCGCGCAGGCCTTCCCGGAGGTGATGGGTCTTGCCCCCGGGTGTCGGCCCTCACGGCGCTCACAGGCCTCCCGCTCTACAGTGGAGGCGTCATGTGCCGACTCCTCGCCCTCCATTCCGACCAGCCCATCACCGCCGACTTCTGGCTGCTGGACGCCCCCTACTCGTTGCTCCGCCAGTCCCGCTTCAACGCCGATGGGACGGGGCTGGGCTGGATCGACGAGCACGGTGCCCCGCAGGTCGCGAAGAAGCCCGTGGCCGCCTACGCCTCCGAGCGCTTCGGGCAGATCGCCACTGCGGTGCGGTCCCGCGCGATGATCGCGCACGTGCGGCTCTCCTCCGGCACCGGGCACAGCGACGAGAACACCCATCCCTTCCTGCAGGACGGGATCCTCTCCGCCCACAACGGCGTGCTCGAGGTGACCGAGCAGATGAAGGAGCGGGTGCGCGCGCTCGGCGCCGCACATCACGTCCGCGGCGTCACCGACAGCGAGTGGATGGCCGCGCTGATCACCGGGGAGGTCGCCGCGCACGACGGCGACCTGCACGACGGCGTCGTCGCGGCGCTGGACTGGATCGCGCGGAACGTGCCCGTGTACTCGGTGAACGTGCTGGTGCTGAAGGACGAGGAGCTGATCGCGGTGCGTCTGCCCGCCACCAACGAGCTGTGGGTGCTGGAGCGGGAGGCGACCACGGCAGCGCCCCGCGAGGCGCTGGACCAGTCCTCCGCCACGCTGCGCACCCGCAGCGAGGACCTCGCCGGCATCGACTCGGTGGTGATCGCCTCCGAGCCGATGGATGATGACCCCGCCTGGCGTCTCATGGACTCCGGCGAGCTGCTGCACCTCGCGGCCGACGGCTCCATGCACCGCGAGCGCCCCTTCGGCCCCGTCGCCCAGCCGCTGGCGCTGGAGGACCTCGGCCTCTCCGCCGCCGCGTCCCAGGCGCATGCGGCCCAGGACCAGGCGCAGCAGGAGCGTCGCCGCCGCCTCGCCGAGCGCGCCGCATGAGCGCCGCGAGCTCCGGCTCGGCCGGCGCCGCCGCGCCCGACAGCACCCCCGACGCCGCACCGTCGGACGCCCCCGCGACGGCGTACCACCGCCTCGCCGCCCTCCGCCCGGCCTGGTCCCGGCCCGCGAAGCCGCTGCTCAGCCTCGGCGCGGCCCTCCTCGCCTATGTGGTGCTCAGCTCCGTCGTGCTGGTCACCGCGGTGCTGCTGCTCGCGGTGGTGCCCGGCGTGAACATCGCCCGCGGCGTCACCAGCGGCGACCCGACCAGCCCCCTGGACGTCGGCCTGGCGCTGGCGATGGGCGCGATGTGGCTGCCGGCGGGGATCGTCGGCGTGCGCGTGGGCGGCTGGCGACCGCTCGGCACCGCCTGGTCGGTCGCGGCCCGTCTGCGCCCGGACCGCTCCCTGCTGCTCGCCGGAGCCGGGGGAGGGCTCGCGGTGGTCGTGCTCGCCGCGCTCGCCGGCATGCTCGCCGGAGCCCCCGACGCCGCCGGGGCCGGCGCCTCGATCCCGCAGCTGCTGCTGGTGGTGCTGCTGGTGCTGGTCCTCGCCCCGGTGCAGGCGATCGGACTCGAGCTGAGCCTGCGCGGCACCGTGATGCAGGCGCTCGGCACCTGGCTGCGCAGCCCCGCCCTGCCCGTCCTCGCCGGCACCGCCGTGATGCTGATCGGCCGGGATCTCACCCCGGCTGTGCTGCTTCCCGCGCTCGCCCTCGGCCTCAGCGCCGGAGTGCTCGCCTGGAAGACGGGCGGGCTCGAGCTGCCGATCGCGCTGACCACCACGCTCACCCTTCTCGCGCACCTGGTCGGGGCCTTCGGCGCGGGCAGCGGCGCGGGCGCCGGCGTCGGCGCGGTCGGGGCGGCCTCCGCCGCGCCGGGCACCTCCGCCGCTGCGCTTTCCGTCCCTGCCGCGAGCGCGCCCGAGGCCGCGCTCGCCGGCGGGATCACGGGCGCGATCGCGCTGCTGCTGCTCACCGGTCTGCTCGTGGTGTGGATCGGCCGACGCGACGGCGTGCGCCTGCTCGAGCCCGTCGCCCGCCCCGCAGGGCTCGAGGCCCCGGCGCCCGTGCACATCTGAGGTCTCCGCGGCGCCGGCACACTCGCGCGGTGACCTGCGCGGGAAGGGCCACACTGACTGCGGGGCGAGTGCGGAGCGGCCGCCGGGCGTGCTCCGCGTACCCGGCGACGGGTCTGGACATCCAGGTTTTACTACGTTGGAATAGTCGCGGCGCGGCATCGAGGCCGGGCCGGACCCCACGAAGGATGCCGACGATGACTCCTCCCGCCCGCCCCTCCCGCCGCACCCTGCTCGTCACCGGTTCGCTCACCGCGTTCGCCGGGACCGGGATGTCCGCGGCCCAGGCCTCGTCCGGGTTCACCAACCCGGTCATCACCACCAATCAGCCGGACCCCGGGATTCTCCGCACCCCCGAGGGGTACTACCTCTACTCCACCGCCGGCGCCGACGGGAACATGCCCGTGCTGCGCTCACCGGACCTGGTCACCTGGCGACGGGTCGGGGACGGCCAACCCGTCATCGCCGCCTGGGCGAACAGCGGCCGCCACTGGGCGCCCGAGGTGATCGAGGTGGACGGGTGCTTCCACGCCTACTACACGGCCTGGGAGCGTGCCACCGACCGCCAGTCGATCGGCGTCGCGGTCGCCGACAGCCCCGGCGGCCCCTTCGTCGACGACATGGACGCGCCGCTGCTGTCCACTCCCGAGGAGGGCGGGTGCATCGACGCCTCCCCGTTCCGCGACGAGGACGGCACCCTGTGGCTGCTGTGGAAGAACGACGGCAACGCCGCCGATCAGGACTCGTTCCTCTTCGCCCAGCGCATGGCGCCCGACGGACTCTCTCTCATCGGGGAGCGCACCCGCATCCTCGAGCGCGACCAGGCCTGGGAGATCTATACGATCGAGGGACCGGCGGTGATCGTCGAGGGCGGCCGCTACTACCTCTTCTACTCCGCCGGCGAGTACTGGAACGAGACCTACGGCGTCGGCGTCGCGGTGGCCGACCGGATCGAGGGGCCGTGGACGAAGCTGTCCGAGGAGCCCGTGCTGTCCGCCAACGAGGTGGCGGCGGGACCCGGGCACGGCATGCCGGTGCGCACCTCGGACGGGATCTGGTACGTCTACCACGCCTGGCGGCCGGACCGGATCGGCGAGGACCCGGGCCGTCAGACGTGGCTCTCGAAGGTGCACATCGACGGCGGAACCGTGAGCATGGATCCTCCCGCGCACCAGAACCCGACGCGCCCGCGGACGATCTACCGCAGTTAACCTCCGGCGAGGCCGCTCACCGCCGCCGGGCTCCGGGGCCGGCCCGCGCATGTCCGACCCGTCGGCCCATATGTCCACCGGCCCACCCGTTCTTCGGCCCACCTGTCCGTCGGCCCACCCGCTACGGTCGAGCCATGAGCACCGCCGCCGTCACCCCCGCCGACCCCTACCTCCTGCTGCCGCTGCGCCAGCGGGTCCTGGAGCAGCGGCTCGGCGTGCGCGCCCTGCACCTGCACCGCACGGGCCATCCCGAGCTCTCCCACCGCTTCGTCGAGGACACCGCCGAGAACATCTACTCGGTCTCCAAGACCGTCACCGCCCTCGCCGTCGGGATCGCGCAGGCCGAGGGGCTGTTGCAGGTCGAGGACCTGCTCGTCGACCACCTGTCCGCCCCGACCGGAGGGTACGGGCAGGGTGTGGACGAGGTGCGGCTGCGGCACCTGCTGACCATGACCTCCGGTTCCCCGGTGCTCGGCTTCCTCGACGCCGAGCGCGAGCACGAGGACCTCACCGCCCACCTGCTCGCCACCGACCTCACCGCCGCGCCGGGGGAGCGGTTCGAGTACTCCAACGGCTCGATCTTCCTGCTCGCCCGCGTGATCGAGGAGCGCACCGGGCAGACCCTGCGCGATTGGCTGATGCCGCGCCTGTTCGCACCGCTCGGGATCCTGAACCCGCAGTGGTTCACCACCCGTGACGGCCGCACGTGGGGCGCGACCGGCCTGCACCTGAAAAGCGGTCAGCTCGCCCGCCTCGGCCGCCTCCTCCTGGACCGCGGCGCCCACGAGGGCACCCAGCTCGTCCCCGCCGACTGGATCGACGCCCTCCACGCCGAGGGCACCTGGGTCACGACCGGCGACCCCGAGCCGGAGGCCGCCCGTTACGGCTTCGGGGTCTGGGACTGCACGGTCGACGGGGCCTGGCGGGCCGACGGTGCCTACGGCCAGTTCCTGCTGGTCCTGCCCGCGCAGCAGGCCGTGCTCACCGTGACCTCGCACCTCGAGGGCCGCGCCGGCGCCGAGATCCTCCGCGCCGTGTGGGAGGAGCTGCTGCCCCTGCTGTGAACCGTCCGGCGTCGCCGTCCGGTGCGTGCCGCGAGGGCCGACCCTGCCGCGACCAGCTCGGCCCGTTGCCTGAGCCGCGCCCCTGGCACGCACCGGTAGGTTTGTCCCCATGGATCCCTCTGTACTGGTGAACATCGGCCTCGTTCTGCTCTTCGTGCTGATCGGCGGCGTGTTCGCGGGCACCGAGATGGCGATCGTGAATCTCCGCGAGTCGCAGATCGACCAGCTCGAGGAGTCCGGGCCCCGCGGCGCGAAGACCGCGACGATGGTCCGCGACCCCAACCAGTTCCTCTCCGCCGTGCAGATCGGCGTGACCGTCGCCGGGTTCTTCTCCTCCGCCTACGGCGCCTCCACGATCGCGCCGTCGCTCGTGCCGGTGCTGACGGGGCTGGGCCTGCCGGAGGCCACCGCCGGGACCGCCGCGCTGATCGGGATGACGCTGATCATCGCCTACCTCTCCCTCGTGCTCGGCGAGCTCGTCCCCAAGCGCCTGGCCATGCAGAACGCGCTGGGCATGACGCGGGTCGTCGGCCCGCCGCTGCACCTGTTCGGTCAGCTGATGCGCCCGGTGATCTGGCTGCTGTCGGCCTCCACGAACCTCATCGTGCGCCTGCTGGGCGGCGACCCGAACGCGAACCGCGAGGCGGTCTCCGCCGAGGAGATCAAGGCGATGGTCCGCGACTCCGACGCGCTGGACCAGGCCGAGTCGCGGGTGCTGGCCGACGTGTTCGACGCCTCCGAGCGCACCGTCGTCGAGGTCATGCAGCCCCGTCACCAGGTCCACTTCCTCGACGGGCGCCAGAGCGTCGAGGAGAGCCGACAGGAGATCCGCGACACCGGTTTCTCCCGCTATCCCGTCACGGGCGACGACGTCGACGACGTGCTCGGCTTCGTGCACGTGCGCGACATGCTCCTGGTCGAGGACCCGGTCCGCACCCGCATGTCGGAGCTGGTGCGCCCCATCGAGCACATCCCCGGCACCGTCCAGGTGCTCTCGGCGCTGAACCGGATGCGCGCCCACGCCGACCAGATCGCCGTGGTCGTGGACGAGTACGGCGGCACCGACGGGATCGTCACCCTCGAGGACCTGCTCGAGGAGCTCGTGGGCGAGATCTACGACGAGTTCGATGCGGACACCTGGCCCGCTCCCGGCGGCCTGGACAGCATCCTCGCGGCGGACGGCACCTTCGAGGGCGGCCTGATCCTGCAGGAGTTCGAGGCCGCGACCGACATCCCCCTGCCGGACACCGGCGGCTACGAGACCGTCGGCGGCTTCCTCATGGCGCAGCTGGGTCGCATCCCCGAGGCCGGGGACACGGTCGCGGTCGACGGCGGCACCCTCGAGGTCGCCGAGGTCGACGAGCGCCGGGTGAAGACGGTGCGCTTCATCCCGGGGACGCCCGCCGAGGGCGAGGAGCAGGCCGACGAGGAGACTCCCTCCGTCTGAGGGGGCGGGGCCCGCCCCCGCCGCGCCTCGCCTCCGCTGCCGCCCGCGACCGATCCGTCGCCGAGCCGATCGGTCGGGGCTCGGCCCTACCACCGGAGCGTCTCGCGAGTAGGCTCGAGGAGCATGCACGCCGCCCGGGAGCCGTGCTCCCCGGCGCCGCGCCCACGGACCGCCACCCAGGGAGGAACCCCATGGCCCGCACCAGCTTCGCCCATCTCCTCGTCACCCAGCTCCGCGACCTCGGCGTGGAGCGCATCTACGGGGTGGTCGGCGACTCGCTGAACCCCGTCGTCGACGCCGTCCGCACCACCGAGGGCATCGAGTGGGTGCATGTGCGCAACGAGGAGGCCGGCGCCTTCGCCGCCGGAGCCGAGGCCCGACTGACCGGGAAGCTCGCCGTGTGCGCCGGCTCCTGCGGCCCGGGCAACACCCATATGATCCAGGGGCTGTACGACGCGCACCGCGACAACGCGCCGGTCCTCGCGATCGCCTCCCACATCCCCTCGGAGAAGATCGGCACCGGCTTCTTCCAGGAGACCCATCCGGAGCGGCTGTTCCAGGAGTGCTCCCACTTCTGCGAGATGGTCAACTCCGGCCCCCACGGCGCGACGATGCTGCACATCGCGATCCAGACCGCGATCGCGAAGAGCGGCGTCTCCGTGCTGGTGCTGCCCGGCGACGTCGCCGACCAGGAGGTCGACGCCCCGCTCACCCGGGATCTCGCCACCGAGCTCGGCGCGGTCCAGCCGGCCGCAGGCCCCGTCGGCCGCCTCGCCGAGCTGATCGACGAGGCGGACACCGTGATGCTGTTCGCCGGCGCCGGGGTGCGCGGCGCCCGCGAGGAGGTGCTCGCGCTCGCCGAGCGGGTCAAGGCGCCGATCGGCCACGCCTTCGGAGGCAAGGAGTGGATGCAGTACGACAACCCCTTCGACGTGGGCATGAGCGGCCTTCTCGGCTATGGCGCCTGCTACGACGCGATGCACGAGGCGGACCTCGTGATCCTGCTGGGCACCGACTTCCCCTACAGCGAGTTCCTGCCGCGCGAGAACGGCAAGCGGGCGCCGCGGATCGTGCAGATCGACGCCGACGCGTCCCGGCTGGGCCGTCGCGTGGGCCTCGACCTCGCCGTGCACGGCGACGTCGCGCTCACCCTCCAGGCGGTGCTGCCGCTGCTGACGTCCACCAAGGGGCACCGCTACCTGCACCGCCAGCTGAAGGCGCACCACAAGGCGCTCTCCGGTGTGGTCGCCGCGTACACGAAGAACGTCGAGCGGATGACGCCCATCCACCCCGAGTTCGTCGCCGCGACGCTCGACGAGCTCGCCGACGACGACGCGGTGTTCACCGTGGACACCGGCATGTGCAACGTCTGGGGCGCCCGCTACATCACCCCCAACGGGAAGCGGCGCGTGTTCGGCTCCTGGCACCACGGCACCATGGCCAACGCGCTGCCGCAGGCGATCGGCGCCTCGAAGGCGTTCCCCGGCCGGCAGGTGATCTCGATGAGCGGCGACGGCGGGCTCGGCATGCTGATGGGGGAGCTGCTGACCGTGAAGCTGCATGAGTTGGACACGAAGATCCTCGTGTTCAACAACTCCAGTCTCGGCATGGTCAAGCTCGAGATGCTGGTCGAGGGCCTGCCCGATCACGGCACCGATCACGAGGCCGTGGACTACGCCGCGATCGCCGAGGGCGTGGGCATCGGCGCGGTGCGCATCACGGATCCGAAGAAGCTGAAGAAGCAGCTCGCCGCCGCGCTCGCGACCCCCGGCCCGGTGCTCATCGACGTGGTCACCGATCCCGACGCCCTCTCCATGCCTCCGAAGATCACCGCGCAGCAGATCCGCGGCTTCGCCACCGCCTCGACGAAGATCGTGCTCGGCGGCGGCGTGGGGAGGATGGTCGACATGGCCGCGAGCAACCTGCGCAACATGCCGCGGTGACGGCGGCTCTCCCGCCGCGCTCGGACCGGAGCGGGCGCCTGCTCCACGCCGGGTCGCCGGCATCGTGCGCCCTTCGAGGGCAGCACCAGGGCGGCGAGCATCAGCAGCGCCGTCATGGAGGAATCATCTCGCCGTGAGACCTGGAACACGATAAGCGGCATGCCGGGCATTCGATCCAAAGCGATCAGATCGGACGGATCGGTCGTCCGCGTCGACGGCGCGAAGACATCCCGAGATGCCGCAGTGCATGCCTGACCTGGCACGAGGTGGCCCCGGCCGCTCGACCGGTGCTGGTTCGGCGACCGGCAGGTGAACACCGGCGCAGGGTCCGGCGAAGCGCCGGTTCGTGACGTGGTCGTGATGACATTCCGGTCGGTTGTGCACCGGTTTCACCTAATATGACCAGGCCCCCTCGAATGACCTCAGAAGAAGAGTTCCGGTGACGATCGAAGACTTCCTCAGGCTGCTGCTGCGCAACCTCCTGCTCCTCGTCGCCGGCCTCGTGCTCGGCGCCGCCGCCGGCTACGGGCTCTCCTTCACGCAGAGCACCACCTACTCCGCGAGCGCGCTCGGCTACGTCTCCGCCAGCGCGCAGTCCGACGAGAACGGCGACCCGATCCAGCAGGCCAGTGGGAACATGGCCTTCCAGTACCAGAAGGCGCAGTCCTACCTGCCGCTGTTCAACACCCGCGCGGTGGGCCAGCGGATCGTGGACGAGCTGGGCCTCGAGGCGAGCCCCGACGCGGTCGCCGGCTCCCTGCAGACCACCCTGGACCCCAACGCCCCGATCATCACCGTCGAGGCCGTCGCGCCCACCGCGGAGGAGGCCTCCGCGATCGCGAACGCCGCCGTCGAAGCGACCGCCGCCGAGGCCCGCGAGCTCGAGACCGGCGGGAACGAGAACGCCGCCGTCGGCGTGCAGCTGACCAACTACCAGAACGCCGTCGTGCCCGGCGCCCCCGTCTCCCCGGACCGCGAGAAGTTCCTGCTCGCCGGCGCCGCCTTCGGTCTGCTGGTCGCGCTGGGCCTCGCCTGGCTGCGGGACCGCAACGACAGCCGCCTGCGCACCGCCGACGACGTCACCGATGTGGTGGGCCTGCCCACTCTCGGTGCGCTCCCGGACGCGAAGGAGCTCGCCCGCGGCAAGGACGGCGTGCTGCCCGAGCCCGCGTCCTTCCCGAGCAGGGAGGCGCTGCGCAAGCTGCGCACGAATCTGCGCTACATCGACGTGGACAACCCGCCCCGCTCGATCGTGGTGACCTCCTCCGCTCCCGGTGAGGGCAAGTCCACCGTCGCGGCGAACCTCGCCCGCGTCATGGCCCGCGCCGGCCAGCCCACGCTGCTGGTCGATGCGGACCTGCGCCGCCCGATGATCGCCCAGCAGTTCTCCGTGGACGGCGAGGTGGGCCTGTCCCAGCTGCTCGCCGCCTCGGTGAGCCTCGAGGACGTCGCCGAGCCGACGACCGTCCCGCTGCTGACCCTGCTCCCGGCCGGGCAGATCCCGCCGAACCCCTCCGAGCTGCTCGGCTCGCGCCGCATGCAGGAGCTGATCGAGGAGCTCTCGCGGCAGTACTTCGTGATCATCGATGCGCCGCCGGTGCTCGCGGTCACCGATGCGCAGCTGCTCACCCGCCACTCCGACGGCGCGATCCTCGTGGCCGTCCCCGGCCAGACCCGCACCGCCGCGATGCAGAAGGCGGTCGAGGCGATCCGCGCCGTGAACGGCACCGCCTACGGCGCGGTGCTCAACCGCGCTTCGACCGGCCGACTGAACCGCCTCGCCTACGGCGACGCCGTCTACGGCTACAGCGCCTACGGCAAGTACGGCTACGGCGCGCTCGGCGGCTACGACGAGTCTGCCGTGGTGCCGGACTCCGAAGAGGTCGACGTCGAGCAGGCCGGCGGTCCCGCCGAGCCCGGCCCGGTCTCCGCGCCCGCCGCAGCCGTCGCGGCCCCGGACGCCCCGCGACCCGCGGACACGGAGGCTCCGCGACGTGCCGCGCAGGCTTCGCCGCGCCCCGAGGCGCAGCCCGTCGCTCACCCCGCCCGTGCGGCCGACGAGTCGGCGCCGGTCGAGCACGACGAGAACGAGCCCGAGGGGGACTCCGCGCCCGCTGCGCGCACCTCGCCGCGCGGTCGCCGCGCCGCCTCCACCTGGGGCCGATGATGAGCCTCCGCGGGCTCGGGGCGATCATCCCCGTCCACGGGGAGCTCGCTGCCGTGCTGCCCCTGCTCGAGTCGCTGTGCGGCGAGGCCGTGCCCGCCGCGCAGCGCCCCGCCCGTGTGGTCCTGGTCGACGACGCGAGCCCCGTCCCCGTCGCCGCCGGCGAGCTGCCGGCCGGGGTCGAGCTGGTGCGCCGGCCCGCCAACGGCGGCTTCGGCGCCGCCGTGAACACCGGACTGGACGCGCTCGCCGCGCCGGTCGCTGCGGCCGACGCCGCGGGCGGGCCCGCGATCGAGCACGCCCTCGTGCTGAACTCCGACCTGCAGATCCCGCCGGGCTTCTGCGCCGCGCTGCTCGAGCACGCCCTGCCCTGGATGCCCGCCGTGGTGGGATGCCGGAACGTCGGCGAGGACGGCGGCTCCGGCTACGCCGCGAGGTACTTCCCCACGATCTCCCACCAGGTGGTGGAGTGGCTGGTGCCGCTCGCCTCCCAGCGCCACCGCGACGTGCTGCACCGCGCCGTCGGCCACGACGTCGATGCCGAGCGCGGCAGCGGGATGGTGCCGGTGGACTGGGTCTCCGGGGCGGTGCTGCTGCTGCCGCTCGCGGAGGTGCGGAAGGCCGGCGGCTTCGACGAGGGGTACTTCATGTACACCGAGGAGGTGGACCTCCAGCTGCGGCTGCGCCGCGCCGGGATCCCCGCCCTGCTCGATGCGGACCTCGAGGTGCGCCACGTGGGCGGCGGCTCCTCCGGCGGGGAGGCCCGCCGGCGTCGCTGGCTCGTCGGCGCCCGCATGCGCTACGCCCGCAAGCACGGCAACGTGCACCTGCTTCGCGGCGCGATGACGCTGGCGACCGGCGCGAACCTGCTGTGGAACAGCGGGCGCCGCGCCGCCGGACGGGACGTGGCCCCGCTGGCCGTGGCCCGCGAGGAACTCGACCTGATCCACCGCGCCGGAAGGACCCTCCCGCGATGAGCCCCGCCCCCTCCGCCCCGGAGCGGCTTCTGCTGATCTCCCCGGCCTTCCACGGCTACTGGCGCAGCATCGGCGACGCCCTCGCCCGCCGCGGCTACGAGGTCCACACCGCCCGCTACGACGCCTACGACACCGTCGGCGACAAGCTGCGGCTCAAGGCGACCGTCGAGCTGCCCGACCGCCTCCACCTGCCCGGCGACCGCCGCACCGCCGAGCGCGCCCGCCTCACCGACTGCGTGATCACGCGGATGCGGGAGGTGCGCCCGCACCGCGTCGTCGTCATCAAGGGCGACGGCCTGGATCAGCGGTTCTGGGACGCGCTGGGGGACACCCCGCGGATCCTGTGGCTCTACGACGACCTCCACCGCCACGACTACACCGACGAGTTCCTGCGCCAGGTCGGGCCCGTGGTGGACTATGCCCGCTCCGAGACGGACATGCTCCGCGCCCGCGGCGTCGATGCGCACTTCGTGCCCAACGCCTTCGACCCGCACCGCAGCGAGCCCACCAGCCGACGCACCGACGAGATCGTGTTCATCGGGTCCGGCTACGCCAACCGCAAGGAGCTGCTCACACACCTCGCCGAGCACGACCTGCCCGTGCACGCCTGGGGCCGGGACTTCTCCCGCCACCCGTTCGACCGCGCCCGCACCTTCTCCTGGTCCCGGCCCCCGATCGCCGCCTCCCGCGAGGTGCCGCTCGAGCGCGCCTACCAGATCCACGCCGAGGGCGCGGCGGCCGTCGCGATCCACGGCCTGCAGAACGGGCACGCGATGCGCACCTTCGAGATCCCCGGCATGGGCGGGGTGCAGCTCGTGGACCGCGACGACGTGGACCAGTTCTACGAGGTCGGCACCGAGGTCGCCGTGTGGCACGATCGCGAGGAGCTCCTCGATCTCGCGCGGCGCGCCCTGCAGGACCGGGCCTGGGGGGAGAGGATGCGAGAAGCCGGCAGGCGCCGCACCCTCGCCGAGCACACCTTCGATCATCGCCTCGAGGAGGTCGATTCGCTGTGGCAGGACTGATCCACCCCAGCTCCCTGGAGCGCTGGCAGGAATGGCAGAGCACACGGAACCGCGCCCGACAGGTGAAGCACGCCGTCACCAGTGCGGTGCGCTCGCGTCGCGGCACGCAGCAGATGCCCGGCCTGATGCTCCACTCCCGCGAGGGAGAGGGGGACACCCGCCTGCTGATCGGGCTGGACTCCGCCTCCCCGACCTCCCGCGCGAGCCTGCTGACCTCCCTGCCCTACCTGCGCATCGGCGTGGACGTGCTCAGCCCCGCCGGCCTCGACCTGCCCGAGCTCGCCGGCGACGAGTGGACCCATCAGCGGATCGAGCCCGCCACCACCGAGGACGAGCAGCGCCGCCGCCTCGCCGTCGTGCTGGACAGGCGCGGGATCGGCGCAGTGCTCACCCTCGGCCAGCACCTCGCCGCGGGCCGCGCCGCCCACGAGTGGGCGCTCGCCACCGACACCGCCTCCGCCGTGGTCCAGCACGGTGCCCTGACTCCCTACGCCCCGCCGCTGCCGCCCCGCACCACGCTGCTGGCCTGGAGCGACGCCGACGCGGAGTTCTACCGCTCCGGCCGCGACGACGTGGAGGTGCGCACCGTCGGCTCCCAGCTGCTGTGGCAGGCCGGCAAGGAGAGCGAGGGCGAGGTCGACGTGACCGGGCAGAAGCCCGTGTTCCTCGGCCAGATGCACGGCGCCGAGCTGCCACGCCGCCTCACCGCCGGGATCGCGATGTCCTTCTGCCGCGCCGAGGGCGCGCTGTACCGCCCGCACCCCTCCGAGGTGGACGTCCTCTCCCGTGCCGCGCACAAGCTGATGACGCGCCGCGGCGTCGAGTTCCAGGACACCTCGATCCCGCTGCACGAGGTGGGCGCCCCGGTGGTCGGGATCTTCTCCACCGGCGTGCTCGAGGCCGCCGCCCGCGGGATCCCCTCCTGGGTCGCCGGCGAGAAGGTGCCCGCCTGGGTGCGCGAGTTCTGGGACCGCTACGACATGCGCCGCTGGGGCGGGGAGCCCACCCCCGCACTCCCCACCGGGGCCGACGAGCCCTCCCGCCTCATCGCCCAGATCCTCGAGGGCGCCGGATGACGGCACTGGTCGTGATCCCCGCGCGGGGCGGCTCCAAGGGCATCCCGCGCAAGAACCTGCTGAGCGTGGGCGGGCGGCCGCTGATCGCCTGGACGATCGCGCAGGCCCTCGAGGCGCAGCAGGACGATGACGTGATCGTCGCCGTCTCCACGGAGGACGCGGAGATCGCGGAGGCCGCCGCCGCGCACGGCGCCCGCGTGATCCAGCGCCCCGCCGAGCTCGCGACCGACGACGCCCCCACCGAGCCGACGGTCCTGCACGCCATGGACGTGGTCGAGGCCGAGGGCACGGCGCTGGACGCCGTGGTGCTGCTGCAGGCCACCTCGCCCGTGCGCCGCCCGGACACGATCCGCCGGGCGCTCGCCATGTTCCGCGAGAAGGGCGTCGATGCGCTGGTGGGCGTGGTGCCGGAGTCGCCGTTCTTCTGGCGCCTTCCGGAGTCGCCCGGGCAGAGCGCCCGCGCCGCCTACGACGTGGACGCCCGGCCCCGCCGCCAGGAGCTGACCGCGCAGCAGATGCACTACTTCGAGAACGGCAGCCTCTACGTCACGGCGCCGCACATCTACCGCACCAAGAACAACCGCATCGGCGGGCGCACGGATCTGTTCGTGCTGGACGAGGTGGAGGGTGTGGACATCGACACCCTCACCGACGTCGCCGCCGCCGAGAGCATGCTCGCCCGACTCGGATGGAGGACCTCGTGATCCTGGACCGCACCACCGCCCCCTACACGGTCGACGTCACCGCGACCGTGCTCGAGGCGCTGCGGCGCATCAGCGCGAACAAGGCCCGGGTCGCGTTCGTTCTGGACGAGCACGGCACCGTGCGCGGCACCCTGAGCGACGGCGACATCCGCCGCTGGCTCGTGGAGCACACCGCCCCCGACCTCGACGCCCCCGCGGTCGATGCCGCGAACCCGCGCTTCGTCTCGGTCCTCGAGGGCACCCCGGTCGCCGACATCGTCCCGCTGTTCCGCGACGGCGTGGACCGCATCCCCGTGCTCGACGAGCGCGGCCGCCTCGTCGCCGTCGCCACCCCCGGCGCGCGCACCCTCACCATCGGCCGCCGCACCGTGGGCGAGGACCATCCCGCGCTGATCATCGGCGAGATCGGCAACAACCACCAGGGCGACGTCGAGCTCGCCAAGACCCTCGTGGACCACTGCGTGGCGGCCGGTGTGGACGTGGTGAAGTTCCAGCTGCGCGACATGGCGGCGCTGTACCGCTCCGGCGGCGCCGCGAGCGCCGGCGAGGACCTCGGCCCGCAGTACACGATGAACCTGCTGGCCAAGTACTCCCTGTCCGTCGAGGACATGTACCGCGTGTTCGACCACTGCGCCGCGCGCGAGGTCGACGTGATCTGCACGCCCTGGGACCTTCCCTCGGCCGATGCCCTGCAGCGCTACGGCGTGCCCGGCTACAAGATCGCCTCCGCGGATCTCACCAACCACGACCTGCTCGCGCATGTCGCCGGCTTCGGCGCCCCGATGATCGTCTCGACCGGCATGAGCACCGAGCAGGAGATCACCGGCGCGGTCGAGGTGCTGCGCGGCCAGGGCGCTCCGTTCGCGCTGCTGCAGACCCAGTCGACCTATCCCGCGCCCTACAAGGACGTGAACCTGCGGTACATGGACCGCCTCGCCGAGCTGGGCGACGGCCTGGTGGGCTACTCCGGGCACGAGCGCGGCTGGCACGTGCCGGTCGCGGCCGTGGCCCGCGGCGCGCACATCATCGAGAAGCACGTCACCGTGGACAAGACCCTCGAGGGCAACGACCACAAGGTCTCCCTGCTGCCCGACGAGCTGGGGCAGATGGTCCGCCAGATCCGCGACGTCGAGGAGGCGCTGGGCACCGACGGCCCGCGAGAGCTCTCCACCGGCGAGCTGATGAACCGCGTGAACCTCGCCAAGTCGCTGGTCGCCGCACGCGACCTGCGCTCCGGCGACGTGGTCACCGCCGCGGACGTGGACGTCAAGAGCCCCGGCCGCGGCCTGCAGCCCAACCAGCGCGAGGCGCTGCTGGGCACCACCCTGCACCGCGACGTGCCCGCCGGGGACTTCTTCTACCCCGGCGACCTCGCGGGTCGGCCCCAGCAGCGCAGCGGCTACAGCTTCCGCCGCCCCTGGGGGCTGCCGGTGCGCTTCCACGACTTCCGCGCCCTGCTGGAGGTCTCCGAGCCGGACTTCCTCGAGTTCCACCAGAGCGCGAAGGACATGGACCTCGATCTCTCCGAGTTCTTCGCCCCGGGGGAGAAGCTCGAGCAGTTCTTCACCGTGCACGCCCCGGACCTGTACCCGGGCGACTTCCTGATCGACCTCGCCTCCCCGGACGAGGCGATCTGGGAGCGGTCGATCCACGAGGTGCAGCGCGTGGTGGACCTGACGCGCGACCTGCGCGAGCACTTCACCTGTGAGCAGGACCCGATCGTGGTGGTGACCATGGGCGGCTTCCTCCCGGACCGTCACCTGCGGCCCGAGGAGCGCTACCCGCTGTACGAGCGGGTGCAGCAGGGCCTGGAGCGGGTGGACGAGGCCGGGGTGCGCCTGACCGCGCAGACCCTTCCGCCGTTCCCGTGGCTGATGGGCGGCCAGCAGCACCACAACCTGTTCATGGAGCCCGAGGACACGGTGTGGTTCTGCGAGACCTACGGCCGCCGCCTCACCTTCGACGTGTCCCACTCGAAGCTCGCCGCGAACTTCTACCAGCGCCCCTTCAGCGAGTACATCGACCTGATGGGCCCGCACACCGAGCACCTGCACATCGTGGACTCGGTGGGCGTGGACGGCGAGGGCGTGCAGGTGGGCGAGGGCGAGGTCGACTTCAAGGACCTCGCCGAGCGCATGGACCGTCTCGCCCCCGACGCGCCGTTCATCCCCGAGATCTGGATGGGGCACGTCAACACCGGAGAGGGCTTCTTCGTGGCCCTGGATCGGCTGCAGGAATGGTTCTGACCGAGACGCCGCCCACAGGGCGGATGGAGTGGATGGATCTGCTGCGCGGCGTCGCGGTGCTCCTCGTGGTCGCCTGGCATGCGGTGTCGATCCCGGAGCAGTTCGGCGGCAACGAGACCAGCGACGCCCTCGAGTCGTTCAACGCGGCGGTGGCCCCGTTCCGCATCCCGACGCTGCTCGTGCTCTCCGGGCTGCTCCTCGAACGTTCGCTGAGCAAGGGGCCGCGGCGATACGTCGTGGGCAAGCTCCGCCACATCGTGTGGCCGTATGCCCTGTGGTTCGTGCTGATCATGGGATCGATCGACTCCCTGGTGACCCTCACCAACCCGACGAACTGGCTCGCGGGCGGGATCCTCTGGTACCTGGCGGTGCTGATCGTCTGCTACGCCGTGGCGATGCTGAGGCCCAGGTGGCTCCCGTGGGAGCTCTTCGTGCTGGCACCCCTCGTGCTGTTGTGGATCCTCGAGCCGGAGTCGGGCGTCCCGCAGCGGCTCCTGTGGTTCGGAGCCTTCTTCTTCCTCGGCGCCGCGCTGAAGCCGCATCTGGACTCCCTGCAGCGCCGTCTGCCGGGGTGGGGCGGAGCGCTGCTCGGCCTCGTCGTCGTGGCCGGCGGCGTCGCCGCGGCCGAGAGGCTCGTCATCTCCCAGAAGCCCGCGTACTTCCTGGTCTCCGTGCTCGGGATCCTGTTCGCGCTGTGGCTGGCGCCGCGCATCCCGAGCTCCCCGGTGACGCGGCTCTTGCAGTGGTACGGACGGAACTCGATCGTGGTGTACGTCGGGCATGCACTCGCGGTCTATCTGACCTACCGCGTGCTCGCCGCGATCGGGGCGGGGGAGTCGGGGATCGTGGTCCCCGTGCTGGCGATCGCCGGCGTCGGCGTCCCGACCCTGCTGATCCTGGCTCGCCCCCGGCTCGACTGGCTCTTCGTGTTCCCCGAGCTGCGAGTGCCCACGAACCACGCCCCGCGCCATCTCGCGGAGGCGCGGTCGTGACCGTAGAGACGGCAGGGAGCCGTGACCGGATCGCGCTGTGGTGCGTGCCCGTCGCCGACCTCGGCGGCGTGGCCCGCCACGTGCTCGACGCCGCCCGCGCCGGGATCCCCGGCTGGCGGGTGGTGGTGCTGTGCCCCGAGGGACCGCTCGCCGAGGCGCTGCGCGGCATGGGCGCGCCCGTGGTGACCGGGCCGGTCTCCCCGGCCGACGGCACCGCCGCCGCGGTGCGCACGATCCGCCGCACCCTGCAGCGCCTGCGCCCCGACCTCCTGCACACCCACCTCGCCTTCGCGGACCTCGCCGGGGTCGCGGCGGCGACCGGGCTGCGCTCCGGCCGCGGTGAGCGGATCCACCTGGTCTCCACCGAGCACGGGATCTCCGGGGTGCGCGGCTACTACCAGTCCGGCGACCTGCAGGCCCGGGTGAAGGCCGGCGCGCATCGCGCCCGCCTGCTGCGCACCGACCGGGTGATCGCCGTCAGCGACTCCACCGCCGCGCAGGTCGCGGCGCAGTGGGGGAGCGGGCAGAAGCTCACCGTGATCCGCAACGGCGTCGACGCCCCGCAGCCCGCTCCGCAGCCCCGCGAGGGTCTGCGCGTGCTGTCCCTCGCGCGCCTCGCCCCGGAGAAGAACATCGACCAGCTGATGCAGGCCTTCGCCCACGTCGCCCGCGAGCACCCCGAGGCTCGGCTCACGATCGCCGGCCGCGGTCTGGAGGAGGGCGCGCTGCGCACCCTCGCCTACTCCCTCCACCTCGAGGACCGGATCGACTTCCCCGGCCATGTGGATGCGGGCGAGGCGCTGCGCTCCCACGACGTGGTCGTGCAGCTCTCCGCGTGGGAGAACCTCTCCTACACGCTGCTGGACGCCGTGGCCCACGGCCTCGGCGTGGTCGCCACCGACGTGGGCGGCAACGGCGAGATCGTGCCCGAGCGGTGCCTGGTCACGGCCGAGGAGGCGCGCTCGCCGGAGGCCGTGGCCGCTCGGATCATCGAGCAGGGGAGCGACCTTGCGGCGCGACCTGGGCCTGCGGCGCACGCACTCACCGTTGCGGGGATGACCGCGGCGATCGCGGACGTGTACCGGGAGGTGGCCGCATGAGCCCCCGCACCGCCTCGCAGGATGCGCGGATCGACCGTACCGCCACCGCGCTCGGCTCCCGCCTGCGCGCCGAGACCACGGGCGTGCTGTCCGCTGTCGGGAAGCTGCGCATCCCGGAGTTCGTGCTGTTCTTCGGCCTGATCTTCGAGGGATCGATGTTCGGCTTGCCGATCCCGTTCAACCAGGTGGTTGTCGTCGGGATCATCCTGCTCGCGATCATCCGCCGACCGCAGGTGGAGCTCGGCCGGCTTCAGCTGCTGGTGCCGCTGCTGGTGGTCGGATTGTTCTACATCGGGATGATCTCGATGTTCGCGGATCCCTCTGAGTTCGCGTTCGACTGGAAGCGACGGCTGATCAGGCTGGCTCTGACGGCGGTCCTGCTCATGGTCCTCGCCTCGGGCCGCATCGACTTCCGTTCCGGTCTGGCAGGTCTCGGCGTGGGGATGCTGTTCAACGCATTCGCGTTCTACGGCGGGTTTGCGCCGGACAACTACGGGGGATACCTCTCGGGCTTCTTCGAGGACAAGAACGTGGCGGGCATGGCCTATGCCGTCTTCGGGGTGCTGATGCTCGCTGTGGTGGAGCGTCGCTGGGCGAGGGTGCTGCTGGTCCTCCTCATCGGAGTCCTCGTCTGGGAGACGGGCTCTCGCACGTCGATCGCCGCTCTCGCGGCGGGGGTGGGATGGATCGTCCTGGCGCCGAAGCTGTCGGTCCTCGGGCGGTGGCTGCTGGGGATCGTGATCGTGATCGGCGTGTCCCAGGTCGCGGAAGATTACTCCCAGATCGGGGTCTTCTCGGATCGAGAGGGATCGGATCTGCTGCGCAGTCGGATCGACGCGGCCTCCGAGGTCAAGGTGCACGACGCCGGCTTCTTCGGCTCGGGGCTCGGCGAGGCCTACGTGGTGTTCGACGATGACCCGGGCAAGGTCTGGCTGTTCCACAACTCGTACTGGACGGCACTGGTCGAGGGCGGGTGGCCGTGGCTGCTCATCGTTCTCGGAGTGACCGTGGTGTTCGCCCTGCGCCCGTTTACTCGCGAGCTGAGCCGTCAGGAGATCGTCGCCCAGGCCGCGACCGTGACCACGCTGATCTGCGCCTGGCGCCTCGGCGAGGTGCTGTTCACCCTCCAGTGGGCCCTCGTCATCGCCATCGCGCTCTATGCGCATGCGCGGGCACGGCAAACGGCGACGCCAGGCGGACCCTCCTCTGCCGAGGTGGGAGCTCGGTGAGCACTCCGACGATCGCGATCGCCACGAACAACGGCGACATGGGCGGCGGCGAGGTCATGTTGCTCAACATCGCGACAGCCCTGCGGTCGATGGACATCGACGTGACCGTGCTGGCGCCGACCACGCCGGGCGAGCTGCTCGAAGAGGCCCGTGCACGCGGCTTCGACGTGGTGCCACTGAAGGCATCGACCCGCCTCGGGTACATGCGTGCGCTCGCCGCCTGGCGCCTGCGGAACCGCGCGGTCCCGCTGTGGTGCAACGGGCTGGTGCCGACTGCCGCGACCACCGGGATGGGGCCGCGGATCGCGCACCTCCACATCCTCCCCACCGGGGTCAATGCGCTGGCGGCGCGGATCGGTCGTCTCGGCGCTGCACGGGTCCTGGTCCCCTCGCACTTCATGGCCTCTCGGATCCGCGGTACTCACGTGCTGGAGAACTGGACCGAGGACATCGCCTTCCGGGACATGGCGTCCCGGCCGGAGGGGCCGTTGCGCGTGGGGTTCCTCGGGCGCCTCACGAAGGACAAGGGCGTGCATGTGCTCGCACGCGCGATGATCGAGGTGATCGCACGGTCGGAGCGCGAGGTGCGCCTGGTTCTCGCCGGCGAGAACCGCTTCGGCGACTCGGCCGACGATCGCGAGATCCAAGCCGCCCTCGAGCCGCTCACCGGATCCGTGGACCATCTGGGCTGGGTGCGCCGAGAAGCGTTCTTCGACCAGGTGGACCTGGCAGTGTTCCCCTCCGTCTGGGAGGAGCCGTTCGGACTCGTCGCTGCCGAGGCGATGGCGCGAGGGGTGCCGTTCGTTATCTCGGATGCTGGCGCACTTCCAGAAGTGGCGGGTGAGCACTTCCCGTGGATTGCTCGACGCGGGAACGCCGCAGACCTCACCGACATCATCCGCGAGGCACTCGTTTCTCTGAGCACGTCCGGGCGAACTCTCGAGAACAGCCGCGCACGCTGGGAGACGCGCTACTCCCCGCGGGCAGGATCCCGCAGAGTTGCCGAGCTGCTCGGGTCGATGGGAGGACGGTTCGACGTACCGACTGCAGGGGGAGGACGAAATGCGTGATCAGAGAGTCTGCCTGGTCTCAGGAGGCGATGAGGTTCGGCTCCGCTCCTATGTGAACCACCAGATCTACGCCCAGGAGCATGGGCTGGACTACCGCCTGGAGATAGGCCTGGGCGAGGGGGTGACGAACAAGTTCTTCTACAAGACGACGATCCTCCGCAGGATCCTCCCAAGATATGACTGGATCGCATGGATCGATGATGACGCGTTCTTCACCGACTTCGCTCGTGACACGATCGGCGAGCTGGTCGAAGCTGCCGAGTCCGAGGGCAAGTTCCTCGTCGTCGCTGAAGGGCCGAAGGAACCCAACGGCTTCTGGTCACGCATCAATACCGGGGTGATCCTCCTCAAGAACGACATCCGAGGGGAGCAGCTGCTGGACCGCATGTGGAGCGCCGACCTCGGTGCTGTCAGGGCATGGTGGGATGACACGCGAGACGGGGTCTTCACCGGCGGCGACCAGGACCAGATGTGGTGGGTGCTGCAGGAGACTGGCCTCATCTCGGACACAACTGTCGTCGGCCATCGAGAGCTGAACTCTCGCGGTCATTATTACGAGAGCTCGTTGAGCGATGCGGCCGTCATGCATTTCTGCGGGCATCGGGACAAGCCTCTTGGCATCGCCAGATTCGCTGAACGATTCGGCGTGGGGCACGAACTGGTGCCGGAAGACCTGCTGGACAAGTACAGCGTCACCGTCAGGTCCCCGATGAGCGGTGTTGAGCGGTCTGGCAGGGCGTTGCGCCAGGAAGCGATCGGCCGGGCCAAGCCCTATTTGAAGCCGCTGGTCGTCCGCTGGCGCAACTGCTCACGCGGGCGTGCGGGAACGGGGGAGGCATGGTGACGCAGAAGCCGGAGGTTGACGCGACCATCATCGTCCCGTCCTATCGAGGCGTGGATCGACTTCCGCAGCTGCTGGACAGCC
The DNA here is from genome assembly GCF_003994255.1 of Brachybacterium paraconglomeratum. Lineage (GTDB taxonomy): Bacteria > Actinomycetota > Actinomycetes > Actinomycetales > Dermabacteraceae > Brachybacterium > Brachybacterium conglomeratum. The sequence goes on along the minus strand of NZ_ML133862.1, from coordinate 5,006 downwards.
TGGCCGACCAGCAGGACGGCACGCCGTCCTTCGAGGTCATCGTCGTCGTGGACGGCGCCGACGACGGCTCGGTGGCGCTCCTCGAGAACGAGACCCGGCTCGACCTGCGCAGCATCGTCTTCCCGGAGAATCGTGGACGGGTCGCCGCGCTGAATGCAGGTTTCGAGGCGGCCCGTGGTGACGTGCTGATCCGTTGCGATGACGACCTCGTCCCTGGACCCGATTACGTCTCTGCGCACGTGAACGCGCACCGAGGCAGCTCGGGCGGCGTGATCGGGCTATACCTCAACGAGTACTCGACCACCCCCTACGCCGAGGTGTACGGCAGGGACGCTGACGAGAGGTTCCGACGCGACGCATACAGCGCCGCACCGTCGGTCGTTTGGCGCTACTGGGCAGGGAACTGCTCGATCACCCGCGAGGTGTGGGAGTCCGTCGGCCCGTACGACCCCGAATACCGACTGTATGGATGGGAGGACGTGGACTACGGCTACCGCATCATCGCCGCCGGCTTCGAGGTCCGCCTTGCGCCCGAGCTCGAGACCCCGCATCGGGTCGCAGCCGTCACCACCGCGATTCGCGCCCGGCGTGCGTTCCACTCGGGTGCTGCTCGCCGGCTGTTCGAGCGGAAGCACCCGCAGGCAGGGCTTCCGAGCGCGGTCCCCGGATGGAGCCTCTGGAACGCACTCGTCCGCGGGCTCTCCCGAGTCCCGCTGAATCCCGCCCGCCTCGCAGGCGTCGTGGACGCCCTGCTGCGGTTCCTGCCGCGTGGAGTCGGACGCAAGCTCGTCGCCCTCAGCGTGGAATCCTCTGCTCTCGGTGGATACCGGAGCCCGCACACGGCGAAGGAGAACTTCTGATGCCTCCGAAGATCGCGATCGCCCATGACTACCTCACCCAACGCGGGGGCGCAGAGCGGGTGGTGCTCTCCCTCGCCAAGGCGTTCCCCGAAGCGGAGATCCACACGCTGTTCTACGAGCCGGAGCAGACCTACCCGGAGTTCCGGGAGATGCGGATCCACACCAGCGGCCTGAACCGTGTCGGCACATTCCGGCGGGACCCGCGGATCGCTCTGCCCCTTCTCGCTCCCGCGTCGTCGAGGATGAGGATCGATGCGGATGTCGTGATCGCGTCCTCGTCCGGCTGGGCGCACGCCTACCCGACCACGGGACGGAAGATCGTGTACTGCCATTCGCCGGCCCGCTGGCTCTACCTTCCCGAGGACTACCTCGGCGAGGCCGGCCCGTTCGATCCGAAGCGGTTGGCGCTCAAGGTGCTCACCCCGTTCCTCACCCGCTGGGACCAGCGCGCCGCACGGACGGCGGACCAGTACCTTGCGAACTCGTCCGTCGTGCGTGAACGGATCCACCGTGTCTACGGGCTCGACGCCCCTGCGCTGTTCCCTCCGTTCAGCCCCGCCGTCGCCGAAGGCGAGCAGGAGCCGATCGGCGGGCTCGCCGGTTGGGCCGGAGAGGACGGGACCGAAGGCGGCCACTACCTCGTGGTCTCGAGGCTCCAGCCGTACAAGCACGTCGGCGCCGTGATCGAGGCATTAGCCGGGATGCCGGAGCGGCGCCTGCTCGTGATCGGCCGGGGGCCCGAGAAGCAGCGTCTGCTGGACATCGCTCCCGAGAACGTGCGATTGGTCGAGGGGCTCTCCGACGCGCAGATGCGATGGGCATACGGCCATGCCACGGCGCTGATCACCGCGAGCCATGAGGACTTCGGCCTGACCCCGCTTGAGGCGGGAGCACATGGGGTCCCGACCATCGCACTGCGCGCGGGCGGGTACCTCGATACGGTGCAGGACGGTGTGAATGGAACGTTCTTCGACTCGCCGGAGCCCACCTCGATTCGCCGCGCTATCGAGCAACATTCCCAGGCCGTCCACCTGAACGCCCACACAATCCGGATGAACGCGGAGAAGTTCTCCGAAGCACACTTCCATGCCGAGCTGCGCGCGAACATCGACGACGTCAGAAGGAGCACCACCCCGTGACCGTTCAGCAGGGCCCCGAGGAGCCCGAGGTGAGAGACGAGAAACGGGCCGGAACACTCCGTCTCCTGCTGCGGCTGCTCGATCGACCGACACGGTGGCGGCTCGTGATCGCGGCGGTGCTCTCGGGCGCCCTGGCCCTCGTGGAGACAGTCGCAATCGTGACGGTGCTCCCGCTGGTCCAGATCGCCACCGGGGCGCCGCTCGATGACGGGGCGACCGGAATGGTGTGGAATTTGCTGGGCCAGCCGGGACGGGGTACTTTCGGCATGGTCCTCGTCGGCGTCGTCGTGGGGCTCTTCATCCTGAAAGACGTCTTGGCGATGGCCTTCGTCTGGTGGCAGTCCGGGTTCGTGATGGACAAGCGGGTCGAGATGTCCACCAAGCTCTTCCAGGGGTTCCTTCACGAACCGATGGCAGAGTTTCGTCGGCGCAACATCGGTGAAGCCATCCGCACCATGAACGCTGCGGTCGGGCAGGTGTTCAACACCGTGAGCTCCACGATCACGATCGTCTCGTCCGGGCTCACCGTCACCGCGATCCTGGTCGCTCTGCTGGTGACCACCCCAGTGCAGGCGATGCTCGCCCTGATCTACTTCGGCATCGCTGCTCTTGCCTATCTTCGAGTCGTCCGCCCGAGGATCGCGCAGGTCGGCGACGACATCATGGAGGGCTCGAAGGTCGCTACGATCGCAGGCCTCCAGGGGTTGCAGGGATTCAAGGAGGTCAAGGTCCGCGGATCCGCACACTTCTTCGTCGGGCGTTTCACGAAGGGCCTCCTGCTGAACGAGCGAGCTGCACGTGAAGGCAACTTCTTCAGCTCGATCACCAAGTATCTCCTCGAGATCCTGTTCATCCTCGGGGTCGGAGCCCTCCTCGCGGTCAGCTTCCTCTCCGGAGCCGAGAGCCAGGCCGTGGGATCATTGGCACTCTTCGTCGCGGCCGGCTTCCGGCTCCTCCCGAACATCTCCTCCCTTGTGGGTGCGGTGAACGGGTTCCGTATTGGGCGGGCGTCCGTCCTCCTGGTCGAGGAAGAGCTTCGCGATGCCAGTGAGCGTGCGGGAACGCCTGCATCAGGCGGTCGCATCCCGATGACGCTCTCGAGATCGCTTCGGATCGAAGACGTGCACTACCGATACCCAGGAGCCGAGCACAAAGTGCTGCGGGGCATCGACCTCGACATTCCTGCGGGAAGCTCCGTCGCCTTAGTCGGCTCGTCCGGGGCAGGGAAGACGACTCTCGTGGACCTGGTGCTCGGCCTGCTGAGCCCGACAAGCGGGAGTGTGAAGTCCGACGGCAAGGACATCGCCGAGGGGATCGACAGTTGGCAGCGCATCTGCGGTGTCGTCGCCCAGGATGTCTTCATCGCCGAGGACACCGTGCGGAAGAACATCCTCTTCGATGTGCCGGTCGAGGAAGCCGACGAGCAGCGTCTGCGGCAGGCCGTCAAGATGGCGCAGCTCGAGGACGTCGTCGAGTCGCTACCCGGCGGCCTGGATGGCGACGTCGGGGACTGGGGGAGTCGACTCTCCGGTGGCCAGCGGCAGAGACTGGGTATCGCGCGCGCCCTCTACCGCTCCCCGCAGCTTCTCGTGCTCGATGAAGCAACCTCTGCTCTCGACAACGAGACTGAGCGTAGGGTCACCGAGACCGTCAACGCGCTGCACGGCGACATGACGGTCATCGTCGTCGCGCACCGGCTCTCGACGGTCAAGAACGTGGATACCGTCGTCTACATGGAGGACGGCCGGGTCTCCGGGATGGGGTCGTTCGACGAGCTCAGGCAGAACAATGCTGGCTTCGCTCACCTCGTCCAGCTCGGTGACCTCTCTGCGTCGAACAAGGATGGTTCCGCTGAGGGTCAGTAGTACTCAGCCGAGAAATCGAACGTGATGCTGGGCAATGTCTCGATGTGGGCCGCGTGCTTGAGGCACAGCGGGGCGAGGACCTCTGCGAGAAGGGCGTGCCAGGGGACCGGATAGTTCTCCTCGATCCCCCGAGGGGTCTTCGCAGGATATTCCTCGAGCAGATCAGCGAAGTAGTCCAGGCGACGCTCGACCTCTCGAAACCACTCCACTACCAATGGAGTGTCAGGTCTGCATGCGAGCAACGCCTGTTGAAGGATACGGTCGAAGTAGACACGTTCGTCCCTTCCGAGCGGTCCGAATGGGTTGCTCGCCAGGTTGTCGGGTCCGATCTCCTGGGCACCGGCTGCCCAGAGTGAGTTGTCGGAAGTGAGGCGCAGGAGCAAGTCCCGCGGCTGTCCGATGACCGGCTTCAGGTCCATATAGATTCCGCCATGGTGCCGTAGGAGGTAGGCGCGCAGGTAGTCGGAACGGTGCACAAGGCTGAGGTGCTCGTACGCCTGGTGCAGCGGATGCCCTGGCAGCACGTAATCGTCGATCGTGCGCGGCGTCACCAGGTGTACTGGAATTCCGTCGGCTATCTCTCTGAGCTGGGTGAGTGCACGAGTGCGATTCTCCGACATCGGATTGCCGCCGGTCCAGGCCACGAAGATCTGCGCAGGAACTTCTGCCGGCGAATGTTGATGTGTCGCTGCTGAGGGGTGCAGGAGATGGTCCACGCCGAAGGTCGAGGCTCGAGGTGCATGGAGTGTTCGCCCGGGGTCCAGATAGAGCTTGTGGCGTTCTGCATCGTAGCTGTAGCTGTCCCGCCTGTGCAGGGTGCGTTCGGTAGCGAATGCCACCCGACGTGAAGTCTGACGCCAGCGTGTGCGGTAGTGCCTGAGCCTGCCGGCGATGCGCTGGCTTAGGGACCGGGAGGTCATGGGCTGTTTCCTTCTGAGGTGCACCGAGAGCGGTGTGGGGGATCACTTATTTGTGAAGCCGCTTTACGTGCTGCTTCTACGTCATTCCACTTAAGTGGCTCTTCGCATCTGAGGGTGTAGGTGCGGGTCACGGGGTGGGCGCGTCGGTGCCGGGATAGACGTCGAGGTCTCCCGATGATGGAAGTTCTGACGCTCGCCATCTGGAAGACCTCGACGTGCCCC
>NZ_ML133861.1 GCF_003994255.1 Brachybacterium paraconglomeratum | reverse complement strand
GGGCCCCCCCCCCGCGCCTCTCCCCCCTGCCACCCCTGGGACCTGCGATGTTCCGTCGGACACCTCCTGGAATCCGCGCCCGCCGGTCCCCGTTGCACCCGATGACACCAGCGTCGACCCAGGGCGCGTCGCGCCCGGAAGGAACGTCATGACCCAGAACCCCTCCACCCAGGCCCTCTCCGATGCCGGAGTCTCCATCTGGCTCGACGACCTCTCGCGCAAGCGCCTGCAGACGGGCAACCTCGCAGAGCTGCTCGCCACCCGCAACGTCGTGGGCGTGACCACGAACCCCTCGATCTTCCAGGCCGCGATCTCCGGCTCCGACGAGTACGACGCCGACATCGCCCGCCTCGCCGGCGAGGGCAAGGACGTCGACCAGGTCATCGAGGTGCTCACCACCGATGACGTCCGGAACGCCGCCGACCTGCTCGCCGACGCCTACGCCTCCTCCAAGGGCTTCGACGGCCGCGTCAGCATCGAGGTCGACCCCCGCCTCGCGCACGAGACCGAGAAGACCATCGCGCAGGCCGAGCACCTCTTCGAGGTCGTCGGCCGCGAGAACGTGATGATCAAGATCCCCGCGACCGAGGCGGGCCTGCCCGCGATCACCGCCGTGATCGCCGCCGGCATCAGCGTCAACGTCACCCTGATCTTCTCCGTCGAGCGCTACGAGGCCGTCATCGACGCCTACCTCGCCGGCCTGGAGAAGGCCGCGGAGGCCGGCAAGGACCTCTCGACCATCCACTCGGTCGCCTCCTTCTTCGTCTCCCGCGTGGACACCGAGATCGACGCGCGCCTGGACGCCCTCGGCGGCGACGCCGTCTCCCTCAAGGGCCAGGCCGGCGTCGCCAACGCCCAGGCCGCCTTCGGCGTGTACCTCACCGCCTTCGGCTCCGAGCGCTTCAAGGCCCTCGCCGACAAGGGCGCGAACGTGCAGCGCGCCCTGTGGGCGTCGACCGGCGTGAAGAACCCCGACTACTCCGACACCCTCTACGTGGACAACCTGGTCGCCGACCCGACCGTGAACACGATGCCGGAGAAGACCCTCGAGGCCGCCGCCGACCACTCCGAGCCCAAGGCCGCGCTGTCCGCCGAGACCGCCGCCGCCGGCGAGGCCGCACTCGAGCGCGTGGCCGAGGCCGGGGTGGATCTGGCCGACGTGTTCGCGGTGCTCGAGCGTGAGGGCGTGGAGAAGTTCGAGAAGGCCTGGAACGAGCTGCTCGAGACCGTCTCGGCGTCCGTCGAGGCCGCCCGCGCCTGATCCCTCCCGGTGAAGCACGGGTCCGCCGCGGTGCGGGCCCGTGCTCCCGCCGTCCGTGTCCGAGAAAGGACCATCGTGACCGACTCCCCCGCTCCCTCCGCAGCAGCCGGTGCGCCGAACCCGCTGCGCGATCCCCGTGACCGACGGCTGCCGCTGATCGCCGGGCCCAGCTCCATGGTGATGTTCGGCGTCACCGGCGACCTCGCCCGCAAGAAGCTGCTGCCGGCGATCTACGACCTCACCCACCGCGGTCTCCTCCCGCCGAGCTTCGGCCTGGTCGGCTACGGCCGCCGCGAGTGGTCCGACGACGACTTCGCCGAGTACGTGAAGAAGTCCGTCTCCGAGCACTCCCGCACCGGCTTCGACGAGAGCGTCTTCGAGCAGCTGCGCGGCGGCCTCCGCTTCGTCACCGGCACCTTCGACGACAAGGCGGCCTTCGAGCGCCTCACCGAGGTCGTCGGCGAGCTGGACCGCACGCGCGGCACCGGCGGCAACCACGCCTTCTACCTCTCGATCCCCCCGGACGCCTTCCCGCAGGTGTGCGGGCAGCTGGCCAAGTCGGGCCTGAACACCCCGCAGGACGGTTCCTGGCGCCGCGTCGTCATCGAGAAGCCCTTCGGCCACGACCTCGCCTCTGCCCGCGAGCTCAACGACGTGGTGGAGAAGGCGTTCCGTCCCGAGGACGTCTTCCGCATCGACCACTACCTGGGCAAGGAGACGGTCCAGAACATCCTCGCGCTGCGCTTCGCGAACCAGATGTTCGAGCCGATCTGGAACTCCGGCTACGTCGACCACGTGCAGATCACGATGGCCGAGGACATCGGCATCGGCTCGCGCGCCGGCTACTACGACGGCATCGGCACCGCCCGCGACGTCATCCAGAACCACCTCCTGCAGCTCCTCGCGCTCACCGCGATGGAGGAGCCGGTCACCTTCCGCGCCAGCGACCTGCGCGCGGAGAAGGAGAAGGTCCTCGCCGCCGTCGAGCTGCCGGAGGACCTCGCCGCGCACACCGCGCGCGGCCAGTACGTCGGCGGCTGGCAGGGCGGCGAGGAGGTGCGCCCCTATCTCGAGGAGGACGGCATCCCCGCCGACTCCACCACCGAGACCTTCGCCGCGATGCGCCTGGACATCGCGACCCGCCGCTGGGCCGGGGTGCCCTTCTACCTGCGCGCCGGCAAGCGCCTGGGACGCCGCGTCACCGAGATCGCGGTCGTGTTCAAGCGTGCGCCCTTCCTGCCCTTCCACTCCACGGACACCGCGGACCTGGGCCAGAACGCGATCGTCATCCGCGTCCAGCCGGACGAGGGCGTGACCATGCGCTTCGGCTCGAAGGTCCCCGGCACCCAGATGGAGGTGCGGGACGTGACGATGGACTTCGCCTACGGCATGAACTTCACCGAGGAGTCCCCCGAGGCGTACGAGCGGCTGATCCTGGACATGCTGCTCGGCGACCCGCCGCTGTTCCCGCGGCAGAAGGAGGTCGAGCTCTCCTGGAAGATCCTCGACCCCATCACCGAGTTCTGGGCCGAGAACCTCGACCCCGCGCCCTACCGGCCGGGCTCCTGGGGCCCCGACACCGCACACGACATGCTCGCCCGTGACGGGCGCACCTGGAGGCGACCGTGATCACCACCCTGACCGACACCACCGCGTCGGCGGTCGACAAGACCATGACCGAGATGCGGGAGACCTTCGGCGAGAACACCATCGGCCGGGTCCTCACGCTCATCATCATCGCCACCGGCGACATCGAGGAGCCGCTCGAGGCGGCGATCGCCGCGAGCCACGAGCATCCCGCCCGGGTGCTCGTGGTCGACGCCGATCCCGAGGCGGAGACCTCCGGGCTCGACGCCGAGATCCGCGTGGGCCGTGACGCCGGCGCCGGCGAGATCGTGATCCTCCACGCCCGCGGCGACGTGCTGTGGTCGCTGGACACGCTGGTGATGGCGCTGCTGCTGCCGGATGCGCCGATCGTGACCTGGTGGCCGGAGAACGCTCCGTCCTCCCCCGTCCACGACGTGCTCGGCTCCATGTCGCAGCGCCGCATCACCGACTCCGCCGCCTGCGCGGACCCGCTGGGGACGCTGAAGCGCCTGCGCCGCGGCTACGCCAGCGGCGACTCGGACTTCGCCTGGGCGCGGCTGACCCGCTGGCGCGGCCTGGTCGCGAGCGCCTACGAGGTGCCGCCGGTCTCCGTGCCCAGCTCCGTCGAGGTCCTCGGCACCGAGGGCAACCCCTCGGTGCTGCTGATGGCGAGCTGGCTGCAGCACACCCTCGGCGTCGAGGCGTCGATCCTCCCGCCGCCCTCGGACGATCCCGACTTCGCCGGGGTGCACGGCGTGCGTCTGGTGCGCGAGGACGGCACGATCGAGCTCACCCGCGTCAGCGACGACTCGATCGTCATGAAGCTGCCGGGCGACGACTCCGGCCAGCACGTGACGATGCCTCGCCGCACCCTCGCGGAGCTCGTCACCGAGGAGCTGCGCCGCCTGGATCCCGACGAGGTCTACGGCGAGGTGCTCGGCGCCGCCTTCTCCGGCATCTCCGACACCGCGACCTTCGCCAGCGGCAAGCCCGCCCCGCAGGACGTCGTGGTCGCCGATGCGGAGGCGGTCGCGCAGGCCGCCGCCACGGCCACCGCGGAGCAGCTCGCCGCCGCGCTCGAGAAGCGCCCCGTCGCGCACCTGGTGCTCACCGGCGGCACCGTCGGCACTCTCACCGCCGCGGCCCTGCCGGCCGCGCTGGAGGAGGCCGGCGTGGAGGCCGCCCGCCTGCACTTGTGGTGGGGCGACGAGCGCTTCGTCGAGCCGGACTCCGAGGAGCGCAACGAGGTGGGCGTGCGTGCCTCGCTGCTGGACGTGCTGCGCGAGGAGCACGGGCTCCCTGCCCGCAACGTCCATGTCATGCCCTCCCCCGCCGACGGCATGTCCCTCGAGGACGCCGCCGCCTGGTACGGGCAGCAGCTGGACCAGACGGGCGGCGACGAGCCCTTCCGCACCCGCGGGCAGGCGTTCTTCGACGTGCTGCTGCTCGGGGTCGGCCCCGACGGTCACATCGCCTCGCTGTTCCCGCAGCACCCCGCCCAGGAGAAGGTGCTCGGCAGCGCCGTCGCGGTGACCGGCTCTCCGAAGCCGCCCTCGCAGCGGATCTCGCTGACCTGGCCGGTGCTGAACTCGGCCCGCCACGTGGCGCTGCTCGTGGCCGGCGCGGAGAAGGCCGAGGCGGTGCGCGCCGCGCGCGACGGCGTGGACCCGTGGGAGGTGCCCGCCTCGGCGGTGCGCGGCCTCGAGTCCACCACCTGGGTGCTCGACGAGGCGGCCGCCGGGCGCAGCGCCCGCTGAGCCCCGGCTCGTCCGGGAGCACCCAGGATGTCCGAAGGGCCGGTCACCGCGAGGTGACCGGCCCTTCGGGCTGTCGGGGCCCCGAGGTCCGGCGACGCAGAACGGGCCGTCCCCGAGGGGACGGCCCGTTCGCAGAGCAGAGGTGCGGCGGTCGCCGCACGAGGGTGTCAGAGCATCGTCTCGATGATGCCGAGGCCGACGGCGCTCGCGCCCCAGAGGACGGCGACGGTCACCGTGAGGCGGTTCAGGTTCCGCTCGGCGACGCCCGAGGCGCTCGCGGAGGAGGAGACGCCGCCGCCGAACATGTCCGACAGGCCGCCGCCGCGCCCCTTGTGCAGGAGCACCAGCAGGATCGTCAGCAGCCCGAACACCGCCAGGAGGATCTGGAGGACGAGCTTCAGCAGGGACAGGTCCACGAGGGGATCACCCTTCCACGGAGACGGACGGACCGATCCAGCATACGGCACGGGCCGGGTCCGTCGAGGACCCGGCCCGCGTGGGGAGGCTTACCTTCAGCCCTCCGCTCGGCTCAGCCCTGGAAACCGGCGATCTTGGCGAACTCCTCGGCCTTCAGCGAGGCGCCGCCGACGAGGGCCCCGTCGACGTCGGCGCGCTGCATGAGCTCGCCCACGTTTGAGGACTTCACGCTGCCGCCGTACAGGACGCGCACCGCGTCGGCGACCGTGTCGCCGTGCATCGCGCGCAGCGCCTCGCGGATCGCGGAGCACACCTCCTGCGCGTCGTCCGGGGTCGCGACCTCGCCGGTGCCGATCGCCCAGACGGGCTCGTAGGCGATGACGATCTTCGCGGCCTGCTCGGCGGTGATGCCCTCGATGCCGCCCTCGAGCTGCGCGAGGGTGTACTCGACGTGCTTGCCGGCCTTGCGCTCCTCGAGCGGCTCGCCGACGCAGAGGATCGGCACGAGGCCCGAGGCGAAGGCTGCCTTCACCTTGGCGTTCGTGACCTCCTCGGTCTCGCCGTGGTACTGGCGGCGCTCGGAGTGGCCGACCGCGGCGTAGGTGCAGCCCAGCGCCGAGAGCATCGCGCCGGAGACCTCGCCGGTGTATGCGCCGGACTCGTGCGCGGAGATGTCCTGGGAGCCGTAGGCGATCGGGAGCTTGCCGGCGTCGACCGCGACCTGCACGGTGCGCAGGTCCACGAACGGGGGCAGCACGACGGTCTCGACCTTGGTGGTGTCGACCTCCTTGAGCTGCTCGCCGAGCTCCTCGACCAGGGCGAGGCCCTGCTTCCAGTCGAGGTTCATCTTCCAGTTGCCCGCCATGAGCGGGGTGCGGGTGGTCACTTCTGGTCCTCCTCGAGGATGGAGATTCCGGGCAGGTCCTTGCCCTCGATGAGCTCGAGGCTGGCACCGCCGCCGGTGGAGATGTGGGAGAAGAGCGTCTCGTCGAAGCCCAGGTTGCGCACCGCCGCGGCGGAGTCTCCGCCGCCGACCACGGTGTAGCCGGAGGCCGCGCCGAGCTTCTCGGCGACGGCCTTCGTGCCCTCGGCGAAGGCGGGGAACTCGAACACGCCCATCGGGCCGTTCCAGAACACGGTCGCCGCATCGGCGATCTTCTCGCCGAAGAGCTTCGCGGTCTCGGGGCCGATGTCCATGCCCTCCTGGTCCGCGGGGATCCCGTCGACGCCCACCACGGTGGCGGGCGCGTCGGCGGAGAACTCCGGCGCCACGACGGTGTCGACGGGGAGCACGAGCTCGACGCCGTTCGCCTTCGCGCGCTCCATGTACTCGCGCACCACGTCGATCTTCGACTCGTCCAGCAGCGACAGGCCGACCTCGTGGCCGAGCGCCTTCTGGAAGGTGTAGGCCATGCCGCCGCCGATGAGGATGCGGTCGGCCCTGCCCAGCAGCGCGTCGATCACGCCGAGCTTGTCGGCGATCTTCGCGCCGCCGAGGACGACCACGAAGGGGCGCTCGGGCTCGTCGGTCACCTTGCGCAGCGAGTCGACCTCGCGCAGCACCAGCTCGCCCGCGGCGGCGGGGAGCAGGGTGGCGAGCTCGTACACGGAGGCCTGCTTGCGGTGGACGACGCCGAAGCCGTCGGAGACGAAGGCGTCGCCCAGGGCGGCGAGCTCGCGGGCGAAGGCGAGCCGCTCCTCGTCGGTCTTCGCGGTCTCGCCCGCGTTGAAGCGCAGGTTCTCGAGCACGGCGACCTGGCCGTCGCCGAGCGCGGCGACGGTCTCCTGCGCGGAGGAGCCGACGGTGTCGGTCGCGAAGGCGACCTCCTGGCCGAGCAGCTCGCCGAGGCGGCCCACGACGGGACGGAGGGAGTACTTCTCCTCGGGCGCGCCCTTGGGGCGGCCGAGGTGGGAGATCACCGCGACCCGGGCACCGGCCTCGACGAGCCGGGTGAGGGTGGGCAGCGCGGCGCGGATGCGGCCGTCGTCGGTGATCGTGGTGCCGTCCAGCGGCACGTTCAGATCGGCGCGGACGAGCACGCGCTTGCCGCGCAGCTCTCCGAGCGAATCGATGGTCTTCAGCACTGTGGTGCTCCTTCAGGTGTTCGACCGCGGGACGCCGGAGCGGCCCGTCGGGACGGGGGACGAGCGGAGCCCGCCGGACGCCGACCCCTCGGGGTGGCGACCGGCGGGCTCCGGGGCTGTCCTGGTCGTCAGCGGGACGACGTGAGGATCAGAGGGACTTGCCGACCAGCTGCGAGAGCTCGACGAGGCGGTTGGAGAAGCCCCACTCGTTGTCGTACCAGGAGAAGATCTTGACCTGGTTGCCGTTCACCTTGGTGAGCTGCGCGTCGAAGATCGAGGAGTGCGGGTCGCCCTCGATGTCCTTGGAGACGATCGGGTCCTCGGTGTAGCGCAGGACGCCCTTGAGCGGGCCCTCGGCGGCCTTCTTGATCGCGGCGTTGATCTCCTCGATCGTGACCTCGCGGGAGGCCTCGAAGGTGAGGTCGGTGATCGAGCCGGTGGGGACCGGCACGCGCAGCGAGTAGCCGTCGAGCTTGCCCTTGAGCTCGGGGAGCACCAGCGCCACGGCCTTGGCCGCACCGGTGGTGGTCGGGACGATGTTCAGGGCGGCGGCGCGTGCACGGCGCGGGTCCTTGTGCGGGCCGTCCTGCAGCACCTGGTCCGAGGTGTAGGCGTGGATCGTGGTCATCAGGCCCTTGACGATGCCGAACTCGTCGTTCAGCACCTTCGCCACCGGAGCGAGGCTGTTGGTGGTGCAGGAGGCGTTGGAGATGATGTCGTGCTTCGCGGGGTCGTAGTCGCCCTCGTTCACGCCGATCACGAAGGTCGCGTCCTCGTTCTTCGCCGGAGCGGAGATGATGACCTTCTTGGCGCCGGCCTCGATGTGGGCCTTGGCCTTCTCGGCGTCGGTGAAGATGCCGGTGGACTCGATGACGACGTCCGCGCCGATCTCACCCCACGGGATGTTCTTCGGATCGCGCTCGGCGTACGCCTTGAAGGTGTTGTCGCCGACGGTGATCGAGTCCTCGTCGTGCGAGACGTCGTAGGGAAGCACCCCGCCGATCGAGTCGTACTTGATGAGGTTCGCGAGCGTGGCGTTGTCGGTGAGGTCGTTCACACCGACGATCTGGATGTCCGCCTGCTGCTCGAGAGCGGCGCGCAGGAAGTTCCGGCCGATGCGGCCGAATCCGTTGATACCAACCTTGACGGTCAAGGGTTCCTCCTAGTGTCGCGGTGAGTCCGCGACGTTCGAGTACTGACATGGCGCGCACGCCCTCGTACGCTCGGGCGACGCCGGCGTGTGACCGACGACCGTGACGATCCTATCAACGACCGGCATCAGGGGACGAAGGAAGATGGTCCTCGTCCACTCCGTGGTCGGTCCCGGGGATGCCGAGCTCCTCCGCGCGCTTGTCCGCGGTGGCGAGCAGGCGTCGGATCCGACCGGCCACGGCGTCCTTCGTGAGCGGCGGATCGGCGAGGCGCCCGAGCTCCTCGAGGCTCGCCTGTCGATGCTCCAGACGGAGGCGACCGGCGGCCTGCAGGTGCTCGGGCACCTCGTCGCCGAGGATCTCCAGGGCGCGCTGCACCCGCTGCCCCGCCGCGACCGCGGCCCGCGCGGAGCGGCGCAGGTTCGCGTCGTCGAAGTTCGCCAGCCGGTGCGCGGTCGCCTTCACCTCGCGAGTGGTGCGGCGCTGCTCCCAGGTGCGCACCGTCTCGTGGGCGCCCATCCGGGACAGCAGGGCGGAGATCGCGTCGCCGTCACGCAGCACCACCCGGTCCGCGCCCCGCGCCTCCCGGGCCTTCGAGGCGACGCCGAGGCGCCGGGCCGCGCCGACCATCGCCAGCGCCACCTCGGGGCCGGGGCAGGACAGCTCCAGGGCCGAGGAGCGGCCCGGCTCGGTGAGGGTGCCGCGGGCGAGGAACGCCCCGCGCCACGCGGCCTCCGCGTCCACCAGGGCCCCGCCGACGACGAAGGGCGGCATACCGCGCACGGGACGGCCGCGCGCGTCCAGGAGCCCGGCCTGGCGGGCCAGCATCCCGCCCTCGCGCTCCACCCGCACCAGGTAGCGGGTGGTGCGGCGGATCCCGGAGGGGGCCAGCACGGCGAGCTCGGCGCGGTGGCCGTACATGTCGGCGATGATGCCGTGCAGACGCCGCGCGACCGCCGCCGAGTCCAGCTCCGCCTCGACCACGACGCGCCCCGCGACCAGGTGCAGGCCCCCGGCGAAGCGCAGCATCGCAGCCGCCTCGGCCTTGCGGGCGGAGGGCCGTGTCACCTCGAGGTGGCTGAGCTCCTCCTTCGCGTCACCCGTCAGCGCCATGCGTGTCCTCCTCGGTGCGGGGGTCCGTGCCCCTCGTGGTGCGGTGGGGTCGCTTCCGGCGCGACGCGGAGCGGTCGTCGCCGCGCTCCACATCCCCGTAGGCGTCGTCGAACAGATCACGGTACGCGGCGGCCAGGCGCACCGGGTCGTGCCGCGGCGTCCCGTCGCCGACGCTGACCTGGCGCAGCAGGGTGCGCAGCCCTCTCTGCTGCGCCGCCTCGGCGAGCTCGAGGACGTCCTCCAGAGTGGTCGGGTCGGCGACGAGGGCGTCGAAGCGGCAGTCCCCCGCGCGGGCGAGCAGCACGTCCAGCATGTCCAGGCTCGTCATCCCCTCGGCCTCCTGCGCGCCGACGGAGAGGTTCGTGATGATCCCCTTCCGCGCCGGGCTCGCCGCGATCGCCTCGGCGATCTCGGGGATCATCAGATGCGGCAGCACCGAGGTGTACCAGGAGCCGGGGCCGAGGATGATCCAGTCCGCGCGCCCGATCGCCTCGAGCACGTCGACGGGGACGCGGGGCCGCGGCGGGATCAGGCGCACGTCCTCGACGCGGCCCTCCGCGGTCGCGACCTGGTACTGGCCCGAGACGGTGCGGGCGCTGCCGTCGGCGCCGACCACTCGCGCCTCGATGTCCAGCGGGTCCAGCGCCATCGGCAGCACGCGTCCGCGCGCGCCGAGCAGCTCGGCCATCTGGTCCAGCCCCTCGATGGGGTCCTCGAGGATCTGCCACAGCGCGACGATCATCAGGTTCCCGAGCGCGTGGCCGTCGAGCTCGCCGTCGGTGGCGAAGCGGTGCTGGATCACGTCGCCCCAAATGGACCCCCATTCGGAGTCCTCGCACAGGGCCGCGAGCGCCATCCGCAGGTCCCCAGGGGGCAGCACGGGCATCTCGGTGCGGATCCGGCCCGAGGAGCCGCCGTTGTCGGCGACGGTGACCACGGCGGTGATGTCGTCGGTGAGCAGGCGCAGGGCGCGGAGGTTCGCGGCGAGGCCGTGGCCGCCGCCGAGGGCGACCACGCGCACGGGCCGCTGCGGGGCGCCGCGGCCGCCCCGCTGGGCGCTCGCGGAGCGGTCGGCGCCGCGGAGCCGGAGGCGTCGGCTGCGGGAGGCGATGCTCATTCCCGCCCCAGATCCCGGTGGCGGATCCGCACCGCGTGCCCGGCGGTGCGCAGCTCGTCGCCGATCCGCTCCGAGACCGCGACGGAGCGGTGCTTGCCGCCCGTGCAGCCGATCGCGAGAGTGGTGAAGTGCTTGTTCTCGGTGCTGTAGCCGCGCAGCACCGGGGTGATCATCTCGATGTACCGCTCGACGAACTCGGCGGCGTTCGCGTCGCCGAGCACGAACTCGGCGACGTCGGCGTCGGTGCCTCGCTTGGGACGCAGCTCCGGCACCCAGTACGGGTTGGGGATGAAGCGCACGTCGCTGACGTGGTCGGCCTCCAGCGGGATCCCATACTTGAAGCCGAAGGACAGCATCGTCACGGTCAGGCGCTGCTCCTCGCCGGTGCCGAACAGCGAGCGCATCTTCATCGTCAGCTCGTGCACGTTCAGCGGCGAGGTGTCGATGACGAGGTCGGCGGTGCGCCGGTAGCGGGCGAGCATCTCGCGCTCGCGGCGGATGCCCTCGAGCACGCCCTCCTCGCCCTGCAGCGGGTGAGGGCGACGCACCGAGTCGAAGCGCCGCACGAGGGTGGACTCGTCGGCAGTGAGGAAGAGCAGGCGCAGACGCAGATCGGCCTTGCGCAGCTCGTCGACGACCTCGCCGAGCTCCGTGAAGAAGGGGCCGGAGCGCGGGTCGACCACGACCGCGAAGCGGTTCTCGCGGCCGACGGCGGAGGCCTGCAGCTCGTAGAGCGTGCCGATCAGCTGCGGGGCGATGTTGTAGACCACGTACCAGCCCATGTCCTCCAGGGCGTGGGCGGCGGTCTCCCGTCCGGCCCCGGCGAGCCCGGTGATGATGACCACGTCGCCTCGGGTGTCCGTGGTCGGACTCGGGATGGACTCCTCGGTCACGGGTGCTCCTTCCGGATCGGGGTGGACGGGCCTCGCGCTCAGCCCTCGAGGATCTCGCCGGTCGCCATGTCGACGGTGACGCCGAGGGCGTCGTCCGCGCTGTCGGCGTCCGAGCCGGTCTCCTGCCCGGATGTTAGCGCGGCGGTGATCTGCGCGGCCAACGCGGGACCGATCCCGTCGACCTCCGTGAGCTGTTCCTCGCTCGCCTCACGGATCGCGGAGACGGTGACGAAGCGGTCCAGCAGCGCGCGGCGCCGGGCCGGGCCGAGGCCCGGGATGCCGTCCAGGGCGCTGGCCTGCATGGCCCGTCCCCGCTTGGAGCGGTGGTAGGTGATGGCGAAGCGGTGCGCCTCGTCGCGCAGGCGCTGGACGAGGAAGAGCGCCTCGGAGGTGCGGGGCAGGATGACGGGGTACTCCTCCCCCGGCAGCCAGATCTCCTCGAGCCGCTTGGCGATCCCGGCCAGGGCGATGTCGGTGATCCCGAGCTCGTCGAAGGCACGCTGCGCGGCGGCGACCTGCGGCGGGCCGCCGTCGACGAGGATCAGCGAGGGCGGGTACGCGAAGCGCTTGAAACGGCCGGTCTCCTCGTCCTCCGTCGGCTCGGGCGGGTCGAGGTGGTGCTTCAGCCGGCGTGTGATCACGTCGTGCATGGAGGCGGTGTCGTCGCGGGCGGCGGCGCCGGTGACCGAGTAGCGGCGGTACTCGCTCTTCTTGGGCAGCCCGTCCTCGAACACCACCTGGGAGCCGACGACGTTGGTGCCCTGGGAATGGGAGATGTCGAAGCACTCGATCCGCAGCGGCGGCTCGGCGAGGTCGAGCGCCTCCCCCAGGTCCTCGAGCGCCTTGGTGCGCGCGGTGAGGTCGCCGGTGCGCTTGAGGCGGTGCAGGCGCAGCGCCTCGGTCGCGTTCTCGCCGACCGTGACGAGCAGGTCCTTCTTCTCGCCACGCTGCGGGACGCGCAGGTCCACGCGGGGCCCGAGCAGCTCGCGCACCTGGGAGAGGTTCGTCGGCAGGATCGGGACGAGCACCTCCTTCGGGGCGCTCCCCTCGGTGTACAGGGTGGTCAGGGCACGCTCGACGAGGTCCGGCGCGGTCGACTCGTCGAGGATCTCCGCAGTCCAGCCGCGCTGGCCGCGGATCCGTCCGCCGCGCACGTGGAAGACCTGCACGGAGGCCTCGAGCTCGTCCTGGGCGAGGCCGATCAGGTCGGCGTCGGTCGCGTCGGAGAGGACCACGGAGTTCTTCTCCATCACCTTCTCGAGCGCCTGGAGGTCGTCGCGGAGGCTCGCGGCGGTCTCGTAGTCCATCGCCGCGGCCGCGGCCCTCATCCGCTGCTCGATGCGGCGGGTGTACTTCGAGGTGTTGCCGGCCATGAAGTCCGCGAACTGCTCGGCGAGCCGCCGGTGCTCGTCCTCGGAGATGTCGCCGACGCAGGGCGCCGCGCACTTGCCGATGAAGCCGAGCAGGCAGGGCCTGCCCGACCGCTCGGCCCGCCGGTACACCCCGGCGGTGCAGGAGCGGATCGGGAACACCCGCAGCATCAGGTCGAGGGTCTCGCGGATCGCGCCGACCTGCGGGTAGGGCCCGAAGGTGCGGTCTCCCTTGGCGCGCGGCCGACGGGTGATGTGCACCCGCGGCACCTTCTCCCCCATCGTGATCACGAGATAGGGGTAGGACTTGTCGTCGCGGAACTTGACGTTGAACCGCGGGTCGAATTCCTTGATCCACGTGTACTCGAGGGTGAGCGCCTCGACCTCGGTGCCCACCACGGTCCACTCGACGCTCGCGGCGGTGGTGACCATGCGCCGGGTGCGCTCGTGCAGGACGGAGAGGTCCTGGAAGTAGTTCACCAGGCGCTGGCGGAGGTTCTTCGCCTTGCCGACGTAGATGACACGGCCGTGCGCGTCCCGGAACCGGTAGACCCCCGGCCTCGTGGGGATCGTGCCGGTCGCGGGGCGGTAGGTCGCCGGATCAGCCATGGCTCCGCCTGCTCAGCGGGCCGCGGCCGCGCCCGCTCGTCCGCCCTCGAGCATCGGGGCGAGGAAGCGACCGGTGTAGGAGCCCTCGACCTTCGCCACCTTCTCGGGGGTGCCGGTGGCGACGATCCTCCCGCCGCCGGCGCCGCCCTCGGGGCCGAGGTCGATGACGTGGTCGGCGGTCTTGATGACGTCGAGGTTGTGCTCGATGACGATCACGGAGTTGCCCTTGTCCACGAGGCCCTCGAGCACCTCGAGGAGCTTGCGCACGTCCTCGAAGTGGAGGCCCGTCGTCGGCTCGTCGAGCACGTAGATCGTGCGGCCGTTGGAGCGCTTGTGCAGCTCGGAGGAGAGCTTCACGCGCTGCGCCTCGCCGCCCGAGAGGGTGGTCGCGGACTGGCCGAGCTTCACGTAGCCGAGGCCCACGTCGACCAGGGTCTGCATCTGGCGGCGGATCGCGGGGACGGCGTCGAAGAACTCGAGCGCCTCGGCGATGGACATGTCCAGCACCTCGGCGACGTTCTTGTCCTTGAACTTCACCTCGAGCGTCTCGCGGTTGTAGCGCTGGCCCTTGCAGACCTCGCACTGCACGTACACGTCGGGCAGGAAGTTCATCTCGATCTTCAGCGTGCCGTCGCCGGAGCAGGCCTCGCAGCGCCCGCCCTTGACGTTGAAGGAGAAGCGCCCGGCGGTGTACCCGCGGATCTTCGCCTCGTTGGTCTGGGCGAAGAGGGTTCGCACCCGGTCCCACACGCCCGTGTAGGTGGCGGGGTTCGAGCGCGGGGTGCGGCCGATCGGCGACTGGTCCACGTGGACGACCTTGTCGAGGTGCTCGAGGCCGGTGACGCGCTTGTGCCGCCCGGGCACGACGCGGGAGCGGTTGAGCTCCTTGGCCAGGACCGAGTACAGGATGTCGTTGACCAGGGACGACTTGCCCGAGCCGGAGACGCCGGTGACTGCGGTGAGCACGCCGAGCGGGAAGGAGACGTCCTGCCCGGTGAGGTTGTTCGCGCGGGGCGCGACGACCTTCAGCATCCGCTCCTTGTCCACGGGGCGGCGCACCGCGGGCACGGGGATCTCCAGCTCGCCGGAGAGATAGCGGCCGGTGAGGGAGTCGGGGTTCTGCTTCAGGCCCTCGACGGGGCCGGAGTGGACCACCTTCCCGCCGTGCTCGCCGGCGAGCGGGCCGATGTCCACGACCCAGTCGGCCGAGTTGAGCGTGTCCTCGTCGTGCTCGACGACGATGAGGGTGTTGCCGAGGTCGCGTAGGCGCTCGAGGGTCGCGATGAGGCGCTCGTTGTCGCGCTGGTGCAGGCCGATGGAGGGCTCGTCGAGGACGTAGAGCACGCCCACGAGTCCCGAGCCGATCTGGGTGGCCAGGCGGATGCGCTGCGCCTCGCCGCCGGAGAGGGTGCCGGCCGCGCGGGCGAGGGAGAGGTAGTCCAGGCCCACGTCGAGCAGGAAGCCCAGGCGGGAGCGGATCTCCCGCAGCACCTCGTCGGCGATCGCGGCCTCCCGCACCCCGAGCTCGAGGCCCTGGTGGAAGGCGAGCGCGTCGCCGATCGACATCTCGCAGACCTCGGCGATGGACTTCCCGCCGACGGTCACGGCGAGCACCTCGGGGCGCAGGCGCGCGCCCTGGCACGCGGGGCAGGGCACCTCGCGCATGAACTGCTCGTAGCGCTCCTTGGCCCAGTCGGACTCGGTGTCGCTGTGGCGACGCTCGAGGAAGTGCATGACGCCCTCGAAGCCCGTGGAGTACGTGCGCTCGCGGCCGAAGCGGTTGCGGTACTTCACGTGGACCTTGAAGTCCTTGCCGTGCAGCAGCGCCTCCTTCGCGCGCTCGGGCAGCGCGCGCCAGGGGGTGTCCATCGAGAAGGCGAGCTCCTCGGCGAGGCCGGACATGACCTCCTGGTGGTGGTCGGAGGAGCCCATGGTCCACGGGGCGATCGCGCCGCCTGCGAGGGAGAGGTCCTCGTCGGGGATCACGAGCTCGGGATCGACCTCGAGCCGCTGCCCCAGGCCCGTGCACTCGGGGCAGGCGCCGTAGGGGGCGTTGAAGGAGAAGGTGCGCGGCTCGATGTCGTCGATCGCGAGGGGGTGGTCGTTCGGGCAGGCGCGCTTCTCGGAGAAGCGGCGGGTGCGCTGCGGGTCCTCGTCGTCGCGGTCCACGTAGTCGACCAGCAGGATCCCCTCGGCCAGCCGCAGGGCGGTCTCGACCGAGTCGGTGAGGCGACGGCGCGCGTCGGGCTTCGCGGAGAGGCGGTCGACGACCACCTCGATCGTGTGCTTGTAGCGCTTGTCGAGGCTGATCTCCTCGTCCAGGCGGCGGTTGTCCCCGTCGATGCGGGCGCGGGCGTAGCCCTGGGAGCGCAGGGAGCTGAGCAGGTCCTGGTGCTCCCCCTTGCGCCCCTGCACCACGGGTGCCAGCAGCTGGAAGCGGGTGCCGGCCTCCTCCTCGAGGAGGGTGTCCACGATCTGCTCGGCCGAGGAGGAGGTGACCAGCTCGCCGCAGACGGGGCAGTGCTGCTCGCCGGTGCGGGAGAACAGCAGGCGCAGGTAGTCGTAGATCTCGGTGATCGTGCCGACGGTGGAGCGCGGGTTGCGGTTGGTGGACTTCTGGTCGATCGAGACCGCCGGGGAGAGCCCCTCGATGAGGTCGACGCTGGGCTTGTCCATCTGCCCGAGGAACTGCCTCGCATAGCTGGAGAGCGACTCGACGTAGCGCCGCTGCCCCTCGGCGAAGATGGTGTCGAAGGCCAGGGAGCTCTTGCCGGAGCCGGACAGGCCGGAGAACACCACCAGCTTGTCGCGGGGGATGTCGATGTCGATGTTCTTGAGGTTGTGCTCGCGCGCACCACGGACGACCAGGGAATCAGTCACCCCGGCATTCTAGGGGCGCACACCGACCTTCGAACAGTTGTTCGGGGGAGATAAGGACGACATACTGTCCCCATGGCTGATCACGAGTACACCGGACATGTCGAGCCGGGCGGCGAGCCCGCCGTGCGAGACCTCGAGCACCTGCAGATCCGCAAGCTGTCCGTCGGGACGATGGACAACAACGCCTACCTGCTGACCTGTCGGTCGACCGGCGCCCAGCTGCTGATCGACGCGGCGGCGGAGCCGGACGCCCTGCGCCGGATGATCGCGGCGGGCGCCGAGCACAACTGGCTGGACGTCATCCTCACCACCCACAGCCACCACGACCACGTGGGCGCGCTGGCGGAGATGATCGCGGCGACCGGCGCCCGCACCGCCGCCGGGGCGGAGGACGCGAAGGAGATCGCGGAGAAGATCGACCTCCCCCTCGCCCACGGCGACGTGATCGAGTTCGGCGAGCAGCGGGTGGAGATCATCCACCTGCGCGGCCACACCCCCGGCTCCGTCGCGGTGCTGTGGCGCGGCGGCGAGGAGGGCGACCACCTCTTCACCGGCGACTCCCTCTTCCCCGGCGGGGTGGGCAACACCGACCGGGACCCGCAGCGCTTCGCGCAGCTGATCGACGACGTCGAGCAGCGGATCTTCGACCGGCTGGACGATGCGACCTGGGTGTACCCGGGCCACGGCGACGACACCACGCTCGGGGCCGAGCGGGCCTCCCTGCCGGCCTGGCGCGAGCGGGGCTGGTGACCTCTCCCCCGCCGGGCACCGCCGCGCCCGTCCCGGCGAGGTGCGTGCTCGGTCGCGGGGCGGGCGGAGCGGTCGTGCTGCGCGAGCTCGCGGCCGACGGCTCCGTCCTCGAGGAGCGGACCCGTGCCGTCCAGGAGCTCCCCTCCCTCGTCGCCGAGCTCGAGGCCGCGCACCGGCCGCGCTGGGTCTGGAGCGACGCCGCCGCCTGGTACCCGCGTCTGCTCGCGGCCGGGGTGACCCTCGAGCGCTGCCACGACCTGCGCCTGGTGCACCGGATCCTACGCCATTCCGACCTGGTGACGGAGCCCGGTCCTCTGCGGGAGGCGACGGGATGGGACACCCCGCTCGAGCCGGAGGAGCCGCGACGCGACCTCGGCGCGACCCTCTTCGACCTCGATGCCCGGCCGTCTGCCGCCCACGGCGTGCCCGACGGGATCGAGGAGACCTGTGCGGAGCTCGAGCGGCAGCTCTCGGCGATCGCGGGCGCCGAGGACCCGACGCGCCTGCGCCTGCTGCTGGCGGCGGAGTCCGCCGGCGCGCTGATCGCTGCGGAGCTGCAGACGGCGGGCATCCCCTGGGACGTGGCCGAGCACGACCGGATCCTCACCGAGGCCCTGGGGCCGCGCCCCTCCCCCGGGACGCTCCCCGCGCAGATGGTGCAGGTCGCCGCCGAGGTGCGCACCGCGCTCGGGGACCCGACCGTGTCGCTGGACTCGCCGCCGAAGCTGCTGCGCGCCCTGCACCGCGCCGGCATCGACGTCTCCTCCACCTCCCAGTGGGAGCTGCAGGAGCACGAGCATCCGGCGATCGAGCCCCTGCTGCGGTACAAGAAGATGTCCCGCCTGCTGACCGCCAACGGCTGGGCATGGATGGACGAGTGGGTGAGCGAGGGACGGTACCGGCCCGTCTACGTGCCGGGCGGAGTGGTCACCGGGCGCTGGGCCTCCAGCGGCGGCGGGGCGCTGCAGATCCCGCGCCGGCTGCGGCCCGCACTGCGCGCCGATCCTGGCTGGCGGCTGGTCAGCGCCGACGTCTCCCAGCTCGAGCCGCGAGTGCTCGCGGCGATGTCGCACGACGGGGAGATGATCGCGGCAGGGGCCGGGAAGGACCTCTATTCCGGCATCGTCGAGGCGGGCGTGGTCGCGAGCCGGCAGGAGGCGAAGGTCGGGGTGCTCGGCGCCCTGTACGGCGGGACCACCGGGGACAGCGGGCGCGTCGTGCCCCGGCTTCGCCGCACCTTCCCCGAGGCGATGGCGCTCGTGGACGGCGCGGCTGCGACCGGGGAGCGCGGCGGGACGGTCACGACCTGGCTCGGCCGCTCCTCCCCCGCTCCCGAGCCCGGCTGGGTGCAGGCGCAGCGCTCGGCGAACGGCCCCGAGGCGGCCAGCGGCGAGCAGGAGCGGGCCCGTCGCTCGGCCCGCGACCGCGGCCGGTTCACCCGCAACTTCGTGGTGCAGGGCACCGCGGCGGAATGGGCGCTGTCCTGGATGGCGGCGCTACGCCTTCGGCTCGCGCAGCTCCCGGAGGTCGCCCCCGACGAGCGGGCCGACGCCTCGGGACCGGTGTTCTCCCGCCGCGCGCATCTGGCGTTCTTCCTCCACGACGAGGTGATCGTCCACGCCCCGGCCGACCAGGCGGAGGCCGCGGCCGCCGCGATCCGCGAGAGCGCCGACGCCGCCGGGCGGCTGCTCTTTCCCGGCAGCCCGATCGACTTCCCGCTGGACCTGACGATCACGGAGCGCTCCGCGGAGAAGTGAACTCCTCAGGAGCGGACGGCGCCGGGCCCCCACGCTCTCCGGGGCCGGTGCGGAGCATCGAGAGGTCCCCGAGGACCCGCGCGACCATCTGGTCCTCGTCGAGCGCCTCGGCGAGGACCTGCTCCCCGGGGACGCCGAGCACGTCGTGGGGCCGGTACCAGGACGCGACCTCTTCAGGGGCCACATGCCCCGCGATCGGCTTGCCGGCGTGGCGCCGCAGGGTCTCCGGCAGGCTCACGTCGAGGTAGTACACCAGGGTCGGACCAGGGGCATCACGCAGCATCCGCGCGAACATGCCGTGGTATCGCTCGGCGCCGAAGATGCCCTCGAGGAGCGTGATGCGCCCGATCCCGAGGCAGTGCCGGACCATCGACTCGAGCAGGCCGATCGTGTCGCCCTGGCCGCTGTCGTGCTCCCACAGCAGCTCTCGGCGCACATGGTCCTGCCCGATCACCGCGACCTCCCCGCGCGGCAGGGCGCGCTGGACCCGGCGAGCGACCGTCGACTTCCCCGAGGCGGAGTTGCCGCGCAGGACGACGAACGGCGGCGCGCTGCGGGGAGTCGTCATCACTCGATCCTGGCAGACCTCCGCTGTTCTCCGCGGGCACTACGCGCCGGGATCCTCCGGGGCCAGTGCGGAGAGCGCCTCGAGCAGCGAGTCCATGCGGCCGGTGCCGAGGAGCGGGCTGAGCGGCTGGGAGAACCACTGCTCCCAGACCTCGTCGAGCTGGGCGGCAGTGGGCGCGGCGCCGGTGCCCAGCAGTTCTGCGATCGCCTCCGCCTCCGGGGCGTACTCGTCCTCGGGCACACCATCCCTGCCCGGGGCGAGGGCCATCGGGTCTTCGCGGGTCAGGAGCGCGAGGACCTGCTCCTGCGTCGACGTGCCGCCGGGCTCGGCGGTGCGTTCGTCGAAGAGGGCCGAGGCCAGGGTCACCGCACCGGTGGCGAGTCCGATCCAGAGCCGAGGTGCGGGCACGCCGCGGCGCCGCAGGAAGTTCTCCGCCCCGCCGTCCAGGCGCAGGCCCGCGACGCCCGCCCCGACCATCAGGCCGCCGAGGGCGAGCGAGATCGCGGTCTCGGGGACCGTCGGCGGCCGCAGGCCGTGAGCACTCGGGTCGTCGTCGGCCGACGGGTCCGGGCGCCCCTGCTGCGCCAGGAGGCTGACGCCGGTGGTCAGCACCGCGGGAAGCGCGACGTAGCCGGCGCGCACGGGGCGCGGGAGACGGTGCACGGGGATCATCCCGAGGCCCGACGCGGCGGCGGTGCCGACGGCCAATGACAGGATCCGGGAGCGCTGGGACTGGGGCACGGGGTCCTCCTTCTCTCGCGGCGGGACGGGTCGCGCACCGCGGGGCGTGGCGTGCTCATGACGCTATCGGGAGAGCCTGAGCGTGACCGACGACGATCGTCGGTGCGCGGCGCGACCTTCGCCTGCCTCGGCGGATGAGGGAGGATGGCCCGATGCGCCTGTGGTCCCTGCACCCCCGTCACCTCGACCGCCAGGGCCTCACGGGCTGCTGGCGGGAGACGCTGCTGGCCCAGGCGGTGCTGGCCGGGCGCACGCGAGGCTACCGATCCCATCCCCAGCTCGAGCGCTTCCGCGCGCAGGCCGATCCCCTCGTATCGGTCGGCGCGTATCTCGAGGTCCTCGCCGAGGAGGCGTCGACGCGCGGGTACCGCTTCGACCGCTCCCGCATCGACCGTCGGCCCGCCCGGTCGGTCAAGGACGGAGCAGCCAGCGGAGAGGCGGCCCACGGCGCCTCTGCCGGCGCGGTCGTCAGCAGGGTCGAGGTGCCGAGGATCCCGGTCACCAGCGGGCAGCTCGACCTCGAGTGGCGGCATCTGCTCCACAAGCTCGAGGAGCGCAGTCCGGAGCGCTGGGAGCGCGCGAACTCGCTCGCGGGGCCGACGGCGCATCCGCTGTTCGAGGTGGTCCCCGGGCCGGTCGAGAGCTGGGAGCGCGCCGAGGATCCGCAGCGCTGACGAGGCGGCGCCCCGCCTGAGCCCGCCGCTGCGACTTGTCGACCCCGTCGCGCGCAGCTGGAGGGGTGAGGCTCAGTCCGATCCGGGCGTCCCGTCGTCGGCCCGGCCGGTGCCGACCTCGAGCGCAAGGCGGAGCCAGCGGGAGACCGGGTCCCCGGCCGGCACGTCCGCGAGGTCGGTGCGCAGCCAGCGGGCCTCGCGCAGCTCGAGGGAGGTGCGCACCTCGACCCCGTCGGCGGTCCCGGACAGGAGCGTGAGGGTGTCGCGCTTGCCCTCGGTCCTCGCCTCGAGGGTCCTCAGCTCCGCGAGATCGTCCCGGATGCGGAGGCCGAGCTCCTCGTGCACCTCGCGGCGCGCCGCGTCGGAGGGGGTCTCCTGGGCAGGGCGGAAGCGTCCGCCGGGCAGCGCCCACCGGTGCTGGTCCACGTAGGAGTGGCGCACGGCGAGGATCAGCTCGGGCTGCTCCGGATGGCGCAGCAGCACCTTCACGCCGAAGGTGCGCGGCCGGCGCACCCGCCACCAGAACCGGCGCAGCCGGTGCCCGGCGGTCAGCACGGCGCTCAGCGCGCGCCCGCGCCTCGTCGTCATCGGATCAGGACCGCTGCACGGCCCGCAGCTCCTTCTTCAGCTCCTGCACCTCGTCGCGCAGCCGGGCCGCGACCTCGAAGTTCAGCGACTCCGCGGCCTGGTGCATCTGCGCGGTCATCTCGTCGATCATGCCGGTCAGCGCGCCGACGGGATCATCGCCGAGGTCGATCTGGCGACCCTGCATCGAGTCGACGGCGTTCGCGCGCGCCCGGTCCTGGGCCACCTTCTCCTTCCCGGAGCGGTAGTCGGTGGCCAGGAGGGTGTCGGTGTCGATGTCCTCGCGGGCCAGCATGTCCGTGACGTCCGCGATCCGCTTGCGCAGCGGGGTCGGGTCGATGCCGTGCTCGGTGTTGTACGCGATCTGCTTCTCGCGGCGACGGTTGGTCTCGTCGATCGCGTCCTGCATCGAGTCGGTGATCGTGTCCGCGTACATGTGCACCTGTCCGGAGACGTTACGGGCCGCACGGCCGATCGTCTGGATCAGCGAGGTGCGGGAGCGGAGGAAGCCCTCCTTGTCCGCGTCCAGGATCGCGACCAGGGACACCTCGGGCAGGTCCAGGCCCTCGCGCAGCAGGTTGATTCCGACCAGCACGTCGTACTCGCCCTTGCGCAGGGAGCGCAGCAGCTCGATGCGGCGCAGGGTGTCCACGTCGGAGTGGAGGTACTGGACCCGCACCCCGTTCTCGAGCAGGAAGTCGGTGAGGTCCTCGGCCATGCGCTTGGTCAGCGTGGTCACGAGCACGCGCTCGTCGCGCTGCACCCGCTTCTCGATCTCCTCGCGCAGGTCGTCGATCTGGCCCTTGACGGGCTTGACGATCACCTCGGGGTCCACCAGCCCCGTCGGCCGGATGATCTGCTCGACCACGCCGTGGGCGCGGTTCAGCTCGTACTCGGCGGGGGTGGCGGAGAGGTAGACGGTCTGGCCGGTGCGCTCGGTGAACTCGGAGAACGTCAGCGGCCGGTTGTCCAGCGCCGAGGGGAGGCGGAAGCCGAAGTCCACCAGGGTGCGCTTGCGGGAGCGGTCCCCCTCGTACATCGCGCCGATCTGCGGGACGGTCACATGGGACTCGTCGATGACCAGCAGGAAGTCCTCGGGGAAGTAGTCCATGAGGGTGTTCGGGGCGGTGCCCGGCGCGCGGCCGTCGAGATGGCGGGAGTAGTTCTCGACCCCGTTGGTCGAGCCCATCTGCCGCAGCATCTCGAGGTCGTGGGTGGTGCGCATGCGCAGGCGCTGCGCCTCGAGCAGCTTGTTCTGCCCCTCGAGCTCCTCGAGCCGCTCGGCGAGCTCCTCCTCGATCGTGCCGATCGCGCGGGAGAGCCGCTCGGGACCGGCGACGTAGTGGGAGGCGGGGAAGATGTGGATGTGGTCCTCCTGCCGGATGACCTCGCCGGTCATCGGATGGAGGGTGTAGAGCGCATCGATCTCGTCGCCGAAGAACTCGATGCGGATCGCGAGCTCCTCGTACATCGGGATGATCTCGACCGTGTCCCCGCGCACCCGGAAGGTGCCGCGCTCGAAGGCCACGTCGTTGCGGTCGTACTGCATGTCCACGAAGCGGGTCAGCAGCTCGTCACGGTCCAGCTGGTCGCCGACGCTCAGCTGCACCATCCGGTCCACGTACTCCTGCGGGGTGCCCAGGCCGTAGATGCAGGAGACGGAGGAGACCACGACCACGTCCCGGCGGGTCAGCAGCGAGTTGGTGGCGCTGTGCCGCAGCCGCTCCACCTCGGCGTTGATCGAGGAGTCCTTCTCGATGTAGGTGTCCGACTGCGGGACGTACGCCTCGGGCTGATAGTAGTCGTAGTAGGAGACGAAGTACTCCACCGCGTTGTGCGGCAGCAGCTCCCGGAACTCGCTGGCGAGCTGCGCGGCGAGGGTCTTGTTGTGCGCCATGACCAGGGTGGGACGCTGCACCTGCTCGATCAGCCAGGCCGTCGTCGCAGACTTGCCGGTGCCGGTCGCGCCGAGCAGGACCACGTCCTGCTCGCCGTCGTTGATCCTCTTGGTGAGCTCCTTGATCGCCTGCGGCTGATCGCCCGAGGGCGAGTACTCGGAGACGACCTCGAAGGGGTGCTCGGCGCGGACCAGATCGGTGACGGGACGCATGAGGACGAGCCTACGACCCGGGGCCGACGGAGGACACGGTGCGGGGCCTCTGTCCGCTCAGGGCCGACGGCCCCGCGGTGCCGGGTGGGGCAGCGCACAGGCGGCGCCCGGCACCGGGTCGGCCGGGGCCGATGCGATCAGGTGCGGAGGTCGTGCTCCTCGAGGACCGCGTCGAGGGCACGGCCGGAGCGCGCGAGCAGAGCGGGTCGATCGGCCGTGTTCAGCACCAGGCGGTCCGCACGGCGGATCCGTTCGAGATCGGTGGCCTGCGCCGCCATGACCGACTCGACATAGCCGCGGTCCCTGCCCCGGTCCCGGACCACCCGCTCGATGCGGTCCTCTCGCCGGGCGAGCACCGCGACGACCGCGTCGTAGCCGGACTCGCCGTGCTTCTCCAGCAGCAGCGGGCTGTCGTGGATGATGACCCGCTCCCCCGACGCGGCCGCCTCGGCCTCCTCCTCCGCGACCGCCCGGTCCACGCGGGAGAGCACGATCTGCTCGAGGTCCGCGCGGGCCGCGGCATCGGCGAAGACGATCCGGGCCATGGCGGCGCGGTCGATCGTGCCGGCCGGGTTCCGCACTCCCTCGCCGAAGCGGACGATCGCCTCCTCGACCCCGTCCCCCGGAACGTCCAGGACGGCCCGGGAGTGGGCATCCAGATCGATCACGCGCAGGCCGCGCTCCCGCCAGAGCGCGGCGACGGTCGACTTGCCCGCGCCGATGCCGCCGGTGAGGCCGATCCGCAGGGGGCGGTCAGGACGAGAGGGAGGAATGCTGCCGGGCATGGTCCGATGGTAGGGCGGGTCGGCCGGGTCACGGGCCCGTTCACGCTCCTGCCTGCACGGACTACGGTGCTGGGGTGGACCCTCTTGAACTGCTCGTGACCAACGACTTCCTCCGCGTGCTGGACCTCGTGGGCGTGTTCGTGATGGGCGTGGCGGCCGGTGCGATCGCCTCCCGCCTGAACTTCGACGCGGTCGGCTTCGCGGTGATCGGCATCGTCGCCGGGCTCGGCGGCGGTCTGGTGCGCGATCTGATCCTCGACTACGGCACCCCGGCGGCCTTCGACGGGCCCTGGTATCTCACCTGCGCCCTCGGCGGAGCCATGTTCACCTTCGTCATCCATGCGGACGGCCCCTGGTGGCGCCGCCTGGTGACGGCGCTGGACATCGCGGCGATGGGGCTGTGGGCCGCGACCGGCACGGCGAAGTCCCTGGGCTACGGCCTGGACACGCTGCCGGCGATCCTGCTCGGGGTCACCAGCGCGGTGGGCGGCGGCGTGATCCGCGACGTGCTGGTGGGCAGGATCCCCCAGGTCTTCGGGGGCGGCCCGCTGTACGCGACCGGCGCGCTGGTCACCGCGGTGCTGACCTGGCTGGTGCTGGCCCTCGGCCTGCCCTCCCCGACGGTGCTGGTCGCGGTCGCCGTCGGCGCGCTGCTCGCCGGGGTCGCGGCGTGGCGTCGCTGGTCGCTGCCCGCCCATCAGGAGTGGCAGGTGACGATGTCCGCGACCCAGCTGAAGCAGCTGGTGCGCCGCACCCGCAAGGACGAGCGGGAGCGGGTCGCGCAGGAGACCGGGGCGATCCCCGCCGTCGACGTCGCGCACGACGACCTCGCCGAGGACGCCACGGCCGAGGACCTCGACGCGAGCGACTACGAGGACCGGATCTTCCCGGATCCGGCGGAGCTGCCCGGCACCGCCGAGAACGAGCGGCGCGAGGAACAGGACCCCGGGACCGCCTCGCCGCGCTGAGGCGGCTGTGCTGCCGGGCGTCGGCGCGCCGGCCCCACCGCGGACAGTCCGGAGCGCCGAGGCGCCGGACCGGAACGGGTCAGGGCCGCAGGAGCTCGATCATCCGGGCGACGTCGTCCGCGCCGAGCTGGCCGGGCGCGGACCCCTCCCCTGCGGTCGCGAAGGTCGCGCAGCTGCCGAACGCCTCGGCGGCCACGCGGCTGCTCGCCCCGAGGGTGCCCATGGAGATCGCGATGTGCGGCCCTGTCTGCTCCTCGGCGACGGTGAGGCTCGCCGAGAGCAGGGTGAGCACGTCGCGGGAGGTGCGCGGGGTGACGGCGACCTTCGGGATGTCCGCGCCGAGGCGTCGCTGCTCGCGCAGGATCCCCGCGATCGTCTCCTCGTCGGGCGTGCCCTCCGTGTCGTGGAAGGAGCCGACCACGGCGATGCCGTGACGACGGGCGGAGTCGATGACCGAGGCGACCACCGCGGGGTCGTGCGAGGTCTCGATGTCGACGAGGTCGACGGCGGACTGCGTCCCCGCCCGGCGACCTGTGATCAGCGCCTCCAGCAGCGAGACGAGCGCGCGGGGGCCGTAGGGCCTCTGTCCGCCCTCGGCGGTGGTGCGGAAGGTGACCAGCAGGGCGCGGTCGGCGCCGAGGGCGGCGCGCAGCGGGCCGAGCGCGGCGAGGACCGCCTCGCGGTGGTGCTCGGCGTCCTCGAGGTCGGGACGGAGACGGTCCAGGCGCCACTCGACCACGCGGGCCGGGGTCGCGGTCGCCGCCTCGGCCTGCGTGAGCAGGGCGTCGAGGTCGTCGCCCACCAGCGGCACGATGATCTCGGGGCGTCCGCGGCCGAACTCGACGCCGCGCACGGTCGCGGTGCGGCGGCGCACATCGACCATCCCCTCCTGCACGGCGGGGCCGGGCCGGTCCGCGGTGCCGGGCCGGTCCGCGGGGTCGTCCTGCGCGGCGGTGCCGGGATGCTCGGTCATGCTGCTCCTCCTTGCTCGGGCGTGCTCAGTCGTCGGTGATCGCGGCGTAGGCGCTCAGCAGGAGCGCGGGGTCGGGCCCCTCGATCCGGGAGACCGAGCCGATCCGGTCCAGGACCACGAAGCGCAGCAGGCCGGCGCGGGTCTTCTTGTCCCGCTTCATCGCGTCCTCGAGCTTCGGCCACTGACGGTCGCGGTAGGTGACGGGCAGGCCGAGCGAGGTGAGGATGCTCCGGTGGCGGTCCACCTCGGCCTCGGAGAGCTTGCCGGAGAGGTGGGACAGCTCGGCGACGAACATCATCCCGATGCTCACGGCGGCACCGTGGCGCCACTGGTAGCGCTCGTTGCGCTCGATCGCGTGGGCGAGGGTGTGGCCGTAGTTGAGGATCTCCCGCTCCCCGCTCTCGCGCAGATCCGCGGAGACCACGCGGGCCTTGACCCGGATGGCCCGCTCGATCACCTCGCGGAAGGCGTCGGTGGAGACGTCGAGCACCGCGGCGGGGTCCTGCTCGACGATGTCGAGGATCGCGGTGTCCTCGATGAAGCCGGCCTTGACCGCCTCGGCGAGTCCGGCGGCGACGTCGTTGTGACCGAGCCCTCCCAGCACGTCGAGGTCGGCGACCACGGCGATCGGCGGGTGGAAGGCGCCGACGAGGTTCTTCCCCTCGGCCGTGTTGATGCCGGTCTTGCCGCCCACGGCCGCATCGACCATCGCGGCGACGGTGGTGGGGACCTGGAGCACGTCGACGCCGCGCAGCCAGGAGGCCGCGACGAAGCCGGCGAGATCCGTCGCCGCGCCGCCGCCGAGCCCGATCACGAGGTCCTGGCGGCCGATCTCGGCCTGGCCGCACACGCCCCACAGGAACCCGGCGACCTGCGCGGTCTTGGCCTCCTCGCCGTCGGGGACCTCGGCGGCGAAGGACTGCCGCCCCGTCTCCTCGATGCCGGCGCGGACCTGCTCGGCGACGTCGCGCAGGCTCGGCTGGTGCACGATCACCACTCGCCGGGCGCGCTCGGGCACCAGGGCGGGGATCTGCTCGAGCAGGCCCCGTCCCACGTGCACGTCGTAGCCGCCGGTGGGCGTGGTGACGGGGATGACGGTGGTGCTCATTCGGTCTCCTCCTGGGGGCGCGCGGGCCTCTGAAGCTGCAGGGCGTCGATGATGGCGAGGGCCACCCGGTCCGGGCTGCCGAGGGCGGCGTCGATGCGATGGGTCGCCAGTCCACGATAGGTCTCCGCCCGGGCGGCGGCGAGCTCGCGCCAACGGGCCATGGGGTCCTCGCCGGACAGCATCGGGCGGCCGACGCCGTGGGCGAGCCGGCGCGCGACCGTCTCCTCGTCGATCTCGAGCAGCACCACGGGCAGGTCGCGCAGCGTCGAGGCGGCGCCGGCGTGCATCGGGGCGCCGCCGCCGAGGGAGAGCACGCCCCGCTGGTGCGCGACGGCGCGGACGAGCGAGCGTGCCTCCCGTTCCCGGAAGGCGGGCTCCCCCTCGTCCGCGAAGATGTCCGGGATCGTGCGTCCGGCCTCCTGGACGATGAGCGCGTCGAGGTCGGCGAAGGGGACGCCGAGGCGTGCGGCCAGGGCGCGTCCCACGCTGGTCTTCCCGGCGGCCATCGGACCGATCAGGACGGCCACGGGACCGGTCACGAGGCGGAGTCCTCCCCGCGGCGGGCGAGCCCGGCCTGGAGGTCGAGCGTGCCCTCGAGGTGGGCGCGGATCTCGTCGATGCTGTCCCCGCCGGCCTTCTCCAGCAGCGCGTCGGCCAGGGTCAGGGCGACCACGGCCTCGGCGATCACGGCGGCCGGCGCGACCGCGCAGGTGTCGGAGCGCTGATGGTTGGCGGTGGTCTGCTCGCCGGTGGAGACGTCGACAGTGCGCAGCGCGCGGGGGACGGTGGAGATCGGCTTGAGCGCCCCGCGCACGCGCAGCACCTCGCCGTTGGTCATCCCGCCCTCGAGGCCGCCGGCGCGGTTGGTGGCGCGGGGGAAGGCGGAGCGCTCGCCGCGCGGGGAGGGCGCGACGAGGATCTCGTCGTGGGCGACGGAGCCACGGCGGGCGGCGGTGGCGAAGCCGTCGCCGATCTCGACGCCCTTCATGGCCTGGATCGACATGATGGCCTGGGCGAGGCGCGCATCGAGCTTGCGATCCCACTGGGTGTGTGAGCCGAGGCCGACGGGAAGGCCGTAGGCGAGGACCTCGACGACGCCGCCGAGGGTGTCGCCGTCGGACTTCGCGGAGTCGACCTCGTCGACCATCGCGGCGGAGGTGCCCTCGTGGAAGCAGCGCAGCGGATCGGCGTCGAGCTGCTCGAGGTGGTCGGGGGTGGGCAGCGGTGCGTCCTCGGGCACGGACACGGAGCCGACGGAGAGGGTGTGGGAGACCAGCCGGATGCCGGCGGCCTGCTCGAGCAGCGCCGTGGCGACGCGGCCGGCGACGACGCGGGCCGCGGTCTCGCGGGCGCTGGCGCGCTCGAGCACGGGCCGGGCCTCGTCGAAGCCGTACTTCAGCATCCCGGAGAGGTCGGCGTGGCCGGGGCGGGGGCGCGAGAGGGGGCGGTTGCGGGCGATCTCGCGCTCGTCGCCGGTGCCGGCGTCGATCAGCAGGTCCTCGCGCGGGACGGGGTCCGCACTCATGACCTTCTCCCACTTCGGCCATTCGGAGTTCGCGATCTCGATCGCGAGCGGGGAGCCGAGGGTGAGGCCGTGGCGGAGCCCGCCGTGGATCGTCAGCACGTCCTGCTCGAACTTCTGACGGCTGCCGCGGCCGTGGCCGAGGCGGCGGCGCGCGAGCGCTTCCTTCAGGTCGTCACTGGTCAGCTCGATCCCGGCGGGGACGCCGTCGAGCAGGGAGAGGAGGGAGGGGCCGTGGGATTCCCCGGCCGTGAGCCAGCGCAGCATGTCGGCGATCATCTCATGAGCGGGACGACGTCCGGGCGGGCGTCCGCGCCGTGCGGACGCCCGCCCGGGGGCTCAGAGGTGCCCCGCGGGCGGCTGACCGGCGGGGAGCGGAGCGAGGATCAGGGTCCGTCGATGCTGATCATCATCGCCGGCGCCTCGCCGTCGGTGGGGATCGGCAGCAGCGTCACCCCGACGGTGCGACCGGAGCCGTCCTCCACGGCGGTGCCTCGCACCGGGGCGGTCGAGGTGAGATCCACCTCCCCCTCGACGGAGGTGACCGTGAGGTCCTCGCGGCCGAAGCCGTCGAGCACGAAGTTCGCGCGCTCCACGGCGACGTCCCCCGAGAGCGTGGTGGACTGTTCCTGCTCCTCTCCCCAGACGGGATAGGCGCCGGTGCCGTTCAGCCCGTCGTTGAGCGTCGCGGCGGCCTCCTCGGGCAGAGGGGCGTCCTTGCTGAAGTAGAGCCAGTAGTCGGCCTCGGCGACGCCGGCCGGCGCCATGTAGCCGTAGTAGGTCTCCTGCTCGCCGCTCCAGCCGATCACGGTGCAGCGGGTGACCGCGCCGGGCTGGTCCAGGGCGAGGCCGTCGGTGCACGTGGCCTCGTCGCTCAGGCTCGGGTCCGCGGCGTAGCCGTACAGCTGCGAGGCGACGTCCTCCGCCGTGATCGTGCTCCGGTCGGCGCGGGCGAACTCCTGGGAGCCCGTGGTGAAGACGTCGCTCGGGGCGGCGGTCGCCTCCCCGGCGGTGCCGCCCTCCCCCGCGGTGTCCTCCTCCGAACCCGTCCGCTCGGCGGGTGCGGCGACCGCGGCGGGCACGTCCTGGGCGGGCGGCGCGGCGGTGGTCGCGACCGCCTGCGAGAATCCTCCGATGCCGAGCCCCACGAGCAGCGGGGCGCCGAGGCCGAGCGCGGCGAGGGTCCTGACCTGGTGCCGACGAGTCATCGTCGTCTCCTTCCGAGTGCGTCGGGGGAGCATCTGTCCCCACGGGCTCCTCCGGACGGTCGGGACGTGGACTCCTCCACTGCCCCTGGGCGTTTGCCGTTCCTTGACCCTCCGGCGGGCTGGTCGTGACCTTTCCAGCTCGATCGCCCGGGGTCAAGTCCGGCTCGCGGAACCCGTACGACGGCATCACCGGATCTTCACAGAGCGGGCCGCGCAGGCCGGACCGCAGCTGTCGATCCGGTCCGGGCACCGATGCCGGCCCCGTGATGTCAGTCCTCGTCGAGCTCGACTGCCTCGTGCGGGGTCAGCCGCTCGACGAAGGGGACCACGTCCGCGATGCCGTCCAGCACCGCGGTGGGGCGGAAGGGGAACTGCGCGATCTCGTCGACGTCGGTGGAGCCGGTGAGGACGAGGATCGAGCGCATGCCCGCCTCGAGCCCCGACTTCACGTCCGTGTCCATCCGGTCGCCGATCATCACCGAGGTCTCCGAGTGGCCTCCGATGCGGTTCAGGGCGGTGCGCATCATCAGCGGGTTCGGCTTGCCGACGTAGTACGGATGGATCCCGGTCGCGGCCGTGATCATCGCGGCGACGGAGCCGGTCGCCGGAAGCGGGCCCTCGGCGCTGGGCCCGGTGACGTCGGGGTTCGTGGCGATGAACTTCGCGCCGCCCTTGATCAGCCGGATGGCGCGGGCGATGGACTCGAAGGAGTAGGTTCGGGTCTCCCCGAGCACCACGAACTCGACGTCGCTGTCGGCCAGGATGAAGCCCTCGTCGTGGATGGCGGTGGTGAGCCCGGCCTCGCCGATCACGTAGGCGGAGGCGCCGGGCTGCTGCTCGGCGAGGAAGCGGGCGGTGGCCAGCGCGCTGGTCCAGATCGACTCCTCGGGGAGGTCGATGCCGCTGCGGGCCAGGCGCGCCCGGAGATCGCGCGGGGTGAAGATCGAGTTGTTGGTGAGCACCAGGAAGGGCCGCCCGTACTGCTGCAGTGCCGCGATGAACTCGGGGGCGCCGGGCAGCGCGGACTCCTCGTGGACGAGCACGCCGTCCATGTCCGTGAGCCAGGTGTGGATCGGGTGAGACTCGAGAGAAGTGGTCATGACCCTAGTGTGCCCTGCCGTGATGCTCCCGGATCGGGGACGCCCGAAGGTCGGGAACGGGGACGGCCCGACCCCCGCGAGTCGCGGGGACCGGGCCGTTCGGTGATCCGAGGATCAGTTGCCGGTGAGCTTGGCGCGCAGCGCGGCCAGGGCCTCGTCGGAGGCGAGGGTGCCCTCGTCCGAGGAGCTCGACTGGTAGGAGGACTGCGCGACGGGCGCGGACTCGGAGGAGGAGGAGGAGGTCGACGCGGCGGCCGGAGCGTTCGCGGACTCCTCGTCGGCGCGGATCGCCTCGGCGACCTGGGCCTTGTGGGCGGTCCAGCGCTCGTAGGCGGCCGCGTACTGGGCCTCCCACTCCTCGCGCTGGGCGTCGTAGCCCTCGAGCCACTCGTTGGTCTCCGGGTCGAAGCCCTCGGGGTACTTGTACTCGCCGTTGGCGTCGTACTCCGCGGCCATGCCGTAGAGCGCGGGATCGAAGGTGGTGTCGTCGCCCTCGGGGTCCACGCCCTCGTTCGCCTGCTTGAGGGAGAGGGAGATCCGGCGACGCTCGAGGTCGATGTCGATGACCTTGACGAAGACGTCCTGGTCGACGGTGACGACCTGCTCGGGCAGATCCACGTGGCGCTGGGCCAGCTCGGAGATGTGCACGAGGCCCTCGATGCCGTCCTCGACGCGGACGAACGCGCCGAAGGGGACGAGCTTGGTGACCTTGCCGGGCACGACCTCGCCGATGGCGTGGGTGCGGGCGAAGAGCTGCCAGGGGTCCTCCTGGGTCGCCTTCAGCGACAGGGAGACGCGCTCGCGGTCCATGTCGACGTCCAGGACCTCGACCTTGACCTTCTGGCCCACCTCGACGACCTCGGAGGGGTGGTCGATGTGCTTCCAGGACAGCTCGGAGACGTGCACCAGGCCGTCGACGCCGCCGAGGTCGACGAACGCGCCGAAGTTGACGATCGAGGACACGGCGCCCTCGCGGACCTGGCCCTTCTGGAGGGTCTGCAGGAAGTCGGAGCGGACCGCGGACTGGGTCTCCTCCAGGTAGGCGCGGCGGGACAGGACCACGTTGTTGCGGTTCTTGTCCAGCTCGATGATCTTCGCCTCGATCTCCTGGCCGACGTAGGGCTGCAGGTCGCGGACGCGGCGCATCTCCACGAGGGAGGCCGGGAGGAAGCCACGCAGGCCGATGTCGACGATGAGGCCGCCCTTGACGACCTCGATGACGCGACCGGTGACGACGCCCTCGTCCTCCTTGATCTGCTCGATCGAGCCCCAGGCGCGCTCGTACTGGGCGCGCTTCTTGGACAGGATCAGGCGACCCTCCTTGTCCTCCTTCTGGAGGACGAGGGCCTCGATCTCGTCGCCGACCTCGACCTCGTCGGCCGGGTCGACGTCGTGCTTGATGGACAGCTCGCGCGAGGGGATGACGCCCTCGGTCTTGTAGCCGATGTCCAGGAGGACCTCGTCGTGATCGACCTTCACCACGGTGCCTTCGACGATGTCGCCGTCGTTGAAGTACTTGATGGTGGCATCGATGGCGGCCATGAGCTCGTCGGCGTCACCGATGTCGTTGATGGCGATCTGGGGGGTCGTGGTGTCGGTCATGTAGGTAAGGACTCCGTCGGGACAGGAAATGAGTAGGGTCGGGGGACGTGCTCCGCCCGTCGGCGGGACCAGGGGTCCGGGCCGGGAGGGCGGTTCGCTCGTGCACCGGGGCGCACAAGCCTCCGACAGCCTACCAGCGATCCACCCCGGCGCGCGAGGGTTCCGGCGAGCGCTCCGCGGCGCGCCGGTGTGATGTCCGCCCCGTCCGGCGACGGGGCGGCGACGGGGGCACCAGTCCTCAGTGGGCCGCCTCGCGCCAGGTGCGTCCCACCCCGATGCCGACCTCGAGCGGGACCGAGAGCTCGTAGGCCGAGTCCATGCCGTCCTCGACGATCTCCCGCACCTGCTCGACCTCGCCGGGGGCGACCTCGAGCACGAGCTCGTCATGGACCTGGAGCAGCATGCGCGAGCGCAGCCCCGCCTCGCGCATCCGCTCCTCGACGGCGAGCATCGCGAGCTTGATGAGGTCCGCGGCACTGCCCTGGATCGGGGAGTTCAGCGCGACCCGCTCGGCGTTCTCGCGGCGCTGCCGGTTGTCGCTGGTGAGGTCCGGGAGGTAGCGGCGCCGGCCGAGGATCGTCTCGGTGTAGCCGGTCTCCCGGGCCTTCTCGACGCTGCGGTGGAGGTAGTCGCGCACCCCGCCGAAGCGCTCGAAGTAGCCGTCGCGCAGCGCGGTCGCCTCCGCGCGGGAGATCCGCAGCTGGCGGGAGAGGCCGAAGGCGGAGAGCCCGTAGGCGAGGCCGTAGCTGACCGCCTTGGTCTTGGAGCGCATGGCCGGATCGACCGCGTCGGGGCTCACGCCGAACACTCGCGAGGCGACGAAGTTGTGGAGGTCCTCCCCGGAGCGGAAGGCCTCGATCAGCCCCTCGTCCTCGGAGAGGTGGGCCATGATGCGCATCTCGATCTGCGAGTAGTCCGCGGTCATCAGCGACTCGAAGCCCTCGCCCGCGACGAAGACGTCGCGGATCCGCTGACCCTCGGAGGTGCGCACGGGGATGTTCTGCAGGTTCGGCTCGGTCGAGGCGAGCCGGCCCGTCGCGGCGGCGGTCTGCTGGAAGGTGGTGTGGACGCGGGAGCCGGTGTCCATCTCCTTGTCCAGGCCCACGAGATAGCCGGTCAGCTTGCTCATCTCGCGGAAGCGCAGCAGCCAGGAGAGGAAGCGGTGGCCGGCGGAGTCCGGGTCGAGGGACTCCATGAGATCGGTGAGGGACTCGGCGTCGGTGGAGTGGCCGGAGGAGATCTTGCGCGTGGTGGGCAGGGCGAGGGTCTCGAAGAGCACCACCTGCAGCTGCTTCGGGGAGGCGAGGTTGACCTCCTCCCCCACGATCTCGCCGGCCTCGCGCTTGGCCTGGGCGACGAAGCCCTCGAACTCGTCGCGCAGGGACTGCAGCGCGGCGTGGTCGATCGCGATGCCGCGGGTGTGCATCGTCTCGAGCACCCGCTGGAGGGGGCGCTCGAGGTCATCGAGGATGCTCCGCGCCCAGGGGGCGGCCTCGATCCGGTCCGCGAGCTCCGCGGCGGCCGGGTGCAGGGCGGAGACGGCGCTCGCGAGGCGGTCCTCGGCCCGGGCGACGTGCTCGGCGCGGGTCTCCGCGCTCTCCTTCTTCAGGGTCGACTCGGCGGGCTTGCGCGGCTTCGGCTCGAAGCTCGCGCCCGCGAGATCCGCGGCGAGAGCCTCGGTGTCGTAGCTGCGGGCGCCGGGGCGGAGCACGAAGGACTCCAGCGCCAGGTCGCGCACCCCGTCCCCGAGCCGGTAGCCGTTCTCCGCCAGGCGCTCGCGCAGGGCGGGGACGTCCGCGATACGCAGCTCCCGGGAGCCCTCGAGGGCCGCGCCGAGCAGCT
Source organism: Brachybacterium paraconglomeratum (assembly GCF_003994255.1). Classification (GTDB taxonomy): domain Bacteria; phylum Actinomycetota; class Actinomycetes; order Actinomycetales; family Dermabacteraceae; genus Brachybacterium; species Brachybacterium conglomeratum. Next base: position 119,281 of record NZ_ML133861.1, on the reverse strand, counting down.
CGGAGGCCTCGGAGTCCAGGGCGCCGAGCGCGGCGGCGCCGGCCTGCTCCGGGGTCGCCAGGCCCAGCAGCGCCCCGCCGCGCACGTCCTCGACGAGGTCGAGGGAGAGCGGGGCGTCCTCCTCGCCGAGCAGGGAGGTGAGGGAGGCGGCATCGCGCAGGCGCAGCACGTCGGCCGCGGGCTCGGGGGTCGCCTCCTCGGCCACGTCCTCGCCCAGCAGCGCGGCAGGGAGGTCGCGGCGGATCGTGTCGCCGAAGGCGAGGTCGTCGAACACCTCGAGCACGCGGGTGCGGTCCCCGCCGCCGAGGGCGTAGTGCCCGGGGTCCTCGGGCAGCTCGAGGGTGGTGAAGGCGGCGTTCATCAGCCGGTTGCGCTCGACGTCCTCGACGTGGTCGCGCAGGGACTGGCCGGCCTTGCCCTTGATCTCCTCGGCGTGCGCGAGCACGCCCTCGAGCCCGTCGTACTGCACGATCCACTTCGCGGCGGTCTTCGGGCCGACGCCGGGGACGCCGGGGAGGTTGTCCGCCGCTTCGCCGACGAGCGCGGCGAGGTCCGGATAGCGCTCCGGGGGGATCCCGTACTTCTCCTCGACGGCGGCGGGGGTCATGCGCCGCATCTCGGTGACGCCCTTGACGGGCTGGAGCAGGGTGACCTTCTCCCCCACCAGCTGGATGGCGTCGCGGTCGCTCGAGACGATCAGCGCCTCGTGGCCCTGCCGCTCCGCGCGCGTGGCGAGGGTGGCGATGATGTCGTCGGCCTCGTAGTCCTCGTAGGTCAGCCAGCGCACGCCGAGCGCGTCCAGCACCTGCTGGATCAGGCCGATCTGGCCGTGGAAGGCCTGCGGGGTCTCGTCGCGGCCGCCCTTGTACTGGTCGTAGATGCGGTCGCGGAAGGTCCCGCCGGGCAGGTCGAAGGCCACCGCGAGATGGGTGGGCCGCTCGGAGGCGACGACGTTGATGATCATGCGGGTGAAGCCGTAGACGGCGTTGGTGGCCTGGCCGCGGCCGTCGCTGAAACCGTCCGCGGGCAGGGCGAAGAAGGCCCGGAAGGCCATCGCGTGGCCGTCGATCAGAAGGAGGCGCTGGTCATCGGTGTCGCTCGCACTCATGAGGAGCAGTCTCCCATGTCGCGATCGCCTCCGCGCACCCGGCGGGCTGTGGCAGTCTCGGGGGCATGTCCGATCAGCGCATCCGCCCCGCAGACCCCGCCACCGCCCCTGTCGGCGCGACCGAGGCGGCGCCGGCGCCCCTGGACGCGCGGCTCGCCGCCCAGCTCGAGGCGTCCTTCGCCGGGACGCTCGTGGAGCGGCTGGGCATGGAGGTGCTGACCCTCTCCCCGAGCGGCGGCACGATGCGGATGCCGGTCGCGGGCAGCACCCAGCCGGCCGGGCTGCTTCACGGCGGGGCGACGATCGCGCTGGCCGAATCGATCGCCTCGGTCGCGGCGCTGCTGCGCGCCCGCGAGGTGCACGGCGAGGGGGCGCAGGCCGTGGGCACCTCGGTCTCCGCCCTGCACCATCGCTCGGCGCGCGAGGGCTGGGTCACCGCGACGTGCACCCCGCGCCATCTCGGTCGTCAGGTCGCGAGCTATCTGGTGGACGTCCACGACGAGGCCGGGACCCTGCTGAGCACGATCACGGTCGCGACGCAGCTGCTGCCGCCGCGCTGAGCGGCGCCGTCGCCGCCCGGGCGCGCCTCACTCGGGCGCCTCGAAGCCTCCGGCGGTGCCGGGCTGCATCACGTTCGCCTCGTTCCAGGTGTACTCCCGCAGCTGCCCGATCCGGGCGTCCGACTGCCCGCCGAGCTCGACCTTCCCCATCCGGCCGACGTAGGTGACGGTGGCCTTCTCCCCCGCCTCCATCGCCGTGGTCATCACCCGGCGGCACTCCTCGAAGTCGGTGCACTCCTCGCTGCCGGTGAGGACGGCGTTCAGGGCCGCGGCGAGGGCGGTGCCCTCGACAGAGAGGGCGTGCTGCGCCGCGAGGCACAGCATCACCAGCGCGTCGTAGCCGTGCTGCGAGTAGGCGTAGCCGCGCCGCAGGAACTCGGGGTTGCGGTTGAGCATCATGTTCTCGTGGCCGACGGTGATCTCGCCGCCCGGCTCGTAGCCGGTCACGGCGGTCAGCGACTCGGGGGCGAGATCCTTCGCCACCGGCTCCTGCGAGTAGTCGATCGTCGCCGCCGGCGACACCCGCCGCGGGAACTCGATCCTGGGCCTCTTGCCCTCGTCCAGGGTCGCGGTGTGCAGGGCCGAGAGGAACGGGGCGAGCTCCGCCCCGCCGTTGGCGACCAGCAGCGCGGGCGGGGACTCGAGGACCGCCTTCACCCGGGCGCCGATGTCGCCGATCTTCCCGACCTCGTAGAACTGCTGGCTGACGACGCGGCCGCTCGAGGGGTTCAGCACCTGCGTCATCTCGTTCAGGAGGCTGCGTCCCTGGAGCGTGTCCTCGGAGAGATAGGCAACGGTGCCGGCGGGCCCGGACTTCTCCCCTCCCCCGCCGCCGAGGGCCTCCTCGGCGTAGCGGGCCGCCATCACGCGGTCGTTGGGGGCGAGGCGGATCAGCAGGTTCGAGGTCTTCACCTCGGCCGCGCGGACGCCCATCCCGGAGGTGAGCACGTCGAGGATCGCCAGCTGCGCCTCGACCAGCGCGGGCATCGCCGCGATCAGGGACTCCTCGTCGATCGAGGTGATCACACAGGTGGCGCCGGCATCGGCCATCTCGGCGATGACCGGGGCGAGGTCCTCGCCGGGCGCCTCCATGACGTGGCGCTCCAGGAGCACGACCTCCTGGCCGAACAGACCCTCCCAGCGGGCGTTGACGTCGACCCTCGCCTCGTCGATCGAGACCGCGATCGCCTCCTCGAACCTCGCCATCCGGCCGTAGGAGGCGCCGATCTGCCCGATCACGAGCGGCTGGTCGGGCTCCTCGAGGTCACCCGCGGTGGGCTCGGTGGTGGTGGGCCGACGGCGCCTCCCGCGGCCGATCCCGCCGCCCTGGCTGCAGCCGCTCAGCGCCCCGGCGCCGAGCACACCGGCCCCGAGTCCGCGCACGAGCGTGCGTCGCGTGATGCTCATCTGCTCGGTGTCCCCCTCCGCAGGACCGGCGCGCCCCCGCGCGCCGGTCGTTGGTGCCTGCCGGCCCTCAGTCCTTGCCCTGGCCGCCGAGCTGGTCGACGACCGCGTCGGCGACCTCGCGCATGGTCAGTCGACGGTCCATGGAGGTCTTCTGGATCCAGCGGAAGGCATCCGGCTCGGACAGGCCCATGTTGGTCTGCAGCAGTCCCTTGGCGCGGTCCACGCGCTTGCGGGTCTCGAAGCGCTCGCCCAGGTCCGCGATCTCGGACTCGAGCTGCACGATCTGCTGGTGGCGGGAGATCGCGATCTCCACGGCCGGCAGGAGGTCCGCCGGGGTGAAGGGCTTGACGACGTAGGCCATCGCGCCGGCGTCGCGGGCCCGCTCGACCAGCTCGGACTGCGAGAAGGCGGTGAGCATCACGACGGGGGCGAGGTTCTCCTCGCCGATCTTCTCGGCGGCGGTGACGCCGTCGGTCTGCGGCATCTTCACGTCGAGGATCACGACGTCGGGGCGCAGCTCCCGGGTCTTCTCGATGGCGCTCTCGCCGTCGCCGACGGCGGCGATCACGTCGAAGCCCGCCTCGGTGAGCGTCTCGACGATGTCCATGCGGATGAGGCTCTCGTCCTCGGCGACGACCGCGGTGCGGCGCGGTGCATCACCCGCGGCGGCGGTGTCCTGGGCGTCGTCGGGAAGTTCGGTGAAGTCGTCAGTCATGTCGCCCTGTGTCTCGGTCGGGGCCGGCGCCCGGGTGCCCTGCACCCGTCGGCGGAGGCCGGTGGTCATCAGCGGTATCCTAGTCCAGCCCTCGACGCCTGAGGGCAGGCCGGGTTGGCGGAATGGTAGACGCGGCGCACTCAAAATGCGCTGTCCGCAAGGGCGTGCGGGTTCGAGTCCCGCACCCGGTACGCACGGGACGGCGCCCGCGGCCATCGGCCGCGGGCGCCGTCGCCGGTCCGGGGCCTCCCCCGGACCGGACGGGCCTCCGCCCGCAGGTCACTGCTCGGCGGTCACTGCCCGGTGGCGATGCGGTCGGCCTCGATGCGGGCCGACTCGGTGCCGTCGAGGTCGCCGATGCGGTGCACGCGCAGGGTGTTGGTCGAGCCGTGGACGCCGGGGGGCGAACCGGCCGCGATGATGACCAGGTCGTTCTTCTGCAGCCCCTTCTGCTCGCGCAGGAGCTCGTCGACGACGGTGACCATCTCGTCGGTGTCCTTCTGCATCGGCACCAGGTGCGCCTCGACGCCCCAGGTGAGGGACAGCTGGCGGGCGACCTCGGGGTACGGGGTCATCGCCAGCAGCGGGATGGTCGGGCGCAGCCGCGAGAGGCGGCGCGCGGTGTCACCGGACTCGGTGAAGGTCACCAGGTACTGCGCGGAGAGCTGGTCGCCGATCTCCGAGGCCGCGCGGGTGATCGCACCGCCGCGGGTGTGCGGGATGGTGCCCAGCGGCAGGATGCGGTCGGCGCCGTTCTCCTCGGTGTTCGTGACGATGCGCGCCATGGTGCGCACGGTCTCGAAGGGGTACTTGCCCACGCTGGTCTCGCCCGAGAGCATGACCGCGTCGGCGCCGTCGAGGATGGCGTTGGCGCAGTCGGAGGCCTCGGCGCGGGTGGGGCGCGGGTTCTCGATCATCGACTCGAGCACCTGGGTGGCCACGATCACGGGCTTCGCGTTGCGGCGGGCCAGTTCGATCGCGCGCTTCTGCACGAGCGGGACCTGCTCGAGCGGGAGCTCCACGCCGAGGTCGCCGCGGGCGACCATGATGCCGTCGAAGGCGCCGACGATCGAGCGCAGCGCGCGCACGGCCTGCGGCTTCTCGATCTTCGCGATGACCGGGACGCGGCGTCCCTCCTCCTGCATGATGCGGAGCACGTCGTCCATGTCGTGGGCGTCGCGCACGAAGGACAGGGCGATCAGGTCCGCGCCGAGGGCGAGGCCCCAGCGGAGGTCCGCGATGTCCTTCTCGCTCATGGCGGGGACGGAGACGGCCACGCCGGGCAGGTTGATGCCCTTGTGGTTGGAGACGGGCCCGGGGACCTCCACGACGGTGGTCACGTCGGTCTCGGTGACGTCGGTGACGCGCACGGAGACCTTGCCGTCGTCGATGAGGAGCACGTCGCCGGGGCGGCAGTCGCCCGGCAGGCCCTTGAACGTCGTCGAGACGCGCTCCTTCGTGCCGACGATGTCGTCGGTGGTGATCGTGAAGGTGTCGCCGACCTCGAGGATGTGGGGGCCGTCCGCGAAGTTGCCCAGGCGGATCTTCGGGCCCTGCAGGTCGACGAGCACGGCGACGTTCTTGCCGAGGTCGTCGGAGGCCTTGCGGATGTTGGCGTAGACCTGCTCGTGGTCCTCGTGAGTGCCGTGGCTGAGATTCATCCGCGCCACGTTCATCCCGGCTTCGATCAGCGTCCGGATCTGCTCGTAGGTGTTGGTCGCGGGACCAAGGGTGCAGACGATCTTCGCTTTGCGCATGTCAACCCATCTGTAGTTCGAGTGAAGGGCCGCGGCCCGGTGGACAGCGCGCGAGCGCCGTGACAGGGCCGCGGCGTCGCGTGTACTCCGCCTAGTCTTTCACACTGTGACGGGCTTCTCGCCGGGGCGCACGGGGCGCGGGAGGGAACTGGTGCCCATCAGGTGCTCGTCGACCGCCGCCGCGCAGGAGCGGCCCTCCGCGATCGCCCACACGATGAGGCTCTGGCCTCGGGCGCAGTCGCCTGCGGTGAAGACGCCGGGCGCCGAGGTGGCCCAGGAGCCGTCGTGCACGACGGTGCCGCGTGAGGTCATCTCCACACCGAGCTGCTCGATCAGCCCCTGCCCCTTCGCGCCGGTGAAGCCCATCGCGATCAGGACCAGGGTGGCGGGGAGCACGGTCTCGGTGCCGGGAGTGGGGGTGCGGCGGCCGTCGACGAACTGCGTCCGGGCCACGCGCAGGCCCGTCACGGCGCCGTCCGCGTCGACCTCGAAGCCGGTGGTGGAGGCGAGATAGGAGCGTGCGCCGCCCTCCTCGTGGGCGGTGGAGACCTCGAAGAGCACCGGGTGGGTGGGCCAGGGCTGGGACTCGTCCCGCTCGCTGGGCGGCTGGGTGCCGATGGCGAGGGTCGTCACCGAGCGGGCGCCCTGGCGCAGCGCGGTGCCGAGGCAGTCGGCCCCGGTGTCGCCGCCGCCGATGATCACCACGTCCTTGCCCTCGGCGGAGATCCGCTCCCCCAGCCAGTCGCCCTCGACGAGGCGGTTCGCCTGGGTGAGGTACTCCATGGCGGGGTGGATCCCGGCGGCCTCCCGGCCGGGGACGGCCAGCTCGCGCGGCACGCTCGCGCCGGTGGCGAGCACGACCGCGTCGAAGCGCGAGCGCAGCTCCTCGACGGACAGCGCGCCCTCGCCGGTCCCGCCGACGTCGACGCCGGTGCGGAAGCGGGTGCCCTCCTCGCGCATCTGGGCGAGGCGACGGTCGACGTGCCGCTTCTCGAGCTTGAACTCGGGGATGCCGTAGCGCAGCAGCCCGCCGAGGCGGTCGTCCTTCTCGAGCACGACCACGGCGTGGCCGGCGCGGGTGAGCTGCTGGGCGGCGGCGAGGCCCGCCGGTCCGGAGCCGACGACCGCGACGGAGCGGCCGGTGTGCCGGGTCGCGGGGACCGGGCGCACCCAGCCCTCCTCGAAGGCGCGGTCGATGATCGAGACCTCGACGTTCTTGATCGTCACCGGCGGCTGGTTGATGCCCAGCACGCAGCTGGACTCGCAGGGGGCGGGGCAGGCGCGGCCGGTGAACTCGGGGAAGTTGTTGGTCGCGTGGAGCCGCTCGGCGGCCTCCGCCCAGTCGTCGCGGTAGACCAGGTCGTTCCACTCCGGGATCAGGTTGCCCAGCGGGCAGCCCTGGTGGCAGAAGGGGATGCCGCAGTTCATGCAGCGCCCGGCCTGGCGGGAGACCACCGAGAGGGTGCCCTTCTCGCGGGCCTCGTAGACCTCGCGCCAGTCCATCAGGCGCACCGGCACCGGGCGGCGGGCGGGCAGCTCGCGGTCGCGGGTGCGCAGGAATCCTCGGGGATCAGCCATGGGTGGCCTCCATGATCTCGTTCCAGACATCGTTCGCATCGGGGTCGAGCCCCTGGGCCACCGCGTCGTCCCGGATCGCGGTGATGGTGAGGAAGGCGCGGGGCGCGATCTCCGTGAGGCGCCCCATCAGCTCCTCCTCGTCGGCCAGCAGCGCGGCCGCCCGGTCGGAGCCGGTGCGGGCCAGGTGGTCGCGCAGCGCCTCGAGGACGAAGCCTCGGTGCTCCGCGCGCACGGGGGCGACGGAGAATCCCCGGGCGTCGGCGGGGTTCAGGCAGGAGGGGTCCAGGTCCAGGACGAACAGGGTGCCGCCGCTCATGCCGGCGCCGAGGTTGCGGCCGGTCGGGCCGAGCACGATCACGGCGCCGCCGGTCATGTACTCGGCGCCGTGGTCGCCGATCCCCTCGACCACCAGGGTCGCGCCGGAGTTGCGCACCCCGAACCGCTCCCCCGCGGCGCCCGCCAGCAGCAGGCGGCCGCTGGTGGCGCCGTAGGCGCAGGTGTTGCCCGCGATCGGGGCGGAGGTCAGCGAGGGCCCGGTGCCGGCGCCGTGGCCGACGGCGATCACGCCGCCCGAGAGCCCCTTGCCGACGTAGTCGTTCGCGTCGCCGGTGAGGTGCATGCTCACGCCGCGCGGGAGGAACGCCCCGAAGGACTGTCCGCCGGTGCCGGTCAGCTCGAGCACGATCGCGTCGTCGGGAAGGCCCGCGCCGTCGGTGCGGCGGGTGACCTCGTGGCCGAGCAGGGTGCCCGCGCTGCGGTCGATGTTCCGCACCTGCCCGGGGATCCGGACCGTGCCCGCGCGGGCGTCGATCACCTCCTCGGCCGCGGCGATCCAGGGATGGTCAGGGGCCTTCTCGAGGGCGTGGTCCTGGCCGCGGCGGCGGCGCGGGAAGTCGCCGGGGTGGATCTCGGGCGCGGCGAGCACGGCCGCGAGGTCGAGGCCCTCGCGCTTCGCCTCGCCGAGCGCGGTGAGCGCCCGCTGGTCCTCCCGCAGGGCGAGGAGGTCGGTGCGCCCGATCGCCTCGTCCAGGGAGCGCAGCCCGAGCGCGGCGAGGTGCTCGCGCACCTGCTCGGCGACGAACTGGAAGAAGGTCACCACGTGCTCGGCCCGGCCCGCGTAGCGGGCGCGCAGCTCGGGGTTCTGGGTGGCGACGCCGACGGGGCAGGTATCCAAGTGGCAGACGCGCATCATGACGCAGCCGGTGACGACCAGCGGCGCGGAGGCGAAGCCGTACTCCTCGGCCCCGAGCAGCGCCGCGATCACCACGTCGCGGCCCGTCTTCATCTGCCCGTCGACCTGGACGGTGATGCGGTCGCGCAGCCCGTTCAGCAGCAGGGTCTGCTGGGTCTCGGCGAGGCCGAGCTCCCAGGGGGTGCCGGCGTGCTTGAGGGAGTTCAGCGGGCTCGCGCCGGTGCCGCCGTCGTGCCCGGAGATGAGGACGACGTCCGCATGGGCCTTCGACACGCCGGTGGCGACCGTGCCGACCCCGAAGCGGGAGACGAGCTTGACGTGCACGCGCGCGGCCGGATTCGCGCTCTTCGCGTCGTGGATCAGCTGGGCGAGGTCCTCGATCGAGTAGATGTCGTGGTGCGGGGGCGGGGAGATCAGTCCGATGCCGGGGGTCGAGTGGCGGGTCCGGGCGATCCAGGGGTAGACCTTCTCGGGCGGGAGCTGTCCGCCCTCACCGGGCTTCGCGCCCTGCGCCATCTTGATCTGGATGTCGCGTGCGAAGGTCAGGTACTCGCTGGTCACGCCGAAGCGGCCGGAGGCGATCTGCTTGATGGCGCTGCGCCGCTCGGGGTCGTGCAGGCGCTCGGGGTCCTCGCCGCCCTCGCCGCTGTTGGACATGCCGCCCAGGCGGTTCATGGCGATCGCGAGGGTCTCGTGGGCCTCCTGGGAGATGGAGCCGTAGCTCATCGCACCGGTCATGAAGCGTCGCGTGATCGACTCGACCGGCTCGACCTCCTCCAGCGGGATCGCGGGCGAGTCGTCGGTGCGCAGGCGCAGCAGCCCGCGGATCGTCAGCAGCCGCTCGTGCTGCTCGTCGACCGCGTCGGTGTAGGCGCGGAACTCGTCGTACTTCCTCGCGCGGGTGGAGTGCTGCAGGCGGAACACCGACTCGGGCGTGAACAGGTGCGGCTCGCCCTCGCGGCGCCACTGGTACTCGCCGCCGACGGGCAGGCTTCGGTGGGGCGGGTGCACGCCGTCGACCGGATGGGCCAGGGCGTGGCGGGCGGCGATCTCCTCGGCGATGACCTCGAGGTCGATGCCGCCGATGCGGCTGATGGTGCCCGGGAACCAGGTGTCCACGAGCTCCTGGCTGAGGCCCACGGCCTCGAAGACCTGGGCGCCGCGGTAGGAGGCGACCGTGGAGATGCCCATCTTGGACATGATCTTCAGGACACCCTTGGACAGCGACTTGGCGAGGTTCGCGACGGCCTGCTCGGGGCTGAGGTCGCTGACCACCCCGCGCTCGACGAGCTCCTCGACGCTCTCCATCGCGAGATAGGGGGTGACCGCGCTGGCGCCGTAGCCGATGAGCAGCGCCGCATGGTGCACCTCGCGCACGTCCCCGGCCTCGACCACGAGCGCGGCGGAGGTGCGTCGGCCTGTGCGCACCAGGTGGTGCTGGACGGCGCTGGTCATCAGCAGCGAGGGGATCGGGGCGAGGACCTGGTTGGTGTCGCGGTCGGAGAGGACCAGGAAGGTCGCGCCGTCGTCGATCGCGGCGACGGCCTCCTCGCAGATCTCCTCGAGCCGTGCGCGCAGCGCGGCGGTGCCGCCGGCGACCGGGTAGAGGCCGCGCAGCCGCACGGTGTGGAAGTCGGCCGTGGCGGGGTGGGCGTCGACCGCGAGCAGCTGCGCGAGCTGGTCGCTGTCCAGCACCGGAGCATCAAGCGACAGCTGCCGGGCATGCTGCGGGGTCGCGTCCAGGAGGTTCCGGGACCGGCCGATGCTCACCCCGAGCGAGGTGACGATCTCCTCGCGCAACGAGTCCAGCGGCGGGTTGGTGACCTGCGCGAACATCTGCGTGAAGTAGTCGAACAGCAGCCGGGGACGGTCAGAGAGCACCGCGATGGGGGTGTCGGTGCCCATGGCGCCGAGCGGCTCGGCGCCCTTGGCGGCCATCGGGGCGAGCAGCACCCGCAGCTCCTCCTCCGTGTACCCGAAGGTCTGCTGGCGGCGCAGCACGGAGGAGCGGGAGTGGGTGATGTGCTCGCGCCGGGGCAGGTCACCGAGCGCGACCTTCTGCTCCTTCACCCAGGTGGCGTAGGGGCGGGCGGTGGCGATCTCGTGCTTGAGCTCGTCGCTGGGCACGATCTCGCCCGCCTCGAGATCGAGCAGGAAGATCTCTCCCGGCGCGATGCGGCCGGTGCGCACCACCTCGGAGCGGGGGACGTCCACGAGCCCCGTCTCGGACCCGAGGATCACCAGGTCGTCCTCCATCACCCAGTAGCGCAGCGGACGCAGACCGTTGCGGTCCAGGCGCGCGCCGACCTGCGTGCCATCGGAGAAGACGACGGCCGCGGGCCCGTCCCAGGGCTCCTGGAGCGCGGCGTGGAACTCGTAGAAGGCCCGCAGGTCCGGGTCCATCGACTCGTCGTTCTCCCAGGGCTCGGGCACCAGCATCATCAGCGCGTGGGGCAGGGAGCGGCCCGAGAGGTGCAGCAGCTCGGCGACCTCGTCGAGGCCCGCGGAGTCCGAGCCGCCGGGCGTGGTGATCGGCAGCAGGCGGGAGAAGTCCTCGCCGAAGGCGTCGGTGGCCATCGACCCCTCGGCCGCACGGACCCGGTTGCGGTTGCCGATCACCGTGTTGATCTCGCCGTTGTGCGCGAGGGTGCGGAAGGGGTGGGCGAGCGGCCAGGCGGGGAAGGTGTTGGTCGAGAAGCGCGAGTGGACGATCGCGAGGGCGGAGGCGAAGCGGGGGTCGCGCAGATCGGGGTAGAACTCGTCGAGCTGGACGGGGGTGAGCATCCCCTTGTACACCATCACGCGGGTCGAGAGGGAGGGGAAGTAGCCCTCGGTGGCGTGCTCGACGCGGCGGCGAGTGGCGAAGACGGCCCGCTCGAGCTCGAGGCCGGTGCGCTCGGCGCGGGCGTCGGCGAGGAAGACCTGCACGAAGTCTGGGCGGACCTCCTCGGCCGAGGGGCCTACGAGCCCGTCGGTCACGGGCACTTCGCGGGTGCCGAGCAGGCGCAGGCCCTCCTCGGCGGCGACGCGCTCGAGGGTCTCCAGCACGGCGGCGCGGCCGTCGGCCTCGCGGGGCACGAAGGCGATGCCGGCGGCGTACTGCCCCAGCGGCGGCAGGTCCAGGCCGCTGACCTCGCGAAGGAAGGCGTCGGGCAGCTGGACCATGATCCCGGTGCCGTCACCGGTGTTCTCCTCGGCGCCGACCGCGCCGCGGTGATCGAGGTTGCGCAGTGCCTCGAGGGCGTGCTGGACGATGCGGTGCTGGGGGGTGCCGCGGAGCGTCGCGATCATCGCGACGCCGCAGGAGTCGACCTCGCTGTCCGGCCGGTAGAGGCCCTGGGCGGCGGGGAGGGACGAGAAGCGGGAGGTGAGGGGGAGCATGACGCGGGAGCCCTTCTGGAGCGGCGGCCGGTGACGGGCTCGTCGAGGATCCGACGAGCGCCCGGGCCCCGGGCCGCCCTCCGCGCGCTTCGCGTCGTCCGGAGGAGGGTCCCTAGGGGCCGGGTGAGGGAGCGGGGCCGGGAGAGGGAGGCGTGCCCGACTTCTCGACCTCGTCCTCGTCGGGGCCGTTGCCCTCGGTCTGGGCGGGCAGGCTGAAGGAGCCGTCGGCGGCGACGACCTCTCCCCCGCGCTTCCGCTTGCGCAGGGTGAGCAGCACGAACATACCCACCCCCACGAGCACCATGAGCAGGGCGACGAGGGTGTGGATGCGCAGCGGGCCGACCATCAGCACGGGCTCGGAGCGGATCGCGTCGATCCAGGCGCGTCCGGTGGAGTAGATCGCGACGTAGGCCCAGAACACACGGCCGCCCGCCCACTGGAAGCGGCGGCTGAGCAGCAGGAGCACGGCGAGGCCGGCGAGGTTCCACAGCTGCTCGTACAGGAAGGTGGGGTGGTAGGTGCCCGGCACGCAGCCGGCGATCGTGGCCCCGTTCGTCTCGCAGGTCACGTCCCACGCCCACCAGGCGTCCAGCGGCGGGCCGTAGAGCTCCTGGTTGAACCAGTTGCCGAAGCGGCCCAGCACCTGGGCGAGCATGATGGTGGGGGCGATCGTGTCGGCCAGCGCGGTGAAGGAGACGCCCTTGAGCCGGGCCATGATCCACACCGCGAGGGCGCCGCCGGCGACGCCGCCGTAGATCGCGAGCCCGCCCTGCCAGATGTACAGCACCGAGAGCGGGTCGCCCCCGGGGCCGAAGAAGGGCGCCGGGGAGGTCAGGACGTGCCAGACGCGGGAGCCGATGATCCCGGCGATCACCGCGACGAAGACGATGTCGAAGAGGGTGTCGCCGTCGCCGCCGCGGGCCTCCCACCGCTTCGTCGCCCACCACAGCGCGACACCGATGCCGGCGAGGATGCACAGCGCGTAGAAGTGGATCGTGAGGGGGCCGAGGGAGAGAGCGGAGATGCTCGGGCTGGGGATCATCGCGTGCTCTCCTCTCGGATGTGGGTCCTGCGGGGGTGGTCAGGTGCGGGCGCGCTCGACGCCGCTGCGGAGATCCGCCGCGACGGCCGCGAGGGCCGTGCGGGCCGCCGCGTCGTCGCCCTCGTGCTCGATCAGTGCGCGCACGAAGGCGGAGCCGACGATCACTCCATCAGCGTACGCGCCGACCTGCGCGGCCTGCTCACCGTTCGAGACGCCCAGGCCCACGCAGACGTTCCTCGCCCCGGCCGCCCGGGTGCGCTCGACGAGGCCCTCCGTGGCGGTGGAGACGCTGGCCCGGGTGCCGGTGACGCCCATGGTGCTCGCCGCGTACACGAATCCGCGCGTGTGCGAGACCACATGCTCGAGCCGGTCCCGCGGGGAGCTCGGCGCGACGAGGAACACACGGTCCACGCCGTGCTGCTCGGAGGCGGCGATCCAGTCGGCGCCCTCGTCGGGGATGAGGTCGGGGGTGATCAGCCCGGCGCCGCCGGCGGCGGCGAGGTCGCGGGCGAAGGCGTCGGGACCGTAGGCGAGCACCGGGTTCCAGTAGCTCATCACCAGGATCGCGGCGCCGCGGCCGGAGAGCTGCTCGACGGCCTCCAGGACGTGCCGGGTGCGGGTGCCGCGCTCGAGCGCGGCGGAGGCGGCCTGCTGGATCACGGCGCCGTCCATGACGGGGTCGGAGTAGGGCAGGCCCAGCTCGATCATGTCCGCGCCGTGGTCGATGAGCACCTTCGCGGCCTCGATCGAGCGGTCGAGGTCGGGATATCCGACGGGCAGGTAGCCGATGAGCGCGGCGCGGTCCTCGGCGCGGGCGCGGTCCAGGGCGTCGCCGGCGCGCAGGCGGTGGGTGTCGGCGGCGGTCATCGGGCCTCCTCCTGGGCGGCGGGTGCGGCGGTGCGGGCGAGATCGCGCAGGGCGGCGAGGTCGGCGCGCGCGGGATCGTCGCCCACCAGCCCGAACCAGCGCGAGGCGGTGTCCACGTCCTTGTCCCCGCGGCCGGAGAGGCTCACCAGGATCACGGCGTCCTCCCCGAGCTCGCGTCCCAGCTCGAGCGCGCCGGCGAGGGCGTGGGCGGACTCGATCGCGGGCATGATGCCCTCGGTCATGGACAGCAGCGCGAAGGCCTCCATGGCGGGGCCGTCGTCGATCGCGCGGTACTCGGCGCGGCCGATGTCCGCGAGCCAGGCGTGCTCGGGGCCGACGCTGGGGTAGTCCAGCCCGGCGGAGACGGAGTGCGAGGGGATGGTCTGGCCGTCCTCGTCCTGCATGACGAAGCTGCGCGCTCCGTGGAGCACCCCGGCGGAGCCGCCGGTGATGGTCGCCGAATGACGGCCGGACGCGACGCCGTCGCCGCCGGCCTCGCAGCCGACAAGGCGCACGAGCGGATCGGTGTCGTCGAGGAAGGCGTGGAAGATGCCCATCGCGTTGGAGCCGCCGCCGACGCAGGCGACGACCGCGTCGGGCAGTCGGCCCACGCGCTCGAGGGTCTGGGCGCGGGCCTCCTCGCCGATGATGCGGTGGAAGTCGCGCACCATGGCGGGGAACGGGTGGGGTCCCGCGACGGTGCCCAGCAGGTAGTGGGTGGTCTCCACGTTCGCGACCCAGTCGCGGAAGGCCTCGTTGATGGCGTCCTTGAGGGTGCGGGAGCCCTGCTCGACGGCGACGACCTCGGCGCCGAGCAGGCGCATGCGGGCGACGTTGAGGGCCTGGCGCTCGGTGTCCTCGGCGCCCATGTAGATCGTGCAGTCGAGCCCGAACAGGGCCGCGGCGGTCGCGGTGGCGACGCCGTGCTGGCCCGCGCCGGTCTCGGCGATCACGCGGGTCTTGCCCATGCGACGGGTCAGCAGCGCCTGGCCGAGCACGTTGTTGATCTTGTGCGAGCCGGTGTGGTTGAGGTCCTCGCGCTTGAGGAGGATCCGCGCGCCGCCGGCGAGGGCCGAGAAGCGCGGCGCCTCGGACAGCAGCGAGGGACGCCCGGTGTACTCGGCGGCCAGACGCCGCAGCTCGCTGCTGAACTCGGGGTCGACGATCGCCTTCTCGTAGGTCTCGGTGAGCTCGTCGAGGGCGGGCACGAGCGCCTCGGGCAGGAAGCGCCCGCCGAAGTCGCCGAAGTAGGGCCCGGCCTCGGAGCGCAGCGCCGTCGAGGGTCGGGTGAGGTCGGGCAGCACGGGGTCGGGGGTGCTCATGCCTGGGCTCCTTCCGGGAGGGGGCGGCCGCGGCGGGCGACGCTGCGGAACGAGGAGACGGCGTCGGCGGGGTCCCCGGAGGTCACCAGGGCCTCGCCGACCAGGACGGCGTCCGCGCCGGCGGAGGCGTAGGCCTCGACGTCGGCGCGGGAGGCGACCGCGGACTCGCCGATGGCGAGGGGACCGGCGGGGATGCGGCGCAGCAGCGCCGCGGCACGGCCCAGGTCGACGGTGAGGTCCTTGAGGTTGCGGGCGTTGACGCCGAGGAGCTGCGGGTCCAGGGCGAGGGCCCGCTCGAGCTCCTCCTCCGTGTGGGTCTCGACCAGCGCCTGCATGCCCAGCTCGCCGGTGAGGGCGTACAGCTCCTGCAGCGGTCCGTCCTCGAGCGCGGCGACGATCAGCAGCACGATGTCGGCCCCGTGGGCGCGGGCCTCGTGCACCTGGTACGGCTCGACGACGAAGTCCTTGCGCAGCACCGGCACGTCGACCCTCTCGCGGACGGCGTCGAGGTCGGCGAGGGAGCCGCGGAAGCGGCGCTGCTCGGTGAGAACGCTGATCGCGGAGGCTCCGGAGTCCGCGTAGGTGCCGGCGAGCTCGGCCGGCTCGGGGATCTCCGCCAGGGCGCCCTTGGAGGGGCTGGCGCGCTTGACCTCGGCGATCAGGCCCATCGTGGTGCCGTCGCCGGCGAGACGGGCGCGGGCGTCGAGGGCGGGGGCGGCGGCGTGCGCGCGCGCCTCGATCTCGGCGTCCGGCACGGCGCGGCGCCGGGGGGCGAGATCCTCGCGGACGCCGACGATGATGTCGTCGAGAACGGTTCCGGTGGTGGTCACTCGGTCCTCCTGAAGCGGGTGGGGCGGCGGCGTGCACGAAGCTGCGGTCCGCGAGGCGGGGCTCAGCCGCCGACGTACGAGATCGGTGCCAGGAACCAGAAGGCGGGGAGGTTCCGCAGGACCGTGAAGACCAGCACGACGCCGGTGAGCACGAGCACCGTCGTGCGGGAGGGCGTCAGCTCGGTGGTGAGGCCCCGCGCCCGGCGCAGCGCCCACACCCCCATGCCGATCGCGGTCAGCGGGATCGCGAGGATGATCAGCAGGTTGCTGCGCAGGGCCAGCAGCAGGTCGCCGGCGAGCAGGGAGTGCACGGCGCGGAGCGCTCCGCAGCCGGGGCACTCGATGCCCGTGAGGTGGTTGACGATGCACAGCGGCACATGGGTGCGGAACGGGTCGAAGATCAGCTGCACCCCGACCGCGAGCGCCAGTGCGGCGCCCATGATGCCGAGCGGCAGCAGGAGCCGGTGCGCACCGCGCGCGGGTACTCCCGCGCCGAGCTGCTCGTCCCGCTCCTGCGCCGCGAGGGTCACCTGGTGCCGGCCTCGGCGGGGGCCTCGTCGGGACGGGTCTCGGCGACGGCGACGGCCTCGGAGACCGGGTGGCCGTACTTCTTCGGCTGGCCGAGGCCGGCCTTGGACATCACGACGCCGGCCAGGATCGCGAGCACGACGATCGCGGCGCCGACCCAGATCAGCACCGTCATCTCGGGGAGGATGAGGCCCGCGGCGATCGGGACGGAGCCGATCACGATGCCCATGTTCATCGTCCACGCCGCGACGGTCTTCCCCTCGTTGTGATGGGGCGGCGGCGGCACGGTGTAGGTCTTCGACATGATCCTTCTCCAGTCTGGGTCCCGGTCGGGGCCATTGTGCCACGTCATGCCGTCGGACGACGGCATCGTCCGCGGCGTGCTGCGCGAGGCGGTCAGCGCTGCGGGGGCGTCCCGGCGCCGTCGGCCCCGGGAGCATCCGCGGGGTCCGTCCCCGCGCGCGGTGCGTCCTCGTCCTCGCCGGGGCCGGCGAGGCTCGGGTCCTCGCCGCGGGTGAGGGCGTCCCAGGCGGCGGCGGGGTCCTCCGCGGGGTCGGCGGCGGTGGTGACGGCGGCGCTGCGGTAGCGGCTGCCGACGGGCCAGGAACCGCCTGCGATCAGCACGATCACGCCGGTGGCGATCACGGCGAGGGCCGGGACGAGGGCGATCAGCGGCCAGCTGGTCGCGTCCGCGGCGACCTCCGCGCCGACCACCCCGGTGGACTCGGCGACGGCGGAGCCGGCGGCCGCGGCGGGGTCGCGCAGCGGGGGGAGGGAGGCGAGTCCCGCGCCGAGCCCGGCGGCGATCAGGACCGGCCCCGTGAGGAGGCGCACCCAGCGGCTCGAGAGCGAGGTCGCCAGCGCCGCGGCGAGGGCCGCGAGGGCGAGGGCGAGCACCGCCGGGGCGGCGTCCGCGCCGCTGACCGCGACGTCCTGCGCGGTGCCGGCGAGGTCGGGGGCGGTGGCCTGCACCCAGGTGGCGCGCGTGGTGCCGGCCAGGGCGCCCGCGGCGACGAGGCCGCCGAGGACGGCGGCGCGGCGCGAGGGCCCGGTGCGGCGCGGTCGCTGCTCGGCGCTCATGCGGGGCGGAGGGTGTCGGCGGAGGCGGCGGCGCGCAGCGCGGCGGCGGCCTTGGCCTGGGTCTCGCGGTGCTCCATGGTCGCGTCGGAGTCGGCGACCACTCCCCCGCCGGCCTGCACGTGCGCGGTGCCGTCCTTGATCACGGCGGTGCGGATCGCGATCGCCATGTCCATGTCGCCGGCGAAGTCGAAGTAGCCGACCGTCCCGCCGTAGACGCCGCGGCGCACGGGCTCGAGCCGGTCGATGATCCGCATCGCGGAGGGCTTCGGGGCGCCGGAGAGGGTGCCGGCCGGGAAGGTGGCGCGCAGCGCGTCGTAGGCCGCGGCGTCCTCGCGCAGGGTGCCGGTGACGGTGGAGACGATGTGCTGGATGTGGCTGAACCGCTCGATGTGCATGAAGTCCCGCACCACCACGGTGCCGGGAGCGCAGAACTTCTGCAGGTCGTTGCGGGCGAGGTCCACGAGCATGAGGTGCTCGGAGCGCTCCTTCGGGTCGGCCAGCAGCTCGGCCGCCAGGTGCTCGTCCTCCTCCGGGCTCGCGCCGCGGGGGCGGGAGCCGGCGATCGGGTGGGTCGTCGCGGTGGTGCCGCGGACGGTCACGAGCGACTCGGGGCTCGCGCCGACCACGTCGATCGGCTCGCCGTCGGCGTCCTCGGTGCGCAGCAGGTACATGTAGGGGCTGGGGTTCATGCGGCGCAGCACCCGGTACACGTCCAGCGGGTCCGCCGCGATCGGCAGGGAGAAGCGCTGCGAGGGGACGACCTGGAAGATCTCCCCGTCGACGATGTCGCGCACCGCCTCGTGGACCGCGGCCTCGTACTCGCGCTGGGCGGTGCGGGCCTTGGGCTCGAGGTCGCTGACGGTGTCGTAGACGGTCGGCCCGCCGACCGCGGGGGTGCGCAGCCGCTGACGGAGCGTCTCGAGGCGGGCGAGGGCGTCGTCGTAGGCGGCGTCCACGCCGTCGTCGGTGGCGTTGAGGTTCAGGGCGTTGGCGACCAGGACGACGGTCGAGTCGTGGGCGTCGTGGACGACGACGTCCTGGGCCAGCAGCATCGAGAGGTCCGGCAGACCGATCTCGTCCGGCGGCGCCTCGGGCAGCTTCTCCCAGTGGCGCACCGCGTCGTAGGCGACGTAGCCGACGAGCCCGCCGGAGAAGGGCGGCAGATGGGGCTGGCGGGCTGCGCGGAACGCGGAGGTCACGGCCGCGAGGGCCTCGACGGGGCTGCCGGAGGTGGGCACCCCGGCGGGGACGTCGCCGCGCCAGTGCGCGGCGCCGTCCCGCTCGGTGAGCACCGCACGGGCGCGGGTGCCGATGATCGAGTACCGGGAGGCCTCGCCCTCCCCGGCGGATTCCAGCAGGAAGGTGCCGCGGGTGCCGCCGTCGGCGGTGAGCCGGCGGTAGAGCGAGACGGGGGTGTCCTCGTCGGCCAGCAGTCGCACCGAGACGGGGACGACCCGCTGGCGTGCGGCGAGCTCGCGGAAGGTCTCGCGGTCCGGGGTGATCTCGCCCAGCGCGATGCCCTCACGGCCGCCGATGCGCTCGGGATAGGCCTCGGGGCGGGCGTCCTCGACGGTCACAGGGAACGCTCCTTCTCGGTCAGCACGACGGAGTCCAGGTCGCCGCCGTCGAAGCAGGTGTCGGTGCCGCGGTGGCAGGCGGCCCCGACCTGGTCGACCTGCACCAGCAGGGTGTCGCCGTCGCAGTCCAGCGCGACGGAGCGCACGAACTGGACGTGGCCGGAGGTGTCGCCCTTGCGCCAGTACTCGCCGCGGGAGCGGGACCAGTAGGTCGCCCGGCCCGTGGTGAGCGTGCGCCGCAGCGCCTCGTCGTCCATCCAGCCGACCATCAGCACCCGCAGGTCGCTCGCGTCCTGCACGACGGCGGTGAGCAGGCCGGCGCCGTCGTGCTTGAGCCGGGCGGCGAGGGCGGGGTCCAGCGTCGGGGCGGTGCGGCCCGCGCCGGGGGCGCCGGAGGTGTCGGGGGCGGTCACAGGGCGCGCTCCAGCTCCTCGGCGCGGTCGCGGCGCTCCCAGGTGAACTCGGGCAGCTCCCGGCCGAAGTGGCCGTGCACGGAGGTGAGGGAGTAGATCGGGCGCAGCAGGTCCAGCGCCTCGATCAGCGCGGCGGGGCGGAGGTCGAAAACCTTGCGCACGGCGGCGGCGATCCGGTGCGCGGGCGCCTTCCCGGTGCCGAAGGTCTCGACGTACAGGCCCACCGGCTCGGCGACGCCGATCGCGTAGGCGACCTGCACCTCGCAGCGGTCGGCGAGGCCGGCGGCGACGATGTTCTTGGCGACCCAGCGCATGGCGTAGGCGCCGGAGCGGTCGACCTTGCTGGGGTCCTTGCCGGAGAAGGCGCCGCCGCCGTGGCGGGCCATCCCGCCGTAGGTGTCGACGATGATCTTGCGGCCGGTCAGGCCCGCATCGCCCTTGGGCCCGCCGAGCACGAAGCGGCCGGAGGGGTTGATGTGGGTGACGACCTCGGAGACGTCCAGGCCCTGCGCGGCGAGGTCCTCGAGGACCGGGGCGATGACGACCTTGGAGATCGCGGGCGCGAGCTGGGCGTCGAGGTCGACCTCCTCGCTGTGCTGCGTGGAGACGACGACGGCCTCGACGCTGCGGGCCACGCCGTCCTCGTCGTAGCCGATGGAGACCTGGGTCTTGCCGTCGGGGCGGAGGTAGGGCAGCACGCCGTCGCGGCGGGCGGTGGAGAGGTTCTGGGTGAGGCGGTGCGCGGCGTGGATCGGCAGCGGCATCAGCTCGGGGGTGTCGTTGCAGGCGTAGCCGAACATGAGCCCCTGGTCGCCGGCGCCGAGACGCGCGAAGGCCTCGGCCGCGACGTCGCCTCTCGCCTCGAAGGAGGTGTCCACGCCCTGGGCGATGTCCGGGGACTGCGCGCCGATCGAGACCTCGACGCCGCAGGAGTCCGCGTCGAAGCCCTTCTCGGAGGAGTCGTAGCCGATCTCGCGGATCACGTCGCGCACGATGTTGGAGACGTCGCTGTAGCCGGTCGTGCGGACCTCGCCGGCGACGTGCACGAGCCCGGTGGTGACCATGGTCTCCACGGCGACGCGGGCGCCCGTGTCCTGGTTCAGCATGTCGTCGAGGATCGCGTCGGAGATCTGGTCGCAGATCTTGTCGGGATGCCCCTCGGTGACCGATTCGGACGTGAAGGTGCGCAGCTCGCTGGTGGTCATGGGGATCAGGGTACTTCCGGGAGACGACCGAGGAGCTCGTCGAGCACGGCGTGGGCGACGAGGGTCTTGCTTCCCGCGGCGTGGGCGACCTCCTCGCCGTCGCGGTCCAGGATCCGCACCTCATTGTCCGCGGTGCCGAACACCCCGGCGCTGACGTCGTTGAAGACCAGCAGGTCGGCGCCCTTGCGGCGCGCCTTGCGCCGGGCGAGGTCCAGGGCCGCGGCGCCGTCCCCGCCGGTCTCGGCGGCGAAGCCCACGATCGCGGGGCGCGCGGCCCCGCCGCGGGAGACGACGCTGTGACGCAGGATGTCCTGGGTGCGGGCCAGGGCGAGGATCGGCACGGAGTCCGGGGCGGCCTCGTCCTTCTTGATCTTCTGGTCCGCGCGGCCGGCGGAGGTGAAGTCCGCCACGGCGGCGGCCATGACGAGCGCGTCGACCTGGCCGAGCTGGGCGGCGACGAGCTCGGCGAGCTCGGCGGCGCTGCCCACGTCGAGACGGTCCGCGCCGGGCGGGGTCTCGAGCGCGACGTTCGCGGCGGCCAGGCGCACCCGCGCGCCGCGCACGAGGGCCGCATGGGCGAGGGCCCAGCCCTGTCGGCCGGAGGAGTGGTTGGCGAGGAAGCGGACGGGGTCGAGCTCCTCGCGGGTGCCGCCGGCCGTGATCAGCAGCTCGCGGCCGACGAGATCGCGCAGCGCTCCCCCGCGCTCGTCGCGCGGCGCGGCGATCGCGGCGCGGGCGGCGTCGAGGATCGCCTCGGGCTCGGGCAGGCGGCCCGGTCCGGAGTCGGGGCCGGTGAGGCGGCCGACGGCGGGCTCGAGCACGGTCACTCCCCGCTCGCGCAGCACGGCGACGTTCTCGCGGGTGGAGGGGTGCTCCCACATCTCGGTGTGCATGGCGGGGGCGACGACCACGGGGCCGCGGGTCACCAGCAGCGAGGCGGTGAGCATGTCGTCGGCGCGGCCCATCCGCATCCGCGCCAGCAGGTCCGCGGTGGCGGGGGCGATGACGGTGAGATCGGCCTGCTGGCCGTACCGCACGTGGGCGACCTCGTCGACGTCCTCGAAGACGGAGGTGAGCACCGGGTGGTGGCTGAGCGCCTCCCAGGTCGAGGAGCCCACGAACTCGAGCGAGGCGGGGGTGGGGACCACCCGCACCTCGGCCCCTTCACCGACAAGACCGCGCACCAGGTGCGCGGTCTTGTAGGCGGCGATCCCGCCGCCGACGCCCACGAGGACGCGGGCTCCGGCGAGCGTGCGCGGCTGGCTGCTCATGCCTGCTCCGTGCGACGACCGGCGAGGGCCGGGATCAGAGGGGGAAGTCGGTCGGCGGAACCTCGGGGGCGTCGTCGCCGAGCAGCAGCGGGGCCGGGGCGTTGGGGTCCGGCTCGTTCTGCGCGGCGTACTCCTCCTCGTCGATCTCGCGGACGGTGAGGAGGCCCTCGTCGATCTCGCGCAGCGCGATCGAGAGCGGCTTCTCCTGGTTCTCGACGTCGACCAGCGGGCCGACGAACTCGAGCAGACCCTCGGAGAGCTGCGAGTAGTACGCGTTGATCTGGCGGGCGCGCTGGGAGGCGTACAGCACCAGGGCGTACTTCGAGTCGACGGTCTCGAGGAGACGGTCGATCGGGGGGTTCGTGATGCCTTCGGGCTGTGCGACTGTTCCGGCCACGGATGTCCCTTCCTGGGTGACGACGTGCGACGCTCCAGGATACGCCACACCGCGCGCGGCGGCGAGGGCAGGAGCGAGAGGGGTCAGGTGAGGTCGTTCACGCCGAGCAGGCGTGCGAGCTCGTCGGCGGCGCGGTCCACCGAGTCGTTGACGATGGTCACGTCGAACTCGTCCTCCGCGGCGAGCTCGACCCGGGCGGTCGCGAGACGACGCTCGCGCTCCTCCTCGTCCTCGGTGCCGCGGCCCACGAGGCGCTGCACGAGCGTGTCCCAGTCCGGCGGGGCGAGGAAGACGAAGCGCGCCTCAGGGAGGCTCTCGCGCACCTGGCGGGCGCCGGCGAGGTCGATCTCGAGCAGCACGGGGCGGCCCTCGGCGACCTTCTCCTCGACGGGGCCGCGCGGGGTGCCGTACTTGTTGCGGCCGTGGACCACGGCCCACTCGAGCATCTGGCCGTCCTCGATCAGGCGGGAGAACTCCTCCTCGCCCACGAAGCGGTAGTGCACGCCGTCGACCTCGCCGGGGCGGGGCGCGCGGGTGGTCGCGGAGACGGACAGCCAGATCTGGGGGTAGCGGGCGCGGATCGCCGCGGAGACGGTCCCCTTGCCCACCGCGGTGGGGCCGGCCAGGACGGTGACCGGGGCCGGCGCCGTCGCGGCGCCGGCCCCGGTGGGAAGATCAGGGCTCACTCGGAGAAGTGGGCGACGAGCTTCTCCGCCTGGTGCGAGCCGAGGCCGCGGATCTTGCGGGAGGGAGAGATGCCGATCTCCTCCATGATCTGCTGGGCCTTGACCTTGCCGACGCCGGGCAGGGCCTCGAGCAGGGCGGAGACGCGGAGACGGCCGACGACCTCGTTGGACTCGGCCTCGGCGAGGACCTTCTTGATCTCCTCGCCGCGGTGGCCGGCGCTGTCCTTGAGCCGCGCCTTGATGGCCGCGCGCTCGCGGCGGGCCTCGGCGGCCTTCTTCAGGGCCTCGGCCCGCTGCTCAGGGGTGAGGGGAGGGAGAGCCACTGTTCTTACCTCTTGTTCTGTCGCGGTTGTCCTGCGGGTCCGGGAGGAGCCCGGTGTGGGAAGAGCGTAACCCCATATTCGTGGCCGAGGGCACTTTTGACACGCTAAGTCCCAGGTCCGGTGCGTTTCGGGGCCTCGAATCCGCCGTCCTCCGGCGGTGTCGGGGCCCCGTGCGGGAGAGCTCCTCGGCCTCAGCGGAAGGTCGTTGCCAGCTCCTCCGCGCGCTGGGCGAGCGCCGCCCTGTCCGGCCCTGCCGCGAGCAGGCCGCGGGACACCGAGACCAGCGCCTGACCTGCACGTTCACCGAAGACATCGGCGATCTCCGCAGGTCCGGCGCCCTGGGCCCCGACGCCGGGGGCGAGGAGCGGGACCGAGGGCGCGACGGCGTCCAGGCCGAGGCGGCGGTAGGCGTCGCCGACGGTCGCGCCGACGACCAGGCCGATGCTCGACCACTCCCCCGGCGCGGCGCCGCCGATCCTCTCGGCGTGTCGCGCGATCTCCAGCGCGACCGGCGTGTCCTGGTCGGTCCTCGCGTGCTGGACCTGCGGTCCGTCGGGGTTGGAGGTCAGGGCGAGGAGGAACAGCCCCTTGCCGTGGGCCAGGGCGAGCTCGGCCGCGGGGTCGAGGGAGCCGGTGCCCAGATAGGGGCTGACGGTGATCGCGTCGGCCTCGAGCGGCGCACCGGGCAGCAGGTGCGCCTGCGCATAGGCGCCCATCGTCGAG
Source organism: Brachybacterium paraconglomeratum (assembly GCF_003994255.1). GTDB lineage: Bacteria > Actinomycetota > Actinomycetes > Actinomycetales > Dermabacteraceae > Brachybacterium > Brachybacterium conglomeratum. The sequence continues at coordinate 95,319 of NZ_ML133861.1, read as the reverse complement.
CCGATGTCGCCCCGCTTGACGTCGAGGATCGTGAGCACCCCCGCCGCGCGGGCCGCGGCCAGCAGCTCCTCGAGCACCGCGACGCCGGCGCTGCCGTGGCGCTCGAAGAACGCCGACTGCGGCTTGAGCGCGACGACGTGCCCGGCGACGGCCTCGAGCACCGTGCGGGAGAACTCCCGCAGCCCCGCGGGGCTGTCGGGGAGCCCCCAGGACTCCAGCAGCGCGGCGTGCGGGTCGACGCCCGCGACGAGGCGGCCGCGCGCGGCCGTCTCCTCCTGCAGGCGCCGTCCGAAGCTCGCCGGGGCGGTGCTCATGCCGACGCCCCGGCCGCCCGCACCTCGCGCAGACGCGCAGTGTGGGCCTGGAGGCTGTGGACCTCGAAGGACTCCACGGGGCGCGCCTCGATCGCCTGGACGGCCGCCTGGAACTCCTGCAGCGTCGTGATCATCGGGACGTCCATGCTGGTCGCGGCGGCGCGGATGGCGTAGCCGTCGACGCGGGCGTTGGAGCCGGAGGGGGTGTTCAGCACGAGGTCCACCTCGCCCGCCTCGATGAGGTCGATGACGCTCGCGCCCTCGCCCTCCTCCGAGGCCTTGCGCAGCACGCGGCAGGGGATCCCGTAGCGCCCGAGCACCCGCCCGGTGCCCTCGGTGGTGAGGATCTCGAAGCCGAGCGCGGCCAGGCGCGCCACCGGCAGCGGGAGGGAGCGCTTGTCGCGGTCGGAGACCGAGACGAAGGCGGTGCCCGCGGTGGGCAGGCCCTGTCCGGAGATCGCCAGCTGCGACTTCGCGAAGGCGAGCGGGAAGGTCGAGTCCATGCCCATCACCTCGCCCGTCGAGCGCATCTCCGGGCCGAGCACCGAGTCCACGGCGCGTCCCTCGCGGGTGCGGAAGCGCTTGAACGGCAGCACCGCCTCCTTCACCGCGATCGGCGAGTCCTCGGGCAGGTCCGAGCCATCGCCGGTGGCCGGGAGCACGCCGCCACGGCGCAGGTCCGCGATCGAGGTACCGGCCATGAGCAGCGCCGCCGCCTGCGCGAGCGGCACCCCGGTGGCCTTCGCGACGAAGGGCACGGTGCGGGAGGCGCGGGGGTTCGCCTCGAGCACGTAGAGCACGCCGTGGGAGAGCGCGTACTGCACGTTGAGCAGGCCGCGCACGCCCACGCCCTCGGCGATCGCGAGGGTCGAGGCGCGGATCCGCTCGAGCACCGGATCGCCGAGGGTGACCGGAGGCAGGGTGCAGGCGGAGTCGCCGGAGTGGATGCCGGCCTCCTCGATGTGCTCCATGACGCCGGCGAGATAGAGCTCCTCGCCGTCGTAGAGGGCGTCCACGTCGATCTCGATCGCGGTATCCAGGAAGCTGTCGATGAGGATCGGCGCCTCAGCGCGGCCGCCGTCGGGCAGGTTGCGGCCGACGTAGTCGACCAGCCCCGCCTCGTCGAAGACGATCTCCATGCCGCGGCCGCCGAGCACGTAACTGGGCCGCACGAGCACCGGATAGCCGACCTCCGCGGCGACCTCGATCGCGTCGTTCAGCGCCCAGGCGGTGCCGTAGGGCGGGGCGGGCAGGCCGGCCTCGACCAGGACGGCGCCGAAGTGGCCGCGGTCCTCGGCGTTGTCGATCGCGGCGGGGCTGGTGCCGATGATCGGCAGGCCCTCCGCCTCGAGGCGGCGCGCAAGGGAGAGCGGGGTCTGGCCGCCGAGCTGGACGATGACTCCGGCGACAGGGCCGGCGGCCTTCTCCGCCTCGTACACCTCGACGACGTCCTCGAAGGTGAGCGGCTCGAAGTAGAGCCGGTCGGCGATGTCGTAGTCGGTCGAGACCGTCTCGGGGTTGCAGTTGATCATGACCGTCTCGTAGCCGCCGCCGGGCAGCTCCGGATCGCCGAGCGCGATCGCGGCGTGGACGCAGGAGTAGTCGAACTCGATGCCCTGCCCGATGCGGTTGGGGCCCGAGCCGAGGATCAGCACCGCGGGCTTCTCGCGGGGCTCGATCTCGGTCTCCTGGTCGTAGGTCGAGTAGTGGTACGGGGTGCGGGAGGCGAACTCCGCGGCGCAGGTGTCCACCGTCTTGTAGACCGGGTTGATCCCCAGCGCTTCGCGCACGCCCTTGACGACGTCGCCGCTGCGGCCGGTGAGCGCGCCGATCTGCTCGTCGGAGAGGCCGTGCCGCTTGGCCAGGCCCAGCAGGTCCGCGTCCAGCACGTCGCTCGCGCGGATCTCCGCGGCCAGCTCGGCGACGATCAGCATCTGGTCGAGGAACCAGCGGTCGATCGCCGTCGCCTCGACGAGGCGGTCGAGGGTCTCGACGGGGTCGAGGATCCCCTCCGCCGCGGACCACAGGATCCGCGCGATGGCGACCAGGCGCTCGGAGGTCGGGGTGCGCACCTCGTCCAGCAGAGCGGCGACCTCGGCGGCGCTCGGCGGCGTGCCCGTGTAGTCCAGGGACGCCCCCTTGGCGTCGATGGAGCGCTGCGCCTTGCCGAGGGCCTCGGTGAAGTTGCGGCCCAGGGCCATCGCCTCGCCGACGCTCTTCATGGTGGTGGTGAGCGTCGGGTCCGCGGCCGGGAACTTCTCGAAGGCGAAGCGGGGCACCTTGACCACGACGTAGTCCAGCGCCGGCTCGAAGCTGGCCGGGGTGGTGCCGGTGATGTCGTTGCGGATCTCGTCGAGGGTGTAGCCGATCGCGACGCGCGCGGCGATCTTCGCGATCGGGAAGCCGGTGGCCTTCGAGGCGAGCGCCGAGGAGCGGGAGACGCGGGGGTTCATCTCGATCACGACGATGCGGCCGGTCTCGGGGTGGGTGGCGAACTGGACGTTGCAGCCGCCGGTGTCGACGCCGACCTCGCGGATGATCGCGATGCCGAGGTCGCGCAGCTTCTGCATCTCGACGTCGGTGAGGGTCAGCGCGGGGGCGACGGTGACCGAGTCGCCGGTGTGCACGCCGACGGGGTCGACGTTCTCGATCGAGCAGATCACGACGCAGTTGTCGGCGCTGTCGCGCATGAGCTCGAGCTCGAACTCCTTCCAGCCCAGGATCGACTCCTCGAGCAGGACCTCGGAGGTCGGCGAGTAGTGCAGGCCGTCGCCGCCGATGCGGCGCAGGTCCGCCTCGTCGTAGGCCATGCCGGAGCCGAGCCCGCCCATGGTGAAGCTGGGCCGGACCACCATCGGGTAGCCGAGCTCGTCGGCCGCCTCGAGCAGCTCGTCCATGGTGTGGCAGATCCGCGAGCGGGCGGACTCGCCGCCGACCCGCTCGACGACCTCCTTGAACTGCTGGCGGTCCTCGGCCTTGTTGATCGCCTCGAGGTTCGCGCCGATCATCTCGACGCCGAACTCCTCGAGGGTCCCGTTCTCGGCCAGGGCGATCGCGGCGTTCAGCGCGGTCTGCCCGCCGAGCGTCGGCAGGATCGCATCGGGCCGCTCCGCGGCGATGATCGAGCGGATGATGTCCGGGTCGATCGGCTCGATGTAGGTGGCGTCGGCGATCTCCGGGTCGGTCATGATCGTGGCCGGGTTGGAGTTGACCAGGATGACCCGCAGGCCCTCCTCGCGCAGGACGCGGCAGGCCTGGGTGCCGGAGTAGTCGAACTCCGCTGCCTGGCCGATGACGATCGGGCCGGAGCCGACGACGAGGACGGAGGAGATATCGGTACGGCGGGGCATCAGGACTCCTTGTCGGCGGAGGCGGCGCGGTGCGCGACGGCGAGCTCCACCAGTCGGTCGAAGAGGGGCGAGGCGTCGTGGGGGCCGCCGGCAGCCTCGGGGTGGTACTGGACGGAGTAGGCGGGGAGGTCGAGGCAGCGCAGCCCCTCGACCACGTCGTCGTTCAGGCCCACGTGCGAGACGACGACCCGGCCGTAGCGGCCCCCGTCATGGGGGGCGGTGTGCTCGCCCTCGAGCGGCACGTCGACGGCGAAGCCGTGGTTGTGCGCGGTGATCGCGACCTGGCCGGTCTCGCGGTCCTGGACGGGCTGGTTGATGCCGCGGTGACCGAACTTCAGCTTGTAGGTGTCGAAGCCGAGCGCCCGGCCCAGCAGCTGGTTGCCGAAGCAGATGCCGAAGAAGGGCACGCCTGCGTCGAGCACGCCGCGCAGCAGCTCGATCTGGGCGGTCGCGGCGGAGGGATCGCCGGGGCCGTTGGAGAAGAAGACGGCGTCGGCACCGATCGCGAGGAGGTCCTCGAGCGAGGTCGTGGCGGGCAGCAGGTGCACGCGCAGGCCGCGGGCGAGCATGGAGCGCGGCGAGGCGCCCTTGATGCCGAGGTCCACGGCGGCGACGGTCGCGACCGCCTCGCCCTCGGGCTCGAGCACGACGGGCTGGGCGATCGTGACCTCCTCGACGAAGCTCGAGCCGGCCATCTGCGGCTGCTCGCGCACCTGGGCGAGCAGCTCCTCCTCCGAGGCCTCGAGGGCCTCTCCGGAGAAGATGCCGCCGCGGGCGGAGCCCTCCTCGCGCAGCCGACGGGTGAGCATGCGGGTGTCGATGTCGCTGATGCCGACCACGTCGCTGCTGATCAGGAGGTCGTCGAGGCTCTGCTCGGCGCGGAAGGAGGAGGCGATGCGGCTCGCGTCGCGCACGGCGTAGCCGCGCACCCACACGCGGCGGGACTCCATGTCCTCGGCGTTCGCGCCGGTGTTGCCGATGTGCGGGGCGGTCTGCACGACGATCTGCCCGGCGTAGGAGGGGTCCGAGAGGGTCTCCTGGTAGCCGGTCATGCCGGTGGTGAAGACGACCTCGCCGAAGCGGGCGCCGCGCGCGCCGTAGGCGGAGCCGCGCAGCACGGTGCCGTCCTCGAGGATCAGCAGCGCGCGCTCGCGGCGCGCACGGCCCGAGGGCCTGGGGGTGGCGGGGGCGGGGGTGGTCATGAGTGCTCCTTCCGGGAGAGCAGGAGGTCGTGGTCGGCGCGCCGGTCGAGGCGCAGGCCGGTGTCCAGGAGCTGGTCGCCGAGGCTCCAGCGGATGATCAGCAGGCCGTCGCCGCCGATGAACTTCCCCGCCATGCCGGGCCCGGAGGTGACCTCCCGGACGGCCGCGGCGGGGATGGTGAGCGGCCCGGTGCCCTCGCGCTCGAGGTGCCAGGTGCCCTGCTCGCCGAGGCTGACTTCGGCGCGGGCGCGCTGTCCCAGGCGGTGGGCGACGACCCGCTCGAGCGGCTGCTCGGCGAGGACGGTGTCGACGTAGACCGCGCCGACGGGCCCGTGGGCGGTGGCCTCGCCGAGCTCCTCGAGCGTCCGGGCCGACGGGGCCGGCAGATGGGCCTGCGAGCGGCCCCGTCGGCGCCAGCCGAGCACCATCGCGCCGATCATCAGCGCGAACAGCACCGCCAGCAGGAGGACCGGGACGACCCGCCCGCTCACCTCTCCACCACCGCGCCGTCGCGCACGGTGGGCCGGCCGCCGAGCAGGGTGAGCCGGTTCGCGCCGGGCAGCTCGAGGCCCGCGAAGGGAGAGTTGCGGCCCTGGGAGGCGTGCTCTGCGGGGTCCGCGACCCGCACCGGGTGCGGGTCCCAGACGAGGAGGTGGGCCGGCTCCCCCACCGCGACCGGTCGGCCGTGGTCCTGGTCGCGGCCGATCTCGGCGGGCTTCTCGGAGAGCACCCGGGCGACGTCGCGCCAGCTGAGGCGGCCCTCGTCGACCATCGTGGACTGGACCAGGGACAGCGCGGTCTCGAGCCCGGTCATGCCCATCGCAGCCTGGTCCCACTCGCGGTCCTTGGCGTCCGCGGGATGGGGGGCGTGGTCGGTCGCGACGATGTCGATGGTCCCGTCGGCCAGGCCCTCGCGCACCGCCTCGACGTCCGCGGCGGTGCGCAGCGGCGGGTTGACCTTGAACACCGCGTCGAACTGGCGCACGTTCTCGTCGGTCAGCAGGAGGTGGTGCGGGGTGACCTCGGCGGTGACCGCGATGCCGCGCTGCTTGGCCCAGCGCACGATGTCCACGCTGCCGGCGGTCGAGAGGTGGCAGACGTGCAGGCGGGAGCCGACGTGCTGGGCCAGCAGCACGTCGCGGGCGATGATCGACTCCTCGGCCACGGCCGGCCAGCCGGTCAGCCCCAGCTCCGCCGAGACGAGCCCCTCGTGCATCTGGGCGCCCTCGGTCAGGCGCGGGTCCTGGGCGTGCTGGGCGATCACGCCGTCGAAGGACTTCACGTATTCCAGCGCGCGCCGCATCAGCACCGGGTCGTGCACGCACTTGCCGTCGTCGCTGAACACGCGGACGCGGGCGCGGGAGTTCGCCATCGCGTCGAGCTCGGCGAGCCGCTCGCCCTGGAGGCCCACGGTGACCGCGCCGACGGGGCGGACGGCGCACCAGCCGGCGGCCTCGCCGCGCATCGCGACCTGCTCGACCACGCCCGCGGTGTCCGCGACGGGGGTCGTGTTGGCCATGGCGTGCACGGCGGTGAAGCCGCCGCGGGCGGCGGCGCGGGTGCCGGTCTCGACGGTCTCGGCCTCCTCGCCGCCGGGCTCGCGCAGGTGGGTGTGGAGGTCGACCAGACCGGGGAGGATCACGCAGCCCTCGGCGTCGATCACCTCGACGCCGTCCGGCACCTCGAGCTCGCCGCCGATCGCGGCGATCCGGCCCTCGCGGATCAGGATGTCCTGCACGTCCTCGCCGTAGGGGCGACCGCCGCGCAGCAGCAGCGGGGCCGGGGAGCCGGTGGTGGCGGTGGTGGTGTCAGCGGTCACGGGGGGCCTCCCGGGCGTCGGTGGCGAGCAGGTGGTAGAGCACGGCCATGCGCACGAACACGCCGGAGGCGACCTGCTCGACGATGACGCTGCGGGGGGAGTCGGCGACGGAGCCGGCGATCTCGAAGCCGCGGTTCATCGGGCCAGGATGCATCACGATCGTGTGCTCGGGCAGCGAGGCGGCGCGCGCGGCGCTGAGCCCGTAGCGGCGGGAGTACTCCCCCGCCGTCGGGAAGAAGCCGCCCCCGACCATCCGCTCGTGCTGGACCCGCAGCATCATCACGGCGTCGGGACCGGCGGCGAGGGCCTGGTCGAGGTCATAGGAGATCTCGCACGGCCAGGCGGAGGCGCCGACGGGCACCAGCGCGGGCGGGGCGACGAGCGTGACGCGGGCGCCGAGCAGGGTCAGCAGCAGCACGTTCGAGCGGGCGACGCGGGAGTGGAGCACGTCGCCGACGATCACGACGTGAAGGCCGTCGAGGCCCGCGTGCGGGTCGCCGGGCCGCAGGTGGCGGCGCATGGTGAAGGTGTCGAGCATCGCCTGGGTGGGATGCTCGTGCGCGCCGTCGCCGGCGTTGACGATGGGCTGGTCGATCCAGCCGGCGTGGGCGAGCAGGTGCGCCGCGCCGGAGGAGCCCGAGCGCACCACGACCGCGTCGGCGCCCATCGCCTGGAGGGTGAGCGCGGTGTCCTTCAGCGACTCGCCCTTGGAGATGCTCGAGCCCTTGGCGGAGAAGTTGATGACGTCGGCCGAGAGGCGCTTGGCCGCGGCCTCGAAGCTGATCCGGGTGCGGGTGGAGTCCTCGAAGAAGAGGTTCACGACGGTGGTGCCCACGAGGGTGGGCAGCTTGCGGATCGCGCGGGACTGGGTCTGGGCCATGTGCTCGGCGGTCGCGAGGACCTCGAGGGCCTCCTCGCGGCGGAGGTCCGCGATCGAGATGAAGTGCCTCATGCGCGCCCCTCCCCCGTCGTGCGGGCCGGGCGGACGATGTCCACCGCATCGGTGCCGTCGGTCTCCGTGAGCTGGACGTGCACGCGCTCGCTGCGCGAGGTGGGCAGGTTCTTGCCGACGTGGTCGGCGCGGATCGGCAGCTCGCGATGGCCGCGGTCCACGAGCACGGCCAGGCGCACGGCGGCGGGTCGGCCGATGGCGCTGAGCGCGTCGAGGGCGGCGCGGACGGTGCGGCCGGAGTAGAGCACGTCGTCGACGAGGACGACGGTGCGTCCGTCGATGCCGGCGGCGGGGATCCGGGTGGGGCTCGGCGCGCGGGTGGGATTGCTGCGCAGGTCGTCGCGGTACATGGTGATGTCGAGCGCGCCGTGCAGGTCGGCGAGGTCGGCGCCGTCAGGGCGGCCCTCGGCGCGGGCGATGAGCTCGGCGAGGCGGCGGGCGAGCGGCACGCCGCGGTGCGGGATGCCGAGCAGGACGAGGTCCTCGGCGCCGTGGTCGCTCTCGAGGATCTCGTGGGCGATGCGGGTCAGCGCGCGCCGGATCTCCTCGGGCCCGAGGACGCGGGAGCTCTCGGCTCCCCTCTCCAGGGCAGGGTCGGTGCTGGTCATGCGGTGTTCTCCCTTCCACGCCTCACGGGACGTGTCGTTAAAGGGTCGGGTGCTCGTGCGAGCTGTGCCGAGTGTAGTCGGCAGGTGCGGGTCCGCCCCCGCCTGCCCGCCCCTCGGACGGGGACGCGCCCGGCGGGGGCGGAGGGGACTGCGAAGGGTCCGGTCCTGCTCAGCCGAGCAGGCCGCGCACGTCCACGAGCCGCTGCAGCAGGCCGTTGACGAAGCGCGGGGAGTCGTCGGTCGAGAGGACCTCGGCGATCTTGGTGTACTCGCCGATGATCGCGCCGCGCGCGCCGGGCTCCTCGCCGTGCAGCACCTCGGCGGCGCCGAGGCGCAGGATCGCGCGGTCCACCGCGGGCATGCGGTGCAGCGGCCAGTCGCGGGAGTGCGTGGAGAGGTCCTCGTCGATGTCGACGGCGTGCGGAGCGTAGAGCTCGACCAGGGCGCGGGAGCGCTCGGGCAGCGGGGTCTGCGCGGCCGTGCGACGGAGCCGTTCGGCGAGCACGTCGAGCACGTCGGCCTGCTTGGCGTCGGCCTCGAAGAGCACGTCCAGGGCGCGGATCCGGTCGCGGGAGCGTCCGTGGAGCCGGTCCGCGGCGGCCGGGACGGTCCGCTCGAGCTCGACCTCCGCCCCCTCCCGGGTGGGGAGGGGGAGGCCGGTGGGGCGCGGGGCGGACCGGTCGTCGGCGCCCTGCGGGGTCGAGCCTCGGGTCACTTCACGCGCTCGAGGTAGTCGCCGCTGCGGGTGTCGACCTTGACGCTGTCGCCCTCGTTGAGGAACAGCGGGACCTGGATCTCACGGCCGGTGGTCAGGCGCGCGGGCTTGGTGCCGCCGCTGGAGCGGTCGCCCTGCAGGCCGGGCTCGGTGAACTCGATCTCGAGCACCACGGAGGCGGGCAGCTCGACGAAGAGCGCGTTGCCCTCGTGGAAGGCGATGACGACGTCCTGGCCCTCGACCATGAAGTCCTTGGCCTCGCCCACGACCTCCTCGGTGAGGCTGGTCTGCTCCCAGTTCGAGGTGTCCATGAAGACGTACATGTCGCCGTCGAGATAGGAGAACTGCATGTCGCGGCGGTCCACGGTGGCCGTCTCGACCTTCACGCCGGCGTTGAAGGTCTTGTCCACGCCCTTGCCGGACAGGACGTTCTTGAGCTTGGTGCGCACGAAGGCGGGTCCCTTGCCGGGCTTGACGTGCTGGAACTCGACCACGCTCCAGAGCTGCTGGTCGATGACCAGCACCATTCCGTTCTTGAGGTCGTTCGTCGTCGCCATGGGTCTCCTCGGTTGTCGTCGGGGCGGCCCCAGGATAGCGCGCGGCGCCCCCGCCCTCGGGGGCGGGACCGGACTCAGCGGGTCGACGTGAGGTCGATCATGCTCAGCAGTCGCACGGCGAGCGGATGGGCGGCGCTCTCCTCGCGCCAGCCGCTGGTCTTCACGGCGCGGGAGACGGTCTGCTGGGTGACGCCGAGGCGCTCGGCGAGGACGGCCTGGGTGGCCGTCGGATCCTCACGCAGCTCGTGCACGGCCTGCCACTGGCCGCGGCTGCGGGCGCGGATCATCCAGCCGATCAGCCGCAGCACGGCCTCGACGTCGGCGGCGGTGTCGGCGTGGCGGGGATCGGCGGCGCGGACGGCGAGAGGGACCTGGGAGGTGGTCGACGCCGCGGCCACGGCGCTCCGAGCGGCCTCGACGGCGGGGCCGGAGAGCTCGCGGACCGAGCCGGGCAGCGGCCCCGGCACCGTGCCGATCCCGAGGCCGACGGCTGTGCTCCCGACCTCGAGCGCCCGCAGCATCGCCTCGAGCGCGGTCTCCCCTCGGGAGGCGAGGACGAGCGCGTCCGGGCCGGCGGTCCGCTCCGGGGCGAGCGGCAGCTCGAGACCCACGAGAGCCTCGAGCAGAGCGGGGACGGGGTCGCCGGCGGCGCGGCCGTGGCCGGGGCGACCGGAGAGGGAGAGGACGAACACGGAGGCCTTTCACAGCGGATATCAGGTGTCCGCCACACTACGCGCTCTCCGTGCCGTCCTCGGGCGCGGCGCGGCGCGCCGCGCAGGGACGGGCGCGGGAGCCGGCCTCAGTCCTCCAGCGCCGCGGCGGTCTCGATCTCGCGCTGCCGGTCCTCGGCGGCGCGGCGCGTCAGCTCCGCCCCCTTCTCCTCGTCGCGGGTGAGGTTCTCGCCCGTCGCGACGTCGAAGACGTGGACCTTGCGCGTGTCCACCCAGATCCGGGACTCGATGCCGCCGCGGATCCGGCTCGCGGAGCTGAGGGTCACCACCACCTGGGGCGGGATCTCGTCCTGGTCGAGGTCGCGGGCGAGCTCGTCGAGGACCTCGCCCACCTCGGGGTCTTTCTCGTAGTCGATGTAGCCGTACTGCTCGTTGCCGAGCCATTCGGTGTGGGTGGGCGTCACGGCGAGCTCCGTGCCGTGCGGCAGCAGCGCCTCGTCGACGAACTCGAGGTCCTCGAAGTGCTCGGGGCGCACCCCCAGCAGCACCAGGTCCCTCCCCCGGGCGGCCTCGAGGACGTGCTCGGGCGCCGTGAGATCCCCGATCGGGGTGCGCAGGTGCCCGTTCTCCTCCCGGGCGGGCAGGAAGTTCATCGAGGGAGAGCCGATGAACCCGGCGACGAAGAGGTTCGCGGGCTGCTCGTAGAGCTCGCGCGGCGAGGCGACCTGTTGCAGCCTGCCCTTCTTCAGCACGGCGACCCGGTCCCCCAGGGTCATCGCCTCGGTCTGGTCGTGGGTGACGTAGACGCTCGTGATGCCCAGGCGCCGCTGGAGCTGCGCGATCTGGGTGCGCATCTGGCCGCGCAGCTTCGCGTCGAGGTTCGACAGCGGCTCGTCGAAGAGGAAGGCGTCGGCCTCGCGGACGATCGCGCGTCCCATCGCCACGCGCTGGCGCTGTCCGCCGGAGAGGTTGCCGGGCTTGCGCTCGAGGTGCTCGTCCAGTCCCAGCATCGACGAGGCGCGGCGCACCCGCCGGTCGATCTCGTCCTCGGGGAGCTTGTTCTTCGACAGCCGCATCGGGAAGGCGATGTTGTCGTACACGCTCAGGTGGGGGTACAGGGCGTAGTTCTGGAAGACCATGGCGAGGTCGCGGTCGCGCGGCGCGCTCTCGTTCACGCGCTTGCCGTCGATGCGCAGCTCGCCCTCGGTGATGTCCTCGAGCCCCACGATCATGCGCAGCAGCGTGGACTTCCCGCAGCCCGAGGGACCGACGAGGATCACGAACTCGCCGTCGGCGATGTCGAGGCTCACGTCGTTGACGGCGGGGAAGCCGTCGTCGTACCGCTTGACGAGGTTCTGGATCTCGATGGTGGCCATGGCCGGTTGCCTCCTGGGGTCAGCCCTTGACCGCGCCCTGCGTCAGACCGGAGACGATCTGGCGCTGGAAGAGCACGACGATGATGACGATGGGGATGGTGACGATGATCGCGGCGGCCGAGATCGCGCCCGTGGGCTCCTCGAACTGGGAGGCGCCGGTGAAGAAGGCCAGCGCCGCCGGGACCGGGCGCGCGGCCGAGGTGGACGTCAGCGAGATGCCGTAGACGAAGTCGTTCCAGGCGATGAAGAACGCGATGATCGCGGTGGTGAACACACCGGGCAGCGCGAGCGGGACGATCACCTTCCGGAACGCCTCGAAGCTGGTGGCGCCGTCGACCTGCGCGGCCCGCTCGAGGTCCCAGGGGATCTGTTGGAAGTACGCCGCCAGGGTGTAGATCGAGATCGGCAGCGTCAGCGAGAGATAGGGGATGATCAGGCCCGGCCAGGTGTCGTACAGCCCGATCGTGCGCCAGAGGTTGAACAGCGGCGTCACGATCGAGATCACCGGGAACATCGAGACCCCGAGCGCGCTGACCAGCACGAGGCGCTTGCCGGGGAAGTCCAGGCGCGCGATCGCGTAGGCGCAGAGGGTCGCGAGCACGACCGCGACGACGGTCGCGATCAGCGTGATGCCGATGGAGTTGCGCAGCGCGGGCAGGAACAGGTCGCGGGCGCTGCCGGCGAAGATCTGCTCGTAGTTGTCCAGCACGAAGCGCGTGGGCAGGAAGCGCCCCGTGGTGAGGTCGCCGGAGGCTTTGAAGGAGGTCATCAGGATCGAGACCAGCGGACCGAGGGTGTACACCAGCACCACGATCGTGATCACGCTCCAGCCGACCTTCTGCCGGGTGGTCATGCCCTTCATCTCAGCGTCCCTCCCCCGAGGCCAGATCGACCTTGAAGCCCTTGATCGCGCCGATCGCGATGCCGATCACGCACAGGAACAGCACCACGGAGATCGCCGAGCCCATGCCGATCTCGAGCCGCCCGATCGAGGTGCGATAGGCCAGCAGCGAGAGGACCTCCGTGCCGTAGGCGCCGTTGGTCATGATGAACACGTTGTCGAAGATCCGGAAGGCGTCCAGCGCTCGGAACAGCACCGCGACCATGATCGCGGCCTTCATGTTCGGCAGCACCACGCGGCGCATCACCTCCGCGCGGGTGCCGCCGTCCACGCGGGCGGCCTCGGTCAGCTCCCCGGGCACCTGGGCCAGGCCCGACAGCAGCAGCAGCGAGATGAAGGGGGTCGTCTTCCAGATCTCGCTGAGCATGATGACGGTCAGCGCCGGCGCGGCGGAGCCGAACCAGTTGAAGCTGTCCTCCACCACCGGCAGCCAGGCGTTGACGAAGCCGGTGTTGATGTCGAAGGCGAAGAACCATGCGAAGGCGGAGACGACGGTGATCGTGCCGTAGGGGACGAGGATCGCGGTGCGCAGCAGGCCGCGCAGGCTCTTGACGGCGTTGTGCATCACCAGGGCCAGGGCGAAGCCGAGCACCAGCTCGATCGCGACGGTGACCACGGTGATCAGCACGGTCACCCCGAGGTCCCGCCAGAAGACGGGGTCGGTGAAGAGCACCCCGTAGTTCGCCAGTCCCACGAAGGAGCGCTGGTCCGGGGCGGTGAGACGGTAGGAGAACAGGGAGTCGAAGAAGGCCTGGAGGATCGGGTACACCGTCACCGCCAGCATGACCACGAAGGCGGGGGCCGCCAGCAGGATGCCCAGGCGGCGCTCCGCCCGGGCCCGGTCGCTCAGCGGCGGCTTCTGCCGGGTCGCGCGGCGGCGCCCGGAGGCGCCGTCCGTCCCGGTCCTCGGCGCGGCGGCTGTCTCGCTCACAGCAGGGCCTCCCCTCGCAGCACGGACTGGATGAACTCCTGGGACCGCGCGGGGGTGGCCTCGCCGACCTCCGAGATCGGGGTCCAGTGCTGCTGGATGCCCAGGGAGATCTCGTTGTAGAAGGGGGTCTGCGGGCGGGGCGCGGCGCGCTCGAGGGACTCGCGGATCTCCGGCGCCATCGGGTAGGCGTCCTGGACCTCGGGGTCCTCGTAGGCGGTGGTGGAGGCGGGCGGGTTGCCGTCGGAGAGGAAGTACTGCGCCTGCTTCTCCGGGGAGACGATGCAGCGGATCGCCTCGTAGGCGAGGTCCTGGTGCCGGCTCGAGGCGCCGACGCCGAGGTCGATCCCGCCCAGCGGCGGCGCGGACTCCTGGTCCTCGGTCACCTGGGGGTAGGTGGTCCACTTCATGTCGTCCAGCACCTCCTGGTCCACGCTGCCCTGCTCGACGGAGGTCTGCGTGGCGGTGTAGACGAAGGGCCAGTTGACCATGAAGGAGCCCTGGTCCCCCTGGAACTGGGCCATGGCGACGTTCTCGTCCTGGGTGGTGGCGCCCGGGCCGGCGAGGCCCTCCGCGCCGATCGTGCCGATGATCCGGGAGGCCTCGGCGCCGGCCGGGGAGTCGAGCGCGAGCTGCGTCTCGTCGGCGGCGGCGCCCGGGTTCTCGATGATCGACTGGCCCTGCGACTCGTACAGCGCGTTGACCCACACGGTCATCGATTCGGCGCGGATCCCCTGGATGCCGAGGTGGCTGTCGGTGGTCTCCGCGGCGTCGATCAGCTGGTCCCAGGTGACGGGCTCGGACATGTCCAGCCGCGCCTCCTCGGCGACGGACTCGCGGTACCACAGCAGCTGGGTGTTGGCCCAGAAGGGCACGGCGACCAGCTCGTCGTTCCAAGTCGCGCCCTGCACGGCGCCGTCGACGACGTCCTGGGTGGAGCTGGTGACGAGGTCCTCCGGGACGGGGGCGAGGAAGCCGGGCTCGGCGAGCTCCGGGATGTAGGGCGGGTCCAGGCTCATGATGTCCAGGGACCTGTCGCCCGCGGCGAGGCGGCGGGCGAGCTGCTCGCGCTGGCTGGCCGCGTCGCGGGGCAGCAGCGAGGTGGTGATCGTGTACGCCCCGTCGGCCTCGTCGCTGCACTGCTGGGCGATCTGGGTCTGGCCGCCGTTGTCGGGGTTGATGTACCAGGTCAGCTGCGGCGGGCCGGCGTCGGCCGAGCCGCAGGCCGCGAGCGTCGCCCCCAGGGCGAGCGCGGCCCCGGCGGCGACCAGCCGGCGCAGACCGGACGGACGGACGGGTTCGCTCACGGTCTCGCTCCTCCTCGTCGGGTCGAGGCGGGCGGCGCGGTCGCGCACCGTCCTCCGCGACGGGGCGGGCACCGCCACGGTGCCGACGAGCTGAGACTATGACGCAGGTCACAGGAGTGCAACTCGGAGGGGGAAACTCTCGCGGTCGCCATCTCAGGAGCCGTCCCCGCCGCGGCGCCGGGAGCACCGGCCGGCACGGCGGCGGGCGTGGGGAGGACCGGGGAGCGGCCCCGGCTCAGGCGAGCTCGATGAGCTCCTGGTACTCGGCGTTCCAGAGGTCCTCGACGGCGTCGGGCATCATCAGCACCCGCTCGGGATCGAGCGCCGCGACGGCACCGGGGTCGTGGGAGACCAGCACGACCGCACCCTCGAAGTTCGCCAGCGCCCCGAGGATCTCCTGGCGACTGGCGGGGTCGAGGTTGTTCGTCGGCTCGTCCAGCAGCAGCACGTTGGCGCTGGAGACGACGAGCGCGGCCAGGGCGAGGCGGGTCTTCTCCCCGCCGGAGAGCACCCGGGCGGGCTTGTGCACGTCGTCGCCCGTGAACAGGAAGGAGCCCAGGATCTTGCGGGCCTCGACCTCGGGCAGCTCGTAGGCCGCCGTCATCATGTTCTCCAGCACGGTCCGGTCCAGGTCCAGGGTCTCGTGCTCCTGGGCGTAGTAGCCGATGCGCAGGCCGTGGCCGGGCAGGATCCGCCCGGTGTCCGGCGCGTCGACGCCGCCGAGGATCCGCAGCAGGGTGGTCTTGCCCGCGCCGTTCAGGCCGATGATGACCACGCGCGAGCCGCGGTCGATCGCGAGGTCCACGCCGGTGAAGATCTCGAGGCTGCCGTAGGACTTCGAGAGGTCCTCGGCCATCAGCGGGGTCTTGCCGCAGGGGGCGGGCTTCGGGAAGCGCAGCGAGGCGACGCGGTCGGTCTGCCGCTCCCCCTCGACCCCGTCGAGCATCCGCTCGGCCCGCTTCAGCATGTTCTGCGCGGCGACGGCCTTGGTGGCCTTCGCGCGCATCTTCTCCGCCTGGGCGGTGAGCTGGGTGGCCTTCTTCTCGGCGTTGGCGCGCTCGCGCCTGCGGCGCTTCTCGTCGTCCTCGCGCTGGCGCAGGTACTGCTTCCAGCCCATGTTGTAGATGTCGATCGCGGAGCGGTTCGCGTCGAGGTAGAAGACCTTGTTCACGACCTGCTCGACGAGCTCGACGTCGTGGCTGATGACGATCAGCCCGCCGCGGTAGCTCATCAGGTACTCGCGCAGCCACACGATCGAGTCGTGGTCGAGGTGGTTCGTCGGCTCGTCGAGGATCATCGTGGAGGCCTGCGAGAACAGGATCCGGGCGAGCTCGACGCGACGCCGCTGACCGCCGGAGAGGGTGCCGAGCTCCTGCTCGAGCAGCCGGTTGGGCAGGCCGAGGTTCGCGGCCATCCGCTTGGCCTCCGCCTCCGCCGCGTAGCCGCCGGCGGCGTCGAGCTCGGCCTCCAGGCGCGGGTACCGGTTCATGGCCTTCTCGCGGCGGGCCTCGGTGAGGGACATGTCCCCCATCTCCTCCTCGGCGCGGCGCAGCTTCCTCAGGATCCCGTCGAGCCCGCGGGCGGAGAGGATCCGGGCGAGCACCGGCTCGGTGTCCTCGCCGCTGTGGGTGTCCTGCGGGAGATAGCCGAGCTCGCCGGAGACCTCGACGCTGCCCTCGCTGGGGTCCAGCGTGCCGGAGAGGACCTTGGTCAGCGTGGTCTTGCCGGCGCCGTTGCGACCCACCAGGCCGATCCGGTCGCCGTCGGTGACCTGGAAGGAGACGTCGCTCATGAGCAGCCGGGCGCCGACGCGTATGGCGAGGTCGTGCACGGTGATCACGGGTGGGACTCCTCTTCGGACGGGGACGGCCCGGAGGAGGGCCGGATCGAGTCTAGGGCCGAGGCGCCGAACGGTCGCCCGGATTCCCGCCGACGGTGCCGGGGGACACATCCGCAGGCTCCCCCGCACGGCCGACGAGGTGTCATCCTGGGGGCGGTGGCCGTGACCGCGGCCAGGGAGCTCAGCAGAGAGGCTGGACACATGCGCATCGGGGTGCCCCGCGAGGTCAAGAACAACGAGAACAGGGTGGGCCTGGGCGCCGCCGGCGTGCACGAGCTGGTGATGCACGGCCACGAGGTGATCGTCGAGAGCGGCGCGGGCCTCGGCTCCCGCGTGAGCGACGAGGACTACGCCGCCGCGGGCGCGTCACTGCTGCCGACGGCCGACGAGGTCTGGGCGCAGGCCGAGATGATCGTGAAGGTGAAGGAGCCGCTGCCCGAGGAGTACGGACGCCTGAGGAAGGGCCAGATCCTCTTCACCTATCTGCACCTCGCGGCCGACCGGGAGCTCACCGAGGCGCTGCTCGCCACCGGCACCACCGCCATCGCCTACGAGACCGTCCAGCTCCCCGATCGCTCGCTGCCACTGCTCGCGCCGATGAGCGCGATCGCGGGCCGGCTCGCCGCGCAGGTCGGCGCCTACCACCTGATGGCGCCGCTGGGCGGCGGCGGGGTGCTGATGGGCGGCGTGCCCGGGACCTCGGAGGCGAACGTGCTGGTCCTCGGCGGCGGCGTCGTCGGCGAGCAGGCGGCGATGATGGCGCACGGGCTGCACGCGAACGTCACCGTGATGGACGTGAACGTCTCCCGGCTCTCCCAGATCGCGACGATGCACCACGGGGGCATCCTCACCCGCTACTCGACCGCCCTCGACCTCGCCGAGCAGATCGAGCGGGCGGACGTCGTCGTCGGCTCGGTGCTGATCCCCGGCAAGCGCGCCCCGAAGCTCGTCACCGACGAGATGGTCTCCCGGATGAAGCCGGGCTCGGTGCTGGTCGACGTCGCGATCGACCAGGGCGGCTGCTTCGAGAACTCCCGCCCCACCACGCACGACGACCCGACCTTCCGGGTGCACGACGCGATCTACTACTGCGTGGCGAACATGCCCGGCTCCGTGCCGGTCACGGCGACGGCGGCGCTGAACAACGCGACCCTCCCCTACGTGCTGAAGCTCGCGGGCGCGGGCTGGCGGGACGCGCTGCGGGCCGACGAGGCGCTCGCGAAGGGCCTGCACACCCACGAGGGCGCCCTCGCCCATGCCGGCACGGCCGAGGCGCACGGCCTCGAGCTCACGCAGACGGCGACGCTGCTCGGCTGACGCCGGCTCGGGGCCCGTCCCGTCCGCAGCGAAGAGACCCCCTGCCCCGCGCTCGCGGGTCAGGGGGTCTCTCGTGCCGGCTCAGAGGGTGAGGCGGCTCAGAGGTTGAAGCCGATGGCGCGCAGCTGCTCGCGGCCGTCCTCGGTGATCTTCTCCATGCCCCACGGCGGCATCCACACCCAGTTGATGCGGTGGGTCTCGGTGATGGGGTCCAGCACCGCGAAGGTCTGCTCCTCGAGCACGTCCGTCAGCGGGCAGGCGGCGGAGGTGAGGGTCATGTCGATCACGGCGTTGCCGTCCTCGACGGTCACCCCGTAGACGAGGCCCAGGTCGACGACGTTGATCCCGAGCTCGGGATCGATGACGTCCTTCATCGCCTCGGTGACGTCCTCGGCGCTCACGGTCGAGGCCGGGGTCTGCTGGTCGGTCATGGTGTCCTCCCGGAAGGGGTGCGGGACTGCTCCCGCAGGGGTGCGGACGGGGCTCGTCGGGCCGTCCCCGGACGTGCTGTCCGGGACGGTCCGCGGCGGGTCCCGCGGTGCGGCCGTCCCGCCCCGCGCGGGTGCGGGGCGGGAGGGCCGGCGGCATCAGGCGCCGACGAGGAAGCGGTCGTAGCCCTCGGCCTCGAGACGCTCGGCCAGCTCGGGACCGCCCTGCTCGGCGATCTTCCCGTTCACGAAGACGTGGACGAAGTCCGGCTTCACGTACTGCAGGATGCGGGTGTAGTGGGTGATCAGCATGATGCCGACCTCCGTGTTCTCCTTGGCGCGGTTGACGCCCTCGGAGACCACGCGCAGCGCGTCGACGTCGAGGCCGGAGTCGGTCTCGTCGAGGACGGCGATGGAGGGCTTCAGCAGCTGCATCTGGAGGATCTCGTGGCGCTTCTTCTCGCCGCCGGAGAAGCCCTCGTTGACGTTGCGCTCGGCGAAGACCGGGTCCATCTTGAGGTCGTCCATGGCGCCCTTGACGTCCTTGACCCAGGTGCGCAGCGAGGGGGCCTCGCCGTCGATCGCGGTCTTGGCGGTGCGCAGGAAGTTCGAGACGGTCACGCCGGGGACCTCGACGGGGTACTGCATGGCCAGGAAGAGGCCGGCGCGGGCGCGCTCGTCGACGCTCATCTCGAGCACGTCCTCGCCGTCGAGGAGGACCTCGCCGCCGGTGATCTCGTACTTGGGGTGGCCGGCGATGGCGTAGGCGAGGGTGGACTTGCCCGAGCCGTTGGGGCCCATGATCGCGTGGGTCTCGCCGCCCTTGATGGTGAGGTCGACGCCCTTGAGGATCTCCTTGGTGCCCTCAGGGGTCTCGACGGTGGCGTGGAGGTTCTTGATCTCCAGGATCGACATGTGGGGTTCTCCTTGACCAGGAAGCTGGTGGATTCGTGGGGCTGGGGGCGGGCGTCGGGGACGACGCCCAGGTGTCAGGTGGCGGGAGCCTCGGAGGGATCCACGAGGATCTCGCCGCGGCTCTCGTCGATGCGCACGGGGAACACCCGCACGGGCAGGACCGCCGGGAGCTGCAGGGGACGACCGGTGACGAGGTCGAACTGGCTGCCGTGCTTCCAGCACTCGATGGTGCATCCCTCGACGTCGCCGTCGCTCAGCGCGATCTCGTCGTGCGAGCAGAGGTCCTCGAGGGCGTGGACGCCGCCGTCCTCGTCGCGCACCAGGGCGATCTCGATCCCGCCGGCGACGACGTCGATCGCCTCGCCGGGGGCGAGGTCGGCCAGGGCGGCGACGGGGACGAAGGCGTCCGACATCAGTTCATGCTCCGTGCGAGCTCGTCCTCGATCGCGGCCGAGAGGCGCTCGCGCACCTCGGGCACGTCGATCTGCTGGATGATCTCGGCGAAGAAGCCGCGCACGACCAGACGGCGCGCCTCGATCTCCGGGATGCCGCGAGCGCGCAGGTAGAACAGCTGCTCGTCGTCGAAGCGCCCGGTGGCGGCGGCGTGGCCGGCGCCCTCGATCTCGCCCGTCTCGATCTCCAGGTTCGGCACCGAGTCGGCGCGGGCGCCCTCGGTGAGCACCAGGTTGCGGTTGAGCTCGTAGGTGTTGGTGCCCTCGGCCTCCTTGCGGATCAGCACGTCGCCGACCCACACGGACCGTGCGCCCTTGCCCTGCAGCGCGCCCTTGTAGGCGACGTTGGAGGTGCAGTTCGGGGCGCTGTGGTCGATGAACAGGCGGTTCTCGAAGAACTGGCCCTCGTCGGAGAAGTAGAGGCCCAGCTTCTCGATCTCGCCGCCGGGGGCGGCGTACTCGCCGATCGAGTTCAGGCGCACCGCGCTGCCGCCGAGGGTGACCGCGACGTGCTTCAGGCGCGCGTCGCGGCCCACGCGGGCGTGGTGCTGCGCGATGTGCACCGCGTCGTCGTCCCAGTCGTGGACGGTGATGACGGTCATCTGCGCGTTGTCACCGACGAGGATCTCCACGTCCTGCGCGTACTGCGCCGAGCCGGTGTGGTTCAGCACCACGATCGAGGAGGAGGACTCCTGCGCCTCGATCACGAGGTGCGCGTTGGCGCGGCGGTCCGCGCCGCGGCCGGTGATGTCCACGCGGAACGGCGCGTCGTAGGCGGCGTTCTTGGCGGCGACCAGGTGCAGCGCCTGCTCGGTGCGGGCGGAGGCGATCGCGGTGGGCAGATCCTCGGGCACCAGCACGCTGCCGCGGGGCGCCTGGCCGGGGGCGAGCGTCGAGGGCTCCGGGGCGCCCTCGGGCACGGTCACGGCGTAGTCGACGGCGGGGTCGCCCTCGCGGTCGTCGGTGGCGGCGTCCTCGAAGAGGGCGGAGAAGCGGCGCAGCGGGGTGAAGCGCCACTCCTCGATGTCGCTCTTGGGCACGGCGTGGTCGGCGACCTCGAAGGAGCGCAGTCGCGCGCCGCGGTTCAGCGCGGCGTGGGCGGCGGAGACCTCCTGGCCCGGCAGGCTCAGGTTCTCCTCCTCCAGCTCCGGCGCGGCCGTCGTGTCGGCGCCCTCCAGGGCCTCTCCGGCGGCGACGGGCGCGGCGCCCGCCGCGTGGCCCACGGCCTCGTTCGCGGTCGGGTCCCCGGCGCTCTCGGCACCCTTCACATCTGTGGTCGTCATCAGCCGACTGCTCCTTCCATCTGCAGCTCGATCAGGCGGTTCAGCTCGAGGGCGTACTCCATCGGGAGCTCGCGGGCGATGGGCTCGATGAAGCCGCGCACGATCATCGCCATCGCCTCGGTCTCCTCCATGCCGCGGCTCATCAGGTAGAAGAGCTGCTCCTCGGAGACCTTGGAGACGGTGGCCTCGTGGCCCATCTGGACGTCGTCGACGCGCACGTCGACGTAGGGGTAGGTGTCGGTGCGCGAGATCTGGTCCACCAGCAGCGCATCGCACAGCACGGTCGAGGCGGAGTGCTCGGCACCGGGCATGACCTGGACCAGGCCGCGGTAGGAGGAGCGGCCGCCGCCGCGGGAGACCGACTTGGAGACGATCGAGCTCGAGGTGTGCGGCGCCATGTGCACCATCTTCGAGCCGGTGTCCTGGTTCTGGCCCTCGCCGGCGAAGGCGACGGAGAGGGTCTCGCCGCGGGCGTGCTCGCCCATCAGCCAGACGGCCGGGTACTTCATGGTGACCTTGGAGCCGATGTTGCCGTCGACCCACTCCATGACGCCGCCCTGCTCGACCGTGGTGCGCTTGGTGACCAGGTTGTAGACGTTGTTCGACCAGTTCTGGATGGTCGTGTAGCGGACGCGGGCGTCCTTCTTCACGACGATCTCGACGACGGCGCTGTGCAGCGAGTCGGACTTGTAGATCGGCGCGGTGCAGCCCTCGACGTAGTGCACGTAGGAGCCCTCGTCGGCGATGATCAGCGTGCGCTCGAACTGGCCCATGTTCTCGGTGTTGATCCGGAAGTAGGCCTGCAGCGGGATCTCGACGTGCACGCCCTTGGGGACGTAGACGAAGGAGC
This sequence comes from Brachybacterium paraconglomeratum, assembly GCF_003994255.1. Taxonomy (GTDB): domain Bacteria; phylum Actinomycetota; class Actinomycetes; order Actinomycetales; family Dermabacteraceae; genus Brachybacterium; species Brachybacterium conglomeratum. The sequence goes on along the minus strand of NZ_ML133861.1, from coordinate 73,534 downwards.
CGCCGGACCACACGGCGGTGTTCAGCGCGGAGAACTTGTTGTCGCCCGAGGGGATGACGGTGCCGAAGTACTCCTTGAACAGCTCCGGGTGCTCCTTGAGCGCCGTGTCGGTGTCCAGGAAGATGACGCCCTGCTCCTCCAGGTCCTCGCGGATCTGGTGGTAGACGACCTCGGACTCGTACTGCGCGGCGACGCCGGCGACGAGGCGCTGCTTCTCGGCCTCGGGGATGCCGAGGCGGTCGTAGGTCTCCTTGATGTCCTCGGGCAGGTCGTTCCAGTCGGTGACCTGCTTCTCGGTGGAGCGGACGAAGTACTTGATGTCGTCGAAGGCGATGCCGGAGAGGTCCGGGCCCCAGGTGGGCAGCGGCTTCTTCTCGAAGAGCTTCAGCGCCTTCAGCCGGCGCTCGAGCATCCACTCGGGCTCGTCCTTGCGTGCGGAGATGTCGCGCACGACGTCCTCGGACAGGCCGCGGCGCGCGCTGGCCCCGGCCGAGTCCTCGTCGTGCCATCCGAAGGCGTAGTTGCCGATCGAATCGATGATCTCGTCCTGTGAGAGCTTCTCGGGTGCGCTCGTCATGGTGTCCTTCCCTCGGTGAGCGGAATGTGGGTCGTGCAGACGTGAGCCCCCTGCGCCAGGGTGGCCAGGCGCTGGACGGGGGCCCCGATGATGCGGGAGATGACGCGGGTCTCGGCCTCGCACAGCTCCGGGTGGTCGGCGGCCACGTCGAGGACGGGGCAGCGGCCGTGGCAGAGCTGCGCGGTGACGAGGCTACGCGGCCCGGCGCCGCCCTCGCGACGGGCCGCCGGCAACGGGACGTGCAGCGGGCGGACGGTGGTGGCGTAGCCGCGCTCGGTGAGCAGCTGCGAGAGCAGCTCGAGCCGCTCGGCGGTGCCCACCGGCTCCCCGGTCTCCGCCTCGAGGCGGTCGACCCGTTCGTCGAGCCGCTGCTCCCAGTCGGAGATCCGCCGCTCCGCGAGGGCGGTCACCGCCTCGTCGCCGCCGCGGCGGGCGAGCTCGTCGACCGCCATCACGGCCAGCTCGTCGTAGCCGGCGGCGAAGTCCTCATGCGCCGACGGCGAGAGCACGAAGGTCTTGCTGGGGCGTCCGCGGCCACGATGGGCCACGGGCATCTCGTGCTCGGCGATGGTCCCCTCCGCCTCGAGCGCCGCGAGATGGCGGCGCACGGCGGCGCTGGTGAGGCCGAAGCGCTCGGCGAGCTGCCGGGCGGTGATGGGCCCGTGGGTGGAGATCGCCTCGACGAGGCGATCGCGCGTGGTCGGCTCGGACTTCGCCGCGAGCTCCTGCGCATCCTGCTCGGCCATCCTGCACCTCCCTTCTCGACCACCTAGATTTTACAACAGGACTCTTTCCAAATACTGCCCGAGTCCTGTGCCACCGGCCACGAAGGGTGCCCTTACCTGCAACGTCGCGCAGGGCGGGGCGGATCGCGCTCCCCCACACATGGTGCACGACGTGGGTGCGGAGCGCACCCCGGGCCCCTCTCGGCGCGCCGTCGACCGCCGCCCCCGAGAGGCTTCCATCTAGTACCGGTTTCAACTATCATGGCAGTGACGCCACCGACACGAAGGGACCCCACGATGAACGAGACCGCCCCCGACTCCACGGACGCCGCCGCCGAGCAGCACTCGACCCGCGGCGCCTACGTCTCCGCCGGCAAGGGCTTCGACCGCGACATGAACTACATCGACGACCGGATCACCCGCGACGGCCGCGACGGCTGGCCCGTCGAGGCCGGGCGCTACCGGCTGATCGCCGCCCGCGCCTGCCCGTGGGCCAACCGCACCCTGATCTCCCGTCGTCTGCTGGGCCTGGAGGACGTGATCTCGGTGGGCATGCCCGGCCCCACCCATGACAAGCGCTCCTGGACCTTCGACCTCGACCCCGGCGAGGTGGATCCCGTGCTCGGCTACGAGCGCCTGCAGCAGGCCTACTTCGCGCGCTTCCCCGACTACCCGCGCGGCATCACCGTCCCCGCCGTCGTGGACGTGCCCACCAGGGCCGTCGTGACCAACGACTTCCAGCGGATCACCCTCGACTTCGCGACCGAGTGGACCGAGCACCACCGCGCCGGCGCCCCGGACCTCTACCCCGAGGCTCAGCGCGAGGAGATCGACGCGCTGAACAAGTGGATGCTCCACCGGGTCAACAACGGCGTGTACAAGGTCGGCTTCGCCGGCTCGCAGGAGGACTACGAGCGCGAGTACGCGCTCCTCTGGGAGGCCCTCGACGAGCTCGAGGAGCGCCTGGGCCGCAGCCGCTACCTCATGGGCCCCTCGATCACCGAGGCCGACGTGCGCCTGTTCCCCACGCTGATCCGCTTCGACCCCGTCTACCACGGCCACTTCAAGGCCAACCGGCAGACCCTCGCCTCGATGCCGAACCTGTGGAACTACACCAAGGACCTGTTCCAGACCCCGGGCTTCGGCGACACGGTCGACTTCGCGCAGATCAAGCGGCACTACTACTACGTGCACGAGGACATCAACCCCACGCAGATCGTCCCCGCCGGCCCGGCGCTCGAGCCGCTGCTGGAGGCGCACGACCGCGACCGCTTCGAGACCGACACCTGGGGCCCCGGCGGCACCGCTCCCGAGGCGCCGCTCGCCGCGGAGGTCGTCGACCCGGCGCACACGCCGCTGCACGTCACCGGGCGCTGAGCCCGGCACGGCCCGGGTGAGGTCTCGCCCACCTCGCCCGGCCCGGACGCGGCGCCGTCCCCGACCCGGCGCCGCGTCCGGCCTACGATGGGGCGGCCATGGACGACCACTCCCCCGCCCTCGTCGCGACCGACCTCGCCCACTCCTACGGCGCCGTGCGCGCCCTCGACGGCCTGAGCCTGACCGCGGAGCGCGGCGAGGTCACCGCGCTGCTCGGCCCCAACGGCGCCGGCAAGACCACCGCCGTCTCCTGCGCGACCGGTCTGCTGCGCCCCGATGCGGGCAGCGTGCGCGTGCTCGGCACCGACCCCTGGCGCGCGAGCCCCGAGCACCGCGCCCGGGTGGGCGTGATGATCCAGGACGGCGGCCTCGCCTCGGGCGCGACGGCGATGCAGCTGCTGCGCTACGGCGCGAGCCTGCACGCCGCCCCGCTCGATGTCGACGAGGTCGCCGCCCATCTCGGCATCGACGAGTTCGCCCGCACCCTCGTGCGGCGCCTCTCCGGCGGGCAGCGGCAGCGGCTCGCCCTGGCGCTGGCGATCATCGGCCGGCCCGACCTCGTCTTCCTCGACGAGCCGACGGCCGGGATGGATCCCTCGATCCGGCGCCGGGTGCGGGAGCTGATCCGGGGGCTGGCCCGCACCGGCACCGCCGTCGTGCTCACCACCCATCTGATGGACGACGTGGTCGGGCTCGCGGACGCGGTGCGCGTGATCTCGCGCGGCCGCGTGCTCGCCTCCGGCAGCGTGCAGGAGGTGGTCCGCGAGCATCGCGGGCCGGGCGGCGGCGTGACCCTCCGGGCGACCGCGAGCGGCGTCGCGCCCGACGCCGTCCCCGCCCTCGAGCAGGCCCTGCACGAGGCCGCCGCCCGCCACGGCGCCCGCCTGGAGGTCTCCAGCGCCGCGGCCGCGGACCTCGAGGCGGTGCTGCTGGACCTGATGGACCGCGACGCCTCCGGCGACGAGGCCGCCGGGAGCACGACCCACCACGACGACGCCCCCAGCGCAGGAGCCGCCCGATGAGCGCCACGCCCCCGTCGACCTCTCCCGCCGCCCCCGGCGAGAGCCCCGCCGCGCCGCGCGTGCCGCGTCCCGCACCGGCGCTGCGCCGCATCCTCTCCCATGCCCGGCTCGAGACCTGCGTGCTGCTCTCCAACGGGGAGCAGCTCATGGTCGCGATCGCGCTGCCGGCGATGGTGATGGTGGGGCTGTGGCTGCTGCCCGTCGGCCGGCTCGAGGGCACTCCCGCGATCGACACCGCGGTCGCCGCGACCTTCGCGACCGCGCTGATCTCGACCTCCTTCACCTCGCAGGCGATCATGACCGGCTTCGACCGTCGCAACGGCGTGCTGCGCTGGATCGCGACGACGCCGCTGGGGCGCAGCGGCTATCTCGCCGGGAAGATCCTCGCCACCCTCGCGACCCATGTGCTGCAGGTGGTCGTGCTCGGAGTGCTGGGCCTGGTCCTGGGCTGGCGGCCGGAGATCGTCGGTCTCCTGGCCCTCGTCCCCGTCTGGCTGGTGGGGACAGTGGCCTTCGGGGCGCTCGGCCTGCTGGTCGCGGGGCTGCTGCGCACCGAGGCGGTGCTGGCGGTGGCGAACCTCGTGTTCGTGCTGCTCGTCGCCGTCGGCGGCGTCGCCTTCCCCACCACCTCGTTCCCGCGGATCCTCGGCGGGCTCGCGGACCTGCTGCCCTCGGGCGCGCTCGGCGAGCTGATGCGGGCCTGTCTCGCGGGCGGTCCGTTCTCCCCCGGCTCCGCCGTGGTGCTGCTGCTGTGGGCCGCGGCAGGGGTCGCGGCCGTCGTGCGCTGGTTCCGCTGGACGGATGCCTGAGCCGCCTCGCACGAGCCTGGCGCCGGGCCCCGGTCCCGGAGCCCCTGTCCGGCCGCTCGGCCGTCCCGGGCGACCGCCGAGTCCTCACGATGCGGGATCCCTCGCATCCGCACCCGGAGTCCAGGCGGCCCTCGGCCGCGGAACCTAGACTGCTGGGCATGTCCTCGCCTGCCCTCTCCGCCGAGCGCTCACCCGAGCGCCACGGGCGGATCACCACCCTGCCCGACCGTCGTCTGACCTCCTGGGGGCCGCAGCGGCGCGCACGTCTCGCCGCCATCGCTATCTGGGGCAACCTGATCTGCCAGATGGGGATCATCCTCTCGGGCGGCGCGGTGCGTCTGACGGGCAGCGGACTGGGCTGCTCCTCCTGGCCGCACTGCGAGCCGGGGAACTTCACCCCGGAGCTGACGCTCGAGGCCGGGATCCACCCTTTCGTCGAGTTCGGCAACCGCACGCTCACCGGCGTGCTGAGCATCTTCGCTGTCGCGGTGCTGCTGGTGACCTACCGCTGGCTCTCCCACAAGGGACGCGGCTTCCGGATGCTGGCGTGGGTGCCGCTGATCGGCACCGCCGCGCAGGCGCTGATCGGGGCGTTCGTGGTGTGGTTCGACCTGCACCCCGGGATCGTCAGCCCCCACTTCCTCATCTCCCCCGTGCTCGGCGCGCTCTCGACGGTGCTGCTGGTGCGGCTGTACGACGGCGACTCGCACGTGCGCCTCGCGGTCCCGCCACGACTGCTGGGGCTCTACGTCCCGCTGGCGGCGGTGGGCTTCGTGGTGCTGGTGCTCGGCACGCTGGTCACCGGCACCGGCCCGCACTCGGGCGATGCCGGGGACGTCACCCGCCTGATGTTCTCCCCGGTCGTGATCACCCGGGTCCACGCCGTCGCGGTCTACCTCTTCCTCGCCCTGCTGATCGCGATGCTGGTCGTCCTCCACCGCTCGGGTGCCCGCCGCGAGGCCCGCACCGCGGCCTGGTGGTTGCTCGCGGCGACCCTCGCGCAGGGCGCGGTCGGCTACATCCAGTACTTCACCGGGCTGCCCGAGCTGGTTGTCTTCGGCCACCTGCTCGGCGCCGCCGTGTTCGCACCGATGATCGCCTGGGTCGGGGCCCGGCTGGTCACCTGGCAGGAGGCACGATGATCCTCGGACGCCGTCGCCGCAGCTCGACCCAGGAGCTGCCCACCACCGAGCAGGCACGTCCGGCCGGCGAGTTCGTCGCCTCCGTGCTCTCGCACCTGCGGCAGGTCGTGGACGTGGGCTGGAACCTGCTGGACGTCGACGCGGAGGCGCATCGCCTGATCCGCGAGGCGGGGGCGACCAGCTGCTACATCGACTACCACCCCGTCTTCGGCGCCTCCCCCTTCGGGTACGTCATCTGCACCTCGCTGAACGAGGGCGTGCTCCACGGCCGCCCCTACGACCGGGTGCTCGAGGACGGGGACCTGCTCTCCCTCGACTTCGCCGTCTCGGTGGAGGGCTGGGTGGCGGACTCGTGCCTGACGATCCCCGTCGGCACCCCGCGCGCGGAGGACCTCCAGCTGATCCGCGACACCGAGCAGGTGATGTGGGCCGGGATCGACCAGGTCACCGTCGGCGCCACCGTCGGCGACATCGGCTTCGCGGTGATGAACGAGGCGACCTCGCTCGGCTACTCGATCAACGACCGCTTCGGCGGCCACGGCGTGGGGCGCACGATGCACGAGGCCCCCTTCGTCCCCAACCACGGCACCCCCGGCGGCGGCGCCGAGCTCGTGGCCGGGCAGCTGATCACCGTGGAGCCGTTCCTGGTGCCGACCACCTCCGAGCTCGTCGTCGACGAGCGGGACGGCTGGACGCAGCTGGCGGCCGACGGCTCCCGCGGCGCGCACGCGGAGCACACCCTGCAGGTCACCGACGGCGCGCCGATCGTCCTCACGGCGCGGGCCGACGACCCTGCTCCGCGCAGCTCGCTGGGCTGAGGACCGCGGCGAGAGCTCCGGGCCTCGGCGCTGGCCGCGCTCGTCGCGCCGGCGGGAGGGCGTCGGCCGGGCGTCTCAGAGCAGCGCGTCGAGGCTCCTCGCGATCCCGGGCACGTCCAGGCCCTGGTCGGCGAGGATCGCGTCGCGCTTGCCGTGGGCGAGGAACTCGAGGTCCACGCCCAGGCAGTGCACGACGGGGCCCGGCTGCGCCGGGGTCGCCCGTCGGCCGAGCCGCAGTGCGAGCGCGGCACCGATCCCCCGCTCCGCGAGGCCGTCCTCGAGGGTGAGCACCCCGCGGGCGCCGGCGGCGAGGTCCAGCAGCTCCTCGCCCAGCGGCAGCGCCCGGACCGGATCGAGCACGACCACGTTCGCCGCGGGACGGGACGCCGCGATCTCCCGGCCGGCGGCGAGGGCGCGGTCGGCGAGGGCGCCGACGGAGACGAGGAGCACGTCGATCGGGGCCTCCGCGTCGCCGTGCAGGACGTCTCCCGCGGGCAGCTCGGCGAGCGCCGGGAGCTCCTCGGGGCAGGCGCCCTTGGGGAAGCGGACGATCGAGGGGCCCGGGGTGCCGAGCGCCGCGGGGACCGCCGCGTCGAGGCGGGCGCCGTCGCGGGGCGCCCACAGGCTCAGTCCGGGTACCTGCGCGGCGAGGGCGAGGTCCCAGATGCCGTGGTGGCTCGGACCGTCGTCCCCGGTGATCCCGGCGCGGTCCAGCGTGATCGTGACGTCCTCGCCGTGCAGGGCGAGGTCCAGCAGCAGCTGGTCGTGGGCGCGGTTGAGGAACGTCGCGTAGAGCGCGACGAGGGGTAGGCGGCCCCCGGCGGAGAGGCCGGCGGCGGTGTCCAGCGCGAGCTGCTCGGCGATGCCGACGTCGAGGACGCGCTCGGGCGTCTCCTGCTGCATCGGGGTGAGCCCGACGGGGTCGATCATCGCGGCGCTGAGCGCGACCACCCGTTCGTCGGCACGGGCGGCGTCGAGCACGGCGGCGCCCAGGCGGGCGCTCCAGGTGCGGGCGGCGGGCTTCGTCGCCTCCTCGCCCACGAGCGAGAAGGGGCCGGTGGCGTGCCAGTGGTCCACCGCGTCGGACTCGGCGCGGGCGAAGCCGGCGCCCTTGCGGGTGAGGACGTGCAGGACCACTCCGGCGCTGCCCGGATCCTCCGCGGCCTCGCGGGCGGCGGCGGTCGCGGCCGCGAGCGCGGTGAGGTCGTGGCCGTCGACGGGTCCCAGATAGGTCAGGCCCAGCTGGGTGAAGACGTCCTGTCCGGGCAGCACCTCGCCCGTGCGCAGCGCGGCGAGATGCCGAGCGAGGCCGCCGATGGTGGGCGCGTAGGAGCGGGTGTTGTCGTTGAGCACGACGACGGTGCGGGAGCCGCGGTCCGCGGCGAGCTCGTTGAGCGCCTCGAGGCCGACGCCGCCGGTGAGCGCGCCGTCCCCGATCACCGCGACGGAGACGCCCTGCTTCCCCGCGAGGCGGTGGGCGCGGTCCAGGCCGTGCGCCCAGGCGATCGATCCGGAGGCGTGGGAGTTCTCGACCAGGTCGTGCTCGGACTCGCCCCGGTCGGGATAGCCGGAGGTGCCGCCGGCGCGGCGGAGCCCCTCGAGGTCGGCGCGGCCGGTGAGCATCTTGTGGACGTAGGCCTGGTGGCCGGTGTCGAAGACGATCGGCTCCGCCGGGGAGCGGAACTCACGGTGCAGGGCGAGGGTCAGCTCGACGACGCCGAGGTTCGGGCCGAGGTGGCCTCCGCTGACGGCGCAGATCTCGAGGAGGCGGCGGCGAAGGGTGCGGGCGAGGCCCGGGAGCTGCTCCGCATCCAGGGTGCGCAGCGCCTCGGGGTCCGCGGGGATCGGCACCTCGGGCGGGGGCACGGTGGAGTCCGCCGCCGGGCGGGAGGGGGCGGGGCGCGGGCGCCGACGGATCGGCGCGGCAGCGTGCTGCTCAGTGGTGGACACGCACGGTCCTCCCTCGGGGACGGGATCGGGACCTGTTCAGAGTACGTGGTTCTGACCTGCCGAGACGGGAGACATGGTCACATCTGTGCACATCTTCACCGGGGCTTCACCCGGCCCCGCCGAGGTGTGCAACGCGGTGCAGACAGCCCGGTCAGGGGTGCGCGAGAGGGTGCCCGCGGCGACTCCCACACCCGGACATGACTGCGCCCCGCCGGGCCGGAGCCGGGCGGGGCGCAGCATGCGCCGGTCACGAGGACCGGACGGCGCGGGAGGGGCCTGCGATCAGGCCGCGACCAGCGAGCGCAGGACGTACTGCAGGATGCCGCCGTTGCGGTAGTACTCCGCCTCGCCGGGGGTGTCGATGCGGACCACCGCATCGAACTCCACCGAGGTGCCGTCCTGCTTGGCGGCGACGACCTTCACCGTCTTCGGGGTGGCGCCCTCGTTCAGGGCGGTGATCCCGGTGAAGGAGAAGGTCTCCGTGCCGTCGATCCCGAGGGACTCGGCGGTCTCGCCGGCGGGGTACTGCAGCGGCAGCACGCCCATGCCGATGAGGTTCGAGCGGTGGATGCGCTCGAAGCTCTCGGCGATGACGACCTGGACGCCGAGGAGCTTGGTGCCCTTGGCGGCCCAGTCGCGGGAGGAGCCGGTGCCGTACTCCTTGCCGGCCAGGACCACGAGCGGGATGTCCTGCTCGGCGTAGGCCTGGGCGGCGTCGTAGATGAACTCCTGCTCACCGGTCAGGAAGTTCTTCGTGTACCCGCCCTCGACGCCGTCCAGGAGCTGGTTCTTGATGCGGATGTTCGCGAAGGTGCCGCGGATCATGACCTCGTGGTTGCCTCGGCGGGAGCCGTAGGAGTTGAAGTCCTTGCGCGCGACGCCGTGCTCCTGCAGGTACTTGCCTGCCGGGGAGTCGAGCTTGATCGAGCCGGCGGGCGAGATGTGGTCGGTCGTGGTCGAGTCGCCGACCTTGACCAGCACCCGGGCGCCCTCGACGTCGCCGACCGGCGCGGGCTGCGCCTCCATGCCCTCGAAGTACGGGGGCTTGCGCACGTAGGTGGACTCGGAGTCCCACTCGAAGGTCGCGCCCTCGGGAGTCTCCAGGCTCCGCCAGCGCTCGTCGCCGGTGAAGACGTCCTTGTAGTCCTCGGTGAACATCTCCTGGGAGATGGACTCGCCGATGACCTTCTCGACCTCGGTCGGGTTCGGCCAGATGTCGCGCAGGTAGACGTCCTGGCCGTCCTTGTCCTGCCCCAGCGGGTCGTTCTCGAAGTCGAAGTCCATGGTGCCTGCGAGCGCGTAGGCGATGACCAGCGGCGGGGAGGCCAGGTAGTTCATCTTCACGTCGGGGTTGATGCGGCCCTCGAAGTTGCGGTTGCCCGAGAGTACCGCGGTGACGGCGAGGTCCTTCTCGGCGATGGCCTCGGAGATCTCCGAGTCCAGCGGGCCCGAGTTGCCGATGCAGGTGGTGCAGCCGTAGCCCACCAGGTGGAAGCCGAGCGCCTCGAGCGCCGGCCAGAGGCCCGCCCGCGTGTAGTAGTTGGTGACGACCTGCGAGCCGGGGGCCATGGAGGTCTTGACCCACGGCTTGGCGACCAGGCCGCGGTCCACCGCGTTCTGGGCGAGCAGGCCGGCGGCCATCATCACCGAGGGGTTCGAGGTGTTGGTGCAGGAGGTGATCGAGGCGATCGAGACGATGCCGTGGTCGATCTCGAAGTCCTTGCCCTTGACCTGGACCGGGTTCGAGGCGCGGCCGATCACGTGGGCGTGGTCGGGCGCGGCGCCGCCGGACTCGTTGTCGGAGTCGGGGGTGGACGGATCGGAGGCGGGGAAGGAGCCGTCGCCGTTGCCGGCGACCGGGTGGCCGGTCGCGTAGGAGGGCAGCACCTCGCGGAAGGACTCCTTCGCCTCGGTGAGGACGATGCGGTCCTGGGGGCGCTTGGGGCCGGCGATGGAGGGCACCACGGTGGAGAGGTCCAGCTCGAGGTACTCGGAGTACTCGACCTCCGTCGAGGGGTCGTGCCACAGGCCCTGGCGCTTGGCGTAGGCCTCCACGAGGGCGACCTGCTCCTCGGAGCGGCCGGTCAGGCGCAGGTAGTCGGTGGTGACCTCGTCGACCGGGAAGATCGCGACGGTCGAGCCGAACTCGGGGCTCATGTTGCCGATGGTCGCGCGGTTCGCGAGCGGGACCTGGGAGACGCCCTCGCCGTAGAACTCGACGAACTTGCCCACCGCGCCGTGCCGGCGGAGCATCTCGGTGATGGTGAGCACGACGTCGGTCGCGGTGGCGGCCGGCGGGATCTCGCCGGTGAGCTTGAAGCCCACCACGCGCGGGATCAGCATGGAGACGGGCTGGCCGAGCATCGCGGCCTCGGCCTCGATGCCGCCGACGCCCCAGCCGAGCACGCCCAGGCCGTTGACCATGGTGGTGTGCGAGTCGGTCCCGACGCAGGAGTCGGGGTAGGCGCGCAGCACCCCGTCGACCTCGCGGGTCATCACGGTGCGGGCGAGGTACTCGATGTTGACCTGGTGGACGATGCCGGTGCCCGGGGGGACCACCTTGAAGTCGTCGAAGGCGGTCTGGCCCCAGCGCAGGAACTGGTAGCGCTCGCGGTTGCGCTCGTACTCGAGCTCCATGTTCTGCTCGAGCGCGTCGAGGCGGCCCGCGACGTCGATCATCACGGAGTGGTCGATGACCATCTCCGCGGGGGCGAGCGGGTTGATCCGCTCGGGATCCCCGCCGAGGTCCTGGACGGCCTCGCGCATGGTGGCGAGGTCGACGACGCAGGGGACGCCGGTGAAGTCCTGCATGATCACGCGGGCGGGCGTGAACTGGATCTCGACGGACGGATCGGCCGTCGCGTCCCAGCTCGCGAGCGCACGGACGTGGTCGGCGGTGATGTTCGCCCCGTCCTCGGTGCGCAGCAGGTTCTCGAGCAGGATCTTGAGGCTGTAGGGAAGCTTCTCGGCGCCCTCCACGGCGTCGAGCGCATAGATCTCGTAGTCGGTGCCGCCGACCTCGAGCTTCTGCTTCGCGGCGAATGAGTCGACAGTGCTCATCGGACGCACTCCTTCGGTATGGGTTCGACCCCTCCATCGTAGGCGCGTCGCCCGCGCACGGCAGGCGATCGCGCACCTAGGGGCCCGACGCGGAGGGCGCGGGCCGAGGAGGGGGTGCCGGGCGGATCCCCGGCAAGTATCTTGAAGTCAAGATAAATCATACCACGCAGGACCCCATGGTCCTGACAGGGCGTCATCTGCGCCGGGCGCGTGTCGGCCCGGTCAGCCCGCGGAGCGCTCGAGGACCGCGACGGACTCGATGTGGTGCGTGTGCGGGAAGAGGTCGAAGGCGCGCAGGTCCTTGACCTGCCATCCCTTGCCCTCGATCGCGGCGAGGTCGCGGGCGAGGGTGGCGGGCTCGCAGGAGACGTACACGATGCGCTGGCGCACGGCGCCGGCGAGCAGCCCCATCAGCTCGACGCCCGCGCCGGCGCGCGGCGGATCCAGGACCACCGCGTCGACCCCGCCGCGGCGTGCGCGCACCCAGTCGGTGACATCGGCCGTGGCGGTGGAGACCTGCGGGAGGTCCTCGAGGTTCTGGGCGGCCAGCTGGGAGGCGCGGCGGTTGCCCTCGACGGAGACGACCGAGCCGCCCGTGCCCACCTGCTCCGCGGCGACCGCGGCGAAGACGCCGACGCCGCCGTAGAGGTCCCAGGCGCTGCCGCCGCGCGGGGCGTGCAGAGCGGAGTCGACGACCTCGGTGAGCAGCTCCGCGGCCCGGCGGTGGGACTGCCAGAAGCCGGTGGCGCTGACGGTGAACATCCGCTCGCCCAGACGCTCGTGGACGGTGCCGTCGCCGCGCAGCGGGACGAGGCCGCGGCCGGTGCGGACCGCGACGTCGGCGTCGCCCCAGCTCTCCGGGATCTCGATCGTCTCGGGATCCAGGTCGCGGCCGATCAGCACCACCGAGGCCGGACCGGCCGAGGGGGCCACGGCGTCGACGGCCTCGGTGCCCTCGGGAGCGGTCCACTCCCCCAGGCGCAGCGCGCGCACCGCGGGGGCCGACAGGGGATCCTCCCCCACGGGACGCACCTCGTGGGAGCGCCAGCCGCGCATCCCGACCTCCCCGTCGGGGCCGACGGCGTAGCGCACCCGGGTGCGCCAGCCGAGCCCGTCGGCGTCGTGCGGGGCGGGCTCGACCTGCACCTGCTCGATCGGGAAGCTCGTCACCCCGGCGCGGCGCAGCAGCTCCTGCATGACCTCGCTCGCGATGCGGCGCTGGGCGGGCAGGGCGATGTGCGCCCATTCCGCGCCGCCGACGCCGTCGACCCCGGCCTCCTCCCACACCGTGGGGACCCGGTCGGGGCCGGCCTCGAGCACGTCGAGCGCCTCGGCGCGCCAGAAGCGGGCATCGGCCTTCGCCTGGGGGTCCTCGAGGAGGCGGGCGGTGACGGTCTCCCCCGGCGCGGTGCCGCGCACGAAGACGACCCGGCCCTCGTGGCGGGCCACGAAGGTGCCGCCGGCGGCGGGAGGGCCGGCGGTGACCGTGAGGACTCGGCCGCCGGGGGCGGGGCTGCTCGGCGCGCTGTCGGCATCGGGGGTCATCGGACCACTCTCCTCCACTCCGGGTCCGAGCCCGGCTCGGACGGCGGCAGAACTCTCGACGGGCACATCGTGCACCATCATCTCATCCAGTGGACGGTGCGCTGACCGCGCCGGTCGTGGTTCAGCGGAGGCCGCGGCGGGCGAGCAGCCCGCGGTGCATGAGCCAGACGAGATAGGCGATCACCGCGAAGGCCGGCAGGCCCATGGCGATCTTCGCCGCGCCGAGCGCCGCGACCTGGCCGGTCAGCAGCAGCGGGAGCTGCACGGCGAGCTTGGCCGCGTACAGCCCCGCGAACAGGAGCGTCGCACGGGTGTACACGCGGCGGCCGTCCTCGTGCTCGCGCCAGTCCGACACCCGCGGGTCCAGCAGCGCGACGACCACGCCGACCAGCGGATGCCGCAGGGCGAGGGAGAGCAGGAGCACGGCCAGCGAGACGGCGTTGGTGACGATGCCCGGCCAGTAGAAGTCGGACCCCTCCCCGGAGCGGACCGCGAGGACCGCGCCGAGCGCGACCCCGATCAGCCCGCCGATCACGGTCGAGGGGCTCTGGCGCTGGACGAGGCGCACCACCAGCATCACCACGACGGCCGCGACCGCGGCGCCCGCGGCGAGGCCCACGGCACCTGTGGCGACGAAGAGCACGACGAACAGCAGCGTCGGCAGCACCGACTCCACGATCCCGCGGCGCCCACCGATCGCGTCGGCGACGGAGAACTCCTCCTCCTGGAGCACGGCGCCGAGGCCGCTGCGGGTCGATCCCTCCCCGCCCGCGGGCTCTCCCGCGGGCTGATGGTCCGCCGGGGGCGCGCCCTGCGCGCCGGCCCCGGGAGCGGGCGCGACATCGGAGCCGCTGCGCGGCGTGGATCCGCCAGCAGGCGCGGGGTCGGAGGGCGAGTCGGCCGGGTCCCGACGGGGCCGGCCGCCGGCGCGGTGGGTGCTCATCCGATCTCGGTGATCTCCGGACCGCGGGCGAGCGGGTCCAGCGGGCCGGAGCGGATCTGGTTGAGGCCCGGACGCTCGCCGGGCAGGTGCAGGGGGATCAGCTCCTGCGGCGCCATCGCCTCCGCGCCGCGCACGACGACCAGGCGGGAGACGAGGGTCTCGAAGCGGCGCGCCTGCTCGGGGTCGGCCAGCGCCTTGCCGGAGAGGACCGCGCGCAGCAGCCAGCGCCGCCCGTCGACGCCCATGAAGCGCGCGGGACGGTAGGCGGTGCGGCCGTCGGCCCGCTTGACGGGCATGCGCGCGATCAGCTCGGTCCCGAAGGCGCCCGGGCGTGTCTCGGCGGTGCCGCCCTGCTTGACCACGGACTCGCGCAGCTTGCCCCGCACCTCCTCCCAGATCCCGCGGGACTTGGGGGCAGCGAAGGCCTGGACCTGCAGCGAGGAGCCCTCGATGACGAGGTTCGCGCCGGTCACGGCGTTCGTGCGCTGGTCGACCTCCATCCGCAGCTCCATGCCGTCGATGGCGGGGACCAGCAGGCCGCCGAGGTCGATGCGGTCCTCGTCGGGCGCGTCGGCCTCGTCGTAGGGCCCGTCCTCGAGGTGGTCCCCGCGTGCGGGGGCGTCCCCCTCGACCTCGGGCTCGTCCTCGGGGAGGGCGTCGTCGGCCGCGCCCTCGTCCTCCGGGGCGTCGTCCGGCGCGGGCGAGTCGCGGTCCAGGGCGTCCAGCCCCTCGATCTCCTCCGGCTCCTGCCGCTTCCTGCGGGAGAACAGTCCCATGGTCATCCCTCCTGGTGGTGTGCGCCGCCGAAGCCGCCGCTGGAGCCGAACCCGGCGGTGGCCCGGTCCGTCTGCTCGAGGTCGTCGACCTCCTGCAGCACGGGGGCCAGGAACGGCACCACCACGAGCTGGGCGATCCGGTCGCCGACGTGGAGGGGGAAGTCCTCCGTCGGATCGGTGTTGTGCAGCGCGACCTTGAGCGGTCCGCGATAGCCGGCGTCCACGATACCGGGGCCGTTGAGGACCGTGACGCCGTGCTTCGCGGCGAGGCCCGAGCGGGGGCAGACGAGTCCCACGGTGCCGGGCGGGAGGGCGACGGCGAGGCCGGTGTCGACCAGTGCGCGGCCGCCCGCGGGGATCACGAGCTCCTCGGCGCTGGCGAGGTCGAGGCCGGCGTCGTCGGCATGGGCGCGGTGCGGGAGCGGGGTCGCGCCGGTGCGGCGGATCCGCAGCGGTGCGCTGGTGTCGGGATCGGCAGACATGACGCCAGGGTAGGCGCTCAGGCGGCGTCCTCCGCGCACCGGAGGTCCAGGGAGTGCGTGAGACCATGGTGGGCATGTCCGCCTCTGCCGTTCCTCCCGCCGCCGAGTCCCCGTCCGAGCGGTCCGCCGCCGGTGCGGCCCCCGTCTCCGGGAGCGGTGCCGGGACGCCGCTCCACCGCGAGCACCTCCTGCCCGGCGTCGGCGCCTGGGTGATCGGCATGGCGATCGGCGCAGCGCTCGGGCTCGTCATCGTGCCCCTGCACCTCGGCGCGGCGATCGCGCTGTCGGCGGTCTCCATCGTGATCGCGATCGTGCTGCTGATCTCCTACTCCCCCGTGCTGGAGGTCTCGGACGGCCGGTTCCGCCTGGGCCGCGCCCGGATCGACGTGACGGAGCTGGGCGAGCCGCAGGTGCTGCGCGGCGAGGACTGGGCTCTCACGATCGGCCAGGACTTCGAGCCGCTGGCTCACCACGAGGTGCGCGGCTGGACCCGCAGCGGGATCCGCGTCGAGGTGCTGGATCCGGAGGACCCGACCACCGCGTGGGTCGCCTCGACCCGTCGCCCCGAGGACCTCGCCCTCGCTCTGCGCACCGCCCAGCAGCAGGCGCGGCGCGCGGCCTGACCGGCGGCGCCGTCCACGACCTCGCCAAAGACGCGCCACGGCCCGTCCGGACGCGACCGGTCCGGGAACGACGAACGGCACCTCCCTGTCGGGAGGTGCCGTTCCTGCTTCAGGGGTTCTCCCCCTCTGCTGACCCGCGCTCGCGCGCACGTCAGGCCGCCGCGCACTCCTTGCAGATGATGAGCGTGCCCTCGACGTGGTCGATCTGGCTGCGGTGCTTCACGAGGAAGCAGCTGGCGCACGTGAACTCGTCCGCCTGGCGGGGGAGCACGCGCACGGAGAGCTCCTCGCCGGAGAGGTCGGCGCCCGGGAGCTCGTAGGAGTCGGCCGCCTCGGCCTCGTCCTCGTCGACTGTGGGGGTCGCCGCCTCGTTCCGTCGGCCCTTCAGCTCCTCGATGGAGTCGTCGTTCGACTCGTCGTCGTTCTTGCGCGGGGCGTCGTAATCAGTGGCCATCTACGGTCCGTTCCTGGTTGTCTGCGGGGTCGTACGACCTGGGTGTGGGCATGTCCGCGCCGGCGCGGCCACTAGGGACCGCATCCGACCGGTCCGGGTCCCAACGCTGAATGCGGCGGCATTATTGCAGAGGCACCCGTGAGCGGCAACACGACGTCCCCGCCCCGTCGGCGTCCGGTGCCGACGGCCCGGGCGCGTCCGGCGCGCACCCAGGCGTCGCACTGTAGGGTCACGGCCTAGACTGTGCCTGCGAGCGACCAGGCTCCGAGACCAGGCTCGGACGGAGAGGACGACGATGCGCGAGCTCGATCTCGACGGGATCCACGACGACGGGGAGCATCTGCTCCTGGTCGACTCCGACGGCGATCGGTACACCCTGCGGATCGACCGCGCGCTGCGCGCCGCGGTGCGCTCGGACCGTCCCGCGCTGAACATGATCCAGGCGGCCGACGCGACCCCGCTGCGCCCCAAGGAGATCCAGGCGATGCTCCGCGCCGGCCGCAGCGCGGAGGAGATCTCGGAGACCTCCGAGATCCCCCTCGAGCACGTCCGCCGCTACGAGGGGCCGGTGCTCGCCGAGCGCGAGTGGACCGCCCAGCGGGCGCGCACCTTCCCCGTCGGCCGCGGCGGCCCCGCCCTCCAGGAGGTCGTCGCCGAGCGGCTCGCCGCCCGCGAGGCGACCGGCGAGAGCGCCTGGGACGCCTGGCGGCGCCCCGACGGCACCTGGACCCTCGAGCTGACCTTCTCCGCGGGCGGTCGCACCCGGCAGGCCCACTGGGCCGCCGATGTCGAGACCCGCTCCGTGTCCCCGCTGGACGACGAGGCCCGATGGATCAGCGACGAGGACGCCCCGCCGGAGCCCAGCCGCGGCCGCGGCCGGCTCCAGGCCGTGAAGTCCTCCGTGTACGACCTCGAGGCCGACGGCTCGCTCGAGGGCGAGTCGCCCCGCGCCCGCACCTGGCCGCCCCGCCGTCCCGTGGCGGACGAGCACCCCTCCGCGCTCGAGGACAGCGAGCTCGATGCGCTCAACGCCCGTCGCGGGATGCGCTCCGTGCCCCGCCCCGACGACTCCGCGACCGTCTGGTCGGGGCTCGACGAGACCGTCGAGGAGCCCGGCGACGACGGCACCGATGCGCAGGGCTCCGGGCTCGCCGCCGATCCCGCTCCGCACACCGATCACGCGCGTCCCGTCGCACCGGTGCTCGCCGGCCCGGCGCCGGCTGAGGCCGGATCGGGCGCCGGGGCGGACGAGTCCCCCGCCGACCACGACCCGGACGCGGAGGCCCTGCGCGAGCACTCCTCGGCGCCGGAGGAGCAGGACGGGCAGGCCGCCGACGAGGAGCTCGCCGCCGAGGACCCCTCGGACTCCCCGAGCGCGCAGGACGGCGCCGACGACCCGGCCGAGGAGACCTCCGACGAGGCGGGCGACGAGCCCGAGGAGCCGGGGATCCAGTACCAGGACACCGTGGACCTCACGCCGCTGCCCGGCTTCGACGACGCCTCCGCCGCCGCGCGGGGAGAGGGCTCCGGCGAGTCCGAGGAGCCCGCGAAGCCGGCCCGGAAGTCCTCCCGGTCGAAGAGCAAGCGCGCCTCGATGCCCAGCTGGGACGAGATCGTCTTCGGCTCCCGGAACGACTGAGCCGTCTCCCGGGGCCGCCGCGGGTGGCCCTGCCCACCGGGCATCGCGCCGCGGCAGGGCTCAGGTGATCGTGCGCAGCAGCGGCACGACCGCCTCCGCCGAGGTGAGCGATCCGTGCACCCCGATCATCGACCGGGCCGTCTCGGGGCGGCGTGAGAAGTCGTCCACGCCCCAGCGTCCGCGGGCGAGGACGAGCACGTCGGCGATCCGTCCCCGGACGTGCGCGGGGATCGCCGTGGCAGCCGGGCCGAGCAGCCCCGAGGCGAGCACCTGGTCCCGGGTGAGGACCAGGGCGCGCTCCCCCATCAGCACGCGCATCCGCTCGGCGAGCTCCTCGGCGGCGCCGTCGCCGGGCACCGCGTGCAGGGCGAGCGCCCTCGCCTCCCCCGTCACCTCCTCGACCAGGGACAGGATCGCCGGCTCCTCCGCGAGGTCGACGGTGTGCGCGGCGGAGGTGTCGACCATCCCGTGATCGGCGGTGAGGTGGACGCGGGTCCCCCGGGGGACGCGTCGAAGCAGCGTGCCGATCAGCGCGTCGACCTCGGCGAGCGCGGTGCGCCACGTCTCGGAGTCGATGCCGTGCGCGTGGCCCGCGTGGTCCACGTCGTCCACGTGCAGGTGCACCAGCGCGTCCGGGCCGCCGCGGTGCAGCGCGGTGCGCACCGCCTCGACGCGGTCCCCGCGCCCCTGGGCGAGGAACTCCCAGCCGCGATAGGCGACGCCGCTGAGATGGGAGCGGGCGTGCTTGGCGGGGGCGACCTGCACGGCGCGGCGCGCCCCGGCCTCCACCGGGGTCGTGAGCGGCATCCAGGCGTGGGGGTCCAGGCCCGGGGCGCCGGTCAGCTGGTTGACGGCACGGCGGCCCACGGGGTCGAAGCCGAGATAGCCCAGCACCCCGTGCTCGAGCGGTGCGAGCCCCGTGTGCAGGGAGACCATCGCGCTGGCGGTCGTCGACGGGGTGACCGTGCGGATCCGCTCGACGGAGCCCTCGAGGCGCCTCAGCGTCGGGGTGAGCGCCCGGTGCTCGGCCAGCAGGTCCGCGCCGACGCCGTCGAGCAGCACCACCAGGTCCCGTCCCTCCTCGGGCGCGGAGGCGAGGGGGGCGAGCACGTCCAGCAGGCCCGGCCGCTCCCCCGCGGCGAAGGGCGGGGGGAGCAGGTCCTCGGGCCAGTCGGGCAGGGCGGGATCGTCCATCTCGGCCATGCTCCGGCTCAGGCCCCGAGGTCGTCGATCGCCTCGAGGAGGCGGTCGTGGAAGGCGAGCGCCTCCTCGACCGCGGCCTCGCCGTCGGCCAGCGCGCTGACCCGCAGCGCGAGGTCCGCGGGGGCGGAGCTGCCGGTGTAGCCGTGGTCCGCCTGGCAGGTGGGGTCGCCGCAGTCGGCCGGCTCGAGGTCGAGGCGACGGCTGCCGTCCCAGGTCACTCCGAGGGTGATCTCGGACTCGCGGCCCGTGGCGAGCTGCCCGTCGGTGTCGAAGACCTGGGACAGGCCCGTCGAGGTGATGCGGCGCAGACGCACCCGCTCGGTGGTGGAGACGACCTGGCTGGGGTTCAGCGCGTCCGCGGGGTCGTCGTCGAGATGGGTGATCAGCAGGTGCGTCGCGGTGAGCACGACGACGGTGAGGTGCCGTCGCACCTCGGGGCCGTCGAAGGTGGTCTCGGCGCGCACGAGGTGCGTGAGCACGGCCGCTCCGCGCAGGGAGCGCTCGATGCTGCGGGAGGCGGCCTGGGGGAAGTACCCGGCGGTCTCGAGGTCCTTCCGGAGGTCGGCGGGCAGGGCGGTGGTCATCGCCCCAGTCTCCCACGCGGCGGCGGCCGCACGGTCCTCAGGCACCGGGCGGTCCGGACAGCGTGCGGCGCGCCCCGTCGGTGCGGTTCGGCGCGGGGGCGAGCCGTGCTCCTGCCCCGACCACGGTGAGGCCGTGCTGGGCGACCAGCACCGGGTACAGCTCGAGGAAGGCGAGCTCGGGCAGGTCCTCGGCGAGGAGGCCCACCCGGACCACCAGGTCGGCGAGCGCGTCGCGGTCCGCGGGCGGCAGCCCCCGGGTGCCGCGGAGCTTCACGGCGCTGGCGGGGGCGTCGACGAGCCGGTGCGCACCGGCCTCGCTGAAGGGCGGGATCGCATAGGCGATGTCGTCCAGGAGGTCGGTCGCGTCCCCCGCCACGGACAGGGAGAGCACCGGCCCCAGGGAGGGGTCCTCGACGCTGCGCACCACCATCGGCACCCCGGCCGGCGCCATCGCCTGCACCTCGAGCGGTGCGGAGGAGTAGGAGAGGTCCTTGTGCATGGCCTGCACCGCATGGCGCAGCTGGACGGCGTCGGGGATCCCCAGGCGCACCCCGCCGAGGTCCGCACGATGGCGCAGCACGGGATCGGTGCTCTTCAGCGCGACGGGATATCCGATCTCGGCGGCGCGCGCGAGCGCCTCCTCCTCGTCGACGACGCGTCGGCCCTGCAGCAGCTCGATGCCGTAGGCGGCCAGGAGCGCGGCGACGTCGTCTCCCCCGACCTCGACCTCGGCGCCGGTGCGGTCCCCGGGGTCCGACGGGCTCCCCGCGCCGGGGTGGTCCCTCAGGAGCCGCTCGGCGATCTCCCGCGCCGCGACGCGGTCCACGTCCTCGCGCCGGGCCGGCTCCTCGTCGTCGGCCGCAGGGCGCAGCGCCGCCTCGAGCAGGCCGGAGGCGGCGCGGACGACGGCGAAGGGGGTGGCGTGCACCGGCGGGAGCTGCGGGTCGACGCGCACCCGGCCGCGCAGCGCGTCGAAGCGGTCGCTGCCGGTGACCACGCACACCAGCAGCACCACCTCGGAGTGGCGGGCGACGATCGCCATCTGGCGCAGCACCTCCTCGGCGTCCTCGCCCTGCGCGTCGAGCACCCCGGCGATCACGAGGTCCACCTCGCCCAGCGCCGCCATCGTGGTGAAGGCGCGCTGGATCAGACGCGGGTCCGGCGAGAGGGGGACGGAGCGGTTCTCGGCCACGATGCGCAGCCCGGCACGGTCAGCGGCGCCGCGCAGCGAGGCGCCGAGCGCCGCCGTGTTGGAGAGGATCCCGACCCTCGGCCCGAGCGGGAGGCCCTGGCGCTCGATGCCGTCCACGACGTCCAGGAGGTGGTCCACTCCCCCGGTCTGCACGACCCCGGCGGAGTCGAGCACCTGGTCCAGGGCGCGCCGAGGCAGGGTGGAGCGGCGCACGTCGTGGCCGGGCGGCAGATGGGACTCGCTGCCGGGCGGGCGCAGCACGATCAGCGGGGTGCGGCGGGTCAGGCGCCGGGCGATCCGGGTGAACTTGCGCGGGTTCCCCATCGACTCCAGGGCCAGCCCGATCACGCCCACCTCCTCGTCGTCCTCCCAGTGCTGGAGGGTGTCGTTGAGAGAGACGTCGGCGCGGTTGCCCACGCCCACGAACTCGTGCAGGCCGATCCCGCGGGCATCGGTGCCGGCCAGGAGCATCGCGGAGAGCGCGCTGGACTGGCCGGCGAGCGCGGCCCGCCCCGCGCGCGGCATGTGCGGGGCGAGGGAGAGGCTGAGCGGCGAGTCGCCGGTGCGCAGCATGCCGAGGGATCCCGGGCCCAGCAGCCGCATGCCGTGGCGTCTGATCCGCGCCACCAGCTCGCGCTGGAGGCTCCGGCCGCGCTCGCTGTCGGCGAATCCCTCGGTGGGGATCACGACGCTGCGCACCCCGATCTCTGCGCACTCCTCGACCGCGTCGAGGCAGGCCTCGGGGCGCAGCGCGATCACGGCGAGGTCGACCGGTCCGGGGACCTCGGAGATCCGCGCCCAGGCGCGTCGGCCCCGCAGCTCGAGCGCCTCGCGGGAGACGAGGTGGACGGTGCCGGCGTAGCCGGATCCCTCCAGCGCGGTGAGGAAGCGGCCGCCGACGGAATCGCGGTGGGAGGAGACCCCCACCAGGAGCACGGACTCGGGGTGGAGCAGCCGCTCCATGGCGCGCGCCTCGGCGCGGTGCTCCCGCTCCGCCATCACCGCGAGGGACCGGGCGGTGGGGTCGATCCGGAAGGACACCATCACCACCCCGTCGTCGAGGGTGCGGTCGACGTCGAAGCCCGCCTCGGTGAAGACCTTGATCATCTTCGTGTTCTGCGGGAGCACCTCGGCGGTGAACACGTCGATGCCCTGCTCCCGCGCGGCGGCCGCGAGGTGCTCGAGCAGCACGGACCCCAGGCCCGAGCCCTGCCGGGAATCGGCGACGTTGAAGGCGACCTCCGCCGAGCGCGGGGAGGTCCGGTCGTAGCGGCCGACGGCGACGATGTCCTTTCCCACGAGCACGACGAAGGCGACCCGGTCGCGGTGGTCGACGGTGGTGAAGCGGGTCAGGTCCCGCTCGGACAGCCGCGGCATCGGCGCGAAGAACCGCAGGTACCGCGAGTGCTCGGACTGGCGCTGGTGGAAGGCCTGGAGCGCCTCGGCATCCTCGGGCAGGATCGGGCGCAGGTGCGCGGCCGAGCCGTCGCGCAGGGCGATGTCCGCCTCCCAGTGCGCGGGATAGGCCGGGCCGGCGTCGGTGCCGCCCCGGGCACGTCGTCGCAGTGACCGCAGGCCGTCGCGTCTGTCCGCCATGGCGCGATCCTAGTCCGGCAGGGGCGGGCGTTGACGGGATTCACGTCCCGTCGGGGGCGCGGGATCCCGGGATCATGGCCGGTCATGCGCCATGATGTCCTCCATGGCACGATCACGCAGCACCGCACCGCCCGCAGGGGACGACGCCGTCGACGAGACCATCGTCGACATCGACGTCACCAGCGAGATGGAGTCCTCGTTCCTCGAGTACGCCTACTCCGTGATCTACTCCCGGGCGCTGCCCGACGCGCGAGACGGCCTCAAGCCCGTCCAGCGCCGCATCCTCTACATGATGGCGGAGATGGGCCTGCGCCCCGAGAAGGGGCACGTCAAGAGCCAGCGCGTGGTCGGCGAGGTGATGGGCAAGCTCCACCCCCACGGCGACACCGCGATCTACGACGCGCTGGTGCGCATGGCGCAGGGCTTCAACATGCGCCTGCCGCTGGTGGACGGGCACGGCAACTTCGGCTCCCTGGACAACGGCCCCGCCGCGGCCCGGTACACCGAGGCGCGCCTGGCGAAGGC
The DNA here is from genome assembly GCF_003994255.1 of Brachybacterium paraconglomeratum. Classification (GTDB taxonomy): domain Bacteria; phylum Actinomycetota; class Actinomycetes; order Actinomycetales; family Dermabacteraceae; genus Brachybacterium; species Brachybacterium conglomeratum. The sequence goes on along the minus strand of NZ_ML133861.1, from coordinate 50,492 downwards.
CGCGCTGCTCATGACGGACTCGCTGGACGAGGACGTCGTGGACATGGTCCCGAACTACGACAACCAGCTCACCCAGCCCGAGGTGCTCCCCGCGCAGTACCCGAACCTCCTGGTCAACGGTGCTTCCGGCATCGCCGTCGGCATGGCCACGAACATGGCGCCGCACAACCTGGTCGAGACGATCGCCGCGGCCCGCCATCTCATCGAGAACCCGGAGGCGGATCTCGAGGAGCTGATGCGCTTCGTGCCCGGCCCGGATCTGCCCACGGGCGGTCGGATCGTGGGCCTGGACGGGATCCGGGACGCCTACCGCACCGGTCGCGGCTCCTTCAAGATGCGGGCCACCACCCGGATCGAGAACGTCACCTCGCGCCGCAAGGGCATCGTCGTCACCGAGCTGCCCTACCAGGTCGGCCCCGAGCGCCTCGCCGAGAAGCTGCGCGATGCGGTGCAGGCCAAGAAGGTCACCGGTATCACCGACTACCAGGACCTCACCGACCGCCACCACGGCTTGCGCCTCGTGCTCACGGTGAAGTCCGGCTTCGAGCCCGAGGCGGTGCTCGAGCAGCTCTACCGCTTCACCCCGCTGGAGGAGTCCTTCGGCATCAACAACGTCGCCCTGGTCGACGGGCAGCCCCGCACGATGGGCCTCAAGCAGCTGCTGGAGGTGTTCGTCGCCCACCGCCTGGCCGTGGTGCGGCGCCGCACCGAGCACCGCCTCGGCAAGCGCAGGGCGCGCCTGCACCTGGTCGAGGGCCTGCTGCTGGCGATCCTCGACATCGACGAGGTCATCCAGATCGTGCGCCAGAGCGACGACGCGGAGACCGCCCGCACCCGCCTGATGCAGGTCTTCGACCTCACCCAGGTGCAGGCCGAGTACATCCTCGAGCTGCGCCTGCGCCGCCTGACGAAGTTCTCGCAGATCGACCTCGAGGCGGAGCGGGACGAGCTGCGGGCCGAGATCGAGCATCTCGAAGAAATTCTGCGATCCGAAGACGTCTTGCGCCGCCTGGTCTCCGACGAGCTGGCCGCCGTCGCGGCCGAGCACGGGGACGCGCGCCGCACGGTGCTGCTCGAGTCCGCCTCCGCCCCGTCGGCGAAGGCGGGCGCCTCCCTCGAGGTCGCCGACGAGCCCTGCGGCGTGCACCTGACCGGCACGGGGCTGATCGCCCGGGTCTCCGGGGAAGGGCCGCTGCTGCGGGAGGGCCCGCGGGGCGCGCACGACGTGATCGTCTCCTCGGTGCGCAGCACCACCCGCGCCGAGGTGGGCGTCGTGACCGATCGCGGCCGGGTGCTGCGGCTGTCCGTCGTGGACCTGCCGAACCTCGCCCCGACCGCCTCGGCGCCCTCCCTCGCCGGCGGCACGCGCCTGGTCGACCTGCTGGAGCTCGAGCGGGACGAGCGCCCGCTGGGCCTGATCCGCCTGGCCGAGGCGGACATCGCCCGCGGCGGCGCGATCGCGCTGGGCACCCGCCAGGGCGTGGTCAAGCGGGTCCAGCTCGACTTCCCCCGCACCGACGGCTTCGAGATCATCTCGCTGAAGGACGGCGACTCCGTCGTCGGCGTCGTGGACCTCGAGGACGACGCGGACCTCGACCTCGTCTTCGTCACGACCGACGCGCAGCTGCTGCACTTCCCCTCCTCCGGCGTGCGCCCCCAGGGCCGCGGGGCGGGCGGCGTGGCCGGGATCAAGCTCGCGGGCGACGCGCAGGTGCTGTCCTTCGGCGTGATCGACGTGACCGCGCCCGCGGACGTCGTCACCGTCGCGGGCAGCTCGGCGACGCTGCCGCTGCTGCAGACCGGCTCGCTCAAGGTCTCCTCGCTGACGGAGTTCCCGGCGAAGGGCCGCTCCACCGCCGGCATGCGCTGCCATCGCTTCCTGCGCGGCGAGGACTCCCTCATCGGCGCGTGGGTGGTGCCGCATCCGGCCCGCGCCTCCTCCGAGGCGGGCCAGCCGATCGACCTTCCCGAGCCCACCGGTCGACGCGACGGCTCCGGCACCCCCGTCCCGGTGCCGATCGCCGCGGTCGGCTGATCCGTGGCCGCCCCCGCCGCGCACCGGGGAACCGGGGCGACCCGCGCCGAGAACGGGCATGTCGCGATCGGCGTCGCCGGCGCGGTCGTCGGCCTCGTGGTGGGTCTGATCGCGCTGCGGGGCACCGCGGCGCTGTCGGGGACCGGATCGATCGGCCAGGTCGCGGCGCTCTCCGTGGCCGGATGCGGGACCGCGACCTCGGTGCTGGTGCTCGTCGCGGACCGGGTGCGCACGATGCCCTGGTTCGGCTCCCGGCCGCTCTGGCGGCGCGCCCTGGACGTGGTGGGGCTCTCTCTCATCCACGGCCTGCTGGGCCTGTTCCTCACCGGCGCGCTGTTCGCGGTGTTCCAGCAGGCCTTCCAGGGCGTGGCGCTGGACCGCTTCGCCGGCACCTTCTGGGTCGCGGCCGCCAGCGGCGGCGCCGCCTACATCGCCTCCTCCTCGGTGATGGCGCTGACCGGCCGCTCGCTCGCGACGCTGCTGGCCGCCTTCGTCACCGTCGGCGTGCTCGCCAGCGCGCTGAGCGCCCCGGACCCGTACTGGTGGGAGCGCTACTTCTCCGAGCTCGGCGAGGGGACCGGAGCCTCCAGCACGATCTTCAACCTCACCCTCCTGCTGACGGGCATCGCCCTGCTGACGGTGGTGGAGTTCATCGCGCACGACCTCGACCGGTGGGCCCGCGCCACGGGCGAGGACCATCGCGCGGTGACCGCGGTGCGGGTGATGCTCACCCTCGTCGGCGTGCTCGTCGCGCTCGTCGCGCTGGTCTCGCGGAGCGTGAGCGTGCTCTGGCACGACATCGTCGCCCAGTCGCTGGTGGTGGTGTTCGGGCTGACGCTGCTGGTGCTGCCGGTGCTGCTGCGCCGCCTGCCCGGGGCCCTGATCGGCTTCACCGCCGGCGCCTTCGCCCTGCTGATGATGGTGGTCGTGCTGTACGCCGGGGTGGGCTACCTGAACTTCACGGCCTTCGAGATGGGAGCGGCGGTGATCGTGTTCGTCTGGCTGCTGCTGCTCATCCGCGCAGTCTCGGCCGCCGCGGAGGGCCTGCCCGAGGACGGCGCCGGGGCCGCGGGTTCGCCGCAGGAGGGTCCTGCCGTGATGCCCGGCCACGAGGACGAGGAGCCCGGCATCTCCTCCTGAGGGCGTGGGACGATAGGCCCATGAGCACCGATCCCCAGTCCCCCGCCGTCCGGGACCCTGCGGCCGCCGCCGCCCGCGACGCCGCCGTCCCGCTCCCCGAGGGCGTCGCCCTCGGCATCGCGCACGGCGTCGACGCCGTCCTGGTCGACTCCCCCGCAGCGACCGGCGTTCTCCTGCTCGACGGCGCGCAGCTGACCAGCTGGGTCCCCGCCGGCGGGCAGGACCTGCTGTGGATGAGCCCGAGCTCCGAGTTCGGGCCCGGCGTCGCCGTCCGCGGCGGCGTGCCCCTGGTCGGCCCCTGGTTCGGGCCCGGCCGCGATCTCGCCCGCACGGTCAAGCACGGCTGGCTGCGGAACATCCGCTGGGAGCTCGCCTCCGCCCGCCGCGAGGGCGACGACGTCGAGATCACCCTCGCCACCCCCGAGGACGCGGTCGCGCTGCGCGGCGAGGCCGTCTTCCGCCTCGGCGCGCAGCTGGACGTGGACCTCACCCTGACCGCCGGCTCGCGCCCGGTCGAGCTCGAGGCGGCGCTGCACACCTATCTCGCCGTCGGCGACGTGCGCGAGATCGAGATCCTCGGCCTCGAGGGCGCCGCCTATCTCGACAACACGCGGGACCTCGCCGCGGACGTGCTGCCCGAGGAGCCGCTGCGCCTGACCGCCTCCACCGACCGGATCACCGAGGCGACCGGCGAGGTGACGGTCGTGGACCCGGTGCTCGGCCGACGCCTCGTCTCCACCCCGCGCGGCACCTCCCGCACCGTGGTGTGGAACCCCTGGGACACCCTGGTGACGGGGATGGCGGACATCCCCGATGCGGACTGGCCCCGCTTCGTCTGCCTCGAGCCCGCCGTCGCCAAGGACGGCTTCGTCGCGCTCGAGCCCGGCGCCTCCCACCGCCTCGGCGTCACCTACCGCATCGAGAGCTGAGCACGGCTCCTCCCCTCGTCGGGAGCCCTCCAGGGCCCGGTCGTCCCCAGCGGACGGCCGGGCCCTCGCCTGTTCGGCCGCCGGCCGCCGGGTCCCCGCGGTTTATTCGCTGGCCCCGTCGGTCGCGGGATGGTGGACTGTGGTCATGGAGATGCACCCGACCTCGACCCCGGCCCCGACGGGTCCGCGCGCGTCGACGCTCGGCACCACGGCATCCCTCCACCGCCCAGGCGGAGCGGTCACGGCGTCCGCCGCGTCCGACGGGGGCCGTGCCCCCGTCGTCCTCGCCGCCGGCGCCTGCTGACGCCGACCCGCCCCTGACCCGCCCTGCCGCTCGCCGCCGCGCGAGCGCGTCCCGGTGCGCCCTGGCGCGCCGCGTGCCGCACACGGCCCGGCCCGCACCCTCACCCCGCCGCTCGGCGGACAGCATCTGTCCGCCCGCGGCGGCAGACTCCTTCACGTCCCTGTTCCCAGGAGGAACGCCATGTCCACTCTCCAGCTCCCCACCACCAGGCCCCCGACCGTCCAGGACCTCCCCGTCCAGGACCTCCCCCAGCTCGTCGACGCCGCAGTCGCCGATCCCTCCCGGGACCGGCAGCTCGACCGGCAGCTGCGCGGCGTGCTCGCCGAGCTCCGCGCGCGGCGGCGGAGGCGCCGGGCGCTCGAGGCCGAGCGCGCCCGCCGCGAGCACGAGCGCACCGCCGAGCACGCGCTGCTCCTGTTCGGCCAGCTCCACGTGCGCTGACCCCCGGCCCCTCGGGGCCCCGCCGCGCGGCCCGTCCGGCTCCCCTGCCGGGCGGGCCGTCGCGCGTCCCGGGATCTCGCGGCCCAGGACGGGCGCGGCGCGGCCGGGTCGCTGCCGGCCCGGAGCCGCAGCGCGCGGTCCGGCCCCTGGCGGCTCAGCCCTGCGGGGATTCCTGCAGGAGATCGACGACGACGAGCTCGCGCGGGTTGTTCACCCGTACGCCGACGACGCTGTTGCCGAGCCCGCGGCTGATCACCAAGGCGGTGTCTCCCTGGCGGTGCACGCCCTCGGTGAGCGCCGGGAACCATCCCTGGTGCGGGGCGAAGAGGGGACCGATCAGCGGCAGCCGCACCTGCCCGCCGTGCGCATGCCCCGAGAGGACGACGTCCGCGCCGTGATCGGCGTACTGGGCGAGGAACTCGGGGCGGTGGGCGAGCAGCACCGTCGGGCCCGGTGCGGACTCGAGCGCGAACCGGTCCAGCACCGCGGCGGGCTGGGCCGGGGTGCGTCCGTCGACCACGGCGACCCGTCGGTCCTCGAGCCCCGCGACCGTCACCTCGGTGCCGCGGATCTCGAGGCTCGTCACCTCGTCGCGCAGGATCGTCACCCCGGCGTCCTCGAGCCCCGCCAGAAGCTCCTCGCGCAGGGCGGAGTCGCCCTCGTGGTTGCCGAGCACGAAGAAGGTGGGGGCGACGGCGCTGAGGTGCTCGGCGAGGTCCAGGACGGGGCCGAGATCGGTGGTGCGCATGTCGATCAGGTCGCCGGTGAGCGCGACGAGATCGACGTCCCGCTGCTCGATCTCGGCGGCGAGCCGGTCCTGGAAGTCGCCGTGGTCGGCGGCGTGCAGGTCGGAGACGTGCGCGATGCGAAGCCCGCCCTCCGGGGTCGCGGCGACCTCGACCGCCTGCTCGGTGACCACGAGTCGACGGTTGTCCCAGAGCAGCCAGCCGGCACCGAGCAGAAGCACGAGCGCCGCGACGAGCGCACCGACGACCAGGCGCTGACCCCGGGCGCGGCCGGTCCCGGCGCGCCGCGGGGCGACGGACAGCGGGGCGCTCACCGCACGGTGATGCCGTCGGCCGCCATCGCGGCCTTCGCCTCGCCGATCGTCATCTCCTGGAAGTGGAACACGCTCGCGGCGAGCACGGCGTCGGCCCCGGCGTGGACGGCGGGGGCGAAGTGCTCGGGCCGTCCGGCGCCGCCGGAGGCGATCAGCGGCAGGCTCGTCGCCTCGCGGGCGACGGTGATCAGCTCGAGGTCGAAGCCGTCCTTGGTGCCGTCGGCGTCCATCGAGTTCAGCAGGATCTCTCCCGCGCCGCGCTCGGTGACCTCACGGATCCACTCGATCGCGTCGATGCCGGTGCCGCGACGGCCGCCGTGCGTGGTGACCTCGATGCCGGAGCCGGTGCGAGCGGTGCCCTCGGGGGTCTCGTCGGTGACGCGGCGGGCGTCGATCGAGAGGACCAGCACCTGGTTCCCGAACCGGCGGGAGATCTCGGAGATCACGCCTGGACGGGAGATCGCGGCGGTGTTCACGCCGCACTTGTCGGCGCCGGCGCGCAGCAGCTGGTCGACGTCCTCGGCGGAGCGGACCCCGCCGCCGACGGTCAGCGGGATGAACACCTGCTCGGCGGTGCGGCGCACGACCTCGATCATCGTCTCCCGGCCGCCGGAGGAGGCGGTGACGTCGAGGAAGGTGAGCTCGTCGGCGCCCTCGGCGCCGTAGCGCGCCGCGAGCTCGACGGGGTCCCCGGCGTCGCGCAGGTCCTTGAAGTTCACGCCCTTGACGACGCGGCCCGCGTCGACGTCCAGGCACGGGATCACACGGACGGCGACACTCATGCGTCGATCCTCTCCAGGTCGAGCTCTTCGGCTCCTTCGATGATGAACTGCTTGCGCGGCGCGACCTCGGAGCCCATCAGCAGCTCGAAGACGGCGCTGGCGGCCTCGGCGTCCTCGATCCGCACCCGCCGCAGCATGCGGTGGCGCGGATCCATGGTGGTGTCCGCGAGCTGATCGGCGTCCATCTCGCCCAGGCCCTTGTAGCGCTGGATCGGCTCCTTGTACTTCTTGCCGCGGCGCTCGAGGTTCTTCAGCAGCTTGTTCAGCTCGGCCTCGGAGTAGGTGTAGACCAGCTCGTTCTTCTTCGAGCCGCCGTGGACGATCTCGACCCGGTGCAGGGGCGGGACCGCCGCGTAGACGCGGCCCGCCTCGACCAGGGGGCGCATGTAGCGGTGGAAGAGGGTCAGCAGCAGGGTGCGGATGTGGGCGCCGTCCACGTCGGCGTCGGTCATCATGATGATCTTGCCGTAGCGGGCGGCCTCGAGGTCGAAGGTGCGCCCGGAACCGGCGCCGATCACCTGGATGATGTTCGCGCACTCGGCGTTCTTGAGCATGTCCGTGATGGACGCCTTCTGCACGTTGAGGATCTTGCCGCGGATGGGCAGCAGCGCCTGGAACTCGGAGGAGCGGGCGTTCTTCGCCGTGCCGAGCGCGCTGTCGCCCTCGACGATGAACAGCTCTGAGCGGTCGACGTCGTGGGTGCGGCAGTCCGCGAGCTTGGTCGGCATCGTGGAGGACTCCAGCGCGTTCTTGCGCCGCGAGACCTCCTTGTGCATGCGCGCCGCGATGCGGGCCCGCATCTCGGAGACGACCTTGTCGACGACGAGCGCCGCCTGCTCCTTCTCCCCCTTCTTCGTGGAGGTGAGGAAGTCGGTGAGGCGGTCCTCGACGACCTTCGCGACGATCTGGCGGATCGCGGGGGTGCCGAGGACCTCCTTGGTCTGGCCCTCGAACTGCGGCTCGTCGATGCGGACGCTCACCACGGCGGTGAGGCCGGCGAGGGTGTCGTCCTTCTCGATCTTCTCGTTCTTCGCGTTGAACTTCACGCGGCGGGCCTGGTTCTCGACCTGCTTGCGCATCGTCTTGACCAGCGCCTGCTCGAAGCCGGTGACGTGCGTGCCGCCCTTGGGGGTCGCCACGATGTTCACGAAGGAGCGCAGCGTCGAGTCGAAGTCGGAGCCCCAGCGCAGGGCGATGTCGACCTCGCAGGTGCGCGCGACGTCGGTGGAGACCATGTGCCCGTTCTTGTCGAGGACAGGGATCGTCTCGGTGTAGTCGCCCGAGCCCTGGAGGCGGATCACGTCGGTGATCTTCTGGTCCTGGGCGAGGTACTCGACGAACTCGCTGATGCCGCCGTCGTACTTGTAGGTGCGGGTGGCGGGCTGGTCAGGGTTCGCCTCGGGACGGTGGTCGGTGACCGAGAGCTGCAGGCCCGGGACGAGGAAGGCGGTCTGGCGGGAGCGGCGGGTGAGGTCGTCCAGGGAGAAGTGGGAGCCCTTGACGAAGATCTGCGGATCGGCCCAGTAGCGCACGCGGGTGCCGGTCACGCCGCGCTTGGCCTTGCCGACCACGCGCAGCTCGCCGGGACCGTCGGCCGGGGTGAACCGGGACTCCGGCGAGGGCTCGCCCTCGTCGGCGAAGACGCCGGGCACGCCGCGCTGGAAGCTCATCGCGTAGGTCTTCCCGCCGCGGTCCACCTCCACGTCGAGGCGGCCCGAGAGCGCGTTGACGACGCTCGCGCCGACGCCGTGCAGGCCGCCGGAGGCGGCGTAGGAGCCGCCGCCGAACTTCCCGCCCGCGTGGAGCTTGGTGTAGACGACCTCGACGCCGGTGAGGCCGGTGCGGGGCTCGACGTCCACCGGGACACCGCGGCCGGTGTCGCGCACCTCGACGGAGTGGTCGGGGTGGAGGATCACCGCGATCGACTCGCCGTATCCGCCGAGCGCCTCGTCGACGGCGTTGTCGAGGATCTCCCAGAGGCAGTGCATGAGGCCCCGGGAGTCGGTGGAGCCGATGTACATGCCGGGACGCTTGCGCACGGCCTCGAGGCCCTCGAGGACCTGGAGGTTGCGGGCGTCGTAGGCGGACTTCTTCGCGGCGGTGGTGGTGGACACCCTCCGGATCCTACGACGAACGACGCCGCGAACAGCGCATCCGCCGCTCGCGGTGCGCGGCGGCGCGGTCCGGCTCACAGGGCTTTGCGCCCCTGGCGAACCAGGGCTGTGGACGCTCCCGTCGGCGCCCGGGTCGGTGCTACAAAGGATCCCATGAACCTCACTCTCGAAGCCCCCCGGCTCACTGCCCACGACCGCTGCGACCGCTGCGGCGCCCAGGCGTACGTCAAGGTGCTGCTCGAGGCGGGCGGCGAGCTCATGTTCTGCGCCCACCACGCCCGCGCCCACGAGGACGCCCTGAAGGGCATCGCCTCCGAGGTCATCGACGAGACCGAGCGGCTCCACCTCAAGCCGGAGCCCGTCGAGGACTGATCGACGTGCTGCGAGGAACGAGCGGCAGGAGATCAGTCGGAATGACACAGGACTGATCGACGTGCTGCGAGGAACGAGCGGCAGGAGATCAGTCGGATTGACACAGGACTGATCGACTCCCCCTCCCCGCTTCCACGAAGGGTGCCCGCCATCTTGGCGGGCACCCTTCGTCGTGTCCGGGGGCGGGCCGCGCCTCAGCCGCGCAGCAGCTCCTCCGCGCCGAGCACGTACTCGATCCAGGCGCTGTCGCGGCCCTCGCGCGGCTCGCGCTGGCCGGTCGCGCGGAAGCCGAGGCGCTCGTAGACGGCCCGTGCAGAGGAGTTGGTGTCGTCGACGTCGAGGCTCAGCTCGGGCCGGCCGATCGAGAGCGCGAGCTCCGCGACGCTGCGCAGGAGCAGCGTGGAGATGCCGCGGCCCCGCGCCGTCGGCCGCACCCAGAGCGAGACGATGTTCGAGCGGTCCTCGGGGATCGGGTGCTCCGGCGTGTAGCCCTCGGGCAGCAGGGCGATCCCGCCGAGCACCGTCTCGCCGGCGCGGGCCTGGAGGTGGATCCGGGGTCCGGCGATCTCCTCCCGCCACTGCGCCTCGGTGCGGGAGCGCACCTCGGCGAGGTCGGCCCAGAAGGCGTCCGGGTCGGCCTCGAGCATATCCAGGCGCAGTTCGCGGTGCGCACGCCACTGCTCGGGCAGGACGCGGTGCACCTCGACTGGCAGCGGTGCGGCGTCGTCGAGCGCGGCGCGAGCGGGCTCGACGGTGTGCGGCGCTGCGCCGCGGTGCTGCGACATGGCTCCTCCTGCGTGGTCCGACGGAGGGCGGGCCCGGGATCCGCGGAGGATCCCGGGCCCGCCCGGTGATGAGAGGTGCGCCCTGATCAGTCCAGGTAGTCGCGCAGCACCTGGGAGCGCGAGGGGTGTCGCAGCTTGCTCATGGTCTTGGACTCGATCTGGCGGATCCGCTCACGGGTGACGCCGTAGACCTTGCCGATCTCGTCGAGCGTCTTGGGCTGGCCGTCCTCGAGCCCGAACCGCATGGAGACCACGCCGGCCTCGCGCTCGGAGAGGGTGTCCAGCACCGAGTGGAGCTGCTCCTGCAGGAGGGTGAAGCTCACCGCGTCCGCGGGGACGACGGCCTCGGAGTCCTCGATCAGGTCGCCGAACTCGCTGTCGCCGTCCTCGCCCAGCGGGGTGTGCAGGGAGATCGGCTCGCGACCGTACTTCTGGACCTCGACGACCTTCTCGGGGGTCATGTCGAGTTCCTTGGCGAGCTCCTCCGGGGTGGGCTCGCGGCCCAGGTCCTGGAGCATCTGGCGCTGCACTCGGGCGAGCTTGTTGATGACCTCGACCATGTGCACCGGGATGCGGATGGTGCGGGCCTGGTCCGCCATGGCGCGGGTGATCGCCTGTCGGATCCACCAGGTGGCGTAGGTGGAGAACTTGTAGCCCTTGGCGTAGTCGAACTTCTCGACCGCGCGGATCAGGCCCAGGTTGCCCTCCTGGATGAGGTCCAGGAACAGCATGCCGCGGCCGGTGTAGCGCTTGGCGAGGGAGACGACGAGGCGGAGGTTCGCCTCGAGCAGGTGGTCCTTCGCGGCGCGGCCGTCGTCCGCGATCATCGTCAGCTCGCGGCCGGCCTTGGTGAGGCGGCCGTTCTTGTCGCGATAGGACTCGTCGCCCTTGAGCTTCTGCTCGGCGTAGAGGCCGGCCTCGATGCGCTCGGCGAGCTCGACCTCCTGGGCGGCGTTGAGCAGCGCGACCTTGCCGATCTGCTTGAGGTAGTCCTTGACCGGGTCGGCGGTCGCGCCGGCGGTGACGACCTGCTGGGCAGGGGCATCGTCCTCGGCGGCGTTGTACACGAAGCCACCGGACTCCTCGACCTTTCGGTCGCCGGGGGAGGCCTTGGGCGCCTCGGCCTCCTCGGCGGAGTCCTCGGCCTCGGGGGCCTCGGCCTGATCGGAGGTATTCGCGGCGGCCTTGGCGCTGGTGCGCTTGGCGGAGGCTCCCCGGCTCGAGGGGGCGGCCTTCTTCGCGGCCGTCTTCTTCGCGGCCGTCTTGGTGGTGGTCTTCGCGGCACCGCCCTCGTCGGTCACGGGGGCACCGCCCTCGACGGCCTCGTCGGTCGTCGAGGCCGCGGCGCTGGTGCTGTTCTTCGCCGCGGGGGCGGTCTCAGCAGTCTTGGAGGAGGTCACAGAGTTCCTTCTTCCGGCGGCGGCCCGGTGCGGGCGGTCCGCCGCACTCGGGCGATCGGTCTTCTCGGCGCGGCTCACGGTGTGCGCCGCGTGTCGCGTTCCCGGTCTGTACCGCGGAAGGGGCGCACGAAGGCACGGTGCCGTCAAGCCTGCTCAGTGTAACGCTCTTCAGGGGCAGGTATTCCCGCACCCCGCTCCCCGGCCGCGCGGCACGTGATCGGCGCCTCCGCGCCGTCGCGTCCCGGGCAGCCCCGGCCGCGGCTCAGGCGGGGTCCTGGTCCTTGACGGTGAGCACAGGGCAGGGCGCGCCGAGCACGACCCTGCGGGCCGAGGCGCCGAGGTTCAGCTTGCCGATCGGCGACTTGCGGCGCAGGCCGATCACCACGAGCTCGGCCTGGACGTCCTCGATCGTGGCGAGCAGGAATTCGCCGATCTCGCGGTCGGGGCCTCGGCGGATCGTGACGCCCTCGAGGTCCGCGCCCTGCTCCTCGAGCTCAGCGCGCACCTCCTCCTCGGTCGCGGCGGCCCCTCCGCTGCCGGGCACGGCGTGCTGATGGGCGGCGACGAGCAGCGGCGAGCCCGTGCGCTCGGCGTAGCGGATGCCGGCGCGCAGCGCGGCCCTCCCCTGCGTGGACGGGGCGTACCCCACGACGATGGTCACGCGACGTCTCCTCCCTGCGCAGCGGTGCTGCGGCGCGGCCAGCTTAATGGTCCAGCAGGTCGCCGATCCACTTCTCCAGTCCCGGATGGGCCAGCAGGAAGGCGTCGTGCCCGATCGGCGAGCTCGCCAGCTGCCAGCGGGCGACCGGGACGTGCTCGGCGATCTCGCGCACGAGCTCCGGCGGGAAGAGGCGGTCGGAGTCGATCGCGACGACCAGGGTCCGGGCACGCACGCGCCGCAGGGCCGCGGCGGTGCCCTCGCGGTCGCGGCCCACGTCATGGGTGCTCATCGACTGGGCGAGGGTGGCATAGGAGTTCGCGTCGAAGCGGCGGGAGAGCTTGACCGCGTGATGGTCGAGGTAGCTGGTCACCTGGTGCCGGCCGCTGCCGTCGAGGGGGTTCTCGGGGCCCTGGGAGCGGTTGCCGAAGCGCGCCTCGAGCTCGTCGGCGGTGCGATAGGTGGTGTGGGCGATGCGGCGGGCGATGCCGAGCCCGGCGTGGGGGCCCTCCTCCGGCGGGAGGTGGTAGTAGTCGCCGCCGTGGAAGGCGGGGTCGACGCGGATCGCCGCGACCTGGGCGCTGTTCCAGGCGATCTGGTCGGCGCTCGCGCGGGCCGACGAGGCGATCACGGCGAGGCGCTCGACCTGCTCGGGGTGGGTGACTCCCCATTCGATCGCCCGCATGCCGCCCATCGAGCCGCCGATCACCAGCGCCCAGCGGGGCAGGCCCAGCTCCTCGGCGAGGCGGTGCTCGGCCGCGACCTGGTCGCGGATCGTCACCTGCGGGAAGCGGGAGCCGTAGGGCCGTCCGTCGGGAGCGGCGGAGCTCGGTCCGGTGCTGCCCTGGCAGCCGCCGAGCACGTTGGGGGCGATGACGAAGTACCGGTCGGTGTCGATCGGCCGCCCGGGGCCGACGATCTCCTCCCACCAGCCGGGCGTGGGGTGGGACGGCCCGGCGGCGCCGCGCACATGGGAGTCGCCGGTCAGGGCATGGAGGACGAGGACGGCGTTGCCGCGGTCGCGGTCGAGGGTCCCCCAGGTCTCGTAGGCCATCGTGACGTCCTCGAGCACCTCGCCGCTCTCGAGCGGCAGCGCGCCGATCGAGGTGAACCGTCGGTCTCCCGCGCCGCGGTCGGGGTGCCATGCCCCGAGCAGGGCGGGGGTCCCCGTGCGGTGCTCCGCCGCGGCTTGGGCGGCGGGCCCTCCGTCGCCCTGCGGGTCGGTCGGGGCGTCGGGGCCGCGGTGCTCTCCGAGGAGGGTCATCGGCAGCGTTCCTTCCTGCCCGGCGCGGTGCTCCCGGGCTCCCCCTCCCCTCAGGTGCTGGGCCACCAGGCGGGGAAGACGGGGGTGTCGGTCATTCTCGACAGCAAGGGTGCCAGAGTGGAGTCCGGTTCCCGATGCCGGAGCTCGTCGACGAGGCTCCCCGCGGTCGCGAAGCGGTGGTTCCACCAGGCGAGCAGGACCAGCAGAGCGGTCAGCGCCCGCCACGCAGGGCGCGCAGTGCCGCGCGCGGCGGGCCCCGCGGCATCGAGCGCCGCCGAGGCCACGCAGCGCATCTCCTCGAGCAGCACGTACACCCTGCCACCTGCGCAGACGTCCGGGTGGGGGCGTCTGGTGGGATCGGCGACGAGCTCCTGGAGGAGGGTCTCGCGGGCGATCGGCGGCGCCCCGCCGTGCTCGACCAGCTGGGCGAGGAGCTCCCAGTGGAGGCGGTCCACGGCGAGCGCCGCGAGCAGCTGCGCGATGTGTTCACACTTCGTCATCCCGTCCGCGCCGACAGCCCCCGGCCGGCCCCGCCGCAGGGCACGGAGGGCCGCGCCGGCCTCGGCGAGGAGGAGGCCGGGATCGGCGGCGGAGGCGAGGTCCGGGGGCGGCAGGTGCAGGGCGCGCCCGATCTCCTCGAGCAGCGGCTCGGGGCGGGCCTCCTGGGGGATGGCTCGCCCCGCCAGGACCGCGCGGGCCGCGGCCTGCGTCGCGGCGAAGTCGCGCAGCGGCCCGGCCGGCACGGCCAGAAGCTCCTCGTCCCCGCCCGTCGCCGCTCGGAGCTCCCAGCGGCGTCCGTCGGCGGCGCCGCGGAGGCTGAGCAGCTGCGCCCCGCCCGGGCCGAGCGCGGCGGCGGTGGCGGCCACGAGGCCGCCGGCGCGGGCGAGCACCTCGCGCACCAGCGGCTCGAGCACGCTCTGCCGGCCGTCGCCGATCACGATCAGGGCGTGCATCCCCTCCGCTCCCCGCTCGGCGACGAGGCGGACGTGGCGGCGGAGATTCTCGCCGCCGCACGGAGCGAGGAGGTCGTGCAGGGAGGACCGGGTGATCAGGGGCTGGCGGCCCGGTGCGGCGGTGCCGGAAAGGAGCAGGCAGTCCGAGGGGGCCTCGTACAGGCTGAGCCGCGCCTCGGCGAGGAGTTCGGCGGGGTCGGCGGCCGCGCCGAGGTGGCGGCCGGGATCGGCGGGGGTGATGTGCGTCGTCATGCCCCGACCCTGCGCGATCGGGCGGCCGAGCGGGCGGGAGGAGCGCGCCCTGGGGACGGAGCCCCGGTGGGGAGGAACGGTCGCGTCGCGCCCGGGCGTGCGCGGGAGGTCCCAGGCGTGCATGGGAGGATCAGGGGCACCCGTGCGAAAGGACCCCTCGATGACCGCTGCCTCGCCGACTCCCCCCGCCGCTCGCCTCTCGGATCTCGACGCGCTGCTCGTCTCCCGGATCGAGGAGGTCACGTCCGCCGAGCTCTCCGAGCGCAGGGCGCAGCTGGGGCGGATCTCGATGGAGAGCGCGGCGCTGGTGGACGACCTCAAGGCCTTCCTCGAGGGCGGGAAGCTGCTCCGTCCCCGGTTCTGCTTCTGGGGCGGGGTCGCGGCGCTCCGCCGGGAGCCGACGGCAGAGGAGGTGGAGGCGCTCGCGAGGCTGGGCGCGGCGATCGAGCTCGTGCAGGCGGCGGCGCTGCTCCACGACGACGTGATCGACCACTCCCCCGTGCGGCGGGGACGCCCGGCGCAGCATGTCCGGGCCCAGCGCTCGCACGAGGCCGCCGGGCTCTCCGGCTCCGCCGAGGAGTTCGGCGTCGCGGTCGCGATCGTGCTCGGCGACCTCGCCCTGACCTGGGCGGAGCAGATCGCAGCGGCGATCCCGGGTCCCGCCGCACGCGTCGCGGCGGCCCGCGCCGAGTTCGAGGCCATGCGCACCGAGGTGATGTCCGGGCAGCACCTCGACATCCTCCATCAGGCGGGCGGCTTCGCCTCCGCCCCCGATGCGGAGCAGGCCGCGCTCTCGGTGATCCGCTGGAAGACGGTGCCGTACACCGTGCTGCGGCCCGTGCGGATGGGGGCGGCGCTGATGGGCGCCGAGGAGCCGGAGCTCGAGGCGCTCTCCAGCTGGGCGATCGAGGTGGGGACCGCGTTCCAGCTGCGCGACGACCTGCTCAGCGTGGTCGGGGACCAGGACGCCACCGGCAAGCCGATCGGCGGCGACATCGTCGAGGGCAAGCGCACCGTGCTCCTGGCCCGCACCGAGGCCGCGGCCGACGCCGAGGGACAGCGCCTGCTCTCGCGCGTGGTCGGCGATGCCGAGGCGGACGAGGCGGCCGTCCACGCCGTGCACGAGCTCATGGTCGCGACGGGGGCCGTCGCCTCGGTCGCCGCCGACGTGCGCGCTCGCGCCACCCGGGGCCGGGAGCTCCTGGAGGCCGCCGAGGGGCTGGGAGAGCTGGGCCGCGCCGGGCTCGAGGCCCTCGCAGTGCGTGCGACGGACGTCGACTCGCTGCGGGCCTGAGGCCGGCGCCGACCGGGACGGGACGTCCTGGTCGGCCTGCCAGGCGGCGACTCAGAGGGCGAGGGCGAGCGCCCGGCGGCGCACCTCGCCGCGCTGGCCCCGGCGGAGGTGGTCGATGGGACGGCCGGGGAGCGAGTCGTCCTCCTCGAACAGCCAGGCCAGCAGCTCCGCGTCCTCGAAGCCGCCGTCGCGCAGCACGGTGATCGTGCCGGGCAGGTGCGGGGTGATCTCGCCGTCCTTGAGCAGCAGCGCCGGCACCATGCGCACCACGGGATCCCCGCGCCGCACGGCGACCAGCTGGCCCTCCTCGATGAGGCGGCGGACGCGCGAGACCTCGACGTCGAGATGCTCGGCGACGTCGGGGAGGGTGAGCCATTCGGTGATGAGGGTGTCCAGGTCGTTCACGGGACCAGAGTGCCACGGCTCCGGCGGCCCGCGCATCCCGTCGACCCCGTCACTGTGCCGCGCGCCGCGTGTGTCGTTCCCGGTTCCGGGGCCCCCCGCCCCATAGATTCGGACACGTGAGCTCGGCGACGTCGACTTCCCCCGGCATCAGCCTGCTCCTCGACGACCGCTACCGGGTCGAGGAGCCGATCGCGCGCGGCGGAATGGCGACCGTGCACCGCGGGCACGACCAGCGGCTGGACCGCGTCGTGGCCCTGAAGATCATGCATCCCCACCTCGCGATGGACGAGGACTTCCGCCGTCGCTTCGGACGGGAGGCGCGCTCCGCCGCCCGCCTCGCCCACCGCAACGTCGTCGGAGTCTTCGACCAGGGCGAGGACGAGGACCGCATCTACCTCGCCATGGAGCTCATCGAGGGCGAGACGCTGCGCGCCCGGATCGTGGAGCGCGGCCGCCTCACCGTCGGCGAGTCCCTCGAGATCACGGCGCAGGTGCTGGAGGCGCTGGTCGCCGCGCACGGGGCCGGGATCGTCCATCGGGACATCAAGCCCGAGAACATCCTGCTGGACCGGCAGGACACCGTGAAGGTCGCCGACTTCGGGCTCGCCCGCGCGATCGGCGCGAACAACTCCTCCACCGGCGCCGCCCTGCTCGGCACCGTCGCCTACATCAGCCCCGAGGTGGTCACCCGCGGCGAGGCCGACGAGCGCAGCGACCTCTACTCCCTCGGCGTGGTCCTGTTCGAGATGCTGACCGGACGGCAGCCCTTCCGCGGCGAGCAGCCGGTGCACATCGCCTTCCAGCACGTCCACGAGGACATCCCCGCGCCCTCGACGCTGGTCTCCGGCATCCCCCGCCCTCTGGACTCCCTGATCACCTGGGCCTGCGCGCGCGGGGTCGAGCAGCGACCCGCCTCCGCTGCGGACCTGCTGAAGGCGGTGCGGGAGCTCCTCCGCACGCTCCCCGCGGCGGTGCTCGCCGCCCGGCCCGAGGAGATCGAGCCGAGCGACACCGGCGACGTCCCCCACCCCACCTCCTCACTGGACGAGGTCGCGGCCGACATCTCCCGCGGCCCGCGCGTCTTCGCGCCCGGCGGCGCCGATGCCGAGACCACCGCGCCCGACGCCGGCGCCGGTGGGGAGGCGGAGGACGAGGACGGGACGGACGCCGAGGAGCCCGAGGGCGCCGCCGCCGAGGAGGACGAGAGGACGCGCAGCCTCGTCGTGCGCGCTCCCCGCGCCCGGCGCGGACGGCACCTGCCCGTCGGCGCGCGCCGCCGCTCCCGGCCGATGGCCGCGCTCGCCGCGCTGAGCCTCGTGGCCGTGCTGGCGGGCGGGGCGTGGACCGGCGCCGACTGGTATCTCGAGACCGGCCCCGGCGCCGACCGGACCGTCCCGCTCGTCACCGGCACCCCGCTGCAGGACGCGGAGGCGGAGCTGACCGCCTCCGATCTGACCGTGCGGACCCAGGAGCGCTTCGACGACACGGTCCCGGCCGGGCACGTGATCTCCGCGGAGCCCTCGACCGGCACCACCCTGAAGAAGGGCAGCGACGTCCACCTCGTGGTCTCCAAGGGGGTGGAGACCTTCCCCGTCCCCGCGCTCGAGGGCACCGGCCTCGAGGAGGCGCGCGAGCAGGTCGAGGCGCTCGGGCTCGAGCTGGTCGAGGACGAGGCGGAGTACTCCGAGACCGTCCCCCAGGGCGTGGTGATCTCCCAGTCGGCCGACGCCGAGGCGCTCCCCGAGGGCGGCGAGGTCCACGTGGTCGTCTCGCAGGGCCGTCAGCCGCTGTCCGTGCCGGACCAGACCGGCGCCCCCGCGGCCTCGGCGCGCTCCACCCTCGAGGCGGCCGGCTTCCGCGTCACGAGCGCGGAGGCGCACTCCCCGTCGGTCCCGAAGGGCTCGGTGATCTCGCAGTCCCCCGCCTCCGGCACCCTGCACCGCGGGGACACCGTCCACATCGTCACCTCCCTCGGCCCCGAGATGGTCACGGTCCCGGACGTCTTCAAGAAGCCCGAGGCCGAGGCCCGCTCCGCCCTCGAGGCGGCCGGGTTCACGGTCGAGGTCGTCCATGACAAGGGCGAGCCGGTCTTCGGCCAGGTCTACGAGCAGACCGCCGCGGCGGGAAGCCAGCAGGCCAAGGGCTCGACGATCACGATCAAGGTCTTCTGAACCCCGGAGCCGGGGCGGCGAGGCTCCGGCGCTCCCGCCTCCCGGGCACGACGACGGCGCCGCCCCGATCGGGGCGGCGCCGTCGTCGTCGGGCTACCGGGTGCGCGAAGCCGCTCAGCGGCGGGAGAGCATCTCCGCGACGAGGAAGGCGAGCTCGAGGGACTGCTGATGGTTCAGCCGCGGGTCCACGAGGGTCTCGTAGCGACGGGTGAGGCCCTCCTCGTCGATCTCCCCGGTGCCGCCCAGGACCTCGGTGACGTCGTCGCCGGTGAGCTCCATGTGCAGGCCCGCCGGGACGGTTCCGAGCTCCTGGTGCACCTCGAAGAAGCCCACGACCTCGTCGAGGATGTCCTCGAAGCGGCGGGTCTTGTAGCCGTTGGAGGAGGTGATGGTGTTGCCGTGCATCGGGTCCGTCACCCAGGCGACCTGGGCGCCGGAGTCCCGCACGCCCTCGACCAGCGCCGGGAGCCGGTCACGGATCTTCCCGGCGCCCATGCGGGTGATGAAGGTGAGACGGCCCGGCTCGCGCTCGGGGTCGAGGCGGTCGATCAGACGCAGCGCGTCGTCGAGGGAGGCGTCGGGGCCGAGCTTCACCCCGATCGGGTTGCGCAGACGGGACATGAACTCCACGTGCGCTCCGTCGAGCTGACGGGTGCGCTCGCCGATCCACAGGAAGTGGCCCGAGCAGCCATAGATCTCGCCGGTGCGGGAGTCGATGCGCGCGAGCGCCTCCTCGTAGTCCAGCAGCAGCGCCTCGTGGGAGGCGTAGAACTCCACGACCTTCAGCGCGTCGAAGTCCGCGCCGATCGCGTCCATGAAGCGCACGGCCTTGTCGATCTGCACCGCGAGCTCCTCGTAGCGGTCGTAGCCGACGCCCGAGGAGGTGAAGCCCCGGTTCCAGGAATGGACCTCGCGGAGGTCCGCGAAGCCGCCGTTCGTGAAGGCGCGCAGGAGGTTCAGCGTGGAGGCGCTGGTGGTGTACGTCTTCCACAGGCGGCGCGGATCCGGGATCCGGGCCTCCTCGGTGAAGGCGTGCTCGTTGACCGCGTCGCCGCGATAGGTGGGCAGTGTCACGCCGTCGCGGGTCTCCTCGTCGGCGGAGCGGGGCTTGGCGAACTGTCCGGCCATCCGGCCCATCTTCACGACAGGCACGGAGGCGCCGTAGGTGAGCACGGCCGCCATCTGCAGGATGGTGCGGATCTTGTTGCGGATGCGATCCGCGGTGGAGTCCGCGAAGGTCTCGGCGCAGTCGCCGCCGGCGAGGAGGAAGGCCTCGCCGCGGGCCGCGGCGGCGACGCGCTCGCGCAGCACGTCGACCTCGCCGGCGAAGACCAGCGGCGGCGCGGCACGCAGGTCGTCGAAGACCTGGGCGCGGGACCCCTCGTCGGGCCACACGGGCTGCTGCACGCGCGGGAGCTCGCGCCAGGCGCCGAGCGCCGCCAGGCCGTCATCGGCCGAGGACAGCGAGAAGTCGTGGGCGCGGGCGGGGGCGTCGGGGCTGAATGGAGTCACGCCGACAGGGTAGCCAGTTCCGCACGGGTGCGTGCGCAGGGACCGATCGCCGGGCAGTGCGCGGCCCGTCGCGGGCACGGCGCGGGCCGGGCGAGAGCCCGTCACGGGCTCAGCGCCGTCGGCGCCGCGTCCCCGCGGGTTTCGCGGCGGCCTGCTCCGCGCGCAGCCGGCGCTTCACGTCGCTCGCGTACTCCGGGGCCCGCTCCTGCCCGGAGAGCGCGGCGATCCGGTCCATGACCTCGTCGGTCACGGCGCGCAGCCGTGTCGCCTCGTCGGCTCCGGGATGGCGGGCGAGAACCTCCGCCGGATCGATCGGCGCCCCGACCTCCACATGGATGCGGGGTCGGCGGCGCGGGAAGTACTTCCGTCCCCGCTGCGCCTCGAAGGCGCCGATCATCGCGACCGGCACGATCGGTGCCTCCGCGGCGAGGGCGAAGCGCGCCACCCCGGTCTTCCCGCGATGCAGCCGGCCGTCGGGACTGCGGGTCCCCTCGGGATAGATGCCGAGCACGTCGCCGCGGGAGAGCACCTCGAGCCCCGCCTGGATCGCGGTGCGCGCGGCACCGCCGCCGCTGCGGTCCACGGGCATCACGTGCAGCCCCCGCATCACCGCGCCGGCCAGCCGCGCGATCGGCGAGCGGCCGGAGAAGATGTCGGACTTGCCCAGGAAGTGCACGCTGCGCCGCACCTGTCCGGGAAGGAACACGGTATCGGCGTAGGTGAGATGGTTCGACGCCAGGATCACCGGTCCCTGCTCGGGGATGTTCTCGTGGCCGCTGAGCGTCGGCGCCCACACGGCCCTCACCACCGCCATGACGAAGGGCTTGGCGATCTCGTACAGCACGTCGGCCCTCCTGCGGGCGCTCGAGGACGGGGCGAGGATGCCCCGGGCGGAATCGGATGCGACGATGTCCCCATGGCTTTCAGCGAACTGTCCCTGCCGTGGCGCGCGCGGGGTCACTCTAACCCGCGCGGCGGGCTCCTCCTGTGCCACGGGTTCACCGGCTCGCCGCAGTCGTTGCGTCCCTGGGCGGAGCACCACGCCGCGCTCGGCTGGGAGGTCGAGCTGCCGCTGTTGCCCGGCCATGCGCGCACTGAGCAGGACCTCGCGCGCACCAGCTGGCAGGACTGGTACGGATGCGTGCGCGAGGCGGCGCTGGAGCTGTCCGGCGAGCTCGGGCCGATCGCGGTGGGCGGGCTGTCGATGGGCGGGAACCTCGCCCTCGCGCTCGCCGAGGACGAGGAGCTCGCCGGGGCGATCTCCGCCGTGGTCGCGGTGAACCCGGGGATGACGCTGCCCCGGATCGCGGCCGCGGCCGATCTGCTCGCCCCGGTGGTGCGCACCCTGCCCGGGATCGGGTCGGACATCGCGCGCGCGGACGTCTCCGAGGAGGCGTACGAGCGGCTGCCGTTGCGCGCCGTCGGCCAGCTGCGCCGGCTGTTCCGCCGCACCCGCGAGGGACTCGGCGCCGTCGAGGCGCCGCTGCTGCTGGCGACCTCCCGCGTCGACCACACCGTCCCGCCCTCCGACAGCGATCTCGTCGCCTCCCGGGTCCGCGGGCCCGTCGAACGGCTCTCGCTCACCCGGAGCCACCATCTCGCGACGCTCGACCACGACGCCCCGATCTTGTTCGAGACCTCGGCCCGGTTCCTGGACGCCCATGTCCCGTTCCCCGAGGGGTCCCGATGACCGGGGAGGACGGCCGCTCCCCCGAGCCCCGCGACGTTGACGCAGAGTTCGCCCGGATGCTGCGCGACGAGGGGCTCGCGCTCGGCCCCGGCAGGGCGCCGCGCGAGCCGGCCGCGCCGGAAGACGAGGACGGCCCCGGCCGCTTCGCCACTGAGGAGGACGAGGACGGGCAGCCGACCGAGGCGGCCCTGCAGGAATCCCGTCGACGTGCCCGCGAGGCACACCCCTCGAGGGGGCCGCGGGACGCCCCGCCGCGCGAGCTCGACGACGACGAGGTGCTCTACGGCGACTTCGACCCGCCGGACCCGGACCTCCCCCAGCCCTCCTCCGCGGTGCTGTGGTCGTGGACCGCGCTGCTCGGTGGCTTCGTGCTCCTGCTCGCCGTGACGCTCTCGTCCTCGCTGCCCTCCGTGCTCGGATGGGCCGGCGGCGCCGCGGCGCTCGGCGGGATGGTCTCGCTGCTGCTGCGGCTGCCGCGCCGCCCCCGCGACGAGGGGGACGACGGCGCCGAGGTCTGAGCCGGCCCCCGCCTGCGCGGCTGCTTTCCCCGCCTGCGCGGCAGCGCTCCCCGCCTGCGCGGCTGCGCTCCCCGCCTGCGCGGCTCAGCGGGCGAGGTCCGCGGCGCCGACGATCCCGGCACGGTTCCCCATGCCGGCGAGCACGAAGGGCGCCAGGGGCCGGTGCGCGCGGGCGGTGAGGCTCGCGGAGTACGCCTGCCGGGCGGGATCCAGCAGCAGGTCCCCGGCGGCCGAGACGCCGCCGCCGACGACGATCACGTCGGGGTCCAGCAGCGCGGAGATCGTCGCCGCGCCGCGTCCGAGCCAGGTCCCGATCTCGGCGATGAGCTCCCGCGCGCCCGGGTCTCCCTGCTGGGCCAGTCGCGTGACGAGCGGGCCGTCGATCGCGCGCCGGTCCCCGCCCGCGGCCTGCACCAGCGGACCGAGCAGCGGGTCGCCGCTCGCGGCCCGGCGCTTCGCGGCGCGCACGAGCGCGGTGCCGGCCGTGTACTGCTCGAGGCAGCCGCGCAGCCCGCACCCGCACCACTGCCCGTCGGGCACCGCGGTCATGTGGGCGACCTCGCCGGCGAAGCCCGCGCTGCCGCGCAGCAGGACCCCCTCCATCACGGCCGCGCCGCCGAGCCCCGTCCCGACGGTGAGCATCAGCATGTGGCGCGCCTCCCGGGCCGCGCCGAAGCGGAACTCCGCCCAGCCGGCGGCGTTCGCGTCGTTCTCGACGACGACCGGGAGCCCGGTGAGGCGCTCGAGCTCGTCGGCGAGGGGGTGATCGCGCCAGGCCAGGTTCGCGGCGAAGGTGACGGTGCGCCGGTCCGCGCCGATGAACCCGGCCGCGCCGACGCCGATCCCGCCGACGGCGTGCTCGCCGCGCAGCTCCGCGACCGCATCGGCGACCGCGGCCTCGAGCAGCGCCGGGTCCGTCGCCGGCGTGCTGCGCGTGGTCGCGGCGATGATCTCGCCGTCCTCGTCCACGACCCCTGCCGCGATCTTCGTGCCGCCGATGTCGACTCCGATGGAGAGCATCCGTCCCTGCCTCGTTCCCCTGCGCGCCGCGCGCATCCGGTCGTCGCGCAGCTGTCGCGCTCATCGTAGTGGCGCTCTGCCGTAGACTCGTCACGACCCCACCAGCGCTTCCGGCCAGGTCGTCCGGTACGCCGGTCACGTGCACCCCGCCGGATCGAAGGAGATTCGATGAAGCAGTACACCACGCCGCCCCAGCATCACAGCAGCCCCGACGAGAACTCGACGGACCTGCTGCTGGGGCGCCTCAGGGCGGATCCCTCCGTGCCGATCTTCGAGCTCGCCCAGGAGGGCGGCGGCTACCGACCGATGCGGACGGCCGACTTCGTCGAGGACGTCAAGGCGGTCGCGAAGGGGCTGATCGCCTCCGAGGTCGCCCCTGGCGACGTCGTCGCGATCCTCTCCCGCACCCGCTACGAGTGGGCGCTGGCGGACTGGGCGATCTGGTGGGCCGGCGGCGTCAGCGTCCCGATCTACGAGTCCTCCTCCCCGAGCCAGATCCAGTGGATCGCCTCGGACTCCGCGGCGAAGTTCGCCCTCGTCGAGTCCACGCGCCACAAGGAGGACATGGAGTCGGTGCGCGGCGAGCTGCCGGCGCTGCAGCGCATCGGCGTGCTGGAGGACGGGATCCTCGAGGACCTCAGGCAGCGCGGCGCAGGGATCAGCGACGAGGAGCTCGAGTCCCGGCGCACCGCGCGCCGTCTCGACGACGTCGCCACCATCATCTACACCTCCGGCACGACCGGCCGTCCCAAGGGCGCCGAGCTCACGCACGCGAACTTCGTCGACACCACCCGCAGCGCGGTGACGCTGCTGGGCGAGAAGGTGCTGCCCAGCGGCTCGCGCCTGCTGATGTTCCTGCCCATGGCGCACGTCTTCGCCCGTCTGATCACGGTGCTCGCCGCGGCCTGGCCGGTCACCACGGCCTTCACCCCGGACACCAAGAACCTCCTGCCCGACCTCGCCGCCTTCAAGCCCACGTTCCTGCTCGCCGTGCCGCGCGTGTTCGAGAAGGTCTACAACGGCGCCGAGGCCAAGGCGATCGCCAGCGGCAAGGGCAGGATCTTCGGCGCCGCCGCGAAGACCGCGATCGACTACTCCACCGCGCTGGCCGACGGGAAGGTCCCGCTCACCCTCTCGCTCAAGCACAAGCTCTTCGACCGTCTCGTCTACGGCACCCTGCGCGAGGCGATGGGCGGTCAGGTCAAGTGGGCGGTCTCCGGCGGCGCTCCGCTGGGTGCGCGGCTGTCCCACTTCTTCCGCGGCATCGGCGTGACCGTGCTCGAGGGCTACGGCCTCACCGAGACCACGGCGCCGATCTGCGTGAACCTGCCCTGGGACGTCCGCCCCGGCACCGTGGGCCCGCCCCTGCCCGGCTCCTCCGTCGCGATCGACGACAGCGGGGAGCTGCTGGTCAAGGGCGTGATGGTGTTCAAGGGCTATCACAACAACCCCGAGGCCACCGCCGAGTCCCTGAAGGACGGCTGGTTCCACACCGGTGACCTCGGCTCCCTCGCCGACGACGGATCGATCACGATCACCGGACGCCGCAAGGAGGTCATCGTCACCGCGGGCGGCAAGAACGTCTCCCCGGCGCAGCTCGAGGACCAGCTGCGCTCCCACCCCCTGGTCAGCCAGTGCGTGGTGATCGGCGACCAGAAGCCCTTCGTCGCCGCGATCCTCACGCTGGACGCCGAGATGCTCCCGACCTGGCTGAAGAACAACGGCAAGCCGGAGATGAGCCTCACCCAGGCCGCGGAGGACGCGGAGATCCGCGCCGAGCTGCAGAAGGTGGTGGACCGGGCGAACGAGTCGGTCTCCCGGGCCGAGTCGATCCGCTCCTTCGTGGTCATCGACTCCGACTTCACCGAGGAGAACGGCTATCTCACGCCCTCGCTGAAGCTCAAGCGCAACGTGGTCGTGAAGGACCTCGCCCCGATCATCGAGAAGATCTACTCCGCGCCCAAGCCCCAGGGCTGAGCGCGGGCGCGCCTCCCGACGGCCGACGGGCCCCGGCACCCCGGCGGTGCCGGGGCCCGTCGTGCGTCGTGGGGCCCGTCGCGCATCGCGGGGCCCGTCGTGCGTCCGGGCTCGTCGCGGACCGGTGCCCGCGCAGCCTCCCGACGTCCGGCTGTCGGGGCCGCGTCGTAGCCTGTCCCCCATGCCCGCACGCCGTCAGCTCAGCTTCGAGGACCTGGGCACCCCGCTCGCGGAGGCGACGCTGGTGGTGGTCGATCTCGAGACCACCGGGACGGATCCCGCCGCGGACGCGATCACCGAGATCGGCGCGGTGAAGGTGCGCGGCGGCGAGGTGCTCGGCGAGTTCCGCACCTTCGTGGACCCGGAGCGTCCGATCCCGGCCTACATCGCCTCCCTCACCGGCATCTCCGATGCGACCGTGCGCGGCGCCCCCTCGATCCGGACCGTGCTGCCGATGTTCCTGGACTTCGTCGGGCCCGAGGCCGCGCTGGTGGCCCACAACGCCCGCTTCGACATCGGCTTCCTGCGCGCCCGCGCTGCCGAGTGCGCGCTGGAGTGGCCCGCGCCGACCGTGCTGGACACCCTCGCACTCGCCCGGACGGTCTTCCGCCGCGACGAGGTGCGCGATCACAAGCTCTCGACCCTCGCCGCCCATGTCGGGGCGGCGGTCACCCCGGACCACCGTGCCCTCTCGGATGCCCGCGCGACGGTCGACGTGCTCCACGCGATCATCGCCCGGCTGGGCCCGACCGGCGCCTCGACGCTCGAGGACCTCGGCACGGCCCACCGCCGGGCCAAGCCCGTGCAGCTGCGCAAGAAGCACCTCGCGGCCGACGTCCCCTCGGTCCCCGGCGTCTACCAGTTCCTCGATGCGCACGGCTCGGTGCTGTACGTCGGCACCTCCCGGAACCTGCGCTCCCGGGTGCGCACCTACTTCACCGCGAGCGAGACGCGCCGCGCGATCCTGGACATGCTGCCGCGCGCGGAGTCGCTGCGCGTGATCGAGTGCGCCACCGCCACCGAGGCCGCCGTGCGCGAGCTGCGGCTGATCGCGCAGGAGAAGCCGCCCTCTAACCGGCGCGGGCTGCGCCCGGAGGCGGCACACTGGCTGCGGCTCGGGCCGACGGGCGAGGGGCTGCGCGGGGCGCGGCTGGCCCGTACGGAGGCCGACGGCTCGGCGCACATCGGCCCCCTCGCCTCCCGGCACGACGCCCAGCCGCTGCGCGGGCTGCTCACCGACGCGGTCATGGGGCGCGGTGCCGCGCTGGAGGCCGATCCCGCGCGCAGCGCCGCCCCGTCGAGCGGGCATCACGAGCGGCTGCGCCGCGCCATGGTCGCCGACCCGCGCGAGGTGCTCGACCATGCCGCCTCCCGGCTGCGCGCCCACGTCGACGCGGGACGCTACGAGGAGGCGGAGAAGCTGCGCCGACTAGCTCTCGCCTATCTGGACGCCGCCCGTCGCGCCTCCCGGCTGCGCGCCCTCGCGGAGGTGCCGCTGCTCATCGCGGCCCGGCCCAGCACCGAGGCCGTGATCGGCGGACGCGGCTGGGAGCTGCTGGCCGTGCGCTACGGACGGTTCTCCGGGACCACCCTGGTGCCGGCGGCGAAGGACCCCCTGCCCTTCGCGCGTTCCCTGGCGATGACGGGGACCGGCGAGGCCGAGCTCGCCGCGCCCCTGTGCCAGGGGTATCACCAGGAGGCCGAGATCCTGCTGGGGTGGCTCGAGGGCGAGGGCGTGCGCACGGTGCTGTGCGAGGGGTCGTGGCAGGTGCCGGCCCGGGCCCGCTTCGAGGCGGAGCACCTCTCCCGGCGCTTCGCCATGACCTCGACCGCTCCGGGGGAATAGGCTCACGGGAGAAGCCGCTCGGCGCCCCCGCGCCCGTCGAAGGAGAATCCATGATCACCGCCATCGTCTCGATCGTCGTCGACCCCCAGCGCATCCCCGAGGTCGCCGAGGCGATCGTCGACATCGACGGGATCGAGCAGGTCTACTCCGTCACGGGCGACGTGGACCTGATCGCGGTGGCCCGTGTGCGGAACCACGAGGACCTCGCCGGCGTGATCGCCGGCTCGCTCAGCCGGGTCGAGGGCGTCCGGGACACCACCACCAACATCGCCTTCAAGACCTACTCGAAGCGGGACCTCGACGCCGCCTTCGACCTGGGTCTCGAGGGCTGAGGGAGCGCGCTCAGCCGTTCGCGGCGAGCGACTCCTGGGACGCCGCCGCCCAGCGCGCGAGCAGCGTCGCCGGCGCCCCGCTGTCGAGCGTGGAGACCGCCTCCGCGTGGGCGGCGCGGAAGCGGTCCTCGAAGCCGTCGGCGGCCGGCTGTCCGATGCCGTCGTGGGCGAGGATGCCCGCCGCGGCGTTCAGCAGCACCGCATCCCGGATCGGGCCCATCCGCCCGTCCTTCGCGCCCGCGTAGAGGTCACGGGCCACCTGTGCGTTCTCCTCGGCCGTGCCGCCGCGGAGCGCGTCGTGGGGGCTGCGGGGGATGCTCAGCAGCGCCGTCGGGTCCAGCAGGTGCGAGCGCACCTCCCCGCCGCGGACCTCCCAGACGTCCGAGGAGACGCTCACCGTGAGCTCGTCCAGGCCGTCCTGACCGCGGAAGACGAGGGCGCTGGTGCCGCGCGAGGCGAACACGCCGGCGACGGTCGGGGCGATGGCCGGATCGGCGACCCCGACGGCGCTCGCGAGCGGCCGCGCGGGGTTCGTGATCGGTCCCAGGATGTTCATCACGGTGGGGATGCCCAGGCCCTTGCGCGCCTCGGCGGCGAAGCGCATGGAGGGATGGAACACCTGCGCGAAGAGGAAGGTCATGCCGACCTCGCCGACCAGGCGCTCGACCTCGGGCACGGGGAGGTCCAGCCGGACGCCGAGCGCCTCGAGCACGTCGGCCGAGCCCGAGCGCGAGGTCGAGGCGCGGTTGCCGTGCTTGACGACGGTGCGGCCGGACGCGGCGATCACGACCGAGGCCATCGTGGAGATGTTCACAGTCTGCGCGAGGTCGCCCCCGGTGCCGACGATGTCGATCGCATGCCGCTCCACCGCGACGGGACGGGCATGGGCGACCATCGAATCGGCCAGAGCCTCGAGCTCCATGCTGCTGACGCCCTTGGCCTGGAGCGCCACGAGGAAGCCCGCCAGCGGGACGGGACCCGCCTCTCCGGTCATGATCTCGTCCATCGCCCAGCTCGCCTCGGCGTGCTCGAGATGCTCGCCGCGCACCAGGCGCGCGGTGAGCCGGGACCAGGTCGGGGTCTGCTCGCTCATGCCTCGATCATCGCACCTGCGAGCGGGTGCACCGTCGCCCTGGTCACGGATCGGATCACGGAACGGTCACGACGCACGCACATGGTCGATCACCTGGGCGTATCGACGCGTGTCCTGGTTCGTGACAGGCCGTCAGGAGGGCTATGCTGGCACGGTCCGCCCGGGGCGCAGGCCCCGCGATGTGCTCGGTCGTCGTGAACCGACACACCGAATCTGACGACACGACATAATGGTGACGTGACTACTGCGACTCTGCCTGTGCGCTCCTCCCCCGCTGCCGCCCCAGCGGTCGGCCGCCCGAACCCGACGCAGATCGGCACCCTCGTCTGGCTCGCCAGCGAGCTCATGTTCTTCGGCGGCCTGTTCGCGATGTACTTCACGCTGCGGTCGTTGGCGCCGGAGACCTTCGCCGAGGGCCAGTCGAACTTCACCCATGGCTTCGCGCTGCTGAACACCTCGATCCTGGTCTTCAGCTCCGTCACCTGCCAGATCGGCGTCTTCGTCGCCGAGGGCCGCTTCCCCTGGGGGCAGTCCTTCTCGCCGCGCAAGCGCCGCGAGGGCTCGATCTTCAACATCGCCGGCTGGGGGATGATCGAGTGGTACACGCTCACCTTCATCCTCGGCGCGATCTTCGTCTCGGGCCAGGCCTACGAGTACGCCGAGCTCATCCACAGTGGCGTCACGATGTCGTCCTCGCCGTTCAGCTCGGTCTTCTACCTCGCCACCGGCTTCCACGGCCTCCACGTGATCGGCGGCCTCGTCGCCTTCCTGATGGTGCTGATGCGCGCCTACGTCGCCGAGAGCTTCACGGCCCACGAGCAGGTCTCGGCGATCTGCGTCTCCTATTACTGGCACTTCGTCGACGTGGTCTGGATCGTGCTCTTCTTCGTCGTGTACATGCTCGACCCGATCCTGACCGGCACCTCCTCCGGCCACGTGGTCCCGGTCGACTTCGACTGGACGATCTTCTGATCCGCGCAGCGGCCCCCGGGCCCCAACGCACCCCCGAACTCCTGTCCCTCCCCGCCCGCCCCCTCCACGAATCGAGGTCCGAACCGTGAAGGCTCTCGCCGCACGTCGTCATCACCCGATGGCGCTACTCGTGATCCTGCTGCTCGCGCTCGTCGCGACCGGCGGGCTGTACGCGGCCCTGCAGCCGCAGGCGGCCCAGGCCGAGGCCTACACCGACAGCGAAGTCGAGCAAGGTCGTGCCCTCTTCCTCGCCAACTGCGCGACCTGCCATGGACTTGATGCCGCGGGTCTCAGCGACCCCGACGGTCAGACCCTCGGCCCCTCGCTGATCGGCGTGGGCGCCGCCGCCGTCGACTTCCAGGTCGGCACGGGCCGCATGCCCATGCAGGCCTCCGGCGCCCAGGCCCGCCAGAAGCCGCAGCAGATGAACGAGGAGCAGACCCGTCAGCTCGCCGCGTACGTGGCCTCGCTCGGCCCCGGCCCGTCGGTGCCGGACGAGGAGTGGCTGGACACCAGCAAGGGCAACGCCGAGCGCGGCGGCGAGATCTTCCGCATGAACTGCGCCATGTGCCACAACGCCGCCGGTGCCGGCGGTGCGCTGACCCGAGGCAAGTACGCCCCGCCGGTCGTGGGCGTCGAGGGCAAGCACGTCTACGAGGCCATGGACACCGGTCC
Source organism: Brachybacterium paraconglomeratum (assembly GCF_003994255.1). Taxonomy (GTDB): domain Bacteria; phylum Actinomycetota; class Actinomycetes; order Actinomycetales; family Dermabacteraceae; genus Brachybacterium; species Brachybacterium conglomeratum. Next base: position 20,498 of record NZ_ML133861.1, on the reverse strand, counting down.
CCAGAACATGCCGGTCTTCAACGAGACCAACCTCTCGCCCGAGGACAAGCGGGACGTCATCACCTACCTCGAGACCCTCGAGGAGACCGGCTCCCCCGGCGGCATCTCCCTGGGCTCCCTCGGCCCCGTGACCGAGGGCCTGTACGCCTGGACGATCATCCTGTCCCTGCTCCTCGGCGCCGCCGTGTGGCTGGGGGCGAAGGCCAAGTGAATGCGAGCATGAACACCAACACCGACGGCAGCTCCCCCACCCGGGTCAGCACCCTCGCCCCCAAGGAGGGCGGCGGGTTCCCGAACCCGGGTCTGCCTCCCCACACCCCCCGTCAGACCGACATCTCCAAGCCCGCGGAGAAGCGCGCCGAGCGACTCGTCGCCTTCATGTTCCTCCTCAGCGTGGTCGGGACGGTCATCTTCATCGCGGCGTACTTCCTCGTCACGCCGCTGGACACCAACATCTTCGCGGAGGAGGGCACTCCCCGCGCGCTGTGGTGGTCCAACCTCGTCACGGGCCTCGGTCTCGCGATCGCGGTGTTCTTCATCGGCGCCGCAGCGGTGCACTGGGCCAAGACGCTCATGCCCGACGAGGAGTGGGTCGAGGAGCGCCATGACGTCCGCGGCTCCGACGAGACGCGCAAGGCCGCTGCCGAGATGATCACCAGCGGTCTGGCGGAGACCGGCATCGGCCGTCGTCCCGTCATGGTCACCGCGATGGTGGCGGCTCTCGCGGCCCTGCCCATCGCCGTGCTCGCCCCGCTGTCGACGCTGGGCCCGCTCCCGGGCAACAAGCTCCACCACACCTTCTGGGGCCAGAACCCGGGCCAGCGCCTCGCCCGGGACCACGACGGCACGCCGATCAAGCTCTCCGACGTCGCGATGAACTCGATCTTCCACGTCATGCCCGAGGGCCTCACCGACGAGACCCCGCACCGCCTCGAGGAGCGCGCGAAGGCCGCGGCCGTGATCGTGCGCATCGACCCCAAGCTCGCGAAGAACGACGAGTCGATGTCGATGGGCGTGGAGGGCGTGCTCGCGTTCTCGAAGATCTGCACGCACGTCGGCTGCCCGGTCGCGCTGTTCGAGCAGCAGACGCACCACATGCTCTGCCCGTGCCACCAGTCCACCTTCGACGTCACCGACGGCGCCAAGGTGATCTTCGGCCCGGCCCACCGTCCGCTGCCGCAGCTGCCGATCGAGGTCGACGCCGAGGGGTATCTCGTGGCCCCCGGCGACTTCACCGAGCCGATCGGTCCCAGCTTCTGGAACATCCACAAGGACAAGTGATCTCATGACGACCACGACTCCCAGCTCCCGGAAGCAGTCTTCCGACGACTCCCGCCTGCTCAAGCTCGGCGCGGTGGGCGGAGACTTCCTCGACCAGCGCCTCTCCGGCGCCGGCTTCGTGAAGTTCTTCGCGCGCAAGGTCTTCCCGGACCACTGGTCCTTCATGTTCGGCGAGATGGCGCTGTACAGCTTCGTCATCCTGCTGATCTCCGGCGTCTTCCTGACGATGTTCTTCGACCCCTCCATGGAGGAGGTCATCTACAACGGCCCGTACGAGGCGCTCCAGGGCGCCACGGTCTCCCGCGCCTTCGAGTCGACGATGGAGATCGCCTTCGAGGTGAAGGGCGGACTGCTGTTCCGCCAGATGCACCACTGGGCGGCGCTCGTGTTCATGGTCTCGATCTTCGTGCACATGTTCCGCGTCTTCTTCACCGGCGCCTTCCGCAAGCCCCGCGAGCTCAACTGGCTCATCGGCTTCTCGCTGATGATCCTGGGCATGGCGGCCGGCTTCTCCGGCTACTCGCTCCCGGACGACGTGCTCTCCGGCAACGGCCTGCGCATCGCCGATGGGCTGATGAAGGCGATCCCGATCGTCGGCACCTACCTGTCGATGCTGCTCTTCGGCGGCGAGTTCCCGGGCACGGACATCATCCCGCGCCTGTTCACGATCCACATCCTGCTCGTGCCTGCTGCGATCCTCGGACTCATCGCGATCCACCTCGTGCTCGTGGTCGTGCACAAGCACACCCAGTACGCGGGCCCGGGCCGCACGAACCGCAACGTGGTCGGGCACCCGGTCCTGCCGGTGTTCGGAGCGAAGGCCGGCGGCTTCTTCTTCCTCGTCTTCGGCATCATCACGCTGATCTCGGCGACCACGTCGATCAACGCGATGTGGGTCTACGGCCCGTACGACCCCTCCCCCGTCTCGGCCGGCTCGCAGCCGGACTGGTACATGCTCTGGACCGACGGTGGCCTCCGCCTCATCCCGGGCTGGGAGATCACGGTCTTCGGGTACGTCCTCTCGCTGAACATGCTGATCCCGATGGCGATCTACGGCGCGATGCTGGCGTTCCTCGCCCTGTTCCCCTTCATCGAGGCCTGGGTCACCGGTGACGATCGCGAGCACCACCTCGCGGACAAGCCGTACAACGCGCCGGTGCGCACCGGCATCGGCGTCGCCTGGATCGTCTCGTACCTGATCCTCGCGCTGGCGGCGACCAACGACCTGATCGCGATCGCCCTGCAGCTCTCGATCAACGACCTCACCTGGCTGTTCCGTGTGTCGTTCTTCGTGGCCCCGGTGCTCGCCTTCTACATCACGAAGCGCCTGTGCCTCTCGATCCAGCGTCAGAAGCGCGATCTCGTGCTGCACGGCCGGGAGACCTCCCGCATCGTCCGCACCGGCTCCGGTGACATGATCGAGATCCACGAGCCGCTGGACGAGTACGAGCGCTGGGAGCTCGTCGCCCACGACGACTACCGTCCGCTCAAGGCGGGCAAGGGAGTCTCCTCCCTGCGTGCCAAGGCCACCAGCTTCTTCTTCAAGGACCGCATCGAGCCGGTCACCCCGGCGTCGCTCCGCGAGGCGCTCGAGCATGCCGGCCACGAGAAGCACGTCATCGACGAGGCCACGGGCGGCGACTACCGCACCCCGGCCGAGAAGGTCGTGCACTGACCGTTCACTGACCACCGCAGCGGAGTACGCGAGAAGGGCCCCGAAGATCGATCTTCGGGGCTCTTCCCTGTGTGCTGCGGGAGGAGTCGCTCGGCGGAGCGCGTACGCACGTCGGCGGGCACGGGCTCGGACCGTCCTAATCTGCCGAGCCCCCGTCGGCGGTGGGTGCACCGTCAGTGCATCAGGCGACTGCGCCGCATTCCCCCATCGCCCCGCTCCCCGCGACCTGCGACGGCGTCGACGAGATAGCGGGCGGTGATCAGACCGAGGCGCCGCTCGGCACGGCGGAGGGCGCGCAGCGAGCGCAACGGGCTCCGGGCGGCGTCCAGTCTGTCCTTGGTGAGCACGTCACGAGCCCAGGCGACGGCATGCTCCTCCCCCTCGGCGCTGTGGAAGAGCTGCGCTAGCTGCGCTCATCCCGGTCAAGTCCCGTTGTGTGGTGGCTTTTGGGTCAGGCGGTCATGAGGAGCCGGCTGGTGGTCTCGGGGGTGTCGTTGGTGAGCATGTCGGCGAGTCGGCGTAGGGAGATGTCGCTGATGTAGCGGCGTTCGCCGTATTGCCATTCCTCGTGCTGGTCCTGGAGGACTGCGCCGACGAGTCTGGTCGCAGAGTCCCGGTTCGGGAAGATCTGGACGACGTCTGCTCGGCGCTTGATCTCCCTGTTCACCCGCTCGATGGGGTTGTTCGACCAGATCTTTCGCCAGTGCTCGATGGGGAACGCCGCGAATGCGGTCAGGTCTGCCTCGGCGTCCTTGAGCATGGCCGCGATCTTCGGGAAGGAGGCCTCGAGTGAGGCCGTGACCTGCTGATAGGCCTCGCGGACCGTTTCCGGGCTGGTCTGGGCGAAGATCGTGGAGACCAGGGCGTTGACGGGCTTGGAGCGCGCCGAGCCGAGCGCCTGGGTGATGTTGCGTGCGAAGTGGACCCGGCAGCGCTGCCATGACGCTCCCGGAAGCACTGCCTTGATCGCATGCTTCAGCCCCGCGTGCGCGTCACTGGTCACCAGCAGCACGCCTTCCGGTGCGGCGGGGGTGGAGACCCTCAACCCGCGTTCGCGCAGGCTGCGGAGGAACTCGGTCCAGAAGCCGGTGGTCTCCGCGTCACCGATCGCCATCCCGAGCACTTCTCGGTGACCGGTCGCGGCCACGCCCGTGGCGACGACGACGGCTTGGGAGACGACCCGGCCGCCCTGGCGGATGTCGAGATAGGTCGCGTCCAGGAACAAGTAGGGGAACCAAGTGTGGTCCAGGCGGCGGTGGAGGAACTCCGCGACGACCTCGTCGATCTCGCCGCAGATCCTCGAGACCTGGGACTTGCTGATCCCGGACTCGTTGCCCAGCGCCCGCACGAGGTCCTCGGCCTTCCTGGTGGAGACGCCGTCGATCCAGGCCGTGCAGATCACCGCCCAGAGCGCTTTGTCGACCCGGCGACGAGGATGCAGCAGCGCGGGATAAAACGAGCCGGCCCTTAGCTTCGGGATCGCCAGATCCAGCTCTCCCGCCGGGGTAGCCAGGCGCTTTGCCCTGGTGCCATTGCGACGGGTCGAGCGGGACGGGGAACGTTCGTAACGCTCCGCACCGATCTTGACGGACGCTTCGGCATCGATGAGGTCCTGGAGTCCGGCCTGGAGAAGCCGGCGGAACAGCTCCTCATGAGCGAGGTCGGGGTCCTGGAGCAGTTCACTGACGAGGGTCGAGAGTGCAGACTGGTGGTGGGTCATCGCGGGTCCCTATTTCTTGGTCGATTTGGGAGGTCCCGCGATGACCCTTCATCGCCTACCAGCAGCTCCACGCCACCCCGGGATTGCCACCACGCTAAGGGACACACCCATGGAATCCTTCTTCGCACTGCTCCAGAAGAACGTCTTGGATCGAAAGCGCTGGAGGACCAGAGAGGAACTGCGGATCGCGATCATCACCTGGATCGAGCGGACCTACCACCGTCGTCGCCGACAGGCCCGCCTGAGCCGATTGACCCCTATCGAGTACGAGACCATCATGAACCCGACCGTCAGACTGGCGGCCTAACCCCAGCTGACACCTGATCGCGCATCAGTCCCGGTACTCCTGGAGGTGCTCCCTGACGAGCCGAACGCACCTCGCGCGCAGCTGGGGATCGATCTTCCACGGGTGCCTGTCCATCCTTCCGGACTCAAACAGCAGCGGCACCAGACCTGGGCCGATTCACTGTGAGATCCCCTCAGACTGCGGATGGGGCGTGCGGACTACGTCCTAACGCGCCGGGAGCGAGCTCATGCGGACTCATTCTTTCTCGCGCTGTCCATTCCCGGGACGATCCTTCGGGTGAGGTCGAGCGCGATGAAGGCGAGGAGCGTGACTCCGAGGAGGGGGAGGGCGAGGCCGACGACCGCAGCGATCGCGATGAGGATGCCGTAGGCCGCCGCGGTGTCGACGCGACGACCGAGAGGGCGAGGGAGGCCTGTGCGTGGCGGCTTGGGGCGGCGTCGCCACCACATGCGGTACCCGATCACGATGAGCGCGATTACCGCACCGGCGATGGCGATGAGCAGGAGCTGGTTGGGCCAGCCGAAAAGGATGCCCATGTGGAAGGAAATCCCAGCTTCGGCGAGCTTCCCGGCAACGGGCCAGTCGGCGAAGCGCACGCTCCCGACGACAGCTTCGGAGGTGGGGTCGATCGCCATGGAGTCCTGCTTCAGGGGCCATGATCGCTGCACCTGGGAGACGAGCCACGCTCCTCCGTCGGTGCTGGGGGTGATCGCTACCGGGTCGGTCAGGCCCTCTGGGCGGGCCGCCTCGAGCACGCTCTGCGCGGTGGCAGGCACTTCGGTTTCTGCGATCGGGGTGGTGGTTGCCGCCTCGGAGGAGAGGTAGGGCGTTGACCAGCTCAGGCTCTGGCGCAGTGCGCTGACGTTGCCGCCCGCGAATTGGGACCAGGTCAGTCCGGTGGCGGAGAGGAAGAACGTTCCGATAGCGGCCCAGACGCCGATGGTGGCGTGGAGGCTTATGGAGCGTTGGCGCTGCGGTCCCTTACGCTGGGGCAGGAGGTAGGCGCGTGCAGAGCGAGTGCGGACTTTACGTGTGACCCAGAGGGTGAGTCCGCTGAGGGCGAGGACCCACAGCCAGCTGGCCGCGACTTCGCTGTACCAGCGGCCGGCGTCCCCGAGGTGGAGATTGCGGTGGAGATCGTCGAACCAGGTCCGCAGCGGCAGCCACTCCCCGAAGGTGTTCAGCACGCCGGTCACCTCCCCGGTATAGGGGTCGACGAACGCGGTGAGCTGGCGATCCTCGCGAGCCGAGGGGAATCGAACGTGACGCGCGTGGTGGACTCGGCATCCTTGGGCGGACGGATCTGCGTGATCGTGCCGTCTGTGACCTCGCTCCGCGCCGCCTCGACCTGCTGCGCCAGCGGCACCATCTCCGCGCCGGCCGGGGCACTGGCGTGGAGTTCCTTGTCGTAGACGACCTGTTCGATCTGCGGGGTCAGCGCGTACAGGATCCCGGTCGCCGCGGCGACCAGGAGGAACGGCGCAATGAACAGCCCCACGTAGAAGTGCAGGCGGAGCGTGAGCTCTCGCAGCTCATCGCGCAGTCGGCGCGGGCGAGAGGTGTTGCCACCGGTGGGGCGGGGCGAGGCTTGGGTGGCCATCGGGTCGAGCCTTTCGCTGTGACGGAGAGGTGGCGTGGGCCGGGTTCACATGAGGGCGAGCATGAGCGCCATTCCTGCGGCCATCAGGAGGTGGCAGGCCGAGTGGGCGCGGTGCCCCGGATCGCGGAGCAAGCGCACGAGCCACCACGCGGTGATCACGGCGCTGAGCACGACGGCCCCCCAGTTCACTGCCTCCGCCCAGGCAGGGGCCGGCGCCATCTCCATCGCCATCTCGTCCCCGGTCCCGCCGCCGTGGTGTCCGGCGTGCGCATCGGCGGAGCCGCCCATGGCGTGGCCCATCAGCAGGGGCATCGCCAGCAGCATCCAGATCATCACGGAGTTGAGCACCACGTGGTTAACCACCCCCACGCGCTCACTCACCCCGTGGACAGTGGGGAGGCCGAGCAGCATCACGACGGTGAAGAGCGCGAAGAGGGCGACCTGGATCCAGGTCCCGGCCGTGCCGACCGGCCGCCACACCATCAGCAGCATCGCCAGGCTCATCACGAGATGGTTGACGTGCACCGCCGTCGCCACCGGCCCATGATGGGAGGAATGCACTGACCCAGTGATCACTGCGGCGGAAGCGCCGCGGCTCTGTGCGAGGTGAACTGCGCAGAACACGGCCGTTGCGAGGAAGATGGCGGTCAGCACGAATGACCAGGGAGACTCGATCACAGCACTGGACTCTACAGGAAGTAGAATTAGAGATGTACGGCGACACCCGTGCGCGGTACGGTACTCGGACTGAGGCGTTACACGGGGAGGGAGTGGTGACGAGATGGCGGGAGTGAGGTCTCGATCCTCCGGCGCACTGGAGGCACTGGTGATGCGAGCTTTATGGACTTCCACCGGCTCCCTTAGCGCGAGAGCGATCCAGGCATCTTTTGAGGATCCCGCGCCAGCGCAGACCACGGTTCTGACAGTGCTCTCCCGGCTCGAGGCGAAGGGGATGGTTTCTCGCCGAGCCCGGTCACCTCGGCGCGTGACCTTCGAAGCGGTCGTGAGCAGTGCGCAGGCGCATGCCGCGGACATGGTTGAGGTCCTCGATGACGCTCACGATCGTGAGGATGCGCTGATGGCGTTCACCGACAACCTCTCTGAGTCCGACCTTGATCTGGTGATGGATGCGATCACGTCACGGCGGTCTCGCCGAGGTCGCTGATGGTCTGGACCGTGGTCGGGCCGTTGCTGGCTGGCCTGATTGCATGCCCGCTCTCCGCGTACCTCGTATCCCGTGGGAGGTGGCAGATCCGCCATCCCCGGCGGGCGCTGATGGTGTGGGCCTCGGTTGGTGTTGTTGGGCTGGTCATCGCGATCGCGTCCATTCTCCTGGCGGCCGCGCTCTCCCTGTCGGCGAGCTCCGCGAGCGCTGCGGCCGAGGGGCTTGCTCTCACGTTCATCGCCTGGGCCGGTCTCGGGGGGTTAGGGATCGTGGGATCGCTCGCCCACCTGGGCAGGGTCGATCCCGGCAAGGATGATGACGAGCGGCCGAGCGTCGCGGAAATGCTCTCGCGCCGCCGAACGGACTCCTGGCAGGTCGGCGCTGTTGCCGTGGTCGAGATCGAGGATTCTCGCTATGTCGCGGTGGCCGTCCCGGGCGCGACGCCGTCGATCTTCGTCTCGCGCGCCGTTCGGCACGCGCTTCCGCCCTCCTACCTGTCCGCGGTTCTCGCCCACGAAGCAGCACATCTCGATCAGCTTCACGCGCTGGTGAGGGGGGTCGGAGCGTGGCACGTAGCGTGCCTGCCCAAGAGGTCCCGGCTGCGACGAGAGCTTGCTTCACGGATCATGCTGCTCACCGAGCTGGCGGCCGACGATGTCGCTGCCGAGAAGGTCGGCCCCGCCCATCTGCACGACGCCCTCGTCGCACTCCATCACCTCGCCCCCTCCCGCGAGCTGGAAGTTCGTGCCGCTCGCGTTCGAGCGCTCCACAGGACTTACCCTCTGCCGCAGGGGAGGGTACTGGTGGCTTCCCTTCCGGGGCAGAGACTGCAGCGAAAGCAGCGTTGAGATGCGTGCGGGAGACGTCAGCAACAGCATGAGCGGCCATCTCGTGCTGCGTACTCGACATCTTGTAGATTCGGTGAGGTGAAGCAGAGAGTAGTACTCCTGGCGGTGGGCTCGCTCCTCCTAGCGGCGCTACCCGCGGTGGCAGCGAACCTGCTCAGCGGCCCGGCCGTCTATGAGGACATACACCGGGAGTTCCCCGGGCTCGGGACAGCCGTGGTAGCTGCAGGTCTGCGTGGCGCCGCCGATCTCGCAGCACTGGTCTCCCTGGGCGCCGTCGTCGCGGTGCTGTTTCTGCATCCGCGCTCTATCCGCTCGGCAAGCAGTGTGCGGTTCGGCCCCGACCTGACCCTCCTTACCTGGGCTTCGGGCGCGTGGGTCGTACTGGCGGCGGCGAACGTGATCGTCTCGGCGCCCGAGTCCAACGGCCTCGGGATGGGCCGTCTCTTGGAGCCGGGATCGTTTGGGCCGCTCTACATGTTCGGCTACATGCCCCGGGCATGGACCGTCACACTGGTCGGGGCCCTGGTCCTGTGGCTGTGCTCCTACTGGGGTACACGCTGGACAACGCTGCTGCCGGGTCTGTGGGCGGGAATCGTCGGCGCATTGGCGCCGGTGGTGGTGGGGCAGATCCTCGTCGGCCCGGACCACGACATCGGTGGAGATGCTGGTGCACTTCAGGTCATCGCGGGTGGGGTGTTGCTGGGCCCGATCCTCGTCACTGCGGCATTGCAGGTCATCCGTCATGACGAGGGTGGACGGCTGCCCCTGTTAGTGGGACGCGTTTCCCGCATGGGCTTGGTGGGGGCGGCTGTCGTGCTTGTGACGGAGCTGGTGGTGACGTGGTTCAAGCTCGCCGGCACCACCCCTTGGGGCTCAGTGACCGGTGTCCTCGCTCTAGTGCGTTTGGCGCTGCTGGTCGCGCTCATAGTGGCGCTCGTGGTCATGCAGCGCCGGAGCGTGCACAGGATGGCGGTCCCGGCCCTGCTGATCATCATGTGGGTGGCGATCGGTGCGGCGATGACTCGCATTCCGCCGCCGCAGTACTTCGTGCCCACGAGCATCCCGCAGGTGTTCATGGGGTTCGAAGTCCCGGATGCGCCAACCCTCGGGACGCTGATGAGCACGTGGCGGCTCAACCTGCTGTTCGCCGTCCTCGCGGTCGCCGGTATCGCGTTCTATCTCGCGATGGTGATCGCCCTGCGCCGGCGCGGCACGAGCTGGCCGATCAGCCGCGTGCTGTTGTGGTGCGGCGGCTGGCTGGTCGTCCTCGCGGCCACGAGCTCCGGGTTCGGGAAGTACTCCGCCCCGGACTTCGGCGTGCACATGGTGGTGCATATGAGCCTGTCCATGCTCGCTCCGATCCTCCTGGTCCAGGGCGGGGTGATCACTCTGGTCCTGCGTACCGCGCGCGTGGATCGACGGCGGGCGGGCGTGCACTCCTGGGTGACGCAGATCCTGCACTGGCGACTGCTGCGCGTCCTGTACCACCCGGCGTTCGTGTTCATTATCTTCATCGGCTCCTACTACGGCCTGTACTTCACCCCCCTGTTCGAGACGATGATGAGTGTTCACTGGGCACACCAGCTGATGAACCTCCACTTCCTGGCCACGGGGTACGCGTACTACAGCCTGATCATCGGCGTGGACCGTCCCCCGCGGCCCCTGCCGCACATCGGGAAGCTCGGCTACACCTTCGCTGCGATGCCCTTCCACGCCTTCTTCGGCGTCGCGATCATCTCGGCCCCTTCGTTGTTCGCAGAGAACTACTACCGATCTCTGGCTCTGCCCTGGGCGGACCTCGAGCGCTCCCAGCAGACAGCAGGCGCGGTGGCCTGGGCAGGCGGGGAGATCCCTCTGATCATCGCAATCGTCGCACTGTGCATCCAATGGGCGCGTCAGGACGACAAGGAGGCCCGCCGACGGGATCGGCACCTCGACCGCGGCCTGGACACCGAGTTCGACGCCTACAACGACATGCTCAAGAAACTCTCGGACAGGGAGCGCACACGATGAACCACACCCCCACCGCCCTGGCCGCCCCGCCAGCCCTCTCCCTGGAGGAGCGGTACACCTTCGACATCTCCGGGATGACCTGCGCGGCGTGCGCGAACCGCATCGAGCGGAAGCTCAACAAGCTCGACGGCGTCAGCGCCACCGTCAACTACGCCACCGAGCGCGCCGTCGTCACGGGCATCGCCTCCCCGGCTCAGGCGGTCGAGGTCATCCGCGGCGCCGGCTACGACGCGGCCGAGCACGACGACCAGGACGACGAGTGGTCGCGCCGCGCCAACGAGAATCGCATCGTGACCCTGCGGCGCAGGCTCATCACCGCAGCTTTGCTCACCGTTCCGCTGATGGACCTCACCATCGCCCTCGCACTCGTGGAGCAGTGGCGGTTCCCCGGCTGGGAGCTGCTGTGCGTCCTCCTCGCGGTCCCCGTGGTCACGTGGGCGGCCTGGCCCTTCCACCGGGCCGCCTGGCGGAACCTGCAGAACCGCTCCGTCAGCATGGACACCCTGGTCTCCCTCGGCATCGTCACCTCGTTCGGCTGGGCCCTCGTCGCGATGATCGCCGGGATCGAGCCCAGCGACGGCGTGTGGCTCGGCATCGGAGAGGTCCCCGACGGCGCCAACGCCCTGTACCTCGACGTCGCCGCGGGACTGACGACCTTCCAGCTCGCAGGCCGCTACTTCGAGACCCGCAGCCGGCGCCGCGCCGGCGACGTGCTCAGCGCGCTGTCCGCCCTCGGGGCACGAGAGGCCCGCCGCCGACGAGACGGGGTCGAGACGATGGTGCCGGTCGAGGAGCTCCGCACCGGCGACATCGTGCTCGTACGCCCCGGCGAGACGATCGCCGCCGACGGCCGGGTCATCGAGGGCACCGCCTCCCTCGACACGGGCGCCATGACCGGAGAATCCCTCCACCGCACGGTCGGTCCGGGCGACGAGGTCATCGGCGGCTCCGTGTCCACGGACGGGATCCTCGCCCTCGAGGCGACTCGAGTGGGTGCCCACACACAGCTCGCGCAGATGGCCGCGATCGCAGAGCAAGCGCAGATCCGCAAGGCCCAGGTCCAGCACCTCGTCGACGCGGTGGTGCGCGTGTTCGTCCCCGTCGTCCTCATCCTCACCGTGCTCGTCGCACTCGCCTGGCTCCTCGCCGGCGCTGACGTGTCCACTGCGGTGACCAACGGGATCAGCGTGCTGATCATCGCCTGTCCCTGCGCCCTCGGCCTCGCCACCCCTACCGCGCTCATGGTCGGCGTCGGGCGCGGCGCGCTGCTTGGGGTCCTGGTCAAGGGACAGGACGCGCTGGAAGCCAGCGGCAAGGTCACCACCGTCGTCCTGGACAAGACCGGAACCCTCACGCTCGGCGCCCCGCGCGTCGTCAGCATCCATGCAGACGGGGTCACCGCAGAGCAGCTCATGCGCCTGGCTGCCGGCGTCGAAGCGGCTTCCGAACATGCCGTCGCCGAAGCACTCCGCACCCGCGCCGCGACCATGGTCGCCGACATCCCGACAGCTACCGATCACATCGTTTCCCCCGGCCACGGGATTAGCGCCACGATCGACGGGGAGAGCATCGCTGTCGGCAGCCGGGCCTTCCTGCGCGAGCTCGGCGCCCACGTCGGCGAAGCGCTGGCGCAGACCGTCGCAGATGCCGAAAGGGCAGGGCACTCCACCGCGCTGGTCGCACGGGGCACGGAGGCGATCGGGGTGATCACGCTCTCCGACGTGATGAAGGAGGACGCCGCGGAGGCCGTCGCCGCGCTGCACGAGCTCGGGCTGCGAACTGTACTGCTGACGGGAGACACTCCGGCAGCCGCCGAGCGGGTCGCCGACTCTCTCGGGATCCCGGAAGTCCGTGCCGGCGTCCTCCCCACGGAGAAGGTCGCCGTGATCGAGCAGCTCCAGGACGAGGGGCACCGGGTCGCCATGGTCGGCGACGGCATCAACGACGCTCCCGCCCTCGCGGCCGCCGACCTCGGGCTCGGGATCGTCACCGGCACCGACGTCGCCCTGAAGTCGGCCGACATCATCCTCGTCCGGGATGATCTCTACTCGATCGCCGACGCCATCACCCTCGCCCGCGCCACCCACCGCACCATCCGCACCAACCTGATCTGGGCCTTCGCCTACAACATCGCGGCCATCCCGATCGCCGCCGCCGGTCTGCTGAACCCCCTGATCGCTGCCGCTGCAATGTCCCTCTCCTCCGTCTTCGTGGTCCACAACAGCCTCCGACTCCAGAACGTCACCTCACTCCGGCCGACACGAAGGTAAGGAAGGGCACTAGACCACTCCACCAGATCCGATCATTCATGCGAGTAACCCGCCGCGGTGTACCGTGCTCATCCTGAGAATCGCCCGGCCAAGCTAGAGGGCTGCAGCAACACGGCCATCTACATGAGAACTGCGGCGGCGGGGAGAGAGGTCGCCACTACTGGTCATCGCTTGCTGACTGGTCACTGCACACTGTATGGTCACCGCATGCTGACTATAGCTACGCAGCTCGATGTGATGAATCGGCTTGGCCGCGCCATGGCCGACCCCACGAGATCGCGCATCCTGCTCTCTCTTCTCGATCGTCCGAGCTATCCAGCAGCCCTCGCCGATGAGCTGTCGCTGAGCCGCACGAACGTCTCCAATCACCTCTCCTGCCTGCGTGGATGCGGGATCGTGGTGGCGACACCTGAGGGTCGGCGCACCCGCTACGAGATCGCCGATGGGCACCTCTCCCGGGCGCTTTCCGCGCTGGTCGAGACCGTGCTCGCCGTCGACGACGGCGCCCCTTGCACCGACTCGGACTGTGACGTCCCTCTGTGCTGCAACTCCCCTATCCCCGCCGCTGAGGAGATCGCCAGATGAGCGATGAGTGCTGCGGCCCCGCCCGTCCCGCTGCTACTACCCGGACTCCGCTTGCTTTCTCACCACCTCCGGCCCCCGATGGGGAACCCTGCTGCGGCCCCGCAACGGCGTCGCAACCAGCGGAGGACGGGGATGCGTGCTGTGGGAGCACTGCCCCGGCACCAATCGGCGAGCCGCTTGAGGTAGAGCGTTCGACGCCTTGGTGGCGCGACCGCTCCCTTCTGCTTCCCGTTACTGCCGGGGTCCTGTGGGTCGCCGGTCTGCTAATCGACTGGGCGAACTTCGAGCTGGCGGCCCTGGTCGTGCATGTCCTGGCCCTCCTTGCCGGGGCCTGGACGTTCGTGCCCGGCACGTTGCGGCGCCTTGTGCAGGGTCGCGGCCGGGGCCGGCTTGGTGTGGGTCTGCTGATGACGATCGCTGCAAGCGGGGCTGTGCTGCTCGGTCACGTCGGTGAGGCGGCGGCTCTCGCGTTCCTGTTCTCCCTGGCCGAGGCGCTCGAGGACCGTTCGATGGACCGTGCGAAGCAGGGTCTCCGCGCGTTGCTCGCCCTGATGCCGGAGACCGCCCGGGTCCGGCGGCCCGACGGGCCTCGGACCGTTCCCGCCGCAGAGGTCAGCGCCGGGGATGTGCTCCTGCTGGGTGCCGGCGATCGCGTGGCCACTGACGGCGTTGTCGAGACCGGTCGCTCATGGGTGGACACCTCGGCGATCACTGGGGAATCCATCCCCGTCGAGGTGGGGCCCGGGGATGAAGTTCATGCCGGCTCCGTGAACGGCTCCGGCTCGATCTCGCTACGGGCCACGGCAGACGGACGCGACAACTCCCTCACCCAGATCGTGCGCCTGGTCGACCAGGCCCACGCCGCCAAGGGCGAGCGGGCACGCCTCGCCGACCGCATCGCTCGGCCCCTGGTTCCCACGGTGCTCGTGGTCGCCGTGCTCGTCGCCCTCGTCGGCGTCGTCACAGGTGATCCGATGACCTGGGTCGAACGCGCTCTGGTGGTGCTGGTGGCCGCTTCTCCCTGCGCTCTCGCGATCGCCGTCCCGGTGACCGTCATTTCCTCGATCGGCTCTGCCAGCAAGCTCGGTGTGGTCATCAAGTCCGGCGCCGCTTTCGAGCAGCTCGGCACGATCCGCACCGTGGCCCTGGACAAGACAGGCACCCTCACCCGCAACCAGCCGTGCGTAGTGGATGTCGCCGTCACCGAGGGGCACAGCGATCTTGATGTTCTCGCAATCGCCGCGGCACTTGAGTCCGTCAGCACCCACCCGCTGGCCACCGCAATCCTCACTGCCGCTTCCGGTTCGTCGGTGCAGGCCGACGACGTCCAGGAGATTCCCGGTCACGGCATCACCGGCACGATCCGGGGAGGCGTGGTGCGCGCGGGAAGTCCTCGCTGGATCACCCCAGGTGCTCTCGGGGACCAGACTCGAGACATGGCCTCCCAGGGCATGAGCGTGGTCATGGTCGAGGAGGACTCCCAGGTGATCGGCGCGATCGGGATCCGCGACGAGTTGCGCGCTGATGCGGCCGAGGCCGTTGCCGCCCTGCACGCCCAGGGGATCCGCACCGTGATGCTCACCGGCGACAATGAGCTGACGGCCCGGGCGATCGCCGCAGAAGCCGGGATCGACGAGGTCCACGCAGAGCAGCTGCCCACCGATAAGGCCTCCCATATCCGCCATCTGACCGCACAGAGCCCAACCGCGATGATCGGCGACGGCATCAATGATGCTCCCGCGCTCGCTTCAGCAAGCGTCGGCATCGCCATGGGAGTGACCGGGACGGCCGCTGCGGTGGAGTCGGCCGACGTCGCGTTCACCGGCACGGACCTGCGCCAGCTCCCCGCAGCCTTGGCCCATGCTCGTCGGGGACGTCGCATCATGACGGGGAACATCGGCCTCGCGCTGGCGATCATCGTGGTGCTGTTCCCGCTGGCCCTCTTCGGAGTGCTGGGACTCGCTGCCGTGGTGCTTGTGCACGAGGTGGCCGAGGTGGTCGTCATCGCGAACGGCATGCGCGCCGCGCGGGCCGAGGGAGTGCACTCGCAGGGGACACCCAGCCGCGCCGGGCAGGATAACCGCGAGACGCCCCCCACCCGAGAGGCCGCCGAATGCGCCGCAGCACAAAACTGACCATCGGACTGCTTGCCGTCGCGGCGCTGATGCTCGCGGGATTCCTCATCGTCCCCGACACCGGGCGCGACACGACAGCGGATGAAGACGCGTCGGATGCACCGACCTCTCAGCTCGTTCGAGAGGACAGCCCCCGACTCTCGGAGGGAAGCAGCGACGTCGTCTTCGTGGAGTACCTCGATTTCGAGTGCGAAGCATGCCTTTCCCTGTACCCCACCGTCGAGGAGCTCCGCGCCGAGTATGGAGACCGTGTCACCTTTGTGGTGCGGTACCTGCCACTGCATGGAAACTCTGTCGAGGCTGCCCAGGCCGCGGAGGCTGCGAAGGAGCAGGGCGAGTTCGAGGCGATGTACAAGGCCCTGTTCGACAATGCTACCGAGTGGGGACACCAGGAGACGTCCCAGCGTGAACTCTTCTTCTCCTACGCGGAGGAGATCGGGCTGGACATGGAGCGGTTCGAGCAGGTCTACGACGACCCCGCCACGACCCAGCGCATTGAACAGAGCGCCGCGGACGCCGAGGCTCTCGGCGTGACCGGCACCCCCACGTTCTTCGTCGACGGGAAGCCGCTGGAGCCCACCCGTGTCGAGGACCTCACGAACCCTCTCGATACCGCTCTCGAGGGCTGAGGCGGTGTCGACCGCGTCTGGCGCCGGAGAGGCGTCACGGGGGGACATCGTGACCGATGCAGAAACTCGGCCGCGCCTCGGTCTCGGCCTGTTGTTCACGATCACCGGGGGAACAGGCCTGGTGATGGCCGTCGTGCTGCTGGTCGAGAAGATCGCGCTGATCGAGGACCCCGCCTACGTCCCCTCCTGCAGCCTCAACCCGGTCCTGTCCTGCGGATCAGTGATGTCCACCCCTCAGGCCTCGGCCTTCGGCATTCCCAATCCGATCCTCGGCATCGCCGGATTCTCCGCCGTCTTGGCCCTAGGCACAGCTTTCCTGGCTGGTGCCCGCATGGCGCGCTGGATGAGCGTGGTCATTCAGGTCGGTGTCACGTTCGCGATGCTGTTCGTGCATTGGCTGATCGGCCAGAGCCTGTACGAGATCGGGGCGCTATGCCCCTACTGCATGGTCGTGTGGGCGGTGACGATCCCCCTGTTCTGGTTCACCACCCTCCACCACCTGCGCCGCTGGACCCGCGGGGCCGCACCCGTCACGCGTCGAACCGTTTCGCTACTGATCGAGTTCCGGCTCCCGGTGCTCGTGGCCTGGTACCTCGTGATCTTGTCTCTCATTGCAATGAGATTCTGGGACTACTGGTCCACGGTGCTCTGACCCCTCCCCACTCATCTGTCCGTCCCCCTCGACCGGAAGGAGTACGTCCATGCGCTCCCGCTCTCGGCGGCAGCTGCTCCATGCCACAGGGCTCGCTGCAGCCATCGGCCTGGCCACGGCCTGCAGCAGCGAGGACACCAGCGACCGCTACGACTCCGAGAACTCCGGATACGTCTCCGGCAACGGTGTCACCACAGAGATCGCTCCCGCCGACCGTACGGAGCCAGTGGAGTTCTCCGGGACCACCTACGACGGCGACGAGTTCGACTCGATCGAGCACCTCGGCAACGTGCTCGTGGTGAACGTATGGTATGCCTCCTGCCCACCGTGCCGGGTCGAGGCACCTGACCTCCAAGCCATCCATGAGGAGTACACCGACCAGGGCGTCGTATTCATCGGCATCAACCTCCGCGACGAGGCGGGGCCCGCCCAGGCCTTCGAGGAGAACTACGGCATCACCTACCCCTCAATCCCCGATCAGCAGTCCGAGATCCTGTACCAGCTTCGTGGACATGTCGCACCCAATGCCGTCCCCACGACCCTCGTCCTCGATCACGATGGACGGGTCGCTGGCCGGATCTCCGGAGCGATCGATCCCTCGATCCTGCGTGCGATGCTCGACGGCGTTCTCGAAGAGGCTGCCGAGTGAGCGGGGGCGGACTCGCTGAGACCTTCCAGTCGATCGCCCTGTCGGGCTCTCTCATGCTGGCAGTCGCGGTGGCGGCGATCGCGGGACTGATCGCGTTCCTCTCACCGTGCGTGCTGCCGATCGTGCCCGGCTACCTCGGCTACGTCTCCGGGCTCGCGGGCCAGAACACGGGGATATCTGCATCACCCCGCAAGGATCCAGGTACTGGCCGGAAAACCGCTCGAGGTGAGGCTTACCGAGCGGGAACTGGACGAATGCTGGGAGGCAGCGCTCTATTTGTTGCGGGATTCACAGTAGTTTTCATGGCTCTCGGCGGATTCGCCGGGGCGATGGGATACCTGCTTCAAGCTCACGCCGAATGGATCAACCGCATCGCCGGCCTCATCGTCATCTTCATGGGAATCATTTTCATGGGTGCCCTGCCTCGGTTTTCAGGGAACATCCGGGTCACGAAGAGACGGCCCGACGCAGGCCTCCTGGGCGCCCCGCTGCTCGGGTTCGTCTTCGGGCTCAGCTGGACCCCGTGCATCGGCCCCACGTACGCCGCGATCATCGCCCTCTCCCTCGACTCAGGAGCAGAGGGCTCCGGAGCGACACGCGGTGCCGTCCTAGCTCTCGCGTACTCCCTTGGCCTAGGCATCCCCTTCGTGATCAGCGCCCTCCTTCTCGACAAGGCGATGGGCGTGAGCAGGGCCCTTTCGCGACACCGACGACTCCTCGGGATTCTCTCCGGCGCGCTGTTGATCACCATCGGACTCCTTCTTCTCACCGGGACGTGGGCCACCTGGATGGATCACCTGCAAGGCTCCATCGCCACGTTCCAGCCAGCCGTGTGAACCCCGCGGAGCCTTTGGCGCCACCTGCCGAGAACGTTTCGCAGTACAGAGCCCGGGCGTCGGACGACCGACGTGACACACACACCACCGAGACGCCGGACTCAAGTAAAGAGAACGTATGGAGACTCGGGCCGATGCGTCCTCGGTTCAAGAACTGGTGAAGTCATCAGCCAAGGTCTCCCTCGAGTGTTCCCCAAGCCCGCGCCCGTCGGTATGTTGGTCTTACCGGTTACGAGGTACGAGAGTTTCTTCCCGATACTTGCACTGCTTTTGCGTTGCCGCGACCCAATGCCCGAATCTCCCCGAACATTTCGGGGATCATCACGGAGAACATTCATGGCCACGAGCAATTCCCACCGCGCGCCTGGCCGCGCAATCACCCCCCTCCGCCACAGCGGACGCGCCCTGCGTGGCACCGGAGGCGCGGCCGTCCTCGGCACCGTGCTGCTCGGCTCCGCCTTCGCTGGCGGCACCGCCCAGGCAGCCCCTGCTGTCCCCGCGTCCACCCCCGCCGTGGCCTCGCCGGCTGCTGCGCCCGCCGCCCCGACCCCGGCCAAGGCGCTCCATTCCTCGAAGAAGCTCCGCTGGGGCTCCCAGGGATCTTCGGTCGAGAAGCTCCAGTCCGCGCTGAACAAGGAGGGCGCCTCGCTTGCTGTGGACGGCAAGTTCGGGAAGCTCACCCACGGCGCGGTGAAGGACTACCAGCGAGACAACGGCCTCCAGGTCGACGGCGTCGTAGGCCCCGAAACCCGCGGCTCACTCAATGGCGGCGCGTCCGTCGGCGGCGCAGGCACCTCCGTCCCGACCCAGGGCGCATCCTCGTCCTCCAGCAGTGGTGAGGCGATCGTCGACGCCGCGCGCACCCAGATCGGCGCCTCCTACTCCTGGGGCTCGAGCAAGCCGGGCGTGAGCTTCGACTGCTCCGGCCTGACCCAGTACGCCTACAAGCAGGTCGGCATCGACCTCCCCCGCACCTCCGGCCAGCAGGTCGCCGCGGCGACCCAGATCTCCAAGTCCGAGGCCCAGCCAGGCGACATCGTCGTGTGGCCCGGCCACATGGGAATCTACGCAGGCGGCGACAAGGTCGTCGATGCGGGTCGATCCCCCGGCGCCGTCACCGAGCGCACGATCTGGGGCAACCCCACCTTCATCACCTTCCGCTGACCCCAACAGCGCTGAGCGACGTGCAGTCCCCTTCGACGACGGGCTGCACGTCGCTCGTGGTTCTGCGGGTGGTGAAGACGCGGAAGTCCAGCGCCTCCATCGCGGCTGTTCATGGCGCGGGCAACGCAACGGGAAGCATGCAGCGAAGACGCCTCCGGCGATCGCGGCGCGGCGTTCGATCCAGCGAAGGCGCAGCCAATGGGCTCTTGCCCTGATGAAGGTGGCGGTGCCGACCAGCGCACACCTGGTGTCCTCAGCGCGGACGAGCGCGTCCAACTCCGTGCAACTATGGACCCGCCGGGTCAAGTCCCTGGAAGTGGTGTAGCGATCCTTTGCTGAGAGGGCAGGCGGTCAGTGCGGGCAGGGGGTTAGTGGTGACCTCCTCGGTGCTGGTGTCAGGGACGAGAGTGAGGCGGCAGCGAGTGAGAACGTCGAGGCCGAGATAGCGGGGTCCTTCGGCCCACTCGTCGGCCTGTTCGGCCAGGACCGCGCCGACAAGACGGACGATCGCCTCGCGGGTGGGGAAGATGCCGACAGAGTCCGTGCGGCGGCGGATCTCCTTGTTCAGCCGTTCGGTGGGGTTGTTCGACCAGATCTGGCCCCACACGTCCTTGGGGAACACTGTGAACGCGAGGAGGTCCGCGCGGGCCGCGTCGAGGCGCTCTGCCACGGCCGAAAGCTTCTCGCTGACATAGTCCAGCAGTCGGTCGAACTGGGCGTTCACCATTGCGGCGTCGGGCTGGTCATAGACGCCGTGCAGCATCGCTTTCACCGCCGACCACATGCTCTTCGGCGCCACGGCCACGAGGTTCGCGGCGTAGTGCCTGCGGCACCGCTGCAAGCCCGTTACCTTGTGAGCACCCCGATGGACGGGGTCTGGTCGCTCGGCCGGGTATGGCTATGTTGCCCTGCCATCAATGGTCCGGGGGGGTGTTGCCGCCCGGTCGAGAGACACGCGTTGACCGCTGA
>NZ_ML133860.1 GCF_003994255.1 Brachybacterium paraconglomeratum | reverse complement strand
CGGCCGGCTCGAGCACCTCCGCGGCTCCGCACTGGGCTTCCGCAACCTCGTCCACTACATCGCTCGCAGCCTCCTCGAAGCCGGCGGCTTCAGACCCCTCCTACACCCTTAAATGCGAAGAGCCGGAATACTGGCCGACGAGGCCGAGGAACAGCACCGGGATCACGGTCAGCAGGGACACCAGCGGGAACATGAGGTGCCCGCCGAACCGGTCGGTCAGGCCGCCCATCAGGATCCGGCCCAGGGAGCCGACCAGGACCGGCAGAGCCACGATCAGCGAGGCGTCCTGCGCGAGACCCTGCTCGACGTAGACCGGGCCCAGCGGGCTGAGCAGCGCCCAAGCCCAGAAGTTCACTCCGAAACCGAGGGTGACCAGCAGGAGAGCTCTCCAGGCTCCGGGCGGGACGGAATCCTTGGCGGAGATGGTCGCGGCGGCGGAGGACGGGGATCCGGTCATCGAGCGACTCCTCGGACGATGCGGGCAGGAGGATCGAGCACTGCTCGACGACGCCCCGCAGAGGGGAACTGTACGTCGTAAGCATCCTCGGCCCTTCGAGCCACACTAGAGGACTTCCGTCCCGGAAGAAACTTTTCCCGGGATATCCAGTAAGCCACCGCCCGGAGTGCGACGAATTTCGCGACCGGAGAGTTACGGAATTCGTCGTCGCTGAGTGCTCACGGGCTCATTCAGGGGCGTCGAGCTCCAGGTCCACCATCAGCTCCGCGGCGATCGTCTCGAGCGCCTCGCGCACGTCCGCCTCGTCGGACTCTGCCGGGAGGCGCAGCTCGGCCTCGGCCTCGAAGAGCATGCCGCCGCCCTCGGGCGCCTCACGGGTCCAGGAGCGCAGTCCGTCGATGGTCGCGCCCTGAGAGCGCAGTGCCGTGGTGACCTCGCGGACCATGCCGGTGCGGTCCTGGCCCAGCAGGTGCAGGCGGAGGGCGCGGGCGGGACCGGGCGGAGCGGTCTGCTCGGCGACGGCGGCCTCCACCGCGAGCCCGACCTCGGCCTCGAGGCCCTCGAGCGCGGAGAGGAAGCCCTGGACCGACTCGTCGGGGAGGTCCACCTGCACGATGCCGGCGAACTTCCCGGCCAGCAGCGCGAGCTGGCTGTCCACCCAGCTGCCGCCGTGCTCGTCGACGGCGGCGGCGAGGGCGGCGACGAGGCCCGGTCGGTCGTCCCCGATGGCGGTGAGCACGTAGGTCGTCATGGGGTCACACTAGCGCTCCCCGGCGTGGGAGACCCCCGGAACACCGGACTTGTAGAGCCCGTAGGTGTACGCGTCGAAGACCGCCTCCCAGGAGGCCTCGATGACGTTGGGTCCCACGCCCACGGTCTGGAACTCCAGGCCCCGGCCCGAGGTGCGCACGAGCACCCGCGTGGTCGCGTCGGTGCCGTGCTGGGAGTCGAGGATCCGCACCTTGAAGTCCCGCAGCTCGAACTCGTCGACCTCCGGGTGCCGCTCCCGCAGCGCCTCGCGCAGGGCGAGGTCCAGGGCGTTGACGGGGCCGTTGCCCTCGGCGATCGCGACCCTCCGCTCCCGCTCTCCCCCGCCGTCGGCCCGCAGCTTCACGGTCGCCTCGGTCTCGAGGGTCCCGTCGCGGCCGAGCTGGGAGGTGGCCCGCCAGGACTCGACCGAGGAGTAGCTCGGCACGCGGCCGAGCTCGTCCAGCAGGAGCAGCTCGAAGGAGGCGTCGGCCGCCTCGTAGGAGTAGCCCTCCGCCTCGCGCTGCTTCACGGTCCGGGCGAGGCGCGAGAGGAGCTCCGGCTCATCGGCGAGCTCGAAGCCGAGCTCGCGGCCCTTGAGCTCGATCGAGGCGCGGCCGGCCATGTCGGAGATGATCATGCGCATGTCGTTGCCGACCGCGCGGGGATCGGTGTGCTGGTACAGGTCCGGATCCACCCGGATCGCGCTCGCGTGCAGCCCGGCCTTGTGCGCGAAGGCGCTCGCCCCGACGTAGGGGGCGCGGGGGCTGACGGGCATGTTCACGATCTCGCCGATCGCGTGGGAGATCCGGGTGGCCTCGGCGAGGGTCTTCTCGGGCACCAGGTCCATGCCCATCTTCAGCTGGAGGTCGGCCAGGAGCGTGATCAGGTCGGCGTTGCCGGTGCGCTCCCCGTAGCCGTTCACACAGCCCTGGACGTGGGTGATCCCCGCCCGGACGGCGCTGATCGCGTTCGCGACCGCGCAGCCGGTGTCGTTGTGGGTGTGGGCGCCGAGCCGAGCCTCGCCCGCACCGGCCGCCTCGAGACGGGAGCGCAGGTCCTCGATGATCTCGGTGACCTGGTGCGGGAGCATGCCGCCGTTGGTGTCGCACAGCACCAGCACCGCGGCGCCGGCCTCGTGCGCGGCCACCAGCACGGAGGTCGTGTAGTCGGGGTCGTGGAGGAAGCCGTCGAAGAAGTGCTCCGCGTCGACGAACACCTCGCGTCCGAGGCCGACGAGGTGCGCGACCGTGTCGCGGACCATCGCGAGGTTCTCCTCGGCGGTGGTGCGCAGCGCGCCCGTGACGTGGCGGAGATCGGACTTCGCGACCAGGGTGATCGTCGGCGCACCGGAGTCGACGAGCGCGCGCACCTGCGGGTCCTCGGCGACGTCGACGCCCGCCTTGCGGGTCGCGCCGAAGGCGGCCAGACGTGCCGTGGACAGCTCGAGCTCGGTCGCGGCGCGGACGAAGAACTCCGTGTCCCGCGGGACGGCGCCCGGCCAGCCGCCCTCGATGTAGGTCACGCCGAGGTCGTCGAGATGGCGGGCGACGGCGAGCTTGTCGGTCACCGAGAGGGTGAGCCCCTCCTGCTGGGAGCCGTCGCGCAGGGTGGTGTCGTAGAGGTGGAAGGCCTCGATCGTGGGAATGGTCATGACCCGCTCACACCAGCCGGGTCAGCCAGCCGTGACGGTCCGGGATCCGGCCGTACTGGATGTCGGTGAGCTCCTTGCGCAGCGCCAGGGTGACCTCGCCCGAGCCGCCGTCGCCGACGGTCCAGGAGCCCTCCTTCGAGCGGAACTCGCCGATGGGGTTGATGACGGCGGCGGTGCCGCAGGCGAACATCTCGGTGATCTCGCCGGACTCGAGCTGCTGCTGGACCTCGCTCATCACGAGCTTCTGCTCGAGGACCTCGAGGCCGCGGTCCTCCGCGAGGCGCAGGATCGACAGGCGGGTGACGCCCTCGAGGATCGAGCCGGTCAGGGACGGGGTGAGCAGGCGGCCGCCCTTCGTGATAGCGACGACGTTCATGCCGGAGAGCTCGTCGATCGAGGTGTGGGTCTCGGAGTCGAGGAAGAGCACCTCGTCGGCGCCGTTCTCCGCGGCCTCCCGCTTGCCCAGCAGCGAGGAGGCGTAGTTGCCGCCGCACTTCGCGGCGCCGGTGCCGCCGGCGCCGGCGCGGGCGTACTCGTCGGTGATCCACACGACCAGCGGCTGGACGCCGCGGGGGAAGTAGGGACCGGCCGGGGAGGCGATGACGTAGTAGTCCACCTCGTGCGCGGCCCGCACCCCGAGGAACTCCTCGCTGGCGAACATGAAGGGTCGCAGGTAGAGGGACTCCTCGCTGGTCGCCTCGGGCACCCACGGCTCGTCGGCCGCGACGACGGCCTTCAGCGAGGTCAGGAAGTCCTCGGCCGGCAGCTCGGGCAGCGCCAGGCGCCGGGCGGAGCGCTGCATGCGCTCGGCGTTCGCCTCGGGGCGGAAGGTCCACACCGAGCCGTCGGCGTGGCGGAACGCCTTGAGA
The DNA here is from genome assembly GCF_003994255.1 of Brachybacterium paraconglomeratum. Lineage (GTDB taxonomy): Bacteria > Actinomycetota > Actinomycetes > Actinomycetales > Dermabacteraceae > Brachybacterium > Brachybacterium conglomeratum. The sequence goes on along the minus strand of NZ_ML133860.1, from coordinate 161,014 downwards.
CCCTCGAAGATCTCCTGGCCGTAGTGCAGGACGGCGGAGGCGGGCGAGAGCTCGAGCGGGCCGTAGGGCACCACCTCGTCCTGGCCCCAGCCGCCCTCGACGGTCCAGCGGGCGCGGGCCATGAAGTCGGTGTAGTGCTGGCCGAACCCGGGGGCGGCGAGGATGCTGGCGCGCTCGTCGTCGCCCACGCGACGGGTGGTGCTGGTCTGGGGGAAGGCGAGTGCGCTCACGGGGATCTCCTCGGCGGGGTTCGGCAGGGTCAGTGTGTCAGGTGCGGGCTCTCAGCGCCCGGTGATCGCGGCGACGAGGTCGTCGCCGATGCGGGCGGTGCCACGAGAGGCGAGCGACGCATCCGCCGCGCGGGCCGCCAGGTCGTTCTCGGCCGCGGCGCGGACCGCGGCGGCGGGCTCGACGTGGCCGAGGTGGTCCAGCAGCAGCGCGACCGAGAGCACGGTCGCGGTGGGGTCGGCCTTGTCCTGGCCGGCGATGTCGGGGGCGGAGCCGTGCACGGGCTCGAACATCGAGGGGAAGGCGCCGGTGGGGTTGACGTTCCCGCTCGCCGCGAGGCCGATTCCGCCGCCGATGGCGCCGGCGAGATCGGTGACGATGTCGCCGAAGAGGTTGTCGGTGACGATGACGTCGAAGCGGGAGGGGTCCTGGACCAGGTAGATCATCATCGCGTCGACGTGGGCGTAGTCGACCTCGACGCCCGGATGCTCGGCGCCGACCTCCTCGACGATCCGGCGCCACAGGTGCCCGGCGTGGACGAGCACGTTGTGCTTGTGCACGAGGGTGAGCTTCCCCCGGCGCGCCTCGGCCTGCTCGAAGGCGTAGCGGACCACGCGCTCGACGCCGACGGCGGTGTTCAGGGAGACCTCGGTGGCGACCTCGAGGGGGGTGCCGGTGCGCATGGAGCCGCCATTGCCGACGTAGGGGCCCTCGGTGCCCTCGCGCACGACGAGGAAGTCGACCTCGCCCGGCTCGGCCAGCGGGGTGGAGACGCCCGGGACCAGGCGGGTGGGGCGCAGGTTCACGAAGTGGTCGAAGCCGAAGCGGAGCTTCAGCAGCAGGCCCCGCTCGAGCACACCGGAGGGCACGCCGGGGTCGCCGACGGCGCCGAGCAGGATCGCGTCGTGCTTCGCCAGCGCCGCCATGTCCTCGTCGGTCAGGGTCTCCCCCGTCCGGTGCCAGCGCCCCGCCCCGAGGTCGTAGTCCGTGGTGCGGACCGCGACACCGGCGGGCTCGAGGGCGGCCTCGAGAGCGCGCAGGCCCTGGGGGACGACCTCCTTGCCGATGCCGTCGCCCTCGATGACGGCGAGGTCCAGGATGCTCGGGGCGGGGATGGTGCTCATGGCGGGTGCTGCTCCTGAGGAGGGGATGGGATCAGTAGACGAGATCGACGGCGTGGATCGAGCGCGCGTCGATGGCGGCGCCCAGCTCCTCGGCGAACTCGCGGGAGACGGACTCGTCCAGGTCGAGGACCACGAGGGCCTCGGCGCCCTGGGCTCGGCGGACGCGGGAGACCTGCATGCCGGCGATGTTGATGCCGGCCTCGCCGAGGAGCGCGCCGTACTTGCCGATCAGGCCGGGCCCGTCCGAGTAGCGCAGGATCAGCAGGTGGTCGCTCAGCGGCACGTCGAGCGCATGGCCGAAGACGTCGATGAGCTTGTGCTCCTGGTCCACGCCGCTGAGCGTGCCGGAGACGGCCACGACGTCGCCGCCGCGCAGCGTGCCGCGCAGGGTGATGACGTTGCGGAAGCGCTCGGTGGTCTCGTCGGTGACGAGGTTGACGGCGATGCCGCGCTCCTCGGCGAGGACGGGGGCGTTGACGTAGCTGACCTGCTCGGTGACCACGGAGCGGAACATGCCGCGCAGGGCGGAGAGCTTCAGCGCGGTGACGTCGCGGGAGGCGATCTCGCCGTGGACCTCGATGTCGAGCACCTCGGGTGCCTCGCCGGCCAGGGCGGTGAAGAGCTGGCCGAGCCGGTCCGACAGGGCGACGCCCGGGCGGACCAGGTCGTCGATCGCGCCGCCGGCGACGTTGACCGCGTCGGGGACGAGCTCGCCCGCGAGCGCCAGGCGCACGGACTTCGCCACCGCCACGCCGGCCTTCTCCTGCGCCTCGGCGGTGGAGGCGCCGAGGTGCGGGGTGAGGGTGATGTTCTCGAGCTCGAGCAGCTTCGCGGCGGTCTCGCTCTTCGCGGGCGGCTCGGAGGAGTACACGTCCAGGCCGGCCCCGGCGATCTGCCCGGTGCTCAGCGCGGTGTACAGCGCCTCCTCGTCGATCAGGCCGCCGCGGGCGGCGTTGACGACGTGGAGGTTCGGCTTCGCGAGCGCGAACTCCTCGGCGCCGATCAGGCCCGTGGTCTCGGGGGTCTTGGGCATGTGGACGGTGAGCACGTCGGCCTCGCGCATCAGCTCGTCGAGCTCGACGACGCGGGCGCCGAGCTCGGCGGCGCGGGCGTGGTTGACGTAGGGGTCGTAGGCCAGGAGCGTCACGCCGAAGGGGCGCAGGCGCTCGGCGACGAGCTGTCCGATGCGGCCGAAGCCCACCACGCCGACGGTCTTCTCCAGCAGCTCGACGCCGGTGAGCTGCTTGCGCTCCCAGCGGCCGGCCTTCACGGAGGAGTCGGCACGGCCGAGGTTGCGCAGCGAGGCGAGGATCAGCGCGATCGCGAGCTCCGCGGCGGAGACGATGTTGGAGGTCGGGGCGTTGATGACCATGACGCCCGCGGTGGTGGCGCCGGGGACGTCGACGTTGTCCAGGCCCACGCCGGCGCGGGCGACGACGCGCAGCTTCGGGGCCGCGGCGTACACCTCCGCGTCGACCTGGGTGGCTGAGCGGACCAGGAGGGCATCGGCCTCCGCCACTGCGGCGAGCAGCGCGGTACGGTCGGTGCCGTCCACGCTGCGGACCTCGACGTCGGGGCCCAGGACCTCGACGGTGGCGGGCGACAGCTCCTCAGCGATGAGCACGACAGGACGCGTCACGGATTCTCCTCCGGTACGGATGGCGGTCGTCGCTCACGCCCTCGGGTGCGACGGGTTTCAGGGGACCGCGTCGCCCTGTGTCCGCCAGGCGGGAACGCGGGACAGGATGCGAGACCGTTGTACGAAGGACGGCGGCGGGAGCACCTCGAGGGTGCTCCCGCCGCTGTGTGGGGACCGGGTGGGTCAGCGCGCGGCGCTGCCCTCGACGTAGTCCGAGTCGATGGACTGCGCGCTCCAGGAGAACATCTTGCGCAGGTCCTTGCCGACCTTCTCGATCGGGTGCTCGGCCTCCTCGGCGCGGAGCTTCTTGAACTCCTGGGCGCCGTTGTCCTGGTCGTCGATGAAGCGCTTGGCGAAGGCGCCGGACTGGATGTCGGCGAGGATCGCCTTCATGTCGGCCTTCGTCTGGTCGGTGACCACGCGGGGGCCGGAGACGTAGTCGCCGTACTCGGCGGTGTCGGAGATCGACCAGCGCTGCTTGGCGATGCCGCCCTCGTTCATGAGGTCGACGATGAGCTTGAGCTCGTGGAGGACCTCGAAGTACGCGATCTCCGGCTGGTAGCCGGCGTCGGTGAGGGTCTCGAAGCCGGCCTGGACGAGGTGGCTCATGCCGCCGCACAGCACGGCCTGCTCGCCGAAGAGATCGGTCTCGGTCTCCTCGGTGAAGGTGGTCTTGATGACGCCGGCGCGGGTGCCGCCGATGCCCTTGGCGTAGGACAGGGCGAGGTCCCAGGCGGATCCGGTCGCGTCCTGCTCGACGGCGACGATGTCCGGGATGCCGCGGCCGGCGACGAACTCGCGGCGCACGGTGTGGCCGGGGGCCTTCGGGGCGATCAGCAGCACGTCGACGCCCTCGGGGACCTCGATGTAGCCGAAGCGGATGTTGAAGCCGTGCGCGAAGGCGATCGCCTTGCCCTCGGAGAGGTGGGGCTTGATCGAGTCCGCGAAGACCTTCCGCTGGTCCTGGTCGGGGGTGAGGATCATGATCAGATCCGCCCACTCGGCGACCTCGGCGACGGTCCCGACGGTCAGGCCCTCCTCCTGGGCCTTCGCGGCGGACTTCGAGCCCTCGCGCAGGCCCACGCGGACCTCGACGCCGCTGTCGCGCAGGTTCAGCGCATGGGCATGGCCCTGCGAGCCGAAGCCGACGACCGCGACCTTCTTGCCCTGGATGATGGACAGATCGGCGTTGTCGTCGTAAAAGATCTCAGCCACGTTGTGCTCCTTCGATGGTCGGCTGCGGGCGTCGAGGCGATCGTATCGCCCCTCGTCCTGCGATGTGAGAAAGGGTCTTGCTATTCGGTCAGCGGGGCGGGGTCAGGACAGCAGCGCGCGGTCGGTGATCGCCCGACCGCCGCGCCCGATCGCGACCTCGCCGGACTTCACGATCTCGCGGATCCCGAACTCCTCGAGCATGCCGAGGAGGGCGGTGAGCTTGTCCTGCGTGCCCGTCGCCTCGATCGTCACGGAGTCCGAGGCGGCGTCGACGACCTTCGCGCGGAACATCTGCACGATCTCCAGCACCGGGGTGCGGGTGGAGCTGTCGGCGGTGACCTTGATGAGGATCAGCTCGCGCTGGACCGTCTGGCGGGGGTCGAGCTGGACGATCTTGAGGACGTTGACGAGCTTGTTGAGCTGCTTGGTGATCTGCTCGAGCCGGTGCTGCTCGACGTCGACCACGACCGTGATGCGGGAGATCTCCGGATGCTCGGTGGGTCCCACCGCGAGCGAGGAGATGTTGTAGCCGCGACGGGAGAACAGGGCGGTGACGCGGGTGAGCGCACCGGGCTTGTTCTCCACCAGCACCGAGAGGGTCTGGCTGTTCGGCGACATGACGTAGTCGGGGGTACCGGTCGGGGCCTGCTGCTGGTTGGTGGTCATGCTCAGATGTCCCTCTCCCACTCGGGGCTCATGCCCTGGGCGATCTGGATCTCGTCGTTGGACACGCCGGCCGGCACCATCGGCCACACCATCGCGTCGGCGCTGACGGTGAAGTCCACGATCACGGGGCGGTCGTTGATCTCCATCGCCTGGCGGATGGTGTCGTCGATGTCCTCGTCCCGCTCGCAGCGCAGGCCCACGCAGCCGTAGGCGTCGGCGAGCTTGACGAAGTCCGGGATGCGGCGCGAGCCATGGCCGGTGTTCAGCTCGGTGTTCGAGTAGCGCTGGTCGTAGAACAGGTTCTGCCACTGGCGCACCATGCCCAGCGAGCTGTTGTTGATGACGGCGACCTTGATCGGGATGTCGTTGATGACGCAGGTGGCGAGCTCCTGATTGGTCATCTGGAAGCAGCCGTCGCCGTCGATGGACCACACCGTCTTCTCCGGCATGCCCACCTTGGCGCCCATCGCCGCGGGCACCGAGTAGCCCATGGTTCCCAGCCCCCCGGAGTTGATCCAGGTGCGCGGGTTCTCGTACTGGACGAACTGGGCCGACCACATCTGGTGCTGGCCCACGCCCGCGACGTAGATCGAGTCGGGCCCGGAAATCGCGCCGATGCGGGAGATCACCTTCTGCGGGGCGGTGAAGCCGTCCTCGGTCGCGGTCCAGCCCAGCGGGTAGTTCTCCCGGAGCATGTCCAGCGTGCCCCACCAGCCCTCGTAGTCGCGGGTGTCGGACTCGGCCAGGCGGGCGCGGAGCTCCTCGGTCAGCGCCTTGGCGATCTGGCCGGCCTGACCGACGATCGGCACGTCGGCGACGAGGTTCTTCGAGATCTCGGCGGGGTCGATGTCCGCGTGGATGATCTTCGCGCCGGGCGCGAAGGAGTCCAGGCGGCCGGTGACCCGGTCGTCGAAGCGGGCACCGATGTTGATCAGCAGGTCCGCGCGCTGCAGGGCCGAGACCGCGGCGACAGTCCCGTGCATGCCGGGCATCCCGAGGTGGCTCGGGTGGGAGTCCGGCAGGGCGCCGCGCGCCATGAGGGTGGTGGTGAAGGGGATGTCCGAGGCGTCCACGAGCTCGCGCACCTCGTCGGTGGCGCTGCCGCGCAGCACGCCGCCGCCGAGCAGGAACACCGGGCGCTTCGCCTCGAGCATGAGGCGCACCGCCTCGCGGATCTGCTTGCCGTGAGGGCGCGGCTCCGGGCGGTAGCCGGGCAGGTCCAGGGTCTCGGGCCAGACGAACTCCATCATGTCCTGCTGGGCGTCCTTGGTGACGTCCACCAGCACCGCGCCGGGCCGGCCGGTCGAGGCGATGTGGAAGGCCTGCTTGATCACCTTCGGGATCTCCGCGGCGTCCTTGACCAGGAAGTTGTGCTTGGTCACCGGCATCGTCATGCCGACGATGTCCGCCTCCTGGAAGGCGTCGGTGCCGATGAACATCGAGCCGACCTGGCCGGTGATCGCGACCAGCGGGATCGAGTCCATCTGGGCGTCGGCGATCGCGGTGATGAGGTTGGTGGCACCGGGGCCGGAGGTCGCCAGGCACACGCCGACCTTGCCGGTCGCGTGGGCGTAGCCGGAGGCGGCGTGGCCGGCGCCCTGTTCGTGCCGGACCAGCACGTGACGGAGCTTCTTCGCGTCCATCAGCGGGTCGTAGGTGGGCAGGATCGCGCCGCCGGGAAGGCCGAAGACGACCTCTGCCCCGGCATGCTCGAGGGACTCGACCAGCGCCTGCGCGCCGGTCATCTGCTGTCCGGTCATCGGAACTCCTTCGTCGTCTCGGACGGTGGGCGGTGGCGGTGAGTGGAACATGCTCCCCGCCCCTCCCGTCGCGCCATCCCGCGGGCCGGGCACGAAAAAGCCCCTCCGCCTGGGGCTCGGGGAGGGGCGCGGATGACGTCTCGAAGCGACGAGTGGGCGTCAGCCGCGCTCGGGAACTACGAGAAGGATCGTCTGCATGCACCCACCATAGGCCCCGGGCCGTGGCCGGGGCCGCCTGTCCGGATCGCGAGACCCTGCGGGCAGCCGGCGCATCGGCGCAGGCGCGACGCGCTTCGCGAGTCCGCGGGGGAAAGTCCGGAGGGGCCCCGCGGCGAGGCCCGACGGAGCGACGAAAGTCCTGCGCACGGCGTCCGGTTCTGCTTACGGTATGGACGAGGTCACCCGCTCCAGAGAGGACCGTGCGCACAGCCATGAACGCCACCGGCCATTCCCCCCTCGCCCCCGCCGCCGGGACGCCGTTGCCGCCGGGCACCCGCATCGTCGTGATCGGCGGCGGCATGACCGGGCACCGCTTCGCGGCCCGGATGCAGTCCCAGGACCCCACCGGCGACTGGACCCTCACCGTGATCGGCGAGGAGACCCAGCATCCCTACGACCGCGTGCACCTCTCGGACTGGTTCGGCCACCGCCGCGCCGAGATGCTCGCCCTGGACACCGGGGTCTGGGCCGACCCGAGGATCACGCTGGTCACGGGCGACGCCGCCGAGAGCGTGGACCGCTCCGCGCACACCGTCACCTGCGCCTCCGGCACCGTCCACGAGTACGACCGGCTCGTGCTCGCCACCGGATCCTGGGCCTGGGCGCCCCGCGCCGAGGGCAAGGACCTGCCCGGCTCCTTCAGCTATCGCACGGTCGACGACGTCGAGTCCCTCGCCGCCTGGGTCGCCGAGCGCGGCGAGGCGCTGGGCCGCGAGGTCCGCGGCGTCGTCGTCGGCGGCGGCGTGCTCGGCCTCGAGGCCGCGGCCGCGCTGCAGGACCTCGGCGCCCGCTCCACCGTGGTCGAGTTCGCGGACCGGCTGATGGCCGTCCAGCTCGACGACGGCGGCGGCGAGATGCTGCGGCTGCTCATCCAGGACAAGGGCATCGAGGTGCGCACCGGCGTGGGCGCGACCGCCTTCCGTCCCGCCGAGGACGGCGCGATCGGCACCGCGGAGCTGACCGACGGCAGCGAGCTGCCCGCCGACGTCGTCGTCTTCTCCACCGGCATCCGCCCCCGCGACCGGATCGGCCGCGAGGCCGGCCTCGCCGTCGGCGAGCGCGGAGGCATCGTCGTGGGCGAGAGCTGCCAGACCTCCGACCCGGACATCTGGGCGATCGGCGAGTGCGCCTCCTTCGACGGGGTGTGCGCGGGCCTGATCGCCCCCGGCAACGACATGGCCGACGTGGTCGCCGACCGGTTCCTCGGCGGCACCCGCACCCACCAGCGCGGCGAGGACGGCACGAAGCTCAAGGGCGTGGGCGTTGACGCCGCCGCCTTCGGCGACGTCAACGCCATGACCCCCGACGCGCTCGAGGTGTCCTTCGTCGACCCCGTGCACCGCCAGTACCGCAAGCTCGTGATGAGCGACGACGCGACGACCCTGCTCGGCGGCGTGTTCGTCGGCGACATCGCGCTGTACTCGCAGCTGCGCCCGATGACCGGGCGGGCCCTGGGCGCCGACCCCTCCGCGGTGATCGCGCCGGAGGGCGCGGGCGATGCGCTCGCGGGCGCGGAGATGCCGGACGACGCGGTGATCTGCTCGTGCAACAACGTCTCCGCGGGCACGGTGCGCCACGCCGTGAACGAGCAGGGCTGCCACACGATCGGCGCGATCAAGGAGTGCACCACCGCCGGCACCGTGTGCGGCTCCTGCGTCCCGTCGCTGACGAAGCTGCTGAACCAGGAGCTGGCCAAGAGCGGCATCGAGGTCTCCCGCGCGCTGTGCGAGCACTTCGACCACTCCCGCGCCGAGCTGTACAGGCTCGTCGAGGAGGGCGGCCAGGAGACCTTCACCGAGGTCGTCGCCGCGCACGGCACCGGCGCGGGCCGCGGCTGCGCGGTCTGCCGCCCCACGGTCGCCTCGATCCTGTCCTCGCTCGGCGCCCTCTCCGGCAAACGTCACAGCCCGGTGGGCCGTCAGCTCGGCTCGCTGCAGGACACCAACGACCACGTCATGGCGAACATCCAGAAGGACGGCACCTACTCGGTGATCCCCGCGATGCCCGCCGGCGAGGTCACCCCCGAGAAGCTGCTCGTCTTCGCCCAGGTCGCGAAGGACTACGGCCTGTACGTGAAGGTCAACGGCGCCCAGCGGATCGGCATGTTCGGGGCCCGGCTCGAGCAGCTGCCGGAGATCTGGGAGCGCCTGGTCGAGGCCGGCTTCGAGTCCGGCCACGCCTACGGGAAATCGCTGCGGATGGTGAAGAGCTGCCTGGGCACCAACTGGTGCCGCTACGGCGTGGGCGACTCGACCGCGATGGCCTCGCACCTCGAGCGCCGCTATCGGGGGCTGCGCTCCCCGCACAAGATCAAGATCGGCGTCTCGGGCTGCGCCCGCGAGTGCGCGGAGGCGCAGGCGAAGGACGTCGGCGTGATCGCCACGCACCGCGGCTGGAACCTGTACGTCGGCGGGAACGGCGGCGCCCAGCCCGCTCATGCGCAGCTGCTCGTCGAGGACCTCGACGACGAGACCCTGCAGCGCTGCATCGACCGCTTCCTCATCCTCTACATCCGCGAGGCGGACAAGCTCCAGCGCACCGCCCGCTGGGTCGAGGAGTACCCCGGCGGCATCGACGAGCTGCGCCGCGTGATCGTCGAGGACTCCCTCGGCATCGGCGAGGAGCTCGAGGCCGCCATGCAGCGCCACACCGACACCTACGTCGACGAGTGGGCCGAGGCGGTGCACGATCCGGAGCGGCGCGCGAAGTTCGTGTCCTTCATCAACGCCCCGGACCTGCACGACAAGACGCTGCGCTACGTGCTCGAGCGCGAGCAGGTGCGCCCGGCCCGGCCGGAGGACGCCCCGGAGACCACCTTCCCGACCCCGCTCGCGGCGAAGGAGCACGCCCTCGCCGGCGCCGCCCACATCTCGCAGGAGGACCAGTGATGACCGCCCCCGCCGACGCCCTCGTGCCGATCTGCCCGCTCGGCGCGCTGACCCCGGAGCGGGGCGCCGCGGCGCTCCTGCCGGACGGCACCCAGATCGCGGTGTTCCTGCTGGACGACGGGAGCGTGCGCGCCGTCCAGCAGCACGACCCCTACTCCCGCTCGAACATCCTCTCCCGCGGCCTGGTGGGCACCCATCTGCTCACGGTCGAGGGCGAGACGGAGGGGCGGCTCGTCCCCACCCTCTCCTCCCCCATGTACAAGCAGAGCTGGGACCTCGACACCGGCGCGGTGCTCGACTCCGGCGGCGGCGAGAAGCTGCCGATCGCGGTGTTCGACGTCGAGGTGGTCGACGGCCACGTGCACGTCTCCGCCGCGCCGCGCCCCGGCACGGGCGGGGAGGCGTGAACGGCCTGACCGGCGCCCACCTCGAGCCCGGGGCCGTCGCCCTCGTGGGCGGCGGCCCCGGCGCCTGGGACCTGATCACGGTGCGGGGCCTGGACCTGCTGCGCCAGGCCGACGTGGTGGTCACCGACCGGCTCGGGCCCCGCGCGCTGCTGGACGAGCTGGGGGCCGACGTCGAGGTGATCGACGTGGGCAAGCGGCCCGGCGCGCACTCCATGCGGCAGGACGACATCGGCGCGCTGCTCGTCGCGATCGCCCGCGAGGGACGGCGCGTGGTGCGGCTGAAGGGCGGGGACCCGTTCGTGCTGGGCCGCGGCGGCGAGGAGGTCCTCGCCTGCCGCGCCGCGGGCATCGACGTGCAGGTGGTGCCCGGGGTGACCTCGGCGCTGGCCGGTCCCGCGGCCGGGGACGTCCCCGTCACCCATCGCGGCACCGCCGTCGCCGTGCACGTGGTCAACGCCCACGGCGACCTGGGCCCCGCCGATCTCGCGGCGCTCGCCGACCCCGGCACCACCACCGTGCTGATGATGGGCGTGGAGTGGCTTCCGCGGCTGGTCGCCCAGGCGCTGCTGAACGGGATCGATCCCGCGACCCCGGTCGCGGTGGTGCAGGAGGCGACCCTGCCGGGCCAGCGCCAGGTGCGCGGCACCCTCGCGGACATCGAGCAGGTCGTCGCGGAGGCCGTCATCGGGCACCCAGCGGTGATCGCCGTCGGCCGGACCGCGGCCGAGGGGTTCCTGCGCCCGGAGCAGCCGGCCGCCGCGGCGGAGGCCCCGGAGCACGGCTCGGGCCGTGAGGCCGTCGACCTGCCGGAGCACGGGCCCGCTTCCGACCGCTCCCCCGCCCCGGTGCTGATCGGCTGCTCCCACGGCACCCGCTCGCGGGAGGGACGGGACGTGCTGCGCGCCCTGCTGCGCCGGATCGCCGCGCAGGCGCCGGGCGCGGTGCGCGAGGCGTTCGTGGACGTGCAGTCCCCGGACGTGGCCGCGGTGGTCGCCGCCCACGCCCGGCCCGCCGAGGCCCGCACACGCGAGGGCGAGGAGGTCGAGGCGGTCGTGGTGCCGCTGCTGCTCTCCCTCGGCTATCACGTGAAGGATGACATCGGCGGGGCGGTCGCCGGCCGCGCCGCGACGGCCGCCGCGCCGCTCGGCCCGGACCCGCGGCTCGCGGAGGTGATGGCGCAGCGCCTCGTCGAGGCGGGCCTGCGCGACGGTGACGCGGTGGTGATGGCGGGCTCCGGCACGCGGGACCCCGAGGGAGTCGCGCAGGTCGAGGAGATGGCGCGCCTGCTCTCCGAGCGGCTCGGGCGGGAGGTGACGACGGGGTTCGCCTATGCGGCCACACCACCAGTGGCCGACGCCGTCGCTGCGGCGCGGGAGGGCCTGGCCGACGACGCACGGGTGGTGGTGGCGAGCTATGTGCTCGCCCCCGGCCACTTCCACGACCTGGTCGCCGCCTCGGGGGCCGACGTGGTCACCGCCCCTCTCGGCGATCATCTGCTCGTCGCCGAGATCGCGCTGGAGCGCTACGAGGCCGCGCTCGGGGCGTGACCCGTCCCGGCACGCGGAACGGCCGTCGGCCCCGGAAGGGGGCGACGGCCGTTCTCGTCGGGTGCGGGTGCTGCTCTCAGTCGAGCGGGCGGCGGGTCGCGCCGTAGGTCGCCGAGCGGGCGAGGTGGGCGTAGACCTTCAGGGCCTGGGAGACCTTGCGGTCGCGGTTCTCCGGCCGCCAGGGCAGGGCGCCCTTGTTCTCGCGGCGACGGGCCAGCTCGTCCTCGGGCACGTCGAGCTCGAGCAGGCGCTTGTCGACGTCGATGATGATCGTGTCGCCGTCCTCGATGAGGCCGATGAGCCCGCCCTCGGCCGCCTCCGGGGAGATGTGGCCGATGGAGACGCCGCTGGTGCCGCCGGAGAAGCGGCCGTCGGTGATCAGCGCGCAGGTCTTCCCGAGGCCCCGTCCCTTGAGGAAGGAGGTGGGGTAGAGCATCTCCTGCATGCCGGGACCGCCCTTGGGGCCCTCGTAGCGGATGACCACCACGTCGCCGGCCTTGACGGTCTTGTCCAGGATCTTCTGGACCGCCTCCTCCTGGGAGTCGCAGACCACCGCGGTGCCCTCGAAGTGGAAGAGGTCCTCGGTGACGCCGGCGGTCTTGAACACGGCGCCGTCGCGGGCGAGGTTGCCCTTGAGCACGGCGAGGCCGCCGTCCTTGGTGTGGGCGTGGGGGACGGCGCGGACCACGCCGTTCTCGCCGTCGAGGTCGAGCTCGTCCCAGGTGTTCGTGGTGGAGAAGGCCTGGGTGGTGCGCACGCCGCCGGGGGCGGCGTGGAAGAGGGCCTCGGCCTTCTTCGAGGCCTTGCCGCCGCGCACGTCCCACTCGGCCAGCCAGCTGGTGAGGTCCGGGGAGTGGACGGTGTGGACGGTGTGGTCCAGCAGCCCGGCCCGGTCCAGCTCGCCGAGGATCGCGGGGATGCCGCCGGCGCGGTGGACGTCCTCGACGTGGGCGGTGCCGTTGGGGGCGACCTTCGACAGCGTCGGCACGGAGCGGGAGATGCGGTCGATGTCGTCGAGGCCGAAGTCGACGCCGGCCTCGATCGCGACGGCGAGGATGTGCAGGATCGTGTTGGTCGAGCCGCCCATCGCCACGTCCATGGCCATCGCGTTGGAGAACGCGGCCTTGGTCGCGATCGCACGGGGCAGGACCGACTCATCGTCCTCCTCGTAGTAGCGCGTGGCGAGCTCGACGATCTTCCGCCCCGCCTCGAGGAAGAGCTCCTTGCGGAAGGCGTGGGTGGCGAGGGTGGTGCCGTTGCCCGGCAGGGACAGGCCGAGCACCTCGGTGAGGCAGTTCATCGAGTTCGCGGTGAACATGCCCGAGCAGGAGCCGCAGGTGGGGCAGGCGTTCTCCTCGACCTCGGCGAGCTGCGCGTCGGTGATCGAGTCGTTCGCGGACAGCGACATCGCATCGACCAGGTCGATCCGGTTCTCGGTGACGCCCTCGACGGGCTTGCCGGACTCGGAGGGGCCGCCGGAGACGAAGATGACCGGGATGTTCAGGCGCATCGCGGCCATGAGGTGGCCGGGGGTGATCTTGTCGCAGTTCGAGATGCACACCAGCGCGTCGGCGGTGTGGGCGTTGACCATGTACTCGATCGAGTCGGCGATGAGGTCGCGGCTGGGCAGCGAGTAGAGCATGCCGCCGTGGCCCATGGCGATGCCGTCGTCGACGGCGATGGTGTTGAACTCCTTGGAGACGCCGCCGGCCTCCTCGACCGCGCTCGCAACCAGGTCACCCATGTTCTTGAGGTGGACGTGGCCGGGGACGAACTGCGTGTACGAGTTCGCGATCGCGATGATCGGCTTGCCGAAGTCGCCGCTCTTCATGCCGGTGGCGCGCCAGAGGGCGCGGGCACCTGCCATGTTGCGGCCGTGGGTCGAGGTGCGGGAACGGAGCTGAGCCATGCCCGTCATGCTACGCCGCCATGCGAGATGGCGGTGTCACCATCCGGACACCGGACGGGCATCACACTGCTCCTCCCTCAGACGGCCGCGCCGACCCTCGCGACGGGGTTGTCCATCCTCCCGGCGTACAGCAGCGAGGAGGCCTGGTCGCCGAGGTCGACCATCTGCAGGGTGTTGCGCAGCTGGAGACGGTTCAGGCAGGAGTGGGCGAAGGAGCCGGCGCGGAGGTCCACGTCGCCGGCGAGGCCGCGGGCGAGGCCGGGGTGATCGGCCTCGTACTCGTCGAGCACGCTCGCGACCTGGCCCCAGAATCGGTCGGCGGGGAGGATCCCGTCGGCGTCGAGGATCCCGGCGAGGTGACGCAGCACCCCGTCGAAGACGTCGGTGAAGATCGACAGCGCCTTCTCCTCCCCCGGCACCACGGCCCGCACCCGCTCCATGCCCTCCGGCAGCGGACGGTGGCCCACCACCGCCATCTCCTCGCCGATGTCCTTGTAGAACGCGCCGATCACCTGCTGCTCCCGCACGCGCAGGATCAGGTTCTCGCCGTGGGGCATCACCACCACGTCGTGGGCGAGGAGCAGGTGGACCAGCGGTCGCAGGTAGGCGCGGAGGTACCCGGCGAGCCACTGCACGGGTGGCAGGCCGGAGGCGCGCTGCATCGCCGCGGCGACGGAGCGGCCCTCGTGGTCGCGGTGCAGGAGCGCCGCCATGGTGAAGACCCGCTCCCCCGGTGCGAGCTGCGCGAGCGGGTTCTCGCGCCAGAGCGCGGCGAGCATCTTGCGGTGCGGGTTCGTGGTGCGGGTGCGGTGGTAGGCGTCGCCCGTGTACCCGATCGCGGCGCGCTCGCGCAGCACGCGGAAGCCGTGGTCCGAGAACTCCGCATCGCCGGCCTCCTGGGGCGCGGGCCATCCGGACCTGCGCAGTAAGGGTTGCCTACCCTGAATACGCAAGGCGGAGTGTTCACAATCCCGGACGCGGTCCGGATGAGAAGCGCCACGATGTCGCCGGATCGGGCAAAAGCCGTGGACACAGGCACGCGAAGGTGCCGCCCCGGGGGCTCCGCGATGGACAGATGTCCGTCACCCGTGCTCACGACGAGGGGCCGTCCCGGTGCGCCCGGAACGGCCCCTGTCATGCACGGCGAGCCAGGTTTCAGGCCCCGGCCGGGCTGCGCTCCGCCTGCGGGTCGCCATCCCCCTCGGGATCCTGAGCCCAGTCGTCGTAGTCCGTCTCCCCCATCGGCGAGGCGAGGTCCTCGTCGTGATGGTCGGCGCGGACGGGGAAGTCGGGGTCCTCGGCGAGCTGGCGGTGGAGGTCGGCCAGGCGCAGCTCCTCGGTCAGGGTGCGATGCTCCTCGGCGGCGACCTGCTCCGCCGTGGGCTCGTGGGAGCCCATGCCCACCTGGAGGTCCGACTCGACCTCGGAGAGGGCGCCGACGCTCACTCGGTAGCGGTGGCGCAGGATCTCCAGGCGCAGCACACGGGCGAGGAAGTAGATGCCCAGCAGGTTCGGGACCGACATGAGGAAGAACATCGCGTCGGAGAAGGCGATCACGGAGTCCAGCGAGATCGCGGCGCCGACGATCACGGCGAGCACCCAGGCGATGCGGAAGGCGTTCTGCACCAGCGCGGAGCTGCCGAAGAGGAACTTGGCGCTGAGCTCGCCGTAGTAGGCGTAGGCCAGGACGGTCGAGAAGCCGAACAGGGCGACGGCGACGGTGAGGAGGGAGGGGAACCAGCCCGCGACGGTGCCGAAGGCGGCCGCGGTCAGCGCCACGCCGTCCTCGCCGCCGCCCTGGTAGACGCCGGTGATGACGACCGCGATCGCGGTCAGCATGCACACGCCGATCGAGTCGACCAGCGGCTCCCACAGGGCGGTGAAGCCCTCGGTGGCGGGCTCCTTCGTCTTCGAGGCGCTGTGGGCCATTCCCGCGGAGCCGACGCCCGCGGCGTTGGAGAACAGCGCGCGCTGGATGCCGATGACGGCCACGCCGATGATGCCGCCGGTGACACCGTCGGCCGTGAAGGCGCTGGTGAAGATCGTGGCGACCGCGGCGGGCAGCGCCTCGATGTTCACCAGGATGATCGCGAGCGTGCACAGCACGTAGAGCACGGCCATCGCCGGCGTGATCGCGGAGGTCCACCGGGCGATCTTCGTGACGCCGCCGAGGATCACGATCGCGGTGAGCAGGGCCATGACCGCGCCGATCAGCCACTGGTTGCCGGAGAGGAACTCGCTGCCGGTGGAGGAGGCGACGATCGCGGCGACCTGGTTGGACTGGAAGAGGTTACCCGCGCCGAACACACCCACGAGGGTGAAGATCGCGTACAGCACCGCGAGCACGCGTCCCAGGCGCCTGCGGCCGATCTGCGCGAGGCCGTCGCGCAGGTAGTACATGGGGCCGCCCTCGGTGGTGCCGTCGGCGTTGACCTTGCGGTACATGACGCCGAGGGTCGCCTCGGCCATCTTCACGCTCATCGCGAAGAAGCCGAAGATCGCGATCCAGAGCGCCGCGCCGGGGCCGCCGGCCGCGATCGCGACCGCGACGCCGGCGATGTTGCCGAGGCCGACGGTGCCGGAGAGCTCGGTGGCGAGGGCCTGGAAGCTGGAGACCTCGCCGGGGTCGGTCTTGGCGGTGTACCGGCCGCGGATCACCTGGATCGAGTGCTTGAGCCCGGTGATCGGCTGGAAGCGCAGCCAGACGGTCAGGAAGATCGCGGCCGCCATCAGCCACACGACGATGATCGGGACGCCGCCGAAGATCGGCGCCTTGTAGAACACGACGGCGCTGAGGAAGGCGGCGATGGGGCCGAAGATCGTCTCGACGGCCGCGTCTATTCCAGGCATCTGGGGGGGTTCTCCTTCGGCGGGGATCCGCCGGGTCGGGTACTCGGGGCCCGCAGGGCGCCGGTCACCGGAGAGGGAGGCGCCGCAGCGGACGACGAATGACTGTACCCAGGGGTAACCTGTGCGCCGCGTCGCACCCAGCGACCCTCGGACTGGACGGAACCTGTGCATGACATGGGCTTTTACCCATCACCTCGGCGCACTTGTCCGACAATCCGACCCGCCGATCCTTTACCTGTTCTTGACCTACCCCGTGGAGACACTCACATCTGCGCGGCGGCGCGAAGGTCTGCAGCGCGGCGGGGGTCCGCGTCCGCGCGGACGCCCTCGGGCCAGACGCAGAGAGGACGGGCCACCCCTGTGCGGGGCGGCCCGTCCTTCGTGCGCTGTGCGGCGAGGGCTCAGCTGACGCCGAGCTTCTCCATGATGATCTCGCGGACGCGGCCGGCGTCGGCCTGGCCGCGGGTGGCCTTCATGATCGGGCCGATCAGGGCGCCGATCGCCTGGACCTTGCCGCCCTGGATCTTCGCGACGACGTCGGGGTTGTCGGCGATCGCCTGGTCCACGGCGGTGGTGAGCACGGAGTCGTCGGAGACGACGGCCAGGCCCTCGGCCTCGACGATCGCGGCGGGGTCGCCGTTGCCGTCGAGGACCTTCACCAGCACGTGCTTGGCGATCTTGTCGTTGATCTTCTTCCCGTCGACCAGGCCCTGCAGCTCGGCGACCTGCGCCGGGGTGATCTCAAGGTCCTCGATCTCGACGTCGCGGTCCTTCGCCACGCGGGCGAGCTCGCCCATCCACCACTTGCGGGCGGACTGGGCGGAGGCGCCGGCGGTGACGGTCTGCTCGATGAGGTCGAGGGCACCGGCGTTGATGACGTCGCGCATCTCGAGGTCGGTGAAGCCCCACTCCCCCAGCAGGCGGCGCCGGCGGGCGGCGGGCAGCTCGGGCAGCGCGGCGCGGATCTCCTCGACCCACTCGCGGCTCGGCGCGACGGGCACCAGGTCCGGCTCGGGGAAGTAGCGGTAGTCCTCCGCGTCGGACTTCGGGCGGCCCGAGGAGGTGCCGCCGGTGTCCTCGTGGAAGTGGCGGGTCTCCTGGACGATCGACTCGCCGGCGTCGAGCAGCCCGGCCTGACGGGAGATCTCGAAGCGCACGGTCCGCTCGATGGAGCGGAAGGAGTTGACGTTCTTGGTCTCGGTGCGGGTGCCGAGCGGGGCGCTCGGGTCCGTGCGCAGGGAGACGTTGACGTCGGCGCGGACGTTGCCGCGCTCCATCCGCGCCTCGGAGACGTCCAGGGCCCGGAAGATGTCGCGCAGGGTGCGGACATAGGCGGCGGCGACCTCGGGGGCACGCCCCTTGGTGTCCGGGATCGGCTTGGTGACGATCTCGACCAGCGGCACTCCGGCGCGGTTGTAGTCCACCTGGGAGTGGGTCGCGCCGTGGATGCGGCCGGTCGCGCCGCCGACGTGGGTGTTCTTGCCCGCGTCCTCCTCCATGTGGGCGCGCTCGATCTCGACGCGCACGATCTCCCCGTCCTCGAGCTCGACGTCGACCCAGCCGTCGAAGGCGATGGGCTCGTCGTACTGCGAGGTCTGGAAGTTCTTGGTGAGGTCGGGGTAGAAGTACTGCTTGCGCGCGAAGCGGCAGGTCTCGGCGATGGAGCAGTTCAGCGCCAGGCCGATCCGGATCGCGTACTCGACGGCCTTGGCGTTCACGACCGGCAGCGAGCCGGGCAGGCCCAGCGAGGTGGGGGTGATCGCGGTGTTCGGCTCGGCGGCGAAGATGTTCGGCGCGCCGTCGAACATCTTGGTCGCGGTGCCCAGCTCGACGTGGACCTCGATGCCGAGGACCGGGTCGTAGCGGTCGATCGCCTCGTCGAAGTCGACGGGGGTGATGTCGGTGGTGGTCATCGGGCTGCGCCTCCTGCGAGCTCGGGAGCCTTGGCCAGCAGCGGTCCGCCCCAGGAGTCCTCGAGCAGCGCCTCGAGGGCGCCGCCCACCTGGTAGAGGCGCTCGTCGGCACGGGCCGGGGCGAGGAACTGGATGCCGGCGGGCAGGCCGTCCTCGGCGAGACCCGAGGGCAGGGAGATGCCCGGGGTGCCGGCGAGGTTGGCGGGGATGGTGGCGATGTCGTTCATGTACATCGCGGTGGGGTCGTCGATCTTCTCGCCGAGGCGGAAGGCGACGGTGGGCGCGGTCGGCGAGGCGAGCACGTCGACCTTCTCGAAGGCGGCGGCGAAGTCGCGCTGGACGAGGGTGCGGACCTTCTGGGCGCTGCCGTAGTAGGCGTCGTAGTAGCCGGCCGAGAGGGCATAGGTGCCCAGCAGGATGCGGCGCTTGACCTCGTCGCCGAAGCCGGCGCCGCGGGTCGCCTTCATGACGTTCTCCGCAGTGGGGTGGTCCTCGGGGATCACCCGCAGGCCGAAGCGCATGCCGTCGAACTTGGCGAGGTTCGAGGAGGCCTCCGAGGGCATGATCAGGTAGTAGGCGCCGAGCGCGTACTCGAAGTTCGGGCAGGAGACCCGGACGATCTCGGCGCCGGCGCGCTCGAGCTGGTCGAGGGACTCGGTGAAGCGGGCGCGGACTTCGGGGGCGAAGCCCTCGCCCTCGAGCTCCTCGATCACGCCGATGCGCAGGCCCTTCACGTCGCGCTTGCGGGCCGCCTCGGCGTAGGCGCCGACGGGGTCCGGCAGCGAGGTGGAGTCGCGCAGGTCGTGCCCGGCGATCAGCTCGTGCAGCAGCGCCGAGTCCTCGACGGTGCGGGTGACGGGACCGGCCTGGTCCAGGGAGCTGGCCATGGCGATCAGGCCGTAGCGGGAGACGGAGCCGTAGGTGGGCTTGACGCCCACGGTGCCGGTGACGGCGCCGGGCTGGCGGATCGAGCCGCCGGTGTCGGTGCCGATCGCGAGCGGGGCCTCGAAGGCGCCGACCGCCGCGGCGGAGCCGCCGCCCGAGCCGCCGGGGATGCGGTCCGGGTCCCAGGGGTTGCGGGTGGGGCCGTAGGCGCTGGTCTCGGTGGAGGAGCCCATCGCGAACTCGTCCATGTTGGTCTTGCCGAGGATCGGCAGGCCCGCGGCGCGGAGCTTCTCGACGAGGGTCGCGTCGTACGGCGGGACCCAGCCCTCGAGGATCTTGGAGCCGGCGGTGGTGGGCTGGCCCTTGGTGACCAGGACGTCCTTGACGGCGATCGGCACGCCCGCGAGGGGGTGCAGCTCCTCGCCGGCCTCGCGGCGGGAGTCGACCTCGCGCGCGGTGGCCAGGGCCTCCTCCTCGTTGACGTGGAGGAAGGCGTTCAGGTCGCCGTCGACGGCCGCGATGCGGTCGAGGTGGGCGCGAGTGAGCTCCTCGGAGGAGGTCTCACGGGCCTGCAGCGCGGCGGCCTGGGCGGCGGCGCTGCGGCGGATCATGTCGGGGGTGCTGGTGGAGTCGGTCATGCTCTCTCTCACTCCTCGCCCAGGATCTGCGGGACGGCGAAGCGGCCGTCCTGCGCATCGGGGGCGCCGGCCAGCGCCTCCTCCTGCGTGAGGGTCTCGGTCACGACGTCCTCGCGGAAGACGTTCGTCATGGCAATGGGGTGGGAGGTCGCGGGGACGTCCTCGGAGGCGACCTCGGAGACGGAGGCGACAGCGTCCATGATGGAGTCGAACTCGCCGGCGAAGCGGGTGATCTCCTCCTCGGTGAGCTGGATCCGTGCGAGGTCGGCGAGGCGTGCGACGTCATCTCGTCCGATCGAAGGCATGGGGACAGTCTAGGACGGGCGCGCGCTCCGGTTCGACGGCCGCGCAGGGGCGCCGCTCACGCGCGGGTGCGGCGCGGCGTCGGGCCGACTCAGGGCCGGGTGAGATAGCGGTACTCGCCCACCGGCGCGAACTTCTCGCCGCGGTACAGGGCGCGGGCGGCGGTGTTCCCGGTCCCGACCTCGAGCAGGGCGAGGTCCGCGCCCTGGACGGCGGCGAGGGAGAGCAGGGAGCGCACCACGGCCCGCCCGAGCCCCTCCCGTCGGCGGCCCGGGTCCACGGCGATCTGGTCGAGCACGGCGATCGTGCGGCGGCGGTGCGGGACGAGCGCGGCACGGCCGACGGCGACGGACTCGCGGGAGTTCGAGGCAGTGTCGGTAAGGGCGAGGTAGATGCCGGGGGTGCCGGCCATGAGGTCGCGCAGCGTCTCGCGAGCGCCTTCCTCGGGACGCGGGGCGAGGCGCCAGGACGCCTCGAGCCAGTCCTCGGGCGGGGCGCCAACGGTGATCGCGGCCCGCGGATCTGGGGCGGCGCGGAGGTCGGCGAGCGGGCGGAGCAGGACATGGACAGGTGGTCCGGCTGCATAGCCGCGCTGCTCGAGAGCCGCGCGGACGGGTTCGTGGTCGAGGCCGTCGGCGGAGAAGAGGCGGAACGTGGGGCTCTCCCCCGCGGCGCCGAGCAGTCCCTCGACCCTCGTCAGCGCAGCGTCGAGGGAGTCGGGGTCCGTCGGCGGGTCGATCGGGACAGCGCTGTTCGCGCGGCGGGTGACACCGCGGGAGCGCTGGAGCGCGAAGCCGTCCACCTCGAGGCGGGACAGCGCCCGCCACCCGCCGAGCAGAGCCTCCACGAGTGCAGTGCCGGTGAGAGCAGGGGACGCCGGTCGACGGGAGCGGGATGCCATGCGGTGAGGCTACTGGCCGCGGAACTGCGGCGGGACGAAGAGCTCCTCCCGCGGGATCTCCCGCCCGGTGGGGGTGTCGACGATGTGCAGGCCGGTCTCGTCCCGCACCAGCTGCAGGTCCGAGCCGACCGGGAGGTCCCAGATCCCGATCAGCGCCGGCTCGATCGCGCACAGCTCGTTGAAGTCCACGATCCGCCAGTTCGAGGTGTCGTTGAGGTAGTCGGACTCATCGATGTGGCTCATGATCTGCCACCCGTTGTCCGCCGGCGCCTGCGACGGACGACGCACCATCCACCGCACCTTCCCGCGCCCCTCCAGCACGTTCAGCGTCGCCAGGCACGCCCCGGCATTCGGAATGAACTCCATCGACTCACTCATCACTCGTTCCTCCCTTCGGTTCGTTCCATGTACTCCTGAGCCCGCCTCGTCATGTCGGGCCGGGTTGTACTTATGAGCAGTTCGCCGAGCGTCGATCCATGCTTGTTAATGATAGCGGACATGTCTATATCCGGCCGTGCGAAAACAACATCATAGAACGGCTGGAGCTTCTCGTCAGATGCACCCATCGACGAGAGGGCCTCCAAAGGCAGGCCAAAGCGGGGCGATCGGAGATTTATATCGGCCCCTCCATCTAGAAGCCGCTCCAAAAGCGGCGCCTCGAGCTCAAAGTTATGCCCTCTCTCACCGCCCACAAAGAGCTCATGAAGGATATTCGTGCGGTCTCCATCATCCACAACTGAGGGGTCAACCCCCTGTTCAAGAACGAAGTTGGCTATTGCCACACGATACTCAGGAGACTTGTTTGCAATGGCACCAGAAAGCGTTTCCGCCCAAAGAGGATCCGACCAGTCAACAGGACCCCGGGCCCTAACCTCCTCGAGGAACTCCTTTAAAGTGGAACGCTTGGCGAGCAAGCGTGGATTCCTAGTCATTAGAGATCACCCAGATACTCGTCTTTTTTCGTCAACGTGAGAACGGTTCCTAGGCGGGTCCTCCACCCGATAGTTGGACTCATCGCGATACTCTGCCAAAAATTCCTCGGTAGTCATTTGGCCCCGCATATACCTATCGTGCATTGCGGCATACTTTTGTTTAGGTATGTGCCCCATATCCCAAACATCCAGTCTCGACTGCCCAGGGTACCACTCGATTCTGCGCCATTTACCCCGATCTTTACCGAGGTCAACGACATCTTCAGCCCCAGAGTCATCCCTCACTTGCACCCACATTTCATTCTCGTGTCTGAGTGGGGGAAGATCAGCTAAGTCACCACCCTCTCTCAAACGGGGAGCCAGCTCCTCGCGAGAAAGTGTCCAGACATCTTCAACTTGCCCAGGTCTGTAGCTCGGCCGGTGATTGGCATACGGGAGGAGGTCTCCGTTGGCATCGTAGCCGTATGAGTTCGGGATCCCCTTCGCGTCCATGCCGTGGCCTGCCAGGCTGCGGTTCTCGGCGACCCATTCCCTTGCGTCGGGATCCCATCGCATGGTCCAGCCACGGCGACCTGCGGTGTCCTCGAGCAGCAACGGCCGACCGTTGCGGTGATCGACCGGCTGTCCATACTTGTTCTGTGGTGCGCGATCCAATGCGGCCTGCGCCTCACCAGGGGTGGGGCGGGACATGATGCCCTTGTGCGCCTTGGTCTCTCTGCCTGACGGGCCTTCGTACGTCGACGGGCGGTACGTCGTGGCGGCAGTTCCAGGCCGTCGCCGTTCCTCGGCGACTGCCGCCGCTGCCTCCTGCGCTCGAGCCTCGCCGCGCTCCCGTTCGGTCATCGTGACTGATTCAGACTCAGGCGCCTCCTTCGTGGAAGGGGTGTCTGCGGGAGCATGCTCCCGAACGGTCTCTCTCGAACCGTCGGTGCGGTCAACCTCTGTCGTGGTCGAGTCGTCGGTGCTGTCCTTGCCAGCTGCTCGCTCATCGTTCGCCGCGGTGGACGAACCGCCTGTACGGTCATCACGCAGGGGGGTGGTGTCGCCATCCGCGCCGGTCGGAGACGAATCGTCCGTCGCGGTCCGGTCCCTCGGGACAGCCGGCGGAGCTGTCTCCGTCAAGTCCACTTCGTCCAGAACGCTCGTGCGGCTACCGGAGGCCGAAAGGCGCTTGCTGAAGACCGTCGAAGCACCCTCAACAAGGCGACCACCACCAGGGACCAGGAAGTCCAGCGCACCCCCGGCCACTCGCGTGGTCTTACCACCGCGGGTGGCGGTGGCGGCGCGACTGCCCTTCAGGCCGGCTTTGCCGGCGCCGAACGCCCATCCACCGATCGGAACCGCGATCAGGACCGCGTCCATCCCGACCTGAGTGCCCATCGCAACGGGATCATCCTTCCACTGATGCCAGCCGTCACCCCCAGCCGCAGCTTCCGCGCCGTCCCAGCCGACCATCGCGCCGACTCCGTCACGGGCGGTCCGGTGGCGATCCTTGATCACCTGGGCAGGTTCAGTGTCTGAGATCCCTGGGACATAGGCGAGATACGAAACCGGCGAAATAGCTACTGATGCCGCAGAGACGAAGTCCACCGTGCCGAGCCAAGCCTGCCCGGCAGTCGCTCCACGCGGAGTCGTCGGATCGCCGTCGAATCCGATGAAGGACGTCGCGCCGTACCACGTGTCCTTCGCACAGGTGCCAGCTCCGACCGCGACCGACTGCCCGCAGTTCTTCGGCTCGGGGTCGGGATTGCCCCACGGCATCGGCTCCGACGAGTTCAGGACCTGATCGGCCGTGACCGGCGTGTAGCTCTCCTCGAGCGTCCCCATCTGCAGCTCATTGATCCTGTTCGCGCAATACGTCGCCGCGTTCGACACCTTCTCGATCAGGACCGCATGACGTCCGAGCAGCTCTTCATTGCGCTGCCTGGCGGGACTGTGCTCCCACCACGCGACTTCCTTCATCTCCGTGCCGAAACTCGGGGCGTTCAGGGAACCGGATTTCGGCTTCGTGGTCGAGGCCCTCGCCCGTGAACAGGCGGAAGACCGGCCTCTCCCCTGCCGCGTCGAGGAGCCCCTCGATCCTCGTCACGGCGGCATCGAGCACCCCGGGGTCGGACGACGGCTCCAGCGGGACCACACTGTTCGCGCGGCGGGTCACGCCGCGGGAGCGGAGCACCGCGAAGCCGTCCACCTCAAGGCGAGACAGCGCCCGCCAGCCGCCGAGCAGCGTCTCCAGGAGTGCGGTGCCGGTGAGGGCAGGGGACGCCGGTCGACGGGTGCGGGATGCCATGCGGTGAGGCTACTGGCCGCGGAACTGCGGCGGGACGAACAGCTCCTCCCGCGGGATCTCCCGCCCAGTGGGAGTGTCGACGATGTGCAGGCCCGTCTCGTCCCGCACCAGCTGCAGGTCCGAACCGACCGGGAGGTCCCAGATCCCAATCAGCGCCGGCTCGATCGCGCACAGCTCGTTGAAGTCCACGATCCGCCAGTTCGACGTGTCGTTGAGGTAGTCGGACTCATCGATGTGGCTCATGATCTGCCACCCGTTGTCCGCCGGCGCCTGCGACGGACGACGCACCATCCATCGCACCTTCCCACGCCCCTCCAGCACGTTCAGCGTCGCCAGGCACGCCCCGGCCTTCGGGATGAACTCGATCGACTCACTCATCACTCGTTCCTCCCTTCGGTTCGTTCCATGTACTCACGCACGAGCCCCGGAAGTACGTCGCGAGGCGACCTCACGAGCTTCTCCCCCAACGAAAAACCGGTCACTTTGTTGACGATGATCGACATATCGATATCAGGTCTTGCGAAGACTACGTCATAAAAAGGCTTCAGATGCTCATCGCTGGCAGCCATCGAATCCAAGGCTTCCAGCGGAAGTCCGAAGCGAGGTGACCGGAGATTAATATCCGCACCGCCGTCAAGCAGGCGCTTCAGGACCTTCGCCTCCGCTCGAAAATTGTGCTCGCGGAAGCTCCCAGAGAAGAGCACGTGGAGAACATTGATGTTGTCGTCATCAATCACTACCGACGGGTCTGAACCATGATCAAGAAGAAGGCTTGCAATGGCGACCCGATCTTCCGGCGACGGATTTCGAAGAGCCCCGGCGAGCGCCCTCCTCCAGCGCCGATCCTGCCAATCTATAGCACCAAATCCCTCAAACCACTCCTCAAAGTCCTGATACGACACCTCCTTGGCACGATAGAACGGATGATCCATCTTTGCCATCAAAACACCCTCCTAGCACCCACTGATCACTCGAGGATCACCTTTCGTCATCGTGGGAACGATTTCGAGACGGATCCTCAGCCTGATAGTACTTCGCCTTCCGATACTCTTCGACGAACTCCTTGGTTGTCATTTCTCCGCGCATATATTCATCATGCAAGGTTGAGTATTTCGCTGTTTCAGAATGCCCCATATCCCATTTGCCGGCGCGAGATTCACCTGGCGTCCACTCAATCAAACGCCACTTTTCTCCATTGGAGGCTGTAAAAACATCACCCCCAACGGCATGGTCTCGAGCGCGGACGTACATCTGCCGATCGTTCTCGAATTTCGGGAGATTTCTAAGCTTCCCAAACTCCATCTCGTCTTTAACTCGTTGACGCGAGGCTGTCCAAACGTCTTCGACCTGTGTTACGGAGTACGACGGTCTGTGGTTCGCGTACGGGAGGAGGTCTCCGTTGCCATCGTAGCCGTAACTGTTCGGGATCCCCTTCGCGTCCATGCCGTGGCCTGCCAGGCTGCGGTTCTCTGCGACCCACTCCCCCGCGTCGGGATCCCATCGCATGGTCCAGCCACGGCGACCTGCGGTGTCTTCGAGCAGCAACGGCCGACCGTTGCGGTGATCGACTGGTTGTCCATACTTGTTCTGTGGAGCGCGGTCCAATGCGGCCTGCGCCTCGCCCGGGGTGGGCCTGGACATGATGCCCTTGTACGCCTTGGTCTCGCGGCCCGAGGGACCTTCGTACGTCGACGGGCGGTACGTCGTGGCGGCAGTTCCAGGACGTCGCCGTTCCTCGGCGACTGCCGCCGCCGCCTCCTGCGCTCGAGCCTCGCCGCGCTCCCGTTCGGTCATCGTGACCGATTCAGACTCAGGCGCCTCCTTCGTGGCAGGTGTATCTGCTGGAGCATGTTCCTGATCAGGCATCTCAGGGTCGTCGGTGCGGTTGGACTCTGCTGTCGTCGAGTCGTCGGCGCTGTCTCTGCCCGCTGCTCGGTCATCGGGGACCGTGGTGGACGGCTCTCCCACGCGGTCCTCTCGCCAGGGAGTGCGGTCGCTATCCGCACCGGTCGGCGATGAATCGTCCGTCGCAGTCCGGTCCCGCGGGACAGCCGGCGGAGCGGTCTCCGCCAAGTCCACTTCGTCCAGAACACTCGTGCGGCTCCCGGACGCCGAGAGGCGCTTGCTGAAGACCGTCGACGCACCCTCGACAAGGCGACCACCACCAGGGAACAGGAAGTCCAGCGCACCCCCTGCCACTCGCGTGGTCTTGCCACCGCGACCGGTGGCGCCGGCCGCGCGACTGCCCTTGATGCCGGCCTTGCCGGCCCCTGCCGCCCAGCCGCCGATCGGAACCGCGATCAGGACCGCGTCCATCCCGACCTGGGTGCCCATCGCGACGGGATCTTCCTTCCACTGATGCCAGCCGTCACCACCAGCCGCAGCTTCCGCGCCGTCCCAGCCGACCATCGCGCCGACTCCGTCACGGGCGGTCCGGTGGCGATCCTTGATCACCTGCGCGGGTTCAGTGTCTGAGATCCCTGGGACATAGGCGAGATACGAAACCGGCGAAATAGCTACTGATGCCGCAGAGATGAAGTCCACCGTGCCGAGCCAAGCCTGCTTGGCAGTCTCTCCACGTGGAGTCGTCTCATCTCCGTCGAATCCGAAGAAAGACGTAGCGCCGTACCACGTGTCCTTCGCCCAGGTGCCAGCTCCGACCGCGACCGACTGCCCGCAGTTCTTCGGCTCGGGGTCGGGATTGCCCCACGGCATCGGCTCGGACGAGTTCAGGACCTGATCGGCCGTGACCGGCGTGTAGCTCTCCTCGAGCGTCCCCATCTGCAGCTCATTGATCCTGTTCGCGCAATACGTCGCCGCGTTCGACACCTTCTCGATCAGGACCGCATGACGTCCGAGCAGCTCTTCATTGCGCTGCCTGGCGGGACTGTGCTCCCACCACGCGACCTCCTTCATCTCCGTGCCGAAACTCGGGGCGTTCAGGGAACCGGATTTCGGCTTCGCCTCCTCGTACCCGGCCTGGGCTTCGGCGCGGAACTCCCACGCCTCGTCTTCCAGGATGAGGAGGTCGAGGCTGATGCCCTGGATGATGTCCGCGTAGGTATCCAGATGGGTCGCTGCGGAGAACAGCCTCTTCTTCATGTCCTCGGCCGCGTCACGCGGGTCGTCCATCAGTGTGTAGACCTGCTCCTGCTCAGGCCCCTCATAGCTCGCCGGAAGCCGCGACCAGCTCATCCGGATCCCGGAGACCTGATCTCTCACGTCTCTTCCCATGGTTCGCAGCGCATCTGCGCCGCTGTGGATCTGCTTCGTGTCCAGGTGCATGGATCGGCACACGAAGTGAATCGGGTTGATGAGGCCCTCGAGGTCCACCGGATCCGGCGCCCCGCCCCCTGCCGGAACTGTCATCTCTCCCCCTTTGTCAGCCGAGCAGCCCGTGCTTCTCGAAGTAGCTGAAATCCCCGTCGTCGGCTGCGGTCGCCGCCTTGGTCTGGAAGACGCCGATCATCTCTTCCTGGCCGTTGTTGTACGCGGTCGTCGCGTTGGCGACTCCCAGCCGTCCCGCGTCGATCCCGTTGATGATCGTGGCGAGATTCGTCTGCTGGTCCTCCATGAGGCGATTCAGGGCGTCGGGAATGCATGCGGTCAGTCCGTCGCCCCAGTCCAGCCCCGTGTAGCAATCGGCAAGCTGCTCTTCGCCCACTGCCTTGTGCAGCCCCTCGTTGTCCTCGCCCACCGAGTCGAGGACGCTCTGCACCCCCGCGGGGTCGATGTTCCACCTGCTCATGTCATCACTTCCTGTCGCAGACGACCCCGGAGAACGCCTGTGCCATCCGTTCCACCGCTTCGCGAGCGGTCTCGGCAAGGCTGTGGTCCGGGATCACGATGTCGGTCCAGTACTGGTAATGCCGGCGAGGTCTGCTCACGAGCAGGTCGGTTCCCGCCCCGCCGATGGTCACCTCGACGCTCGGGAACGCCGAGATCACGGTGGTCTGGCTCAGGTCGACATACAACGACAGCCCCGACTCCGCGAACTCGAAGCTCTCGGCGTCCGGCAGGAGCTCGGTGAGTGCCCGGTTGGCGATCTCGGTGTCCATCGGGCGATCACTGAGCACGACGATCTCGGTAGGCATCAGGAACGCCCCCGATCCGCACGTTCGAAGTCCACCGCGAGTGCCGACGCGAGGCGCTCCTCGTCGAGGTCGTGCGCAAAGGCGACGAACTGGGCCCACACCGGGTCGGGCCCCGACAGCCGCAGCAGGACGCTGGGAGCGCGCCGGGATCCGACGTGTTCGACATCGTGCTTCCGAGCGAGATCGTCGACGTCCAGGCCCAAGTCCCTCACTGCCCACGCACCGATGAGCACAGCAGCCGGTTCGTCCGGCCACCGCGACGCCGCCCTCTGGCCGAGCCCGTAGTCGGTCTGGACAGCATGGGCCAGCGATACCATCGCCACGGTGGGGCGGAAGTCCTCCGCCAGCCTGGTGAGCGCCCTGTTCACCTGCTCGTGCCGCGCGATGTGAGCTGCTCCGCCGAGCTTTCGGTGCATCTCGTAGTCGCCGATCCAGATCAGGCCGCGGGTGTTCTCGAGCAGCCCGGTGCGAGTTCTGGCCACGGTGGTGGAGAGCGCCGAATTGTACCCGTTCACGGCGAGATGGGGGCGCGAGGCGGGCATCTGCTCCTGGATGGACCGAGTCATCGCAGCGGGGTTCCATCGCCTGGTCGCGGGTTCGTGCACGCCCCATGCGGCGAGTTCCGGGAGATCGAGATCCTGCAGGAAGGTGTCTCCGAGTTCGCCGATGACTGTCCCGGAGTCGGCGCGCTGACGGGCGTAAATGTCCACGGACAAGCAGGCGTGCCCGGCGAAGGGCTTTCTCGTGAAGGCCTCGTGGCGTCGGCTGTCAGAGGCGGGTTCTTCCCACAGCTCGGTGAGCTCCTGCACCTCATAGCCCGAGAGTGCGCTGTACAGGCTTCCGGAGCTGTCCCGGAAAGCCCACATGCCTCCGGCCCGCCGCAGGCGATCGGCGACCGCCCACGTGATCCGCGATGTCGCAGGGGTCAGCAGGACCGGCCGACGGTCGGACGTCTCGACGTCGTCGAGGAAGCCGCTCAGAGCGGCGCTGAGGACAACCGTCTGTGCGCGTGATTCGTAGACGAGGAGATCCGCCGGCCACGAGTCCGCGACCGGGTGCAGCACTGCCGGCATCAGCCGGGAATAGCCGCTTTGGCAATCGCCAGTGCGCGGCGTGCGACCTCGTCGTTCTCCTGGAGCGAATTGCGGATCGCCGTGATGACGGCCCGTACCTGCGTGCCGGCGGAGTTCCACTGCCGCTCGAGCGCTGCGTACTCCTCGGAGACGCCGTCCGCCTGGTACTCCGCCATCGCGGCCTTGACGTCGCCGTCGCGGCGGTCGAGAAGCGCCTCGAGGCGCGCGGCGACCTGCTCGAAGTTCGCCTGCGCGCTCTCGGACGAGCCGATGTTGTACGAGTTGCGATCGATCTGGTTCTGCCCAGCGTTCATCATTCCCCCTGAATGAGTGTTGTTCCGAGTCCTCAGGCCTGCGGTGCGATCCGGCTGAGGAACGCCTCTCCGCTGAAGTCGGTCCGCGACTCGCCGCCCTCGTGCACGGCGGCGCCGTCCTGGGCGCCGGTGGTGAACGCCCGGTCCTGCCCCTCGATGGAACCGACGATCCCGGCGAGCGCGGAGTTGAGCGCGTTCGCGATGCTGTCCGTGCGCGCCTTGAAATTATCGAACGTGGCGCGGGCCGGGCCGTTGAACTGCCCGGCGAGCGGCTCCGCGGCCTCTACGAGTGCGCGGACGTGTGTGCCGAGGTCGTCGGACTCCGTCTGCGACCGCTGCCCCAAGCGGTGGAGCGTGTCGGACTCCATGTCGAACTTCATGTTCATCGGTGTGTCTCCTACCCCAAGACGACGTGCACTGAGCTGTGAACGCGGACACCCTCGCATGCCCTGGGCCGGCGTTGCAACCGCTCGGTCACTTATGGATAGGCTCGCGCCCGGGGTCCATGACCGAAGAACAGCATCCGGGGGGATGAAGGCGATGACGGGGAGCGATTCGCGCCGACACGGCGCGGTTCCGTCCACGCCTGAGACGGCGCAGACGGGTCGCCTCGTCGGGGCCTCTGTGATCGACCTCGCACTGCTCATCGCCGGAGCCGCCGCAGCCGGCGGGACGGCGCACGGCGCCCGGTTCTCTCCGGTGTGGATCGCAGCGTCTGTGCTTCTCGTCGTCGTCCTCGGGCTGCTCGTGTGGTTCGCCCTGCATCGCCGCTTCGGTGCTGGTTTCGGAGCTCTCGTGCTCCGCCTGCGCACCGTCGATTCCGCCACCGGCATGCCGACTGCGCCCCACCTGCGGTCATCGCGAACGTTCGATCTGACCGGCGGAGCCGAACCGGTTCGCATCGCGCTGTCGAAGGATCCGCTGCCCTCGGACGCCTCTGAGGTCCTGTCCTCCTCGACTCCTGCGTATCTGACGATCGAGCTGGACGACGGTCGGCGCTACTCGGTGCGCCGGGAGGCGGTGATCGGGCACCGGCCCGAGGTCCAGACCCATGCCGAAGGAGCGACCGAGATCGCCCTCACGGATTTCAGCCGCACCGTCGACCGGGTCCACGCGGCTGTGCGCCTCGTTCCCGGAGGTATCCGCATCGATGCCCTGACGGACCGTGGAGCGACCGCGATCGAGATCGCCGGGCTCCGAAGTGACGTGCCCCCAGGGACGTCGACGATCGCCCCGAACGCCGTGGACCTGGTCCTCGGAGAACGACGGCTGCACCTGGCGAGACGTGATGCGATGGCGAGGACCTCATGACCGATCCCGATCGGCTCCTCATCGAGTCCACGAGGACTCACCGGGAACGGCTTCTCGCAGCGATGGTCCACGGGCCGCTGACGGCACGTCGCAAGGTCACGACGAATGCCGGCCGATTCACCGGGTCGCTCGTGCTCGCCGCGGTCCTCGGACTGGGGACCGTGGGCGCGGGCTTCGTCGTGGGCTACCTCGACCGCCAGGAGAACGAGAAGGCCGTGACCGCATTCCAGGAAGCCCTGGCCTCGAACCCGCTCGAGCCCCGGGACGGTCTGGTCGAGGACGAGAGCACCGGACTGCTCTACGACGAGGAGCGAGATGTCCATCTGGACCCGGCCACGGGCTTCGAGGTCGATCCCGAGACGATGCTGGCGACCGACCCGCAGGGACGACTCGTCGACACCCGCACCCGCTGGTACTTCGACCCCGAGACGGGGTACTACACCGACCCCGCCACCGGGGTGACCGTGGATCCTGACACGCTCACGGTCGTCGAGGAGAAATAGTGCAGTACACGAGATTGACCTTCTTCGGCTCCCGGCGCACCGCCGACATCGTCCTGCCCGACGACGAGCCGGTCGGCGCGCTCCTCCCGGAAGTGCTCGACCTCCTGGACGAACCACCGGGGACAGGAAGCGCGCCCACGCTCGTGACCACCCTCGGACGAAGGATCAATGCCGATCAGTCCCTGCGGGAACAGCAAGTCGCACACGGAGCGATGATCCGTGTCGTCGAGGTCGACGATGCGCCGCAGTCCCCCGAGGTCGCTGACGTCACCGACACCGTCGCGCGCCTGCGAGGGACCCGGAAGGACATCTGGGGGCCTACCGCCACGTCGGTCGCGTCCTCCGTCGTCGCCGGTATCGGCGCCTTCTACGCCGTCACGACAGGGATGGATGCCGCTTCTTCGTCTGCGACCCCGGCTCTGCTCGTCGTCGGAGTCGCCGTCGTCCTCGCGGTGATCGCGGCGCGTCGTGAGGCGGAGCGCGTCGCCGTCGTCCTCGCGTCGCTGGCCGGCGGCGCGGGGCTCGCTGCTTCCCTGGCCCTCACCGGGTCGGCAGAGTCGCATCTCCGCTTCGCCGCGGCCACGGGAATACTGTGGTCGATCGTGGCGGCTGTCCCTGGTTGGGGTTCGCGTCGAGGCTCCGCGCTCGCCGGAGGTCTCCTCGGTCTCGCCAACTCGGGAGCGATCGTGCTCCTTCACGTCCTCGCCCCCGATGGTGATCCCATCGTCATCAGCACGGTGATCACCGTCGTCGACATAGCGCTCCTCGGCCTGCTGCCCGGAATCGCTGCCGCGGCCAGCGGCCTCACTCGTTTCGACGACCTCGTGATCGCGGGTACTCCTGCCGTCCGGTCCGAGCTCGAGACCGTGGTCGAGGATAGCTTCGCGGCCCTGACGTGGAGCATCGCCGCGGTGCTTCCGCCCCTCGGACTCGCTGCCGCCTTCCTGCTGACCGGTGAGGGGTTCTGGGGTCCGATCCTCGGTGGCATCGCTTTCCTGATCTCGGTGCTGAGGTCGCGGCTGTTCCCCTTGATCGTGCAGAAGTCGCTCGTCGCGATCATGGTGCTGCTGGGCGTGGGGAGCTGGCTCGTGACCACCGCTGAGATCGATGATCCGATCAGGGCGGTCATCGCTGCAGGCATCGCGGTGCTCGCCGTGCTCGCCACGGTGGTCCGCCCGGCAGCGGTCGTCAGGGCGCGTGCCAGGCGGTGGCTCTCGATGCTCGAGCTCATCGCTGTGCTGGCGGTCATCCCGAGCGCCCTCGGTGTCCTGGGCATCTTCGACGACCTGTTCGCGGTGTTCCGATGAGAGCGCGCCACCTCGGCAAGCTCCGGACGCTTCTTCGTGCGAGCACGGAGAGCGGGCTTTCCGCTCTGATCGCCCAGGAGAGCTCGCTCGGCGTGCCGCTCCCCCTCAGCAGGCACATCGCTGTGCTGTCAGCATCGGGCGGCGTGGGATGTTC
Source organism: Brachybacterium paraconglomeratum (assembly GCF_003994255.1). Classification (GTDB taxonomy): domain Bacteria; phylum Actinomycetota; class Actinomycetes; order Actinomycetales; family Dermabacteraceae; genus Brachybacterium; species Brachybacterium conglomeratum. Next base: position 127,944 of record NZ_ML133860.1, on the reverse strand, counting down.
GACGCTGGCTGCCGACGTCGCCGGCATGCTCGCCAGGCTGCGCGGCGAGAGGGTGCGCCTTATCGACGCTCAAGGTGCGAGTCCGGTTCCCGCGCTGCCGAAGGGGAGCTCAGTGGAACGGGTCTCCCTGCCCTCCGAGGCATGGCCCGGTGCGCTCGAGGCATGGCGTGAGGTCATCTCTGCGCAGCCGTCGCGTGCGGAGCTGAGCGTGACCGACTGGGGCCAGGTGCCTCTCTCCTCCTTCCAAGCGATCGCCGACGCCTCCCATGCGGTCTGCCTCGTCGTCTCGGCATCGCGTCGTGGCATGGACGACGCCGCACGGGTCGTGGCTCCGCTGACCGAGCTCGTGCCGACGGCGGTGTGCTTCGTCGACGCTCACCGCACCGCCACGCCGGCGACCCGGAGACTCGTCGAGCAGTTCCCCGTCCCAGCGGTCGTGATCCCGTATGACCGGCGACGCAGCTTCTCGACGGAGGAGACTCTGCCGCCCGACAGCCGTGCGGCCCATGAGCTCCATCGACTGTGCGGGGACCTGGTGAGCATGGTGGTCACGCCGCCGGCCCCTGCAGCGACCGGAGGTCATGCATGAGCGCCCCTGCGGGCACGACCCGCCCTACCCGCACCGTCCACCCGCACTCCCGCCCGGACACGCGGGAGCTGGCGCCGCCCCCTGTCCAGCCCGATGACTCCGGAGGCGCCCCGCTCCAGATGCTCCTGCCGGTCGTCGGCGCCCTGACCTCGGTGACGATGATGGTCGTGCTCCGCAATGGCCAGCCGCTGTTCATGCTCGTCGCTGCGATCGTCTTCCTCGTCGCGATCGCCGGCGGGATCATCTTCGCCGTCTCGAGTCGAGGTCGCGGCATCCGTCAGATGCGCAGACAGCGCGAGCTGTACCTCGACTATCTCGAGCGCGTTCGCGGAGAGCTGCGTTCCGAGTCCGACGAGGCGCTGCTGCACGCCCGTCTGCTCCATCCGGCCCCCTCTGGTCTCCTCGATCACACCCGTGATCCTGCTCGACGGTGGGAGCGGCGTCGCGAGGATTCCGATCATCTCTCCGCCCGGATCGGCACCGCGGACCTTCCCTGGTTCACGCTGCATGTCCCCTCCGCGGAGTCCCCGATCGAGCCGCAGGACCCGGTCCTCCTGGAGGAGGCCGGCCTGCTCCGTTCGACCATGACGTCGATCCCGGGCATGCCCGCCGTGGCCGAGCTCCACGAGGCCTCAGTCGTCGCAGTCATCGGCGACCGCTCGAGGACGGTCCCGCTGGTGCGCTCCCTCCTCGCCCAGCTCGCGTCCCATCAGCTGCCCGAGGACCTGCGCATCGCCGCCGCGTTCGGACGCGACAGAGCGCTCGACTGGCAGGGGATCGATCTCCTTCCCCACGTCCAGTCCTCCTCGCTCTTCGACGGCCCTGTCCCGGCTCGCAGGATCGCTCCCGACGTCTCCGCGCTCTCGCAGGTCCTCGGGCCGGAGCTGGTGGACAGGGTCCACTCCGCCGCGATCGCCCGCCGGGGAGGGGCGCACGGCACGGCCGGGAGCGTCTCGAGCCTTCTCGTGGTGGCGGACCAGCACGGCGGGCCGGCGGAGAGCATTCGACTCCCGGAGTCGAGCCTCACGCCCGGTCAGCTCGGAATCGTGCACGTGCACCTCCTCGACGACCGGTTGGACGAACCCGATGACGTCGACATCCGCATCGATCTGCGCGATGAGCCGACGCTCACCCACGAGGCGCGCAGTGGAACCGCACGGACCGTCACCTTCGAGCCCGATGAGACGCCTGTCTGGCAGTTCACCGCGATCGCCCGTGATCTCGCGGCTCACCGCACGCTCGGTGCGGCGATGGCCCCGGACGTCGAGAGCGCGACAGAGATCACCGACCTCCTCGGGATCGACCCGTCCCTTCCGGCGCCGCTCGAGTCCCTGTGGAAGCCGCGGATCCCCTCGGAGTTCCTCCGCGTCCCCTTCGCGGTCGATGATCATGGATCCCCGATGCATCTGGATCTCAAGGAAGCCGCACAGCAAGGCATGGGTCCTCACGGCATCTGCATCGGCGCGACCGGATCCGGCAAGTCGGAGCTGCTGCGGACCCTCGTGCTGTCGCTCGCGCTCGGCCACTCTCCCGAAGACCTCTCCATGATCCTGGTGGACTACAAGGGCGGTGCGGCCTTCGCCCCGTTCTCCGGACTCCCCCACATCGCCGGGCTCATCGACAACCTCGCCGACGACCCCCAGCTGACCGTCCGGGCCCGCTCCTCGCTCCAGGGCGAGGTGGTCCGACGCCAGCAGCTGCTCAAGGATGCTGATTCCTCGCCGTCGATCACCCACTATCGCGAACTGCGTCGCACCAATCCCGACCTCCCACCGATGCCGCATCTCCTCGTCGTCATCGACGAGTTCGGCGAGCTGCTCACCGCGGAGCGCGAGTTCATCGACCTCTTCCTGCAGATCGGTCGTATCGGCCGATCCATCGGCGTCCACCTGCTCCTGTCCAGCCAGCGCATCGAGGGCGGGCAGCTTCGCGGCCTGGACACCTATCTCTCCTACCGACTGGGGCTGCGCACCTTCAGCGAAGCGGAATCGCAGATCGTGCTCGATACGGCGGACGCGTTCAGCCTCCCCTCCCTGCCCGGCTACGGATATCTCAAGGTCGACACGAGCATCTATCAGAGATTCCGTGCAGGCTACGTCTCCGGGCCGATGCCCACCGCGGTCCAGCGCACCCCGGTTGAGGACGAGCGCCGTGTCTTCCTCCTTCCCACATACAACGGCATCGCGACCGGTGAGGATGCGCCGGAAGCGCCGGTCCTCCACCGGCCTGATGTGGGCCGGAGCCTCGTCGACGAGATGGTCGACCACCTGAGATCCGGTCCCGGAGGCCTGCCACCGGTATGGCTTCCCCCGCTGGAGAGCGGGCTCGCGCTGGGCCACGTCCTCGAAGGAGCGGACTCCGGCGCATCCGGCCTGAGCGTGACCATCGGGCTCCAGGACGATCCGATGCGCCAATCCCAGGCTCCATGGGTCGTGGACCTGACACGTGCAGGCGGTCATCTGATCATCACCGGTGCGCCGCAGACCGGGCGCAGCACGCTGCTGAGGACCATCGGCGCATCGCTCGCTCTCACCTGCACACCGCAGCAGGTCGCCATCTACGGCATGGACCTCACCGGGTCCGGCCTGCGCAGGCTCGAGCAGTTCCCGCACGTCGGAGGCGTCGCCACCCGCGGCGACGAGACTCGGATCACTCGGCTGGTCGAGGAGCTGGCAGGGATGATCGCCCAGCGCGAAAGGCTCTTCAAGGAGCATCGGATCGAGTCGGTCGCACACCTCCGCCAGCTCCATTCCTCGGGCAGACTCCCGCAGCTCCAGAGCGCCGACGTGGTCGTGCTGCTGGACGGCTACGGGGCGCTGCGGACCGATCTCGAGTCCCTCGAGCCCGCCTTCCTGGACCTGATGGGCCGTGCATCGAGCTTCGGGATCCACCTCGTCGTCACACTGAGTCGATGGGGCGAGATGCGCATGGCGCACCAGTCGCTGTTCGGCACTCGGATCGAGCTCCGGCTGAACGACCCCACGGAGTCCGTGATCGACCGCAAGCTCGCCGAGACCATCCCGGACGATGTGCCGGGGCGCGCGCTCTCCGATGCAGGCCTCCTCGGCCAGATCGCACAGCCGACGCTCGAGATCGTCGAGCACAGCGAAGTCGGAGACGCCCTGGAGGAGCTCGCGCGCACCTCGGCGCAGTCGTGGGGCGGGCCGTCCGCCGCCCCCATCCGCCTCCTGCCGCCCGTCCTGGCCAGCTCGGAGATGCCCGATGTGGTGGACGAGCCCCGGGCTGTCCCCCTCGGTCTCCGTCAGGACACCATGGACCCGGCCTTCTGGGACTTCACGGACGGGGACCAGCACCTTCTCGTGCTCGGGGACGCGAAGTGCGGCAAGACCAGTGCCCTCCGCACCATCGCCGAGGCCCTCATCGCGAGGTACACCCCCGAGGAGCTCGCCATCGCGGTGATCGATCCTCGCGGCCAGGTGCCCGAGGTGATCCCGGAGGAGTACCTCGCAGCTCACGCGACCTCATCGAGGCAGGCTTCCGGTCTCGCCTCGTCCATCGCCGTCGAGATGGAGAGGAGGCCCACCAGGACAGCGGAGGAGAACAAGAAGGCCCCGATGGTGGTGCTGCTCGTCGACGACCACGACATCGTCTCCGCCGGCGGGGAGGAACCGTTGGCCCCGCTGATGCCTCACCTGCCCTCGGCGAGAGATCTGGGCCTGCACATCGTTCTGACACGTCCTGTCTCCGGAGCGAGCAGAGCCATGTACTACCCCGTCGTCCTGGCGCTGCGCGAGACCGGCGGGGCGACTCTCCTCATGTCCGGTGACCGCGCAGAGGGCCCGGTCCTCCCTCGGATCTATCCAGAGCGCATGCCTCCCGGGCGTGGCCGCTACGTCCGCCGTGGCGAGCGGCCGTACGTCATGCAGGTAGCGCTCACCGCCGCCGACCTGGCGAAGCGCGAACGGAGCTGATGATGACGACGCTGACATTCCTCGGGCTCACCGGCGGAGCCGGTACGACGACGCTCGTCGCTCTCTCCCTCCTCGGGCACTCCGGGCGCGCCGAGGATCTCCCGGAGATCGCCAGCCACGATCCCGAGGTGCTCGAGCGTCGCGTCGGAGCGCCCTTCCCCACGGTGATCGGGGAGCGACGTATCCGCGAAGGTGGACGATTCTCCCTCGAGAAGGTGATGGCGGCACTGGCCACGGGACACGTCGTCCTGGTGGCCCCGGTCGGGTCGAAAGGCGATGCCGTCGTCGACCGCACGGTCGAGGAGCTGGCTGCTCCAGGCCCGCGTCTCATCGGTCCGCATGTGACGATCGCCCGCAGCGCGGTCCATGGTCCCGCTCGCAGAGGATCAGGTCACGGCCAGGACCATTTCACGATGCCGTACGATCCCGTGCTCGCCCATGGCATGCCGATCTCAGGAGCCTGGGACCGCTTCTCGCGACCGACGCATAAGGCGATCGAGAGATGGGTGCAGATGCTTGAGGACCATCAGTGGCGGTCCCGACCCACGACCGTCTCCCCTGCGGCGGGGCTCGCACGGCATGCACCGCCGAACCCGTGGACTCAATCAGTCGAGGAATCGTGATCGCGAAGCGGTCTCCGCAGCGGGGACGGGACGGGTGACGGTCCGCAGCACCCCACGGAGGGTTAGACTTCCGTCTCCGCCGCATCGCACCGAAGGGACCCGCCATGTCCGTCGATCCGAACATCGATTACACCTCGCACGATCCTGAGGACGGCGAGCAGGCCTCCGAGGATCCGAGGATCCGTGAGGCGCAGGAGCTCGAAGAGCGGATGCGTCGGGCGCTGGCGACGAAGGAGGACCCGCTGAGCGACTCCGAGTCCACCTCGGAGCGTCTGCGTCGGCTGGAGCGCGAGGGCGCGCCGTCGGCCGAGTCCTCGGAGTCCGCCGGGGACCCCGAGAACTCCGAGTCCTGAGACCGCTCAGCGCCGCTCCGGCGGCGGCATGAGCAGCAGCGGCAGGTAGAGCACGCCCGAGAGGTTGTACGGGAAGGTGATCCGCATGATCGCCTTGATCCCCCAGTGCATCGAGAAGGCGCCGGCGGCGAACAGCCATCCGAGACGGCGGTCGGCGAGGGCCAGCGGTGCGCCGAGCTCGAGCACGAGCGATCCCGCCGCCATCACCGCGAACAGCCCGGTGTGCGGGCCGAGGACGCGCAGCAGCGGGTTCGATCCCTCGCCGAGCATCTCCTTGCGCAGCGAGTCCACCGCGACCTGGCTGCGCATCGACGCACCGCTCGCCCACCGCATCCCGTCGGAGCCGGTGAGCTTCGCGAGACCTGCCAACAGGTAGGTCAGGGTGACGGCGCCGTTCATCACGGCGGGCGTCGCGCCGTACATCCACGAGCGCCGCTCGGGCAGCAGCGTCCCGTCGCGCAGCACCGCATCCACGCTGAGGGCATCGGCCGCGGGCGCGGCGCCGAGCACCATCGTGTGCAGCACCAGGTTGTTCTCGTGGTGGAAGACCATCGACCACGAGTTGCGGTAGCTGAAGTTCCAGGTCTGCAGCGCCGAGTGCAGCGGGCCGGTGACCCGGTGCCCGATCCCGGCGGTGAACAGCGCCCCCGTGACCAGGGAAGCATCCACCAGCGCGTCCGCGACCCGGGGCGGGAGCGGCTTCTTCAGCACCCGCGCCACGCCCACGGGGTCGAAGCTCTCCGAGGCGGTGCGGTGCACGCCTCGATACAGCGAGCGTCGGCGGCCGACGTGCCACAGGTGGTAGCCGCCGACGGCGAGGCGCAGCAGGGCGGGGGCGGTCGGGGGCGCGGCGGGGGCGAGGTGCCGTCGGGCGGTGTCCGCGAGACGGCGCAGCAGGGGGCTCATCGTCCGGCCTCCACCACAGCGGCGGGGCGACGGCCCGGGACGGGCGCCGCGCCGACCAGCTCGATCGAGCGGGTGAAGCCCTCGCGGTCGCTGCCGCGCAGGTAGGAATCGAGGTGGTAGCGGCCGCGGACCATGCGGACCTCGAGGATCCCGCGGTCCTCGGCGCGGTCGCGAGCGGCGACCAGCGCGGCGGCGTGCTCGGCGAGGTGCTGCCCGTCGCCGTCCCGCACCCGCCTGCGGACCTGGCGGCGCACGGCGTTGAGCCCGCCGGTGCCGAGATAGCTGTAGTGCAGGGGCCGGGAGGTGCCGTCGGCGTCGATGCCGAGCAGGTGCGCGACCCGGTAGTGAGCCGAGCGCCGGGCGGAGAACATCGGGTAGTGGGAGAAGGGGAAGGAGTCCCGCACCTCACCCTCCGCGGGGTAGTGACGGGCGGGCAGGGCCACGGCGGTGAGCAGGGCTCCCGCCAGGAGGCCGGCGAGGAGTCGGGTGGCAGGGGTGTCGGGGACGGAGGCTCCGGCGGAGCGACGGTGCAGCGCTGAGGAGGTCATGGCCGGAACACTAGAGGCGCCGGATGAGACGGGGTGCGCAGGGGATGAGAGGTGCATGAGAGCTGTCTCAGACACCCGCCCAGGACCGTTCCTCCCCTGCGCGTGGATGTCCACGACGGCGTCGCTGGGTCGTCGGGCGTCGGTCCGGCTTGCCACACTGGGTCCATGAGCACGACGCCGCACTCCCCCGCCGCCCCGACCGACAGCGCCGCGCTGCACGAGGAGGCCCTCGAGTCGCTGCGCGCCCTGACCGGGCGGGAGGACGCCCGCTTCCACCCCGGCCAGTTCGAGGCGATCCAGGCGCTGGTCGCCGAGCGGCGCCGCGTGCTGGTCGTCCAGCGCACCGGCTGGGGGAAGTCCGCGGTGTACTTTCTCTCCGCGCTGCTGCAGCGTCGGCGCGGAGCGGGGCCGGCGCTGATCATCTCCCCGCTGATCGCGCTGATGCGCGATCAGGTCGCGGCCGCGAGGCGGGCCGGGGTGCGGGCCGACGCGATCAGCTCCGCGAACCCCACCGAGTGGCGGGCCATCGAGGAGGGCCTCGCGGCCGATGAGATCGACGTGCTGCTGGTCTCCCCCGAGCGCCTGGTGAATCCCCGCTTCCGTGAGGAGCAGCTGCCGCGCCTGGTGGACCGCTGCGGGCTGCTCGTGATCGACGAGGCCCACTGCATCTCCGACTGGGGCCACGACTTCCGGCCCGACTACCGCCGGCTGCGGGACCTCGTCGCCGAGCTCGGCTCCGAGGTGCCCGTCCTCGCGACCACCGCGACCGCGAACTCCCGCGTGGTCGCCGACGTCGCCGAGCAGCTCGGCACCGGCGGCGCCGACGGCGAGGTGCTGACCCTGCGCGGTTCGCTCACCAGGGAGTCGCTGCGGCTGGGATCGATGAGCCTCGCCGATGACCGGCAGCGCCTGGACTACCTGGTGCGGCACCTGGACTCCTTCGAGGGCTCGGGGATCATCTACGCCCTGACCGTCTCCGCCGCGGAGGATCTCGCCTCCCTGCTGGACCGACCCGGGCGTCGCGTGCGCGCCTATACGGGCCGCACCGATCCGGAGGAGCGCGCCGAGCTCGAGCAGGCGCTGAAGGACAACGAGGTCAAGGCCCTCGCCGCGACCAGCGCGCTGGGCATGGGCTTCGACAAGCCGGACCTCGGCTTCGTGATCCACCTCGGGGCGCCCTCCTCCCCCGTCGCCTACTACCAGCAGGTGGGCCGCGCGGGCCGTGCGACCGACCGGGCCGACGTGCTGCTGCTGCCGGGGAAGGAGGACCGGGCGATCTGGGAGTACTTCGCGACTGCGTCGATGCCCACCCAGGAGTCCGCCTCGCAGGTCCTCGCCGCGCTCGCGGAATCCTCCGCGCCGCTGTCCACCCCGGCGCTCGAGGCGCGGGTGGACGTGCGCCGCAGCGCCCTCGAGCTGCTGCTGAAGGTGCTCGCCGTGGACGGCGCGGTCCAGAACGTCAAGGGCGGTTGGGTCTCCACCGGCGCGCCCTGGCACTACGACGCCGAGCGCTACGAGACCGTCGCCCGCGCCCGCCGCGAGGAGCAGCAGGCGATGCTCGAGTACGAGGCGCTCGCCGGCGGACCCGAGCAGTGCCGGATGGTGTTCCTCGCCCGTCAGCTCGACGATGAGACCGCCGTGCCCTGCGGGCGCTGCGACGTCTGCGCGGGGCCCTGGTACCCAGCGCCGGACGCACCGGCGACCAGCGCGGGCGAGGGCGGCGCCGAGGAGCGCGTCGCGGCACTGCTGGAGCGGGTCGGCGTGCCGGTCGAGCCGCGGGCGAGCTGGCCCTCGGGCCTGGACCGGCTGCTCGGCGCCGGCGCGCCGAAGGGCCGGATCCCGGAGGGCGAGCGCGCCGTGGAGGGCCGGGTCATCGCGCGCATGTCGGATCTGGGCTGGGCGGTGCCGCTGCGGGAGCTGCTGCGCACCGACGAGGACGGCCGTCCCGTCGACGCGGTCGTGCCCGAGCGGATCGGTAACCGGATCGTCGAGGTGCTGAGGGACTGGGACTGGCAGCAGCGCCCCGCCGCCGTGGTCGCCGTCCCCTCGACCACGCGCCCGCAGCTGGTGGGCTCCCTCGCCGCGGGCATCGCCTCGATCGGACGGCTCGAGGACCTCGGCGCCCTCGACCTCTCCCCCGACGCCGCACCGCTGCGCGGCGGCGGGAACAGCGCCTTCCGCGTCGCCGACCTCTGGGAGCGCTTCGCGGTGGGCGCCGAGCTGCAGGCACGGCTCGACGCCCTGGACGGTGCGCCGATCCTGCTGGTCGACGACGTGATCGACACTCGCTGGACGATGGCCGTCGCCGCCCGGATGCTGCGCCGCGCGGGCTCCGGGCCGGTCCTGCCGCTGGCGCTCGCGCAGCAGGCGTGAGCGACAGGCAGGTCAGCTGTAGCCGGCCTGCTTCACGGCGAACACCGCACGGAATCCCTCGCCCTCGGTGAGGGACCACAGGAGGTCGGGGCCGTCCGCGTCCTCCCAGTAGCTGATCGACTGTCCCCAGGAGACCCAGGGATAGGTGGTGAGCGCTCCCTCGCCGGACCAGTAGCTCAGGGTCTTGTGGCGGGAGCTGTTGAACCACCAGCGCCCGTTGTGGGAGCCGACGCCGTTGAGGAAGTGCAGCGGCACCTCGAGCGCCTCGCTCGCGGTCGTGGTCCCGGCGGAGGTGGGACCACCGTCCTGGAAGTCGAAGCGCACCGCGCGGGTGGTGCCCGTGGGGTAGTTGTCGCAGCTGTCGTCGCAGCGGTACTCGGTCATGACGATCGAGCGGGTCACACGGTCCAGCGAGATCGTGGACCACACGAGCGGCTCGGTGCCCGCCTCCAGCTCCGAGGAGATGGTGCCGACCTGCGGCAGGACGTAGGCGTAGTTGTGCGCGTAGAAGGTGTCGCCCACCCGACCGATCTGGTCCTTCGTGCCGCCGGTGTCCGTGGTGAGGATCTTGCTCATGTCGAACACCCTCATCCCGCCGGGCTTCGCGGCGGAGTCCGCGACGTAGAGCAGGTCCCCGTACCAGGCGATCCCGCCGGCATGGATCTCCACGTCGCGGAAGCTGGGCTCCTCCGCGGTCCCGGTCGGTTCGACCAGCAGGATCCGTCGGTACGCATTGGGGTAGTTCGCGTCCCAGTCGATGAGGTTGATGCGGCTGGACTTCGGGGAGTTGTTGTAGAAGCTGACGGCGATCACCTGACGGCCGTCGTAGCGGCCGTTGCCCGCGGTGCCCACCGCATCGCGGCTGGTGGCGATCCCCTGCGGGAAGGCGTCGGGGTCGTTCTCGTCACTCGTGGCGAAGCGGAAGCCGTGGACCTGGGTGTCGATCACCGTGGCGGGGGTGCGCTCGTGGTTGGCGTCGTCCATCACCTGGCTGACGCTCGCCCGCCCGGCCTGCTCGAGCAGCGCCTCGACCCGTGCGGTGTACTTCGTGTAATCGGCGGTCAGCCGGAAGGCGGCCGGATCCACCGTCGTGGGCGCGGGGGCGGCCTGGGCGGGAGCGAGCGAGGCACCGGTCGCGGCGACCGCGCCGAGCAGGCCTGCTCCACGCAGCAGCGTGCGTCGATCGACGCCGAGGCGGGGCGCAGGTGGATGAGAGGTCGTGGTCGGGTCGGAGTGCTGTGCGTGACGCTGGGCGCTCATGGTCGAGCGGCCTTCCTGTCGGGTGCGATGTGCATCACGCACCCTTCCATCACGGGTGAGCGGTGTCGAGACCGTCGGCCCGCTCGTCCTCCTGCGTCGCTGCTCCTGGGTCTGGGGGCGGTCACTCCGACTCGGCGTCGTCCCCGTCGTCCCCGGCCTCCTCCGGCAGTGCGACCGCGTCCGGACCGCCGTCGAGCAGGGCCACGAACCCGGCCTCGTCGAGGATCCGCAGGCCGAGGTCGCGGGCCTTGGTCTCCTTAGAGCCGGCGTTCTCGCCGACGACCACGAAGTCGGTCTTCTTCGAGACGGAGCCGGAGGCCTTCCCGCCGCGGGTGATGATCGCCTCCTTCGCGCCGTCGCGGGTGAAGCCGTCGAGCCCTCCGGTGACCACCACGGTGAGGCCCTCGAGGGTCTTCACGAAGCCTTCCTCGACCTCGTCGGCCATCCGCACGCCGGAGGCGGCCCAGCCGTCGACGATCTCGCGGTGCCAGTCGGTCTCGAACCACTCCACCACGGCCTCGGCGATGATCTGACCGACCCCGTCGGTCTCGGCGAGCTGCTCGACGCTCGCCTCGCGGATCGCGTCCATCGTGCCGTAGGCGGTGGCGAGCGAGCGCGCGGCGGCGGGGCCGACGTGCCGGATCGACAGCGCCACCAGCACTCGCCACAGCGGTTGGTCCTTCGCCTTCTCGAGCTCCGCGATCAGCTCCTCGGTGGTCTTCAGCGCCGTGGGCTCCTTGACCTGCTTCCAGGTGCTCTCGCGCTTGTAGTGGCGGAACTGGGGGCGGGTCCAGAAGGCGGGCTGGATGCGCCAGTCCCCCGTCGGCACGCCGTCACGCCGCTCCGGCTGCCACACGAACACGTCGGCGAGCGCGTCGGCGGTGAGGTCGAAGAGGTCCGCGCCGGTGTCGATCACGGGCTCCTGCACGGCGGGCAGCAGCGGGTCGTCCACCGAGGTGATGCGCAGCAGCGGCACCCCGTCGGTGCCCTGGACCACGTCGCCGTTCTTGACGACCGCGAAGGCGTCGAGCTCGGTGTCGGAGACGTCGCGGATCGGGAGGTAGACCGCGTGGCCCTCGGCAAGCGCCGCGAGCGCCTCGGGGCGGCGCTTGTCGGGGTCGGTCAGCGCGATCGCGCTCTCCTCGCCGAGGGACTCGATGTCGAAGGCGCCGCGGGAGGCGGCGTGCTCGACCCGGCCGGTGACCTGGGCGGGGCAGTTACGGCGGTTCGGGCAGCGCCAGTCCTTGTCCCCCTCCTTCTCGGGTCGGATCTCGGTGCCGCAGGCGGGGCACTCCGTCGGCATGACGAAGGGTCGCTCGGTGCCGTCGCGCAGCGACTCGACCGGGCCGAGGATCTCGGGGATCACGTCCCCGGCCTTGCGCAGCACGATCGTGTCGCCGATCAGCACGCCCTTGCGCTCGACGTCGAACTGGTTGTGCAGAGTCGCCTTCTCGACGGTGGAGCCCGCGACCAGCACGGGCTCCATGATCCCGAAGGGCGTGACGCGGCCGGTGCGGCCCACCTGCACCTGGATGTCCAGCAGCTTGGTGGTGACCTCCTCGGGCGGGAACTTCACCGCGGTCGCCCAGCGCGGGGCGCGGGAGGTGGAGCCCAGCGCCCGCTGCTGGGCGAAGGAGTCCACCTTGACGACGATCCCGTCGATCTCGTGCTCGAGGTCGTGGCGGTGCTCCCCGTGGTGCTCGACGTAGGCGGCGACCTCGTCGACCGTGTCGGCGACGCCGAGGTGGGCGCTGGTGGGCAGGCCCCAGGACTTCAGCAGCTCGTACATCTCGGACTGGGAGTCGACCGGCGGGTCCGGCCAGGCGCCGAGGCCGTGGACGGTCAGGCGCAGCGAGCCCAGGCGCGCCTCCCCGGCCTCGCGCTCGAGGCCGTCCTTCTTCTCCAGCTGCTGGCGCAGGCCTCCCGCGGCGGTGTTGCGGGGGTTGGCGAAGGTGGGGAAGCGGCGTGTCGCGGCGAGCATCTCGCGGTCCTCGTCGAAGGCGCGGGTGCCGGTGGTGCTGCGCGCCTCCCAGCGGGTGCGGGACTCGGCCACGGCGCGCTCGCGCAGCTCGACCTGCAGGTCGTTCAGCGCCGCGAAGGCCTTGGTGGGCATGAACACCTCGCCCCGCACCTCCACCAGCGGCGGATGCCCCTCCCCCTCGAGCTTCTGCGGGATCCCCTCGATGCGCAGCGCGTTGGCGGTGACATCCTCGCCGGTGCGGCCGTCTCCGCGGGTCGCGGCCGTGACGAGCTCGCCGTCCTCGTAGCGGAGGTTGATCGCGAGCCCGTCGATCTTCAGCTCGTTCAGGAAGCGCACCGGGGCGCTGAGCTCCGCGGCGGCGTGCTCGCACCACTCGCGCAGCTCCTCGAGGGAGAAGACGTTGTCCAGCGACTGCATCCGCTCGGCGTGCACGATCGTGGGCAGGCCCCCGGCCGCTGCGCCGCCGACGGTGCGGGTGGGCGAGTCCTCGGAGGCCAGCTGCGGGTTCTCCTCCTCCAGCGCCCGCAGCTCCTTCTCCAGCGCGTCGTACTCCCCGTCGGCCATGGTCGGGGCGTCGTGCTCGTAGTAGTCCACCCGCGCCTGCTCGATGCGGGCGGTGAGCTCGGCGATGCGCTGCTGGGCATCGGCGGTCTCGTCGGCGGGGCGGGGGTCGGGCTCGTTCGTCGTCACGGGGACATTGTCGCGCACGGGGCCGACGGGCCGCGCCCTCCCGGGCCGGGATCAGGCGGAGACGCGCTCCGCCCAGGTGGGGGCGATCCGCAGCATCGCCTCGAGCGCCGCCTCGTCCAGCAGGGTCGAGTGCTCGGGCTGGGCGGAGGGATCCACCCGGCCGGAGTGCAGGCCGTGGGAGGCGCCGGTGTGCGCGATGACCGTGACGCCCGCGGCATCGGTCTCGGCATGTCCGAGGCGCCTCCAGGTCTCCAGCATCGTCTCGAGCTCGGGAGCGAGGTTTCCGCCGGGGCGGGGGTCGACCACGATCTCGAAGGCGCAGCCGTCGTCGGCGGCCTCGGCGATGCCCTCCCAGAGCGCGCGGCCCTCGGGAGTGGACAGCGACGGGAGGCGGCGCGGGGCGATCGCCATGCGCCGGGCGCCCGCCTCGCGCGCAGCCCGCAGCAGGGCGATGTCGGCGCCGACGCCGAGGGTCACGTCGCGGGCGTCCAGGCCGTAGTCCTCCAGCGCCACGTACAGCGAGCGCCACAGCACCGCGATCTCGGGGGCAGGGAGCGGGTCGTAGCGCCGGCGGCCCGAGGGCGTGGGGATGCGGCCCTGGTGGATCGCGGCGACCGCGTCCTCGCGCACCAGCACGTGCTGGTGACCGCCGGGCACGCGCTCACGCAGCTCGGTGAGATGGTCCACGAGCCCCTCGGCCAGCAGCATCGGCAGGTCCCGCACCGCGCCGGGATCGGCGAGGGTCCGCTCCCCGGACTGCAGGAAGGTGGCGCCGGCGAGGGTCGCGGGCCCGAGGGTCGTGGCCATGACCGTGCCCTCGTAGCCGAGCCAGGCGATCCGGGCCGCGTCCAGCACCCGGGCCCGCAGCTCGCGGGCGTGCTGCCAGGCCAGGCCCGTCCCGGCGCCGAGCCGCCAGCCATAGCTGACCAGGTCGCCCGTGGTCTCGGCGAGCAGGGCGAGGGTCGCGGGCAGCAGGTGGTCGGTCTCGTCCAGGCCGAGCGCGGAGGGCAGGTAGAGCCGGGTCGCGATCTGCTCCTCGAGGTCGTCGCCCAGCAGAGCGCGCAGGCGCAGCAGCGCGGCGAGGTGCGGGTCGTCGGGCAGATCGAGGCGCTGGGCCTCCTCCGTGGTCGGGGCGCGGAAGGTGCCGTCACCGGTGAGGGTGAGCAGGGGGCTCATGGGCGACGCTCCAGGGTGGCTGCGGCGAGCACGCGGTCGCCGTCGTAGAGGACGAGGGTCTGGCCGGGCGCGACGCCGCGCACCGGGGTGTCGAGGGCGACGCGCAGCAGGCCGCCGGACGTGCCGCCGCTCGCGGGTGTCGTCGCCGCGGTGGGGACCTCGAGGATCCTTCCGGGCAGCGCCTCGCCGTGGGCGCGGATCTGCGCGGTGACGGCGCGGCCGGCCTCGAGCGGCTCGAAGGCGATCAGGTCGGTGGCGACCAGCTCGCGGCGGGAGAGCAGCTCGGCCGCGCCGATCACCACCTGTCGGGAGGCGGGGTCGATGTCGACCACGTAGCGGGGCGCGCCGTCGGCGGCGGGCTGCTGGATCCCGAGGCCGCGGCGCTGTCCGACGGTGAAGCCGTGGGTGCCGCGATGGGTGCCGAGCACCGTGCCGCCTGTGTCGACGACCTCCCCGGGCGCCTCGCCGAGGTGCCGCTCGAGGAAGCCGCGGGTGTCGCCGTCGGCGACGAAGCAGATGTCATAGCTGTCGGGCTTGGTGGAGACGCCGAGGCCGCGCTTCCGCGCCTCGGCGCGGACGGCCTCCTTGGTCTCGTCCTCGCCGAGCGGGAAGAGGGAGCGTCGGGCCGCCTCCGGGCCCATCACGGCCAGGACGTAGGACTGGTCCTTGGCCTGGTTGCGGGAGCGGTGCAGGGAGGGGGCACCGCCGGGGCCGTCGGCGCGGATCGAGGCGTAGTGCCCGGTGCACACCGCGTCGAAGCCCAGCGCCGTGGCCCGCTCGAGGAGGGAGGCGAACTTGATCCGCTCGTTGCAGCGCACGCACGGGTTGGGGGTGCGGCCGGCCGCGTACTCGGTGAGGAAGTCCTCCACGACCAGGTCGTGGAAGTCGTCGGAGAGGTCCCAGACGTAGTAGGGGATGCCGATCCTCTCGGCGGCGACGCGCGCGTCGGAGGCGTCCTCGACGGTGCAGCAGCCGCGGGAGCCGGTGCGGGTCTGGTCGCGGCTCTTCGACAGCGCCATGTGCACGCCGACCACCTCATGGCCGGCCTCGGCGGCCCGTGCGGCCGCCACGGCGGAGTCCACGCCGCCGCTCATCGCCGCGAGCACCTTCATGGTGCGTCCTCCTCCGTGGTGCGTCCCTGCCCGCCCCTGCGGGCGCATCCCCACGAGTCTACGGAGCCGGGGCCCCTCCCCCAGAGCTCTGGGGACGTGAGATGCGCCCCGTGCTCAGCGGCGCAGGGAGCCGACGGCGCGGGCCCGCTGGAGCGCCTCCGGCAGCGCGGCCAGCAGCAGCTCGACGTCGCGCTCGGTGCTCGTCCAGCCCAGCGACAGCCGCAGCGCGCCGCGTGAGTCCTCGTCGGTCACGCCCATCGCGGCGAGGACGGGGCTGGCCTGGGTGACCCCGGCCGAGCAGGCCGAGCCCGCGGAGGTGTCGATCCCGCGCTCGTCCAGCAGGAACAGCAGCGCATCGCTGTCCGCGCCGGGCAGCACGAGGTGGAGGATGTGCCCGGACTGCGGGGAGTCCTCCGGCAGGGTGAAGCGGACGGACGGGTCGATCTCCGCGATCCCGCGGCGCAGGCGCGCGGAGAGCTGCCGCACCTCGGCGGAGCGCTGCTCCCGCTCCGCGAGTGCCTCCTCGAGCGCGGCGGCGAAGGCCGCGGCCTGGGCGGCGTCGAGGGTGCCGGAGCGGACCCCGCGCTGCTGTCCGCCGCCGGTGCTGGTCGGCGCGAAGGCCACGCCCGGCCGCGCCACGAGCACGCCGACGCCGACGGGGGCGCCGATCTTGTGCCCGGACAGGGACATCAGGTCCACGTCCTCGGGACCGGGCAGAGCCACGTGCCCGGCGGCCTGGACCGCATCGGTGTGCAGGAGGGTGCCGTGGGCGCGGGCCGCCTCGGCGAGCGCGGCGATGTCCTGGACGGCGCCGGTCTCGTTGTTCACGAGCGCGGCGCTGAGCACGCCGACACGCGAGTCGGCCAGCGCCTGCTCGACCCCGTCGGTCCGCAGCACGCCGCGGGGGTCGACGGGCAGCTCCCGCAGCGCGAACGGCTCGGTGCCGGCGGCGAGAGCGCGGGCGGTGGCGAGCACGGCGGGATGGTCGGTCGCGGCGACCGCGACGGCGGTGCGGCCCGGGTCCTTCGCCCGCACCCCGAGCGGCGCGCCGCGCAGCGCGAGGTTGTCCGCCTCGGTGCCGCCGGAGGTCATGATCAGCCAGCTGCGGGGCACGCCGAGCAGCTCCGCGATGCGACTCAGCGCCTCATCGAGCACTCCGCGGGCGCGCCGGCCGGCGGTGTGGACCGAGGAGGGGTTGCCCCAGGCGGTCGAGGCCTCCAGGAAGGCGTCCCGGGCGGCGGGGCGCAGGACCGTGGTCGCGGCGTGATCGAGATAGGCGCGCTCCGGGCTCGTCGCGTCGGCGGTCACCAGGGACGCTCCGGGTCCTGCGGGGAGCCTCCGGTCTCGTCGCCGCCGTCGCCGCCCTGGGCGTCACGGTTGCGCTGCTCGACCTCGTCGTCCTTGCTGTCCTCCTCGGAGGAGCCGTCGGTGGGATTCTCCTCCTCGGGGCCGTCGCCCTCGGGGTCGTCCTGCTTCGGCTCGCCGGGGTCCTGCTGCTGCGGGGTGTCGCCCTGCTCCTCCCCCTCGCCGCCCTGCTCCTCGCCGCGGGCGTCGGGATCGTTGCCGGCCTCCTCGTCGGCGCCGCGGCGCTTCTCCTCGACCCGCTCGCCGTTCTCCTCGGTGGTCTCGGAGTCCTCGTTGCCGGTGCCCTCGCCGCCACCGCCGCCGCCCTGGCCCTGACCCTCGCCCTCGCCGCCGCCTCCGCCGCCGGCGCACGGGGCGAGCAGCTCCTCGGCCTCGAAGAGCCGGTCGGCGCGGGCCTGGGGGTCCTCGATCAGGTCGGCCTGGCGCTCGATGGAGAGCGCGAGGTTGTTGAGGATCTTGCACTGGGCGTGCATCGGGGAGTTCAGGTCGCTGTGGGAGTTACACTCCTCCAGCGCGGTCCGCAGCTCGGCCTCCGCGGCCGCGTCCTCCCCCTGCTGGAGCAGGGCCGTGCCCTCGGAGAGGTGCGGGAGGTAGGGCTCGAACCAGTTGGCGACCTGCACCGGGGCGAGGCGCTCGATCGCGGCCGGGTAGTCCTGCTCCCCGTAGGCGTCCAGGTGGGTGGCCTGCGCGATCGGCATGGAGACGAACTTCAGCGCCAGCAGGGCCAGGGCCAGGATCGGCAGGGCCAGGATCGCGAACACGATGATCCGCACCTTCCGCAGCCGGGCCCGGTTCAGCCCGAAGTCCTTCGCGCTGCCGCGGGTGTCCTGCGCGAGCGCGGGCGGCCGGGACTCGTAGGGGGCCGGCGCCGCGGGGCGCGGGTCGAGGGACGTGCTCATCGCTGTGCTCCTCGGATGTCGTGGCGGTCCAGCCGGCGCGGGAGCCGGTAGGTCATCTCCCCCAGCTCCCAGATCAGCAGGGCCGTCAGCGGGATCGAGGCGAGCCAGTACCAGTCGTCGAAGCTCGCCACGCCCCGGGTGGACTCCGTCGGGACCGGACGCAGGGTGATGCCGTCCATGGTGCCCTCGATCGGGGCCTCGGGGTCGGTGCGGTGCAGATAGGGCACGCCGAGCTCGCCCGCGATGGTCTGCAGCTGCTGCTCGTCGATCGTGGAGATGCCGGGCTGCCCGTCGGAGCCGGTGATGTACTCGCCGTCCTCCTCGCCGCCCTGGATCTTCATCGGCCCGCCCTCGGCCGTGCCGTAGCCGAGCACGCCGCCGCCGTCGACGAAGCCGGCAGCCTGCGAGAAGGACTCCGACTCCTGCTCGTCGGTGTTCTCGCCGTCGGAGAGGAAGTACACCAGCACGGACGAGTCGGGGTCCTCGCGCTTCGCGTCGGAGATCTCCCTCAGCAGGGACGGCAGCGGCCGGTCCACGTTGGAGCCGGTCGAATAGGCGGTGGGCTCGGTGGTCAGGGTGTCGACCCAGGCCTTCGCGGCGCCCGCGTCGGTGGTCAGCGGGAGCTGCTCGGTGGCGGTGGAGTCGAAGGCGATGATCGAGTAGCGGGCGCCCTCGGTCATGGACATCACCTGCTGCATGTCCTGCTTCACGCCCTCCAGGCGCGGCTGCTCGCCGGCGTAGTCCTCGGCGTTCATCGACCCGGTGCGGTCCACGACGAAGAACACGTTCGCGTTCATGCGCTGGGTCTCCTCCCCCTCGATCGGGGTCACCGGACGCAGCGCGACCACGAGCAGCAGCAGCACCATCAGGGTGCGCCGCGCCCAGGCACCGCGCTGGCGGGGACGGCGCACGACCATCACCGTGCACAGCACCAGCATCGCCCCGAACAGCGGGATGATCGCCCACAGGGGCATCAGCATCTCGAGGTGCATCAGCGCGACCTCCAGCCCAGCACGAGGATCCCCACCAGGGACAGGAAGGTCAGGGTGAAGCCGATCGCGGGATGGTCGGTGCGCACCACGGACGGCTCCGCCCCGAGCACCTCGGCCTGGTTCTTCTGGATCTCGCCGATGATCGAGGGGATCGCCTGGGGGTCGGAGGACTCGTACAGCTCGCCGTCCTGGTCCTCGGTCGCCGTCTGCAGCTCCTCGAAGCAGCCGGGGCCACACTCGTAGGCGCCGGGATAGAAGGTGTACAGGTCGATCTCGCGGTCGGCGACGCGCTGGGTCGCCTCCTGCAGGGTGAACACCGGCTCGCCGTTAACCTCGTTGTCGGTCGCGAAGATGATCGAGCGCGACCGGTCCTGCTCCGCCTGGTCGAAGACCTGCGCGCAGGACGCGAGCCCGTCGGGCACGATCGAGGCCTCGTCGGGGATGCCCTTGGTGCCCTCGACGAACTCGACGTACTGGCGCACCTTCTCCTCGGGATAGTCCTTGTTCCCGAGCCGGTAGCCGAACTCGTCGAAGTCGATCGCCTCCGCGCCCTCGCGCAGCTCGCGCTCGATGAGGTCGTAGTCGTTGGTCAGCGGGAAGACGGTGCGGCTGGTCGAGTTGAAGATCGTCAGCGCCACCCGCTCCCCCTCGAAGGAGTCGACCATCTCCGCAAAGGTGGAGAGGATCTCGGTGTCGTACTCGTACATCGAGCCCGACACGTCCAGGCACAGCACGATGTCGCGGCTGGCGAACTCGGGAGTCTCGATCCGCTCGCTCGCGATCCGGCCCGAGAGCAGCGAGGCGGCGAGCACCGCGAGGACGGCGATGCCGACCTGGGCGGCGCGCACCACGCGCGCAGCCCGCTGGGCCCGGGCGAAGCTCGGGATCCGGTCCATGTACTGCGAGTTCGCGATCAGCACCGGGGAGCGGCGCAGGGAGCGACGGTTCCAGAACGTGATCGCCCAGACCACGATCGCGGCCAGCAGCAGCAGGGCGGTGACCCACCAGAAGGTCATGACCATTCCCGGATCACCTCCCGCGCGCGCCGCACCGACTCCCGCAGCTCGCGGTCCGACGCCAGGGCGAAGTCGGGCTCGTAGAGATCCGCGATCAGCTCGCCGACCGCGCGGGTGCGCTGATCGGCGCGCAGCGTGGCGAGGTCCTGGCTGGTGACGTCGTGGCCGGTGGTGCGCTTGACGAAGCGGCGCATGACGCCGGTGAGCTCGTGGTGGCCCTCGCGGGCGCCGAGCTCCTCGGCCTCGTGCCGGTCGGCGAGCTCGTTCACGGCGCGCAGGAACTCGGCCTTCAGCGACTCGAGGTCGCTGGGGCGGGAGCGGTAGGCGATCCGCTTCTCGATCGCGCGGGTGATCTTCAGCGTCCCCACGACCAGGGCGATGATCACCAGCACGCACAGCACCGCGAGGATCACCCAGGCGATCGAGTACTGGGGCGGGTCGATGATCTCGCCGGGCGCGGGCTCGGCGAGCAGACGCGCGGCGGGGCGCAGCAGCGGGTCAGGCACGGGCATGGCGGTACTCCCGGGCGCGCAGCATCGCGATCATGTCGTCCACGACCGTGGTCTCGCCGCGCGTGAGCAGGTGGCTGACGTGGAGGCGGTCGAGCATCTCGGTGATGCCCTCGCTGCGGGCGCGGCGGTAGGCGGCCACGTCCCGGGCGACCTTCGCCGAGGTGCGCGCCATGGACGCGATCTCGCGCGGGACGTCGACGTCGACCACGTCGTGGTCGAGCTCCTCGCCCTGCAGCGGGTCCGCATCGGCGATGCGGATCACCAGCAGGTCGTGGCGGGTGGTCAGGCGGCGCAGCAGCGTGAAGTCCTCCACGGAGGGATGGGCCTCGTCGGTGATCAGGGCCATCAGCGTCGAGCGGGTGGTGATGCGGAAGGCGCGCTCGAGAAGCCAGGCGCTGTCCGCGCTCGGGGACGCCGTGGTGGTGCCCTGCTGGATGGTGCGCAGCAGCAGCTCGAGATGACCGTCGCTGGAGCGGGAGGGCAGCTGGAGCGGGGAGGACTCGCTGCCGCCGACCATGCCGACCAGGTCGCCACTCTTCTGGGCCAGGAAGCACACCATCCCGGCGGCGAGGACCATCGCGTCCCGCTTGGAGGAGCCGTCGGCCGCGGTCGCCGCCATCGACGAGGAGGTGTCCGCCACGATCGAGAGGTGCCGCACCCGCTCCTCGTTGAACTGGCGGATCAACGGCTCGCCGGAGCGGGCCGTGGCCTTCCAGTCGATGTCGGAGATCTTGTCACCGGGCTGGTAGTACTTCAGGTCATCGAAGTCCTCGCCGCTGCCCTTGAACAGCGAACGGCCGCGGCCCTGGATGAGGCCGCGCGCCCGGTTCGAGGTGTGCAGGTCCACCCGGGCCTTGACCCGGGTGAGGAGCGAGGTCGCCATCGCGGTCCCTTCGTGCGCGGCCGGTCAGGGCATCGGCACGGCGTGGAACACCGCGTCGATGATCTGCTCGGGCTTGATGCCGCTGGCGAGCGCGTCGAAGGTCAGCACGAGGCGGTGGCGCAGCACGCCGTAGCGCATGGCGCGCACGTCGTCGGGGGTGACGTAGTCGCGGCCGTGCAGCAGGGCGTGCGCCTGGCCCACCCGCATCAGCGCGAGGGAGCCGCGGGGGCTCGCGCCGACGCGCACCGACTGGGTGAGGTTCGGGACCGGGCGGGGGCCGGAGCCGCGCGTGGTGAAGACCAGGTCGATGATGTACCGCTTCACGGCGGGGTCGACGTAGACCTGGTCGACCATCTGCTGCAGGAAGCGGACGTCCTCGAGGGTGACGGTGCCGACGGCCTCGCGGGGGCCGGTGAGGCTGCCGGCGGTGGAGCGGTCGAGGATCTCGTGCTCCTCGGCGGGGCGCGGGTAGGTGAGGATCTCCTTCATCAGGAAGCGGTCCATCTGCGCCTCGGGGAGGACGTAGGTGCCCTCCTCCTCGATCGGGTTCTGGGTCGCCAGCACCATGAACGGCTCGGGCAGGCGGTACACCTCGCCGCCGATGGAGGTCTGCCGCTCCTGCATCGCCTCGAGCATCGCCGACTGCGTCTTGGCGCTGGAGCGGTTGATCTCGTCCAGCAGCACCACGTTCGCGTGGACCGGCCCGAGCTGGGTGGTGAAGGTGCCCGAGCCGTAGTTGAAGATCTGGGTGCCGATGATGTCGTTGGGCATCAGGTCGGGGGTGCACTGGATACGGGCGAAGGAGCCCGTGATCGAGGAGGCCAGCGCGCTCGCGGCGGTGGTCTTCGCCAGGCCCGGCACCGACTCCAGCAGCACGTGCCCGCCGGCGGCCAGCGCGGTCAGCAGCGACAGGCGCAGGTTCTCCTGGCCCACCACGCGCGACTGGAACACCTTCGTGATCGTCGAGACGATCGCGCCGCTGCGCTCGAGATCGCCGGGGGAGATCGCGCGGGCGGCGGGGGCGAAGCCGCCGGGCCGTCGCGCAGGGGCGCCGTGGCCCTGGACCGCCTGGCCCTGGACGCCCTGAGGCGGGGCGCCCGGTCCTGAGGCGCTCGGGGCCGAGCCCTGCGGCGCGGGGCGGGCGGGCGGCGCCGGGGGGCGCGCCGAGGACCCGGGCTGCTGGGTGGGTGGAATGCTCATGCGCTGCGGATCCCCCGTCATGCGATCGATTCGTGCCATCGGTGCTGGTGACCGCCGTGCAGAGGTCCGGAGGCGCTCCGGCCCCTCCCCCGAGGCGGCCGGACGCCGAGGCGCCCGCGGCCCAGCCGGCGGCGCCTCCCCGTCGGCGACGGGGCCGCACCACCGCACCGATCCTAGCGGTCCGACGGCACCGGGCGGGGACGCCGCCCACCGACGCGACCGCCCCGGAGGGGATCCGCCGCGCACGGGATCAGCCCTCCGCCCGGGAGACCCCGCCCACCTCGAGTGGGACGGCGGAGGCCGGTTTGGGACACTGGGCCCGTGCCTGCAGACCGCTTCGACCGTGCGACCCCGCCCGTCGCCCCCACCTCCCCCGGCCTCGTCGTCGACGAGCAGGGACGGGGCACCTTCGCCGTCGCCGCCCCCCGCGCCCGAGCGGTGGACCTGTGCCTCCGCCAGGGCGCCGCCGAGCACCGCCAGAGGCTGCGCCACTACGACGGGGGCCTGCACTGGGACCACGTCACCGGCATGACCCCCGGCACCCGCTACGGGCTGCGGGTCGACGGCCCGTGGGACCCCGGCAGCGGGATGCTCGCCAATCCGCGCAAGCTGCTGCTGGATCCCCGGGCGCGCGGCGTCTCCCATTCCTCCCCTCTGCTGAGCGCCTTCTTCCCCTTCGAGGTCGACGCGATGCTGGACCGCCGGGACGAGGTCCCCCAGCGCAGCGAGGTCGACAGCGGCGACTCCGCCGTGTGGTCCGTGGTGGTCGACGACGCCTTCGACTGGCAGGACGACCTGCGGCCGATGGTCGACTGGGACGCGACCGTGCTCTACGAGCTGCACGTCAAGGGCTTCACCCGGCTGCACCCGGAGCTGCCGCCGGAGCAGCGCGGCACCTATGCCGGGCTCGGCCACCCCGCCGTCACCGGCTACCTGCGCGACCTGGGCGTGACCAGCATCGAGCTGCTCCCGATCCATGCCGCGATGGACGAGCCGCACCTGACCCGGCTGGGGCTGGCGAACTACTGGGGCTACTCGACCATGTCGTACTTCGCCCCCGAGCCCTCCCTCGCGACCGCCGCCGCCCAGCAGGCCGGCGCCCAGGCGGTGCTCGAGGAGGTCAAGACCATGGTGCGCCGCCTGCACGCGGCCGGCTTCGAGGTGATCCTCGACGTGGTCTACAACCACACCGCCGAGGGCGGCGGCGACGGCCCCTCCCTCTCGCTGCGCGGCCTGGACAACCTCGAGTACTACTGGACCGACCACGGCGTCCCCCAGGACGTCACCGGCACCGGCGGCACCCTCGACCCCCGCTCCGTGCACACGATGGACCTGGTCCTCGCCTCCCTGCGCTACTGGGTGCAGGAGGTGCACGTGGACGGGTTCCGCTTCGACCTCGCCACCACGCTCGGCCGCGACGACCGCGGCTTCCGCGCCGACCATCCGCTGCTGCGCGCGATCGTCACCGACCCCGCGCTGCGGGACGTGAAGCTCATCGCCGAGCCGTGGGACGTGGGCACCGGCGGCTGGCAGACGGGGAACTTCCCCGCCCCCTTCGCCGAGTGGAACGACGCCTTCCGCGACGACGTGCGCTCCTTCTGGCTGGCCGACCGCGCCGCCCGCGAGCGCACCGGGGAGCCGGGGATCGGCGGGGTCCGCGACCTCGCCACGCGCCTGGCCGGCTCCTCCGACATGTTCACCCGTCAGGACCCGCCGGGCCTGCCCGAGGGGCGCAGCCTGCGCGCCCCCTGGGCCTCGATCAACTACGTCACCGCCCACGACGGCTTCACCCTGCGCGACCTCACCGCCTACGAGTCCAAGCACAACGAGGCCAACGGCGAGGACAACCGAGACGGCACCTCGGACAACCGCTCCTTCCACCACGGGCACGAGGGCGAGCTCCCGCCCGGCGACCCGCGCCGCGAGGAGATCGAGGCCGCCCGCCGGCGCACCGCCCGCAGCGTGCTGGCCACGCTGCTGCTGGCGTCGGGCACGCCGATGCTCACCGCGGGCGACGAGCGGGGCCGCACCCAGCGCGGCAACAACAACGCCTACTGCCAGGACAACGAGATCTCCTGGGTCGACTGGCGCCGCACCGCGGCGGCGGAGAGGCTGCGCGCGACCGTGGTGCGCCTGCTGCAGCTGCGCGGCGAGCACCCCCAGCTGCGGGCCCCGCACTTCCTGCGCCCGGCGGACCCGGAGCAGCTCGACGCCGGACAGATCGCCTGGTTCGACGAGACCGGGGCGCCGATGGCGCATGAGGAGTGGATGGACCCCGCCCGGCACGTGCTGGTCATGCTGCGCCCGGCGGTCCACGGCCGCGAGGGCGCCGAGCACCTGCTGGTGATCCTCTCCGGCGCCGCGGAGCCGACCGAGGTGCGCCTGCCGGAGGCCCCCTGGCCGCAGGGCGCGGCGAAGGTGCTGCTGGACACGGCGCTGGAGTCCCCCGAGGACCTGCCGCCCGGACCGATCGGTGACCGCACGGTCACCGTCGCGTCCGGCGGCGTCGTGGTGCTCGGCATCGCTCCCTGAGTCACGCCGCCCCTCCCCGAGCGGCTATCGTGAGGTCAGTCACCGCGATCGTCGCAGAGCCCCCTGTGACCAGGGAGCGCTCAGGCAGGAGAGGCCATGTCCGAGACCACTTTCCGCACGGGGCTGGACGCCGGGATCGGCCGCATCCCGATCATGGACGTGCAGCCCGTCGTCGACGGCGGGAGGTTCCCCGCCCGCTGCGTCGAGGGCGAGACCGTCGCGGTGCGCGCCAACGCCTTCCGCGAGGGCCATGACGCGATGGGCGTGCAGCTGGTGCTGGTCTCCCCCACCGGGGTCGAGACCCGTCGGCCGCTGCGCTCGACGAACCCGGGACTGGACCTGTGGGAGGCCACGATCCGGCCCGACGAGCTGGGCACCTGGACCTTCCGCATCGAGGCCTTCTCCGCCCCGTACGACACCTGGGCCCATGTGGCCGAGGTGAAGATCCCCGCCGGCGTCGACCCGGAGCTGACTTGCGACGAGGGCGTGCTCGTGCTCGAGCGGGTGCTCGCCGAGATCGCCGAGGGCACGCGACCGGCCTCCGACGGGCCGGTGGTCTCCGCCGCGCTCGAGTCGCTGCGCTCCCCCGGCCTGCCGGTCACCGCCCGGATCGCCCCGGCGCTCGCCGCCGACCTGCGCGGCATCCTCGCCGAGCGGCCGCTGCGCGAGGGCGTCACCGTCGCCGGCCCCTTCCGCCTCGAGGTGCAGCGCCGCCGCGCCCTGTACGGCTCCTGGTACGAGTTCTTCCCCCGCTCCGAGGGTGCGCACTTCGACCCCGAGCACGGCTGGACCTCCGGCACGCTGCGCTCCGCCGCCCGCTCCCTGGACCGGATCGCACAGATGGGCTTCGACGTCGCCTACCTGACCCCGATCCACCCCATCGGCACCACCTTCCGCAAGGGGCGCAACAACACCCTGGAGACGCGGCCGGGCGACCCCGGCTCCCCCTACGCGATCGGCTCGCCCGCGGGCGGCCACGACGCGATCCACCCCGACCTCGGCACGATCGAGGACTTCGACGCCTTCGTCTTCCGGGCGAAGGAGCTCGGCCTCGAGGTGGCGATGGACATCGCCCTGCAGTGCTCCCCCGACCACCCGTGGGTGCAGGAGCACCCCGAGTGGTTCGTGGTGCGGGCGGACGGCACCATCGCCTACGCCGAGAACCCGCCGAAGAAGTACCAGGACATCTACCCCCTCAGCTTCGACACGGACTACGAGGGGCTCTACGCCGCGATCCGCGACGTGCTCGAGCACTGGGTCGCCCACGGCGTGACCCTCTTCCGCGTCGACAACCCGCACACCAAGCCGGTCCGCTTCTGGGAGGAGCTGCTGGCGGAGTTCGCCGAGAAGCACCCCGAGGTGATCTTCCTGGCCGAGGCGTTCACCCGGCCGACGATGATGCACACCCTGGGCAAGGTCGGCTACCACCAGTCCTACACCTACTTCACCTGGCGCGAGAGCGCCGAGGAGCTGCAGGAGTACCTCGAGGAGCTGGTCGAGGCGGCGCCCTACATGCGCCCGAGCTTCTGGCCCACCACCCACGACATCCTCACCCCGTACATGAGCTCCGGCGGGCGGCGCGCCTTCGTGCTGCGCGCGATCCTCGCCGCCACCCTCGTGCCGACCTGGGGCATCTACTCCGGCTACGAGCTGGTCGAGGACGTCCCCCGGCCCGGCGCGCAGGAGCAGATCGACAACGAGAAGTACGAGTACAAGCCCCGCGACTACGCCGGCGCGCTCACCCGCGGCGAGAGCCTCGAGCCGCTGCTGGGCACCCTGAACCGGATCCGGCGCGAGCACCCCGCGCTGCAGACCCTCACCACCATCCGCTTCCACGAGGCCGACGACCCGCAGGTGCTGGTCTTCTCCAAGCACCTCGACGCCGACGCGAGCGGCACCGGCCGCCCCGACACGGTGCTGGTCGTCTCGCTGACCGCCCACGACCGCGACGCCTCCACCCGCCTGCACCTCGAGCTCGACTCGCTCGGCGTCGAGGGGAGCTTCGAGGTCGAGGACCTGCTCACCGGCGAGCGGTTCCGCTGGGACCAGGAGCCCTTCGTCATCCTGAGCGCCGCCGACCGGCCCGCCCACGTGCTGCGCATCGTCCACCCCGAGGAGAGCTGACATGTCCCACACCACGGAGAGCACCGACCGTCCCGTCCCGGTGATGCCGCTGGGCGAGCACGAGCTCGGCGCGACGGCGACCGGCAGCCACCACGAGCCCCATGCGGTCCTCGGCGCCCACGAGTACGAGGGCGGAGTCACCGTGCGCACCCTCAAGCCCTTCGCGAGCGAGGTCGCGGTGCTCCTGCCCGACGGTTCCGCCCACGCGATGGAGCACGAGCACGACGGGATCTGGACCGTCGCCCTGCCGCTCACGGAGGTCCCCTCCTACCGGATCCGGGTCACCTGGTCCGCCGGGGAGAACTGGGTCGATCTCGAGGAGCCCTACCGCTTCCTGCCCACGATCGGCGAGCTCGACCTGCACCTGATCCGCGAGGGCCGCCACGAGGAGCTGTGGCGGGCGCTCGGTGCGCACGTGCGCACCGTGGACGGGGTGGAGGGCACCTCCTTCGCCGTCTGGGCGCCGAACGCCCGCGCCGTCCAGGTGATCGGCTCCTTCACCAGCTGGGAAGGTCGCCTGCACTCGATGCGCTCGCTGGGCACCTCCGGCGTCTGGGAGCTGTTCGTGCCCGGGGTCGGGGCCGGCGAGGTCTACAAGTTCCGGATCCTCGGGGCCGACGGCACCTGGCGCGAGAAGGCCGACCCGATGGCGCGCGCGGCCGAGGTGCCGCCCGCGACCGGCTCCGTGATCACCGTCAGCGACTTCGAGTGGACCGACGACCACTGGCTCGCCGAGCGCGCCTCCGCCGAGGCGGTCTCCTCCCGCATGTCGATCTACGAGGTGCACCTGGCCAGCTGGCGGCCGGGCCTGGGCTACCGGGAGCTCGCCGAGGAGCTCACCGCGTACGTCGCCGAGATGGGCTTCACCCACGTCGAGTTCATGCCGGTCGCCGAGCACCCCTTCGGCGGGTCCTGGGGCTACCAGGTCACCGGCTACTACGCGCCCACTTCCCGGCTCGGCTCCCCCGACGAGCTGCGCCACCTCATCGACACCCTCCACGGCGCCGGCATCGGCGTGATCATGGACTGGGTGCCGGCCCACTTCCCCAAGGACGAGTGGGCGCTGGGCCGCTTCGACGGCACCCCGCTGTACGAGCACGCCGATCCCCGCCGCGGCGAGCACCCGGACTGGGGCACGTACATCTTCGACACCGGCCGTCACGAGGTGCGCAACTTCCTGGTCGCCAACGCCTGCTACTGGCTCGAGGAGTTCCACGTCGACGGGCTGCGGGTCGACGCGGTCGCCTCGATGCTCTACCTCGACTACTCGCGCGAGGACGGCCAGTGGGTGCCCAACCGCCACGGCGGCCGCGAGGACCTCGAGAACATCGCCTTCCTGCAGGAGACCACCGCGACCGCGTACAAGCGCGCGCCCGGCATCGTGATGATCGCCGAGGAGTCCACCTCCTTCCCCGGCGTCACCCGCCCCACCGAGACCGGCGGCCTCGGCTTCGGGTTCAAGTGGAACATGGGCTGGATGCACGACACCCTGCAGTACCTGGGCCAGGACCCGATCAACCGCCAGTACCACCACGGCGAGCTGACCTTCTCGATGGTCTACCAGTACTCGGAGAACTTCATCCTGCCGCTGAGCCACGACGAGGTCGTGCACGGCAAGGGCTCGCTGCTGCGCAAGGCGCCGGGCGACGACTGGCAGCAGGCCGCGACGCTGCGCTCCTATCTCACCTTCCAGTGGACGCATCCGGGCAAGCAGCTGGTGTTCATGGGGATCGAGTTCGCCCAGGGCACCGAGTGGTCCGAGCAGGCCGGGCTGCCGTGGTGGCTGCTGGAGTACCCGCTGCACCGCGGGGCGCAGCAACTGGTCCGCGATCTCAACGCGGTCCAGGCCGAGTTCCCGGCGCTCTACCAGCGGGACCAGGACCCGGGCGGCTTCGAGTGGCTGATCGGCGACGACGCGCAGCACAACGTGCTCTCCTTCGTCCGACGCGACGAGGCCGGCGATCCCGTGGTCGTGGTCGTGAACTTCTCGCCCGAGCCGTGGCACGAGCACCGCATCCCGCTGCCCGAGGGCGGGGACTGGCTCGAGGTGCTGAACTCCGACGCCCCGGTCTACGGCGGCAGCGGGGTCGGGAACCTGGGACGGGTCCACGCCGAGCCGCTCCCCCAGCACGGGCGCGACCACTCGGTGCGCCTCTCGGTGCCGCCGCTCGGCGCCGTGGTCCTCGCCCCCGCCCGCCTGCGCGAGGGCTGAGCACGAGGGGCGCGGCCCGCCCCAGGGCTGCCGCAACGCCATGAGCCGCTGTGTTCCAGGAGTGGAGCACAGCGGCTCATGACCTGCAGCGCGGGGCGCCGGCCCGGCGCGGCTCAGTACAGGAGGTTCGCGAGGCGCTTGCGGGCCGGGGCCACGCGGGGGTCGTCGGCCCCGGCGACCTCGAACAGCTCGAGCAGGCGCGTGCGCACCGCGTCCTTGGTCTCCTGGTCCGCGCCGCGCAGCTGGTCCAGCAGGCGGGTGAAGGCGTCCTCGACGTGGCCGCCGAGCATGTCGAGATCCGCCACCAGCAGCTGGGCGTCGAGATCGGCGGGGGCGTCGGCCGCGGCCTGACGGGCGGCGGCGAGGTCCGCGCCCTGGGTGCGACGCATCAGCTCGACCGTGGCGAGGCCCGCCTTCGCCTCGCCGTCGGCGGGGCTCTCCTGGAGCTGCTTGCGGTAGGCGGCGACGGCGGCGTCGAGGTCGCCCCGCTCGATCGCCTCGTAGGCCTCGGCCAGCAGCGGCGGCAGCGGCTCCTCGGGAGCGGCGGCCTGCTCGGCCTCGCCGCCCGGCAGCTCCATCCCCTGCTGGCGGGCGACGTCGACGACCTGGTTCAGCAGGCCGTCGATCTCCGCCTCGGGCAGCACGGAGTCGACGATCGGCTGCAGCTGGCCCTGCAGCAGGAGCAGCAGGGTGGGCAGCTGCTGGACCCGCAGCGCGGCGGCGACCCGCTGCTGGGTGTCGGCGTCGACGACGGCCAGGCGCAGCGCGCCGCCCTTCGCGTCGACGCCGCGGCGCAGGGCGGCGAGATAGGTCGGGCCCTCGGGCACCCGGCCGCTGGTGACCAGCAGGAGGGTCGGGATCTGCTGCGAGTCGGCGATGAGCTGCTCGAGGCCCTGCTCGGTGACGGCGACCTCGTGCGCGGAGGGCTCTCCCGCGTCGGTCGTCCCAGCGCCGCCGGCGGGCTGCTTGAGCGCGGCGAGATCGATGATGCCGTACGGATCGGACACTTAGGTACTCCTTCGACGGGTGCGTGACCGCACCAGTCTAGGGAGTGGCTCCCGGGAGCGGACCCGGGGCCGGCGGGACCGGACGCGGATCACGGCCCCGCGGCCGCACGTTCTCGCGGGCGTCACCGCCGGCGGGGTCACTCCCCGCTGGCGGCGAGCGCGGTCTGGGTCGCGCCGATCGGCTGGACCTGGCCCCCGGCGTCGGCCGAGGGGATGTAGAGCGCCACGTGGGTGCCGAACTCGCGCACGTACTGCTTGGTGAACTCGCGTGTGCCGATCACCTTGGTGTACTTGTTGTCCTCCGCGTAGCGCATGGTCGCGCCGTCCTTGATCGCGACCTTGCGCGAGGACATCAGCGTCGCCATCACGATCGCGCCGCCGTCCTCGGTGCGCAGGCCCGCGAGCTCGCCGTCCCGCACGGAGTAGGTCTCGCGGATGGTGCCGGCCTCGTCCCACTCCACGCCCTTGTTCAGCTCCTTGCGCTCGGCCTGGATGCGCTCGTGCGTGCCGGTCTGGAAGGGGTTCGCGGCGAGCTTGTCGTCGGGGTCCGCGGCGTCGCCGTCGGTGAGCACCTTCGCGTAGAGCTCGAGCGCCTGCGCCGGGGTCATGACCAGGCCCTCGGCGTCGGCGGTGAGCGCCTCGGAGCCGACCACGGCGTTGGGGACGGTGGGCATGTCCACGCCGACCGCCTGCTGGGCCCAGCCCCAGGCGGTGTAGCCGGACTTCGCGTCCTTCTGCTGCATCGCCAGGAAGTACGGCACGCCGTCCTGCACGGAGTCCTCGACCAGCGCGATCGCGACGCGCGGGAACTCGGCGCTGACCGAGCTCATGGGCACGATCGTCCCGGCGCCGGGGACCTTGAGGTCCTCGGCCCACTCGGGGGCCTTCTCGATCAGGCCGTAGACGGCCTTGCGGAACTCCGCGGCGGAGCCGGAGACGCGCGGGGCGAGCTTCGCGGCGTCCTTCGCCTCGTCTGCCGCGACCACGGCGGCGTTGACCTCGGGCACGATCTCCTCGATCTGCTCGGTGGTCTGCACGGGCGTGGGCTCGGCGAGCTGCTTGCCGGTGGGCGGCGCGGGCGGTGCGGAGGGCTCGGAGCCGCAGGCGGCGAGCAGTCCGGTGGCGAGCACGCCACCGGCTCCGAGCAGGAGGCCACGGCGGCCGACGGGTCGAGTGCTCATCACGGTGTCCTTCCGCGCGGTGCCGCGCAGCGTCTGGGGGGTCATCGTCGCTCCTGGTCCGCGTCGTCGCCGGAGGGGTCCGCGCCCGGGGAGCCGCCGTCGGAGCCGGCGTCGGAGGCGGTGCCGTCGGCGCCGGTCCCCGCGTCGTCGGCCCTGTCGCCGATGGACCACACGCTCTGCTCGCCGACCTCGCGGGCGCCGGGGGCGTCCAGGGGGTCCTCCGCGCGGGGAGCGTCGGAGCTGTCGGCGTCGGCGTTGGAGCCGTCCCGGTCCTGGGAGAGGCCGCCCGCCGCGGCCCCGGCTGCGGCGCCGCCCGTGGCGAGCGACGTGCGCGCCGCGCTCGAGCGCGCCTCCTGGGGCTCCTCGAGCAGCTCGCCCTCGTCCTCGTCGCCGCGGCGGCCGATCGAGACGACCAGGAGCACCAGGCCGATCACGGCGATCGCGGCGCCGCCGGCGTAGGCGTAGGGCACCCACTCGTTCTCGTCGTCCACCGGCCAGGTGATCGAGATCTTGTCGGCGCCGGCGGCGGTGCCGTCGGTGACGATCAGCAGGGAGCGGTAGACCTGCTCGTTCTCGCCGTTCTCCGCGGCCCAGAACTCGCCGATGTCCAGGGTGTAGGGGCTGGCGGAGGTGTCCACGGAGCGCCAGAGGTCCGAGCCGGTCGGGTCGGAGATCTCCGCGGCGCCGTCGGGCTCGACGTCCTCGGTGCTCAACGTGCTCCAGTCGGAGGCGCCGGTGACGCGGGTGTGGTGGACGCCCTCGAGATAGGCGTCGATGTCGCTGTTCGAGGCGGTGATCACGGAGACGTCGGAGGCGCCCTCGATCACGACCTCCCCCTTCTCGCCGCCCACGTAGAGCACACCCGGGTCGATCACGACGGCGGGACCCGGATCCTCCAGGGTCGCCGTGGCGGTGGTCTCGGTCTCGGGGGCCCAGGTGGTCTCGCCCAGACGGCCGAGCACGAGCCCGATCAGTCCGATCAGGACCAGCAGGACGGCCAGGAGTCGTTGCACGGTGGATTGCTCCTTCGATGGGGGCCGCCAGGCCCCGGACACGGGACCGCTCCACGATACGAGCACGGCGCGTCGGCGACCAGGCCTCCGTGAGCATGGGCACCCGGGGTGAAGCACCTCTCACACCCCTCTCATCGCCCTCTCACCGGCGCCGGGCCGCTCCCTCGCCGCGGCTCCCGGCGCGCCCCGCCGCGTCGGCAGAGGCCCGCCGCAGGTGTCGTACCCTGTCGGGGTGCGTCTCGTCGTTGCCCGCTGCTCCGTCGACTACACCGGTCGACTCACCGCCCACCTGCCGCTCGCTCCCCGGCTCTTGATCGTCAAGGCCGACGGAAGCGTGCTCGTGCACTCCGACGGCGGGAGCTACAAACCCCTGAACTGGATGAGCCCGCCCTGCACGCTGACCACCTCGCGCCGTGACGACGCCGAGGCGGAGTCCGATCCCGAGGGCGACTGGATCGAGCAGTGGGACGTGGTCCACGACAAGTCCGGCGATCGCCTCCGGGTGCGGCTGCACGAGGTGCTCGAGGACTCCTCCCACGAGCTCGGCGTCGACCCCGGCCTGCAGAAGGACGGCGTGGAGGCGCATCTGCAGGCGCTCCTCGCCGAGAACATCGAGACGCTCGGCGACGGCTGGTCGCTGGTGCGCCGCGAGTACTTCACCGCGATCGGCCCCGTGGACATCCTCGCCCGCGACGAGAACGGCGGCACCGTCGCAATCGAGATCAAGCGCCGCGGCGAGATCGACGGCGTCGAGCAGCTCACCCGCTATCTCGAGCTGCTGAACCGCGACCCGCTGCTCGCCCCCGTGCGCGGCATCTTCGCCGCCCAGGCCATCAAGCCGCAGGCGAAGGTGCTGGCCGGCGATCGCGGCATCGACTGCGTCACCCTCGACTACGACGCCCTGCGCGGCATCGACGACGCGGAGTCGCGCCTGTTCTGAGCCCCATCCCCTTCGATCCACCCCGGGAGTGCGCATGCCCACCGACGTGCCCGTGCCGACCGACCTCTCCGCGCCGACCGCCGACCTCGCCCTGCGCGGCACCGCCGTGCTCGAGCAGGGGCTGGTCCCCGACGCCCTGGTGCTCTGCGCCGGGGAGCGGATCCTCTGGGCCGGCCCCGCCGCCCACGCGCCCGCCGAGCTCCTTCCCGAGGACAGCCGCGTCCTCGAGCACGACGGGCTGATCCTGCCGGGGCTGGTGGACCTGCACTGCCACGGCGGCGGTGGCGCCTCCTTCCCCGACTCCGAGGGCGCCGAGGAGATGCTCACGGCCGTCCTCGAGCACCGCCGGCACGGCACCACCTCCCTCGTCGCCTCCCTCGTCACCGCCGACGCCGCGACTCTGCGCGAGAAGGTCGCCCAGCTCGCCGGTCTCCATCGCGACGGGGAGATCGCCGCGATCCACCTCGAGGGCCCCTTCCTCTCGGAGGCCCGCCGCGGGGCGCAGAACCCCGCCCATCTCACGGACGGCGACCCGGCGCTGGTGCGCGAGCTCGCCGAGATCGCCGGCGGCGCTCTCGCGACGATGACCGTCGCCCCCGAGGCCGCCGGGGCCGACGAGGTGATCGACGCGCTCGCGAGCAGCGGCGCCGTCCCCTCGCTCGGCCACACCGACGGCGGCAGCGCGGAGATGGCCCGCGCCGTCGACCGCTCGATCGCGGCGCTGCGTCGCCGCCGCGGGCGCTCCCCGCTGCCCACGGCGACCCATCTCTTCAACGGGATGCGCCCGATCCACCACCGCGACCCGGGCCCGGCCCTCGCGGCACTCGATGCCGCCTCGCGCGGGGAGATGGTGGTCGAGGTGATCGCCGACGGCGTGCACCTCGATGCGCGCACCGTCGCGCACGTCTTCTCGATCGCCGCGGAGGACTGCGTCGTGCTGGTCACCGACGCGATGGCCGCCGCCGGGATGGCCGACGGCCGCTACCGGCTCGGGGCGCTCGACGTGACCGTCGCCGAGGGCGTCGCCACGCTCACCGAGGGCGGGGCGATCGCGGGCGGGACCGCGCACCTCGTCGAGGTGCTGCGCCATGCGGTGCTCGAGGCGGGCGTCGAGCTGGTCGCCGCGGTCCGCGCGGCCTCGACCGTCCCTGCCCGGGTGCTGGGGCTCGAGGACGAGATCGGTTCCCTCGCCGCCGGTCGACGGGCCGATGTGCTGATGGTGGACCGGGCGCTGCGCCCGGTCACGGTGCTGCGGGGCGGCCGCGAGGTCTGAGGCCGGGCTTGCCAGGGCTCCGTCCGGCCCGGTGGTCCGGGCCCGGCGCCGCCCGAGTCCGCCCGGCCCGTCGCCGACCGCTCGGCTCAGTCCGCGTCGCCGATGACGAGCCCCGTCGGTGCGGCCTCGAGCCAGGAGTTCAGCGCCGCGCCCGGGACGAGGTCGACGATCGCGTGGACCTCGCGGAGGTCGAGCAGGGTGAACTCGAGGAGGTAGGCCTCCTGGCCGCCCTCGACACGGGCCGGGAGCCGGCGCCGGTTCACCTCGACGATCTCACCGCGGCGGATCACCACCTCGGGACCGATCCGCACCGAGAACGCACGGAACCAGCGCAGGCGGTCGGTGCCGAAACGCATCATGCCGTGCTGCCAGCGCTCACCGCCCACGATCCCCCGCCGCTGCAGCGAGCACTCGAAGGCGCCACGGCTGCGCGAGCCCAGCACCTGGCGCTGAGCGACCAGCAGCGCGGCGAGCACCACCAGAACGACGAGCATCCCGACCCCCACCAGGAGGATCGGGATGCCCTTGTCGTCCATCTGCGATGCGCCGCCGCTCAGATCCGGTCGGCGTGCGGCGCCTGGGCCTCCGCATCGTCGACGCCGATGGTCACGACGTCCGAGTCCACGGAGACGAAGCCGCCCGACACTGAGCGCTCGTCGACATGGCCGTCCAGGTCGTGGATCCGCACCACGCCGTCGCCGAGGATCGCGAGCGTCGGCTGCATCTGCGGCAGGATGCCCATCGAGCCGTCGATCGCGGGCACGACCACCTGCGAGGCCTGCCCGGTCCAGACGGTCCGGTCGGCGGTGACGAAGGTGACCTCGAGCGCACTCACGCGCCGAGCTCCTTGTCGATGCGGTGCTGGTTCTCCAGCACCATGTCGATGCCGCCCACGTTGAAGAAGGCCGACTCGGTGATGTGGTCGAACTCGCCGTCGCAGATGCCCTTGAAGCCCTCGATGGTGTCCTTCATGGGGACGTCCGAGCCGTCCACGCCGGTGAACTGCTTGGCGAGGTGGGTGTTCTGCGAGAGGAACTGCTGGATGCGGCGTGCCCGCGAGACGATGACCTTGTCCTCCTCGGACAGCTCGTCCACGCCAAGCATCGCGATGATGTCCTGCAGCTCCTTGTTGCGCTGGAGGATCTGCTTCACGCGCACCGCGGTGTCGTAATGGTCCTGGCCCACGTAGCGGGGGTCGAGGATCCGCGAGGTCGAGGCCAGCGGATCGATCGCCGGGTAGAGGCCGCGCGAGGCGATCTCTCGCGAGAGCTCCGTGGTGGCGTCGAGGTGGGCGAAGGTCGTCGCCGGGGCCGGGTCGGTGTAGTCGTCGGCCGGGACGTAGATCGCCTGCATCGAGGTGATCGAGTGGCCGCGGGTCGAGGTGATGCGCTCCTGGAGCACGCCCATCTCGTCGGCCAGGTTCGGCTGGTAGCCCACCGCGGAGGGCATGCGGCCCAGCAGGGTGGAGACCTCGGAGCCCGCCTGGGTGAAGCGGAAGATGTTGTCGATGAACAGCAGCACGTCCTGCGCCTGCTCGTCGCGGAAGTACTCGGCCATGGTCAGGGCCGAGAGCGCGACGCGCAGACGGGTGCCCGGCGGCTCGTCCATCTGGCCGAAGACCAGGGCGGTCTTCTCGATGACGCCGGACTCGGTCATCTCCTCGATGAGGTCCCAGCCCTCACGGGTGCGCTCGCCGACGCCCGCGAACACCGACACGCCGTCGTGGTTGTTGGCCACGCGGTAGATCATCTCCTGGATGAGCACCGTCTTGCCCACGCCCGCGCCGCCGAACAGGCCGATCTTGCCGCCCTTGACGTAGGGGGTGAGCAGGTCGATCGACTTGATACCGGTCTCGAACATCTGGGTGGCCGACTCGAGCTGGTCGAAGTTCGGTGCCTTGCGGTGGATGGGCCAGCGCTCGGAGATCTGCAGCTGATCGGCGGGCTTGTTCAGCGGGGTGCCGATCACGTCGAACACGGTGCCGAGGGTCGCATCGCCGACCGGCACCGAGATCGGGGCGCCCGTGTCGGTCACGGCCTGGCCGCGGACCACGCCGTCGGTGGGCTTCAGCGCGATGCCGCGCACCATGCCGTCGCCGAGGTGCTGGGCGGTCTCGAGGGTCAGGGTCGACGCCTCGAGGCCCGAGCCGGTGTCCTCGATCTGGATGGTCAGCGCGTTGTAGAGGTCGGGGATGTTCCCCGGGGGGAACTCGATGTCGACGACGGCGCCGGTGACGCGCGCGACGCGCCCGGTGGCGGTCGGCGCCGAGGCGACGGGGGCCTGGCTGTCAGTGGTGGTGGTCATGTGTTCTCTCCATGTCGAGCCGACGCTGGGGCGGGGTCGGCCACAATGTGTCGGCGGATGTCTCAGCGTTCGGTGCGGCCGGATCCCGAGAGCGCGTCGGCGCCGCCGACGATCTCCGTGATCTCCTGGGTGATCTCCGCCTGGCGGGCGGAGTTCGCCAGCCGGGTGAACTTGTCGATCTGCGTCTGGGCGTTGTCGGTCGCGGTCTTCATCGCACGCTGCGTGGAGGCGTGCTCGGAGGCCATCGCCTGCAGCAGGATGTTGGTGATGCGCGAGCGGATGTACCGGGGCAGCAGCTCCTCGATCACCGCGTCCGCGTCCGGCACGAACTCGTAGAGCGGGTAGGTAGGCGCGTCCTGCTCGGCGCCCGCCTCGACCAGGCCCATCGGCACCATGCGGACGGACGTGGTGCGCTGGAGGAACCGGGACTCGAAGCGGGTGCCGACCACGTACATCTCATCGAGGTGGACCTCAGGGTCCTCGGTGAGGAGGTCGTCGGTGAGCACCGAGGCGATCTCCCGCCCGAGCTCCGGGATCTCGTTCTCCTTGTACGGCGTCCACGCGCGGTGCGGGGGCCGGTTGCGGAACCGGTAGTACGACTCGCCCTTGAGGCCGACGACGTACATCACGGGGGTCTTGCCCTCGTCGCGCAGCGTGTTGGCCAGCTGCTCGGCGGCCCGGATCACGTTGTGCGAGTAGGGGCCGGTCATGCCTCGGTCCGCGGTGATCATCAGGATGCCGACGCGGCCGGTCTCGTGCCGCTCGCTGTCCAGGAACGGGTGCGAGATCTCCGTGGAGTGCGTCGCCACCGAGCCGATCGCGCGGGTGAGCGCCTCGGCGTACGGCGTGGTCGCCTCCACCCTGGCGTGCGCCTTGGCGATGCGCGAGGCCGCGACCATCTCCTTGGCCTTGAAGATCTTCTTCATCCCCTGGGCGGAGCGGATCCTCTGCTTGTATACCCTCTGCTGGGCTCCCATTGCTCTCCTCGTGCGAGATCGGTGCGTGGCCGGCGGGTGCCGCCGCCCCGTGCGGGGCGGCGGCAGCTCGCATCAGCCTCGGACGATCTGCTCCTGCTCGATCTCGCCGGCGTCCAAGCGCCCGTTCTCGTCGGTGCGCGCGGCGCCCTCGCCCTTCCCGGCCAGGAAGTCCTGCTTGACCTGGTCGAGGATGCTCGAGAGCTCCTCCTCGGTCGAGGACTCGAACTTGCCGGTGGTGCGGATGGTCTCGAGCACGCCCCCGTTGTGGCGCAGGTGCTCCAGCAGCTGGGCCTCGAAGTCGCGGACGTCCTCGACCTCGACGTCGTCGAACTTGCCCTTGGTGCCCGCCCAGATCGAGACGACCTGCTCCTCCATCGGGAAGGGCGAGTACTGCGACTGCTTGAGCAGCTCCATCAGGCGAGCGCCGCGGTGCAGCTGCTGCTTCGAGGCCGCGTCGAGGTCGGAGGCGAACATCGCGAAGGCCTCGAGGTCGCGGAACTGCGCGAGCGAGAGCTTCAGGGTGCCCGAGACCGCCTTCATGGCCTTCGTCTGCGCGGAGCCGCCGACGCGGGAGACCGAGATGCCGACGTCGACCGCCGGGCGCTGGTTCGCGTTGAACAGGTCCGACTGCAGGAAGCACTGGCCGTCGGTGATCGAGATGACGTTGGTCGGGATGTAGGCCGAGACGTCGTTCGCCTTGGTCTCGATGATCGGCAGGCCGGTCATCGAGCCGCCGCCCATCTCGTCGCTGAGCTTGGCGCAGCGCTCGAGGAGGCGGGAGTGCAGGTAGAACACGTCGCCGGGGTACGCCTCGCGGCCCGGCGGGCGGCGCAGCAGCAGCGACACGGCGCGGTAGGCCTCGGCCTGCTTCGAGAGGTCGTCGAAGACGATCAGGACGTGCTTGCCCTCGTACATCCAGTGCTGGCCGATGGCCGAGCCGGTGTAGGGGGCGATGTACTTGAAGCCCGCGGGGTCCGAGGCGGGGGCGGCCACGATCGTGGTGTACTCCAGCGCGCCGGCCTCCTCGAGGGTGGCGCGCACCGAGGCGATGGTCGAGCCCTTCTGGCCGACGGCGACGTAGATGCAGCGCACCTGCTTCGAGGGGTCGCCGGACTCCCAGTTGGCCTTCTGGTTCAGGATCGTGTCGATGCCGATCGCGGTCTTGCCGGTCTGGCGGTCGCCGATGATCAGCTGACGCTGGCCGCGGCCGATCGGGGTCATCGCGTCGATGGCCTTCAGACCGGTCTGCATCGGCTCCTTGACGGCCTTGCGCTGCATGACGCCGGGCGCCTGCAGCTCGAGGGCGCGGCGGCCGACGGTCTCGATCTCGCCGAGGCCGTCGATCGGGGCGCCGACCGGGTCCACGACGCGGCCGAGGTAGCCGTCGCCGACGGGGACCGAGAGCACCTGGCCGGTGCGGCGGACCTGCTGACCCTCCTCGATGCCGCTGAACTCGCCGAGGACGACGACG
The DNA here is from genome assembly GCF_003994255.1 of Brachybacterium paraconglomeratum. Classification (GTDB taxonomy): domain Bacteria; phylum Actinomycetota; class Actinomycetes; order Actinomycetales; family Dermabacteraceae; genus Brachybacterium; species Brachybacterium conglomeratum. The sequence continues at coordinate 88,500 of NZ_ML133860.1, read as the reverse complement.
CCGACCTCGCGCAGCTCGAGGTTCAGGGCGAGGCCGAGGGTGCCGTCCTCGAAGCGGACGAGCTCGTTGGCCATGACGTTCGGGAGGCCCTCGACGCGCGCGATGCCGTCGGCGGCCTCGCTCACGCGGCCGATCTCCTCGCGCTCGGTGGCGCCTGCCTGGTAGGTGGACACTGCGGTGTCCAGGGCGTTCCGGATCTCCTCCGGGCTGATCGTGAGCTCCGCCATCTGGTGCTTCGCTTCCTCTCGGTCTCCCCGCGATGGGGAGTGTCTGGTCAGTGCTGGGGGACGCCGGGGCGTCGAGGGCTGGTTCAGGCCACGAGCGAGGACCGGGCCCGCGAGAGCCTGGCCAGCACGGTGGCGTCGTAGAGGTCGTCGCCGACCTGGATCCGGAGCCCGCCGACGACCTCCGGGTCGACCTGGAGGTTCAGCTGCACCTCACGGCCGTAGATGCCGGCCAGGACCGCGGAGAGGCGGGCCTGCTGCGATTCGTTCAGCGGGACGGCGCTGGCGACCTCCGCGAAGGCGCGCCGGCGACGGTCCGCGGCGAACCGAGCGAACTCCTCGACACGACGGGCCGGCTTGAGCTCGCTGCGACGTCCGACCGCGCGCGCCGCGAGGATGACCGTGAGCGGGTGCACGCGGCCCTCCAGCAGCCGGCGCAGCAGCACCGCCCGACGAGCGGGCTCGTCCCGAGCCCCGTCGAGGGCCGAGGTGAGGTCCCCGCTGCCGTCGATCAGGCGGGAGGCCTGGAAGAGCTCCCCCTCGATCTGCTCCAGCACTCCCTCGCGCAGGGCGAGGTCGAGGAGGGTCGAGACCCCGAGCAGCTCGAGGGCGTCGAGGATGTCCTCCTGCTCGGACCAGCGCCGCCGCACGACCTCGAGCGCGAGCTCGAGGGTGCGGGGCCCGACCCGGCCGTCGAACAGCGAGCGCACGGCGGCCTCCTTGACGGCCGCGGGGCGGCCGGCATCGGAGAGCATGCGCACCAGCTGGTTGCTGGAATCGATGGCATCGGCCACCGAGAACAGCTCCTCGGCCTCGGTCTCCGGCACGGCGTCGGCCGCGGGGGCGGCCTCTGCCTGTCGGAGCACCTCGGCGAAGGAGGTGGAGGAGGTTCCTCGCATCACGGGTCCTTATCGGGTGGTGGTCTGGCTCGACTCGAGGTCGTCCAGGAACCGGTCGATCACACGGCGGGAGCGCTCGTCGTCGGTGAGGGACTCCCCGACGATCTTCGAGGCGAGATCGCTGGCGAGGTTTCCCACCTCGCCGCGCAGCTCCGTCGAGGCGGCGACCCGCTCGGCGTTCAGCTGCTGGCGTCCTGCGGAGAGCACGCGCTCGTTCTCCGCCTCGGCACGGGCGCGGGCCTCGTCGACGATCTTCTGGCCGTCGGCGCGGGCCTTCTCGCGGATCGCAGCGGCTTCCTGACGCGCCGCCGCGAGCTCCTGCTCCTGGTCGTTCCTGAGCTGGTCGGCCTGCTCCTGGACCTGCTCCGCATGTCGGATGCCGCCCTCGATCTTCTCGCTGCGCTCGTCGAGCACGGCGTTCATGCGCGGGAGCACGAACTTCATGAAGACGCCCGCGAAGATCAGCAGGAAGATCGCCGACCAGACGATCTCCTCCGGGAGCGGGATGAGCAGCCGCCAGCCGGGTACGGTGTCTTCTTCGGCAAGAATCATGGATTCTGCCTCAGAAGATCAGGCCGGTGACGATCGCCAGCAGCGCGAGGATCTCGGTGAAGGCCACACCGATCAGCATGGTGGTCTGCAGCTGCGAGCGCATCTCGGGCTGACGGGCCTGCGCCTCGGCGGTCTTGCCGACGAGGATGCCGAGGCCGATGCCCGGGCCGATCGCGGCGAGGCCGTATCCGAGGGTCGCGATGTTGCCGGTCACCTCAGCGAGGATGGTGGACTCCATGGGGTGTTTCCTTTCGTTGTGCCGCGCTGGGGGCGACGATCAGGTTCTTGGGGGTCGGGAAGGTCGGGGACCGCTCGGCGGGGCCGGGTGACCTGCCGCCGCAGCGGGGGTCAGTGCTCGTCGGAGGTGGCGAGCTGGATGTACACGGCGGTCAGCATCGTGAAGATGAAGGCCTGCAGCGCGGCCACGAAGATCTCGAATCCGTAGATCCCGATCGCCATCGCGCCGGCGAAGGGCGAGATCGCGATCAGCCAGTCGCCCGAGAACAGCAGCGCGTGGGTCATGCCGATGAACACCACGATCATCATGTGCCCGGCGACCATGTTCGCCAGCAGTCGGATGGTCAGTGAGGCCCAGCGGATCACGACGACCTGGAGCAGCTCGATCGGGATCAGCAGGATGTAGATCGGCCACGGGATGCCGGGGGGCATCGTCTCGGCGCGGAGGTAGCCGAGGAAGCCGTGCTTGCGGATGCCGGCGCCCACGTAGGTCACGAAGGTCCACAGCGCCATCAGCAGCGGCAGGCCGATGACCGAGGTCCCGGCGAGGTTGAGGCCGGGGACGACTCCGGCGAGGTTCATCGACAAGATGAACACGAACATCGTGATCAGCATCGGGGCGAAGCGCTTGCCGTCCTTCAGGCCCAGCGTGTTCGCGATGATGTTGTTGTTGACGAAGTCGATGACGAGCTCGACCGCACTCTGGACCCGGCCGGGGACCAGCTTTGCGCGCGAGGCGACGATGCACATGAAGATGAGCACGGCCGCAAGCACGATGAGACGCACGAGCTGGACCCGGTTGAACTCGAAGACGGTGCCTTCGAAGAGGATCGCGTCGGGGAAGAAGTCACCCAGCGTCGGGATGTGGAAGAACGAGTCTTCCTCGGCGTGCAGCGTGGGACTGAGGTCTGCGGTGTTCAGCTCGATCTCCCGTGGTCTGGGGCCGACAGCGGGGTGCCGTGCCTCGGTGTCATTCTCGATCGGTGCCGTCCCGGATGCGGCCTCCATGGTGTCCAACGATGGACGTGGACGGGGCGGCCTGGCTGGTCGATCAGTGCTCTGCCCGCTCCCGGTTATGCTCCGTGATCAGCGCTCGAACACCTCGTGAAGCATAACAGAGGATCGCCTTCCGGCCTGGGTCCTAGGAGTGCTCGTCGGGGCTCGCGGCAGGGTCCACATCGAGCGGCTGCCGAGTACGGGCCAGCACCACGGCCTCGATGAGGACGGCCGAGACCGCACCGACCAGCAGTGCGAGCCCGATCCATGTGCTCGAGACGGACTCGACGTCCCTGACCAGCAGTAGGACCAGGATCACAGCGAACATCTTGACCGCCCAGGAGCCCAGCACGGTCGCGGCCATGCTCACCGGCGTGAGGCGGGGCCCGGCGAAGGTGATCGCGACGGTCGGGAGGACGATCGCCAGGGTGAGCCCGGTGCCCACCAGCGCGCCGAACAGGGCGGCGCTCTCGGGGCGGATCGCCGCGATCGCGAGCAGGACGAGATCGGCGACCAGGCCGACGCCGGCGGCGATCAGCGTCGCGCGCTGCATGGAGCGGTCGCTCGCGGCCCGCCGCGGGGAGCGCGGGCTCGAGGAGGCGGGGGTCTCAGGCTGAGCGGGCATCGGAGTCCTTCCGGTGGCGGCCGGGCCGCCATCTGAGCGGGTCGAAGGTGAGCAGGACGGCCAGGAGCATCCCGATCGCCCAGAAGATCCCGACCACGTGCCGCGGGGCCATCAGCGGGAGCAGCAGGCCCGCGCAGATCACGATCGTCCAGGTGTACATGATCAGCACCGCGGTGCGCTTGGAGTGCCCCAGGCCCAGCAGGCGGTGGTGCAGGTGCGCCTTGTCGGCGTGGAAGGGGGACTTCCCCGAGCCGATCCGTCGCACCACGGCGAGGCCGAAGTCGAGGATGGGGATCACCATCACGCCGATCGGCAGCAGGATCGGCAGGAACTGGCCGAAGAAGTCTGCGCCGGAGAGGGTCACGGGGTCGACCTGGCCGGTGACGGCGATGGTGGAGGCCGCGAGCAGCAGGCCCAGCAGCATCGAGCCCGAGTCCCCCATGAAGATCCGGGCCCGGGTGAGGTTGTGCGGCAGGAAGCCCAGACAGGCCCCGATCATCACGGCGGTCAGCAGCGCGGCGAGCGAGGAGTAGTCGGAGGCCGAGGTGTCGCGCGTGAGCATGTACGCGTAGTAGAAGAAGGCGGAGCCGCCGATCGCCATCACCCCGGCAGCGAGGCCGTCCAGGCCGTCGACGAAGTTCACGGCGTTCATGCTGACCACCACCACGAGGACCGTGAGGATCAGGGCCGCGCGCCCCGACAGGACGGTCATCCCGTTGATCGGGAGGGTCACCAGGCTCACCCCCTGCCAGGCGAGCAGCAGCGCGGCGAGCACCTGGCCGGCGAGCTTGGTCATCCAGTCGAGGTCCCAGCGGTCGTCGGCCGCGCCGAGCAGGCACACCAGCGCCGCGGCGGAGAGGATCGCCCAGGGCTGGCGGGAGTCGTGGAAGAGTCCTTCGAGGAAGGGCACGTTGCTCGCGATCAGCATCGCGGCGACCACGCCGGCGAGCATCGCCAGCCCTCCCAGGCGCGGGGTGACGGCGTCGTGGACGTCGCGCTCCCGCACCGCGGTCATCGCCCCGGCGCGCCGGGCCAGCAGCCGCACCGCGGGCGTCACCAGGAAGGTGACCGCCGCCGCGAGCAGCAGCAGGAACAGGTAGATCCTCACCCGGGCATGTGCTCCGGGCGGGCGGGGCCGTCGTCCGGCCGGTCCTCCGGCGCGGCGGTCGTCGACCCGGAGGTCGAGGGCTCGGAGGTCGGGGACCCGGAGTCCGAGGATCCGGCGGTCGAGGCCTCAGCGGTCGAGGGGTCGGAGGTGGAGGACGCGACGTCCGACGGCGCGGCGGCGTCCTCGCCGGGAGCGGCCAGCGGCGTCTCGGCCGGGCCCTGCGGAACGCTCTCGAGCTCGGGCTCGGAGGGCAGGTCGAGGACGGAGGGGGCGTCCCCGTCGGCCTCGCCGTCGGGCGCCGCGTCGGAGGCGCCCTCGGCGCTCTCCGTCGAGGTCCCGGACTCGCCGTCCTCGCCCTGCGCCCCTGCCGCGTCCTCGGCCTCCTGCTGGGAGGGCTCGGGCTCGGGGGCGGTGAAGATGTCGCCGACCACGTCGATGATCTGCTGCTTCGTGATGGCGCCCTCGCGCACGATCTCGGCAGGCGTGACGGTGGCGTCGAGGATCGTGGAGCTCGCGCCGATCCGGGCTGCGCCCCCGTCGAGGTACACCTCGACCGCGTCGCCGAGCTGGGTCGCGGCGTCGATCACGGAGGTCGCCGCCGGCTTGCCGTGGCGGTTCGCGCTGGAGACGGCGAGCGGGCCGGTGCGGCGCAGCAGCTCGAGGGCGGTCTCGTCCTCCGGCATGCGCAGGGCGACGGTGCCGCGGGTCTCGCCCAGGTCCCAGGTGAGCGAGGGCTGGGCGGTGAGGATGATGGTCAGCGCACCGGGCCAGAGCGCCTCGGCGAGGTCCTCGACGTACTCGGGCAGGTCGGTCGCCAGCGCCATCAGCACGGCGTGGTCGCCGATCAGCACGGGCGGCGGGGTGTCGCGGCCGCGGCCCTTCGCCTCGAGCAGGTCCTGCACGGCCTGCGGGGTGAACGCATCGGCGCCGATCCCGTAGACGGTGTCGGTCGGCAGGACGATGAGACCACCGCCCCGCACGGCGTCGACGGCGGCGGCGAGGGCGTCCTCGCGGGTTTCTGGGTTCTGGGTGTCGTGCACGCTCACCGTGACAGTCTCCCATGTCCGTCCTGCGACTCCGATGCACGACGGCGCGCGATCAGGAAGCGGTCGCGTCCGGTGAGGTCGGGGGCCGTGAGGATCCCCTCGAAGCCGCCGTGGTCGCGGGCGAGGGCGCGCGTCGCCCCGCCCTGCACGTCGGCGTGCTCCATCACGAGCAGGCCGCCGGGTCGCAGCAGCCGCGCCGCCCAGGCCACGACGGCGCGCGGGACCGCGAGACCGTCCTCTCCCCCGCCGAAGAGGGCGCGGTGCGGGTCGTGCGCGAGGACCTCGGGGTCCTGGGGCACGGCGCCGGCGGGGATGTAGGGCGGGTTCGAGAGGACGGCGTCGACGGGGGCCGCCGCGGCGAGCTCCGGGACCTCCCCCAGCAGGTCGGCGTGCAGCACCAAGCCGCGGCCGGGACCGGCGAGCTCGAGGTTCTCGGCGGCGAGCTCCGCGGCGGCGCCGTCGACCTCGACCGCCAGCACGCGGGCGCCGGGCAGCTCGTCGAGCACGGCCGCGCCGAGCGCGCCGCTGCCGGTGCAGAGGTCCACGATCTGCTCGAGCGGCCCGCTCGCGTGCTCGCGCAGCAGGTCCAGGGCGAGCTCCGTCTCCGGACGCGGGATGAACACGCCGGGGCGCACCCGCAGCTCGAGGCGGCGGAACGGGGCGCTGCCGAGGATCAGCTGCAGCGGCTCGCGCGCCTCGCGCCGTGCGGTCGCGGCCTCGAGGCGCGCGTCGAAGTCCTCCGGGAGCTCGTCGAGCAGGACGAGCGGCCGGTCCGTGCGTGCGGCGTGGGCGATCAGCGCCCGGGCGTCGACGCTCGGCGCGGGGACGCCCGCCGCGCCGAGGCGCGCGGTGGTCCCGGCGAGGGCGGCGCGCAGGCGGAGGCGCGTCCGTCCTCCGGGGGTCCCTCCCCCGGGAGCCTCTCCACCAGGTGCCCGGCCGCCGGGGCTCCCGCCGTCGGCCCGGGTCTGCTCGGCACCCTCCGCCGTGCCGTTCATGCCGGGTCCTCCGTGCCCTCGCGGGCCGCCTCGGCCAGCCGGGCCTCGCGCTCAGCGCGGCGGGAGGAGTCGATCAGCTCGCCGAGGTCGCCGGCGAGGACCTGCGCGAGGTTGTTCGCCTTGTAGCCGGTGCGGTGGTCGGCGACCCGCGACTCGGGGAAGTTGTAGGTGCGGATCCGCTCGCTGCGGTCGACGGTGCGCACCTGGGAGCGGCGCGCGGCGGAGGAGGCCGCCTCCTGCTCGGCGCGGCGCGCGTCCAGCAGCCGGGTGCGCAGGATCCGCAGGGCCTGCTCGCGGTTCTGCAGCTGGCTCTTCTGGTCCTGGCAGGAGACCACCAGTCCCGTGGGCACGTGCGTGATCCGCACGGCGGAGTCGGTGGTGTTCACGCTCTGGCCGCCGGGGCCGGAGGAGCGGAAGACGTCGATGCGCAGGTTCGCGGGCGCCATCGCCTCGGCCAGCAGCTCGGACTCGTCTGTCTCGTCGGCCTCGGGCAGCACCAGCACGCCTACGGCGGAGGTGTGGATGCGGCCCTGGGACTCGGTGACCGGGACCCGCTGGACGCGGTGGACCCCGGCCTCGTGCTTGAGGTGCGCGTAGACGCCCTCTCCCGGTGCGCCGGCGCCACGGGCGGCGATCGCGACGGTGACGTCCTTCAGGCCGCCGAGCTCGGTCTCGGAGGAGGTCAGCACCTCGGTGCGCCAGCCGCGGGCGTCCGCGAAGGAGCGGTACATCCGAAGCATCTCGGCGGCGAACAGCGCGGACTCCTCGCCGCCGGCGCCGGCCTTGATCTCCAGGATCACGTCGCGGGAGTCGTCGGGGTCGCGGGGGGCGAGCAGGTCCTCGAGGTGCGCGCGCTCGGCCCGGAGGCGCTCGGCGAGCCGTTCGGTCTCGGCGGCGAGCTCCTCGTCGTCCTCCCCCAGCTCGGCGAGCTCACGGGCGGTGGCGAGGTCCTCGGCGGTGGAGGACACGCGGTCCGCGGCCTCCAGGATCCCCTCGAGCTCCGCATAGCGTCGGCCGACGCGACGGGCCCGGGCCGGGTCGTCGTGCAGCGTCGGGTCCGCCATCGATGCCTGCAGGGAGGCGTGCTCCCGCCGCAGGGTGGCCAGTCGGTCGCCGTCCTCGTGCTCGCTCATCCGTGCTCCTCCCCGGTTCCTGCAGATCCCGCCTGCACGCGACGACGCCGGTGCACGCCCTGGGGCGCGCACCGGCGTCGGAGACCTGCTGTGCGTGGATCAGGCCGCGCAGGCGGCCGTGACCCTCGCCGCTGACACTCCGGTCAGGAGTTCTTCTTGCCGTAGCGGGCCTGGAAGCGGGCGACGCGGCCGCCGGTGTCCAGGATCTTCTGCTTGCCGGTGTAGAAGGGGTGGCACGCGGAGCAGACCTCGGTGCTGATGGCGCCGTCGGTCTTGGTGCTGCGGGTGGTGAACGTGTTGCCGCAGGTGCAGGTCACCTGGGTCTCGACGTATGCGGGGTGGATGTCAGCCTTCATGTCTCTCCTTGCTCGGGGTCGCTGGGTCGGCGCCCGGCGGGCGCCGTGAACCAGAACCGACGTCACAGTCTGCCACGCCGGGGCGGGGCGGGGCGAGGGCTCGCGGTGCGGCGTGCGCAACATCGCAGCAGCCGGGGGCGGATGCGCCCGTCGGGCGCGGGGCCCCGCCCTGCAGACCCGCCCGCGGGCGGGTGCAGTCCCGCCCGCGGGGCGCTCAGGTCGACTCGCGCACCACGAGCCGGTAGTCGACCCGGCGGTGGGCCTCCTCGCCCCGCAGCGGCACGGTCCCCTCGAGCATCCCGGCGACCAGCTCGACGGCCTCCCGGGCGACGAGGTCGATGTCGAGGGCGAGCGTGGTCAGCTCCGGGGAGACCAGGGTCGAGATCTCGAGGCCGTCCACCCCGGTCACGCGCACGCGGGAGGGCACCTCGATGCCGGAGCGGCGCAGGGCGCGCAGCATTCGCACGGCGAGCTCGTCGTTGAAGGCCACCAGCGCGTCGGTGCCCCCGGCGAGGAGCTCCGGCAGCGCCTCCTCGTGCCCCTCGTGGGGATGGACGGTGCGCACGGGCACCTCCCCGCCCACGACGAGGCCCGACAGGGCGCCGACGAGGGCGCGGGTGCGCTCGTCGGTCTCCCGCGTGCCGTGGTCGAGCACGACGGGGCGCCGCACGCCCCGCTCCCGCAGGTGCTCGGCGAGGTCCGCCATCGCCTCCGTGCGCGGCAGCTCGAGCACGCCGGCCTGGTCGATCTGCTCGGGCGTGCCGTCGACCTGCACGATCGGCATGCCGCCCCCGCGGATCCCGGCGGTCGCCACGCCGTAGCCGACCAGCGCGTCCACGCGACGTGAGAGGTCCGCGGCGACCTTCTCGGGCTGCGGGGCGTCGCCCGCCTCGGCCAGGACGACGTTCCAGCCGTGCGGGGCGCAGGCGCGCACCACAGCCGCACCGAGCTCCGCGTAGTAGGTGTTCGAGAGCCGGCCGACGACGAGGCCGAGCGTCGTCGGTCCCTGCTCGACCAGTCCCCGCCCGAAGCGGGAGGGCCGGTAGTTCAGCTCCTTCGCCGCGGCGAGCACCCTCTCGCGAGTCTCGCCGCTGATGCCGGGCATGTCGTTCAGCGCCCGCGAGACCGTCTGCCGCGAGACCCCGGCGCGGGCGGCGACGTCGATGATCGTCGCCCGCCGGCCCTGCCTGCTCATCGGGACGGGGAGCGCAGGTCGAGCCAGGCCATCTCCTGGGCGCTGAGCTCGACGCCGAGTCCGAGGGTCGAGGAGCGCATCTCGCCGATGCTGCGCGGCCCGAACAGAGCGAAGGTCGGGAACTGCTGGTGCAGCACGAAGGCGAGCGCGATCGCGGTGGCGGGCACGCCGCGCTCGGCGCCGAGCTCCTCCGCGCGGGCGAGGCGCTCGAAGTTCTCCTCGCTGTAGTAGCAGCGCACGAGCTCGGCGTCGGAACGGTCCTCGGGGTGGGCGCGGCCGGTGAAGAAGCCCCTGGCCTGGGAGGACCAGGGCAGGAGGGCGATGCCCCGCTCCTCGAGCCAGGCCTTGGAGTCAGGGTCGGTGGCGTGCACGCAGCCGGCCCACGGCACGTCCAGCGCCTCGGCAAGGCCGAAGTGGTTCGAGAGGATGGTGAAGCCCGTGCGGCCGTTGGCCTTCGCGTAGGCGTTGGCCTCGTCGACCCGCTCCGGGGTCCAGTTCGAGCCGCCGTAGGCGCGGATCCGGCCCGCGCGCAGGTGCTCGTCCATGACGTCCACGAACTCGCCGACGGGGATGTCGGTGTTGTCGCGGTGCATCATGTACAGGTCCGCGTAGTCGGTGCCCTGCCGCTCGAGGGACTCCTCGAGCTGGCGGGTGATCGACTCGGGATCGCAGTGCGGGGTGTGCGCGCCCTTGGTGATCATCACGACGTCCTCGCGCACGCCGCGATTGCGGACCCACTGCCCCACGAGCTTCTCGATGTACCCGCCGCCGTAGATAAAGGCGGTGTCGAAGGTGGTGCCGCCCATCTCGAAGAAGGCGTCGAACATCGCCGAGGCGTGGGCGAGGTTCATCTGGTTGTCGCAGCCCATCACGAGGCGGGAGACCTGCTTGTCCACGCCCGGGATGCTGCCGTAGGCCATGGGCACACCGGCGCCGGTGGGCACGCTGCCGGCCTGCAGCGGCCGGCCGGTGAGGGTGGGGATGTCGGCGGTGTCGGCCTCGAAGGGGAAGCGCAGCGAGAGCTCCTCGCGCCAGGCGTCCAGGGCCCGGGCCTGGCCGAGGGAGTTCTCGGCGGTGAGCTCGGGGACCTCACCGCCCTTGCGGGCCGCGCGGACGAGCGCATCGGCCTCCAGCGCGTAGGCAGAGGCGCGGGGGATCTCGAGCCGGCGCGGCTCCTCCCCCACCACATCGAGCTCGATCACCTGCTCCTCGCCGAGGCCCCACGGGTCCGACAGGCGGATCACGCCGCGGGAGCCGGTGATCGTCGCGGACTGCGGATCGGCCAGGCGCACGCCGGTGCGCAGGGAGGCGGTCGCGCCGCCGGGGAAGCTCAGCTCGGCGACGGCCCATTCGTCGACCCCGGTCTCCCCGATCGTGCCGCGGCCGGTGAGCGAGGCGGGCTCGACGGAGGGACGGCCCACGGCGGCGCCGGCCACGAAGCGGGCGAGCGAGAGCGGGTAGCAGCCCACGTCGAGGATCCCGCCGCCGGCAGTGGCGGTGTCGAAGAGGCGGCCGCTGCGGGATCCGGTGTCGAAGGCGAAGGAGGCGTCGACGTGGACGAGCTCGCCGATCGCGCCCTCGGCCACGAGCTCGAGGACCCGCACGGTCTGGGGGTGGAAGCGGTACATGTACGCCTCGAGCAGCACCTTCCCGGAGCGGGCGGCGAGGTCGAGCAGCGCCATGGTGGTGCCGGAGTTCGGGGTCAGCGGCTTCTCGACGAGCACGTGCTTGCCGGCCTCGAGGGCGGCGGCGGCGAGACGGGCGTGGCCGGTGTGCACGGTGGAGACGTAGACGGCGTCGACCTCGTCGCTGGCGAGGACCTGCTCGTAGTCGCCCACGAACGCGGGCCCTTCGAGCGGGAACTCCTCCGCGAAGGCGCGGGCCCGCTCGGGCGAGCTGCTGCCGACGGCGACGAGGACGCCGTGCTCCGAGTCGGGCAGCTGGGAGGCGAAGCGGCGGGCGATCGCCCCGGGGCCGAGGACGGCCCAGCGGAACGGGGTGGAGGAGGTGCTCATGGGGCGGGATCCTTCGATGGGGGCGGGCGTCGTCGGCCGTGGACGCTCGGCGAAGCGACCTGGAGGGCCCGCTCGTCGTGAACGTTCACTATCCCTTACGGTAGCCGCTCCGACGACCGGTCACAAGCGCTTCCCCGGAGCTCGCCGGATCAGATGCGCCCGTCCCCGCCGGGACGGCGCGCCCCGGAACGACCGCTCGCGCACGGACGGGCCGGGACCGCTGCGCAGGGCAGCGCTCCCGGCCCGTCCGTCGGCCGTGGCGGCAGCGGGATCATTCGCCGCTGCGCGCCCCCACGCTCGGGGTGTTCTTCTGGACCGTCATGAGGAACTCGGTGTTGGACTGGGTCTTCTTGACCCGCTCCAGCAGCAGCTCGAGCGCCTGCTGCTGCTCGAGGGCACCGAGGACCCGGCGCAGCTTCCACATGATCGAGAGCTCATCCTTGCCCATCAGCACCTCCTCGCGGCGGGTGCCGGAGGCGTTGACGTCCACCGCCGGGAAGATCCGCTTGTCGGCGAGGTGACGGGACAGGCGCAGCTCCATGTTGCCGGTGCCCTTGAACTCCTCGAAGATCACCTCGTCCATCTTCGAGCCGGTCTCCACCAGCGCCGAGGCGAGGATGGTGAGCGAGCCGCCGTGCTCGATGTTGCGCGCCGCGCCGAAGAAGCGCTTGGGCGGGTACAGCGCCGAGGCGTCCACGCCGCCGGAGAGGATCCGACCGGAGGCCGGGGCCGCGAGGTTGTAGGCGCGGGAGAGGCGGGTGAGCGAGTCCAGCAGCACCACGACGTCCTTGCCCAGCTCCACCAGGCGCTTCGCGCGCTCGATCGCGAGCTCGGCGACGATGGTGTGGTCCGAGGCGGGGCGGTCGAAGGTCGAGGCGATGACCTCGCCCTTGACCGTGCGCTGCATGTCGGTGACCTCCTCGGGGCGCTCGTCGACGAGCACGACCATGAGGTGGACCTCGGGGTTGTTCGCGGTGATCGCGTTGGCGATCTGCTGCATGATGATCGTCTTGCCGGCCTTCGGGGGCGCGACGATGAGACCGCGCTGGCCCTTGCCGATCGGCGAGACGAGGTCGATGATCCGCGGCGCGACGGAGTTCTGCGCGGTCTCCAGGCGCAGACGCTCGTCCGGGTACAGCGGGGTGAGCTTGGAGAAGTCCACCCGCTGGCGGGCCCGCTCGACGGGCATGCCGCTGACGGTGTCGACCTGCACGAGCGCGGCGAACTTGCCCTGGTTCTGGCCGCCCTTGCCGCGGCGGTTGCGGCCGCCGCCGTGGTGCTGGACCTGCTCGACGCGCTGCTCCTCGCCCTCGCGGGGAGCCTTGACCTGGCCGGTCACGGCATCGCCCTTGCGCAGGCCGTACTTGCGGACCTGGTTCATCGTGACATGGACGTCGCTCGGGCCGGGCAGGTAGCCGGTGGTGCGCACGTAGGCGTGGTTGTCGCGGATGTCGAGGATGCCCGCGATGGTCATCAGCTCGTCGCCCTCGCGGACCTCGTTGTCGTCCTGCGAGCCCTGACCGCCCTGCTGGTTCTGGCCGCCCTGACCGCCCTGCTCGCCGCCGCGGCCGCGGCGCTTGCGGTCGCGCGAGCGGCTGCGGCTGCGCGAGCGACCGCGGCGGTCGTCGTCGTAGCCGTCGCCGCCCTGGTCGTCCTGCTGCTCGCCCGATCGGTCGGGAAGCTCGATGTCCTCGAGGCGGCGGCGCGAAGACCCGCCCTGCTCGTTCTGCCGGCCGCGGTTCTGGTGGCCGTCACGGTTCTGCTGACCGTCGCGGTTCTGCTGATCGCCACGGCCCTGGCCGCCGCGCTGCTGCTGGTCGCGGCCGCCCTGCTGGTCACGATTCTGCTGGTCGCGGTTCTGCTGATCACGACCCTGCTGATCACGCCCCTGCTGGTCACGATTCTGCTGGTCGCGGTTCTGCTGGTCGGGCCCGCCCTGGTCCTGCTGGTCGCCGCGGCGGCCGCGGCCGCCCTGCTGCGTCTCGGAGTCCTCGCGGGCGGCGCTGCGGTCGGGCAGCTCGATGCCCAGATCGGGGGCGGTCGCCTCGGGGACGGAGGCCTCGCGGGTGCTGCGCGAGCGGGAGCGGGTGCGGGGACGCTCGGAGGTCGCGTCGGACGAGCCGGCGGCCTCGGGAGCGGAGGAGGCGGCATCGGCGGGCGCCGAGGCGGCGGACGTCGACGCTGACGACGTGGGAGCGGTGGGCTCCGCGGCGGGCGCCGGGGCGCTCTGAGCAGGGGCGGAGGCGCCGGCCGAGGCGGGGACCGCTCCCCCACGGAGCGCCTCGATCAGCTCGCCCTTGCGCAGTCGCCGGGCCCCCTTGATGCCGCGCTCGGCGGCCATGGCCTGCAGCTCGGGGAGCTTCTTCGCCGCGAGGTCCGCGCCGGAGGTGGTGTCGTTCACCCGGGTTCCTTCCTGTCGAACCGGCTGCGCCGGTTCATGTCTGGTCTGGATGCCGCTCAGGGCCGGGGAACGTGCCCGGGCGCTGCGGCGGCGGGTCCGTGCAGGGTGTTCGTCCGCGGTGCGGGGCATCCGCGACCGACCTGCCGGTGTGCTTCGGGGCGCGTCGAGGGCGGCGAACGGACCCGTGGGGCATCTCGACGAGGAGATGCGGGGACCGTGCGCGGCGCTGCTCGGAGAGACAGCTCAGCGAGCACATCGGGGGCGCGGAGATCTGCGCAGAGGATCCCGCGAGGGGACCATGGTGCAGGGATCAGCGTCGTGCGATGTCGCCTGGACGCAGGGTCAACCTACCACAGGGGCCGAGGCCTGCTCACGCAGCGCCACCTCGGCGATCCGCCAGCCCGCGGGGTCGCGGACGAAGCGGCGGACCAGCGGTGCGATCTCGCGGCGGCTGCCCGCCATCACGAGCACGGAGGGGCCCGCGCCCGAGATCACCGCGGGATGGCCCTCCTGGCGCAGCACCCGCATCAGCTCGACGCTCTCGGGCATGCCGGGGGCGCGCTGCTCCTGGTGGAGCCGGTCCTCGGTCGCCTCCATCAGCAGCTCCGGCGCTCCGGCCAGGGCGTGGACCAGCAGCGCGGCGCGCGAGGCGTTGAACACCGCGTCGGCGTGCGGAACCTCCGCGGGCAGCAGGCCCCGCGCCCGGTGGGTGGACAGCGTCGCGGTGGGCAGCAGCACCACGGGGCGCAGCACCTCCGCAGCGTGGCGCAGCGGCACGGCCCGCGCCAGAGGCCCCTGCATCCAGGAGAGCACCGGCCCGCCCATCAGCGCGGGCGCGGCGTTGTCGGGATGGCCCTCGAACTCGGTGGCGAGCTGGAGCACCGTCTCGTCGTCGAGCGCCTCCGGCTCCGAGACCATCCCCCGGGCGAGCAGGAGCCCGGCCACGGTCGCTGCGGCGCTCGAGCCCAGCCCGCGGCCGTGCGGGATCCGGTTCACGGCGTGCAGGGCCAGCCCGCTCTGGGGAGCGCCGGCGTGGTCGAGGCCGCGTCGCAGGGCCCGCACCACCAGGTGCTCCTCGCCGTGGGGCACGGAGCCCGCGCCCTCGCCGTCGACGGTGATCTCGAGACCGCCGGTGGTCGCCCGGACGCTCAGCTCGTCGCACAGGTCCAGCGCCAGGCCCAGGGTGTCGAAGCCCGGGCCGAGGTTCGCGGAGGTCGCGGGGACCTGCACGGACACCTGGGTGTGCTGGATCCTCACAGTCCGATGGCCTCCGCAGCCGCCGCGATGTCCACCGGCACCACCGTCGGGGTGAGGTCGTGCTGGGTGAGCGCGGTGTCGGTGTCCTTCAGGCCGTTGCCGGTCACGGTGATCGCGATCGTCGCACCAGCGGGCACCTGCCCGCGCTCGGCCTGCTGCAGCAGCCCGGCCATGCCGGCGGCGGAGGCCGGCTCCACGAAGATCCCCACCTCGCCGGCGAGCAGCTTCTGGGCGTCGAGGATCTGCTGGTCGGAGACCGCGTCGATCAGGCCGCCGGAGTCGTCGCGGGCCTCGACGGCCAGATGCCAGGAGGCGGGGGCGCCGATGCGGATCGCCGTCGCGATCGTCTCGGGCTCCGTGATCGGATGGCCGGCCACGAAGGGGGCGGCGCCCGCGGCCTGGAAGCCCCACATCGCCGGCAGCGAGTCGGTGATCCCCTTCTCGCGGTACTCCTTGTAGCCCATCCAGTAGGCGGAGATGTTCCCGGCGTTGCCGACGGGCAGGACATGGATGTCGGGGGCGCGGCCCAGCGCGTCGGCGACCTCGAAGGCGGCGGTCTTCTGCCCCTGCAGCCGGAAGGGGTTCACGGAGTTCACCAGCTCGATCGGGTGCTCCGCATCGAGCTTGCGGGCGATCTCGAGGCAGTCGTCGAAGTTGCCGTCGACCTGGATCAGCTTCGCGCCGTGCACCACGGCCTGGGCGAGCTTGCCCGCGGCGATCTTGCCCTGAGGGATCAGCACCGCGCAGGTGATCCCGGCCGCGGTCGCGTAGGCCGCGGCGGAGGCGGAGGTGTTGCCGGTCGAGGCGCACACCACCGCGGTCGCGCCGTCGCTGACGGCCCGCGACATCGCCGAGACCATGCCGCGATCCTTGAAGGAGCCGGTCGGGTTCATACCCTCGACCTTCACGTACACCTCGGCGCCGACGCGCTCGGAGAGTGCAGGGGCGGGGACCAGGGGGGTGCCGCCCTCCCCGAGGGTCAGCAGGGTGTCACCGTCCTCGAAGGGCAGGTGCTCGCGGTACTCGGCGAGGACGCCGCGCCACTGATGGGCCATGGGGTCAATCTCCTTCGATGCGGAGGACGGAGTCGATGCTGAGCACGGTCGCGGTCGAGGAGAACATGTCCAGCGACGCGGTCATCGCGCTCTCGAGCGCCCGGTGGGTGCTGATCCCGATGTGGGCGAGGGCCTGGGAGCCCTCCTCCCGCGAGTGGAGGAGCTCCTGGTGGATCGTCGAGATCGAGATGCCGTAGCCCGAGAGGGTCCCGGCGATCTCGGCGAGCACGCCGGGACGGTCCTGCACGGTCAGCGAGATGTAGAAGGCGCTGCGCAGCTCCTCGAGCGGGATCGACTCGAGCTCTGCGTAGCGGGACTCGCGCGGCCCCACTCCCCCGTGCACGCGGGAGCGTGCCGCGGAGACGACGTCGCCGAGGATCGCGGAGGCGGTCGGCGCGCCGCCGGCGCCCTGGCCGTAGAACATCAGGGAGCCGGCCGCCTCGGCCTCGATGAACACCGCGTTGTACGCCTCGGAGACTGAGGCCAGCGGGTGGGAGTCGGGGATCAGCGCCGGGTAGACGCGGGCGGAGATCCGCTCCCCGTTCTCCTCCTCGACCCGCTCGACGATCGACAGCAGCTTGATCGTGCGGCCCATCCGCCCGGCGGCGGCGATGTCCTGCGCGGAGACGGAGGTGATGCCCTCGCAGTGCACGTCGGCCAGGCGCACCCGGGAGTGGAAGGCCAGCGACGCGAGGATCGATGCTTTCGCCGCGGCGTCGTGGCCCTCGACGTCGGCCGTCGGGTCGGCCTCGGCGTAGCCGAGCTCCTGCGCGCTCGCGAGCGCGTCGCCGAAGTCGGCGCTGGTGCGCGTCATGGCGTCGAGGATGTAGTTCGTGGTGCCGTTGACGATGCCCATCACGCGCTGGATCCGGTCCCCGGCGAGGGACTCCCGCACCGGACGGACCAGCGGGATGGCGCCGGCGACGGCGGCCTCGAAGGAGAGGTCCACGCCGTGCACGTCCGCGGCCTCGTAGAGGGAGGCGCCGTCCTGGGCGAGCAGCGCCTTGTTCGCGGTGACCACGCTCGCGCCGTGCTCCATCGCCTCCAGCAGCAGGGCACGGGCCGGCTCGATGCCGCCCATCACCTCGATCACGAGGTCGGCCTCGCGCACCAGGGCGCTGGGGTCGTCGGTGAGCAGCGCGGCGGGCACGTGCTCGCCGCGGTCCTTGGTCCGGTCGCGCACGGCCACCCCGGTGACCTCGAGGCGGGCGCCGATGCGGTGGGCGAGCTCGTCCCCCTGCTGCGCGATCAGGCGCAGCACCTCGGTGCCGACCGTGCCCGCGCCGAGCACGGCCACGCGCAGGGCGGGGAGGGAGGAGCTGTCCGGGCTCGCCGGAGGCTGCGGGACGGTCTGTGACATCTGCGAAGGGTCCTTCCACAGGGGCCGACGGGCGGGAGGGGCGGGCGTGTGCACTGTAGCCGAGGTGGCCGCGCCCGCGTGACCGCGTATGAACGCGGGCGTCCTGGTCACGGCGGGCCGGCCGGGCGGGCGGTTCGCGGGAGGGGCGGGCTCAGCCGACATCGAGGCCGAGCAGGTCCTCCTCCGTCTCGCGACGGATCAGGGTGCGGATCTCCCCGTCCTTCACCGCGATCACGGGCGGGCGCGGGACGTGGTTGTAGTTCGAGGCGAGCGAGTAGCAGTACGCGCCGGTGACCGGGACGGAGACCAGGTCGCCGCGGCGCACGTCGGCGGGGAGGTACTCGTCCTTGACCACGATGTCGCCGCTCTCGCAGTGCTTTCCGACCACGCGCACCACCTCGGGCTGCTCCTCGGAGACGCGGCCGGAGAGCAGGCAGGAGTAGTCCGCGTCGTACAGGGCGGTGCGGACGTTGTCGCTCATGCCGCCGTCGACGGAGACGTAGACGCGGTGGTGGGGGCCGCCCAGGCGCACGTCCTTGACGGTGCCGACGGTGTAGAGCGTCTGGGTGGAGGGGCCGGCGATCGCGCGGCCGGGCTCGAAGGAGATGTGGGGGACCTCGAGCTCGAGCTCGTGGCACTGCTTCTCCACGATCCCCGCGATCCCGCTGGCGAGGGCCTCCGGGGTCGAGGGCGTGTGCTGGGTGTTGTACATGACGCCGAAGCCGCCGCCCAGGTCGAGCTGGGTGATCGTGTGGTCGAGCTCGTCGCGCACCTGCGCGACCAGGTCCAGCACGCGCCGGGCCGCGACCTCGAAGCCGCCCGTGTCGAAGATCTGGGAGCCGATGTGGGAGTGCAGGCCGACGAGGTCGAGGTGCTCGGCGGCCAGGACCCGGCGCACGGCCTCGAAGGCCGTGCCGCCGGTGAGGGAGAGCCCGAACTTCTGGTCCTCGTGGGCGGTGGCGATGAACTCGTGGGTGTGCGCCTCCACGCCCGTGGTCACCCGCAGCATCACGGCGGCGCGCAGGCCGAGCTCGGCGGCGACCGCGTCGACCAGGTCGATCTCGTCCAGGGAGTCCACGACGATCCGGCCCACGCCCGCCTCGAGGGCGCGGCGGATCTCGGCGAGGGACTTGTTGTTGCCGTGCAGGGCGATCCGCTCGCCGGGGAAGCCGGCGCGCAGGGCGACGGCGAGCTCGCCGCCGGTGCACACGTCCAGGCCCAGGCCGTCCTCCTCGACCCAGCGGGCGACGGCGCCGCACAGGAAGGCCTTGCCCGCGTAGTAGACGTCGGCCCCGGCAAGGGGGCGGAAGGCCTCGGCGAATGCGTCGCGGAAGGCGCGCGCCCGGTGACGGAAGTCGTCCTCGTCGAGCACGAAGGCGGGGGTGCCGACCTCCTCGGCGATCCGGGCGACGCTCACCCCGCCCACCTCGACCGCGCCGTCCTCGGTGCGGCGGGTGGTGCGGGACCACAGGCCGTCGATCAGGGTGTTGACGTCGCTGGGGTAGGGCAGCCACGTGGGGGCCGCGTCGTTGCCGTGGAGGGCACCGGCTTCGTGGGCGCGCATGGGGGCTCCTGGTCTCGCTCGAGCCCGCCGCACGGGCGGGCCGCGCCGTCGGCGCCCCGGAATCGTACGAGCCCGGCCCGCTCGAGCGGGCGCGGGTCCGCACCGCGAACAGCTCGCGCCGGCCCGCCCACCGTTCGGTCGGACGTCGTCCGCACTGGTCGCGGGCGCATGAAGGGCCTGGTGAGGACCCAGTGCACAGTCCGGGGCGGACGGCGCGTGAGCGATCGCACTTGATAGGCTCGCAGCATCGGCGCGGGTGCCGCGGGGGCCCGTTCATGAGAGCCCGACGCGACGCTCCGCCGCCTCAGTGCTCGACCCGTGAAGGAGTACCGGTGCCCACCACCCCCACCCCCAAGGACCGCTCGCACGAGCTGGTCGTCGTCGCCAATCGCCTGCCCGTCGACTCCCGCACCCTCCCCGACGGGGCCACCGAATGGGTCACCAGCCCCGGCGGCCTGGTCACCGCGATGGAGTCGGTGATGCGCACGGTGGACTCCGGCGCCTGGGTGGGCTGGGCAGGATCGCCGGGCGAGCCGCCCGCCCCCTTCGAGGCCGACGGGATGAGCCTGTACCCGGTGCGGCTCGAGCAGGAGGACGTGGAGCGCTACTACGAGGGCTACTCCAACGCGACCCTGTGGCCGCTCTACCACGACGTGATCGTCGATCCCGAGTTCCACCGCGGCTGGTGGGACTCCTATCTCGCGACGAACCGCCGCTTCGCCGACTCCGCCGCACCCGTCGCCGCCCCCGGCGGCACGATCTGGGTGCACGACTACCAGCTGCAGCTCGTGCCCCGGATGATCCGGGAGAAGCGCTCCGACGCGCGGATCGGCTTCTTCAACCACATCCCCTTCCCCTCCGTCGAGCTGTTCTCCCAGCTGCCCAAGCGCAACTCGATCCTGCGCGGGCTGCTCGGCGCGGACCTGATCGGCTTCCAGCGCGAGAGCGACTCGCTGAACTTCGTCGCCGCGGTGCGGAAGCTGCTGGGCTACCACGTGGACGGGTTGACGATCTCGGTGCCGGGCGTCGGCGCCGCCCCGATGCGGGAGGTCGAGGTGCGCACCTTCCCGATCTCGATCGACTCCTCCGCCGTCTCCGCGCTCACCGAGGACGAGGAGATCCGCGAGCGTGCGCGGGCCCTGCGCCACGACCTGGGCGACCCGGCGAAGGTGGTGCTCGGGGTGGACCGGCTCGACTACACCAAGGGCATCCGCCACCGGCTCAAGGCCTGGGGGGAGCTGCTGGACGACGGTCTGATCGATCCCCACGACACGGTGATGATCCAGGTCGCGACGCCGTCGCGGGAGCGGGTGGAGGCCTACCGGCAGCTGCGGGACGAGGTCGAGCTGACCGTCGGCCGCATCAACGGCGAGCACGCACCGCTGGGCCGACCGGCCGTGTCCTACCAGCACCACTCCTTCGATCGCCGCGAGATGACCGCGCTGTTCATGGCCGCCGACGTGGTGCTCGTCACCGCCCTGCGGGACGGCATGAACCTCGTCGCCAAGGAGTACGTCGCCTCCCGTCCGGACCTGCAGGGCGTGCTGGTGCTGAGCGAGTTCGCCGGCGCCGCGGACGAGCTGCGCGCGGCGGTCCTGGTGAACCCCCACGACATCGACGAGCTGAAGTCCGCGATCCTGCGCGCCCTGGCGATGCCCGAGGAGGAGCAGGAGGAGGCGATGCGCTCCCTGCGCCATCAGGTGATGGAGAACGACGTGCAGTCCTGGGCGCACGACTTCCTCGAGCACCTCGAGCACGCCGGGCGCGAAGCGCAGGCCGCGGTGCCCGTGGTGAGGCTGCGCGGCGACGAGCCCAGCGCGCCCGAGGAGATCGACGAGGCGCTGCGCGCCTTCGCCGACGTTCCGCGTCTGCTGATCGCCTCGGACTTCGACGGTGTGCTCGCCCCGATCGTCGAGGACCGCGATGCGGTCCAGCCCGATGCCGAGGCGCTCGGCGCGCTGCGGGACCTGGCCGAGATGCCCGGCGTCGCGGTGGCGCTCGTCTCCGGCCGCGCACTGGAGGATCTGGACCGGCACACGCAGATGCCGAGCTCGGTGGTGCTCGTCGGCTCGCACGGCGCGGAGGTCGGTGCGCTGCCGCCGTGGATGCAGGCCGAGGTGCTGGACCGCTCCGCGCTGTCGATGACACCGGAGAAGGAGGAGCTGCTCGCGACGATCACGGCGACTCTGCGCCGCATCGCACGAGCGCATCCGGGCACCGAGGTGGAGACCAAGCCCACCGCCGCGGTGCTGCACACCCGCAGCGCCCGGGGCCGAGGCGGCATCAACGCCACGGAGTCCGCGCTCGAGTACGCCACCACCCTGCCGGACGTGACCGTCACCCCCGGCAAGGAGGTCGTCGAGTTCTCGGTGGTGCACACGTCCAAGGGCGTCGCCGTCGACGCGCTCGCCCGGGCCAGCGCCTCCGACGCCTGGCTCTACCTCGGCGACGACGTGACCGACGAGTCCGTCTTCGCCGAGGCCGAGGAGCAGGACGTCACGCTGAAGGTGGGCGGCGGCGACACCGCGGCGGCCCTGCGCATCGCGGACACCGTCGCGGCGCGCGAGGTGCTGCAGCGCCTGCGGAAGCTGCGCGGCGAGCAGGGCTGAGCCCCCGGGACGACTCGAGCCGCGTCCCCGATCGGGGACGCGGCTCGGAACTCGGTGCCCGCGACAGGATTCGAACCTACGACCTTCTGCTCCGGAGGCAGACGCTCTATCCACTGAGCTACGCGGGCGGACTCCAGGAGTCTAGCAACACCTGGGGGCGATCGAGCACGCCGGCGGCGCGAGCGACCGAGGGTGTGAGAGGGACCTCACCGCAGCAGCGGGAGCTGGGCCCCGTGGAGCACGGCGGAGGGGTCCGCGGCGATGGAGAGGCCGCTGGGCTCGGCGCCGGAGCGCACCAGCAGGTCGCCGACCGCGGCGATCATCGCGCCGTTGTCGGTGCACAGCCGCGGCGGCGGGATGCGCAGCTCGACCCCGGCGGCGTCGCAGCGCTCCTGGGCGACAGCCCGCAGGCGCGCGTTCGCGGCGACCCCGCCGACGATGACGAGGGTGTCCAGCCCGCGCTCCTGCACGGCGCGCAGCGCCTTGGTGACCAGCACGTCGACGACGGCCTGCTCGAAGGAGGCGGCGATGTCCGCGACGGGCACGGGCTCGCCGGCGCGCTCGAGGGTCTCCACGGTGCGGGCCACGGAGGTCTTGAGCCCGGAGAAGGAGAAGGTGAAGGGCGCGTCCCGGGGCCGCAGCATGGCGCGCGGGAAGGCGAAGGCGGCCGGATCGCCGCCGACCGCGGCGCGGGAGATCGCAGGCCCGCCCGGGTAGCCGAGGCCCAGCAGGCGCGAGACCTTGTCGAAGGCCTCCCCCGCTGCGTCGTCGAGGGTGTCGCCGAGGTGCTCGATCGGATCGCGCACGAGGTCGCCGACGGCGAGGATCGAAGTGTGCCCGCCGGAGACGATCAGGACGATGGACTGCTCGGGCAGGGGGCCGTGCTCGAGGGTGTCGGCGGCGGCATGGCCGGCGAGGTGGTGCACCCCGTACAGGGGCTTGTCCAGCGCCCAGGCGATGGACTTCGCGGCGGCCAGTCCCACGTGGACGGCGGTGGCGAGGCCGGGACCGGAGGTCACGGCGACATGGGTGATGTCCCGCGCCTGCACGCCCGCGTCGTCGAGGGCGATCTGCAGCGTCGGGACGACCGCGTCGAGGTGCGCGCGGGCCGCGATCTCGGGGACGACGCCGCCGAACATCGCGTGCTGGGAGGCGCTCGAGGCGAGGCCCTGGCCCAGCAGGATCCCGTCCGAGACGATCCCGAAGCCGGTCTCGTCGCAGGAGGACTCGACCCCGAGGACGACGGGCGCGCCGGAGGAGGTCACCGCAGCAGAGACATCGGGTCGGAGTAGTTGCCCGCCTCGTCCATCTTCGCGAAGTGGAGGTGGCAGCCGGTGGAGCGGCCGGTCGAGCCGACGTAGCCGATGGTGTCGCCCTGGGCGACGGTCGCGCCGACCGAGGTGTTGAAGCCCTGGAGGTGGTAGTAGCCGGTGACGACCCCGTTGCCGTGGTCGATCTTCACGCGGTTGCCGGAGGCGTGGTGGTACTCGACGGCGACGACGGTGCCGGACTTGGCGGCCTTGACCGGGGCGCCGCAGGCGGCGCCGAAGTCGACGCCGTCGTGGCCCTTGTAGTAGCCGAGCACGGGGTGGATGCGGCCGCCGTAGCCGGAGGTGATGGCGCCGGAGGAGGGGCGGATGTAGCCGGAGTCGCCGCCGACGACGGCCTCGCCCTCAGCGGAGTCGGAGCCCTCGACGGAGTCGGTGCCGTCGGCGGAGGCGGTGCCGTCGGCGCCCTCCGCACCTGCGGCGGCCTCGGTCACGACGGGCTCGGGCTCGGGCACGGAGACCTCGATGCCGGTGCTCTCGGCCTCGTCGTCGGCGGGGTCCTCCGCGGCGGCGGGGGCGGTGCGCTCCTCGGAGCGGCTCGCGGCGCCGCCCTCGACGGCGCGCTCCTCGACGGCCGCCTCGGTGGTCGCAGCCGCGGCGTCGGTCGCGCCGGGCAGGGCCACGGGGGCGATCGCGGCGGCGGCCTGCGGTGCGGCGGCGGGGGCCTGGGCGATCGGCTCGGCCGGGGCGGCCTCGTCGACGCCCGCGGCGGCGGCGGCGAGAGGAGCGGCGATGGTGGCGGTGGCGAGGACGCCGAGGACGCCTGCCTTCACGGCGCCCGCGGGCAGGGCGTGGTCGCGGTGCGTTCCTCCGACCGTACGGTGCTTGCGCACCGCGGCGCGTCCATCAGCGCGATGATTCGCCACCTGAGATCCTCTTCCGTTTCGACTGCGAGTCTCGTCCGTGTATCCGTTCGGGCACGGCAGCTGTCCCGTGCGCGACGCCGGACGGGGAAGTACGCGTCGCTGAACAACGTCGACCAACCTATGTGCAGGTCAGCGCGTTGAGCGAGCTCGGCGACCGGGTCATTGCCAAGTTTTTGCCATGTCGGCTGAAAGGTGGGGAGATCTTGACGGGAGCGCCACCCGGGAGGGGTGCGCGTCACTGCTGCGGGCCGTTCCAGGCCCGCGATGCGGACTCCGCGGGGTCCCGCGCACCCCTGCTGGGGAGCGCTCCGGCAGGCGCCGTGGGAGTTCTGTGCAGGAGTCGTGGGGCACCCTCCGCCTCCGCGATCGTCCGAGGCACGCCGTCTAGAGTGACCCCCATGTCGACCCCGGACCGCAGCTCAGCCGCCGACTCCTCACCCGTGCGCGTGGTGGTGATCGAGGACGAGCCCACGATCACCCGCGCGATCGCCGACCGGCTCACCGCCGAGGGCTGGGAGGTCTCCACCGCCCTCGACGGCCCCTCCGGCGTGCGCACCGTCGCCGAGGTGCGCCCGGACCTCGTCGTGCTCGACGTGATGCTCCCCGGCTTCGACGGGCTCGAGGTGTGCCGACGCATCCAAGCCGACGAGCCGGTCCCGGTGCTCATGCTCACCGCGCGCGACGACGAGACCGACATGCTCGTCGGCCTCGGCGTCGGCGCCGACGACTACATGACCAAGCCCTTCTCCATCCGCGAGCTCGTCGCGCGGCTGAAGGCGCTGCTGCGCCGGGTGCGCCGCGCGGGCCCTCCCGCACCGGGCGAGACGGAGAAGCAGGAGGCGCTGCAGTTCGGCGACCTCGTGATCGACCGCGCCGGCCGACGGGTGATGCGCGCCGGGGTGCCCGCCCATCTCACGCCCACCGAGTTCGACCTGCTGCTGTGCCTGGCCAACGCCCCCGGCACCGTGCTCACCCGCGAGCAGCTGCTCGCCGACGTGTGGGACTGGGTCGACGCGACCGGCACCCGCACCGTCGACTCCCATGTCAAGGCGCTGCGCCGCAAGCTCGGCGCGGACCTCGTGCGCACCGTGCACGGCGTCGGCTACGCGCTCGAGATCCCGGAGAATCCCGAGGAGGACGCCCCGGCCGCCGGCTCCGAGGGCGCCGTGACGGACCTGCACTCGATGCCCACCCCGCACGAGCCGACCTCGGACTCGTGATCGGGCCCCGCTCCGGAGGCGGGGAGGCCCCTGCCCCGCACGCCCGCCGCCGGGTCCCCGAGCGGCTGGACGTGCGCCCGCTTGACCGCTTCCGCTCCTTCAAGGTCAAGCTCGGGATCCTGGTGGGCGTGAGCGTGACCGTCGCGGCGCTGCTGACGCAGGTGAGCATCCGCGCCGGGATCGAGCCGCTGCTGTCCCTGCCGCTGGTCGTGATCGCCGCACTGGTCTCCACCCAGCTGCTCGCCCGGGGCATGACCTCCCCGCTGCGGCAGATGACCGCGGCCGCCCAGGCGATGGCGCGCGGGGACTACAGCGGACCGGTGCGCGCCACGAGCCGCGACGAGGTGGGGCAGCTGGCCGAGGCCTTCTCCGTCATGGCCGCCGAGCTCGAGCAGACCGACCGCACGCGCCGGGACCTCGTCGCGAACGTCTCCCACGAGCTGCGCACGCCCGTCGCGGGACTGCGCGCCCAGCTGGAGAACCTCGTCGACGGCGTCACCGAGCCCGATCCCGCCGCGCTCGAGGTGGCCCTGACCGAGACCGAGCGGCTCTCCCAGCTCGTCGACCACCTCCTGGACCTCTCGCGGCTGGACGCCGGAGTGATCCACCTCGACCTCGAGGAGGTCGAGCTGACCCCCTTCCTCCACGAGGTCGTCGACGCCGCCGCCCTCGCCGCCGGAGGGCGGGACGTGCGCTGGATCGTCGACGTCGACCCGCCGGACCTCTCCGTCGCGGCCGACGCCGCCCGGCTCCACCAGGTGATCCACAACCTGCTGGAGAACGCCGCCCGCCACTCCCCCGCCGGCGGACGCATCCGCATCAGCGCCTCCCGCACCGGGGAGGACGACGGGGTGCGGATCGACGTCGACGACGAGGGCCCCGGCATCGCGCGCGAGGACCGCGACCGGGTCTTCGAGCGCTTCCAGCGCGGCGGGGCCGCGGACTCCTCCGGCGGGACGGGCCTGGGCCTGGCGATCGCGCGCTGGGCGGTGGGCCTGCACGGAGGCACGATCGAGGTGCTCGACGACCCCCGCAGCACCGGAGCGCAGGAGGGTCGGTCCTCCCTGATCCGGGTCGTGATCCCCGATCACGGCCCGGTGGCGTGATGTCCCCCACCACCGGCGTCCCGTGCCGCGCGCGACCTGCGCCGCGGCGCGCACCGGGACCCGCGGGCCGTTACGCTGGAGCCATCCGTATCTCTCGATTGTGAGAAGGCTGGCGATCTCAGAGTGTCACAGCAGACACAGGACTCCGATTCCGCGGAGTTCGGCCCCAATCAGTGGCTCGTGGACGCGCTCCGCGAGCAGTGGCGGGAGGACCCCTCGAGCGTCGACCCCAGCTGGGCGGAGCACTTCGCCTCCACCAGCTCGGCACGCGCCGAGGCCCCCGACGCCCCCGGGCCGGGCCCGGAGACCTCCGAGGCGGCGACGGCGCCGCCCGTGACGGCTCCTCCCTCGTCCCCCGATGCGGCGCCCGCCGCCGCGACCGCGCCCGACGACGCCGCTGACGAGGCGCCCGCGCCGGCCACCTCCACCCCCGCTCCGGCCCCGTCGCCGACGCCCGCCCCCTCCTCCCCGGCCGCCCCGTCGGCCGCCTCGACGCCCGCGAAGGAATCCCCTGCCGTGAACGAACCCACCTCGACGCCCGCCCCGAGGACTCCCGCGGTCTCCACGACCTCCGACCGTCCGGCCAAGGTCCCCACGACCACCGCGCAGATCCCCGCGGTCGAGCTGCACGAGCCGGAGCCCACGAAGCTGCGCGGCCCGGCCGCCGCCGTCGTGAGGAACATGGACGAGTCCCTCACCGTCCCGACCGCGACCTCGGTGCGCGACGTGCCGGTCAAGCTCCTGTTCGACAACCGCATCGTGATCAACAACCACCTCAAGCGCCACCGCGCCGGCAAGGTCTCCTTCACCCACCTGATCGGCTGGGCGATGGTCGAGGCGGTCACCGAGATCAACGACATGAACAACGGCTTCGACGTCGACGAGAAGGGCAAGCCGCTCCTGCTCAAGCGCGAGGACGTCAACTTCGGCCTCGCCATCGACATGCCCCGCCCCGACGGCTCCCGCGGCCTCGTGGTGCCGAACATCAAGGCGGCGCAGCGCTTCGACTTCCGCGGCTTCTGGAGGGCCTACGAGGAGGTCGTCAAGAAGGCCCGCGCCGGCAAGCTGACGATGGACGACTTCACCGGCACCACCGTCTCGCTGACCAACCCCGGCGGCATCGGCACCGTCCACTCGATCCCCCGCCTGATGAAGGGCCAGGGCGTGATCGTGGGCGTCGGCGCGATGGACTACCCCGCCCAGTTCCAGGGCGCGAGCCCGGCGACCCTCGCCGAGCTCGCCGTCTCGAAGGTCATGACGATGACCTCGACCTACGACCACCGCATCATCCAGGGCGCCGCCTCGGGCGAGTTCCTCAAGCGGATGGCGGACAAGCTGCTGGGCAAGGACGGCTTCTACGACCGCGTCTTCGCCTCGCTGCGCCTGCCCTACCAGCCCGTGCGCTGGGTGCCGGACAACCCCTTCCGCCACACCACCTCGGAGCGCCTGGCCCGGGTGATGGACCTGATCCACTCCTTCCGCGTGCGCGGGCACCTCATG
This sequence comes from Brachybacterium paraconglomeratum, assembly GCF_003994255.1. Classification (GTDB taxonomy): domain Bacteria; phylum Actinomycetota; class Actinomycetes; order Actinomycetales; family Dermabacteraceae; genus Brachybacterium; species Brachybacterium conglomeratum. The sequence goes on along the minus strand of NZ_ML133860.1, from coordinate 60,853 downwards.
GCGGACACCGATCCGCTGCAGTACAAGGCCCGCAACCATCCGGACCTCGACGTGGAGACCTACGGCCTGACGCTGTGGGACCTCGACCGCACCTTCCCGACCCGCGGCGTGGGCGGCAAGGAGCAGATGACGCTGCGGGACATCCTCGGCGTGCTGCGCGATGCGTACTGCCGCACCATCGGCGTGGAGTACATGCACATCTCCGACCCGGAGGAGCGCCAGTGGATCCAGCTGAAGATGGAGACGCCGCGCAAGCCCTTCGAGAAGGCGGAGCTCGCCCACATCATGGATCGCCTCAACGCCGCCGAGGCGTTCGAGACCTTCCTGCAGACGAAGTTCGTCGGCCAGAAGCGGTTCTCCCTCGAGGGCGGCGAGTCGGTCATCCCGATGCTCGATGCGGTGCTGCACGGCGCTGCCCACGACGGGCTCGAGGAGGTCGCGATCGGCATGTCCCACCGCGGCCGCCTCAACGTGCTCTCCAACCTCGCCGGCAAGAGCTACGGCCAGATCTTCCAGGAGTTCGAGGGCAACTACGGCGAGAAGGTCGGCTCCGGTGACGTGAAGTACCACCTGGGCACCGAGGGCACCTACACCTCCCACGACGGGAAGTCCACGAAGGTCTACCTCGCCGCCAACCCCTCGCACCTCGAGGCCGTCAACCCCGTCCTCGAGGGCATCGTCCGCGCCAAGCAGGACCGCCTCGAGCGTCCCGAGGAGTTCCCGGTGCTGCCGGTGCTCGTCCACGGCGACGCGGCCTTCGCCGGCCAGGGCGTGGTCACGGAGACGCTGAACCTCTCCGAGCTGCGCGGCTACCGCACCGGCGGCACGATCCACGTGATCATCAACAACCAGATCGGCTTCACCACGCTGCCGGACTCCTCGCGCTCGTCCTTCTACTCCACCGACGTCGCGAAGTCGACCCAGCTGCCGATCTTCCACGTCAACGGCGACGATCCCGAGGCCTGCGTGCGGGTCGCCGAGATCGCCTTCGAGTACCGCCAGAAGTTCCACCGCGACGTGGTCATCGACATGGTCTGCTACCGCCGCCGCGGCCACAACGAGGGCGACGACCCCTCGATGACCCAGCCGGAGATGTACAAGCTCATCAACGAGAAGGTCTCCACCCGCAAGCAGTACATGGAGACCCTCGTCGAGCGCGGCGACCTCACCGAGGAGGAGACCGAGGGCCTGGTGCGCAACTTCCAGGAGCACCTCGACGAGGCCTTCGCCTCGACCCGTTCCGAAGCCGGCTCCGCGAAGCCCGCGGAGGCCAACGTGCAGGGCCTGGACCTGCCGGAGTCGCAGCAGGGCGGCGACGCGCCCGAGCAGGCCGTCACCGCGGTCGACGCATCGGTCGTGGCGCGGATCGGGCAGGCGCATGCGGAGGTCCCCGAGTCCTTCACCGTCCATCCCAAGCTGCGCCAGGTGCTCGAGCGCCGCACGCAGATGTCCTCGCGGGGCGGGATCGACTGGGCCTACGGCGAGCTGCTCGCTTTCGGCTCCCTGCTGATGCAGGGCCACCGGGTGCGCCTGGCCGGCCAGGACTCGCGCCGCGGCACCTTCGTGCAGCGTCACAGCGTGCTGATCGACCACGAGAGCGGCGACACCTGGACCCCGCTGTCCTATCTCAGCGACGACCAGGCACGCTTCAACGTCTACGACTCCTCGCTCTCGGAGTTCGCGGCGCTGGGCTTCGAGTACGGCTACTCCGTGGAGAGCCCGAACTCGCTGGTGCTGTGGGAGGCGCAGTTCGGCGACTTCGTCAACGGCGCCCAGACGATCATCGACGAGTTCATCTCCGCCTCCGAGCAGAAGTGGGGCCAGAACTCGAGCGTGGTCATGCTGCTGCCGCACGGCTACGAGGGCCAGGGGCCGGACCACTCCTCCGCCCGGATCGAGCGTTTCCTGCAGCTGTGCGCGGAGGAGAACATGCGGGTCGCGGTGCCGTCCACCCCGGCGAGCTACTTCCATCTGCTTCGCAAGCAGGCGCTCACCGAGCCGCGCAAGCCGCTGATCGTCTTCACCCCGAAGTCGATGCTTCGCAACAAGGCGGCCGTCAGCGCGGTCGAGGACTTCACCTCCGGCACCTTCGAGCCGGTCCTGCCGGACACGACCGTGGACCCGGCAGGCGTGCGCCGCGTGCTGCTCGCCTCGGGCAAGGTGTACTGGGATCTCGTGGCGCGCCGAGAGAAGCTCGGTGCCACCGACACCGCGATCGTCCGCGTCGAGCAGCTCTACCCGCTGCCCGAGGCGCAGCTGCGCACCGCCCTGGACGCCTACCCCGATGCGCCGCTGGTGTGGGTCCAGGAGGAGCCGCAGAACCAGGGCGCCTGGAGCTTCATGGCGATGAACTTCGCCGTCGAGGTGGGGCGCACCCTGCGGGTCGTGGCCCGTCCGGCCTCGGCCTCCCCGGCCACCGGCTCGACCTCCGCGCACAAGGCCGAGCAGGAGGATCTGCTCACCCGCGCGTTCGAGGCCTGAGCGACCCGCGGGGGGGGGGGGGGGGGGGGGGGGGGGGGGGGCCGGGGCGCCGCGGGGGCCCCCCGCCGCCGTTAGAGTGAACCGACCCCGTCCCCTTCCAGGAGGTCCCGGTGCAGACCGTGCCCACTTCGCCCGTCCCGGATCCGGGCTCCCGGATCCGGATCATCGCGCTCGGCGACGAGCTCCTCGCCGGGATCGGCGACGCCCGAGCGCTGGGCTGGCTGGGCCGGGCCGTGGCCAGCGAGCAGGGTGCCGACTGCCGCATCGACGTGTTCTCCGCGGCGCTGCCGGGCGAGACCTCCGCGGAGCTGGCCGAGCGCTGGGACGCCGACGTCAAGCGTCGCTTCTCCGAGCAGGGCCGCGCCGACGGCTCCGTCGACCACCGGGTTGTGCTCGCGATGGGCCGCGCCGACGTCGAGGCCGGGATCTCCCTGGCCCGTTCGCGCCTGAACCTCGCCAAGATCCTCGACGGCCTCGAGCGTCTGCGCATCCCCGCCTTCGTGGTGGGCCCCGCCCCGAGCCGGGACCCGGCCACCACCGCGGGCGTGCGCGAGCTCTCCGGTGCCTTCGAGGACGTCTGCGCGCGGCGCCGCATCCCCTACGTCGACACCGTCGGCGGGCTGGTGGGCCACGACCAGTGGGAGAGCGACCTCGCCCGCTCCGCCGGCGACCACCCCGGGCAGACCGGCTACGGCCTGATCGCCTGGCTGGTGCTGCACAGCGGCTTCGGCGCCTGGCTCGGCACCTCCCGCTGACCTCCGCTCCACCGAGTGCTGCATCTGGACCGCTTCCACGGCTTTGTGACGGTCCAGATGCAGCGCTCGGAGTCGCCCGGCCCGGTCGGCTCTCCGGCTGCCCGCACACCCGCTCGTCCACCCAGGACGCCTCGGACGGCCCAGCCGGCCTCCTCTCTCCTCGAGTGGCAGGTATCGACCGGTATCACGCAGGGATACCGGTCCGAACCTGCCACTCGGTCCTTCTGGGCGAGGACGCGGGCCGAGCAGCGGGCGGCCGGCCCGCGGGCGGGTGAGGTCCGACTCAGGTGCTGCGAGGGGCTCGGACGAGGCTCCGCGCGGAGCCTCCGATATGGCATGATCGACGGGTTCATTCCGGGTGAAGGAAGGAGAGCGTGATGAGCAAGCGAGGACGCAAGCGCAAGGCTCGCCGCAAGAACAGCGCGAATCGCGGCAAGCGGCCCAACAGCTGACCGCGCCGTCGCCGATGGCGACATGACGAAGGGCTCCTCCCGATGGGAGGAGCCCTTCGTCATGCTCGGCGACGGAGCCGACGCCCCGCAGCTCAGGCCGGGGGCAGAGTGCGGCGCGTGGTCGTCGAGCGGGTGACGCGCACCGTGGAGCCGTCGGCCTCGGTGGTCGTGCTCGTGCTGGTGGTGGTCACCGTGATGGTGCGGCACGTGTCGGCGATGCGGGCCCGCAGGTCGGAGGGGGCGCGGTCCGCGCAGCTGCGGCGCACCAGCTCCTTCAGCCGGCGCAGGCGCTCCCACTCGTCGGCGCACTCGGGGCAGTCGTCGGTGTGGCGGCGCATCCGCTCGACGGTCTCGCGGGGGAGCTCGCCGTCGAGCGCCTCCTCGAGCCCGAAGCTCATGTCGCGCGTCGAGCCGGTCGCCGTCTCGCGCCTCGAGGTCTCGCGCATCGCGCGGTCGTTCTGGGTCATCGCTCCTCCTCCCGGTCCGCGGTGCCGGCTCCGGTGTCGTCGGCGGCGTCCCCCGCCGAGGGCTGCGCACGCAGGAAGCCCGTGCGCCGGGCATGATCGGTGAGCTTCTCGCGCAGCTGGCGCCGCCCGCGATGGAGCCGGGACATGACCGTGCCGATCGGCGTGTCCATGATCTCGGCGATCTCCTTGTAGGCGAAGCCCTCGACGTCGGCGAGGTAGACCGCCATGCGGTAGTCCTCCCGCAGCTCGGACAGCGCGTCCTTCACCGCGGAGTCCGGCAGGTGGTCCAGCGCCTCGGCCTCCGCCGAGCGCAGGCCCGTGCTCGAGTGGCTCGAGACCTCTGCGAGCTGCCAGTCCTCGACCGTGTCGGTCCAGGCCTCCTTGGGGCGGCGCTGCTGCTTGCGGTAGCTCGAGATGTAGCTGTTGGTCATGATGCGGTACAGCCACGCCCGCATGTTCGTGCCCGGGGTGAAACGGTCCTGGGCGCGGAACGCCTTCACGAAGGTGTCCTGGACCAGGTCCTCGGCGTCGTGCGGGTTGCGGGTCATCCGCAGCGCGCCGCCGTAGAGGGAGTCCAGATGCGAGAGCGCCTCGGTCTCGAAGTCGAAGTCCGCCGCAGGATCGGGCTGCTCCGCGGAGGGCATGCCGGTCCCGTGGTCGGAAGTGGGCTGTGTCTGCGTCATCGTCCCCAAACCTACGCCACCCGGGATCGCGGGGGCGCGCTCCAGCAGTCCGGTCGTCATGCGCCGCTCCCTCCCCGGCACCCGCCGGCGTGCTCGACCGTCCCGTCGGGGTCCCGACGGGGGCGCGGAACCGTGTCCGCACCGTCCAGTGCAACGCGACGGGCGTAGGGGATGTTCCTCGGGCGGTAGTGTGGGGGTCGGTGATCTTCCCGACAGGGCTGATCACCGGACCGTCGTTACCCGCTCAGAACGTGAGGACACCATGGCCCTGGTCCGCCGGATCGCACGACCGCTGCTCGCCGCCCCCTTCGTCTTCGAGGGCGTGCGCACCGCGCTCCACCCCGAGCGCGAGATCGACGTCTACCCGCAGGCCTTCGACGCGGTCGACTCGGCGCTGACCAAGAGCTCCGCGCCGGGCTTCATCGACTCCCGCGCCGTGGTGCGCGCCGCCGGCGTCGTCGCCGCGGGCGCCGGCGTCCTCTACGCGACCAACCGCGCACCCCGCGCCGCCGCCGCTGCCCTGCTCGTGACCACCTCCGTCGGCTGGGCCGGTCGGAAGAAGGTCTGGGAGCTGCGCGGCGAGGAGCTCGTCGCCGAGGTGCAGTCCATCCTCACCGACGCCGGCCTGCTGGGCGGCGTGCTCCTGGCCGTCGTCGACCACGACGGCCGCCCCTCGCTCGGCTACCGGGCGAACAAGTTCGTCGAGCGCAGCCAGAAGAAGGCCGCGCAGAAGCAGCGCGAGCTCGAGAAGAAGGCCGGGAAGCTGGAGAAGAAGGCCAAGGGCGCCGTCTCCACCGCCCAGAAGCAGCTCGCCGACCAGCACGGCTGATCTCCGTGGGTTCCGAGGTGCTGTGGAACGCACCGGTCGCCGACCAGCCGGTCGACGCCCTGGTGCGGGTTCCCGGGTCGAAGTCCCTCACCGCACGCTGGATGCTGCTCGCCGCCGCGGCGAGCGAGCCGTCCACGCTGCGCGGCGCGCTCGTCTCCCGCGACACGCGGCTGATGCGCGATGCGCTCGAGCGGCTCGGCGCAGTGCTGGAGGTGCGCGACGGGGTGCTGCACGTCTCCCCGATCCCGCCGGCCTGCGAGCACCCCGCCGAGCCGATCGAGATCCACACCGGCCTGGCCGGGACCGTGATGCGCTTCGTGCCGCTGCTGGCGGCGCTGCGCCACGGCGACGTGCGCTTCACCGGTGACGACGCCGCGCTCGTGCGGCCCATGGACGCGGTCGTCCAGGTGCTGCGCGGCCAGGGCGTCGAGGTGACCGAGCACGGCGAGCCGGGCCGGCTGCCGTTCACGGTGCACGGCCGGGGCACGCTGCCCGGCGGCCGGGTCGAGGTGGACGCCTCGGCCTCCAGCCAGTTCATCTCCAACGTGCTGCTGGTCGCGGCGCGGGCGGAGACGGACCTCGAGCTCGTCCATGTCGGGAAGGAGCTCCCCTCCCTGCCCCACATCGACATGACCCTGGAGACGCTGCGCCGCGCCGGGGTCGAGGCCTCGCACGAGGTCGACGCCGAGGGCCGTCACTCCTGGAGGGTCGCGTGCGGCCCGATCCGTCCGCTGGAGGTCGTCGTCGAGCCGGACCTCTCCAACGCCGGGCCGTTCCTGGCCGCGGCGATGGTCACCGCCGGCACGATCGCGGTGGACGACTGGCCGGAGACCACCACCCAGCCCGGCGACGCGTACCGGGAGCTGCTGACGCGGATGGGCGCCGAGGTGTGGCGCGAGGACGAGGCGGTGGTGGTGCGCGGCACGGATGCGCTGCACGGCATCGAGGCGGACTTGTCGGCCGTCGGCGAGCTCGTCCCTACCGTCGCGGCGCTGTGCGCGCTCGCGGACTCCCCCTCGCGGATCACCGGCGTCGCGCACCTGCGCGGGCACGAGACGGATCGCCTCAAGGCGCTGGCGACCGAGCTGACGAAGGTCGGCGCCCGCACCGAGGAGCTGCCCGACGGGCTCGTGATCACGCCGGGCCCGCTGCGCGGCGCCGTCTTCGAGACCTACGAGGACCACCGCATGGCGACCGCCGGCGCGATCATCGGCCTGCGCGTCCCCGGCGTGCAGGTGGTCGACGTCGGCACCACGCAGAAGACCCTCCCCGACTTCGTGGGGATGTGGCTGTCGATGCTCCACCCCGAGCCGGCGGAGGGCGACGCGTGAGCCCCGTGCCGCGCGGATCGGGTGCGCCCAGGCACGGGGCGCACCGGTCCCCGCGCGCCCAGGAGGCCACCTCGTGGTGAGGCGGTCCGTCCGCGACTTCGACGAGTCCGACGTGCGGATCCGCCCGAACCGACGCGGCTCCCGCCCCCGCACGAAGGACCGCCCCACGCACGACGACGCGATCACGGCTCGCGTCGTGTCCGTCGACCGCGGCCGCTGGCGCACCGTCGTCGGCGAGGGCACCGAGGACCAGCGCGCGGTCACCGCGATGCGCGCCCGGGAGCTCGGCCGCTCCCCCGTCGTCCCCGGCGACCTCGTCGGCCTCGTCGGCGACACCTCGGGGCGCGAGGGGACCCTCGCCCGGATCGTGCGGATCCAGGAGCGCAGCTCCTTCCTGCGCCGCAGCGCCGACGACGACGACTCGACCGAGCGACCCCTGGTCGCGAACGTCGACGTGATGGTGATGGTGACGGCGCTGGCCGATCCCGAGCCGCGCGGCGGCATGATCGACCGCTGCCTGGTCGCGGCCTACGTCGCCGGCATCGACGCCCTGCTGGTGCTGACGAAGGCGGACCTGCGCGCCCCGGAGGACTTCCTCGCCGCCTACGCCCCGCTCGGCCTGGAGCACGTGGTGACCCGTCGGGAGTCCCCCACTGAGGCGGAGGATCCGGAGCGCCCCGGCATCATCGGCCTCGAGCAGCTGCGCGAGCGACTCTCGGGACGGATCAGCGTGCTCGTGGGCCATTCCGGAGTGGGCAAGTCCACCCTGCTGAACGCCCTGGTCCCCGGCGCGAGCCGCGCCACCGGCGTGGTCAACGACGTCACCGGGCGCGGCCGCCACACCTCCTCCTCGGCGCTCGCGATGCAGCTGCCGGAGGACGACGGCTGGGTGATCGACACCCCGGGCGTGCGCTCCTTCGGCCTGGGGCACGTGGACCCCGACGAGCTGCTGGACGCCTTCGCCGACCTCGCCGGTCTCGCCGAGCAGTGTCCGCGCGGATGCACTCACCTCGAGGACGCGCCCGACTGCGCCCTCGACGATCTCGTGGACGAGGGCGAGGCCGGCACCGCGGGCCCTGCGCGCCTGGCCTCCTACCGTCGCCTGGCCGAGGCGCTGCGCCGCAACGACCCCTGGGACGTCTGAGCGCCGAGTCGCTGCGGCCCGACGGGGGCGCGGGACCCTATCGTGGACCCCATGTCCAGCCGCTACGCCGATGACCTGCGCCTCGCCCATGTGCTCGCCGATGCCGTGGACCAGCTGACCACCTCCCGGTTCAAGGCGCAGGACCTCGAGATCTCGACCAAGCCCGATCTCACCGAGGTCACCGACGCCGACAGGGCCGCCGAGCAGCTGGTGCGCTCCCAGCTCTCGCGCTCCCGCTCGCGGGACCAGGTGATCGGCGAGGAGTTCGGCTCCACCGGCGCGTCCCCGCGGCAGTGGGTGATCGACCCGATCGACGGGACCAGCAACTTCGTGCGCGGCGTGCCCGTCTGGGGCACCCTGATCGGCCTGATCGAGGACGGCCGCCCCGTCGTCGGCCTCGTCTCCGCGCCGGCGCTGGGACGCCGCTGGTGGGGCGGGGAGGGCGCCGGGGCCTGGACCGGCTCCCGACTCAGCAGCGCGACGCGCCTGCAGGTCTCGACGGTGAGCACGCTCGAGGAGGCCTCGCTGTCCTACTCCTCGCTGCACGGCTGGGCCGATCACGAGCTGCTGCCCGAGATGCTGAACCTCATGCAGCGCTTCTGGCGCACCCGCGCCTACGGCGACTTCTGGTCCTACATGCTCGTGGCCGAGGGCGCGGTGGACGTCGCCTGCGAGCCCGAGCTGAAGCTGCACGACATGGCCGCGCTGGTCCCGATCGTCACCGAGGCCGGCGGCCGCTTCACCTCCCTGGACGGCGAGCCCGGGCCGTTCGGCGGCAATGCGGTGGCGACGAACTCGCTGCTGCACGAGGAGGTCCTCGAGGCGCTCGTCGCCCGGGAGCGCTGAGCCCCGGCCGGCCGCTGTCCGCCGGGACCCGCGCGGCGGCAGCCGGGGCCGGCGCTCGGTACGATGGCGGGACCCAGCGTCGCGGGATCGACCCTGTCCTCCCGCGCGCCCGTTCCCGGACTCTCGGAGGTTCCGCCCTATGACCGTCAAGCGCGTCGCACTGCTCACCGCCGGGGGCTACGCCCCGTGCCTCTCCTCCGCCGTCGGCGGACTGATCGAGCGCTACACCGAGCTGGTGCCGGACGTGGAGATCATCGCCTACAAGCACGGCTACTGGGGCCTGCTCTCCGGCGAGAAGATCGTGGTCGACGACGAGGTGCGCGCGAAGGCGGGCATCCTGCACAACTACGGCGGCTCCCCCATCGGCAACTCCCGCGTGAAGCTCACCAACACGAAGGACCTCGTGAAGCGCGGCCTGATCCAGGAGGGCGAGAACGCCCTGGAGGTCGCCGCGAACAAGCTCAAGGACGACGGTGTGGACGTGCTGCACACCATCGGCGGCGACGACACCAACACCACCGCCGCGGACCTCGCCGCCTACCTGCACGAGCACGGCCACGAGATGCAGGTCGTCGGCCTGCCCAAGACCATCGACAACGACATCGTCCCGATCCGCCAGTCGCTCGGCGCGAAGTCCGCCGCGGAGCAGACCAGCATCTTCGCGCAGAACATCATCGCCGAGCACGGCTCGAACCCGAAGATGCTGATCGTCCACGAGATCATGGGCCGCGCCTGCGGGTATCTCACCGCGCAGGCGGCGGAGTACTACCAGCAGTGGCACTCCCAGCAGGAGTGGCTGCCCGGCATCGGCCACTCCGCCGACCGCTGGGACGTGCACGCCGTGTTCCTGCCCGAGCTCAAGCTCGACATCGAGGCCGAGGCCGCTCGTCTGCGGAAGGTCATGGACGAGACCGGCTGCGTGAACATCTTCCTCTCCGAGGGCGCGGGCATCCCCGAGATCGTCGCCGAGATGCAGGAGCGCGGCGAGGAGCCGGAGAAGGACCCCTTCGGCCACGTCAAGATCGACACGATCAACCCCGGCCAGTGGTTCGCGAAGCAGTTCGCCGAGAAGCTCGGCGCGGAGAAGGTCATGGTCCAGAAGTCGGGCTACTTCTCCCGCTCCGCGAAGGCGAACCCCGAGGACATCCGCCTGATCAAGTCGATGACGGACTACGCCGTGCAGGTCGCCCTCGAGGGCGGCTCGGGTCTCATCGGCCACGACGAGGAGCGCGGCGACGTGCTGCGCGCGGTCGAGTTCGACCGCGTCGCCGGCCACAAGGCCTTCGACATCTCCCAGCCCTGGTTCGCCGAGGTCATGGAGCGCACCGGGCAGAAGATCGTCCCGGCCGAGGCGCACTGAGCGTCCCGATGAGTCATCGGGCGGGAGACCTCGTGAGCGGCTCCCGCCCGCGCGTGCGCACCTGGCGCCGCACCCTGCGCGCGCTCGCCCTGGAAGGGCGGGCGCGCGCAGCGCGTCCCGGGGCCGACGGCGTCCTGCACCTCTCCCCCGGCCCGCACGCCACCGCGCTCGCCCTGGACCGCGGCCCGCTCTCCCCTCCGGTGCTGCTGCGCCCCCGGCAGGGACGTCTCGGAGACTGCTGGCTGATGGCGCCGATGCTCGCCGTCCACGAGACCGCGCCGGAGCGCCTGCGGGCGCTGATCGGCGAGGAGGCGGACGGGATCGCGGCTGTCCGCCTGCCGGCCCTGGAGGAGCCGCTGCGGGTAGACCGTCGCCTCCCCGTCGATGCGCGCGGAGTGTTCCAGTACGGCCAGCGCGACGGCGCGAACCCCGGCTGGGTGGGTGTGCTCGAGAAGGCGATCGCCGGTCACATCGCGGGGGACTACGCCTTCCTGCAGCGGGGCCTGGCCCGCTACGGCTTCGCGCTGTTGCTCGGCGAGCGGGTGAGCACCCGGCTGCGCCTTCCCGATGCCGCCCGGATCCTCGCCTGGCTGACCGAAGGACGCGCACTCTGCGCCTCCACGCATCCGCTGAGCCCGCGGGTGCCGTCGGCGGCCGGTCCCCTGCCGCCGAACCATGTCTTCGCCGTCGTCGGCGCCGACGCGACGAGCGGACACGTGCATCTGCGGAACCCGGTGCGGCCGGCGGAGCTGCTCGTCCTCGATGCGCGCTCGTTCCAGCGCGGGTTCCTGTCCGTCGACGTCACCGCGCCGCTGCGGTGACGGGTAGGGCCGTCCGCTCCTGATGTTGGGCTCCGCGGTGATCGAGATCGACGAGGGCGTACCCCTACACGTCGTGCAGTGCCAGGAGTCGTTCACGCCCAAGTAGATCGTCACGAGCTCCGGGGGCTTGCCACCGACGCCGTGCACACTGCCCGGTCCGCGGTCGCGCCGTGGGGATGGCAGACCCGATGCCACCCTCGATCCCCGCGAACAGCGCGCGGAGCGTGTCCCGGACAGGCCGGCCCCACCGGCCGGTCGACGACTCGGCGCACCCTCCGGCTGTGACGTAGCCTGCAAGCGTCCGAGGACATGGGAGGAGATCATATGGGCGACAGTCCGAAGTCCGGGGTGAACGTGCTGCTGGTGGCCGACCCGGGCCTACCCACGGCCCGAGCGCGATCGATCCAGGATGACCTGCAGGAGCTGCTCGACGAGGAGTTCAGCCCCCCGATCACTCTCAACGTCCAGACCGCGATGCTCCGTTTGCGCCCCGACAACTCCCTCGATCTCTCCGACGCCGTCGAGCTGGCACGCGAGTACGGATCACCGGACGCGGTGCTGCTGCTGACCGAGATCCCGCGACTGGACGATGGCCATCCCCTGATCGCAGAGATCTTCCCCGACGAGAGGATCGCCGTCGTCTCGTGCCCCACGCTCGGAGCGTTCTTCAGCCGCCGCCGCGTCCTCGACACACTGATGGCGTGCACCGTGCGGCTGAAGCCGACCAGCGAGCCCCGGGACCCCTCGATGTTCGACCGGTCCTGGCTCCGCTGGGCCCAGAGCCCGGACGGCAACGACCATTCGACGCTCCGGGCACGCCGGTTCACCGGCGGTCTCCGCACCGTCCTCGGGATGGTCGCCGGCAACGAGCCCGTGAAGACGGCGCCGCGCCTCTCGAGCGCCCTTGCAGCGGCAGCGGCCACCGGCGCATTCGGCATCTTCTACAACTCGATCTGGGTCATGTCCACCTACCTGTCGACGCCGCGGCTCATCGGCGTCGGGCTCCTCGCGATCGCGGCGATGACGGCATGGCTCATCGCCAGCAACGGGCTCTGGGACTCGCCGGAGCGGGAGAATCTCGCACGGGTCGTCCTGCTCTACAACCTCTCCACGGTGGTCACTCTGGTGCTGTGCGTCCTCGTGCTCTACGCGGCGCTGGTCCTGCTCATCCTCGCCGGAGGCCTGATCGTCATCGCTCCCGAGTACATGGAGGACGTGACCGGGCAGCCTCCCGTCTTCACCCGTTACCTCGACATCGCGTGGCTCAGTGCCGCCATGGGCGTCGTGGCCGGCGCGCTCGGCTCGAGCTTCGACCAGCGCACCGACCTCAAGACGCTCACCCATGGGCAGAGGGAGCGCCAGCGGAAGTACACCGAGGAGGGCTCGTGATCGTCGGCAGTGGGTCGTTCAGCCACTAGCAGGTGCTGGGCAGGATGCCGGCGCTGGCGGGGGGGGGGGGGGGTTCTTCTCGCGGGTGAGCGGGGAAGCGTCGTCCTGGGTCCGGTCGAGGCCTGCCTGGTGGAGGCAGCTTCGGCCGAGGTCGAGGTGCTCGGCGGCACCGGCAGGACCGATTACGAGCCCCCGGCGCTGAACACGGCAGAACACGAAGGCCCCCGATCCGCATTTCTGCTGATCGAGGGCCTTCCTTCGTAGCGGGGGCAGGATTTGAACCTACGACCTCCGGGTTATGAGCCCGGCGAGCTACCGAACTGCTCCACCCCGCGGCGACATCAGTAACTCTAGGACGACCCGGCCCCCGAGTCCAGCCGAAAGGCCTCCGACGTGGGCCATGCCACGTTCACGGGCAGTTCACCTGCGCTCTCGTGCCTGAACGGCCCTGCTGCGACTCTCGCGACCCGCGTCGCGCACCACGTCCGCGGCCTCCGCTGCGCAGCTCCGCGCCCCTCCGACGACGAGGACGCCCGCCGCGCACCGGCCTCAGCCGGCGCCGCGACGGGCGTCCTCGGATCCGGGATGCTCCCGGCGGTCGAAGGCGGGGGGTCAGCCCTCCCCGCCACCGTCGGAAGCCGCCGGCGTGCCGGACCCGCCGAGCTCCTGGTTGGCCTCGACAGCCCGGTTCAGCGCATCGGCCAGACGGTCCTGCGCGTCGCCATACGCGGCCCAGTCCCCTTCTGCCATCGCCTTCTCGGAGTCGGCGACCGCGGTGTCCATGTCGGTCAGCGCCTGGTCGAGGCGCTGCTGGGGGGTGCCGTCAGCCGCGGGAGCCTGCTGCTCGCCCTCGGCGGGCGGCTGCTCGCCCTCAGCGGGGGCCTCCCCGTCTCCCTCCTCGACGGTGCCCTCGCCGGTCTCGGCGTCGGCCGTGCCGCTGGGGGCATCGGAGTCGGTGACCTCCGCATCGCCGGCGGAGGCTCCCGAGTCGCCGCCGAAGACCAGGTCGAGCGCCTCGTCCAGCGTCGGCGCGAAGCCGATCCGGTCGCCGAAGGAGACCAGCACCATCTGCAGCAGCGGGTACTGGGTGCCGCCGCCGGTCTGCGAGGACTGCAGATAGACGGGCTGCACGTAGAGCAGGCCGCCGCCGACGGGCAGGGTGAGCAGGTTGCCGTTGATGACCTCGGAGGCGCCCTGCTGCAGCAGGTTCAGCGCCTGGGACACGTTCGGCTCGGCGTTGAAGGTCGCCTGGACCTGTCCGGGACCGTTGACCGGATTGGAGGTCGGCAGCCGCAGCAGCGTCATGTCGCCGTAGCTGTCCGCCGGATTCCCCTCGGTGTTGCCCGTCTCCGAGTCGACCGCGAGGAAGCCGGTGAGCACGTTCTGCCCCTCGGAGGGGATGAAGCTCGAGGAGAGCGTGAAGCGGGGCTGCTCCTCGTCCGGCATCTGCATGGTGAGGTACATCGGCGGCTGCGGGGCCTGCTGGCCGGCGCTGCCGTCGGGGTTGGTGGGCGCCGGGACCGTCGGGTCCGGCGGCACCTGCCAGAAGTCCTGCTGGGTGAAGAAGTCGTCCGCGTCGGTGACGTGGTACGTGGAGAGGATCTGGCGCTGCGCCTTGAAGTAGTCCGCCGGGTAGCGCAGATGCGACATCAGCTCGCCGCTGATCTCCGAGGCGGGCTGGAGGGCGTCCGGGAACACCTCGGCCCAGGACTTCAGGATCGGGTCCTCGGTGTCCCAGGTGTACAGCGTCACCGAGCCGTCGAAGGCGTTCACGGTCGCCTTCACGGAGTTGCGCATGTAGTTCGCCGAACGCTGGCGGTTGCTCGCCGAGGCGTTCGGATCGGTCTGGGAGTCGTTGACCGTCTGCTCGAGGTCGACCGACTGCGCGTAGGGGTACTCGGTCGTGGTCGTGTACCCGTCGACCACCCACACCATCTGCTCGTCCACGACGGCGGGGTACATCTGCGAGTCCAGCGACAGGAACGGCGCGACCTCGCGGACACGCTGCTGCGGGTCGCGGTCGTAGAGGATCTGCGACTCCTCGTTGAGGTAGTTCGAGATCACGATGTTCGGGTCGCGGAACTTGATCGCGTACAGCAGCTGGTTGAAGAAGCTGCCGACGGCGGGACCGCCGTCGCCCTGGAAGGTGTTGTAGACCTGCTCGCCGCCCTGCTCGTCGTCCGTGCTGCCCTGCTGGTAGTCGAACTCCTGGGGGTCGGCCCCCTCGGGCGCTCCGACGATCGAGTAGTCCGGGGAGTGGCGACCGAAGTAGACCCGCTCCTCGTACTCGCCGAACGCGCCCTCGCCGGGCACGCCCGACTGAAGGAAGCTCGGCTCGCCGTCGGAGTTGCGACGGTTGCCGTGCGCGGCGGCGGCGCCGTAGCCGTGCGTGTAGGTGATGTGCTGGTCCACCCAGGAGCGGTCCGAGAGGCCGAACTTGTCCGGCCGCAGCTCGCGCACGCCGATCACGGTGTCCTGCAGCTGACCGTCGATCTCGTAGCGGTCCACGCTGAGCACGTCGTCGAAGCCCCAGTAGCGACGGTTGGCCTCGCGCTGCTCGAAGGTGGGCGAGATGACGTTGGGGTCCATCAGACGGATCTGCGCCGTGGTCGAGGCGTCCTCGCGCAGCGCACCCGAGGTCGCGTCCGTGCTGGCCGTGTAGGGGACCTCGGTGACGTCGTCGAGGTCGAACGCGGTGCGGGTCGCGTCGATGTTGTTCTGGATGTAGGGCTGCTCGAGCGCGCGCTCGTTGGGCTGGACCTGGAACTGCTGGATGGCCCAGGGGTAGAGGTTGCCGACGGCGAGGGTGGACAGGATCATCAGCCCGGCGCCGATCGCGGGGATGCGCCAGTCCGAGCGGAAGATCCACACCACGAACAGCGCCGCGACCACCACCGCGGCGATCGCGAGGATCGTCTGCGCGGGCAGGATCGCGTGGACGTCCGCGTAGGAGGCGCCCTCGAAGCGGGTGTGGGAGGCGGTCAGCAGGTCGTATCGCTGGAACCAGTGCCCCGCGCCGAGGAAGAGCACGTAGATCGCGGCGAGCACGCCGAGGTGGCGGCGCGCGGTGCGCGTGACCTCGAGCCCGCTCTCCTGACCCCAGCTCACGCCGCCGTAGACGAAGTGGCCGATCAGGGCGCCGACGATGGAGACGAGCAGCACGAACTGCCCGAAGGAGACCAGCACGTCGATCACCGGCAGGATGAAGACGTAGAAGGAGATGTCGTTGCTGAAGACCGGGTCGGTCTGCCCGAAGTCCTGCGGGTGCCGGAACAGCTGCACGTCCTGCCAGCGACGGGACAGCGCGAGCCCGCCGAAGGCGCCGATCACGATCGGCGCGCCGTAGGTCAGGCCGCGGCGCAGCGGGTCCACCGCGGCGCGGAACTGCTCCAGCGCCTCCTGCTCCCGCGTGATCGGCGGGTAGACCGGGCGCTTGGTGTACGCGATGCGGAGGCTGAGGAACAGCGGCACGGCGAACACCACGAAGCCGGCGACGAACAGCAGCGCCTGGGTGACCCACCGCGTGACGAGCACGTCGGTGAACTCGAGCTGGTCCATCCACAGGTACTTCGTCCACACCTCCGAGGCGAGGACGAGGAGCGCGATGAGCACGCCGAGCGCGATCACCGTGATCATCAGAGGGGAGATCCTCCGGGGCTCGCCGGAGCCTCCGTCGGGGGCCGGTCGTGGGCGCGGCCGCGGCATGTCGCCGAACTGGGCGGAGAAACTCACAGATAACCTCTGGTGCCTCGAAGTCGGAGCGCACACGGGGCCCCCGACGTCGTGGGGTCCCAGAACGCGGCCCGGGTACAGTGTGGTGCCGCCGTGTCGCACGGCGGTCACCCCATTCTGTCAGGCCGAACCTGTAAGGGACCTCTCGATCCGATGACGACTCCTGCCCAGGACCCGCTGGACGCGCCCACGGCCGCGCTCGCCGCCGCCGTGCTCGAGGTCGCCCGCCATGTCGAGGACGGCCCGCTGCCCGCTCCGCGCCTCTTCGCGCTCGCCCGCAGCGCGGAGCTGATCGCCGCCTCCCCCGCCCTCGCCGCGCTGCTGGGCGCCGAGGGCGAGGGCGCGAACGCCCACGACGACCTGCACCTCACACCGATCGACCTCGACGAGGGCGCCGCTCCCTCCGGTCCGTCCGACGGGCAGGAGGATCCGCTCGCGGCGCTCGAGAAGGTGCAGTGGCCGGACATGGCCGCCGGCGGCGCGATCGCCTGCGATCTCGCGCCCGCGGCCTGGTCGGTCCGCGACGGGGAGCAGAGCGCCGGCGGCGCCGCGCTGCCGTCGGGGCGTGTGCTGCGCGTGGTGGTCGCGGCACTGGGCGACGGCACCACCTGGTCGGCGGCGCACCGCGGCGACGAGGACGGCTACGTCCTCGGCGCCGCGCTGCTGCCGGAGATCTCCGAGGCGCTGGTGCAGACCCTGCAGTCCGGGAGCTGACCCCCTCCCCCGTCGGGATCCGCTGACGGGCTCAACCGACGGAGCGCGTCCCGTCGGTCGACCGCCGCCTCGTCCGCCTGCACCGCGGTGCGGCTCAGAAGGCCGGCGCGAGCGAGTCCTCGCCCTCCGTCTCGTCCGCATCCTCGGGGTTCGCCGAGCTCGCCTCGGTGAGGATCTCCCCCGAGTTCGGGTCCAGGTTCGGGACGTCCTGCGCGCGCAGCGGCTTGGTGAACTGGGAAGAGCCGTAGGTGAGGTCGTGGCCGATGGACTCGGCCTGGAGGTTCAGGGAGTAGCGGGTGATGCCGTCGGTGCCCTGCCACTCCGAGGTGTTCAGCCGGCCCGTGACCAGCAGCGGCTGTCCCTTGTGGATCGAGCGCATCACGTTCTGGCCCAGCCCGCGGCGGGCGAAGACGGTGACGAACTCGGTCTTGCGGTCGGCGAAGTCCTGCGTGGCGGTGTTGTAGTAGCGGCCGGTGACGGCGATCCGAAGCTTGACGCTGGTGGATCCGTCCTCCTGCCGGTGCTCGCTGGGATCGGCGGTGACGTTCCCCATCAGCGTGGTCTGGATGTCGCGCATGGCGCTGTCCTTCCTGGCTGCCGGGGAGCTCCCCGGCCTCGGCACCCTGCCGAGTGACCTCAGCGTCGCCGGGCGGTGCCGCCCGTTCCAGGGCGGGGCCGATCCTGTGGACGGCAAGGGGCTGGGGAGGAACGGTCACGGGCGGAGCCCGCACCCGGAGCGGCAGGCCTCCAGGATGCGGGGCGTGGTCTGCCCGGACACGGAGCACCGCGGCGTCAGAACGCGAAGCGGCCGATCCCTCCGAGGAGGGACCGGCCGCTCGTGCCGCCGGGACGCGGACCATCAGGCCCGCCCGTCGGCGTCAGGTGCGAGAGGCTCAGGCCTGGGGCACGACAAGACCGGACGCGGACGAGCGCGCGGCCTCGAAGCGGGCCTGCACGTCGGCCCAGTTCACGATGTTCCAGATCGCCTTGACGTAGTCCGCCTTCACGTTCTGGTAATCGAGGTAGAAGGCGTGCTCCCACATGTCCAGCTGGAACAGCGGGATCGTCGCCACCGGCACACCGTTCTGCTGATCGTAGAACTGCTCGATCACCAGGTTCCCGCCGATCGGCTCGTAGGCCAGCACCGCCCAGCCCGAGCCCTGGATGCCCAGCGCCGCCGCGGTGAAGTGCGCACGGAAGGAGTCGAAGGAGCCGAAGTACTCATCGATCGCCTGCGCGAGCTCGCCGGTCGGCTTGTCGCCGCCCTCCGGGGAGAGGTTCTTCCAGAAGATCGAGTGGTTCGTGTGACCGCCCAGGTTGAAGGCGAGGTCCTTCGAGAGCTGGTTGATCGATCCGAAGTCCCCGGCCTCGCGGGCCGCGGCGAGCTTCTCCAGCGCCGTGTTCGCACCCTTGACGTAGGTCGCGTGGTGCTTGGAGTGGTGCAGCTCCATGATCTTCCCCGAGATCGAGGGATCCAGCGCGCCGTAGTCGTAATCGAGATCGGGAAGCGTGTACTCCGCCATATGGATCATCCCTTCGTCAGTTCTGCGCGGGACCAGCCGGTGCGGACCCCGCCGTGTGATCCATCCTGCCACGAGGCGCTGAGCAGGGGCAGGGGCGGCCGGGAAACGGTCCCCCGGTCGGCCGGCGGGCCCGGGTGTCGGGGCGGCGGTCCACAATGGTGCGATGGCCACGCCCCGTCCGCGCCTGCCCTCCTCGTTCTCCCCTGCCACGACGGCGTGGTTCGAGGAGTCCTTCGAGGCGCCCACCCCGGCGCAGGCCGCGGCGTGGGAGGCGATCGAGCAGGGGCAGGACACCCTCGTGGTCGCGCCGACGGGGTCGGGCAAGACCCTCGCCGCGTTCCTCAGCGCGATCGACCGACTGGCCGGTTCTCCGACGCCGTCGTCTGCCGCGACGAGCGTTCTGTACATCTCGCCGCTGAAGGCGCTCGGCGTCGACGTCGAGCGGAACCTGACCTCGCCGCTCGTGGGCACCGCGCGCACGGCGGAGCGGCTCGGCCTGCCCCGGCGCCGGCTGAGCGTGGGCGTACGCACCGGGGACACTCCGCCGGCGGAGCGGCGCCGGCTCGCGACCCATCCTCCGGACATCCTCATCACCACCCCCGAGTCGCTGTTCCTGATGCTCACCTCGCAGGCGCGGGAGACGCTGCGCGGCGTGGACACGGTGATCCTCGACGAGGTCCATGCCGTGGCCGGCACGAAGCGGGGCGTGCACCTGGCGCTGTCCCTGGCGCGGCTCGATGCGATGCTCCCCGCCCCGGCGCAGCGAATCGGGCTGTCGGCGACGGTGGAGCCGGTCGAGGAGGTCGCCGCCTTCCTCGCCGGCTCTGCGCGAGGACGGGACGCGGTGGTGGTGCGGCCGCCGTCGACCAAGCGCTGGGACATGCGGATCACGCTCCCGGTCGCGGACCTGCAGGCGATCGAGCCGCCCGCCGATGCGGTCGACGACGAGGACGTCTCGGGGACGATCTGGCCCCACGTCGAGCGGGCGGTGCTGGAGGAGGTCCTCGCCCACCGCTCCACGATCGTGTTCACGAACTCCCGCAGCCAGGCCGAGCGCCTCACCGGGAAGCTGAACCGGCTGCACGCGAGACGGGTCACGACGGAGGCGGCTGCGGGGCCCGACGGGGAGGCGGAGGAGCTCGTCGAGGTCGAGGATATCGCCCGCGCCCACCACGGCTCGATGTCCAAGGAGGTCCGGGCCGGGATCGAGGACCAGCTGAAGTCGGGGACGCTGCGCTGCGTGGTCGCGACCAGCTCCCTCGAGCTCGGCATCGACATGGGCGCGGTGGACCTGGTGCTGCAGGTCGCGGCGCCGATGTCGGTCTCGAGCCTGCTGCAGCGGGTGGGCCGGGCCGGGCACGACGTCGGCGCGGTCTCCGAGGGATCACTGCACCCGCTGCACGCAGTGGACGTGCTGCGCTCCGCCGTCGCGGTGCAGGAGGCGGTCGCCGGGCGGATCGAGCCGCTGACCGTGCCGCGCAACGCCCTGGACGTCCTCGCCCAGCACACCGTCTCCGCCGCCGCGATGGAGGACCTGCAGGTCGACGCCTGGTACGACCTGGTCCGCTCGGCGCACCCCTATCGGGCGCTGCCCCGCTCCGCCTTCGACCAGACCGTCGACCTGCTCGCCGGGCGCTATCCCTCCACCGACTTCTCCGAGCTGCGGCCGCGGCTCGTCCACGATCGCGAGGCCGGCACACTCACCGCCCGGCCCGGCGCGCAGCGTCTCGCGGTCACCAGCGGCGGCACCATCCCCGACCGGGGCCTGTATCCCGTGCACCTGGTCGCCGCCGAGGGCGACACCCAGCCGCGGCGCGTGGGCGAGCTCGACGAGGAGATGGTCTACGAGTCCCGACGCGGGGACGTGATCACGCTGGGGACCAGCAGCTGGCGCATCGAGGAGATCACCGCCTCCCGCGTCACGGTCTCCCCCGCCTTCGGGCTCACCGGGCGGATCCCGTTCTGGCACGGCGACGGGGACGGGCGGCCCGCGAGCCTCGGCCGAGCGATCTCCGCCGCGCAGTCCGAGCTCGCCGCCCTCCCCCGCTCCGAGGCCGACGAACGCCTCACCGGCCTCGGCCTCGATGACAACGCGCGCACCGTCCTGCTCGACCTGCTCGACGAGCAGCAGCAGGTCACCGGCGCGGTGCCCGGCCCGGACCAGCTCGTCGTCGAGCGCTTCCTCGACGAGCTCGGGGACTGGCGCGTCGTGCTGCACTGCGCGGCCGGGCAGCGGATCACAGGGCCGTGGGCCCTCGCCGTCGGCGCCCGGGTCGAGGAGCGCTACGGCCTGGACGGCCAGGTCATGGCCGGGGACGACGGGATCGTGCTGCGCATCCCGCACGGCGAGCAGCCGCCCGGCGCGGACCTGTTCGTGTTCACGCCCGAGGAGATCGAGGAGGAGGTGCGCCGTCTCGTCGGCTCCTCCGCCCTGTTCGCCGCCCGGTTCCGGGAGTGCGCGGCCCGGGCGCTGCTGCTGCCGCGCCGTGACCCGAACCAGCGGGCGCCGCTGTGGCAGCAGCGTCAGCGCGCCGCGCACCTGCTCGAGGTGGCCAGGCCGCATCCGGACTTCCCGATCATGCTCGAGGCGGCGCGGGAGTGCCTCCAGGACGTCTACGACCTGCCGGCCCTGGTCGAGCTGATGACGAAGGTCAGGCGGCGTCGCCTGCAGGTGCGCGAGGTCGAGACTCCCTCTCCGTCTCCCTTCGCGCGCTCGCTGCTGTTCGGCTACATGGCGCAGTTCCTGTACGACACCGATGCGCCGCTGGCCGAGCGTCGCACCGCCGCGCTGGCGCTGGACCAGTCGCTGCTGGCCGAGCTGCTGGGCACGGTGAGCCTGCGCGAGCTGCTGGATGCCGAGGTGATCGCCGAGGTCGAGCAGCGCCTGCAGGGCCTGACCGAGGAGCGGGCGCTGCGCGGGCCCGAGCAGATCGCGGACGCGCTGCGCCGTCTGGGCCCGCTCACCCCCGCGCAGCTCGCCGAGCGCGCTGTGGACGGCCTCGATCTCGACGCGGCTCGCAGCGAGCTCGAGCAGTCCCGCCGCGTGATCACCGTGCGGATCGCCGGGGCGGAGCATCTCGCGGCGATCGAGGACGCGGGCCTCCTGCGCGATGCGCTCGGCACGGCGCTGCCGCCGGGGATCCCCGAGGTGCACCTGGCCGCGGTGGACCGGGCGGTCCCCCAGCTGCTCTCCCGCTGGGCGCGCGGCCGTGGCCCCTTCCTCGCCGACGCACCGGTGCAGGCCTTCGGTCTCGCCCCGGGCGTGGCGCGCGCCGCACTCGAGCAGCTCACCGCCGAGCGGGTCCTGTCCCAGGGCGAGTTCACGCCCGGGCGCGAGGGCGAGGAATGGGTCGAGGTCGAGGTGCTGCGCCGCATCCGCCGCGCGAGCCTCGCCGCCTCCCGGCGCGAGATCGCGCCCGTCGCGGGGCCCGTCTACGCGCGCTTCCTCGGCCAGTGGCAGCACCTGGTGGGGCGCCGCCCCGGCGGCCGACGGGAGCGCGGCACCTGGACCGGGCAGGACGGTCTGCTCTCGGTCGTGGATCAGCTCGCCGGGGTGTCGCTGCCGCTGTCGGCCTGGGAGTCCCAAGTGCTGCCGGCGAGGCTGCCGGAGGTGACGCCCGCCCTGCTGGATGCCGCCTTCGCGAGCGGGGAGCTGGTGTGGACCGGGCACGGCCGACTCGGCGCCGACGACGGCTGGATCCGTCTCCACCTCGCCGACGCCCTCCCCCTGGGGCTCGACGCCGACGCGCTCGAGGCGGCCGCCGACGCCCTCCCGGACGGCTCTATCGCGAGCCGGATCCTGGCCCTGCTGCGCACCACCCCGGGCGCGCTGCGGCACGGCGAGATCCTCACCGCGCTGGCCGACGACGGGGAGGCGGCCCGGCCGCAGGACCTGCACGAGGCGCTGTGGGACCTCGCCTTCACGGGCCTGGTCACCAACGACTCCTTCGAGGCGCTGCGCTCCTACGGCCGCGGGCCGGCCAAGGCACCGTCGGCCCGCACCCCGACACGCTCGCGCAGCCTGGGACGGCGGGGCGCGGCGCGGCTCTCCGCAGCGATGATGCGCCAGGGCGCGTCCAGCCGCTCCGAGCTCGTGACCCGGCCCGTCGGCGCCGGGCGCTGGTCCGCGGTGCGGGTCGAGCCGGTCGACCCCGCCGCCCGTGCCGCGGCGCTCGCGACGCTGCTGCTGGACCGTCACGGCGTGGTCACCCGCGGGGCGATGGACGTCGAGGACGTCACCGGCGGGTTCGCCGCGGTGTACCGGGTGCTCTCCGCGCTCGAGGAGAACGGCAGCTGCCGCCGCGGCTACTTCGTCGACGGGCTCGGCGCCTCCCAGTTCGCGCCCGCCGAGGCGGTGGACCTGCTGCGCGACCGGGACCGGGAGGCGGAGGCCGGACGCGGCGCCGACGGGCCCGACGGCGGCGCGGCAGGCCCGTCGGCCGAGGCGGTCGCCGTCGCGCTCGCCGCGACCGATCCGGCGAACCCCTACGGCGCGGCGCTGCCCTGGCCGGCGCTGCCGATCACCCCGCCCGAAGGGACGACGGCACGGCCCGCCCGCCGCGCCGGTGCGCTCGTGCTGCTGCGGGACGGGCACGTCCAGGCCTATGTCGACAAGGGGGGCAAGCACCTGCTGTGGTGGGCCGACGAGGAGGCGACGCCCGAGGCCGCCGCCCAGCTCGTCCGTGCGATCGCCGAGGACTCCCGCCTCCCGCAGCTGCGGATCGAGCGGATCGACGGGCACGGGATCGACACCGAGCCGGTCGCGGCGATCACGGCCGCGCTCGCGGAGGCCGGCTGCTACCGCTCCCCGCGCTCGCTGAGGCTGCGGGCGGGTGATCGCTGATGCCCGAGGGCGACACCGTCGCGCGCCAGTGCCGGATCCTCGACCACGCGCTCGCCGGCGCCGTGCTCACCGTCTGCGACCTCCGGGTCCCGCGTGCGGCGACCGCGGACCTCGTCGACTGGACCGTCCGCGAGGTGCGCCCGCGGGGCAAGCACCTGCTGATCCGGCTCGTCCCGCCAGTGCCCGGTGCGCCGCCGATGACGCTGCACAGCCATCTGATGATGGACGGGATCTGGCACGTGGACGGCAGGGCCCTGCGCTCGAGCGACACCAGCGCCGGGCCTCGAGACCCGTCCACGATCCGCATCGCGCTCGAGGCCCGGCACGAGGACGGGCGTGAGATGCGGGCGATCGCCTACGACGTGAAGCAGGTGAAGCTGCTGCGCACGGCCGACGAGGAGCAGCTGCTCGGGAGCCTCGGCCCGGACCTGCTCGATCCCGCCTGGGACGAGGACCCCTCCCTGCGGGAGCGGGCGCTCGCGAACCTCGCTGCCGAGCCGGAGCGACCGATCGGCCTCGCGATGCTGGACCAGCACATCATGGCCGGGATCGGGAACATCTACCGCAGCGAGCTGTGCTTCCTGCGCCGGCTCCACCCCGCCGCTCCCGTCTCCGCGGAGAAGGACCCCGGCGCGCTCGTCGACCTCGCCCATCGTCTGCTCGAGCTGAACCGGGACCGGGAGGTGCGGGTGACCACCGGCGGGATGCTCGGCCGGGACGGGGACCTGTGGGTCTACGGCCGCGGCGGGAAGCAGTGCCGCCGCTGCCGCACCCGCATCCAGCGCGACGAGCTCGCCGAACCGCGGCTCGAGGGCACCGAGGCACGGGTGCTGTGGTTCTGCCCCCGCTGCCAGGCCGGACCCGGCGCGCCGGCCCCGTCGGCGGCCCCGCGGCGTGGCCGACGTCGCTGAGACGGACTGCGTTCCTGGCCGTGGCGGCGCCGCAGCGTCGGTAGACTCGTGCGCCGTCAGCCTCCATAGCTCAATGGATAGAGCAACGGCCTTCTAATCCGTAGGTTGCAGGTTCGAGTCCTGCTGGGGGCGCTCATAGCCCCGCACCGCCTTCGAGAGGCCGCCCATGATCCTCAAGGTGCTGAGCTTCGGCGCGATCGCGCTGCTGCTCCTCCTGCGACTCGCCCGCACCCCCTTCGGCGCGCGCCTGCTGGGCGTGCCGCTGAAGGTGCTGCACATCGTCTATCTCGCCGCGCTCGGGGTCGCCGGCATGCTCGCGATCCCGTACGAGCAGTGGGTCCTGCTGGCTGTCGTGGTGGTCCTGCTGGTGATCAGCCTGGTAGAGGAGGTCAGGCGGCGCTCCGCGGCACTGGAGTGACCCCGCCTCCCCTGGCGGAGCGTGCCGCGGAGCCGCGGCCTCGAGGCAGGGCGCGCCCGTGCCGTCGAGCCGACCGACGGACGCGAGAGGGGTGTGGGCATGTCCCGCACCGGCAGGATCTACGTCGTCCAGGCCGAGGCGGCGCGCGCGGAGATGCTCCGTTCCCGACCGGATCCGGCTGCTGTCCGTCGCGCCGGATATCCCCCTCCGCGACACCGATTCGGCACTGCGGGCCGGGCGCCCGACGCGGTCGAGGTCAGCCGGCGGCGACCTCGACGCGGGTGGTGACGGGCGTCGGGTTCTGGAAGAGGTCCAGGACGGGGCAGTGGGCGTCGACGGCCGCGCGGAGCTCCTCGTAGCGCTCGGCGCTCTCCGGTCCCGTGAGGCGGACGCGCAGGCGCACGTCCCCGAACCCGGCCCGCACGGACTCGTCCTTGCCGAAGAGCCGCGCCGCGTCGAGGTCTCCCTCCGCGGTGACGTCGATGTCGTCGACCTGGATGCCGAGCGCGTGCGCGTAGAGCCGGTAGACCACGACCTGGCAGGAGATCAGGGCGCCGAGCGCGACCTCGACGGGGCTCGCGGCGAGATCGTCGCCCGCGAGGGCAGCGGGCTCGTCCACGGCGAACTCGTGGCGGCCGGCGCGGAGCGTGCTCGCGACGGCGCCGACGCCCTGGCCGTTGACGGTGTAGGTGAGCTGTGCGGAGTCTCGGCGGGCGTCGATGCGCTCGCCCCAGGCGGTGCCCGCCGCGTCGAGGCGGTCGGCGCGGGCGGCGGCGCTGTCGGCGAGGTCGGCGGCGGAGACGGAGGTCGCGGTGGTGAGGGAGAAGGTGTCGGTGGTGGTGTCGGAGAGTGTCACGGCGCCACCGTAGGGACGGGCCGAGCGCTCGTCACGCCCTCCTGTCACAGGCCGTCATCCGTGCAGTCCGCCGTGTCGGGCCGACGAGAGCTCAGCGGCCGCGGTTTTGGTCCGCCAGCGCCCGGCTGTGCGCGGAGGACTCGCGGTTCCAGGTCTCCACCCAGTCCGGCAGCATGAGGTCCGCGGGCGGCTGCCCGACCAGGTCCAGCACCTCCTGCACGTCGACCGACCCGCCGGAGCTGCGCAGGAAGCGGGCGCGGACGATCGCGTCGGCGATGACGGTGTCGCCGCGGCGGAACACCTGCTCCATGTAGATCCAGCGCTCGTCGTACCCGATCACGCGGGTGGCGAGCTCGAACCTCTGCCCGAGGGTGAGAGAGCGGCGGTAGGTGATGGTCTGCCCGGCGACCACCGGGTACCAGCCGGCGTCGGTGATCCGCTTCCAGAAGCCGGAGCGGAGCATGAGGTCCATGCGGCCGAGGTCCATGATCGAGAGGTACCGGCCGTTGTTCATGTGGCGCTGCACGTCGAGGTCGGCCGGGTTCACGCGGAAGCTCGCACGAGAGGTGTCCCAGATGCCGAGCGGGGACTTCGCGCGCACTCGCAGCAGGAACAGCAGCAGGCGGAGGTACATGTTCATGGCGGATCCCTCCCGGGGCTCTCGTCGGCTCGTCGTCGACACCAGATGACCTCAGGGTAACTACCCGGGGACGGCACGCTCGTCCCCACCCCTCCCCGGAGGCCGCCCGGGGCATCGGGCCTCGCGCTACTGTTGTCCGGTGACCTCCAGCTCCACTCGTGCCATCAACGACCGCATCATCTGGGTCGACTGCGAGATGACCGGGCTCGACAAGCAGCGTGATGCGCTGGTCGAGATCGCCGTCCTCGTGACCGACGCCGATCTGAACATCCTCGGGGACGGCGTCGACGTCGTGATCAAGCCCCCGGCCGAGGCGCTGCAGGGCATGGATCCCTTCGTGGTGAACATGCACACCGTCTCCGGCCTGCTCGAGGAGCTCGACGGCGGCATGACCCTCGCCGAGGCAGAGGCGCAGTGCCTCGCCTACGTCAAGGAGCACTGCCCCGAGCCGGGGAAGGCGCCGCTGGCCGGCAACAGCGTCGGCACCGACCGCGCCTTCCTGGACCGCGACGTGCCCGAGTTCGCCGGCTGGCTCTCCTATCGCACCATCGACGTCTCGAGCCTGAAGGAGCTGGCCAAGCGCTGGTTCCCGCGGGTGTACTACAACATCCCCGCCAAGCATGGCGGCCACCGCGCGCTCGCCGACATCCGCGAGTCGATCCAGGAGCTGAAGTACTACCGCGAGGTGCTGCTGGTCTCCGAGCCCGGCCCCACCACCGCCCAGGCCCAGGAAGCCGCGCGCCGCTTCGAGCTGCGCGAGGACGCCGAGACCGCCCCGGCCCTGCCCGCGCCCGCTCCGCACGTGCCCTGGCTGGACCGCGCCTCGCACCGCAGCTGGCTCGAGGGCGAGGCCGACGAGCTGCTCGTCTTCGGCTCCGAGTCGGTGCGGGAGGACGGCGGATTCGCCTGGCTGGACGAGACCGGCGCCCCGGACCTCTCCCGCCCCTCCGAGCTGTGGATCACCTGCCGGATGACGCACGCCTTCGCGCTCGGCCACATGCTGGGCCGCCCGGACTTCGGCCGCTTCGCCGATCACGGCATCGCCTCGCTGCGCGGCGTCTTCCACGACGACGAGCACGGCGGCTGGTTCGCCTCGGTCGAGGGCGGCCGCACCGTGGACGACTCCAAGCAAGCCTACGCCCACGCCTTCGTGGTCCTCGCCGCCTCCTCCGCGACCGCCGCCGGCCGGCCCGGTGCGAAGCAGCTGCTGGACGAGGCGCTCGCTGTGCTCGATACGAAGTTCTTCGACGAGCGCTCCGGGATGAGCGTGGACACCTTCGACCGCAGCTTCTCCGAGTGCGAGGAGTACCGCGGGATCAACGCGAACATGCACACGGTCGAGGCGCTGCTGGCCGCGGCCGACGTGACCGGGCAGCGGCGCTGGCTGGACCGTGCCGTCGGCATCGCGACCCGGGCGATCGATGAGTTCGCGCGCGCCAACGACTGGGCGCTGCCCGAGCACTTCGACGTGGAGTGGTCGCCGCTGCTGGACTACAACCGCGACGAGCCCGCCCACCCGTTCCGCCCCTACGGCGCCACGATCGGGCACTGGATCGAGTGGTCCCGCCTGGTGCTCCAGGCCCGCGCGTCCCTCATCGCGCTGGACGGCGAAGCGCCGGAGTGGATGCTCGAGGCCGCGACCGCCCTGATGGAGAAGTCCGCCGCGGCCTTCGGCGCCGACGGAAAGCCCGGCTGGGTCTACACCGTGGACTGGGACGGCGCGCCCGTCTCCTCCGAGCGGATGCACTGGGTGGCGGCGGAGGCCGTCGCCGCGGCCGCCGTGATGCACCGGGTGACCGGGGAGCGCGTCTGGGCCGAGCGCTACGAGCAGTGGTGGGAGTACATCTCCACCTATCTGCTCGATCCCGAGGAGGGCTCGTGGTTCCACGAGCTCGACGCCGAGAACGAGCCGCAGGGCGTGACCTGGCCGGGCAAGCCCGACATCTACCACGCGCTGCAGTGCGTGCTGATCCCGCGCCTGCCCCTCGCCCCGGCGCTGTCGGCAGCGCTGCGCGACGGGCTGCTGGACAGCGACCTCTGATCAGGTCCCGCCGCTGATGACAGGACCTGCCCCCGGTGCTGCACCGGGGGCAGGTCCTGTCGGCGGGCGGAGGTCAGCTCTGCTCGAGCCGGGACGCGGCGGCCTCCATCCGCTCGATCTTCCCGTCGAGCTCGCCGCGGTCGTGGCCGGGGCGGATGTCGGCCTTGAGCACGAGCGAGACGCGGGAGCCGTAGCGGCCCGCCTCGTCGGTCGCGCGCTTGACGACGTCCATGACCTCGTCCCACTCCCCCTCGATCTCGGTGAACATCGAGGAGGTGCGGGTGGGCAGGCCGGAGTCGCGCACGACCCGCACCGCGGCGGCGACGGCGTCGTGCACGCTCGCGGCGTCGGCCCCCTCCCCGAGATCGCGGGCGAGGGCCGGGTCGGAGGGGGCACCGGTGGGCTGGACGGAGAAGGCGACGATCATGCCGCCAGTCTCCCCCTCCCCCAGGGGCGGTGCAACGCGGGACGCGAGCCCGTCACGTGGCTCTCCTGCTCCCGGTCGGCGGCGCTTCAGTAGCATCGACCAGGGCGTCCGCCGCTGCGGGCGCCTCCCCTCGACCAGAGCAAGGACAATGACTGCACATCGCCTCGGAATCGTCGGCTACGGGAACCTGGGACGGGGCGTGGAGCTCGCCGTCTCCCTCCAGGAGGACATGGAGCTGGTGGGCGTCTTCACGCGCCGCGACCCGTCGACCCTGACCACCGCCCTCGAGGACACCGCGGTCCGCTCGATGGACGCGCTCGAGTCGATGCCCGGCGAGATCGACGTGCTCGTGCTATGCGGCGGCTCGAAGTCGGATCTGCCCGCGCAGACCCCGCAGCTCGCCGCCCGCTTCACCGTCGTGGACAGCTTCGACACCCACGCCCGGATCCCCGAGCACTACGCGGCCGTGGACGCCGCGGCCCGCGAGGCCGGCACCACGGCGCTGATCTCCACCGGATGGGACCCCGGCCTGTTCTCGATCAACCGCCTCTTCGGCGAGGCGATCCTCGCCTCCGGCGACACCTACACCTTCTGGGGCCGCGGCCTGTCCCAGGGGCACTCCGACGCGGTGCGCCGCGTGGACGGGGTCGCCGGCGCCGTCCAGTACACGATCCCCTCCGAGGACGCGATCGCGCGGGTGCGCGCCGGCGAACGGCCCGAGCTCAGCACCCGCGAGAAGCACGTGCGCGAGTGCTTCGTGGTGCTCGAAGAGGGCGCCGACGCCGAGGCGGTGCGCGAGGAGATCGTGACGATGCCGCACTACTTCGAGCCCTACGACACGACGGTCCACTTCATCACCGCCGAGGAGCTCGCCCGCGACCACCGGGGCGCGCCCCACGGCGGTTTCGTGATCCGCTCCGGCGAGTCCTCCCCCGGCACGACGCAGACCATCGAATACCACCCGCAGGAGGAGTCGAACCCCGAGTTCACCGCGAGCGTGCTGGTCGCCTACGCCCGGGCCGCCGCACGCCTGGCCGCCACCGGCGAGCACGGCGCGCGGACCCCCTTCGACGTGGCGCCGGGCCTGCTCTCCCCGAAGTCGCCCGAGCAGCTGCGCGCCGAGCTGCTCTGAGCGGCGCCCCGCTGTGACCGCGGGAGGGCCCGGTCGGCAGGTGCCGTGCGGGCCATCCGTCCGGCGGCTGCTGGGGCGCATCACCCGGCGACGCCGAGCGAGGATCGCGCCCGCCGTCGTGGCGCCGTCCGGGCCGCTGTCGCCGATGCAATGCGTCTCACACTCCTGCGAGCCGCTTCGTGGAGGAAAGCACCGCTCGGACCGGGTATGCTGATCTCTCGTTGCAGGCCGTCAGGTCGCACATGGTGGTCGTAGCTCAGTTGGTAGAGCTCCTGGTTGTGGTCCAGGCGGTCGCGGGTTCAAATCCCGTCGATCACCCCAAGAAACGCCCTGGTGACAGGGCGTTTTTTCTTTACCCGCCGCTCGTGCGGGCCACCTTGCGGACTACGCCGCACCTCGTAGGAGACCTCCGTGGCAGCCCTCGCTCGTCGGGTCGCCCCTCAGCGCGCAGCCCGACGGCCGGCCCTCCCCTCAGCTCCGCGGCACCTCGCGCACCACCCGCGCCGGGGAGCCGACGACGACCGTCCCGGCGGGGACGTCCTTCGTCACCACGGACCCGGCGCCCACCACGGCGTCCTCCCCGATCGTGACCCCGGGCAGCACGGTCGCCTTCGCGCCGATCCACACCCGGTTCCCGACGACGATCGGCGCGGGGTGCAGATCCGCACGGCGCGCCGGGTCCATGTCATGGTTCAGCGTCGCCATCACGACATCGTGCCCGATCAGGCAGTCGTCGCCGATCGTGATGCCGCCCTGGTCCTGGAAGCGGCAGCCGGAGTTGATGAACACCCGCTCGCCGAGGCGGAGGTTCCGCCCGAAGTCCGCGGTCAACGGAGGGAAGAGCGTGACGCTCTCCGCGATCTCCATGCCGGTGAGCTCGGCCAGCAGCTCCCGCACCCGCGCGGGCTCGTGATAGGAGCCGTTGAGCTCGGCCGTCACGCGCATCGCCTGCTGGCTCGCCACGTGCATGACCTCGTGCAGCGGCGAGCCGCCCTCGATCCGCTCCCCGGCGTTCATCGCGTCCAGCAGGTCCTGCAGCTCCACGGCTCTCCTCCTCGCTCCGACCGCAGCACGCGGCCTCGGAGGCAGGCTACCGACACTCGCACGGCGAGTCGGCGGCGGACGGTGCCGGCGGCGCCGGGGGCCTGGCCCGACGCCGCGGTTCGCTCTAGGGTCGATGGCGGCGACACGCCGCATCCCGGTCGGCTCCCCGTCCTGCGGGCGCCGTAGGCCGCGGCGCATCGGTGCGGGGCGGCGGAAGGATCCCATGTCCTACGGTCTCCTCCTCACGCTCGTGATCTGGGCGGGGGTCATCGCCCTCATGCTCAGGCCCCCGCGTCGCCCCCTACTGCTGGCCCGGGCCGTGTACTACCTCAGCGTCGCCCTGAACGAGCTGCCGATGCTGGTGCTGCTCCTGCTCACGCTGAACCTCGCCCCCTCGCTGCTGCCCTCCGACGACGGTCCCGCGCTCGGGCCGCTCGCCGCTGCGGCCGGGATCACCCTCGGGCTGTTCGTGCTCCTCGGCCTCGTGCTGATCCAGCGGCGGATCTCCCGCAGCCGCGCCGTGATCCTCCGGATCGTGGGCCGCCCGGAGGGGGCGCGCCCCTTCCGCTGGGCCTGGCTGTCTCCGCTGCCGCTGCGCCCGCGGGAGGTCGAGCGCGTCCCGGGCCTCGCCTACGGCCCGGGCGGGCGCGAGCACCGCCTGGACCTGTACCGTCGCCGCGACCATGAGGCGGACTCCCCCGCCCCGGTGCTGCTGTACTTCCACGGCGGCGGGTACTCCACCGGCAGCAGACACTTCGAGTCCCGCCACCTGATGCACCGCATGGCGCACCGCCGATGCTGGTGCTCCACGGCACGCTGGACAACTGGGTCCCGGTCCAGCAGGCCCGGGACCTCGCGGCGCACCTGCGCGCCGGCTCGCCCTCCCCGGTCCTCTCCGCGGAGTTGCCCGGTGCCCAGCACGGCTTCGACGTGTTCGCCTCCCCGCGCTTCCGCGCCGTCGTGGACGGGATCGAGCGCTTCCTCGCCCCGCTCGAGGACCACGAACCGGCCGGCTCCTCCCGTCGGCGCTGACCGTGCCCGCCGGGACCATCGCTCCCGGCCCGCGTCAGCCGCGCCCTCCGAAGAGCCGCCTCACCCCGCGGAGGAAGCCGCCCGGCGCGTCGATCGACATCGGCTCGGGGGCCGAGGGGTCGTCGTCCAGGACCAGCAGGGCGGTGCGCGGGATGTCCAGCAGCTCGAGCAGCTGGGCGAGGGGATCGCCGTCGACGGTCCGCACGGCGCACAGATCGCGGAGGCGACGCGCTCCCTCCCCCACGCCGAAGGCCTCGACAAGCGCCTCGCCGGTCGTGGCACGCTCTGCGGAGTCGTCGATCTGCTCGACCCAGCCGGTGTTCCACTGGATGAGCTCCATGAGGTCCTCCCGGTCCTCGAGGACGGCGCCGGAGCCGCTGCCGCGCCACAGCACGAGCACCGGCTGGTCCTCGCCCGACGCGTCGTCGAGGTCGAAGGGCCCCGCGCCGAGCTCGGGTGTGTCGGCGGAATGCACGGTGAACCAGTCCCCGCCGATCTCCGTGAGCACCCAGCCCTCCTCCCCGTAGAAGAACTGCTCGGCGAGATCGCGGCGTCGCGAGGCATCGCCGCGGTCCAGCAGCACCTCCCGGAAGGTGTCGTTCTCCAGCTCGGGCAGCCCGTTCCTGCCTCTGGCCCCGCCGAGGGCCTCGGCGACCTGGGAGAGGGCGAGGTCCTCCTCCTCCGCAGTCGTCTCCCCGAGCAGGTGCTCCTCGAGAGCGAGGCGGAACGCCGCCTCGGTGCCGGGCATCCCGAGCGTCGCCGCGATGGCGGCGGGAACCTCCCCCGGGATGCTCGCGTCGTGGATGTCCCAGGCGAACCTCCGCTCCGCTCCCCCGGTGCGGACGCGCACCACGCGCGGATCCCCGACCTCGCCGAGGAGCACCAGGTCCCAGGTCTCGGGGAGCGTCGTCTCCTCCTCGACCCAGGCCGCGGTCCACCCGCTCGGGGCTGTGGGCCCCACGTGCCACGTCCGGTCAGGGTCTTCGGGGAGGCGGAGCGGGGCGAAGGCAGCGAGGATCTCGTCCTGCGAGGCCCGGGCGATGAGGAGCATCTGCTGATCCTAGAGGTCGCGCAGGTCGCCGCGGTGGCCGAGGCGGCGGGAGATCTCCTCTGTCGCGGCCCGCAGCACCTCCGCCGCCTCGGGCAGCCGCTCCGGGGCGAGCCGGTAGGCGGGGCCAGCGGCGGAGACGGCCGCGATCACGGTGCCCTCGGGGCCGCGCACCGGGGCGGCGAGCGCGACCAGACCCTCCTCGAACTCCTCGACGGCCTGGGCCCAGCCGCGCTCGCGCGCCTCGTCCAGCTGCCGTTCGAGAGCGGCCGGATCGGTGAGGGTGCGCGCGGTGAAGGACTCGAGCTCGCCGCGCAACAGCTCGCGTCGCTGGGCCGGGTCCAGGTGCGCCAGCAGCATCTTCCCGCTCGAGGTCGCGTGCAGCACGGTCCGGTCGCCCACCCAGTTGTGCATCGCGACGGTGCTGCGGGCCTGGGCCTGGTAGAGGTTCACCGCGACGCCGCCGCGCAGCACCGCGACGTTGACGGTCTCCCCGAGCTCCTCGGCGAGCGCCTCGCAGACCGGGCCCGCGATCGCGGTGAGGTCCCGGCGCGGCCGGGCAGCGGAGGCCAGGCGCAGCAGACCCACGCCCAGCTGCACGGCGCCGTCGTCCCCTCGCTCGACGAGGTCGTGCCGCTCGAGGGAGGCGACCAGGCGCGAGGCGGTGGAGGCATGGACCTCCAGCTCACGGGCGATCGCCGCCACGCTCGCCCCGTCCTCGCGCGCGATCGTCTCGAGCACCTTCACCGCCCGGTCCACGGACTGCACCGCCCCGTGGGCCGTCGTGCTCCGCTCCGTCGTGGCTCGCTCGGTCATCCCTCGCTCCGTCCTCCTTCTGCTCGGCGCCGCGTCCGGGGCTCTGTGCCTCGTCCGCTCCGACGCCGTCGGCCCGAGGATACCGCCCTCGTTGCGCATTGCGCACACCATTGCGCATACTGCACGCGGGTGCCAGAGTAGGAGGACAGCGGACATCGACGTCCCGACCCGAGGAGGACACCATGGCGGTGAACCCCGATCCCGGGGTCATGCTCTACCCCCGGATCCGCAAGTCCCCGTTCTTCTACGCCTCGAGACAGCACGTGGTGGCGCTCTACAGCGTCTACAACCACACGTACCACCCCCGGCACTACGGCGATCCGCTCGCGGAGTACTGGGCCCTGCTGCAGGGCGTGACCCTGTGGGACGTCGGCGTGGAGCGGCAGATCGAGATCTCCGGCCCCGACGCCTTCGACTTCACCAACCTGCTGGTCACCCGCGATCTCTCGAAGTGCAAGGTGGGCCAGTGCAAGTACGTCTTCCTCTGCGACCAGCACGGCGGGATCCTCAACGACCCGATCCTGCTGCGCCTGGAGGAGAACCGCTTCTGGCTCTCCCTCGCCGACAGCGACATCCTGCTGTGGGCCCGCGGCGTCGCGGCCTACGCCGGGATGGACGTCAGCATCGAGGAGATCGACGTCGGCCCCGTGCAGGTCCAGGGCCCGAAGTCCTATGCCGTGCTGCGCGATCTCGTGGGCGAAGCGGTGGCGGACATCCGCTACTACTACCTCCACGAGTTCACGATCGACGGGATCGAGGTGATCGTCTCCCGCACCGGGTACACCGGCGAGATCGGCTACGAGATCTACGTCAAGAACGCCTCGCACGACGCGGAGCGGCTCTGGGCGAAGGTGCTCGAGGCCGGCGAGCCGCACGGCCTGCGGGTCATCGGCCCGTGCCACATGCGCCGCATCGAGGGCGGGATGCTCGCCCACGGCGCCGACATCACCGTGGACACCAACCCCTTCGAGGTGGGGATGGGCTACGACTGGATGGTGGACCTCGACCAGGAGGCCGACTTCCTCGGCAAGGCGGCGCTGGCGAAGGTCAAGGCCGAGGGGCCCAGGCGCATGCTCGTCGGCCTCGAGATCGGCGGCGAGCGGCTCGGCACCTACAACGACGGCTCGATGATCGACCACTTCCCCGTGATGCACGACGGCGAGGTGGTCGGGAAGGTGACCTCCGCCTGCTTCTCCCCGCGGCTCGAGAAGAACATCGGCCTCGCCCTCGTGCCGGCGGGACTCTCCGCCCTCGGCACGGAGTTCACGGTCGACGTCGGCGAGCGCCCCGGCGCCCGTCTCCCCTCCACCGTCCCGCCGGTGGCGGCGACCGTGGTGCCGAAGCCGTTCATCGACCCGGCGAAGGAGCAGCCGAAGGCCGATGTCGGAGCGCTCGCCGGGGAGGCCGCCGCCGGTGGCTGACCGGGCAGGCACGTCCGCGACGTCGGGCCCCGGGGGCTCCCCTCCCCCGAACCCGGCGTCACGGCAGGCGCAGTTCGAGGTGATCCCGCTGCCCGGCATCGCCGAGCGCGCGCTCGAGCACCTGCCCGCCGGGTCGCGGGTGACGGTCACCGCCTCCCCCGCCCAGGGGCTCGAGGCGACGCTCGAGGCGGCGACGGCGCTCGCCGCCGGGGGCATGGTCGCGGTCCCGCACCTCGCCGCGCGGATGGTCGAGGGGCCGGACGCGCTCGAGAGGATCCTGGAGCGGCTCGGCGGCGCGGGCATCGAGGAGCTGTTCGTCATCGCCGGGGACGCGACCCCGCCCGCGGGCCCCTACGACGGGGCGCTCACGCTGCTCGAGGCGATCGCCCCGGCCGGGCGCGGGCTCGTGGTCGGCGTCGGCGCGCATCCCGAGGGGCATCCGCATGCCGACCCCGCGGCGGCGCTCGAGCTGCTGCGGCGGAAGGCGGAGCACGCCTCCTATGTCGCCACCCAGATGCTGTTCTCCCCGGACCCCCTGCTGACCTGGGCGGAGCAGCTGCGGGAGGCCGGGATCGACATGGCGGTGCGCCCGGGCGTCGCGGCGCCGGCGAGCCGCACCCGGCTGCTGCGGATCGGCACCCGGATCGGGGTGGGCCGCTCCCTGCGGATGCTGACCGCCGAGTCCTCCGGCGTGCGGCGACTGCTGGGACCCGGCCACTGGGACCCCGACCCGCTGCTGGACGCGCTCGCGGCGGCCGAGCTCCCTGGACTCGCCGCCCCGCACGTGTTCACCTTCAACTCCCTCGCGGAGACGGCGGCGTGGTGGCAGGCGCGCATCGGGCGCGCCTGATCCCGGGGTCGGTCGGACCACGGCCCGCTCCTCTCGAGCGACGGCTCGGCGGCTCGGGCACCGCCCCGTCCACGGTCGGCGCGCGTCCACGTCGCGCCCAGTCCGCTCTGGCAGGATCGACCTCCCGAACCCGCATCCCGCGAGGAGAGTCGACGGATGGACGCAGCCCCTTCACCGCAGGAGCCCCCTGAGCACAGGGTCCGTGAGCTGGTCACGGCGCGCACCGGCGGGCATGTCCCGACCCCGGCAGAGCAGGAGGAGATCGCGGCGGGGCTGCGGCAGGTGTACGAGGAGTTCATCGCGCTGCGGATGCACTACCAGTTCGGCATCGACGAGGTGCTGACGAAGGTGGAGGTCCTCCGCAAGGAGTTCGAGCAGATGCACGACTACTCCCCCATCGAGCACGTGCGCACTCGGCTGAAGTCGGTGGAGTCCCTGATGGAGAAGGCGCTGCGCACCGAGGGCGAGATGACGGTGCGCGCGATCCGCGAGCGGATCCACGACATCGCGGGCATCCGCATCACCACCAGCTTCGTCGCGGACGCCTACTGGATCGCGGACATCCTCGCCGCCCAGGGCGATCTCGAGGTGCTCACGGTCAAGGACTACATCGCCTCCCCGAAGCCCAACGGCTACCGCTCCCTGCACCTGATCGTGCAGGTGCCGGTCTATCTCTCCACCCATGTGGAGCAGGTGCCCGTCGAGCTGCAGATCCGTACGATCGCGATGGACTTCTGGGCCAGCACCGAGCACAAGCTCTCCTACAAGTACGAGAAGAAACTCCCGCCCGCGCTGCGGGCCGAGCTCGACGACGCGGCCCGGGTCGCGGACGAGCTCGACCAGCGGATGGAGCGGCTGCGCGGGGAGATCCGTCCGCAGGCCGCGCCCGGCGGGGGCAGCGGCCTGTTCCCGGGCAGGCCCGGGCCTGCCGCGCCGCCGACGGGCAGCGCGGCAGGCTGAGCCGCTCAGCCGCGGCGCAGGGCCTGGCGGAAGGCGCGCCGGTACTGGGGCGGGACGATCTCGCCGTCGCCGCGCAGGGCGAGGGCGGCGTCCAGGCCCCAGTTCGGCTCGCGCAGGAAGGCGCGGCCGACGCGCACCACGTCGGCCTGACCGGTGGCGAGGACGTGCTCGGCCTGGAAGGGCGTATCGAGCATGCCGACCGCGGAGACCGGCATCTCGGTGTGCTCGCGCAGGTGCGCGGCCAGCGGCGTCTGGTAGCCGGGGCCGACGGGGATCTCCGCCCCCTCGGGCAGCACGGCGTTGCCGCCGGAGGAGACGTCGACCATGTCCACGCCGTGCTCGCCGAGCCAGGTGACGACCTGGGTCGCCTGGTCGAGGTCGAAGCCGCCCTCGACCCACTCGGTCGCCGAGATGCGCACCAGCAGCGGCATGCCGACGGGGACAGCGCCGCGCACCGCGTCCACGACGCGCAGCAGGAGGCGGGCACGGCCGGCGAGCTCGCCGCCGTAGGAGTCGGTGCGCTGGTTGCTCAGCGGCGAGAGGAACTCGTGCAGCAGGTAGCCGTGGGCGGCGTGGATCTCGATCAGGTCGAAGCCCGCCTCGACGGCGCGCACGGCGGAGGCGACGAACGCCTCGACGACCTCGTCGATCCCCGCCTCGTCCAGGGCGGTGGGCTCCGTGAGCTGGTCGTAGGCGATCGCGGAGGGGGCCACGGTCTCCCAGCCGCCGTCGGCGCCTGCGAGGGAGGCGCCGGGGTGCGGGGTGCCCCACTCGGGCTCGGTGGAGGCCTTGCGCCCGGCGTGGGCGAGCTGGATCCCGGCCGCCGCGCCGAAGGAGTGGATCAGGTCGACGATCGGGCGCAGCGCCTCGCGCTGGGCGTCGTCCCACAGGCCGAGGTCCTGCGGGGCGATGCGCCCCTCGGGGACCACGCCGGTGGCCTCGAGGATCACGGCGCCGGCGCCGCCGCGGGCGAAGGAGCCGTAGTGCATCAGGTGGTAGTCGGTGGCGACGCCGTCACCGGCGGCGACGGAGTACTGGCACATGGGCGGGACCCAGATCCGGTTGCGGACGGTGAGGTCGCGCAGGGTGATCGGGGCGAGCAGGTGCTGGGACATGGAGGGACCTCCGTGGGTCGGGGGCGGTCGGGCCGGCGGCGCTCCGTGCGGGACGCCGAGCGCGGCGATGTCCGGGACGCTAGTGCGGCCCGACATGCGCACGCCAATAGCAGGCCCTATGGGAGGTATCCCTCTTCCTATGGCGTGAGGTCATCGGCGCGGCTAGCCTCGGCGCTGTGACGACCTCCACTCTCGCTCCCGTCCAGGACCTCAACCTGCTGCGCACCTTCCTCGCCGTGCACCGGGCGGGCTCCTTCACCGCGGCGGCCCCCGCGCTCGGGCTCACCCAGCCCACCGTCACGGCGCAGATCCGCAGCCTCGAGGAGCAGCTGGGGCGCCAGCTCTTCCAGCGCCTGCCGCGCGGGGTGGAGCCCACCGCCTTCGCCCGGGAGCTCGCCGAGCGGATCTCCGGACCGCTGGACGATCTCGACGTGGTCGCGGGCGGGAACTGCGAGCTCGACGGGCGCACCGCGCCGGTGCACCTGGCAGGGCCCCCGGAGCTGCTGTGCTCGCACGTGCTGCCCGCGCTCGCCCCGCTGGTCGCGGGCGGGGTGCGCGTGCACGTGGCGACCGGGGAGGACGAGGAGCTGCTCGAGCAGCTGCGCGAGGGCCGGCACGACCTGCTGATCACCGCCCAGCGGCCGCGCGGCCGGGCGCTCTCGGTCACGGAGCTCGCGGAGGAGGAGCATCTGCTGGTCGCCGCCCCGGCCTGGGCCGGCCGCGTCGAGGCGCGCTCGGAGGGCGTGCCGGTCTGCGCGGCCCTCGCGGCGGTGCCGCTGGTCTCCACGGCCGACGACATGCCCGTGGTGCGCCGCTACTGGCGCACCCAGTACGGCAAGCAGCATCCCGCGGTGGGCCCGGCCCTGACGGTGCCGTCCCTGCACGCAGTGATCGCCGCGGTGCGGGCCGGGGCCGGCTACTCGGTGCTGCCGCGCTCGCTGTGCGCGGCGGACCTCGCCGCGGGCTCGCTCGTGCAGCTCCAGGAGCCGGAGCGCCCGCGCACCACGACGCTGATGCTGGTGCAGCGCCCCGGCGCCGAGCAGAACTCCGCGACGGGGCAGGTGGCGGAGGCGCTGCTGGAGGCGGCCCGGACGGCGGAGAATCCTCGCCTCGCGCCTGCGTGACCGGGACCACGAGGCCCATACTGGGGGCATGACGGGGAACACCGCTCGACGACGAGTCCTGATCACCGGAGCGACCGGAGGGATCGGCTCCCACCTGGCCCGCACGCTGACGGAGGACTACGAGCTCGTCCTCCACGGCCGCGATCCGGACGAGGCGCCGCCGGGGAGGCAGCTGCGCCTCGCCGACCTCGCGGACCTCGAGGAGGTGGCCGCGCTCATGGACGGCGTCGACACCGTCGTGCACATGGCCGGGGCCTCCTCGCCGGAGTCGAGCTGGGAGGCGGTGCTCGAGGCCAACATCGTCGGCGTGCGCAACGTGCTCGAGACGGCGCACCGGGCCGGCGTGCGGCGCGTGGTGCTGGCCTCCTCGAACCATGCCTTCGGGATGTACGACCGCCACGAGCTGTGGCCTGTCTACCCCGACCAGCCGCCGCGGGCGGACTCCCTGTACGGGGTCTCGAAGGTCTTCGGCGAGACCCTCGGCCGCTTCTACCACGACGAGCACGGCCTGGACGTGATCTGCCTCCGCATCGGCTGGTTCAGCGAGGACCCGCTCGAGGCGGAGGAGGAGATCCTGCGCGCCATGTGGCTCAGCCCTGCGGACTGCACCGAGGTGGTGCGGTGCGCGATCGAGGCGGAGGTCCGCTTCGGGCTGTACTACGCCATCTCCGACAACCCCGACCGACGCTGGTCCATGACGAACACCCATCTCGAGCTCGGCTACCGTCCCCGTGACGCCTGGACGTCCCTGCCCGGTGCGAGAGAGCACGTCGTCGAGGGAGGTGCCCCGGTGCGGGACTCCTGGCCGCGCGGTTCATGAGCGGCGCCCAGGAGCCGCGCTCCTCCCCCGCCGTTCGCCCAACGCCGCAGCAGTCCGGATCGGCGGCGCCCGCGGCGACGCCGCCGCCGGCGGCACCATCGGGCCGCTCGGCGACCGCCGTCCGCGCGGCCCGCGGCGCACGGGTCGCCGTCGCGATCCTCGTCCTGGCGGCCCTGCTCACCAGCACCCTCACCGCGATCCGGGACGGCTCCCTCGCTCAGCACCTCTCCTTCTTCACGAACCAGTCCAACCTCGCCTTCGCCGCCCTGCTGCTGGCGGGGACGGCGCTGTCCCGGCGACGGCGACCGCCGTGGTGGGACGACCTGCGCGGCGCGGTCGCGTTCTATCTCGTGATGACCGGGACCATCTACGCGCTGCTGGTCGCGCCGCTGGACGAGCTGCTGCGCTGGGACATCGGCTGGACGGGGATCGTGCTCCACCGTCTCGCCCCGGTCGCGGCGCTGCTGGACTGGCTCCTGACCCCGCGGCGCCGCACCCCGTCGGCCCGGCGGGTCCTGGCATGGCTGGCGTATCCGGTCGTGTATCTCGTCGCGACCTGGGTGCGCGGGGCGTGACCGGCTGGTACCCCTACGCCTTCCTCGACCCGACCGCGTCGTCCTGGCCGCATGTGCTGGCGACGACCGGCGTGGTGCTGCTCGCCTTCCTCCTGTTCGCGGCGCTCGTGCACCTGGCGGAGGGTCGGCTGCGCAGGAAGGAGGTCCCGGCCGGGGCCCTGGAGCGCTCGCTAGGGTGAGGCCATGAGCCTGCCGACCTTCGACCCCGCCGGACTCGAACCCCGCTCCGCGACCGACGAGCTGCGCGAGCGCTCGCCGCTGGCGCGCACGCCCGACGGGACCTGGGTGGTGCTCGGCCACGCCGAGGCGCTCGCGGTCGTCGAGGACGCGGAGAGCTTCTCCTCCGAGGTCTCCCGCTTCCTCCAGGTGCCGAACGGCCTCGACGGCGCCGAGCACGCCGCGATGCGCGCGGCGACCGATCCGTTCTTCGGTCCCGAGGAGATGGCCCGCCTCGCCCCCGTGCTGCGCGAGGTCGCCGGGGGCCTCGTGGAGGAGCTGCTGGACGGGGTGGGAGCGGCCGGCACGGAGATCGACGCGGTCGCGGCGCTCGGCGCGGTGTTCGCGGTGCGCGGGCAGACCGCGTGGCTGGGCTGGCCCGCCGTGCTCGAGCCCGAGCTGCTGCAGTGGATGTCCGACAACCACGAGGCCTCGCGCTCAGGAGAGCTGGAGCGGACCCGCGAGGTCGCCGAGCACTTCGACGCGATCATCCGCTCGGTGCTCGCACCCCGTCGGGCCGCCGAGCAGGACGCACCGGAGGATCCGACCACCGCGCTGCTGCGGCTGCGGGTGCCGCTGCCGGATCCCGAGGTGCCGGGCTCGACGGAGCGGGCGCTGCACGAGGAGGAGATCGTCTCGATCCTGCGCAACTGGACCGGCGGGGACCTCGGCTCGATCGCGCTGTGCACCGGGGTGCTGCTCCACGCCCTCGCCCATGCCCCCGCTCTCGCGGACCGGGTTCGGGACGGCTCGGACGAGGAGGCGACCGCGATCATCGACGAGCTGCTGCGCATCGACGACCCCTTCGTCTCCAACAGGCGGGTCACGACCTGCCCCGTGTCCCTCGCCGGTCACGAGATCGGTGCGGGCGAGCGGGTGCTGGTGCACTGGACCTCGGCCAATCGTGACGGGCGGGTCTTCCCCGATCCGGAGGCGCTGGACCCCGCGGGGAACGCGGAGCGGAACCTGGTCTACGGCGCCGGTCCCCACGTCTGCCCGGGCCGCCCCCTCGCGACGCTCGAGCTGCTCACGCTGCTGAAGGCGCTGCTCTCCGCGGCGGACGTGCGCCCCGGCGAGACGCCCGGCGAGCGGGAGATCGCGCCGGTGGGCGGCTGGGCACATGTCCCGGTGGTTCTGGTGCCGCGGGGCTGAGCGCCGTCGCCGCGCGGCAGGGCGGGGGTGCTCCGCACCTGCGCGCGGGCCCTGCGCGGCCGACGGCCGGCGCCGGCGCACCACGAGATCGAGAGGTCAGTCGTGCCCCTCGGCGATGAGCGAGGCGAGCTGGGCGATGCCGGCGGAGTCTCCCTGGACGGCCACGCGCTGCTCCTCGCCCTCCAGGTGCGCGAGGGCCTGCTCGCGCCCCCAGGCCCACAGGTCCAGCGCCTGCGCGGTGCCGGCGGCGCGGGCCCGAGGCAGGTCGCCGGGAGCCTGCCCCTCGGACAGGAGGCGGCCGACGGGGGCGTCGAACTCCTTCCCGTCACGGGGCCGGGTCCCGCTCCAGCGGCTGATCTCCAGCATCCGGGCGGTGCCGCCCTCGGGGGCGATCTCGACGACGGCGACGGGACGCGTCTCGGCCCAGTCGGGGATCCACTCGAAGCCGGCGGGCCACATCACCTCGAGCACGTGGGCGAGCCCGTCGGCCGCGATCTGCCGCGGGATCGGGGTGACGGAGCGGCCGGCGGTGAGCTCGGCGTCGACGCGATGGATCGTCGCCTCGTGGGTCTGCATGCGGCGGGTGATCCCCACGCCCTGGACGGCGGAGTACCAGAACCAGGCGGGCTCGTCGTCGGCGCGTGCGACGAGCTGGGACAGCAGCGCCTCGGTCGCACTCGCGCGGCGGGCGAGGAGGGCGTCGCGCTCGGCGGGCCGCGCGTCCTTGCCCTCCTCGATCGCCATGACCTGCTCCTCGTCGGTCGCCCCGGACTCGAGGATCGCCGCCCAGAACTCGTGGACCTCGGCGAGGTGCCACAGCAGGTCGTCGGCGGTCCAGTCGGGGCAGGTGGGAACGCTCTGCTCGGGGTCGACGGAGGTGAGGGCGGCGACGGACCGCTCGGTCTCCTCGCGGATGTGGGCAACGGCATCGATGCTCATGGCCCCATCGAAGCACCCCGGGGTGACGGACGACACCCCGTTCCCCCGCGGGGACCTTGAATCCATATACCCCTTGGGGGTATAAATGGAGATAGTTCGATACCCCTTGAGGGTATACCCGGATCATCACGAGGAGAGTTCCATGAGCGCGACCACGATCGACTTCCAGGTCACCGGCATGACCTGCGGCCACTGCGAGATGTCCGTCCGCGAGGAGGTCGGCGAGGTCCCCGGCGTCACCGGCGTCGAGGTCAGCCACGAGACCGGCCTGCTCCGCGTCGGCTCCGACGCCGCGGTCGACGAGGCCGCCGTGCTCGCCGCCGTCGAGGAGGCCGGCTACTCCGCCGTCCGCGCCTGAGACCTCCGAGGGTCGCCCCGCGGCAGAGACGTCACCCTGCGCGGCCCTCCCCTCCCGCGGCGGCCGGTCCCCACCGGCCGCCGCGGACCCGTCCCGACCCCTCATACGACGCGGTCGCAGCCCGCGAGGAAGAAGCCCCAGGATGAGCACCAGAGAGGCCCCGCGGCCGCTCGACGTCGGCATCGAGCTCGAGATCGGCGGCATGACCTGCGCCTCG
Source organism: Brachybacterium paraconglomeratum (assembly GCF_003994255.1). GTDB lineage: Bacteria > Actinomycetota > Actinomycetes > Actinomycetales > Dermabacteraceae > Brachybacterium > Brachybacterium conglomeratum. The sequence continues at coordinate 17,371 of NZ_ML133860.1, read as the reverse complement.
TGCGCGAACCGCATCGAGCGCAAGCTCAACAAGCTTGACGGCATCAGCGCGTCGGTGAACTACGCGACCGAGAAGGCGCGGGTCATGGCGCCGGAAGGCTACGACCCCCAGCAGCTCGTGACCACGGTCGAGAAGGCCGGCTACACCGCCGCCCTCCCCGCCCCGCCGAAGGAGCGCTCCGAGGGGGAGGACGCCGAGGAGTCGGAGGATCCCGAGCTGCGCTCCCTGCGCCAGCGCCTGATCGGCGCGGCGCTCCTCACGATCCCGGTGATCGTGCTGTCGATGGTGCCGGCGCTGCAGTTCACGAACTGGCAGTGGCTCGTCCTGACGCTCACCTCCCCCGTCGTGGTGTGGGCGGCCTGGCCCTTCCACCGCGCCGCCGCGATCAACCTCCGCCACGGCGCCACGACCATGGACACGCTCATCTCCGTCGGCGTGACCGCCGCCTATCTCTGGTCGCTGTACGCCCTGTTCCTCGGCAGCGCGGGGATGCCGGGGATGACCCATGAGTTCTCGCTGACGATCGGCCGGACCGACGGCGCGGCGAACATCTACCTCGAGGTCGCCGCGGGCGTGACCATGTTCATCCTGCTGGGCCGCTATCTCGAGAAGCGCTCGAAGCGCCAGGCCGGCGCCGCGCTGCGCGCCCTGCTGGACATGGGCGCGAAGGACGTCGCCGTGCTGAAGGACGGCGCCGAGGTGCGCGTGCCCGTCGGCGAGCTCGCCGAGGGAGACCTCTTCGTGGTCCGACCCGGCGAGAAGATCGCCACCGACGGCGTCGTCGAGCAGGGCAGCTCCGCCGTGGACGCCTCGATGCTCACCGGCGAGTCCGTGCCCGTCGAGGTGGGCGAGGGCGACGCCGTCACCGGCGCGACCGTCAACGCCGGCGGCCGCCTCGTGGTCCGCGCGACCCGCGTCGGCGCCGACACCCAGCTCGCCCGCATGGCGCAGATGGTGGAGGACGCCCAGTCCGGCAAGGCCGAGATCCAGCGCCTCGCCGACAGGGTCTCGGGCATCTTCGTGCCGATCGTCTTCGTCATCGCGATCGTCGTCCTCGCCGCCTGGCTGCTGACCGGGAACGGCGCCGAGGCCGCCTTCACCGCGGCCGTCGCGGTGCTGATCATCGCCTGCCCCTGCGCGCTCGGCCTCGCCACCCCCACCGCCCTGCTGGTCGGCACCGGCCGCGGCGCCCAGATGGGCATCCTGCTCAAGGGGCCCGAGGTGCTCGAGTCCACCCGCCGCGTCGACACCGTGCTGCTGGACAAGACCGGCACCGTCACCACCGGGAGGATGACCCTCACCGAGGCGGTCGCCGCCCCCGACACCGACCCGGCAGAGCTGCTGCGCCGCGCCGGCGCCGTCGAGAACGCCTCCGAGCACCCGATCGCCCAGGCCATCGCGCAGGGCGCTGCCGCCCGGGGGGCGGCGGGGGCCGACGGCACCCTGCCCGAGGTGACCGACTTCGAGAACCTCGCCGGTCGCGGAGTGCGCGGCACCGTCGAGGGCGCCCGGGTCCTCGTCGGACGGGAGAACCTGCTGGACGGCGCCGCGATGCCCGCCGAGCTCGCCACCGCGAAGGCGTCCGCGGAGGCCCGCGGCGAGACCGCCGTGGTCGTGGTCTGGGGCGGCGAGGCGCGCGGCGTGCTCGTCGTCGCCGACGTCGTCAAGCCCACCAGTGCCGAGGCCATCACCCAGCTGAAGGGCCTCGGCCTCACCCCTGTGCTGCTCACCGGCGACAACCGCGCCGTGGCCGAGCACATCGCGGCCGAGGTCGGGATCGGCGAGGTCATCGCCGAGGTCATGCCCGAAGACAAGATCGCCGAGGTCACCCGGCTCCAGGAGCAGGGGAGGATCGTCGCGATGGTCGGCGACGGCGTGAACGACGCCCCGGCGCTCGCCCAGGCCGACCTCGGGCTCGCGATGGGCACCGGGACCGACGTCGCGATCGAGGCCGGGGACATCACCCTGGTGCGCGGCGACCTGCGCTCCGCGGCCGACGCGATCCGCCTGTCCCGTCGTACCCTCTCCACCATCAAGGGCAACCTGTTCTGGGCCTTCGCGTACAACGTCGCGGCCATCCCGCTGGCGGCGCTGGGCCTGCTGAACCCGATGCTCGCCGGGGCCGCGATGGCGTTCTCCAGCGTGTTCGTGGTCGGCAACAGCCTGCGCCTGCGGTCCTTCCGCAGCCGTGCGCTGGAGAACCCGCAGGCGTCGGCCTCCGCCACGCCCGAGAACCGTCAGAAGGCCGCGGCCTGACCGCCCGCTCCGCTCTCCCCGGTCGCCCACCCCAGGAGGACCCCATGCCCACCATCGATCCCACTGACGCCGTCGCCGGCGCCGCCGAGGCTCCCGTGACGGGCGCCGCGGAGGCCGGTGCCGCCGAGGGCCACGAGCACCACCACGGCTACATCACCGACAAGTCCCGCTATCTCGCGCGCCTGAAGCGGATCGAGGGCCAGGCCCGGGGTCTGCACCGGATGGTCGACGAGGAGAAGTACTGCATCGACATCCTCACGCAGATCTCCGCGCTGAAGAGCGCGCTGGACGGCGTGGCGATGGGCCTGCTGGACGACCACATGCAGCACTGCGTCCTGGACGCGGCCCGCTCCGGCGGCCCCGAGGGCGAGGAGAAGCTCAAGGAGGCCTCTGCCGCGATCGCCCGGCTCGTGCGCTCCTGACAGGACGGCTTCGGGGTCCGCGGAGCCGGGCATCGCCTACGCTGGTGACGACGTGGCGCCGATCACATGCCCGGACGGAGCGGACGCGACATACCGCCTCTGACCGACGCACCGCGAGGGACGAGGAGCACACCGATGCATGGAGCCGCCACTGAGCCGTCTCACGGCCACGACGCGACGGACGGGGACCACCGACCGTCATCCCCACGGACAGAGCCCGACGGCGACAACCTGCGCACACCGCCCCGAGGACGTCGGGAGGAGATCCTCGACGGCGCGTCGGAGATGTTCGCCGAGCACGGGTACAACGTCTGCCGGTCCGGCTGCGGCCTGACGACGGCGCCCCGCGCCCCGGCCACTAGGACCCCGATCCGGATCGCCAGGCCCACCGCGCCTCCTGAGAGCGTGCCGCGCGACGCTCAGGACCGCAGACGTCCGAGGGCATCCTCGAGCGTCACGAGCTCCGCCTGCCGATCGTCGACCAGGAGGTCGAGGACGGTGCGCATGTGCTCGGTCCGCTCGTCGGCGACCGCATCCTCGACCACCGCGGCGCGGACGTTGTGGGCATAGGCGTCCCGGGCGGTCTGGGCGATGCAGGCGTGGGTCGAGACGCCGGCGATCAGCACCCGGTCCGCGCCCAGGTTCCGGAGCCTCAGGGCGAGGTCGGTCCCGAACCAGGCGCTGTCGCGGGTCTTCTCGACGCCGGTCATCCCGGAGGTGTCCAGCTCGTGCACCACAGCGGTGCTCGGATCGTCGTGGAACAGGTAGCCGTGGTCGTCCTCGAGCATGCTCAGCGTCCAGGTGGAGCGATCGCGACTGTGCTCGGTCGTCACCAGCAGGATCGGGGCCCCGGCCTCGCGAGCTCCGTCCGCGAGCGCCCCCACCGCGGCGAGGACGTCGGCGCGGGCGCCGGCGAGGCCGGGAGCCTCGAAGAAGGCCTCCTGCAGGTCGACGAGCAGCAACGCGGTGCGCGGCGTCGTTCCCGGTTCCGCGGTGCGCGTCGTGCGGTCCGGGCTCACGGGGTCGGGCTCCCTCCCGTCACGGCGAGGGTCTCCCCGAGCACGTAGCTGGACTCGGAGGAGGTGAGGAAGACGTAGGCCGGCGCGAGCTCGGTGGGCTGGCCGGCGCGGCCGAGCGGCGTGCTCTTGCCGAACTCCGGCAGCGCCTCCTTGGGCTGTCCGTCGGAGACCTGGAGCGGGGTCCAGATCGGGCCCGGCGCGACTGCGTTGACGCGGATGCCGCGCGGAGCGAGCTGCTGGGCGAGCCCCTTGGTGAAGTTGTTGATCGCCGCCTTGGTGGAGGCGTAGTCCACGAGCGTGGGCGAGGGCTGATAGGCCTGGATCGAGGTGGAGTTCACGATCGTGGAGCCGGCGGGGAGGTGCTTCAGCGCGGCCTGGGTGATGCGGAACATCGCGTGGATGTTCACCGCGTAGGTGTCCTCCCACTGCTGGTCGTCGATCTCCTCGAGGGATTCGACCGCGATCTGTCGGCCCGCGTTGTTCACCAGCGCATCGAGACCGCCGAGCCCTTCCACGGCGTCCTCGACGAGTCGGCGGCAGAAGTCCGCGTCGGTGAGGTCGCCGGGCAGCAGCACGGCGGTGCGCCCCGCCTCCCGGATCACGCCCGCGATGTGCTGGGCGTCCTCCTCCTCCTGGGGGAGGTAGTTCAGCGCGACGTCCGCACCCTCCCGCGCGAAGGCGATCGCGACCGCTGCGCCGATGCCGGAGTCGGCGCCGGTGATCAGCGCGCGACGGCCCTCGAGGCGGCCGGTGCCGCGATAGGACTTCTCGCCGCGGTCGGTGCCGGGGATCAGCTCGGCATCCAGTCCGGGCTCGGGCTGGTCCTGCTTCGGCGGGGAGATGTCGGGGAAGCGAGTGACGGGGTTCGTGAAGGTGAGCTGATCGGACATGTGTCCTCCTCGGTCTCGGTGGTGGGTGTCCGCGGCGGTGCGTCGGGAGCGGTTCAGGGAGTCGTCGGGGCGGAGGCGATCGTCGGGTCGAGGACCACCTTGATGCAGCCGTCGTGCTTGCGCTGGAAGAGGTCGTAGCCCACGGCCGCCTCCTCCAGAGGAAGCCGGTGGGTGACCAGGTCGCCGACGCCCAGTGGGTCCTCGGGGTCCTCGACCAGCGGCAGCAGCGCGTCGGTCCAGACCCGCACGTTGCACTGGCCCATGCGCAGCTGGAGCTGCTTGTCGAACATCGTCAGCAGCGGCATGGGGCTGGCCGCGCCGCCGTAGACGCCGGAGAGGGACACGGTCCCGCCGCGGCGCACGAGGTCGATGGCGGTGTGCAGGGCAGCGAGCCGGTCCACCCCGGCGCGCTCCATGAGCGGCTGCGCGACCGCGTCGGGAAGCTTGCCGGCGAGGGTCTGGGCGAGACCGGCGACCGGACTGCCCTCGGCCTCCATGCCCACGGCGTCGACGACGGCGTCGGGCCCGCGTCCCTGGGTGCGCTCGCGGATCTCGCCCACGGCGTCCTCGTTCAGGTCCAGCACCTCGATGCCGTGACGCTCGGCCATGGCCCGGCGCTCGGGGACGGGATCGATGCCGAACACGCGGGCCCCCAGGTGACGCCCGATCCGGGCCGACAGCTGGCCGACAGGTCCCAGGCCGATCACCGCGAGGGTGCGGTGCGCCGGAACACCGGCGTACTGCACGGCCTGCCACGCGGTGGGGAGGATGTCGCTGAGGAAGAGGTAGTTGTCGTCGGGCAGCTCGGTGCCGACCTTCATCAGACCGTAGTCGGCGTGCGGCACCCGGAGGTGCTCGGCCTGACCGCCGGGGACCTGGCCGTAGAGCTTCGAGTAGCCCAGCAGCGCGGCTCCCGTGCCGCGCTCGGTCACCTGGGTGGTCTCGCACTGGGAGGGGAGCCCCTGCCCGCACATGGCGCAGTGCCCGCAGGAGATCGTGAAGGGGACCACGACCCGGTCCCCGGGGCGCACCCCGGTCACCTCGGAGCCGACCTCCTCGACGATCCCCATCGGCTCGTGGCCGATGATGTCGCCGGGTGTCATGAACGGTCCGAGCACCGAGTACAGGTGGAGGTCGGAGCCGCAGATCGCGGTGGAGGTGATGCGGACGATCGCGTCGGTGGGCTGCTGGAGGATCGGGTCGGGCACGGTCTCGACGCTCACGTGCTCGGTGCCCTGCCAGGTCACTGCTCTCATGGTCCAGCCTTCCGGTGGTGATCTCGGGGTTCTCATTCCACGCTAGGGGGCGCCGTCGGCCCCGTCCGCAGTGTCGACCGAAAGGTCTGCGCAGGCGGCAGCTCGGGAACGGGGGCGATGACGACGTCGTGCACCTTCCAGTCGAGCTCCTCGATCCGGTCGCGCAGCGCGGCGATCCGGTCGAGGGTCGGCTCGGTCCCCGCGGCGGGGACCACGAACACCTCGGCATGGAAGACGTGCCCCTCGTCGCGGACCCGGGCCGAGGCCTCCCCCACCCAAGACTCCTCCTTCGCCCGCTCCTCGATCCGGCGCGTCAGCGGATGCGGTGCGGAGTCGTCGAAGGTCCGCGCCTCGGCGTCGGTGAGCCCGCCGATCGAGCTGCGAAGGTTCTTCACCCCGTCATGCAGGATCGAGACGGACACCAGCAGCGCGGCGGTCGCATCCGCCCACCAGAGTCCGAGCCCCACCCCGATCACACCGGCGATGGTGGCGACCGCGGTGGACCAGTCGGCCTTGCTCATGTCGGCATCGGCGAACAGCACCTTGTCGTGCAGCGTCTCGGAGAGCGCGAGCTTCTTGTACCCCAGGAACACCGGGCCGATGCTGGTCACCGCCATCACGGCGACCATCAGCCAGCCGGACCAGATCGCGTGGCCGAAGAGGACGGTCAGTCCGATCGGCGGCCTCTCGACGGTCACCAGGGTCATCACCGAGTCGATCGCGAGATAGCCGCCCATCGTGAGCAGCGCGATCGCGGCGACCAGGTGGGCGACCCCGATCGAGCGGTGGAAGCCGTAGGGGTGCAGGCGGTCGGGCCTCTTGCGGATCCGGCGCGCCGCGACGAGGAAGGCGATCGGGGGCAGCAGCGAGAGCATGTCCTCCGCCCAGGCGGCCCGCATCGCCTGGGACTGCCCCGCGACGAGCGCGACCAGCGCGACGGTCGCCGACATCCAGGCCAGCGTGATCCACTCGAGGCGTCGGGCCCGGCGCAGCGTCTCGCGCTGCTCCTCGCCGAAGGCGTCGTGGCCCGACCCCGTCGCCTCCTCGCCGCCCTCGCCCTCGGAGCCGTTCACAGCTCGCCCCCGCGCTCGGCGAGGAACCGCTCGATGTCGGTCATCAGCGCGTTCTCGCCCGGCTGGACTCCGACGACGATCTTCACCTCTGCGCCGTCGGGCCCCGTGGTCGTGGTGTAGGGGCGCGTCGTGGCGATCTCGGAGGTCCAGGGGACGTCGGAGGCGAGCCCGCCGACGACCACGTCGAGCTGTCCCTCCCGCATCATCGCCGCCAGGGTGCTCTCCCCTGCCGGCACCCACTCGACCTCGGCGTCGATCGTCTGGGCGTAGTCGGTGAGCAGCTCGGCCTCGGAGCCGCCGACGGTGCCGTCCGGGGCCACGTCGGTCCAGGGCGGGTTCTCGCTGACACCGACCCGGAGCACGCCTTCTCGGGCCCGGTCGAGGGTGCCCTGGGGATCCGCGGGGAAGCCGCCCTGGCAGCCGGCCAGGAGGATCGACGCCGCCGCGACGAGCAGCAGCGCCGTGGGCCGTCGGGGACTGGTCATGCCCGCGCCTCCGTCTCCTCGTGTCCTCCGTGCGCGTCGCCGCGCACCGCTCGTCTCCGCACCGCTGTCCTGTCTCAGGGCGCGACTCGATGAGCTCGACCCTACTCAGCGCGGTCCGCGCCCGGCCGTCCGATCGGTCCACGACTCCGGCCTGCAGGGGCGCCGTGGCCGGTTGACCCTCATGGCGACGGGGCATGGGGTGGGACACGCAGGTGCCGTCCTGACGACTGTGCCGCACGACCGATCGACGGACGACCGGAGAGAGGGGCGATGATGCACCTCGCCGACGGCGGTGGACGGATCACCGGGACGAAGGACGAGAACGACGACCCGATCTGGTTCGCGGAGCAGTGCCCCTCCAACGCCCTGCGACTGGAGACCTACCGCACCGACGCGGAGGAGGCCGGCGACACCGAGCGCGCCGACCTCTTCGGCAGGGCGCAGAGCGACAGCACGAAGGGTGCGGAGCTCGCCGAGGGCCTGCTGGCACGGCGTCTCGGCGCCCGCTGACCCACCCACCCGCGTCGGCGCGCCCGGCCCCTGTCCTCGCGCGCCGACCGGGCCGGCCCCGGCAGCGCTCCCGGACGAGCGATGCCGGGGCCGGGCCGCGTCGGCGTCCCGCACGGAGACCGACCATGCGGTAGGGATCCTCACGGGCCGCCACCGATGCAGCCGGGAGGAGGCCGTCGAGCTCCCACGACGGCCTCGAACACCGCGACGTCACGTGGAGCGAGCTGGCGGCCCAGCTCGTCGCCTCGGTGAGTTCCGCGCCCTCGACCACGTCGTTCGAGACGCAGGAGCGCGGCTCGTCCCCGGGTGGGCTAGGCTCCGGGTGAGGTCTAGCAGGAGGCCTCTCCGCCAGCGTGCACGAAACGGCCTCCTCTCATGCCCCACTCCCTCTCCGTGACGGTCCATGTCGATCTGGACCTCCACGAGGTCGTCCTCTCCATCGCCGGATGCCTCACCGCCCGGACCTACGACTCCGTGCTCCCCGTCGTGGCCCAGGCCCGGGGTCTCGAACCTGCTCCGCGCCTCACCCTGGACCTCCTGGACATGCAGCACATCGACGTCGATGGGCTCCTCCCCCTGCGTCAGGCGATCGACCTCGCCGATCCCGAGCAGGCGGTGCCCCTGAGCATCAAGGCACCCGGGACGCTCCCGTCGTGCCCGCTCAGCTCCGCCGCCCCGAGGGCCGACGGCTCGGATTCGCCGCCGCTGCGGCTCCACCGGCGGGCCGATGCCCCGGCGACCGCTGGATCCGACGATTCCCGACGGCTCCCGTCCGCCGCGGCGAGCCCGACGATCCTCACCGAGCGCGCCCGTCGGGGCATCGCACCGCGCAGCAGGCGGGAGGAGATCCTCGCCGGGGCCGCCGAGATGTTCGCCGAGCACGGCTATCACGGGGCGAGCCTGCGCGACATCGCCGGCCACATCGGGATCTCCCATCCGGGGCTCATGCACCATTTCCCCTCGAAGGACAGCCTGCTCCACACGGTCATCGACTCTCTCGAGGACCGCACGCAGCGGACCCTCGAGGAGGTCGAGCGGCTGAGTGTCGAGCCGGAGGCGCTCATGCAGGAGCTCGCGGCGACCTGGCACCCGGGGGCCCTGCACGTGCGGCTGCTGGCCACGCTCGCCGCCGAAGCGGTCAGTGGCGATCACCCGGGACGCTTCCGCATGGCGCGGCTGCGACGCGTGCACGAGAACATCTTCGAGCAGTGCTTCACCGCCTACGGCGAGCAGGGGATGCTGCGCAGGGGCGTCGATCCCGGCTTCGCCGGCAGGGCGCTGCTCGGGCTCGTGCTGAACCTGGCCGTCCGCGAGAAGACGGTGCGGGCGATGCAGGGTCCGACCCATGACGACGGTCCCGTCCAGGAGCTCGCCCGGATGATGCGCTCGTTCCTCTCGAAGGACGTCGTGGGTTGACTCCGTGGGACCGCGTCGGGCCTCGTCGGGAGCCGTCTGGTCGCCCGCCCGGGTGGTCCGCTCCGAGGGTGTTCCCCGGCGCGGTCCAGCCGGGCTGGCTAGAGTGACCGAGGCCGCACACTCCGCGAGAAAGTCACCGATGCCTGCACCCACCGCCCTCACCGCTACCGCCCTGCACGCCGGCTATCCCGGTGAGGTCGTGCTCGAAGGGGTGGACCTCGAGCTGCGTGCCGGGCAGGGGCCGCTGGGCCTGCTGGGAGCCTCGGGCGCGGGCAAGACCACGCTGCTGGCGGCCCTCGCCGGGGAGCACCGTCCCAGCGCCGGCCGCGTCCAGTGGGAAGGGCGGGACGTCGCGAAGCTGCGGGGGAAGGACAGGCGCCGCTTCCGCGCCGCCGTCCGCTTCGTCTCCCAGTACGCGATGACGATCACGGACCCTCGCGAGACCGTCGACTCCCGCCTCCAGCTCGCCGCGAAGGAGGCCCGCAAGGGCGGCCGCACCCACTCCGTCTCCCCCGCCGAGATGCTGGAGAGCGTCGGGCTCGAGGAGCGCTTCCTGCCGCGCACCATGCGCACCCTCTCCGGCGGCGAGATCCAACGCGTCGCCCTCGCGACCGCGCTGTCGACCCGGCCAGAGCTGCTCGTCCTGGACGAGCCGCTGACCGCCGTGGACCCCAATACCCGCGCCCGCCTCGCCCGCTCCCTCGGCGCGACCATCGAGCGCCTCGGCATCGGCGCGCTCATCGCCTCCCACGACATCGAGCTGCTGCAGCGGCTGTGCCCCGAGATCGCGGTGCTCGGCCGCGGCCGGATCCTTGCCCGCGGCCCGCTGGCCGAGGTGCTCGCCGATCCAGAGGACGAGGAGATCCGCGAGCTCGTCGCGGCCCATCCCGTGGCCGTGCAGCGCTTCGCGTGAGCGCGGCGTCGACGGCCCCCATGCCCCTGCTCGCTGGCCCTCCTCGTCGCCCCTCGCTGTTCCCTCGCTCACAGCGCGGCCTCTCGAGTTGGACAGCGGGCGTCGCGGGGGTAAGGTTCTTCTCTGTCGGCGCCATTAGCTCAGTTGGTTAGAGCAGCTGACTCTTAATCAGCGGGTCCGGGGTTCGAGTCCCTGATGGCGCACCCGAGGAAGAAGCCTCACCGGTCATCCGGTGGGGCTTCTTCGTGTCCCGGAACAGTCCGAGGCCATCGACGAGGTCCCCCCACGGACACGTCGTGATCAGGCGCGGCTGATCTGGTCGGCCCTCCCTCAGCGGCCAGGACGTGCGACCCTGCGAGCCCGAGACCGGGCGACGTCAAGGCCGAAGGCCAAGCACGATGCCGAGGGCGGCACCGAGCAGGAGGCCTGCTCCGGCGGTGATCAGCACACTGCCGGTGAGGGGCAGCAGGATGCCGATGGACAGCGCGAAGCCGATGATCATTCCGAAGGGCAGCCATGTGGCGTCGAAGGGGCGGCGTTTCCGCGGCATCGTCGAACTCTCCGTTCTGTCGGCTCTCTGCGACGTGATCGACCTGCCTCCGGACGATGGCCTTCACGCGGTGGGCACGTGAGACGAGGAGGCGTGGGGCCGCCGGACATGAGACGAGCCGACGTCCGGGAGAGGCACTGTCCGCGAGCAGCGTCGCAACGTGCATCACGTCGGCAGCAAGAGCGTTCGGGCCGGCTCAGCCTTGTGCTCTCCTTCGACCGTAGACCGACCGGCGGACCATGCCCAGGCCGTGAACCGAATGGAAGGGCGAGCGGCAGAGAGCCTCCTCCATGCGGCGTCACGCGACCTTTGCACGCCTTCACGCGCCTCTCGGGTGCCAGCACCGTGCGCCCACAGCCCTCCCTCCGCACGGAACGGGAACAGCTCGAGGTCGATCATGCGGCGAAAGGTGAGACCGTCGGACCGATGGTGCCGCCCGAGCCACAGAGACCATCGGCGGCGCGGGGACCTGCGCCGGTCCCCTAGACTCGGACCTCCCAAGGGAAGTCAGCGCGAGGGCCGGGGAACGGCCCTCAGCGGAGGAGGTCAGCGTGAGGATCGCGGTCACCGGTGCCACCGGAGTGCTCGGTCAGGAGGCCGTCGAGGCGCTCGTCGCCGCCGGGCACGAGGTCACAGGCATCACCCGCCGCGATTCCGGTGTACCGATCGTCGAGGGCCGCGGCGGCGCCGCCGTGGTCGCCGACGTCTTCGACGCCACCGACCTCGCCCGCGCCTTCCGCGGCCATGACGTCGTGATCAACACCCTCGCCCACGTGCCCGTCGGCATGGCGGGCCTGCGCCCCCTGGCCTGGCGCGAGGACGACCGCCTCCACCTCGAGGCCTCCATCGCGATCGCGAAGGCCGCCGCCGACGCGGGCGTGCGCAAGCTGATCCAGGAGTCCTCCGTCTTCCTCTACCCGGACAACGGCACCGACTGGATCACCGAGGACCAGCCGCTGTCCGTGCGCAACCAGGCGTTCCGCCCCCGGGTGCGGGAGATGCGAGCGGCGGTGGACTTCGCGACCTCCGGCCGCAGCGCCGTGGTCCTGCGCCTCGGCCAGCTGTTCGGCCGCGACCCGCAGACCACCCATGCGCTGAAGGCCACCCGCGAGGGCGACCCGATCCTGCTGGGCAAGCCCGAGAACTACATCACCCTGCTCCACCACACCGATGCCGGTCTCGCCTTCGTCGCCGCGCTGCGGGCCGACAGCGGCTTCTACAACGTCGGCGGTGAGCCGATCACCCGCGGCCGCTGGGCGAAGGATCTCGCGATGGAAGCCGGGGTCGAGACGCCGGCGAAGTTCTATCCCGAGATCACGCAGGCGATCGTCGGCACCCGGCTCGAGGTGCAGCGGCGCTCGCTGCGCGTCTCCTCGGTGCGGTTCATGTCCGAGACCGGATGGCGGCCGACGGTGGGCCCGTCCACGAAGGGCTGGTCGCGCCGCTGAGCGACGCGGGCGCGGCCGTCGGCAGGAGCGCATGGGCAGGAACGCGGACGCGCCGACGCCGAGCGCCTGATCGCGCCGCCGACGAGCGTCTGACCGCGCCTTTGCCGACGCCGACCGGACCGACCGCTCAGAGCTCGCGGATCACCTTCGCGGGGCTGCCGACAGCGAGGCTGCGCGCCGGGATGTCCCGGGTGACCACGGACCCCGCGCCGATCACGGAGTCCTCGCCGATGGTCACGCCCGGCATGATGATCGCTCCCCCGCCGATCCAGACGTTGTCGCCGATGGTGATCGGCTCCGCCGCCTCCCAGCCGTCCCGGCGCGGCCCGGGCTCCAGCGGGTGGATCGGGGTGAGCAGCTGGATGTTCGGGCCGAGCTGGCAGCTGCGGCCGATGCGAATGTCCACGACGTCCAGGGCCGTCAGCCCGAAGTTCACGAAGGTGCCCTCCCCGATGTGGAGACGGCTGCCGTAGTCCACCTGCAGCGGCGCCCGCACGTGCGCGCCCTCGCCGAAGGTCCCCAGCAGCTCGCGGAGGATCTCCTGCGCACCGTCGGGATCGGCGGGGTACTCGCGACCGAAGCGGTCGGACTCCTCCAGCGCGTGGCGGAAGGCGGCCTGGATCTCGGGGTCGTCGGCGCGGTACCAGTCCCCCGCGAGCATCCGCTCCAGCGGTGTGCGGGGGTCGTTCTCGTCGATCTCGAAGGACTTCATCAATCCAGAATAGGGAACCACGACGGCGCTCCGCACCTCGGCCGATGGCCCCGTGGGGACGGCGTCGGTCGTGCGGCCGACGGGCCTGCCGGCGCGGTGTCGGCCGGCCGGGCCCACGAGGCCTCCCGGGCGGCCCCGTCAGCGGGGCAGGCGCATGCCGAGGCTGGGGTCCGAGTCGATGAAGCCGAGGGAGCGGTAGAGGTGCTGGCCCGGCGGATCGGCGAGCAGGGTGATGTACGGGTGCGGGGGCGCGGCCCGCTCGATCCGGTCGATGAGGTCCTCCATCACGGCGCGTCCGAGGCCGCGGCGCTGATGGTCGGGGTCGGTGGCGATGTCGGCGAGGTGGAAGTACCAGGTGCCGTCGCCGAGGGTGCGGCCCATCGCGGCGAGGCCGCCGTCGGCGGTGCGGATCGTGGTCCAGGCCCAGCTGTTCTCGAGCGCGCCGACCGCCTGCTCCGAGGTGCGGGGGCTGAGCCCCGCGATCTCGCGCAGACGGACGTACTCCTCGTTCCTCGGAGCGGCGTGCTCCAGGCGGTAGCCGCCGGGCAGTGCGGCCGGGCCGGCGGCGCCGGGCCCGTCGTCGGTGCCGGTGGCCGGGCTGTCGGGGTCGCGATCGGTCATGGGGCGATCCTGCCAGGTCCGACCGCGATACTGGGACCATGGCCGACTCCCCCGCTCCCCTGCCCGACGACGCCCGCTGCCCCTGCGGAAGCGGTGACGTGCTCGGCGCCTGCTGCGGGCCCGTGCTGCGCCGCGAGCGTCGTGCCCCGACGGCCGAGGCGCTGATGCGCTCGCGGTACACCGCCTTCGCCGTGCAGGACCTCGAGCACCTGCTGCGAAGCTGGCACCCCACCACCGCCCCCTCACGGGAGGATCTCGCCGCCTCGCTCGCCGAGGAGGTGCGCTGGCTCCGGCTCGAGATCCATTCGACGACAGCCGGCGGCCCGTTCGACGACGCAGGCACCGTGGAGTTCACCGCGATCTCGAAGGGGCCCCACGGCCGGTCCGTGCAGCACGAGCTCTCCCGCTTCGTGCGCGAGCACGGGGTGTGGCTCTACCTCGACGGTCGGGTGGACTGAGTCCCGACCGGCCGGTCCGCAGCGGGGCGGCGCGGGGCCGTCGGCTGTGTATCGGCTCGTCGGCCGCATGCTGGCCGTGTGCCAGCCCGTCGGCCACGTGCTCGCGCCCCCGGACGCGACGACGCCCCGGACCCGTTCGGGGGTCCAGGGCGCCGTGGATGCCTCTCGGCCGGAGGTCAGCTGCCGGCGGCGGCGACCTTCTTCTCGGCCCGCTTCGCGGCCTCCTGCAGGATCGCGCCGAGCTCGGCGGCCTGCTTCTCCGCCCCCTTGGAGCGGGGCAGCGAGGATTTCTTCACGGACTTCGCGGCCTTCTTCGCGGAGCGCTCGGTGCTGCGCCGCGCCTCCTTCATGGCGGCGGCGACCTTCTCGCCCCGCGTCGGCTCGCGACGCGAGCGGGCGACCAGCACCGCGATGCCCGCGCCGAGCACGACCGCGCCGATGACGCCGCCCACGACCACAGGAAGGGTCGAGTCGGACTTCCCGTCACCGGCGGCCGAAAAACCCTTGACCGAGCCGACGAGCTCGTTCTTCCAGCGGGTCACGGCGTTCTTCGGGTTCACGCGGTCGATCAGCTCATCGATGTCGGACGCGAGGTTGTCCTGACGCCGATAGGCCTCGTCGCGCATGTCGTCCAGGCTCTTCTTGTCTGCCACCACTGCCTCCGGGTTGATCAGGGTCTGCTGTGCAGATCGTATCGTGATCGAGGGTACGGGTCGGACGATCAGCCCTGGGTGCGGGCCAGGAAGTCGTCGGCGCCGCCGACGAGCTCCACGTGCCCGGTCTCCACGTCGGCCGTCGCCATCTTCGCAACCTCGGCCGCGAACTCCTCGACCGAGTACAGCTTCCCGGCCGCCTCGCGGCGCTGCTCCAGCGCGCCGGGGCGGGCGCGGTCCAGCAGCGTCGCGGTGACGGTGCCCTCGATCATGTCGCCCGAGACGACGACGAAGGTGACGCCCTTGTCGCGCATCTCCGGGAGGCGCTCGGTCAGGGCGGTCTCGCCGGCGCGCTTGGAGCGGGCGACCTGCTCGTACTCGGGCATGGTCTCGACGTCGTCGATGAAGTGCGCCTGGTGGCTCGTCACGAACACGACGCGACCGCCCGCGGGCAGGTGCGCGAGGCCGGCCTCGAGCGCGGCGACCTGCGCATCGCGGTTCAGGCGCATGGCGTAGTCCTCGCCGAGGTCCTTCTCCATGCCGCCGGACGCGTTCAGCACCAGAAGGTCGAGACCGCCGAAGCTCTCGATCGCGGCGGACATGAGCGCCTCGAGGCCCTCGGCCGTGGTGAGGTCCGCGCCCACGGCGACGGCCTTCCCGCCCGCGGCCTCGATCTCTGCGACGACCTTGTTCGCCCGGGGCGCCTTCTGGCGGTAGTTGATGACGACGTTCGCGCCCTCGGCGGCGAGCAGCTTCGCGGTGGCCGCACCGACCCCGCGCGAGGATCCGGTGACGACGGCGGTCTTGCCTGCGAGGGCGCTCATGGGGAACTCCTGAGAGGTCGGGGATCGGTGTCCGTGACGGGTGGGGCGCGCTGTGCCGACCGGGACCGGTCCGGTCATGCGCCTCCGACCGCCCGAGCCTACCGGAGCACGTCGACGAGGCGGTTCGGGCGCACCGCGACGCGCCCGCTAGGCTGGTCCGGCGCGCGAGTGGCGGAATTGGCAGACGCGCTGGATTTAGGTTCCAGTGCCCGAGGGCGTGAGGGTTCGAGTCCCTTCTCGCGCACGCATGCGGCGGCCGCGGAGGCGGCGGCCGCGCAGACGACCGCACACGGCTCGAGATCGAGGAGAGCGCCCCATGACCCTGTTCGGGCTCGTCCGCCACGGGCAGACGGACTTCAACCTGCAGAACCTCTTCCAGGGGTCCTCGGACATCCCGCTGAACGACACGGGGATCGCGCAGGCCCACGCCGCCTTCGACCAGCTGCCCGCCGTGGACTGGGACGTGGTCATCACCTCCCCGCTGCAGCGCGCCGAGCAGACCGGCCGCATCATCGGCGAGGACCACCACATCCCCTTCGGCGGCACGGAGCCGCGTCTGGTCGAGATCGACTGGGGCGCGGCCGAGGGACAGCCCGTCGAGGAGATGGAGGCCCGCTATCCGGGCCGTTCGTTCCCGGGCCGCGAGGACCATCAGGCCGTCGCCGACCGCGGCTACGACGCGCTCGAGGACCTCGAGACCCGCTACCCCGGCCAGAAGGTGCTGCTGGTCGCGCACGGCACCCTGATCCGCTTCCTGTTCTCGGGGATCATCGAGCGCCCCCTGCCCTCTATCCCGAACGCGACGCTGTCGCTGATCGAGCTCGAGGGCACCACCTGGCGGGTGCGGATGATCGCCGGCGAACAGGTCGACCACGCCGTCGAAGTGCCCACCCGGGCGCAGAACCCCCGCTTCATCGTCGACAAGGCGCAGCTCGCGCCCCGCACCACCGCCGGCGCCACGAGCGCCGCCGCCACCACCGCACCGATCCCGGGAGGGAACGCATGAGCAGCCGCACCGCCGTGGACTCCGAGGGCTCCTGGTTCGATCCGGAGCGCGTCTCCGACCTGCGCCGTCACCTGCCGATCACCTACGTCGACGTGGTGCCCGTGCGCACCGACGTGGACGGGGCCGTGGCCGAGGTGGGGCTGCTGCTGCGCGCCTCCGGCGCCGGTCAGATCGTGCGCGCGATCGTCTCCGGACGGGTGCTGATCCACGAGACGCTGCGCGAGGCGATCGCCCGGCACGTCGAGAAGGACCTCGGGCCGATGGCGATGCCGCGCATCCCCGTCTCCCCCGTCCCGTTCACGGTCGCGGAGTACTTCCCCACCCCCGGCGTCTCCCCCTTCCACGACCCGCGCCAGCACGCGATCTCGCTGGCCTACGTGGTCCCGATCGACGGGGAGACCGCCCCGCAGGAGGATGCCCTGGAGCTGTCCTGGTTCGGGGTGGACGAGCTGCTGGGTGACTCCTCCCCGCTCCACGAGATGGACGGGGGCCGCGACCTGCTGGTGCGCCGGGCGCTGGCGTACATGGGCGCCGCCTGAGCGGCATCGTCTGAAGGCGCCGCTGGACGGTCACCGGCGCTCGTGCCCCTCACTGAGCCCGTGCCCTGGCCCGACGTGCTCCGGCGCCCGTGCCCTGGCCCGCGCACCTGTGCTCCCCTCCGCGCCGCAGGCCGGCCGCGAACGGGCGCGGCGCGAAAGAATTCGAGTGGCAGGTTTCGACCGCTTCACCTCAGGCCGCTTCAGTCGGTGAGTGCGACTGTGGTGATCAGTTCGTCGAGTGTCTCACTGGGGGTGGCGCCGTCGAGGATGACTCGGGGTCTTGCGTTGAGCATGTCCTGAACGGTGCGGAGTTCGTCGTC
>NZ_ML133859.1:79591-164920 GCF_003994255.1 Brachybacterium paraconglomeratum | reverse complement strand
GACGACGAACTCCGCACCGTTCAGGACATGCTCAACGCAAGACCCCGAGTCATCCTCGACGGCGCCACCCCCAGTGAGACACTCGACGAACTGATCACCACAGTCGCACTCACCGACTGAAGCGGCCGAGTTCATGGCGGTCCATACGCACCACTCGATGCGTAGTCGGACGTCCTGGGCCGCCCGGCCAGCCCGCGACCGGAGGCCGACGAACCGGCCCGCGGCCCTCCCAGCCCGTCCCTCTACGATGGCGGCATGACGTCGCCGAGCACGGGACGCCGGAGGTGACCCCGGCGCGGTCCGCCCGACTGGTGCCGCTGGGCCGTCCGGTGCCCGCGGAGCCGCCGGGCTACGACCACTCCCGCGGGCACACCCCGCGCGGCCGACGTTTCGAGCTCTACGCGCTGCTGGACAACCTCTTCATCGCCGCGGGCGTGGTCGTCGCGATCTGGCTCGCGCTGCTGTACCTGGTCGAGGGCTTCTCCCTGACGCCGGTGCGGCTGCTGTATCTGCTGGGCTTCTGGATCCTGCTCACCTACATCACGCTGCCGCGACTGCACCAGCTGATGACCTGGATCTACCTGCCGGACTACTTCTTCGGCCGCACCCGCACCACCGAGGGCGTGCTCTCGGACCCGATCAACATCGCCCTGGACGGCCCCGAGCGGGACCTCCACGTGGCGATGCGGCGGGCCGGCTGGGTGCTGGCGGAGGAGCGGACACTCTCCTCGGCCTGGTCGATGGTGCGCTCGACGCTGCTGCGACGCTCCTACCCGTCGGCCCCCGTCTCGGACCTGTACCTGATGGGGCGACGCCACGACTTCACCTATCAGCAGGAGGTCGGCGGCACCACGGACAAGCGCCATCACGTGCGCTTCTGGCGGATGCCGCCCGACTTCGTGCTGCCGGGCGGGTACCGCTCGGACTGGCTCGCGGCGGGCACCTACGATCGTGCCGTCGGCTTCTCCTTCTTCACCCTGCAGATCACCCACCGCATCGACGAGAACATCGACGTCGAGCGGGACTACCTCGTGGACACGGTCCGCTTCGCGGATCCGGAGGTGGAGGTCGAGGTCATCGAGGAGTTCTCCACCTCGTACCACGACCGCAACGGGCAGGGCGACCGGTTCCGCACCGACGGCGACCTGCCGGTCATCGACGTGACCGGCGCGGCCTCCCGCTCCGACGGGGCGAGCGCGATCATGCTGCCGCGTCATCGTCCCACCGGCAGCTCGGTGATGAAGTCCCGGGCCCGCGCGGCGACGCAGACGGCGCTGAGCGCGACCCGCTTCGGCGGGCGCCGCACCGAGGTGGCCGACGAGCTGACCGCGCAGTGGCACGGCACGGTCGGGGACTTCCACGAGGTGCTCGCCCGCGCCGCGGACCACCACCTCCCGCCGCCCTCGGTGATCTTCACCGGCTTCCTCGCGCTGCTGCAGGCGGCGATCGTGGCGATCCAGTGGTTCACGCTCGGCTCCGGTGTCGACCTCACCGAGCGCTTCCCCGACGCGTCGCTGATCCTGCCCGAGCAGGGCACGATCTGGGGCGCCACCGCGTTCGCCGTCGCGCTGCTGCTGCTCCAGATCGGGGTGCTGCGCCGCAGCCGCTGGGCTCGGATCGCGCTGATGGCGCTGTTCACGGCCGACGCCTTCGCCCGCCTGGCCGTGGCGACCTCGATGACCGGGGACGTCGCCCACTCGCTGCTGGTGGGCGCCGGCGCCTCCGCGCTCGGCGTGATGGCGATCAGCTCCGACGCCTCCCGCCAGTGGGTTCAGACCCTGCGCCTGGACCCCCGCGAGCGCACCGCGGAGGAGGACGACGACGGGGCGGTCGAGGGCGGGGAGGAGCGCGCGGCCGACGGCCGCGGCGACGGGACGATCGAGGGCGGGGGAGGGCCCGCGGCCGCCGGGTCCACGGACGGCACGGCCGACGACACGGACGACGACAGGGACGACGACCCCGGCCGGGGCGCCGAGGAGGGACGGGCGACGGCGCCGACGCTGTGAGGACGGTCACCGCGGAGTAGAGTGCGTGCACCGCCGTCCGGTCGACCGTTCCGCGTCGGGCGCCATGTCGCGCCCCGCACAGGCTCCGGCGACGGCTCCTGTCCCTGTCTTCCCCGGGAGGAATCCCCATGAGCGAGTCCCACGAGACCGCCCCGGCGAACGCCGGCGACCCCGGCTCCGTCGGCACCGATCACGGCGCTGACCAGCCCGAGCTCAAGAAGGCGATCACGCCCAAGCTCCTGCTGCTGTTCATCGTCGGCGACATCCTCGGCACCGGCGTCTACTCGCTGACCGGCAAGGTCGCCGGCGAGGTCGGCGGCGCCGGCTGGCTGCCGATCCTCATCGCCTTCGCCGTCGCGATGGTGTCGGCCCTGTCCTACGTCGAGATGGTCACGAAGTACCCGCAGGCCGCGGGCGCCGCCCTCTACGTCCACAAGGCCTTCGGCATCCACTTCCTGACCTTCATGGTCACCTTCGCGGTCCTCTCCTCCGGCATCACCTCGGCCTCCACCAGCGCGATCTTCCTCTCGGAGAACGTGCTGAAGGCCTTCGCGCTCGAGGAGCCGCTCGGCGACTCCGCCGGAGCCGTCGCCACCACCATCGCGCTGGTGTTCCTGGCCCTGGTGGCCCTGATCAACCTGCGCGGAGTCTCCGAGTCGGTCAAGGCGAACGTGGTCCTGACCTGCATCGAGCTGACCGGTCTGGCGCTCGTGATCGTCGTCGGCTTCTTCGCCGTCGGCCAGGGCGAGGCGGACCTCTCGCGCGTGGTCCTGTTCGAGACCCAGGACGACAAGAGCATCTTCATGGCCGTGATCGGCGCGACCGCGCTCGCGTTCTTCTCGATGGTCGGCTTCGAGGACTCGGTGAACATGGCCGAGGAGACCGTGGACCCGGTCAAGAACTTCCCCCGCGCCCTCATCGCGGGTCTGTCGGTCACGGGCGTGATCTACGTGCTGATCTCGATCCTCGCCGTCGCGGTGGTCCCGATCGGCCAGCTCACCGAGTCGACCACCCCGCTGCTCGAGGTGGTCAAGGAGGGCGCCCCGACGATCCCGATCGACACGATCTTCGCGTTCATCTCGATCTTCGCGGTCGCGAACACGGTGCTGATCAACATGATGATGGCCTCCCGCCTGCTCTACGGCATGGCGAAGCAGGGCGTGCTGCCGGGCTTCCTGCGCGGCGTGCTGCAGAAGCAGCGCACCCCGTGGGCCGGCATCGTCTTCTCCACCGTGCTGGCCTTCGCGCTGGTCTCGCCGATCGCGCAGCCGCGGGAGAACTACGTGATCGGCGGCGGGCTGCTCGTGGTCGGGCTCCTGCTGTACGTGATCACCTGGTTCTACAACAGCGCGGTGAGAGCCCGCCGCACCCGCTTCCGCCGCCCCGACGACCTCGGCAAGGACTGACCCCGCCGTCGGCCTGCCGTCCCGCCCCGTTCCCTGAGACCCGCACCCCGAGGGAGAACCCATGTCGAAGATCCTGCTGGCCTACGTCCCCAGCGCCACCAGCGAGGCCGCGTTCGACTTCGCGGTCGAGGAGGCCGAGCGCCGTGACGCCTCGCTGCTCGTGCTCGCCTCCGAGCGCGCCCCCGACCCGCGCAAGGCGCGCGGCGTCACCGACCAGCGCCCCCTCCAGGAGCGCCTGGAGGAGACCGGGCTCGGCTTCGAGCTGCGCACGGTCCCCAAGCGCGACGATCCGGCCGACGACATCCTCGACGCCGTCGAGCACGACGACGTCGACCTCGTGATCCTCGGCATCCGCAAGCGCACCCCGATCGGCAAGATCCTCCTGGGCTCGACCTCACAGCGGGTCGCGATCGAGTCGCCCGTGCCGGTGGTGATGGTCAAGCCCGAGGGCTTCGTCGCGCCGACGAGGTTCTGAGGAGACCCTGAGCGGGCCCGTCGGCCCTGCTCCTCGCCCGGGAGACGGCGGCGGTGCCCCGCGCGGCACCGCCGCTGTCGTGCGTCCGGGGCAGCCGCGCCGCGGCCGTCCGATTCCTCCGGGCTCGGTGGATTCCCTTCGCCCGGTGTTCATCTGCCCGTTCCCCGCATGCCGGGAGCGACTCACCTTCGTGACGCACCGTCATCTGGTCCTGCGCATCGTGATGCGCGGGGAGACGAGTACACCAGTGAAGGACGTCATCCATGGCTCTGATCGACCTGCCCCTGCTCATGAAGGACGCGGTGCGCGGCAAGCGCTCCGCGGTGACCTGCCAGCTCAAGTGCGCCAGCCAGTGCGCCTTCGGCCAATGCAACCACTCGGACAACCCGACCTTCCGCGACATCGCCTCCGGCGCGCTGTCCCGTCGTGCGGTGATCGGCGGCTCCACCGCGGCGCTCGCGATCGGCCTGGCCGGCACGCAGGGCGCGCTCGCCGATCCCGGGAACGGGAAGGGCAAGGGGCAGGGCAACGGCAAGGGCGGCGCCGGCCACCGTCCCCCGAACGGCACCAAGCTCACCTTCACGCCGATCGAGCCGGTCGACGCGGCCGTCGACGAGTTCACCGTGCCCCGGGGCTTCGCCTGGCACCCGATCATCCGCTGGGGCGACCCGCTGTTCGACGACGCGCCCGAGTTCGACTGGAACGCCCAGAGCGCCGAGGCGCAGAAGCGCCAGTTCGGCTACAACAACGACTACACCGAGATCCAGGAGATCCCGGGCACCGCCGGCAAGCGCGCGGTGATGTTCGTGAACCACGAGTACACCAACGAGAACATCATGCTGCCGGCCGACACCGACGCCGAGGAGGCGATCGAGATCGGCCGCGCCGCCCACGGCCTCACCGTCGTCGAGCTCGAGCGCAAGAACAAGAACTTCCCCTACCGGTACGTGCAGGGCGCGGAGCTGAACCGTCGCATCCTGCTGGACGACGAGTTCGCGCTGACCGGCCCCGCCGCCGGCTCCGACCTGGTCAGGACCGTCGAGGACCCCGAGGGCCGCACGGTCCTGGGCACCCTCGGCAACTGCGCCGGCGGCCTCACCCCGTGGGGCACCCTCGTCTCCGGTGAGGAGAACTTCCACGGCTACTTCCGCTCCGCCGGCACCTCCGACGCGGAGAAGCGATACGGCCTGCGCGATGCCGCCACCGCTCGGGGCTGGGAGAACGCCCACGACCGCTACGACGCCCGCAACGAGGGCTACGAGAACGAGGTCAACCGCTTCGGCTACATCGTCGAGGTCGACCCCTTCGACCCGACCTCCACCCCCCGCAAGCACACCTCGCTGGGCCGCTTCAAGCACGAGGGCGCGAACATCATCATCGCCGAGGACGGCCGCGCGGTCGCCTACTCCGGCGACGACGAGAAGTTCGACTACCTGTACAAGTTCGTCTCCCGCGACCGCTACGTCGAGGGCGATCGCGAGCACAACCTGACCCTGCTGGAGAACGGCGACCTCTACGTCGCGAGGTTCACCGGCAACTCGCCCGCCGCCGAGATCGACGGCTCCGGCGAGGTCCCCTCCGACGGCGCCTTCGACGGCACCGGCGAGTGGCTGCCGCTCGTGGTCGACGGCGAGTCCCAGGTCCCCGGCTTCACCGTCGAGGAGGTCCTCGTGCACACCCGCCTCGCGGCGGACGCCGTCGGCCCCACCAAGATGGACCGCTGCGAGGACGTCGAGCCCTCGCTGCACAGCCGCCGCGTGTACGTGGCCTGCACGAACAACTCCGATCGCGGCACCGCCGGCAAGGCCGCGGCCGACGAGGCCAACCCCCGCTCCCAGAACCGCGACGGCCACGTCGTGGAGATCGACGAGCAGGGCGACCAGACCTCCACCGCCTTCGCATGGAATCTGCTGCTGGTGGCCGGCGACCCCGCACAGGGCGATCAGACCTACTTCTCCGGCTTCCCGGTCGAGAAGGTCTCCCCGATCTCCTGCCCGGACAACCTCGCCTTCGACTCGGTGGGCAACCTCTGGATCTCCACCGACGGCGCCCCCTCCGGCATCGGCTACAACGACGGCCTGTTCCGCGTCACCCTGGAGGGCGAGGCCCGCGGCCGTGTCGAGCAGTTCCTCTCCGTCCCGATCGACGGCGAGACCTGCGGCCCGATCATCCGCGACGAGGACCGCTCGGCCTTCGTGTCCGTGCAGCACCCGGGCGAGGACGGCGAGTTCGGCGCCCAGCGCTCCTACTTCCCGGACTACGACGGCCAGGGCCCGAAGCCCACGGTCGTGCAGGTGCTGCCCCAGCGCGGCTGACCCCGTGCTGATCTGGCCCTGATCTCGCACTGATCTGCCGCTGATCCGGTGCTCCGCCGGGGCGGGGTCGGCGTCGCTGCGACGTCGGCCCCGCACCACGCCTGAACGGCCCCGCGCGCCCCGCGAGAACCCTCGCGTCGTGCGGGGCCCTCGTGGTGCCCGCGTGCGCTCGGGAACGGCGGCCGGCGGGGCCGCACCGGATCCGACGGCCCGCGCCCTGCCCGACAGCCCCGCGCCCGGCCCGTCGGCCGCCCTACCCCGCGGCCTCGCTGTGAGCCTGCTCACCGGATTCCGTCCTCGCCCGCGGCGCGCGGCCGGGGCGGAGACGAGTTTCTCTCGCACGCGCGCGCGAGGAGCCCGCCCGGCCGGAGAGGTGGCGGCGCGTTGGAGCCCTCAGTCCGCTTCGCTAGACTCCCCGCCATGACCCGCTGTGACGCCGCCGCCCACGCACGTCCGGGGTGCTGACGGTGTCAGTGCTGTGGACCCTGCTGCTCCTCGCCGCGACCGTCGCCGTCACCCCGGTGCTGGACCGGCTGATGGGCCGCGCGGCCTGCTGGGTTCTCGCCGCCCTCTACCTGGCCGCCGCCGCGGCGCTGCTGCCCGCCGCCGCCGCCGTGATGGCGGGCGGGGCCGGTGACCCGGCCACCACCTTCGCCGTCCCGTGGGCGCCGCAGTGGGGCGTGGAGCTCGCGCTGCGGGCCGACGGGATCGGCATCGTCTTCTCGATGATCGCGCTGGTGATCGGCGCGGTGGTGCTCGCCTACTCGGCGCGATACCTCCCAGTGGGCCGCAATCTCAGCTTCTCCCTGGTGATGGCGCTGTTCACCCTGTCGATGGTGACCCTGGTGCTCGCCGACGACCTGGTGCTGCTGTTCATCGCCTGGGAGCTCACCTCGATCGCGTCGTTCCTGCTGATCGCCCGCTCGGGCGCGGCTGGGCAGGCCGCCTCGATGCGCACCCTGCTGATCACCTTCCTGGGTGGCCTGGCCCTGCTCAGCGCCGTCACGCTGATGGTGCTGCGCCTGGGCACCACCTCCCTCAGCGAGGTGCTGGCCGACGGGATCTGGCAGCAGGACCCGGCGTTCACCACGCTGGTCGCCCTCCTGGTCGCGGTCGCGGCGTGCACGAAGTCCGCCCAGTTCCCGTTCCACGTGTGGCTGCCGGATGCGATGGCCGCGATCACGCCGGTCTCCGCCTACCTGCACGCCGCCGCCGTGGTGAAGGCCGGCATCTTCCTGCTGCTGCGCTTCAGCCCCGCCTTCCACGACGTGCCCGCCTGGAACGTGCTGCTGATCGTGGCGGGCCTGATCACCGCGTTCGTGGGTGGGTTCCTGGCCCTGCAGCAGGGCGATCTGAAGAAGCTGATGGCCTATTCGACGGTGAGCCAGCTGGGCCTGATCGTCGCCCTCATCGGCGTGGGCACCGAGTACGCGATCCTCGCCGCCGTGCTGCACACCATCGCGCACGCCCTGTTCAAGTCCGGGCTGTTCATGATGGTGGGCGTGGTGGACCACGCCGTGCACACCCGCGAGCTGCGGCGCATGCCGGCGCTGTGGCGCACGATGCCCGGCTCCTTCGCGGTGACCGTGCTGGGCTGCATGTCGATGGCGGGCCTGCCGCCGATGCTCGGCTTCGTCTCCAAGGAGTCGCTGCTCACCGGCGCGCTCGAGACCGGCGGCCCTGCCTGGGCTCCCTGGGCGGTGGCGCTCGGCATCGCCGGCGCCAGCGTGCTGACTTTCGCCTACTGCGCGAAGATCGTGCTGGGCGCCTTCGTGGACGGTCGTGACGAGGAGCTCCTGGCCCGCGTGGACGGGGAGCGGGCGCCGTCGGCCCCCGGCGCGCATGACGCCACCGGCGCGCTGGTGCGCGCCGAGGACGCCCACGCCCCCGGCCTGCTGTTCCTGGGCCCGGCCGCGCTGCCGATCCTGGTGGGCCTGCCGCTCGCGCTGGTGGTGGGGGTGCTGGACACCCCCGTCGGCCGCGCGATGGACGCCGCCCTGGGCGGCGAGTTCCACCCCCACCTGGCCTTCTGGCACGGGATCACCCCGGAGCTGGGCCTCACCGCCGCCATCATCGCGCTGGGCACCCTGATCGCGCTGGCGCGGGAGCGGGTGCTGCCCGCCCTGGAGGCGCGGCCCTTCCCCGTGGACGGCGCCCGCGTGCTCACGGCGGTGGACCGCCTTGCCGAGCGCGTCGCGGCGGTGCTGGTGCGCCCCATCGCCTCCGACGACCCGATGCGCCACCTGGGCGCGATCCTGCTGGCCTTCGCCGCGGTGGTGCTGGGCTCCCTCGCTGTGCTGTGGGGGGACCTCGCGCCGCTGCAGCAGGGCATGAACCGCGGCATCGACGTGATCCTGCTGGTGCTGGTCACCGTCGCCGTGATCGTGGTGTGCACGCGGCGGGACCGGCTGGGTGCGGCGGTGGCGCTCTCCGCGGTGGGCATCCTCGCCACCGTGCAGATCCTGGCGCTGGGCGCCCCGGACGTCGCCCTCACCCAGCTGCTGGTGGAGTCGCTGACGATCATCGTGATCATGCTGGTGCTGCAGCGGCTGCCGCAGCGCTTCGAGGCCCCGGAGCGGGACGGCGCCCCGCGCCGCTCCCGCCGGCTGGGCGCGCTGCTGGTCGCGGTCCCGGTGGGTCTGGCCGCCGGCGCCGGCGTGTTCGCGTTCATGGGCCGGCGCGGCCGCAGCGAGGTCGCCGAGTATTACATCGACAATGCCGAGGAGATCACCGGCGGCCACAACATCGTCAATGTGATCCTGGTGGAGTTCCGTGCGCTGGACACGCTCGGCGAGCTCTCCGTGCTGGGCATGGCGGGCGTGGCGATCGTGGCCGTGCTCTCCAGCGTGCGTCACATGTTCATCGACCCCGCCCGCGCCGACGAGCAGGTCGAGGCCCCGCACCTGCGCGAGGAGGGCACCTCCGCGCACCGGGCCATCTCCTCGGCCTGGGGCAACGCCGCCGCGCTGCAGCTGATGGTGCGCGTGGTGGGCCCGGTCCTCGCGCTGCTGTCGCTGATGCTGTTCCTGCGCGGCCACAACGCCCCCGGCGGCGGCTTCATCGCCGCCCTGGTGGGCTCCGCGATCGTGGCGCTGCTGTACCTGTCCACCTCGCGGGACCGCCAGATCGGCCCGCCGCGCCTGCCGCTGATGCTGATCGGCGGGGGCGTGCTGGTGGCGCTCGGCTCCGGCGTGCTGGGCTTCCTCCACGAGGGCTTCCTCGAGCCGCTGCACGGCTACCTGCTGGGCCAGCACGTCTCCACCTCGATGATCTTCGACCTGGGCGTGTACCTGGCGGTGCTGGGCCTGGTGATGGTGGCCGTGAACCTGCTGGGGGCCGGCGCCACCACGGGTGAGAAGTCCGGCGAGGGCACCCGTGAGCGCACCGACGAGGCGGTGGAGGGCGAGCTTCCCGGCCCGCTGGACACCACCCGCGGCGAGCCCGCGCGCCGCCGACGCGTCGGGGTGGGCACCGCGCACCTGACCGCCGGAACGAAGCCGAGGGAGGCCGGACGCCGATGATCCTCGCCCTGACCGTGGCCGTGCTCGTGACCGGCGGTGTGTACCTGCTGCTGCAGCGCAGCATGGTGCGCGCCGTGTTCGGGATGACCCTGATCAGCCACGCCGCGAACTTCGCCCTGCTGGCCACCGGCGTGCCCGGCTGGCGGGCCGAGCCGCTCACCGACCTCTCCTCCCGCGCCGAGATGGCCGATCCGCTGCCCCAGGCGTTCGTGCTCACCGCGATCGTGATCACGATGGCGGTCACGATCTTCATGCTCACCCTCGCGGTGATCGGCCGGGACGACGACATGACCGCCTATCCCGACACCGGGGAGACCCACGACTGATGATCCCCGCCGTGAACCCCGCCCTGCTGCCGCTGTTCGTGGTGGTGCCCCTGCTGGGCGCCGCCGCGCTGGTGGTGGTGCGTCGCCGCCCCGTGGAGGTCGCGGTGATGCTGGGCGCCCCGCTGCTGGTGGCGCTCGGCGCGCTGTGGCTGCTGGCCTTCCACCGCACCGTGCCTGTGCTCTCCCACGCCGTCGGCGGCTTCTCCGACGTGCTGGCGATCCCCTTCGTCTCCGACACCCTCAGCGCCGTGATGCTGCTGGTGACGGCGCTGTCCACGCTCGCCGCCAGCGTGTTCCTCGTGCTCACGGGGGAGGCGCGGTACCGTTTCGTGCCGCCGCTGGTGCTGCTGCTGAGCGCCGGCGTGAACGGCGCGCTGCTCACCGGCGACCTGTTCAACCTGTTCGTGTGGGTGGAGGTGATGCTGATGCCCTCCTACGCGCTGATCGCGCTGACGGGCACCTGGCGTCGCCTCGGCATCGGCCGACTGTTCGTGCTGGTCAACCTGCTCACCTCGACGGTGCTGCTGATCGGTGTGGGGTTCGTGTACGGCACCGCCGACACGGTGAACCTCGCCGCGCTGGCCGGTGCCGGCGGCGAGGACCAGGTCACCGCCGCGGCCCTGGTCGTCGTGCTGCTGGCCCTGGCCGTCAAGGGCGGCATGGTGCCGGTGCATTCCTGGCTTCCGCGCGCCTACCCCGCGACGTCGGCCGGGATCATGGCGCTGTTCTCCGCCCTGCACACCAAGGTGGCGCTGTACGCGATCTACCGCATCGTCGCGGTCGCCTTCGGCGACGAGCTCCCGTTCCTCACCGTGTTCGCGGTGCTGGTGCTGGCCACGATCCTGGTGGGAGCGTTCTCCACCGCCGCGGCCACCCGGGTGCGCACCGCGATGGGCCATCAGATGGTCACCGGCGTGGGCCACATCCTGCTGGGCCTGGTGCTGCTCACCCAGCTCTCGGTGACCGCGGGCATCCTCTACCTGGTCCACCACGTGATCTCGATGTCCTCCCTGCTGCTCACCACCGGCGCGCTCGAGCACACCTACGGCTCGGGCCGCCTGGACCGCCTCAGCGGCCTGGCCCGGCGTGAGCCGTGGGTGATGGCCGTGATGGCGCTGGGCATGTTCAGCCTGGTGGGCCTGCCGCCCACCTCCGGCCTGTGGGGCAAGGTGGGCCTGCTGCAGGCCTCCTCCCAGCAGATCACCGGCGGGGACGCCGTGCTGGGCTGGGCGGCGCTGTGTGCGGTGGTGGTCGCCTCCGTGGGCTCGCTGCTGGGCCTGCAGCGGGTGTGGCGCAGATTGGCCTGGGGTGAGGACATGATCACCTACCGGCCGGACGATCCGACCACGGGCCGCGGCGAGGAGCAGCCGCTGCCCGACGAGGTGCGGGTGCCGCGGCGGCTGCTGGCCCCGGGCGCGGCCATGATCGCGCTGTCGATGGCGCTGTTCGCGGGGATCGGCGTCGTGCTGCCCAGCATCGACGTGGCCGCCACGGACCTGCTGGATGTCGAGGCCTACGTCGAGGCGGTGATCGGCTGATGCGCGCCTGGTACACGTTCACCTACGTGCTGTGGATTCTCGGCGAGATCGTGAAGGGCTCCTTCGCGGTGGCCGCCGGGGTGTACAGCCCGCGCACCCGCAGCTCGCCCGCGATCGTGGAGTACCCGCTGCGGGCCACCACGGACCTGGAGATCATCGCGATGGCCTCCTCGATCACGATCACCCCGGGCACGCTGGTGGTGGGCACCGCCCACGGCACCCTCGAGGAGGGCCCGAGCCTGTTCGTGCACGTGCTGTTCGCCGCGTCGCGCGAGCAGGTGGTCGAGGACCTGCGCGAGATGGAGCAGCGCCTGCTGCGCGCCTCCCGCGGGCCGGGCGGGGCCGAGGCGGCGCTGCTCCCGCGCCGGTCGCGCAGTGCGGTCGACGAGCGCTTCGCGGACGGGCGCGCCGTGCGTCGGATCCGCGCCGCGGGCCACCGCACGGGTCCCGGCGGGCACGCCGGGCCGGGCGGGTCCTCGCACGAGCAGTCCCGCGAGCAGGAGGAGGACGAGCGATGACCATCATCCTGTGGACCGCCGTGGTGCTGCTGGGCGCCGCGATCCTGGTGGGCCTCTTCCGGGTGGCCACCGCCCCGGATCCGGCGAGCCGCGCCGTGGTGGGCGATCTGGTGTTCTTCTCCGGCATCGGGGTGCTGGTGCTGATCGGCCTGGTGAACTCCTCCGCCGCGGCGGTGGACGCCGCGCTGATCGCCTCCGTGCTGGGGATCCTCGCCACCGTGGCCCTGGCCCGCATCCTCACGAAGGGGCGCCGATGAACCCCGTGCTCGACCTCGCCCTCACCGTGCTGATCGGCGTGCTGCTGATCGGCGGCGCGTTCTGGATGCTCACCGCCGCGCTGTCGATGTTCCACGCCCGTGATTCGTTCAGCCGCATCAACGTGCTCTCCCCGGCCACCGGCCTGGGTCTGCCGATGATCGTGATCGGCGCCTTCCTGCAGCACACCCGCACCAGCGGCCTGGACCCCGTCGTGCTGGTGAAGACGCTGCTCACCGTGCTGGCGCTGATCATCGTCTCCTCCATCGCCTCGAACGTGCTGGCGCGCGCCGCCTACCTCTCCGGCTCGCCCGTGGACCCGCGCACCGCCCCGCAGGACCTCGCCCGGGCGCCGGGCGAGGGGGAGCAGGAGCCGCACAGCGAGGAGCGCTGAGCGAGCAGTCCGGGGACGGCAGCGGCGCGCGCGGCACCCCAGGTGTATCAAACGGCTGATACGGTGTGTGTCACTGCACTGGTACACCGCGGAGGTTTGGCATGACCTGGACGCTGTTGTGGATGCTGCTCTGGCGACACCTGGCCGGGATCGTGCTCGGTGCGCTCGCGTGGGCGGTGCGCCGTCGCGGGCTCCCTGCGCTGGAGGCAGGTCGTGCCATGACGGCGGCGGCGGCCGGCGGGGCCGTGGTGCTCCTGGCGGCCTGCTCCGTGCTCGGGGCGATGCCGCTGTGGGTCGAGGCGCCCCGGGAGGTCTGGTCAGCCGTCTTCGGGGCCCGCTACGCGCTGCCGCTGGTGCTCGGGCTGGCCGCCCTGATCGCGCTGGGCGCCGTCCGCCCGCACCGCGCGCCGTCCGCGGGGGCGACGCTCGCGCCCCGCACCTGGCGCTCCTTCCTCGAGGTCCGCTGGCTCTCCGCTCTCCTCCTCACCCTCGTGCTCGTTCTCGTGCTCACGCTCGCCGCAGGCACTGCCTCCCGGCCGGACGAGGACGGCGAGTACACCCGTTACGTGGTCCACGTCGGCTCGGGCACGCTCGGCACGGGCATCTACGGATGGCACCACTCCGCCCTCCCGCTGGTGCTGCTGATGCCGCTGGGTGCGGCCACCTGGTGGGCCCTGTCCAGGATCGCGCGCCCGCCGCTGGCCGAGGCGGAGCCCGCCGACACGGCGAAGCGTCGGCGGCGCAGCGCGAACGTGGCGCGGGTCGCGCTCGGGGCGCTGCTGCTGCACCTCGGCACGATCCTGACCTCGCTGGCGAACACCTCGCGGCTCTCCGGCACCTTCTCCGGCGGGGATCGTGGGCAGTTCTCGATCAGCACGCCGTTCGCCGCCCTCTCGGGCGCGCTCGACGTGCTCGGGGCGGTGGCCGCCTGCGCGGGCTGTGCGCTGTGGGTGTTCACGGCCCTGACCGCCGTGCCCGCGCCGTCCGTCTCCCGCTCGCGACGCAGCGCGGTCCCGTCGTGATCCTCGCCCTGAGCCCCGAGGGCGGGAGCCCCGCCCGGCAGATCCACGATCAGATCAGCGGCCTGATCACCACGGGCCGGCTGGGCCGGGGCGAGCGCCTGCCCTCGGTCCGTCAGCTCGCCGCCGACCTCGCCGTCGCCCCCGGCACCGTGGCGAAGGCCTACCACTCGCTGGAGGCGGACGGCCTCCTGGTGACCCGGGTGGGCTCGGGCACTCGGGTCAGCGACGACGCGGCCCCGGTCTCCTCGGCCGTCGCGCAGGCGGCGCGCCATCTGGCGACCGCCGCGCGCGACGAGGGCCTCTCGCTCGAAGACGTGCTGCGGGTGCTGCGCAGTTCGTGGTGAGGGAGACGCGCAGCCATGTCGTGCCGCCTCGGCAGGACAGGGCCCGTTCCGGCGGCGTGCAGAGGGTCGACCGGGGAAGGATGGGGCCCATGACCGTCGCGCCCGCCCCGCCTCGCCGCCGCCCGTTCCTCCAGCTCGACGTCTTCGCCGAGGCGCCCCAGCGCGGCAATCCCCTCGCCGTGGTGCTCGAGGCGGAGGACTTGGCCGACGAGGACATGCAGCGCATCGCGCAGTGGACGAACCTCTCCGAGACCACCTTCCTGCTGCCGCCCACCATGGCGGAGGCCGACTACCGGGTGCGGATCTGGACTCCCTCGGGCGAGCTGCCCTTCGCCGGCCACCCCACTCTCGGCACCGCCCGGGCCTGGCTGCACGCGGGCGGCGTCCCGTCGGGCGAGCGGATCGTGCAGGAGTGCGCGATCGGCCTGGTCGAGGTGCGGCGGAGCGAGGTGGGGCATGACGCGGGGCTGGACGACGTGCGGTGGCTCGACACGGCGGGGCCGTCCGACGTGCGGCGGAGCGAGGAGCCGGCGGGGGAGCGCCTCGCCTTCGCCGCCCCGCCGCTGCTTCGTGAGGGCCCGCTCGCCGAGGACGAGGTGGGCCGCATCGCCGCGGCCCTCGGCATCCCGCGCGCCGCCGTGCGCGGCCACACCTGGGCGGACAACGGCCCGGGCTGGCAGGTGCTCGAGCTCGAGGACGCCGAGCAGGTGCTCTCCCTCGAGCCCGACGTGGCCGCGCTCGGGAACCGGAAGGTCGGCGTGATCGGGCGCCGGGGGAGCGGGCAGCGGGACGCGCTGGGCGATGCGTCCCCCGATCCGGACGCCGCGCCGCTCTACGAGGTGCGGGCCTTCGCGCCCGTCGGCGTGGAGGACCCGGTCACCGGCAGCCTCAACGCCGGGATCGGCCAGTGGCTCGTCGCTCGCGGAGAGGCGCCCGAGCGCTGGACCGCCGCGCAGGGCACGGCGCTCGGCCGCGAGGGCCGGGTCCACCTCGAACAGGCGGGCGACGGGACGCTGTGGGTCGGTGGGTCGACGGTGCTCACCGTCGAGGGCACGATCCTGGCCTGAGCGCCTGAGCGCCTGAGCGCCTGAGCGCCTGAGCGCCTGAGCGCCCGACCCCGTCAGCTCTCCCCGGGAGCGACGAGCCCCTCCATCGCCCGGCAGATGCTCGCATGCACCTCGCTCTCGCCCTCCTCGGCCGCGACCTCCGGATCCCACTCGAGCTCCGGCGCGTCCTCGTCGGCCGGGCCGAACAGCCACCAGATGTTGTGCCACGGGTCCTGGAACCTCGCGATCGTCGAGCCGTAGAACGGCGAGACCTCGGTGATGACGCGAGCGCCCCGCTCCCGGGCGCGGCGCAGCACCTCCTCCGGGTCCTCGACGTTGACCTGCAGCATCGCGGGGGTGAAGGGCCAGTCCGGCTTCGAATCGACGACCATCAGGCAGGAGTCGCCGATCCGCGACTCGGAATGGATCAGGAGCCCGTCGGTGTCCACGGCATGCGCCTCGGGGGTCTCGACCGCGTCGAACACGGCGGCGAGGAAGGAGTGGAAGCCGCGGGCCCCGTCCGGGCCCTTCACGATCGCGAAGGAGTTGAGGCTGCCGTAGCCGCCGGTGAGGCGAGAGGTCGGGGTGAAGAGCGTGGTGTCCATGCCTCGATCCTTCGCCGTCGGGCGGACAGCTCCCGTCCGCGAAGTGTCGTCCTGTCGGAGCCGCGTTCTGCCTACGCTGGTCCCATGGTGACGACTCTCCCGTACGGCTCCTGGCCCTCGCCCCTGACCGCCGACCTCCTCGCGACCGGCGGCACCCGCCTGGGCTCGCCGCGCCTCGTCGGCCGGGAGGTGTGGTGGACCGAGGGGATCGCGACCGAGGGCGGCCGCCAGGCGATCGTCCGCACCGCGGGTCCCGTCGCGCTCCCGCCGGCCGGGGGTGCCGAGGGGCCGCCCGCCCCGTCCGTGCCGGCCGACCGTGTCACCGTCCTGCCCGCCCCCTTCAACGCCCGCTCGCGCGTGCACGAGTACGGCGGGTCGAGCTGGAGCGTCGTCCCCGCACCGGGCCCGGACGGGCAGGGGCCGCTGGTCGTCTTCGTGAACTTCGCCGACCAGCGCGTCCACGCGCTGCGCGAGGGGGAGCAGCCCCGTCCGCTCACCCCCGTCGGCCCCGAGGTCGAGTCCGCGCACGGGCCCTCGCTGCGCTGGGCGGACCCCACCGTCGTCACCCTCGCGGACGGCACGACCGAGGTGTGGTGGGTGTGCGAGGATCACGCCGGCCTCGTCGGCCGCACCGCCGGGGCCGACGGCTCGAGCCCTGACGGGGGCGCCCCGCACCCCGATGCCGAGGTCACCCTGCCCATCGACGTCGACGGCGCCCCGCACATCGAGCGCAGCATCGTCGCCGTGCCGCTGGACGGCTCCGCCGCGGAGGATCCCGCCGCCCTGCGCCGCATCACCCCCGCCTCCCGCTTCGTCGCCCACCCGCGCCTCAGCCCCGACGGCACGCACCTGGCCTGGATCAGCTGGGAGCACCCGCAGATGCCCTGGGACGGCACCGAGCTGCACGTCGCACCGCTGCTCGACGGCAGCGCCGGGGAGGGCGAGATCATCGCCGGCGGCACCGACGTCTCGGTGCTCCAGCCCGAATGGCTCGACGACGAGCGCCTCCTGTACCTCTCCGACGTGACCGGCTGGTGGAACCCCTGGACGTGGTCGTCGGCCGACGGCGCCCGCCAGGTCCTCGAGCGCGAGGAGGAGTTCGCGGGACCGATGTGGGCGCTCGGCACCACCTGGTACCAGGTGCTCGACGCCGACCGGGCCCTCGTCCAGCACGGCCGCGCCGCGACCTCGCTGTCCGTGCTGCGGATCAGCACCGGCGAGCTCGCCCCGCTGGACTGCCCGCTCACCGAGGTCGGCGGCATGCAGCGACGCGAGGACGGGCTGCTCGTCCTCGCCGGCGCCTCCCCGACGGCGTTCGGCGCGATCCACCTCGCCGAGCTGCGGCTCGAGGAAGAGATCGCGCAGGCCGATCCGTCGGCCGACCCGTCCGACGCCGCGCCCGCGGCCGCCTCGACCGGCGGTGCTCCGGCGGCCGGACGAGCTCCGTCGGCCGCGCCGTCCCTCTCCCCGCTCACCCTGCTGCGCTCCTCCCGCGACGACGCCCCCGACCCCGGTCTCCTGCCGGAGGCGGAGAGCATCGAGGTGCCGCTGGCGGACGGCGGAGTGGTCCACGCGATCGTGCACCGTCCTCGTCAGGAAGGCCTCGCCGGGCGCGAGGGCGAGCTGCCGCCGTTCATCGCGCAGGTCCACGGCGGTCCCACCGCGCACGTCCCGCCGGTGCTCTCGCTGCCCGTCGCCTACTACACCTCCCGCGGGCTCGGCGTGGTGGTCGTGAACTACGGCGGCTCCAGCGGCTACGGCCGTGCCTACCGCGACCGGCTCAAGGGCCAGTGGGGCGTGGTCGACGTCGCCGACACCGTCGCGGTGATGGAGCACCTGGTCGCCGAGGGGATCGCCGACGGGGAGCGGCTCGCGATCGAGGGCGGAAGCGCCGGCGGCTGGACCACGCTGGCGTGCCTGACCCGCACGGACGCCTTCGCGGCCGGGGTCTCCAGCTTCGGCGTCGCCGAGCTCGAGCAGTTCCGCCTGGACACCCACGACTTCGAGTCCCGCTACATCGACGGGCTCGTCGGCCCCTATCCCGAGCGGCGGGACCTGTACGTCGAGCGCGCCCCGCTCAGCCACGTCGACGAGCTCGAGGTGCCGGTGCTGCTGCTGCAGGGCGACGAGGACCGGATCGTCCCGCCCAGCCAGTCCGAGGCCTTCCGCGACGCGCTCGCCGCCAAGGGCATCCCGCACGCGTATCTGCTGTTCGAGGGCGAGCAGCACGGCTTCCGGAAGGCGGAGACGATCGTGACGGCGATCGAGTCGTCGCTGTCCTTCTACGGGCAGGTGCTGGGCTTCAGCCCCGCCTGCGTGCCCGTGCTCGCGCTGGAGAGGAACTGAGGGTTCGGTGACCGCGAACCGGGGGCGGGGGAGACGATGACGGATCCGAGCACGAGCGGCGACGGGCACCAGGCCTACGAGCCGGGAGCTCCCCCGCCAGGGCCGGGAGCGTCGGGCGCCCAGGGGCCGGGACCGGGCTGGCCGGGGCCGGTCGGCCCGGAAGCCCAAGGCCACCGGGCCTACGGGCCGGGAGCGGGCGGGTGGAGTCCGGGCGGTCCTGCACCGGTGCCTCCGCCCGGCAGCGAGTCGTGGCCGCCGCGCGGACCGGTCCCGCCCGCGCTGTCCGAACCTCCGGTCCGCACGGCGTACGCCCTGATCGCGGTGATGGCCGTGATGGTGCTCAGCGGCCTCGTGCGCCTGCTCCTGGAGCTGCTCATGGCGGGTCGGCCCCTCGAGACGTGGACCGGGCTGCTGGCCGACCCCGGCGGTCGGGCCACGTTCGGGGCCGTCGTTGCACTTCTGGCGCTCGGAAGCCTGGCCCTCTGGGTCGCGGCGCTGGTGCTGTCGATCATCGTGATCGTGCATGCCCGTCGCGGGAGCCGGCTCTGGATCGGCGGGGTGCTCGCCATCGCCCCGGTCCTGCTCGGTCTGCTCTTCGGCATCGACGTCTCCGGTGACCTGGACCGATTCCCCGACGGCGTCGTGCTCGTCGCCCGAATCCTCGAGATCCTCGGGGACCTGGTGGTGGCGGGGCTGAGGGCGGCTTCGATCGTCCTGCTGGCGCTCGGCCTGCGCGAGGTGCGGGCGGCCCAGCGGGGGAGCGACCCCGTCGGCGGTCGCTGACCTGCGGAGCCGACGACGAGCCCGTGCCCCCGCACCCGGCGTGTGGCGGTTGCCACACGCCAGGGCCGGGGATAGGTTGGTCGGCGGTGCGCCAGGCTCCCGACCAGGGGGAGCGGAGCCTGTGTGCCTCCCGGTCCGACCAGCGGAGACGGAGGTGCGGCGTCATCGAGGACGCCCCCGGCCGCGCGACGGACCCGATGCGAAGGAGCCCCATGGACCAGCCCGGCACCGACCAGAACGGCACCGATCAGCCCCGCACCGATCAGCCCGGCATCACCCGTCGCGTCGGCCTCACCGCCGGGGCGCTCGCCGCCTGCACCGGAGCCGTCGGCCTCACCACCGCCGCCCACGCCATGGGCGATCCCTCGCCGCGCAAGGAGCGCCCCGAGAAGCAGGCCGCCGCCTCCGCTCCCGGATGGCGGCCCGGCGGACCCCACCCCCACCCCTGGAACCGGCGCGGCTCCTCGAAGACGCTCGAGGAGGTCGAGCCCGCCGACGTCGGCCTGGACGCCGACGTGCTCGCCCAGCTGCCCGGCATCCTCCGCGCCGGCCTCGACAACGACCCGCCCCGCTTCTCCGGCGCCACGCTCCTGGTCGCCTCGCAGCGCGGCATCGCCTACGAGCACGCCGACGGGTACGCGCTGCGCTGGCAGGACGCGAGCACCGAGCTGCCCGAGGCGGAGCGGATCCCGACGCGCACCGACACGATCTACGACCTCGCCTCGATCTCGAAGATCTTCACCGCCACCGCCGTCATGCAGCACGTCGAGGCGGGGCTGCTGTCGCTCGAGGACCGCGTCGCCGACCACCTCCCGCGCTTCGCCGAGAACGGGAAGGGCGAGGTCACGGTCCAGCACCTGCTCACCCATGTCGGCGGACTGCCCGCCTTCATCAACCTCTACTCCGCCTTCCCGGACATCCCCTCGCGGATCGACGCGGTGCTCACCGTCGCGCCGAGCACCCCGCCCGGCACGAAGTACGTCTACTCCGACCTGGGCCTGATCACGCTCGCGCTCATCGTCGAGAAGCTCTCCGGGACGAGCCTCGACGCGTACGTGCGCGAGCACATCACCGGCCCGCTCGGGATGGACGAGACGATGTACAACCCGCCCGCGGAGCTGAAGGACCGCATCGCCGCGACCGAGTACGTGGAGTACTACGGCAGGCTCGTCCACGGGCACGTCCACGACGAGAACGCCTACTCCCTCGGCGGCGTCGCCGGGCATGCCGGGGTGTTCTCCACCGCCCGCGACCTCGCCGTGTTCGCGCAGATGTTCCTGCACGGCGGGATCTACGGCGGGGCCCGCATCCTCCAGCCCGACACCGTCGAGTCGATGTTCACCGACCGCATCGCCGGGATCACCGGCGTCGGCGGCGCGCGGCGCGGCCTCGGCCCCGAGCTCGAGGCCTGGTTCTACCACGCAGGCCTGACCAGCCCGTACAGCGGCGTGCACACCGGTTTCACCGGCACCTCGCTGGTCATCGACCCGCTCACGGCGACGGTCGTGGTGCTGCTGACGAACTCGGTGCACCCCACCCGCGAGTGGTCCACCACCTCGGTCACCCGTCGCGAGGTCTCCACCTGCGTGGCCCATGCGCTCGGGGTCGTCCCCGAGAGCGTGCGGTCAGGCTGGCGCGCCGGGGACCGTGACGCCGCCACGGCGACCCTGGAGATCTCCGCGGACCTGCCCGGCCGCGAGCCCGTGCTCGAGGCGGAGCTGTTCGCGCACCTCGAGACCGCCTACGACCTGCTGGTCCTCGAGGTCTCGGCCGACGCGGGAGAGAGCTGGACGCCCCTGCCGGGCCGCCTCACCGCCCGCCACCAGGAGCCGGTCGAGATCCCCGACGGGACGATCACCGGCTGGGGCCGGCGCGTGGCATGGACGGGGACGTTCCCGCTGGTGGACACGTCGGGTCCGCTCTCGGGCGAGGTGCAGGTGCGGCTCGCCCTGACCACCGACGGCTCCACACGCGGCCTCGGAGCCTGGGTGGGGCGGCTGCGGGTCCTGGACCGGAGACAGGTGCTCGTGGACACCGATCGGCCCGAGGACCGGGACGCCGTCGTCGCCGACGGGTGGTCGCTGCCCGGGTGAGCCCGGCGGCGCCGGGCCGACGGCCTCGGGGCGAGGCCGTCGGGTCCGCGCCCGAGGTCGTCACGCACTGAGTCGTCGCGCCCGGAGCCGTGGTGCCCGGAGCCCTCGGGGTCGGCACCCCGGCCGGCCGTCGGCCGCTCAGGCGCCGAGCGCGGCTTCGATGTCGGCCGCGATCTCCTCGGGAGTGGTCTGGGGCGTCCAGCGACGCAGGACCTGCCCGTCCCGGTCCAGCAGGAACTTGCCGAAGTTCCACTCGATGTCGCCGGCGGGGATCTTCAGCCCGCCCTCGAGCTCGTGCTCGGCGGTCAGCCACTGGTACAGCGGGTGCGCGCCCTCGCCGTTGACCTCGATCTTCGAGAACATCGGGAAGGTGACGCCGTAGTTGACCTGGCAGAACTCGGAGATCTCGTCGTCGGTGCCGGGCTCCTGGTTGTTGAACTGGTCGCAGGGGAAGCCCAGCACGGTGAGCCCGCGGTCGGCGAAGCGCTCGTGGAGGGCCTGCAGCCCCTCGTACTGCGGGGTGAGCCCGCACTTGCTGGCGGTGTTGACCACGAGCACGACCGAGCCGAGATGCTCGCCGAGGTCGTGCTCGGTGCCGGAGAGGGTGGTGGCGGTGAAGTCTGCGAGAGTCGTCATGCCTCCATTGTGGGACCCGGGGCTGGGCGGTGGGCGAGGCCGGCGTCGCCTGGGCGCTGGACCGTTGCTCCACTCCTCACCCCGCTCTCGTCTGCGCCCCTACCGCCGACCGTTCCTCCACACCGCCCCGCCGTCCCCATCTCCGGCCCCTGCCTGGCCCTCCGGCACCGGCGCCGGAAGCATGGAGGCATGACGAGCGCACCGTGGTTCCCGGGCTCCTCGGGGGAGGACGCCCCCGAGGAGACCCTCGCCGCGCTGCGCCGCACGGACCCCGTCGGCCTCGCCCAACACCTCGGTGACCTGGCGTTCCTCCTCCAGGGGCTCGCCGGCGACCCCGCAGAGCTGTTCACGACCGAGGGCCGGGCGCGCCGAGAGTTCTCCGACCTGCTCGGCGCGATCCAGGCCTCCCGCGGGGCGCTCGACTCCCTCGAGGCCCGCGCCGTGATCGCCCTGCAGGAGACCACGCGCCGCGAGCGCTGGGAGCAGGCGCGCGACGATGCCGCCCACGAGGATGCCGCCACCCCCTCGCGCAGCCGCATCGAGAAGGAGGCCGACGGCTCGACCGTCACCGACATCTCCCTGATCACCCGCCGATCCCCGCACATGGCCGGCCGCACCCTCGCCTCCGCCCGGCGTCTCGTCGCGACCCTCCCGCGGATCATGTCCGCGCTGGCCGCGGGGCAGATCGGAGGGGACGCCGCCTACGCCGTCGCCGACGCCTCCGCCGTGCTGGAGCCGGACCTCGCCCGCGAGGTCGATCGGATCCTCGGCGAGCGGCTCCCCGAGCTCGACGGCGCGGGCACCCGCAGGTGGCGGGACGCGGTCGCGACCGTCGCCGGGGAGCTCGACCCGGAGGGTGCGGCGCTGCGCCACCGCCGGGCGCGCAGGGACCGCCACGTCACGATGACCCCCGGCCAGCACGGGATGGCGACCCTCACGGCGCGGCTCTCCGCTCTCGACGCCCAGCAGATCCGCCGCCGCCTCAGCCGCGAGGCGGAGCGCCGACGCGCCGCGGGGGACCGCAGCGGCCACTCCGCCGTGATGGCGGACGCGCTGGTCGATGCGGTGCTGCGCCCCGAGGAGGGGGCGCCGCCGGTCACTCTCGAGGTCGGCGTGATCATCACCGACCGTTCCCTGTTCTCTCCGGACGCGGGCGACGTCGCCCACCTCGAGGGCTACGGCGCCGTGCCGGCCGAGGCGGTGCGCGAGCAGCTCCTGGCCTGCACGACTCCGCCCGCTGCGGGGGAGCGCGATCCCTTCGGCCCCGACGGCGAGGACGTGCGGGCGACGCTGCGACGCCTCTACTCCCATCCCACAGCCGACGAGCTCATCACGATGGACGCCGCCTCGCGGCCCTTCCCTCCCGCGATGCGACGCTTCCTCAGCCGGCGCGACACCACCTGCCGCGGACCGTTCTGCAACGCGCAGATCCGCCAGTACGACCACATCGTCCCCGTCTCCCGCGGAGGCCCCACCAGCCTCGACAACGGACAGGGCGCCTGCGCACACTGCAACAAGAAGGAGCAGCTCGCCGCCCGCGTCGAACGGGTCGAGAACCCCGCCCTGCCCGGGCACCGGGTGCGCTGGACCGGACACTCCGGCGCAGTGCGGGAGACCGGGCCGACGCCGCTGCGGGGGCCATCGGGCCGGAGCGGATCCTCGGGACGAGGCGGGGCGTCGGGCCGGGAGGGCTCGTCGGGGCCCGACGGCACCTCGGGGCTGGAGGGCCTGTCGGGGCCCGATGTCACATCGGGGTTGGAGGGCCTGTCAGGACGAGCTGAGTCGTCGGACCAGGGCGCAGCATCGG
Organism: Brachybacterium paraconglomeratum; assembly: GCF_003994255.1. GTDB lineage: Bacteria > Actinomycetota > Actinomycetes > Actinomycetales > Dermabacteraceae > Brachybacterium > Brachybacterium conglomeratum. Next base: position 141,484 of record NZ_ML133859.1, on the reverse strand, counting down.
ACAGGGGTGCGGCGTCAGGACGAGCCGATGAGCCGGGAGGCGCGCCCGACGACGGCCCGAGCGGTGAGGAGCGGCGGCTCTAGAGCGTCACTCGACCCCGCGGGCCGCAGGGACCCTGGAGCGTCACTCGACCCCGCGGGCCGCAGGGACCCTGGAGCGTCACTCGACCCCGTCGGCCGCGAGGCGGAGCGCCGCCGATGCGGCGTCACCGAACTCCCCGGCCTCCTGCACGCAGCGGGCCAGCAGCCACCGTCGGGTCCGCCGACGATCCAGCCCCGCGAGGTCAGCCATCCGATCGGCGAACGCCCCCGGATCCGCGACCAGGCGCTCCCCGTCGTTGAGCATGTGCTGCAGCACGTCGTAGTGCGGATCGCCGATGTACGGCTTCGGATCGATCATCAGCCACCGCTCCGGCCCGTCATGGGTGAGGATGTTGCCCGGGTTCAGGTCCGTGACCAGCAGGATCTGCTCCCCGTCCCAGTCCCGGGGCAGCGCGCGGAACAGACCGAGGCCGTGCTCGACGAGCCCCGACGGCAGCAGCGACGGGACGGCCTCGGCGTGCCGCCGGGCGGCGCTGTCGGCCCACCACGCGCACATGTCGGCGAGCGGCCGGAACGAGGACGGGGCGGGGGCGGTGGAGTCGGTGACCGGATCGTCGTCCGCACCGAGCAGCTCGTCGACCGGGACACGGAGCCGACGCAGCACCGCCGCGGCCACCTCGTCCCGCTCGGGCCAGGTCAGGCAGCGCACGAGCGGCACCCCGGGCCGCACGTGCTCCATCAGCAGAGCCGCCGTGTCACCCCGCCGCTCGCTGCGCAGCAGCTGCGCCGCCCCGAGCCCCTGCCACGCCCGCATCCCTGCCGCCTCGTCGCGGGACTCCTCATGCGCCCACGCCACCTTCAGCACCCGCTCGTCCCCGTCGGCGGTGCGCACGGGCGCGACCCAGGCGCTCGAACCGCCCGGTCGGAACGGCGGCAGCGCCCTCAGCTCCCACCGCTCCAGCACCTCGTCGACCAGCGCGGGAAGGCGGGCGAGCCACGCGCGCAGCGCCGGGTCCTGCGCCGCCCGAAGCCCTTCCGGGAGCGGATGTCCCGCGACCAGCGCAGCCGGTGAGCTCACGAGGAGAGCACCCGCTCGGCGCACAGCACGGCGGGCCGTTCGACGGCCGCGGGAGGCGGCGCGAGGACAAGAGCAGGGGAAGCGGTCACGGGATCTCCTCGATGAGCGTCGTCGACGCCGCGCAGACTACGGGAGAGGCCGGCCCGGCCGGCGGGACCGCGGTGCGCGCCGACAGGACCGCAGCGCGCAGACAGGACCGCAGCGCGCCGACGCGCCGCGGCACGGCCCGGCGGCACGTCCGCGGAGCCGTCGATCACCGGCGATGCAGGAGCCTGCACGGACGGCCGGGAGCACCGCGTGCCAGTGGATACGATGCGCTGGTGAAACCGTTCGTGCAGATCGCCACCCGTCCCGAGGACGACGTCGCCGCCACCGAGCGCGCCGCCGTGCTCGACTTCACCGGCCTCCAGGAGCAGGACCTGCTCTGGGCGCGCCTGGACCGCGACCCCTTCCCGGACCTCGCGATGGACGACATCTCCGGCATCATCCTGTGCGGCAGCCCCTTCACCGTCTCCGACCCCGTCGACTCCAAGAACGAGGCGCAGCTGCGGGCCGAGGCGGAGATCGACCGCGTCCTCGACCAGGTCATCGCCCACGACGTCCCCTTCCTCGGCGCCTGCTACGGCATCGGCACCCTCGGCACCCATCAGGGCGCCCTCATCGACCGCGCCCACGGCGAGCCGCTCGGCGCCGTCGAGGTCACCCTCACCGAGGCCGGTCGCGAGGACCCGCTGGTCCGCGCCGCGCAGCTGGAGGACACCTTCCTCGGGCTCGTCGGCCACAAGGAGGCCGTGCACACGCTGCCCCCGCACGCGACCGCGCTCGCGAGCGGACGCACCGCACCGGTGCAGATGTTCCGCGTCGGGACCAGGCAGTACGCCACCCAGTTCCACCCCGAGCTGGACGTCCCCTCGATCATCGAGCGGGCCCGCGCCTATCGCGACCACGGCTACTTCTCGCCCGACGAGATGGAGGAGATCTTCACCGAGCTGCGGCACGTCGAGGCCGACCAGCCGCCGCGGCTCCTGCGCGCCTTCGCGGAGCTGTTCGCGCGCTGACCCGACTCGCGCACTGTGCCGGCTCCCGTGCTGACCCGACTCGCACACTGACCCGACTCGCACACTGACCCGGCTCGCCCGCTGACCCCGCCGGGAGCCGGGAAGCGTTGTCCTTCCTCCGCTCCCGCCCGGCACGTCTCCCGCGACGGCCTGGCCTGCTCCGGTAGCGTCCGGTGCGTGCCACGATTCACGCCAGAGCAGGTCCGCCGACGTCAGATCGTCGCGGGCTCCCTCGCGCTGCTGCTCGTGCTGATCATCGGCGGATGCTCCGTCTCGGTGATCCGCGGCCTCGGCGGAGGCGGGCAGGAGGCGGCCAAGAGCGATCCGGCGCCCTTCACCGCCGACGACGCGGCGATGGAGGTCACGGCGACCTCGGCCGACGCCGCCGCGCTCGAGAACCTGCCCGCGGAGACGACGCTCGCGCCCGACGAGGTGATGGGCATCGACGTCTCCGCCCACCAGGAGGAGATCGACTGGGCCGCGGTCGCCTCCGACGGGTACGGCTTCGCGTACATCAAGGCGACCGAGGGCGCGGGCTTCGTCGACTCCCGCTTCCAGGAGAACTGGGACGGCGCGCAGGCGGCCGGGGTCGTCCCCGGCGCCTACCACTACTTCACGCTCTGCTCCTCCGGCGCGGACCAGGCAGAGGACTTCCTCGCCGCGGCCCCGCCCGACGACTCGGCGCTCCCGCCCGCTCTCGACCTCGAGTTCGACGGTGCCTGCGAGGAGCGGCCCGGCGCGGTCGACGCGCAGGCCGAGGTCGACGCGTTCACGGCGATCGTCGAGAAGGCCTGGGGCCGTCGTCTGCTGATCTACTCCTCCTCGGAGTGGCGCGATCACTACGGCCTGCCGGTCACGGACTCACGCCCCGACTGGCTGTTCTCCGCGGGCAGCCGCCCCGTGCAGGGCGACTGGGCCGTGTGGCAGCTGCGCTTCGACGGGACGGTCACCGGCATCTCCGGCGGTGTGGACATCGACGTGGCCCGCATCGAGGTGCTGCGCGAGCACGCCGAGATCCCCGACGGCGAGGGCGCGATCGGCCACGAGGTCGACGAGGGCTGACCGCGACGAGGGCTGACCGCGACGAGGGCTGACTGCGAGCGCAGCAGCGTGCGAGCGCAGCAGACCGCGAGCGCAGCAGACCGCGGGAGCGGCTGACTGCAGGAACGGCTGACCGCGACGAGGGCTGACTGCCGGGCTCTCAGCCCTGCAGGTCGAGGCGGCCTCCGGCGAGCTCGCGGCCGTGGGCGGCGACGACGTCGTCCAGGACGAGGTTCCAGTGGTCCAGCAGGCCCTGTCGCTCGGCGGCGCCGAGCAGGCGCTCCTGATGGATCTCGAGGATCGTGGCCCGGCCGAGGGACTCCGGGGCCTCCTGGAGCGTCACCTGGAACACCGTCTCGTGGTCCAGGGTGTCGGGGGTCCAGCGCAGGCGGACGCGTCGGCCGACATGGCAGCCGATCACCCGGCCGTGGACCCGGCCCCCGCGACGCACCGGGGCACCGACCATCTGGGGGACGGACTCGAGGCCCAGCCACTGCGGGAGCCACTCGGCGAGCAGTCGCTGCCAGATCTCGGAGGGCGGGGCGGGAAGGGTGCGTCGGACGTCGAGCTCCCACCCGGCGTCGTGGGTGAGGCCGACGGGGGAGTGCCAGGTCTCGGTCTGCATGCTTCCACGGTAGGACCGGCCACGGGGAGAACCCAGGGCGGGAGCTGGACTGTCCTCAGGTGTTCGCCCGGGCGTCGCCGGGGGGACACCGAACGGGGTGCGGGGAGTGACCGGGGACATCTCCGGCCGTGCTCGCGCGCTCCCGAGCGGTCGGTCGGGAGCACGGTGCTCAGGCCGCCTCGACGGCCTTCCGCACGGACCCCGAGCTCGTGAGGTCGCCGCTGAACTGCTCGCCGTCGATGAGCACGGCCGGCGTGCCCGGCACGGCCTGCTGGGCCTCCGGCTCGACGACCTGCTCCAGCCAGGGCAGATAGGTGCCCTCGGCCTGGCAGTCGGAGATGTCGACCGACGTCGCCTCCCCGACGATGCCGATGAGCTCCTCATCGGGAAGTCCCGCGGAGCCGGGCTGCTGCGCGAAGAGCGCGGCCGACGCCGGATACCAGTTCGCCGGGTCCTCCGCGGCGGCGCAGAGCGCGGCATTGGCGGCGCGGCCGGAGTAGCCGGCGGGGGAGGAGGTCGCATCGAGCATCGGGCGGGGGTGCATGCGCAGCGTGATCTCCCCGGCCTCGGCCATCTCCTGCAGGTCAGGTCCCTGGGTCGCCTCGAAGGTCTGGCAGTGCGGGCACAGGAAGTCCAGGTAGACGTCGACCACGGGGCCGTCGTCGCTGGTGCTGAGCTCGACATAGGGCTGGTCGGCCGCCGCCCCGGGCGGTGCCACGACCTCGCCGGAGCCCGTCGAGCCGCCCGTGCCCTCCGTCGGGCCTTCTTCGGTGGCGGCGCCGGCGCCGGGATCCGAGCCCTCGCGCAGGATCAGGAAGCCGGCGACACCGCCGATCACCAGCACCAGGACGAGGCCCAGGCATGCGACGCCGCCGATGATGCCGAGCACGAGCGGGGTGCGGGAGCGCGGCTGGGACATGGAGGACCTCGCGGGGATCGGGGGAGGGAGGGGCGTGCACGAGGGTAGCGGTCCTCGGGAGGGATGTCCGGACGACGGTGCATGCTGGCACCATGAGCTCTCACGACTCCGCCCGGGCGCCGGATGTCCCTGCCGCATGGCGCACCCGCGCGGAGCGGCGCGCCGCGCTCGAGGCGGCGCGCGAGCAGGGCGAGAACCTCGTCGTGGTGCTGGGCCACGCCGAGTACTACCCCCCGCTTCGGCTTCACCCCCGCCTCCGGGGTCGGGGTCACCGCCCCGTTCGACGTGCCCGACGAGGCCTTCCTCGCCCTCGCCCTGGACCCCGAACGTCCGACGCCGCGCGGGCAGATCGCCTACCCGCCCGCCTTCGGCGTGTGAACGGGACCTGATGGATTCGCTCTTCGGCGACGACTTCGACGAGCCCGGGCCCCCGCGCACGCCCTTCGACACCCCGGCCCTGCCGGTGCGGGAGCTGCGCGAGCACCCCCTCGCCCCCGCGGACCATGCGGCGTGGCCGGCGACCCTCGCCCCGATCCGCCAGGTGCTCCGCGACGGCCTCGAGCTCGGACCGATCACGGTGCTGACCGGCGACAACGGCGCCGGGAAGTCCACCCTCGTGGAGGCGCTCGCCGGCGCGTTCGGGCTGAATCCGGAGGGCGGCGGGACCGGCGCGATGCATGCGACCCGTCGGACCGAGTCCCCGCTGGTCGAGCATCTCCAGCTCGTGCGCGGCGCCGGCGCCCCGCGCTCGGGCTTCTTCCTGCGCGCCGAGACGATGCACTCCCTGTTCACGTACTACGAGGAGATCGGCGTCGGCGGGATGATGCACGAGCGCAGCCATGGCGAGTCCTTCCTCGCGCTCGTCGAGGAGCGTTCGAGGATCCGTGGGCTGTGGCTGCTGGACGAGCCCGAGTCGGCGCTGTCCCTCAGCGGCTGCCTCGCCCTGCTCGCCCTGCTGCAGGGCATCGCCGACGCCGGCTCGCAGATCGTGCTGTCCACCCACTCACCGGTCCTGGCCGCGCTGCCCGATGCCGATCTGTACGAGCTGGGCGAGTGGGGCCTGCGCCGGGCCGGGTACGACGACCTCGACCTGGTCCGCACCTGGCGCAGCTTCCTCGAGGCCCCGGAGCGGTTCCTGCGCCACCCGGGTTGAGCGGGCGCTCAGCGCGACGGCATCGCACGGCGGCGCCCGCGGCACCGACATCGCGTGCCGCCGTGCCGGCGTCGGGTCCGGGTCTCAGGGCTGCAGGCGGTGCCGCGTCCAGTCGCCGGCGCCCGCGCCGTCGGCCGACCGCTCGTAGACGATCCGGTCGTGGACCCGGTGCGCCCGGCCCTGCCAGAACTCGATACGCTCCGGACGGATCCGCAGCCCGCCCCAGAACTCCGGGCGCGGCACCTCGGAGCCCTCGAAACGCGCCTCGACCTCGGCGTACTGCGCCTCGAGAGACTCCCGCGAGTCGATCCGGCGGGATTGGTGCGAGGCCCAGGCGCCGAGCTGGGAGCCGCGCGGGCGCGAGGCCCAGTAGGCGTCGGACCCCGCTGAGGACATCTCCTCGACCGCGCCCTCGATCCGCACCTGCCGCTGCAGCGGGTACCAGGGCAGCAGCAGCGACGCCTGCGGCGTGGCGCGCAGCTCGCGGGCCTTGTCCGAGTCGAGGTTCGTGTAGATGCTCGCCCCGTGCTCGTCCAGGCCCTTCAGCAGCACGGTCCGCGAGCGCGGCCGGGGCGTGCCGTCGGCATCGAGCGCGACGGTGGAGAGCACCACGGCGGTCGGGTCGGTGATGTCGCCGTGCGAGTCGCGGCGGGCGAAGGCGTCCTGCAGCCAGACGTCGCACAGCGCGAGCGGGTCCGCGGGGGCGGCGTCCGCGAGGGAGCCGGCGAGGTAGTCGAGTCGTTCGCCGGCGAGACGGTCCGAGGCGCTGGTCATGGCACTGATCGTAGGCCGTCGCACGGCGCGGTGCGCGTGTCCCGTCCTCCTCGCGCCGACCATGGCGTGGGGACGCACGGGGAGCTGAGGGCGACGTCGACGGCCGGCTCAGGCGGCCGCGAGGTGCTGGCCTCCGCCGCGGACCTGGCGCGGGGTCCCGTCGCCGCCCAGCAGGCGGGCCCACAGGCCCCGACGCGGGGCGCGGTGAGCAGGGGCCCGGCGCGAAGCGGCCGCGAAGCCGTCGGCCGAATCCGGCGCCGTGGCGAGCAGGGCCGGGAGCTCCAGCGTGCTCGGGTCGAGCCCCTGGGCGGCGGCGAGCGCCCGGCGCTCGCGCACGGCGTGCAGCGCGTCGACGTCGCCCCAGGCGCGGGGGAGGGGGCGGTAGGCGATGAGGTGGTCGGAGGTGGCTCGGGTGCGGCTGGTGGCGATGGTCGCGTTCTTCATGCCTCTACGATCCGTCGACGGATGGGTCAGGCGCGTCCGTCCGGGTGGGCGGCGCCGTCCACCCGGGGGAGGATCTTCGAGCGGGCACGGTCCGACCCGCGGCGCGGGGGTGAGGTCCCGGCGGAGGGGAGGAGCGAGGCCGGAGGGACGGACCGCGGCATGGACCGCGGGCCGACGGCTCGGGCCGGGGCCGGCGCGGACTCCTCGATGCGGTCCCGCGCCGCGCGCAGGGCGGCGAGGATCTCCGCCTCGTGCGCGGGGCCGCACCCGCGGGTCCCGGTCCAGAAAGCTCGTGCCCGCCAGCAGTGCCCGGATCCCGATCGAGTAGAAGGTCCCCGACCGGTCGAGCACTCCGACTGGCTCGATCCGCTGTTCGAGGAGCGGCTGGTGACGCGCGAGGGCCAGATGCTGGTCCCGGACCGGCCGGGGCTCGGCATCACGCTGTCCGAGCGGTGCCGTGCGCTGACCTCGGACTCCGTCCTGCTCAGGGGCTGAGAGCAGGTATGGGTCGAGGTCGGTGCGGGCGGCGGAGCACCGGGGTGGCGCACAGGCCGAGGGCTCGTGGCTCGTGGGATGGGGTAGCCCGTCGCTCGGCCCCTACGTCTCCCGAGCCTCCGCTCTGACCGCTGTCCGGCTCAACGCACCATGCGGATGTCCGGCAGGGCCGGCCACCGCGGATCCACCTGCCGGGCCCCGTCGGGCGCGAAGCCGAGCTTCGCGTAGAAGCGCTGTGCGCGGGAGTTGTCCTCGGCGCCCCACAGGCTCGCCGGCTCCTCGCCGATCAGCGCTGTGACCAGGGCGCGTGCCATGCCCGTACCGTGCCACTCCGGCAGCACGTAGAGCACCGACAGCTCCCGATCGCGCACCGGCTGCGGATCGCGGGGCGGCCAGGAGGCGGCGAGGCCGACGGGAACGCCGTCCCCGTCGCGGCCCATCCGGAAGATGCCCTCGTCGGCCTCCGGAGCGCCCGGGGTCAGCCACCGGGTCCAGTGCTCGAGGCGCCGCGCGATCGCGGGCTCGCCGAACCACTCCTCGCCATGCAGCGCGTGCCCGTAGGCGACCTCCCAGCCTCTCACGTGGACGCGCGCGAGGCCCGGGACGTCGGCCAGGGCCGGGACGTCGATCGTGAAGCCGGCGGCCGGGTCGGGCGCGGGGTCGGGAGCGGCCGAGGGGGCGGGGCGGGGTGCGCACATGGGCGCGAGGCTACCTGCCGCCCGCGCGCCGCGGCCCGGGACGCCTGCGGGCCGGGGACGACAGGGCGCCCCACCCTGTGCGATGCTGATGGGCGCCATAAGCAATGCTTCGATCCGTCACGGCGTCGGAGCGGACGACGAAAGGTGCACCATGTCGCTCTTCCTCCTCGAGATCGAGCCCGCCGCCACCACTCGCGAGGGCAGCCAGGCCGTGCTCGACGCCCTGCGCGCCGCAGCGGGCGACTCGGCCCCGGCGGAGCTGATCGAGTCCCAGGTCGCCGCGGACCACTCCCGCCTGTTCACGATCCTCGAGGCGGACGACGCCGAAGGGGCCGGGACGGTCGTCGCCGAGCTGCGCGAGGTCGCCGGAGCCGTCCACGGTCCCGACGAGGTGCGCCTGGTCGGCGCCGAGCTCGACGAGATCAAGGCCCTGCGCCGCGGCGCCGGCTACCTCGTGGAGTGGGACATCCCCGCCGAGATCACGATGGACCAGTACCTCGCCCGCAAGAAGGCCAACGCCCCGAAGTACGCCGAGGTCCCCGAGACCAGCTTCCTGCGCACCTACGTGCGCGAGGACACCGCCAAGTGCCTCTGCTTCTACGACGCTCCCGACGAGGACGCCGTGGTGCGCGCTCGCGAGGCGGTCTCCACCCCCATCGACCGCATCTGGGCGCTCGGCGCGATCGAGCTCGACACCACCGGCGCCTGATGACCGCCACCTCTGAGCGTGCCCCCGAGCCTGCGGCCGGCACGGATCCCGCGACCCGTGACGGGCTCGGCCTCGCCGTGCTGCCCGCGGTGACGGAGCCCGTGCTCGCCCGCGTCGCCGAGCGGGCCGGGGAGGTCGACCGGGCCGAGGCGGACCTCTGGGACGAGCTCGCCGCGCTCGGGGAGCTCGACCTCCTCACCGCACCGCTGCCTCTGGCCGCGGAGCTCACCCATGCCCTCGCCCGCCGCTGCACCGCGAGCGCCTTCGCGCTGTGGGGCCACCGCTCCGCGATCGCGTACCACGAGGCGACCGGCACCCCGCTGCCGGACGGCGCCGCCTCCGGCGTCACGGCCCTCGCCTCCGGCATGGCCGCCGCCTTCAAGGAGGAGGCCGGCCTCGGCGAGATCCCGCTGCTCGCGACCGACTCCCCGGACGGCGGGGTCGCCGTCTCCGGCGTGCTGCCGTGGTGCTCGAACCTGCGTCCGGGCGGCTGGGTCGTCACCCCCGTGCGCTGGGAGGACGGCCGACGCGCCGTCGTGCGCCACCGGCGCGACGCCGACGGGGTGCGGGTCAAGGAACTCACCGGCCTCACCGCCCTGGACGCCACCGCCTCCGGCGTGCTGCTGCTGGACGAGGTGCGCATCCCTGCACAGGACGTCCTCACCCGCGATCTGCCCGCCTTCCGCGACGACGTCCGCGCCACGTTCCTGCAGATCCAGACCGCCATGTGCCTCGGCCTCGCCGGGGCGGCGCTGGACGCCGCCGAGGCGGGGGCCGACGACGTGGCCCGCGAGGTCCTCGCCGAGGAGCTCTCCGCGGCGGCCGAGGACTGGCAGCACCTGCGCGGAGCACTCGCCGCGGGCGTGCGCGCGGCCTCCGCGGTGCGCGCGGGCGGCGCGGGCGGCCCCTCGGACGCCGCGCCGTCGGGTGCGCCTCCGTCGGGGGCGTCTCCGTCGGGTCCGTCTGTAGCGGGCGGGTCTCCGGCGGGTGCCGCGCCGTCGGCCCCCGTGCGGCCGGCCGAGCTGGTGCGGGTGCGGCTCGAGGCCGCGCTGCTCACCGGCCGCGCCACCCGGCTCGAGCAGAAGATCGTCGGCGGTCGCGGCTACGCGCTCGCCTCCGACACCTCGCGCCGCGCCCGCGAGGCGGCGTTCCTGCCCGTCCAGTCACCGACCGAGACGCACCTGCGCCATCTGCTGGCCCGCGCCGGCGTCCCGGTCCCGACGGACGGGCACGCATGAGCAGCCTCGCGCTCCACGGGGTCACCCACCGCTATCCCGGCGGCGCCGGCCCCGTGCTGCAGGACCTGGACCTCGAGGTCGCCGAGCACGAGACCCTGTGCGTGCTCGGCGCCTCCGGGGCCGGGAAGTCGACCCTGGTGCGGCTGCTGGCCGACCTCGACCAACCGCAGTCCGGGCGCATCGACCGCGGCGCGGATCCGCGCCTGCCGGCGCTCGTCCCGCAGTCCCCGGACCTCTTCCCCTGGCTCACCGTCGCCGAGAACATCGCCCTCGGCGGCCGCTACTCCGCCAACGCCGGCCGGTTCCGCGCCGAGCGGGTCCCCGAATTGCTGGACGACCTCGGCATCGCCGAGCTCGCAGGCGCCCTGCCCGCCGAACTCTCCGGCGGGCAGGCCCAGCGCGTCGCCCTCGGCCGGGCGCTCGCCGTCGACCCCGCGGTGGTGCTGCTCGACGAGCCCTTCTCCGCCCTGGACCCCGCGATCCGCGCCGACCTGCAGACCTGGCTGCGCGACGTGCTCACCCGCGTGCGGATCTCGGCGGTGCTGGTCACCCACGACGTCGACGAGGCGCTCGTGGTCGCCGACCGCATCGTCTACCTCGACGGGCCCCGCGGGATCACCGCCGACTGGACCCCGCGGAAGGACGGCACCACCCGCGAGGAGGTGCTCGCCCACTACCGGCGCGGCGCCATCGCCGAGGCGGACGCGTGACCCCTCGGCGCTCCTCGCGCACGCCGTCGGGCGCGCGGGGTCCGAGCCGACGCGCCGTCCTCGGCGGCGGAGGAGCGCTCGCGCTGTCCGGCCTCGCCGGCGCCGGGCTCGGCCTCGCCGCCCGCGGCGAGGTCCCGGGGTCCCGCGGCGGGCAGGCCGGGAGCGGGTCGGGCGGCACGGGGCGGGACGGGACGGCCCCGCAGCGACCGCTGCGGATCGCCTACCTCCCCATCACCGACGCCGCCCCGCTGCTCATCGCCCACTCCCGCGGCCTCTTCGCCGAGGCCGGGGTCGAGGTGGCCGAACCCGTGCGGCTGCGCTCCTGGGCCACGATGGGCGAGGCCCTGCTGGCCGGGAGCGTCGACCTCGTCCACCTGCTGTTCCCGATGGCGCTGCAGATGCGTCTGGACCTCGGCGCCGACATCACCGTGCTCGGCGCGAACCACGTCGACGGCTCCGCCCTCACCCTCGGCCGGGACGTGCCCGAGCTCGGAGCGCTCGCCGGCTCCACCCTCGCCGTGCCCGGATGGTTCTCGATCCACAACATCATCGTCCAGCAGATGCTGCGCGCCGAGGGGCTCACCCCCGTCGTGCGACGCACCGCCTCCCGCGACCGTGGCGAGGTCACCCTGGTGCCGATGGCGCCGTCGGACATGATCCCGGCGCTGGACGCCGGCTCGATCAGCGGCTACACCGTCGCCGACCCGTTCAACGCGATGGGCGAGACGACGGGAGCCGGCGCCATCGGCCGCTTCCTCGGCGACGTGTGGCGCTCCCATCCCTGCTGCGTCACCGTCGCCTCCGGGACGCTCCTGCGCCGCTCGCCCGAGCAGATCGCCGGCGTCGCCGAGGCTCTCGTGAGGGCCCAGATCGCCTGCCGAGAGGATCGCGAGGGCGTCGCCGCCGAGCTCGCCGGGACCTACCTCCCCCAGCCCCTGCCCGCGATCGCCGCCGCGATGCACCGCGAAGGCGCCGGACACGCGCACGTCGCCCACCCCGACTGGCACGGCGAGACCATCGACTTCACCCCCGTGCTCAGGCCCGGCTTCACCGCGCAGCTCGTCCGCGAGATGCGCTCCACCGTGCTCGACGCCCCGCTCGGCGCGCTCGCCGAGATCGACCCCGAGGACGCCCACGACCTGGTCGTCGACGACACCGCGCTGCGTGACGCCGCCCGGCGGATCGACCCCGGCTCGCTCGTCGGCCTCGACGACCCCGAGGAGATCGCCCCATGAGCCTCGTCCCCGCAGATCTCGACTCCGAGGACCCCGACCGCCCCGAGCCGCGGGACGGCGCCGCTCTCGGGGCTCGTCCCCGCGATCCCGCGGGGCGCGGGGCCGACGGGACGTCGCGGCGCCCCGGCCGTCGGCGCAGCAGCGTGCGTGCGGAGCGCGGTCCTGCCCTGGCCTGGGGAGCGCTCGGCGTGCTCGCCGTGGGGCTCGCGTGGTGGGCCCTCACCGCGGTCGGCGGAGCGGGCAGTCCCATGCTCGCGGCGCTGACCCCCCTGGGCGTGCCCTCCGCCCTCGCCTCCCTGCTCGCCACCGGCGTGCTCGTCCAGGACCTCGTCACCAGCACGCTCCGTCTGCTGCTCGGCATGGGGATCGCCGCCGCCGTCGGCATCCCCGCCGGGGTGCTGATCGGCCTGCACCGGCCGACCCGCTGGGCCAGTGCGCTGCCCGTCCAGTTCGTGCGCATGATCTCCCCGCTGTCCTGGGCGCCGGTGGCCGTGGCGCTGCTGGGGGTCGGCTCGGCGCCGGTGGTCTTCCTCGTCGCGGCCGCGGCGATCTGGCCGATCCTGCTGGGCACCGCGGCGGCGGTCGCCGCGATCGATCCGCGCTACGTCGCCGTCGCCCACACCCTCGGCGCGAACCGGCGCGAGATGCTGCGCACGGTGCTCGTCCCCTCGGTGCGGCCGGCCGTGCTGCAGTCGATCCGGCTCGCCCTCGGCATCGCCTGGGTGGTGCTGGTGCCCGCCGAGATGCTGGGCGTGACCAGCGGGCTCGGCTACGAGATCCTCAACGCCCGCGACCGCCTCGCCTACGACGAGATGCTCGTGGTGATCCTCGTGATCGGCGTGCTCGGCGCCGCGATCGACCTGCTCGCGCGCCTTCTCCTGACCCCGCGCCGGGGATGATCCGGGCGGCGACCCGGGGGCGCCGAGCACGGGTCCGCTTCCCACCAGGTACCTGCAACCCGTAGTATCACTAACGCCGGCGTCCGGAGCCGACGTCGGCCGCAGGTCCCCGCTGACGCGGATCCCTGCGGCCGCACTGCGACTCCGGCCCGCCCGAAGACACCGCCGTCCCAGGAGGAACCCGTGCCCGAAGCCGTCATCGTCGCCGCCACCCGCTCACCGATCGGGCGCGCCCGCAAGGGCTCGCTGAAGGACGTCCGGCCCGACGATCTCGCCGCGCAGACCATCCGCGCCGCCCTCGACCAGGTCCCGCAGCTCGACCCCGCCACCATCGACGACCTGCAGCTGGGCTGCGCGATCCCCGAGGGCTACCAGGGCGGGAACCTCGCCCGCACCGTCGCCGTGAAGCTCGGCCTGGACACCGTGCCCGGCGCGACCGTCACCCGCTTCTGCGCCTCCTCCATCCAGACCACCCGCGCCGCCTTCCACGCGATCGCCTCCGGCGAGGCGCGCGCCGTGATCTCCGCCGGCGTGGAATCGATCTCGCTGAGCACCGGCAAGCTCATGGAGGAGGACGCCCGCGACCCGCAGTTCAAGGCCGCGTGGGAGCGCACCGACAAGCGCGCCTCCCGCGAGATCCCCGCCCCCTGGCACGACCCGCGCGAGGACGGCGAGCTGCCCGACGCGTACATCCAGATGGGCCAGACCGCCGAGAACGTCGCCGAGCTGCGCGGCGTGACCCGTCAGGCGCAGGACGAGTTCGCCACCCGCTCCCAGAACCGGGCCGAGGCCGCGCAGGCTTCCGGCTTCTTCGCCCGCGAGATCACCCCGATCACCCTGCCCGACGGCACCGTCGTCGACACCGACGACTCCCCGCGCGCGGGCGTCACCTACGAGGCCGTCGCCGGCCTCGACCCCGTCTTCCGTCCTGAGGGGACCGTCACCGCCGGCAACTGCTGCCCCCTGAACGACGGCGCCGCGGCGCTCGTGCTGATGGAAGCAACGTATGCGAAAGAGCTGGGCATCACCCCGCTCGCCCGCGTCGTCGCCACCGGCGTCTCCGGCCTCAGCCCCGAGATCATGGGCCTCGGCCCCGTCGAGGCGACGAAGAAGGCCCTCGACCTCGCGGGCCTCACCATCGAGGACATCGACCTCGTCGAGCTCAACGAGGCCTTCGCCGCCCAGGTGCTCCCCTCCGCGGAGGACCTCGGCATTCCCCACGACAAGCTCAACGTCCACGGCGGAGCGATCGCGCTCGGCCACCCCTGGGGCTCCACCGGCGCCCGGCTCACCACCACGCTCCTGAACGGCCTCGCCGAGCGCGACGGCCGCTACGGCCTCGCCACCCTCTGCGTCGGCGGCGGCCAGGGCATGGCCCTCATCGTCGAGAGGATCAAGTGATGACCAGCAACGACACCCGCACCACCACCGACACCAGCAGCTGGGATGCCCCAGCGCCCGGCCACATCTCCCTCGGCGGCAACCCCGGCACCGACGAGAACCGCGATCGCGTCGAGTCGGTGGTCACCGACCGCGCCGTCGTCTCCGCGCCCGACGCGTCGGCCGCCACCCCCGAGACGCTCCTGCCCGCGACCGCGGACCACTTCGCGCTCTTCCAGGACGTCGAGGGTGAGGACCTGAGGGCCTGGGCCGATGCCCGCTCGCTCGCCGACGAGGTCCTGCCGCGGATCAACGACTGGTGGGACCGCGGCGAGTACCCGATCGAGCTCGTCGCCCGCCTCGGCGAGCTCGACCTGCTCACCGACGGCCTGGACGTGCCCGGCCATCGCACCCTCTCCCCGCTCGCGACGGGCCTGGTGAACATGGAGCTCTCCCGGATCGACGGCAGCGTCGGCACCATGGTCGGCGTGCAGGGCGGGCTCGCGCTGCGCTCGATCATGCTGCTGGGCTCCGAGGAGCAGAAGCAGCGCTGGGGCGGCTCCCTCGCCACCGGTGTCGAGCACGCCGCCTTCGCCCTCACCGAGCCCGACCACGGCTCCGACTCCGTCTCCCTCGAGACCGTCGCGCGCCGCGACGGCGACGAGTGGGTGCTGACCGGTGAGAAGCGCTGGATCGGCAACGGCGCCGGCTGCCACCTCTCGGTGGTGTGGGCGCGGATTGATGACGCATCGGATCCCGCCCTTCACGGCCAGGTCAGCGGGTTCCTCGTGGATCAGTCCCTGCCCGGCTACGAGGCCGAGGTGATCCGGGGCAAGGTCGCGCTGCGCGCCATCCACCAGGCCCACATCACGCTGAACGAGGTGCGGGTGGGGCTGGATCAGCGCCTGCCCGGGGCGCGCACCTTCAAGGACACCTCGAAGGTCCTGTTCGCGACCCGCGCCGGGGTGGCCTGGGGCGCGCTCGGCCACGCGATCGCCTGCTACGAGGCGGCGCTCGAGCACGCCACCACCCGCATCCAGTTCGGGCGTCCGCTCGCCAAGGCCCAGCACGTCCAGGTGCGGCTCTCGGACATGCTGCAGACCCTCACCTCGATGCAGCTGTACTGCCGCCGCCTCGCCGACCTCGAGGCGGCCGGCACCATCCGGCCCGAGCAGGCCTCGCTCGCCAAGGTGCACAACACCCGCGCCGCCCGCGAGATCGCCTCGAACGCCCGCGACCTCCTCGGCGGCTCCGGGATCCTGCTCGAGAACCGCGTGATCCGCCACCGGAGCGACATCGAGGCGCTGCACACCTACGAGGGCACCGACACGATGCAGTCGCTCATCGTGGGTCGCTCGATCACCGGGACCAGCGCGTTCGCCTGATCCGGGCTCGAGAGGATGCGGCGGCGGAGCGGGGGCTCCGCCGCCGCTCTTCCGCTTCGGTCCGGTACGTCAGCTGGATGACCTCCGACAAAGAAAAACCCGACCCCAGAGGGGTCGGGTGGTGTCTACGTAGAGTAGACGCTATGTAGGAGTTTTGGCAATCGGACCAGGCCAGCGGAAGGTTCGGCGTGTGGTTGCTGGGCGTCGAGTCGTGACCGTCACCATGGCGGGGGTTTGCGGATCTTTGCGCCGATGGTGGGTGGTAGCTGGTGCTGTTGGAGATCTTGCGCCGTGAGCTGATACCACCAGTGGTTGCCCACGCCGTCGGCTGGTGTGCCTTGTAGATCCCCAGCCAGGTAGCCCGGAGTTGGGTTCACAAGCCCTACGGGGATCTGCTCACGCACGTGGCGGATCGGGAACGCGAGATCGCTGTCGTTCGAGATGACTACGGCCGCGTCTATCGCGCCGCTCAGGGCATCGATGAGCAGATGCGACGCGACGTTCACGTCCGACCCCTTCTCCTCCCGCCGAGCGACCGAGACCATGAACGTCGCGTCGGGGACGTCATTATCGTTGCCGTCCCGGACCATCACCGGCCAGCTTGAGGTGGTGAGCTCGGGACGACCGTTCCCGGCGGGGGTTGCGAGCGGCGCCTTCGCCACGCGATTGACGTATTTACCGTAGGCGATGAGGTCGACGCTGCCCGTACGCTCCAGCGCACGGAGATAGACGTCCTGTTCTCGCTGGCCTTCGGAGTTGCTCGCGCCGCTGATCCGCGCGGTGCAGTAGACGAGATGCTCGATGGTGGGCGATGTCCAGGTGGACTGCGAGGACACGATTGTCGTTGCCATGGCGCGCAGGTCCAGCCATCGCCAGCCGGGTGTCGACCGGCCGCACTGCCGCCGCGCGCCGTAATAGAGGTTGTAGCCGTCGACGTACACCCCGACTCTGGTCATCACATCGCCTCCGCTTCTCGCAGCCGCTCGTACAGACCGCACTCCAGCAGCATTGCCCGCAGTCTCTCCCAGGGCATGCCCTGCAGCTCCTTAAGTACGGCGTTGGAGGCGTCCTCCACCTGCCACACGGCGTCCTCGGTGACCATCTGCAGCCCCGGAGCGTGGGCGAAGTCCGCCCGGGAATTGGCGCCGGCGATGGCACGCAAATTGTCGTCGGCGGCGACCTCGGCCAGCAGGCTCTCGATCTTGTCGACCTTGTAGCGGTCGTCGACGTCGAGGTCGCCGAGGTACTTGTTGACCTTCTCGACGATCTCGGACTTCGCGGAGCGCTCGCGCTCGCGGACCTTGGCCATGCCCGCCTCGGTGAGTCCGTCGAGTCCCTGCGGCTCGCCGTCGCTGAGGGCGAGGTCCTCCGTGCGGAGCTTCTCGAGCTTGTAATGCGTCAGGACGATGTCGGAGACGTCCACCTCGCCGGGGTCGGTGACCTCGGTGGTGAACGCCCGCAGCTGGCGGGCGAGCAGATCGGCGTAGACGGAGAACTTCAGGTAGCGCGGGTTGCCGTAGTCGATGAGCTGCGCGAAGAAGGCGTACGCCTTCACGTACTGGGTGAGGGTGGAGCGGAAGTCGAGGAGGACCTCACGCTCCTCGGTGTCGCCCTCGAGCAGCGCGCGGCGCCAGCGGTCCCCGAAGCGGTCCAGAGCGGGCCGAAGACGCTCAGCGAGCGAGGAGTGCTTCGCTCCTCGCGCCGACCAGATCTCCCACACCAGATCGATCTCGGCGGGGGTGTAGATCCCGACGGCGTCGAGCTTGGCGAGCATGTCGACCACCAGGTACGGGTCGGACTCCTGCTGGATCTCGGCGTCCTCGTAGTACTCGCGGAACGCGGCGAGGATTTGCTCGGGATCGTTGACGAAGTCGAGCACGAAGGTGTCGATCTTGCCGGGCGCCCGACGATTCAGGCGCGACAGCGTCTGCACCGCGGCGATGCCGGAGAGCTGCTTGTCGACGTACATCCCCACGAGGAGCGGCTGGTCGAAGCCGGTCTGGTACTTGTTCGCGACGATCAGGGCGTGCTCATCCGGCAGGGCGAACACCTTGGCGAGGTCTCGGCCCTTCAGACGGGGGTTCATGGAGGCCTCGGTGACCGTCGGCGCCGCCGCCCCGGGAAGGGGCTTCACCTCGGGGTCGGGAACCTCGCCGGAGAACGCGACGAGGGCCTGCAGCCCGAGGCCCTCGGACTCGCTGATCCGCTCGAACTCCCGCGCGTACAGCACCGCGCTCGCGCGGGAGCTGGTGACGACCATGGCCTTCGCGCGCCCGCCGAGGTGGGGCTGCACCGCGGCCTGGAAGTGGCGGATGATCTCGCGGACCTTGGTCGAGATGTTCGTGGGGTGCATCTCGACGGCGTGGAGGTAGGCGGAGGTGCCGGTGCGGACGTCCACGTCGACGTCGTCGCTCTCCGCGGCGAGCTTGATCCGGGCGGCCTGCTCGTAGCTGGTGTAGTTCTTCAGCACGTCGAGGATGAAGCCCTCCTCGATCGCCTGTTTCATCGAGTACAGGTCGAAGGGGACGAGCTGCCCGGAGCTGTCGCGTCGGCCGAACTGCTCGAGGGTCTTCGCCTTCGGGGTGGCGGTGTAGGCGAAGAAGCTGATCCGCTGGTCCTGGTCCGCCTGCGCCGCCATCTCCACGAGCGCGTCCTGGTCGGCGCCGGGCTCCATCTCCTCCGTCCCGGCGGGTGGGACGTTGAGGTAGACGACCTTCCGCACTGCGGCGGAGGCCTGGCCGGACTGCGAGGAGTGCGCCTCGTCGGCGATGACGGCGAACCGCTTGGCCGCGAGGGTGCTGCCCTTCTGCTGCATCGCCTTGAGGGCGTAGGGGAAGGTCTGCAACGTGACGCCGATGATCGGCACGCCGGCGGTGAGCGCTTCGCGGAGCTGCTCGGTCTTCGAGGATCCTGACCCGCGGGTGACGGCCTGGAAGGTGCCGGTGGCGGTGACGAGCTGGTCGACGGCGTCCTGCAGCTGCCGGTCGAGCACCTGTCGGTCGGCGATCACGATGACGGTGTCGAACACCTTCTGCCCGTCGGCCCGGTGGAGGGAGGCGAGGCGGTGCGCCGTCCACGCGATCGAGTCGGTCTTCCCCGATCCGGCGGAGTGCTGGATCAGGTAGTGATGCCCGGATCCCTCCTCCCGGGCCGCGTCGACGAGCTTGGTGACGGCCCGCCACTGGTGGAAGCGGGGGAAGCGGATCTGGTGCTTCTCGGTGACCGCCCCGGTGAGCGGGTCCTCCTGCGTCTCGTGGTTGACGTAGACGAACTTCGCCAGGATCGTTAGCCACGCGTCGCGGTCCAGCACCTGCTCCCAGAAGAACCGTGCGCCGATCTCCGGCGGGTTCCCCGCGCCGTTGGCGTCGCCCATGTTGAACGGCAGGAACGTGGTGGCCGGCCCGTCGAGCTTGGTGGTCATCGCGACCTCGCGCGGGGTGACCACGAAGTGCACGAGCGCCCCACGGAACGCGGTCAGCAGCGGCTCGCCCTTCGTCGAGCGGTCGCGCTTGTACTGGGTCTTGCCCTCCTCGAGGCCCTGCGTGAACTCGGTCTTCAGCTCGATCGTCGCGACCGGCAGACCGTTGCAGAACAGCACGAGGTCGATGCGGTCGGCCTTCTTCTGTGAGTAGACGACTTCCTGCACCACGCGCAGTCGGTTGCGCCGGTATCGCTCGGTGAGGGCGGGGTTGCGGTCGTCCGCGGGCGGCATCTGCAGCAGCTTGAATGGCGCGCGGGCGCCGACGACGTCGAACCCCTTGCGCAGCACGTTCAGGGTCCCGCCGCCGTGCGCCTCATCGGCGCCCAGCACCTTCGCCACACGGTCCAGCAGACGGTCCACGTGCTTCTGCCTGGTCGCAGGATCGACGGCCGACGGGATCGCCCGCTCGAAGTCCTCCGGACTCGTCTCCTCGAGCCAGGCGAGGAGGTCCCCGGGGAACAGGGCCCGCTTCTTGTCGTACCCGGAGGAGTCCCGGGAACGCCACCAGCCGTTCCCTTCCAGATGCGAGGCGATCTCGTCCTGGAAGGCGAGCTCCTGGTGCGGGCCCGAGACGGTCATGACAGCTCCTTGATGTCGTCCTCGAGTTGCTCGGCCGCTGGTCGACGCTTGGCCGTGACGTCGATCTGACCGGTGACCGCGGCGGTGATCAGCGCGGCACGGCGCTCCTTGGCGAGGGCGATAGCGCGGTCGAGATCGGACACCGAAGCGTTGATCAAGCGCTGCTCATCTCGGAGGGTCGCGCAGATGGAACGCTGCCGCTCAACTGACGGAACCGGGAGCCGAATCGACAGAAACTCGTCGTAAGGAAGGTTCTGCATAGAGAGACTCGTGCCGACGGCTCGCTGGCTCGCTTGATCCTGGTACAGGCGGGTTTGCATTGCGAAGGCGAAATACTCGTTGACGCCTTGAAAATCGATCGACCAGAGCTTGTCGGAGAGAAACAGATCATCACTGCCGTGCTCGACGTACGCAGCGGCGCCGACGTTCGACGGCGTGTTGGCGCGATTGACGAGTACGCGGTCAGCCTCTACGGGCGTCGAGAGTCGTGCTTGCTCAATCGGGTCGATGACGGCTTTGTTCTCATGGGGTCGATATTCCCTCCGGGAGGCGGCCCCCGTCTTCAGCACGCCGGGCTCGCCTGGTTCAGCGGGCCAAGGGGCGCCGTTGACACTCGTTCCGGACTTTCGAATCGGGTGGTGGCGACGCAGTTCGGAAGGCATTGGTCCATCGGTAACGATGAGCCTCTCGAGCGCTGCACCGTGATGCTCGCGAGCTAGCTCTTCGGCGGTGGAAAGTTCGGCAACGAGGGTGTCAATCTCGGCGGTCTCGCGGTCGAGTCTATCGACGATTGAGTCGACACGATGCTTTCCCGGCCAGGGCACTCTGACTCGCGAAACCTGCTTTGAGGACAAATGCTTCACTGTGGTGGCATATGTCAGATCGTTGATTATTGAGAGCGTGTTGGGGGGGCAGTATTCGATCCACCTCAGGGTGCTCTCGGGGCCCTCTAGGGCGAGAACTCTTTGGTTGAGTAACCCTGGTTCATTCTGACCCCAACGCCCGACGTTGAAGTCGCCATCCATCCCTATGAGGAGCGATTTGGGCGTTACGCGATAATCTGTCAAATTCGGGCCGCTATAACGCGTAGTCTCTTCTGTGTTAAGTAGAGAGCGAATTCGGATTAGCGGCTCTCCGGTGTCACCGAAGTGTTCAGCTTCGTAGGGGAGGCCGTTGATGAGTAGGGCGATATCGCCAACTCGGAGTTCGCCATTTTTGTGTGCGTTGATCTGAGATTTCCCGATTGCGGAGCGCTGCCAGTCCCAACTCATCGCTGTACTTCCTCCAGCCTCTTCCGGATCCGTCCCAGCACCTCGTCGAGGTCGCGGTCGATCTCCTCGAGCGGCCTGGGCGGCACGTACTCGTAGAAGTGGCGGGTGAAGGGGATCTCGGCGCCCTCCTTGGTCTTGGCGTGGTCGATCCAGGCGTCGGGAACGAAGGGGATCACCTCGCGCTGCAGGTACTCGTCCACGTCCTCCTCCCACGGCACGTTCTCCGTGTCCCGCAGGGAGGCGTCCGACTCGGGCTTGCCCGCCTTCGTGACCAGCTCTCCCGCCTCGTCGTGCTCACCCAGCTCGGCGAGCACCACCTTGAGCAGAGCGGGGGAGAGGGACGAACCGTGCGCGGCGAGGTTCGTCTTCAGCGACTCGGTGAACTCGGCGCGGCTGGTCGATACCGTCCCGTCGGACTCCTCGGCGGCGGCCACCAGTGCGGAACGCAGCGCAGCCTGATCGGGCTCCTTCAGCTTCGCGACCTGGCGCGCCGCCATGACCCGCTCGATCCGCTCCGGTGTGACGGCGTAGCTCAGGCGTAGCGGCCGCTCGACCGTGATCGTGCGGTAGAAGAAGTCCGTCGTGGCGAAGATCTTCGACTGCTTCGACTCGGAGAAGCCGCTGTACAGCTCCGAGATCGTGCGGATGTTCTCCGCGGAGAGCATCCGACGCTTCGACCCGACGGACTTGCGCATCTTCACGAACATGTCGGTCGCGTCGATCAGCTGCACCTTGCCGCGACGCTCCGGCGCCTTGTCCTTCGACAGGATCCACACGTACGTCGCGATGCCGGTGTTGTAGAACATGTCGGTGGGCAGGCCGATGATCGCCTCGAGATAGTCGTTCTCCAGTACCCACTTTCGGATGTTCGACTCGCCGGAGCCCGCTCCGCCCGTGAACAGCGGCGAGCCGTTCAGGACGATGGCGCCCCGACCCGCCGAATGGTTGTCCTCCTCCGGCCGCGGATCCCGCAGCGAGGCGAGCAGGTGCATCAGGAACAGCAGCGACCCGTCGGAGACGCGCGGCAGACCCGGCCCGAACCGTCCCGCGAAGCCGCGCACGTCGTGCTCCTCCTTCACCACCTTCTGGGACTGCTTCCAGTCCACTCCGAAGGGCGGGTTCGACAGGCCGTAGTGGAAGGTCTGCCCGCGGAAGGCGGGCTGGGTGAGGGTGTTGCCGAGGACGATGTTCTCGATCGGCTGGCCCTTCACCACCATGTCGGCCTTGCAGATCGCGTAGGAGGCCGGGTTGATCTCCTGCCCCAGCAGGTTCACCTGCGCGGTGGTGTTGTGGGCCTTGATCTTGTCGTCGGCCACCGAGAGCATGCCGCCGGTGCCCGCCGTCGGGTCGTAGACGCTGCGCACCACATGGTCCTTGCCGAGGTCCTGGTCGCCCGCGACCAGGAGGGTCACCATCAGCTCGATGACCTCGCGCGGGGTGAAGTGCTCACCGGCGGTCTCGTTGCTCGCCTCGGCGAAGCGACGGATCAGCTCCTCGAAGATGTGCCCCATCTGCTCGTTCGAGACGACCTTGGGGTGGAGGTCCACCTTCGCGAAGTGCTGGAGGATCTGCAGCAGCAGATCGTGCCGCGCCAGATCCACGATCGTGTCCTCGATCTTGTACTGCTCGAAGATGTCTCGGACGTTCGGCGAGAAGGCGTTGACGTAGTCGCGGAGGTTCTCCTCGAGGTTGTCCGCATCGCCCTGCAAAGACTGCAGATCATGTCGGGACCGATTGAAGAAGGAGTACTCGTGGCCGGCCTTGCGGCGCAGGTACGCCTCGGGCACGCGCTCCCCGGCCTCGAACCCGTCGACCGCCGCGAGCACCGCCTGCTTCGTCGGGGCGAGCACGGCGTCCAGGCGCGCGAGCACCGTGAACGGCAGGATCACGTCCCCGTACTGGTGCTGCTTGAAGGTCCCGCGCAGGATGTCCGCGGCGGACCAGATGAACGAGGCGTGGTTGAACACGGGGGCGCGGCTCGCTTCCATCAAGGTGAATCTGTGCCAGTCACTCTAAGTGACCGACGCGGAGACGTGACCGAGACGTCACTTCAGCGGGCCGCTCTCCGCGCCCTGCCCGCCTCCACGACGAGGAGGAACACCAGGATCGCCTCGACCGCCTTCGTCAGCAGGCCGACCGCCATGAACGGCGGACCCATGACGAAGTACAGGACGATCGTGAGGACCGTGTAGCCGATCAGGACGTAGCGTACGGCGGGCCGGAACTGCTCCAGCGCTGCCAGCGGCGCGTACAGCAGTGCCAGCAGGCCCAGGCGGCCGAGGCCGTCGGGGGCGAACAGGGGGATGCCGAAGGAGAGGTGGGCCCGGCGCCCCCTCAGCGGGGTGCCGACCGCTGCGCACGCTCGAGGCGGATGACGTCCCGTCCGAAGGAGACCACGAGCAGGGCCAGGGCGAGGGCGACCACCGCGGCCGCCGCCGGGACGGGGACGGCGGGGACCAGCGCGCTCAGCAGCGCGACCCCCTGACCGCCGCCGACGAGCCGCCGGAACTGGTTGAAGCTCAGCGGCTCCCGCAGCGCGGGCCGCACCCGCGTGGCCGCCACGAAGGCATAGCGCATCAGCCCGATCGCGAGCGCCCACGGTCCCACCACCGTCGCCGCGAGCACCGACAGCACCATCACCAGCGCGGCGTCGGCCTCCATGCCGATCCGGGCACCGATCGGACCGGCGCTGCCGGTGCGCCGTGCGACAGGTCCGTCCATCGCGTCGGTGGCCAGGGTCGTCGCGATCAGCGCGGCGAGCGGCCACGACCGCGCGGCCAGCTCCCCGCCGAGGACCAGCACCGTCGCCGCCGCGAGCGCACCTGCCCCGAGATGGCGGAGCAGGGTCAGGGCGTCCGCCGCCGTCACCGCACCTGGGGCGCGCGGACGCAGCGTCGAGGCCGCCACGGGCCACGTCGCGAGAGCGACCAGCACCGCTGCGAGGGCGAGGAGCCTCGAGGCGGGAGAGGCGAGCAGCACCACGAGCACGCCGGCGAGCAGCTGCCCTCCGGCGAGCACCACGAGGACCGTCCCCACCCGGCGGAGCCTCACGGGAGGGGTCGGGACGGGCGATGTCGCGGCCATGTCGGCGAGCGTAGCGGGACGCCCCGCGCGGCCCGCCGGCCCCCACGGTCACGAGTCGGTGACGAGAATGCGGGAATCGCGGTGCGACCTGCTACATTCCGCTCACCGCTGCCGCACGGGCCACCGGAAGCGCGGGCTCCTGGTCCCTTCTGCACCCCTGGCGGTCACCGATGTCCGACGGCTCCTCGCCTCAGCCCCTGCCTGCCCTCGCCCCCGACGGCGCGGCAGACCCTGCTCCCGCTCCGTGGGTGCTGCTCGCGCCCACGCTGCGTGATGACCCGCAGGCCGACACCCCGCAGGCCGACACCCCGCAGGCCGACACCGCGCAGTCCGACACCGCGCAGGCCGACACCGCGCAGTCCGACACCGCGCAGGCAGAACCTGCGCAGTCGGACACCTGGTCCGACCCCTCGCTGCTCCCGCCCCCGTCGGCGCCGCCGGAGCGTGCCCGGAGCAGCGCGCTGCCGATCGTCGCGATCGTGCTGTCCTCCCTGGCGCTCGCCGTGTCGGGCCTCGTGCTCGTGCTGGTTCTCGTCCTCGGCGGGCTGGCGTACATCTACGGCGGTGCGCCGTACGTGATGAGCGATCCCGTCGGCGGGTACTCGAGCATGTACACGCCGGGCAGGGTCACCGATGCCTCCGGTGCGGTCGTCACGGACGCCGGCACCTACGACCGTCCCGCCACGCTCGGGGAGCACACCCTGTCCTGGCCGACGGTGAGCGGCGGGGTCGTCGAGGTGACCGTCACCGATGTGGACTGGGATGCGGACGCCGCCGTCGCCGCCGACCCCGCGAATCCCCCGCCCGACCCGAGCGCGGGATACGTGCTGGCCACGGTCGACGTCGCGTACACGGGGCCCGGCGGCACGGTCCCGACCGAGGACCTCTACCTCTGCCTCGAGTCGATGTCCTGGGCCAGCTGCCACATGGACCTCGACGTCGCGACCGCCGCCCCGCTCCGGGACATCGGCGCGCTCACCGACGGTGACCGGGCGACCGCGATCGTCGCCCTCGAGCTGGCCGAGGGGGAGCGGGGCTCTGCCCTGTTCTCCATCGAGACGATCGACGGCGAGCCGCTGTACCTCGCGGAGCGCTGAGCGCGCAGGACGCCGGGGCCCGGAGCTCAGCGGGCGGACCGGGGAGACGCGACGACGGTGAGGGAGCAGGCAGGATCTGCGATGCTGGAGCAATCGCAGCGGTGGGATCAGGAGAGGCGGAGCGGATGCGGAGGCGAGTGCTGATGGCCGGAGGACTTGCGGGCATGATCGCCGCGCTGGCGGGCTGCGGGCGTCTGCTGCCGTCGCGCACGGACTCGTTGAACGACCCGGTGGAGGAGTTCGAGCACGTGACCTCCTCCGAGATGGAGACCAGCGGCGGCGGGACCATGCGCACCAGCCTGCGCGGAGACATCCGCTTCGACGTGGACGAGGAGCAGCTCCTGGACGCCCTGGATCCGGTCTGGCGGAGCGTCGTCGAGTACATCTTCGAGAAGGACGAGGGCTTCGGGTCACGGACCGTCCTGGTCACGGCGCACGGCGCGGACGGTTCGACGGTGGAGCCCCGCGAGCTCCTCGGCAGCGAGGTCGCCGACCAGTTCGGTTCCCTCAGCTTCATCCACTTCTTCGAGCACTACGGACTGGCCTGAGCGCCCTCGCACGGGCGGCGCCGGTCAGATCCGGCGCGCGTCGATGACCACGTCGTCCACGAGCACGACGTCCTCCCCGATGTACTGGCCGTCCATGCGGTCGGCCTTGCCCGCGAGCGCGGGATGGTCCCCGTGCTCGCGCAGGGTGCCGTAGTACCCGGAAGTCTCCGAGTAGACGGACGGGTCGTGCGCGTCGCGGTGCACCGAATCGTGCGCATTGTGGGCCGCGTCCTGCTGCGGGAAGTCCGGGTTCTCGTGCGGAGTCTGCATGTGCACGTCCTGCACGTTCTCCGCCGGATTGCCACCGGGATGACGGAAGGAGCGCCCCTCAAGATCAAGCGTGGGGACGAAATCTCCGTCGGTCCCCTCGTTCTGGACATGCTGCACGTTCACCACATCGGTCGAGCCCTGCGCCGGGGTGTAGGTCTGCACCGGGGAGCCGACGGAGAAGATGTCGGTGACGTTGTAGGTCCCCGCTGCGCCGGTGGTGGAGTTGAACGCGGGATCGTCGGACAGCTGCGCGGCGACCAGACCGCCCTGGGAGTGCGCCACGAAGGCGACGTCCGAGCCCGGGGGGATCCCGGCCTCCTCCATAGCGGCCGTCACGGCGTTCGCCCCGGCATTCTCCCGTCCCGCCATCGCGTAGATGTTGTTGGCCCAGCCGAAGGGCTGGCCCTGCCCGTTCCATCCCTCGAGGGTTCCCGGGAGACCGCCCTCCTCCGACCACAGATCCGCGCCCTGGGTCGGTGGCACGTGCACGATGTACCGCTCGGTGCCGTCGGCGCCCTGGAGGGTCTGGATGCGGATCTGTGCGGAATCCAGATGGTCGTACCCCTCTCCCGGCGGGACCGTCCGGATGTCGCGGCGAGTCTCGTCGTTGTCGAAGATGAGATCGGCCAGGTCCTGCGGGGCCTCGCTGTCCTGCACGTGGCGGGGCTCCTCGCCGAGCTCGATCTCGGAGCGCTCGTCGAGGATCTCGATGTCCCCGTCGGGCAGGCCGTCGAAGAGGTCGCCGAGCGGTCCGGGCAGGCCCTTGAGGACGTCGCGGCCGCCCTCGAAGACGCCCTCGGTCCATTCAGCGAGGTCGACGACGCCGCCCGCGATCATCTCCGCCCAGGGGGTGTCGGGGAGCAGCCGCTGGAGCCCTTCGGGCAGTCCGCGGATCTCCTCGTCGAGCCGGTCCAGGAAGTCGGTGACGTTCTCGGGCAGCAGGCTCTCGGGGTCGCCGCCGCCGTCGCCGCCGGGCTCCGAGGCCGCATCCTGCTGGTCGGCCTCCGCCTCGAGATCGAATCCGAGCCCCTGGAGGCGCTCGCACAGCGAGCTGACCTGCGGACCGACCTGACCGGCCCATTCCTGGACGAAGCTCTCACGGTCCGGGCCCACCCAGTCGACGCCCTGCACGAACGCGTCGAGCTCGGCATGGATCTCGTCGACCCGCTGAGATCCTGTGCGCAGCCGCTCGGCGTGGCCGCGCGCCTGCTCCGGGGCCATCCCCTGGAAGCCGCTCATGCCGCACCTCCGGCCGGCGAGTGCGCCCGGGCGATCCTCGCGCCCTCCTGCAGCAGGGGGATCACGGTGCCGAAGAAGTCCCCGTCCTCGACCGGGTGCACCCCGGCGAGGGGCCCCGCCGGCCCGTCGGCGCTGTAGAGTCTCCGCTCCCCGCTGGTCCACCGGCGCAGGAGGGTCACGCTCTCCTCCGGAGCGGGCGGGATGAGGTGGATCGCGAGGCTCGCGCGATCACCCGTGCTGGTCAGCGCATCGCGCAGGTCGGGATCGAGATCCGGGAGCGCAGCGATGGCGCTGTCGGCGGTGTCGCCGTGCTCGACGGCGCTGCGGATCTGCTCGACCTGTGCCCTGCTCAACTGCAGACGCGTGGCCTTCGAGCGAGTGGTCATGGACGCCGGGGCCGCCAGGCGGGATCCCGGAGGGGCCATCGACACGACGATCTCCGGGAGCGACTCCGCGTCCACCGGCGACCAGCCGGCCGCTCCGTCGCCCCGCCGGGCGCAGACGACGGCTCCCTCGGCATCGACGGAGATCTGCAGCTCGATGCGCGTACCGTCGGCAGGGGTCACGCTGACCGCGGCCACGCACGGTGCGGTCAGGGCGCGCCGGATGAGCGTCTCGTGCTCGGGATCGTGCTCGGCCGCACCGGGGGACGGGTCATCGGGGACGGTGATCATGGTCCGCCACAGCGGATTGAGGTCCGCACCGGCGTCCCGTGCCCGTGCGGCGGCATCGCGCACGAGTGTGCTGTCCAGTGCAGCGGTGAACGCCGCCATCTGCTTCCCTCCGAGGCTCGTGTTCCGTGCTTCCGAAGACTAGAGACCCGGAGGTAAGGAGGCCATGGGGAGTTCTCCCCGCCCCCGCGTCGGCCGAGCGAGGCGGGAGGGTGGAGAGGCAGGGGCGGAACGGCGGGCCGAGCGCCCGAGTCACTCCAGGTCGACGACCTCGAACTCGAGCATCCCCTCGGCCCGGGAGACCGTGGTCGACGGATCCCGCGACTCGCGCTGCTCGACCCAGGCCCGGAAGCTCTCCTCATCCGCCCAGCGGGTCAGGACGAAGTAGTGCTCCTCGCCCGCGACCGGGCGCAGCAGCTCGAAGCCCTCGAAGCCGGGCGCCCCGTCCACGGAGTGCTTCCGGGCGGCGAAGCGCTTCTCGAGTTCGCCTGCCTGCGCGGCGGGGACGGCGAGACGGTTGATCTTCACGACGGTCACAGGGTCCTCCCGGTTGTCGGGTGTGGGGCGGGCGGGGCGGCCGCCCGATGCGGCCAGTATCGGCGTGCAGCGCGCCGCCGCGCAGGACGGAGGGACCGAGGCGGCGGCCGGCGATCGTGGTAGGGCGACGTTCGGGCGCCGAGCAATCAGTGCACCGAGTGCGTTCGGTTCGGGCGGTGCATGTGCAGCGCCGGGGCCCGGACCGTGCCCGGCTCAGGCGCCGCGCTCGGCGACGAAGCGCCGCGCCACCGAGAGGTCCTCCTCGCCGAGGCCCGCCGCGACCAGCTCGTCGTACGCGCCTCGCAGTGCACCGAGCAGGGCGGGCGAGGTGCCGGTGTCCTCGGCGACGTCGGCCGCGAAGCCGAGGTCCTTGGTCATGTACGCGGCGATGCCGCCGGGGGAGTAGTCGCCGGTGACGAGCTTGTCGCGCTTGTCCGCCAGCAGCGTCGAGCCCGCGTAGCCGCCCTCGAGCACCTCGAACAGGTCCGCCGGGGCGATGCCGCTGCGCTCGGCGAGGACGGTCGCCTCGGAGATCGCCATCATCGTCGCGCCGACGATCATCTGGTTGCACGCCTTCGCGACCTCGCCGGCGCCCAGCGGGCCGAGGTGGCGCACCGTCCCGCAGGGAGCGAGGAGCGTCGCCGCCCGTCGGACGTCCTCCTCGGCGCCGCCGGCCATGATCGACAGCGTCCCCGCCCGCGCCCCGGCCTCGCCCCCGGAGACCGGCACGTCCACGAGGCGCACCCGGCCGCCCGCCTCGCCGACCAGCCGCTCCGCGAGCTCGCGCACCCCGCGCGGGGAGCTCGTCGAGCCGATCATGAGCAGCAGCTCCCGGCCCGCGGCGAGCAGGCCGTCCGGGCCCTCGAGCATCGGGGTGAGCTGGGGCAGGTCCGGGAGCATCACGAGCACGGCATCGACCTGCTCGGCGAGCTCGCGAGGGGTGTCCGCCCAGGTCGAACCGGCCTCGAGCAGCGACTTCTTGCGGCTGCGGGAGTGGACCACGAGGGC
Source organism: Brachybacterium paraconglomeratum (assembly GCF_003994255.1). Lineage (GTDB taxonomy): Bacteria > Actinomycetota > Actinomycetes > Actinomycetales > Dermabacteraceae > Brachybacterium > Brachybacterium conglomeratum. The sequence continues at coordinate 111,817 of NZ_ML133859.1, read as the reverse complement.
GCCGTGCGCGGCGAGAAGATGTCCGGCCATCGGCTCTCCCATCGAGCCCAGGCCGATCACGCCCAGGCGCGCGCGGGCGGGGGAGGGCGTGGAGGAAGCGTCGTCGATTCGCATGGCGACAGACTACGTCAGTCCACTGGAGTGGACGCTGTTCACTCCACTGAATCTGGGGTACGCTCGCCCCGCAGTCACCGCAGACCGTCCCGTCCGAGCGAAGGAGCGTCGATGACGACCACCCCCGCACAGCCCGCCCCCGCCGATGCCGCCCGCCCCCGCGTCGTGATCGGCGTGGACCTCCCCGAGGAGCTCTGCGCCCGCATCGAGCAGGCCGAGCCGCGCGTCGAGGTGGTCCGCGACCACGAGCTCTACCGCCCCCGCCGCTTCCCCGCCGACTGGGACGGCGACCCCGCCCACCAGCGCACCGAGGAGCAGCAGCGCCGCTTCGAGGAAATGGTCGACAGCGCCGACGTCCTCTTCTCCCTCCCCGACGTCGACCCCTCCCAGTTCGCGCGCACCGCGAGCGCCAACCCGCGCCTGCGCTGGGTGATGACCATGGCCGCCGGCGGCGGCTCCCAGCTGCGCGCCGCCGGCCTCGCGCCCGAGCAGCTCGAGCGCATCGCCGTCACCACCAGCGCCGGCACCCACGGCGGCCCGCTCGCGGAGTTCGCCCTGCTCGGCGTGCTCGCCGGCGCGAAGACCCTGCCCCGCCTCCTCGACCAGCAGCGCGACCACGACTGGTCCCCACGCTGGGAGATGCGCCAGCTCGACACCATGCGGGTGCTGGTCGTCGGCCTCGGCGGCATCGGGAAGGCCTGCGCGGCGCTGTTCCACGCCGTCGGCGCGACCGTGCTGGGCACCACCCGCTCCGGCGCCCCCGTCGAGGGCGTCGACGAGCTCGTCCCGATCGAGGACCTCGCGAGCGCGGCCGCCGACGTCGATGCGATCGTCGTGACCCTCCCCGGCACCGACGCCACCGTCGGCCTCGTCGGCCAGGAGGTGCTCGGCGCCGTGCGGCCCGGGACGATCCTGGTCAACGTCGGCCGCGGCACCGTCGTCGACGAGCCGGCGCTGCTGGACGCCCTCGAGACCGGCCGCATCGGCTTCGCCGCCCTCGACGTCGTCTCCCGCGAGCCGCTCACCGCCGACAGCCCCCTCTGGGACCACCCGAACGTGCTGATCAGCCCGCACACCGCGGCGCTCGACCGGCGCGAGGAGGAGCGGATCGTCGCGCAGTTCATCGAGAACCTCCGCCACTTCCTGGACGGCGAGGAGCTCGCCAACCGGGTCGACACCGTCGAGTTCTACTGAGCCGGAAGGCCGAGCGACCATGCCCGAGACGACCCGCGACCCCGCCCCCGCCGTCACCCGCGCGCTGCGCGTGCTCGAGCTGCTCGAGCAGTCGGGCGGCGCCCCGCTGACCCTCTCCGACCTCGCCCGCGCCCTCGGTGCCGCGAAGTCCTCCACCTCCAACATCTGCGCCGTCCTCGAGGACGGCGGGATGATCCGCCGCGTCGAGGCCGGCTACCGCCTGGGCCGACGCACCGCCGAGCTCGGCGGCGCCTTCGCCCAGGAGTTCAACCAGATCCGTGAGTTCTACGGCGTCGTCGAGGCCGACCCGGTGCTGCGCGGGGAGGTGGTGCAGGTCGCGATGCTCGACGGGGAGTACTCCCTCTACCTCGCCCGGCACGAGGGACGCGCCCACCGGCTCGGCACCCCGCTGGGCTCGCGCCTGGCCGCCGTCACCACCGGCGCCGGGCTCGCGATGCTCTCGCGGCTGGACGACGACCGCATCGACGAGACCATCGCCCGCACCGAGGCGCCCGACCTGCCGTCGGCGGAGCAGATCCGCGCCCAGATCGCCGAGACCCGCGAGCGCGGCTGGTCCGTCGACCCCGGCCGCGGGCTGGAGGGGATCTGGGGCGTGGCCGTGCCGCTGGAGCCCTGGCGACCCACCGACCCGCCCCTCGCCCTCGGCGTCGCGCTCCCCGCCGCCGAGGCCGACGAACAGACCATCGAGCGCCTCGGCCGCGCCGCCCTCGGCGTCGCGACCCAGCTCACCAACCCGTTCCTCCGACCCGCCGGCTGACCCCGGCGCAGAACACCCCCGGGGCCCGTCGGCCCCTCTCTGAGCCATCGAAGGAGATGTCCCATGAGCTCCACCCCCAGCCCCACGACCCCGCCTGATGCGGTCGCCGCCGACGCGGACCGCGAGTACCAGGCGAACCTGCGCCGGGCCACGCTCTCCTCGAGCGTCGGCAGCGCGCTGGAGTACTTCGACTTCGCGATGTACGGCCTGATGACCGCCCTGGTCTTCAACCAGCTGTTCTTCGACCAGTCCAATCCCGCGATGGCCCTCATCGCCGCCTTCGGCGTCTACGGCGTCGGCTTCGCGGCCCGCCCCATCGGCGGCCTCGTCTTCGGCCTGCTCGGCGACAAGGTCGGCCGACGCTTCGTGCTGGTCACCACGATCGTGCTGATGGGCGGCTCGTCCATGCTGATCGGCGTGCTGCCCACCTACGAGTCCGTCGGCGCGCTCGCCCCCGCGCTGCTCGTGGTCCTGCGGCTCGCCCAGGGCTTCGGCGCGGGCGCCGAACAGGCCGGCTCCACCGTGCTGATGGCCGAGTACGCCCCCGTGAAACGGCGCGGCTTCTTCTCCGCCCTGCCCTTCGTCGGCATCCAGGCCGGCACCCTGCTGGCCGGCCTCGCCTTCTCCGCCCTGACGCTGCTGCCCGAGGAGCAGTTCCTCTCCTGGGGCTGGCGCCTGCCGTTCCTCGCCTCCGTGGTGCTGATCCTGGTGGCGCTGTGGATCCGGGCGAAGCTCGAGGAGACCCCCACCTTCGTGCACCTCGAGAAGCGCGAGCAGACCGCCGAGCGGCCGCTGCGCGACATCTTCACCAAGGGCCTGCCGGGCGTGGTCACCGGCATCGGCCTGCGCATGGCCGAGAACGGCGGCTCCTACCTCTTCCAGTCCGTCTCCCTCGCCTTCGTCACCTCCGCCGCGATCGGCCTGGACCGCGGCTCCGTCGCCTGGGGCGTGACCCTCGGCAGCCTCATCGGCGTGTTCTCCGTGCCGCTGACCGGCGCGATCTCCGACAAGGTGGGGCGCGTGCCCGTCTACCGCTTCGGCGCCGTGTTCATGCTGGTCTACAGCTTCCCGGCCTGGTGGATGCTGTCGCTGGGCAGCACCGGACTCTCGATCGCCGTGGTCGCGATCGGCATCGGCGTGGCCGTGAACTCCATGCTCGGCCCGCAGTGCGCGATGCTCCCCGAGCTCTTCGGCAACCGTCACCGCTATCTCGGCGTGGCCATGGCCCGCGAGCTCTCCGCGGTGCTGGCCGGCGGCCTCGCCGGCGTGCTCGGCGCCTCCCTGATGGCCTGGACCGACGGCAACTGGATCGTGCTGGGCCTGTACATGGCGACACTCGCCGCGATCACCACCGCCTCCACCTTCCTGGTCCCCGAGACCCGCGGCCGCGACCTGCTGCGCACCGAGGACGCGATCCGGCTGTCCACCACCGAGAAGGACTCCGCCTACGAGGCCGAGGCCGCCGTCGTCCCCGGCTCCGGCGCCGCGGACGAGACGTCGAGCCCCGCACGGGCCTGAGATCCTCCAAGCAGGCCCGGGCCCGTTCCACGGCCCGGGCCTCCTCGTCCGACCACGCCCCCGCACATTCCTCACGAAGGAGAGACATCGTGTCCGACCTGTTCGACCTCACCGGCCGCACCGCCCTGGTCACCGGCTCCACCCGCGGCATCGGCCGTGCGCTCGCCACCGGCCTCGTCCGGGCAGGGGCGCGGGTGATCGTCCATGGCCGGGACGCGGGACGCGCTGCTGCCGCGGCCGAGGAGATCGCCGCCGCCGTCGCCGCGGAGCGCGCGGGCGCGGCCGACGGGACCACCGCCGCCGACGGGACCGGCGTCGGCGCCGAGGCGACGGGCGGGGCCGGCGAGGTGCCGGAGGTCCTCTCGGCCGGCTTCGACGTCACCGACCCCGCCGCCGTCGACGCGGCGCTGACCGCCATCGAGGCCGCGCACGGCACCCCGGACGTGCTGGTCAACAACGCCGGCATCCAGCGTCGGGCGCCGATCGCGGAGTTCGCCGACGAGGACTGGGATGCGCTGCTGGCCACGAACCTCTCCGCCGCCTTCTACTGCGCCCGCCGCGTCGCCCGCGGCATGATCGCGCGCGGCAGCGGGAAGATCGTGCAGATCGGCTCGGTCCAGTCCCAGCTCGCCCGCCCCTCGATCGCCGCCTACAGCGCGACCAAGGGCGGGATCGCGATGTTCACCAAGGGCCTCGCGGCGGACCTCGCCCCTCACGGCATCCAGGTCAACACCCTCGCCCCCGGCTACTTCGCCACCGAGCTCACGAAGGCCCTGGTCGAGGACGAGGAGTTCTCCGCCTGGGTCGCCCGACGCACTCCCGACGGGCACTGGGGCGACGTCGAGGACCTCGTCGGCCCGCTGGTGTTCCTCGCCTCCGACGCGAGCCGCTTCGTCAACGGCCAGACCCTCCACGTCGACGGCGGGATGACCGCGGTGGTGTGAGCCGCCGGGCGGGCACAGGACGACTAGCCGGGAACGCGGGGAAGGGGCCACGGATCCCGGCCCGCCGCCGGTCGGAGGAGCCGCGTACCCTACGAGCTGTGAGCTCCCCGTCCCGCCGCCCCACCTCCGCCGACGTCGCGGCGCGTGCCGGTGTCTCGCGGGCCACCGTCTCGATGGTGCTCAACGGACGTGTGGAGGGGACGGTCGCCGTGGCCACCCAGCAGCGCGTGCTCGCCGCCGCCGCCGAGCTCGGCTACACCCGCTCGGCCCTCGCGATCTCCCTCAAGGAGCGTCGCTCGCGCACGATCGGTCTCATCACCGACGAGATCGCGACCTCGCCCTTCGCCGGCCGTATGGCGCGCGCCGCCTCGATGGTCGCCGCCCGGCACGATCACCTCGTGATCACCGTGGACCTCTCGCTGCGCGACCACACCGTCGAGGATGCCGCCCGCCTCCTTGCCGAGCGCCAGGTCGACGGACTGCTCTACGCGACCATGGGCCGCATGAGGGGCCCCCTCCCCGTCGTGCCCCCGGGGATCCCGCTGGTGCTGGCGAACCACGAACCGGTGCCGCCCGGGGCGGACGAGCGCGGCGAGGGTGCCGAGCTGCCGCCCACCTTCGTGCCCGACGACTACGGCGGCGCCCGACGTGCTGCTCGTCGCCTGATCGAGACCGGTCATCGGCGGATCGCCATGCTCTCCGGCGACGATCGCTCCGTGGCCGTTCTCGAGCGGGAGGCCGGCTTTCGTGACGAGCTGGCGGACGCAGGCCTCGAACCGCGGATGGTGAAGGCCGGGTGGCAGATCGACGACGGCTACCGGGCCGCCGCCCGGCTGTTCGCGGGGGAGGACCCGCCGACGGGTGTGTTCTGCATCCGTGACCGGGTCGCTGCCGGGGTGCTCCAGGCCGCGGCCGCGGCGGGAATCTCCGTTCCGGGGGATCTCTCGGTGATCGGCTTCGATGACGAGGACTTCTTCGCCGAGCGGCTCGTTCCGAAGCTCACGACGATCGCCCTGCCCCACGAGGAGATGGGACGCCGGGCGATGGCTGCGCTGTTCGCGCGACTGGAGGGCGAGGCGGCGGGCGACGACGCGGGTCTCGTGGTCGTCGACTGCCCGCTCGTCGAGCGGGAGTCGGTGGGGATGGCTCGGGGGCGCTGACCTCGCTCGACGTCCGCTGCGAGGGCTGGTCGAGGTGGGACCGGTGGTGCTCCGCCCGGGTCTGGGCCGGCTCCGGGACCGGGCTGGTCTCGGGCTGGGCGAACCGGCCCGCGTCATGGGTTCCGGGCGCTGCCGCGGAATCAGGGTTGACACGTGTGAAAGCTGCGCTGCATACTGGTCCCGAGCGACTTCGACACGTGTGCAAGCGGTGAGTCGGCGAGGACGCCGGACAGCCGCATCGACGCGCACCTCCTCCCTCGACCCGCTTCGACCGTCCCGACTCTCGACGAAGAGGACCGCATGGCCAGCCCCTCCACCCTCACCCGCCGCGCCCTCCTCGGCGCCGGCGGCGCGGCAGCCCTCGCCGGCACCGTCGCCGCCTGGCCCCGCCTCACCGGCGCCGACATCCCCGGCCGCGGCCAGGACGCCCTGACGATCCTGATCCTCGGCACCTCGCAGGACGCGGCCGGCCGTCAGGCGATCGCGGACGCCTTCATGGAGACCCATCCCGACATCCCCGTGCTGATCCAGTCGGTGCAGGCCACCGACTGGGGCGACTTCTTCGCGAAGATCCTCACGATGGTCGCCTCCGGCACCCAGCCCGACATCGTCTACACGGCGACCGAGGGGGCGCAGCTCTTCGCCGAACGCCTCGCGCTGCCGCTGGACGACTACCTCCTGCGCGACGCGGAGGAGATGAAGGACTACTTCGAGGACGTCCACCCCAGCCTCATCGAGGCCTTCATGTACAAGGGCTCCCTCTACCAGCTCCCGCTCGACTTCAACGCCGCGAACATGTACCTCAACCTCGACGTCCTCGAGCGCAACGGCCTCGAGATGCCGGGGGAGGACTGGACGAAGGACGACTTCACCGAGCTGCTGCGCGGGATGAAGGGCGACGCCACCCCGTACTACTGGACCAACCGCCTCTTCGGCGGGATCGTCCCCTGGCTCTACGTCAACGACACCTCCTTCCTGATCGAGGAGCGGGCGAGCGGCGGCGAGGACTTCTGGTCCACCTTCTATCCCGGCGAGCAGCGCTCCGGCGGTTATCTCTGGACCGGCTCCAACGCGACCGACGACCGCGTCCACGAGAGCTTCGAGCACCTGCGCGGCCTCGTCAGCGAGGGCCTCGCCGTGCGTCCCGAGGAGGGCGGCGGCAACACCCTCGTCGGCCTGTTCGCCTCCGGTCGCATCGGCACCACCCCCGCGGGCGGCTACTGGGTGCAGGGACTCGCCGAGGGCGGCATGCGCCCCGAGCAGTACGACGTGCAGTTCTTCCCGCGCTGGAAGACCCAGCGTCACCAGTTCGGAGGTGCCGGATACGCGGTCATGAAGACCACCGACAAGCCGGACCAGGCCTGGGAGTGGATCAAGTACACCGCCTCGAAGGAGGCGATGGAGCTCGCCTTCCCGACCCCGTCGACGACTCCCACCCGGCGCTCGATGGTGAACGACTCCCTGTACACCGGCATCGGTCCGGAGCACTGGTCACGTTTCTACGAGACCCTCGACCGCTTCCCGTCCACCGGCCCGATCCCCGCCCCGCCGCAGCAGGCCGCCGTCGAGACGGCGCTCATCCGCAATGTCTCCACCGCGCTGTCCGGCGGTCCTGACCAGGTCGCGCGGTCGCTCGCGGATCTGGACGCCGATCTGCGCGCCGTCTTCTCCGAGGAGGACCCCTCATGACCGCCGATCGCGACAGCGCCCTGCTGCGCTGGCTCTTCCTCGCCCCGACGATGCTCGGCATCGGCATCTTCGTGGTGCTGCCGATCGTCGGCTCGCTCGCTCTCGCCTTCTTCCGCTGGGACATCATCACCTCCCCGCAGTTCGTGGGGCTGGAGAACTTCGCCGACCTCGCCACCGACCGGACCGTCGGCATCTCCTTCCTGAACACCGCCGTGTTCGTGGTCGTCGCGGTCGCCGCCCAGCTCGTCATCGCGATGCTGCTCGCCGTGCTGGTCAGCTCCCGGATGCCTCCGTGGCTGCGAGTGTTCTTCCGCTCGACCTTCTTCTTCCCCCTCGTGCTGTCCGCCGCGAGCGTCTCGATCCTCATGAAGTACCTGTTCAACGAGAGCTACGGCGTCATCAACTGGCTGCTCTCGCTGGTGGGGATCCCGGCCGTGCCCTGGCTGACCAGCCCGCAGTGGGCCATGGTCGTGGTGATCGCGGTGTACGTGTGGCAGAACTTCGGCTTCTCGTTCCTGCTCTTCATCGGCGGCCTGAGCTCGATCCCCACCGAGATCTACGAGGCAGGCTCCATCGACGGGGCGACCGGCTGGCGCCAGTTCCGCCATCTCACCCTGCCGCTGGTGAGTCCCACCGTGCTGGTCGCCTCGGTGATGGCGATCATCTCCGCGCTGCAGGTCTTCGACCAGCCCTACGTGCTCACGCGCGGCGGGCCGGGTGACTCCACCCGCACGGTCGTGATGGTCATCTACGAGAGCGCCTTCCGCGAGCTCGAGTTCGGGCGTGCCAGCGCGATCGGCCTGGTCCTCATGGTCCTGATCATGCTCGTCACCGCCGCCCAGTTCCGCCTCGCCCGACGCTTCGTCTTCTATCAGTGAGCCGCGCTCCCGCCGTCGCGAGCGCCCCTGTCCCCGTCCGGAAGGACCCCCGATGACACGCCGCCTGCCCGCCCTCGCCAAGTACTCCGCCCTGCTCGTCGCCGCCGTGCTCACGCTCGGTCCGGTGTGGTGGACGTTCACCACCTCGCTCCGGCCCGCCGCCGAGTCCTTCAGCCTCCCCCCGAGCTTCTTCCCCACGTCACCGGACTTCTCGAGCTACACCGCGGTGTTCGAGCAGATCGCGGTGCCGCTGCTGGTGCTCAACAGCGCCCTGGTCACCGGGGTCGTCGCGATCGGCCAGATGCTCACCGCCGCGATGGCGGGGTACGTCTTCGCCCGCATGGAGTTCCGCGGCAAGAACGCCCTGTTCGCGATCGTGCTCTCGACGATGATGGTTCCGGTGCAGGTCACGATCGTGCCGGTGTTCATGATCATCCGCGGGATGGGGCTCTCCGACACGCTGCTCGCGCTGATCCTCCCCGCGATCCCCACCGCCTTCGGGACCTTCCTGATGCGTCAGTACTTCCTGGGTCTGCCGCTCGAGCTGGGGGAGGCCGCGGCGCTCGACGGCGCGAGCCCCTGGCGCACCTTCTTCTCCATCTACGCACCGTTGGCGCTGTCCGGCATGGCGATCGTGGGGGTCCTCGCCTTCAACTACCACTGGAACGAGTTCTTCCGCCCGCTGATCTTCATGATCTCCGAGCAGAACTACACCCTGCCGCTCGGCCTCGTGACCCTCCAGGGCAACCTCGGCACGGGTTCGATCTCGGTCGTGCTGGCAGGCGTGATTCTCTCGATGGTGCCCGCCGTGGTGGTGTTCCTCTTCGGCCAGCGCTACCTGCGCGAGGGCCTCACCGCCGGGTCCTCGAAATGACCCCTGCCCACCGTCCCCGCCCCCACGTCACCAGGAGCAGCATCACGATGACCGACACCCTCGACCTCGGCTTCCCGGCCCTCCACCGCGTCCACCCGCTCGGCTGGATCAACGACCCCAACGGCATCCACCGCACCGCCGACGGCCGTTGGCACGTGTTCTTCCAGTACAACCCTGCGTCCACCCGCCACGAGCACATCCACTGGGGGCACATGTCCTCCTCGGATCTGGTGAGCTGGCGCGAGGAGCCGCTGGGCCCCGTGCCCCGCCCGGGAGAGGCCGACCAGGACGGCTGCTGGAGCGGCGTCGGACTCCTCGACCACGCGCCCGACGGGAGCGCCGCCGAGGATGCCGAACTGTCCGCCGGACCCGTCGCCGGCGGGCCCGGTGCTCCCGCCGTCCCCACTCTCGTCTACTCCGGGGTCGACGGGATCGAGAACCAGCTCGCCCGCGTGCTCGTCACCCGCCTCGATGAGAGCGGCACCGAGCTGGTCCGCACCGGCGTGGTCGCCGCCGAGGTGCCCGAGGTGCCCGGACTGATCGGGATCCGCGACCCCTTCGTGTTCACCTACGGCGGGAAGCGCTGGGGGATCCAAGGCGCCGGGGTGCGCGAGGGCGGTCGCTTCGTGCCGACGCTGCTGCTGTTTTCGTGCGAGGACCTCGAGAACTGGGAGCTCGTCGGCACGCTGCTGCACGGCGACGACCCTGTCGCCGCCGAGCACTCGCCCGCCGACCTCTGGGAGTGCCCGCAGCTCGTGCCCGTCGGCGGGCGCTGGGTGCTGCTGCTGTCCCGCTGGGGGCACCCTTCCACCCACGAGCGCTCCACTCTCCAGGTCGACTACCTGGTGGGGGACCTCGTCGACGGCCCGGACGGCGCGCCGCGCTTCGCTCCGACCGCCGGGGGGCAGGTCGACATCGGTCCCGACTTCTACGCACCCCAGGCCGTTGTCGACGCCGAGGGCGGCCGGGTGCTGCTGTGGGGCTGGTCATGGGAGGGGCAGCAGCGCAGCCAGGAGCAGACCGACGCCCAGGGCTGGGCCGGAGCGCTGACCTTCCCGCGGGAGCTGCGGCTCGACGGGGAGGAGCTGCGCAGCGCGCCGGTCCCGGAGCTGCGCGCGCTGCGGGCCGAGGCGCTGCCCCTGGAGGCGGCGGACGACGTCGACGTGCCCGGGGCCACCGGGGCGGGCGGCACTGTCGAGCTCCTGCTCGAGACTCCCGCGCGGGCCGAGGTGCGCACTCGCGGGGCCGTCACGGTCGAGATCCTCGGAGCCGACGGCACTGCGCGCGAGGTTCTCTCGGTCGACGACGGACCCGCGACGCTGTTCCTCGACGCGAGCCTCCTCGAGCACCTCCCGGACGCGGTTTCCCCGTGCACTCTGCGCTTCTACCCGGCAGACGGCGATCGGGTCCGCGTGCGCGGGGCGCTCGCCGAGGCGTGGGCGCTCGAGCTGCCCGGGCGCTGAGCCTCCCGCCGCGGCATCCCGAGCGCTGCCGGGTCCGGTTCCCCCGATCCGAGGCCCGGGACCGCCGGTGGCATGGTCGGTCACGGGCGTCTGGCGTCCTTCTATGCCTATATAGGCATAGAGGTACGCCCTCCGCCAGTAGTCGACCATGCTCTGCGGGCTGCGGGCTGCGGGCTGCGGGCTGCGGGCTGCGGGCTGCGGGCTGCGGGCTGTGGGCTGTGGGCTGCGGGCTTGGGGCTGGGGGCGGTGGCTGCAGGGTGCCTGGAGCTGAGTGCGCCCTGGCCCTCCGCGGGCGGGGTGGGCCGGGTGTCAGCGCACCCCGAGCGGCAGCATCTCCGCGAGCGCCGTGCGCCAGGGCGCGAGGTCCCAGCCCTGCGCGGCGACCCAGTCGTCGTCGAAGTAGGTGTCGGTGTAGCGGTCGCCCGGATCGCACAGCAGCGTCAGCACCGAGCCGCTCTCGCCCGCCTCGCGCATCTGCGTGATCAGCTGCGCCGCGGCGATGAGGTTCGTGCCGGTCGAGGCGCCGACGCGCCTGCCGAGCACCTCCGACAGATGCCGCGCCGCGGCGACCGAGGCGGCATCCGGCACCCGGATCATCCGGTCCACGACGCCGGGCACGAAGCTCGGCTCGACCTGCGGGCGGCCGATGCCCTCGATCCGCGAGCCGGACCCAGTGGTGAGATGCCGATCCTCCTGCACCCATCCGGGGAAGAACGCGGAGTTCTCCACGTCCGCGACGCAGAGCGAAGTGGGCAGGGATCGGTAGCGCAGCAGGCGGCCGAAGGTCGCGCTGGTCCCGCCGGTGCCGGCGCCGACCACGATCCAGCGAGGCACCGGATGCGGCTCGAGCTCGAGCTGGGCGAGGGCGCTGACGGCGATGGAGTTGTTGCCCCGCCAGTCGGTGGCGCGCTCGGCATGGGTGAACTGGTCCAGGAAGAGCCCGCCGAGCTCGTCGGCCAGGCGCTGCGCCTCCCGGCTCATGTCCGCCGCGCCGTCCACGACATGGCACTGCCCGCCGGCGAACTCGATCAGCGCGATCTTTCGCGCGCTCGTGCCGCGCGGGACCACCGCGACGAAGGGGATGTCGAGCATCCGCGCCACGTGAGCCTCGCTCACCGCGGTCGAGCCCGACGACGCCTCGACCACCGGCATCCCCGGCCGTAACTGTCCGTTGACCAGGGCGAACAGGAACAGCGAGCGGGCCAGGCGGTGCTTGAGGCTGCCGGAGGAGTGGGTCGTCTCGTCCTTGAGGTAGAGCTGGATGTCCCAGTCCTCGGGCAGATCCAGGCGCACCAGGTGGGTGTCGGCGCTGCGGCGCCCGTCGGCGTCCAGGCGGTGGATCCGCTCGGCGACCCAGGCCCGCAGGTCCTCGTCGCTGCGGTCGACGTCCTGCAGGGGCTCGGGCCATGTCGCGTTCACGGTCATGGGGAGACCGTACCGAGTCGTGCGTCGGGGTGGACCGGAGCGGTGGAGCATCGTCCGGGGTGTCCGGCGAGCCGGATGCGGCCGACGACTGCGGGGCAGGAGACCCGCCCGACGGCTCAGACGCGGCCGGAGGCCGTCCCATCGCCGCGGGTCGGCTTTTCCCACCCTTCGCGCAGCTTCGCGACCGTGTCGGCGTCGTCCCAGGCCAGCAGGGCCACCATGAGCAGCGGCGCCACCAGCACCACTCCGATCCGCGCGGAGAGGCCGACGGACTCGGGGAAGTTCGCCAGGAGGAACGTCATCGAGACGCCGGCGATCACGACGGCGAATCGGGACGGGGCGAACGACGGCGCGACGAGCGTCCCCCAGAAACGCAGCTGCGACCAGGTGCCCAGGGCGATGACCAAGACGAGGACGCCGAAGGCCATTAGGAGGCGACTCGTCTCTGACAGCGGGACCACGTCCAGCAGCGCTGCGGTCGCCAGTGCGAGCAGGACTCCCCAGGCCACGAGCACTGCCGGGGGCTGCCGACGTGGAGTGCGACGGCTTGCGCGAGACGCTCGGGCGGTATCTGCAGACGCGTGCACAGCGTCGGCGGCGGTGTTCGTCATCGTGGCCTCCTCGGCTCCGACCCTACGACCGGGGTCACACCCCGTCCAGGGGTGGCGGGGCCGTCCGGGAGGACAGGACCGCCCCGAGGGAGGAGCCCGTCCGGGGCGTGCGGGCCGTCCGGGACCCGCGCGAGACGACCGGGCGGAGGGGGCGTCGCCGCTCAGGGCGTGCGCAGCGCCCCGAAGGTGAGGCGGCGCCGCAGTTCGAAGCCGAGCTTCTCGTAGCCCGCGATCGCGGCGGTGTTCGCGGCGGAGGCGTGCAGCAGTGCCCGGTCCCCGCGGCGCTGGATGTGGTGGGCGACGTCGAGCACGAGGCGGGAGGCGAGGCCCTGCCGGCGGTGCTCGGGATGGACCGCGACCGCGCTGATCTCGGTCCAGCCGTCGGGGTGGAGGCGCTCGCCGGCCATCGCGATCAGCTGCCCGTCCCGCCGGATCCCTATGTACCTTCCCATCTCGTGGGTGCGCGCCTCGAAGGGCCCGGGCCTGGTCTGCGCGATCAGGGCGAGCATCTCGTCGGTGTCGGCCGCTCCGAGCTCGACCGCCTCCGGCTCGGGGCGCGGGGCGAGGCGGTCGGTCTGGACGAGCTGCACGCCCGGGATCTGGAACTCCGGCGCCCAGCCGGCCGGCAGCAGCGGATCGGCGTGGGAGACGGAGACCACGGCATCGTGCCCGAACACGTCGAGGATCGCGTCCCATACGTCGGGGTGCTCCCAGTCGCGCACGCCCACGAAGGGGGAGACGTCCTCCGGATAGCGAAGCACGTGCTCGTTGCCGATCGCGAGCTCGCGGTGGGCGCCGGTGAGCGAGGACCAGGCGGGGTTGTCGAGCACCGGATGCTCCGCGCCCGAGGGGGCGTCGGCGCTCCCGACGTGGGGCTGTTCGTCCAGTGGCATGCGGTGTCCTCGTGCGGCGGAGCGGGCGTGACCGGGCCACGCTACTCCCGACGGGGCATCGGCGCGCAGCTCTGTCACTCCGCGTGAACGGCGGGGGCCGGCGGGGCTCGGGGGTGATGGGGGCGCGGCCGACGAGGACGATGCCCACCGCTTCGTGAGAAAAGGCGAGTTGTCATTGAGGTAAAGAGATCGTAAAGTCAACGCCGAGCGGTCCTCGCGACCGCGACCCGGACGGCCGCTGCGGAGCGCGCGGCGACGGGGAACCCCAGGGAGGTCGGGATGTCGAGGACAGTGACGTCGAGGACAGCAGGGGTGGGTGCGGCGGTGTCGAGGGACGCCGGGGCACGAGGGGCTCGCCGCGGCACGAGGCTGCGCGGAGGGGCGTCCCTCGCGGCGCTGCTCGCCGCCGGCGCGCTGCTGGCGGGCTGCGGGACGGCCGTGCCCGAGGCGGCCGACGCCGAGGGTCCGGGGCCGGCCGCGGTCGCGATCCCGGCCCCGGCCGAGCCGGAGCAGGACGGCGCGGCGGCGGACGATGCGGCGGGGAACGCCTCCGGCATCGTGACGACCGCGGACGACCGGGGCGAGGGCGACCAGGGAACCGCCGGCGAGAGCCGGGGGGAGAAGAGCGACGGCCGGGGTGAGGACGACGGTCAGGGCCAGGTCGGCGACGACCAGGGCGAGGACGCCCCGGGCCCGTCCGCGGCGGACCTGCCCGCCTCGTGGGCCGGCACCTACTCGGCCGAGAGCCTTCCCCTCGGCGGCGGGTATCTCGTCGTGCAGAACCTCTACGGCGAGCACCGCGGGGCCACGTCCCTGGAGGCCTCCGACATCGCCGGCCAGGAGTACTTCGCGAGCAGCGGAGCGACCTGCGAGGGCGCGGCGACCCTCGCCGGCGACACCGCCGACTGCGTCCTGCCCGACGACGGCCGGGGCATGGGCGAGCAGACCGCTGTCGTCCACCTCGTCCCCGCGGCGTTCGGCGCGACCTCGCTGCTCGTCGAGGTCGGCGTCACGGACGGCCTCGCCGTCGCCGAGGCCCCGCAGGGCATCGGCGGCCTGAGCGCGGCGGTGCCGAGCGAGGTCACGCTGGAGGAGATCGAGGGCGCCATGGTCACCGCGGTGATGATGGCCGACAGTCCCGAGGGCCCGCTGCCCGAGGAGCTCGACGTGCGATGCGAGCTGCGCGACGGCGGCCGGCACGCGCTGTGCGAGATCGTCGGCACCCCCGACGGCGGCGGCGACGGCAGCTGGTACGGCACGCTGCAGCCCGGCTACGGCAACTACGTCGTGCTCGCCACGAAGCTGCCCGCCTGACCTGACTCCGCCGGGCTCCCGGCGCTGCTCAGGCGAAGGGTGCCGAGGCCTCGTCCAGGGCGGCGACGTCCTGAGCGGAGAGCTCGAGAGCCGTGCCTGCGAGGAGGGCCGGCAGCTGCTCGGGCGTGCTCGCCGAGGCGATCGGGGCGGTCGTGCCCTTGGCCAGCAGCCAGGCGATCGCGACGGACGCCGGCTCCGCGTCGTGCGTCGCGGCGACCTCGGTGAGCACGTCCACCACGGCCAGGGCGTCCTCGGTGAGATTGTCCTCGACCATGCCCTTGCGGGCGCGGCCCTCGAGGTCCTCCTTCGTGCGGTACTTGCCGGTCAGCAGGCCGGAGGCGAGGGAGAAGTAGGGCATGACGGCCGCGTCGAACTCGCGCGCGATCGGAGCGTAGTCCTTCTCGTACGCGGCGCGGGCCAGCAGGTTGTAGTGCGGCTGGATCGCGACCGGCACGGTGAGGCCCTCGCGGGTCGCGACCTCGAACCACTCCCGCATGCGCTCCGGCGAGAAGTTCGACAGGCCCAGGTGGCGCACCCTGCCGGAGCGGACCAGGCCGTCGGCGATCCGCACCTGCTCCTCGATCGAGACCTCCTCGTCGTCGTAGTGGGCGTAGTAGAGGTCGATGCGGTCGGTGCGCAGCCGCTCGAGCGACTCGTCCAGCGCCGCCTCGACGTTCGCGGCCGACAGGCCCGTGCGCGACGGCTTCGCGCCGACCTTGGTGGCCAGCACGATCTCCTCGCGATTCCCGCGCGCCTCGAACCATTCGCCGAGCACCGTCTCGGAGTCGCCGCCCTCGCTGCCCTCGGCCCAGGCGGCGTAGGCGTCGGCAGTGTCGATGAAGCTGCCGCCGGCGGCGACGAAGGCGTCCAGCACGGCGAAGGACGTCTCGCGGTCCGAGGTCCAGCCGAAGGTGTTCCCGCCGAGGTTCAGCGGGAGCACCTCGAGGTCGGTGCGGGGCAGACGGGTCAGGGATGCGGTCGGAGCAGAGGTCATGGAGCACTCCTCGTGACGTTGCGGGGCCGGGTGCGTCCGCGCCCGTCGGCTCTCGGGCCGCGGGCGCGGCGGTGACCGGCCGGTAAGCCCACGACGCTAGCGCGCCTCCCTGACCGGCGGCCGATGCCGTCCGGGGGCGGGGCGAGTGGCGTGGCAGCTCGGGCGCCGCGCGGCGCAGTCGGCGGTCGGCGCGAGGTTCGCCGTCCAGCCCGGTCCCGGACAGGTCGACTACCGTGGCCGTGCCCGCCCCGCCGGGCCCCGACCAGCCCCGGAAGGAGCACGGCACGTGCCGAACGCCCAGGACCCGAGCAGCCCGGACCCAGACCGCCGCGCTTCCCGTCGCCCCGCCCCGAGGGCCGTCGCGCTGGTGCTGCTCGGGATCATCCTGCTCCTCTCGATCGGTGCGTACGCGCTGGTCACCGCCTGGCTCGGCTGAGCCCGCCGCGCCGTCGTCGGCAAGGGTCTGCGACCCCGCCGCTCCGTCGTGCCCGTCCTCTAGGCTCGAGGCATGAGAACGGGACGGGGGACGCCCTCCGACTACGACTGGGAGGACGGCGCCGACGCGCCGGACGCCTCCGACCCGTCCGCGCGCACCCCCGCCGACCCCGCCGCCCTGCCCGCGCTTCCCCGCCGGGGCGCACGCGCCGTCCCGTCGCGCGACCTCACGGCCGACGTCTCCGCCTGGTCCGGGACGGGGGTCGGGCCCGATGCGACCGGCGCGGCCTCCGAGGAGCCCCCCGGCGTGCCCGACGGCCTCTTCGACGCCCCCGCCGAGGGCCCCTACGGCGCGCCGTCCTTCACCTACGACGCCCCGGAGGAGACGCCCGACGAGGAGCGCCGCGACGGCCGCCTGCCCGCCTGGGCCATCCTCGCCATGGTCGCCGTGCAGGGCGCGGCCGCCGTCGCGATCGTCGCCCTCGTGCTCGGCGCCGGGCAGAACCTGCTCGGCGGCGGTGCGGCGGACCCGTCGGCCGCGCCGCCCTCCGCGCCCGCCACCCGCTCCGCCCCGCCCGCGCAGACCGAGCAGCCGCGCGAGCCCGGCACCGTCCTCGACGCGCAGGGGCGCGAGGTCACCGACGGCACCGGCGGCTACGACCGGCCCGCGACCGTCGGCGAGCACACCGTCGCCTGGAGCGTCTGGACCGGCGGGACGCTCAGCGTCACCCCGCTGGCGGTCGACCTCGACGCGACCCTGCCCGGCGCGAGCGGCGAGGGCGCCATCCAGGAGGGCTATCGCCTGGTCCTGGTCGAGTACGAGGTGCGCTACGACGGGACCGGGCACCTCGCGCCCGCCGAGGAGCTGTGGCTGACCGGCGAGTCCTCGCGCACCTACTTCCCGGACGTCGGCGAAGGCCTCGTCCCGGACCCGATGAAGCGCATCACCCCGCTCGCCGACGGGGCCAGTGCCCGCTTCCACAGCGCCTTCGTGGTGCCCGAGGCGGAGGTGGAGAGCTTCCGGCTCGGGGTCGAGACGTTCAGCGGAGAGGTCCTCTACTTCGCGACCACCTGAGCGCGCCGTCGGCTGGTGGTCGCCGGCGCCCGGGCGCCGGCGCGTCGGCCGCGAGCCGGGGGCTTGCGGACCGGAGGGGCGCGGGACGGAGGAAGCAGGCCGCGTGCGCTAGCGTGAGGGTGCCCCGCGCAGGGGCAGCGCACCGCACCGGGGGAGGGGCGGCGACGACCGCGGAGCGGCGCGCCGCAGGAGGAGTCGACATGCAGCCCACGCCGCCCACCCAGCCGCTGCCCGAACACCGCCCCCGCACCTCCTTCTACGTCGCGGTCGCCGCCGTCTCGGTGATCGCGGGACTGCTGCTCGGCGTCGGCGGCTTCTTCGGGATCCGGGCGCTGCAGGGGCCGCCCTCCCCGGGCGAGGAGGAGGTCGCGACGGAGCAGACCGTCCCCGAGGGCGGCGAGGTCCTCGCCGAGGCCCCCGTCGGCCCCGACGAGGCGGTGGCGCACGACGCCGTCGTCCCCTTCGAGCCGACCGAGGACAGCGGCCACGTCGACGTGCGGATCACCGCCGTGGACTGGGACGCGACCGAGGAGATCCGGGAGACGAACTCCCTGAACGACGAGCCCGCCGAGGGGATGAAGAACATCATGGTCACCTTCGAGGGGGTCCATCGCGGGGAGAAGCCCTTCGCCACCTACGGAGGCCACTGGATCGACGTCACCTACGTGGCCGCCGACGGCACCGAGCACAAGAACGGCGCCCAGGTCACCCCGCTCTACGACGAGATCTCGCAGAAGGAGACCGCCGTGCCGACGGACGAGATCCTCTCCCAGCAGGCCTTCGTGGTCCCCGAGGGGATCCGGGGGGAGGGGCACTTCGTGCTCACCCCGCGCGCGGGCGATGTCCAGGAGGGCATCTGGATCCGCGCGAGCTGAGGCGGTCGGACGGAGCGGCCCCGGTGGACACCCGGCCCCGACCTGGGGCATGATCTACCTGAAACCCGCAGTATCAGACAACTGTGCGGCACTCGACGACGAGAACGCGAAAGGCCCCTGATGAGCAGCTACACCGAGCACGTCACCCGAGTCCTCACGGAGGATCGCGAGCATCCCGGACTCGGCACCGTGGCCGTTCTGACCTTCGCCCCGCCGGAGGGCGAGGAGCGCCGCCCCGCGACCCTCGGCCCCCGTTCCATCGACGCCGTCACCGGCGCGATCGCCGCCGCGCTCGACCGCGCCGAGGCCGGGGAGATCCGCGCGATCGCCCTGACCGGCACCGGCCGCACCTTCCTCGCCGGCGCCGACCTGTCGATGTTCGCCGACCCCACCGCCGCCGAGAACGTCCGCGCGATGACCCGCGCCGCCCACGACCTGCAGGTCCGCGTGCGCACCAGCCCCGTCCCGATCCTCGCCCACCTGAACGGCGTCGCCCTCGGCGGCGGCCTCGAAGTCGCGCTCATGGCCGACGTGCGCACCGCCGCCCCCGGCGTGCGCGGCATCGGCCTGCCCGAGACCAGCCTCGGCATCCTCCCCGGCTGGGGCGGCACCACGCTGCTGCAGTCCGTCGTCGGCGCGGAGACCGCCGTGCGGATGATCCTCGAGGACCCCGCCCGCGACCGCCAGCTCACCGCCGAGAAGGCCCAGGAGGCCGGGCTCGTCGACGAGATCGCCGCCGACCTCGACGAGGCCCTCGAGCAGTTCGCCGCCCTGGTCGCCGCCCACGTCGACGTCGACGAGACCGACACCGACGTGGTCGACCCCGCCGTCGTCGGCGAGACCGCCCCGGCCGGAGCCTCGGGCGCCTGGGGCGGCCGCGCCCCGGCCCTGCCCGCCGCCGACTCGCCCGAGGCCGAGGAGCTGCTGGACGCGCTCGACGCCCCGCACAGCCCCGCCGAGACCCGCCGCGCCTGGGCGCAGCGCCTCGAGGCGCAGGGCGCCCCCGCCGTCGGCCGAGCCCTGATCCTGCTACAGCAGCTGCCCGGCTCCACCCTCGAGGACGCCCTGACCCGCGAGGGTGACGCGCTCGCCGAGCTCGTCCGCAGCGATGCCGCCTCCGCGTCCCTCTACTCCGCCGAGCTGCTGCGCCGCGGCAAGCCCGGCCGCACCCCGGTCGAGGGCGCGCGGGAGATCACGCGCGTCGGCGTCGCCGGCGCCGGGCTGATGGCCTCCCAGATCGCGGCGCAGCTCGCGCTCGGCCTGCAGGTCCCCGTCGTGATGCGCGACCTCGACGAGACCATCGCCGAGAAGGGCCTGGCCGCCGCCCGCGACGTGATCGCCCAGACCGCCGCCCGCGGTCATCTCGACGAGCAGACCGCGACCGCGATCGCCGAGAACCTCTCCGCCACCACCGACCTGCAGGAGCTCGCCGGCTGCGACCTCGTGATCGAGGCGGTGCCGGAGGTGCTGACGATCAAGAAGTCCGTCTTCGCCGAGCTCGAGGGCGTCCTCGCCGAGGACGCGCTGCTGGTCACCAACACCTCCTCGCTCTCCGTGTCGAAGATGGCCGAGGACCTCGCCCGCCCCGAGCGGGTCGTCGGCCTGCACTTCTTCAACCCCGTCGCGAAGATGCCGCTGGTCGAGGTGATCCACACCGAGAAGACCGATGAGCAGACCCTCGCCACCGGTCTCGAGGTGGTGCGCCGCCTGCGGAAGTTCGCGGTGCGCAGCGCCGACGCGCCCGGCTTCATCGTCAACCGACTGCTCTTCCGCGTGCTCGGCGGCGTGCTCGCCTCCCTCGACGCCGGCGCGGACCCGGTGGAGGTCGACGCCTCCCTCGACGCGCTCGGCATGCCGATGCGCCCCTTCGAGCTGCTGGACCTGGTGGGGCTCGGCGTCGCCGACCACGTGGGCCAGGTGCTGCTCGAGGAGCTCGGCGACCGCTTCCACGCCTCGCCCGGACTCGGCGTCATGGCGCAGGGCGGCGTCCACTTCACCGAGCGCAGCCGCACCTCCGTGCACCCGCCTGTCTCCCCGACGGTCGCGCAGGTCTTCGGCGAGGGCGAGCGTCCCGCCGGCATCGAGCCGCTGGTCGGCGAGGCGCTGCTGGAGAAGGTGCGGGCGGGCCTGGCCGAGGAGATCCAGCTGATGATCGAGGAGGGCGTGGTCGAGCAGCCCGAGCAGGTGGACCTCGCGCTGATCCTCGGCGCGGGCTTCCCCCGCCACCGCGGCGGGATCACCCCCTATCTCGACGCCTCCGGCGCCTCCGAGCGCACCACCGGCAGCGCCTTCCACAGGGAGCGGTTCACCGCGGGGCGCTGAGCCCGGTCCCGACGGGGGCGGCCATCGCGCGGAGACGCGCGGTGCCGCCCCCGTTCTCGTGCGCGGAGCATCGTGACCGGACCGCGACATGGGGAGGGCTGGGCTCGCCGAGCGGTGCTTACGGGCAGGCCTCGGCGAACTCCGGCTACGGCCAGGACCCGCAGGGCTGGGGCCAGGCGCCGTCCTCCGCGCCCGCCTTCGGGGCCCACGGCCAGCAGCCCTACGCCCAGCACGCCGAACCGCCGAAGAAGTCCTCGAAGACGCCGCTGCTCATCTGCGCGGGCTGTGCGGTGCTGGCCCTGATCGTGCTCCTCGTCGGCGGCGGCATCTTCCTCTTCACCCGCGACGGCGGGGAGCCCACGGACGACCGGACCACCTCGGAGCAGGCCACCACCGAGGACGGCGAGGAGACCTCCGAGGAGCCGACGGAGGAGGAGAGCTCCGAGGAGGCGACGACCGAGGACGGCACCTCGGAAGAGCCGACCGAGGCCGCCGCCGACGGCAAGGGCACCAAGGACGCCCCCTACGCGATCGGCGAGCAGTTCACCGTCGAGGACGGTGAGGGCGGGGCCCTCGACGTCACCATCGGTGACGTGAACTGGGACGCGACCGACGAGGTCATGGGTGCCAACGAGTTCAACGAGGAGTCCGGGGAGGGCGAGACCTACATCCTCGTGCCGGTGTCGATGACTTACCACGGAGACGGCACGTCGGAGCCCGGCTTCTCCCTCATGGTCGACTACGTGACCGAGGGAGGGAACTCCTACAACGACGCCGGCTCCGTGACGCCGAAGAGCTGGCTCGACGTCGGCACCCTCCATGACGGCGGCACCGGGGAGTGGGAGATCGGCATCCTGATTCCGGCCGACCAGGCGAAGAACGGCCACTTCGCCGTCTCCCCGCTGCTGAACTTCAGCGCTGAGGACGTCTGGGTCAAGGCCGCCTGAGGCCGAGCCCGCCACCATGACGGCCCGCCGGCTTCCGGAGCGCACCGGAAGCCGGCGGGCCGTCGTCCGTGAGGGGCCGCGCACACTGCGCTGCGGGGCGAGCCGCGGGCGCTGATGCCTGTGGGGCGGGGACCGGCCCTCCGGTCGTCCGAGGGAGTCGGCTGCAGCGTCCGTCGGCAGTCCAGCGACGGGACCCGCTCAGCGGCGGGGCGCCGCCCAGCTCTCGAGCCGCTCCAGCGCCTGCTCGATCGTCGCGCGCGACTTGCAGAAGGCGAGCCGCAGGTGCGAGGAGGCGTCGCCCGCCTCGCCGTCGCGGTAGAAGGCCGACAGCGGGATCGCGACCACCCCGGCCTCCTCGGGGAGGCGCTCGGCCAGGGCGTGGGCGTCGCTCTCGCCGAGTGGGCCCGCGTCGGCGACGGTGAAGTATCCGGCCTCCGGCACGCTCACCCGGAAGCCGATCCGGCGCAGACCGTCGGTGAGCAGGTCGCGCCGAGCGCGCAGGTCGGCGGCGAGGTCGTGGAAGACCGTCGGATCCATCCGCAGCCCGGCGGCGACCGCGGGCTGGAAGGGAGCGCCCGAGGCGTAGGTCAGCCACTGTTTGACCCCGGTGATCGCCGTGATCAGCTCGGGCCGCGCCGTGATCCAGCCGATCTTCCACCCGGTCACGGCGAAGGTCTTGCCCGCCGAGGAGATCGAGATCGTGCGGTCCTGCGCCCCGGGCAGCGTCGCCGGCGGCAGATGGGCGGGGCCGAAGGTGAGGTGCTCATAGACCTCGTCGGTGACGATCAGCGCATCGTGCCGCACCGCCTCCTCGACGATCGCCTGCAGCGCCTCCACCCACAGCATCAGCCCCGTGGGGTTGTGCGGGGTGTTCACCAGCACCAGGCGGGTGCGCTCGGAGAACGCCGCGCGCAGCGCGTCCCGGTCCACGTCCAGCACCAGGTCCCCGTCGTCGGCCGCGGAGCCGGTGCCTGTGGCGGAGCCCGGCCGGGAGGTGATCGGGACGGTGCGGTGCACGCCGCCCGCGAGCGCGATCAGCGCCGCGTACTGGTCGTAGAACGGCTCGAGCGTGATCACCTCGTCGCCCGGCTCGACCAGCGCCAGGATCGTCGCGGCCAGCGCCTCCGTCGCCCCGGTCGTGACCAGCACCTCCGTGGCGGGGTCCCAGCGCAGTCCGTACCAGCCGGCCTGATGCTCGGCCACGGCCTCGCGCAGCTCCGCCTCGCCCGCACCCGGCGGGTACTGGTTGCGGCCGCGCCGGATCGCGTCGATCGCCGCCTCGGCGACCAGGGCGGGCGGGTCGTCGTCGGGATAGCCCTGCCCGAGGTTCAGCGCGTCGTGGGCGGCGGCCTTCGCCGACATCTGCGCGAACACGGTGGGACGGGCCTGCCCGCCCACGAGCAGGCCGGCAGCGGCGGCGGCACGGGTCCAGGGACCGGAGGAGTTCATGCGCCCGAGTCTCTCAGAGCCGCGGAGCGGTGCGGCAGCGATCGCCGGGGGACGAGCGGCCCGGTGCTCAGCGGCGGGGGAAGACCAGCCGCCCGTAGGTGACATAGCGGAACGAGGTCGAGACGATCTGGCCGACGAAGGTGCCGGAGATGTTGTCCGCGAGCGGGGAGTCCAGTCCCAGCACGTACCGCGAGAACGCCAGGCAGGCGAGCTGCAGCCCCGTCGCGATCACGTTGACCAGGATGAACAGCATGATCGAGCGGGCCGTGTCCGGGCGGGGCCGGTCCCCGAAGGTCCACAGCCGGTTGCCCAGATAGGTCAGGCACGAGGCGACCGCGATGGTGAGCACCTTCGCCGTGAGCGGGCTTCCGTGCATGATGCCCTCGCCCCAGCCCTGCGTGGGATGCCAGAACACCAGCAGGTTGTACATCGCGGCGTCCAGCAGGAACACCAGCCCGCCGACGACCAGGAACTTCAGGGTCGAGCGGAGGTGTTCGTCCACCAGCGCGCCCGCCCGGTCGCGGAGGGAGTGTCGGGAGCCGGCCGACGGATCGGAGGTCGTGCCCTGGGCCGGGCCGCCGTCGGCCGACGGTCCGGCCTCGTGCGCTGCGCTCGCGGGGGCCGTGCCGCCCTCGGACAGGGGGGTGCCGCGGAGCGTGGTGGACGGAGCGCTGCGCCCCGTCGTCTCGTCCGGCGACAGCACGCCCGGCACTGTACCGGACCCGGTACCATCGTGGACCTGCCGCAGCGACGGGTCGGCGGCGCCGTACGTGGCGCCCGGCCCTGGGAGCGCGCGGCACCGACCGCTGCGACGGGAGGCGCCCCCGAGAGGCGCGCCGGCCCTGGGAGCGCGCGGTCACGTCGCCCGACGGCGCCCGTCCCCGGACGGCACCCGTCACGAGGCGGAGCTCGTCGGCCCCCGCGCTGCAGACCGCCTCGGCGACACCGACGCACACACTCCGAGAAAGGCCCCCATGACTCACGTCGCCCTGACCATCGCCGGCTCCGAGGCCTCCGGAGGTGCCGGCGCCCAGGCGGACATCAAGACCTTCCACCAGCTGGGCACCTTCGGTGCTGCGGCGCTGACCTGCATCGTCTCCTTCGACCCCAAGAACGACTGGAGCCACCGCTTCGTGCCGCTGGAGCCGCAGCTGATCCTCGATCAGATCGAGGCGAGCACCGCGGTGCACGACATCGACACCACGAAGATCGGCATGCTCGGCACTCCCGCCACGATCGAGACCGTCGCCGGCGCGCTCGCCGAGCGGTCCTTCACCAACGTCGTGCTCGACCCGGTGCTGATCTGCAAGGGCAACGAGGGCGGCTTCGCCCAGGACACCGACGACGCGCTCAAGGCGCAGATCCTGCCGCTGGCCACCTTCGTCACCCCCAACCACTTCGAGACCCTGGCGCTCTCCGGCATGGAGAGCGTCGAGACGGTCGAGGAGCTGGCCGAGGCCGCGAAGCGCATCCACGAGGCCTTCGACGTGATCGTGCTGGCCAAGGGCGGGGTCGTGCTCGAGGGCGAGGACGCGGTGGACGTGTTCTACGACGGCGAGCAGACCGTTGAGCTGCGCAGCCCCAAGATCGGCCAGGAGCGCGTCAACGGCGCCGGCTGCACCCTCGCCGCCGCCGTCACCGCCGAGCTCGCCAAGGGCGCCACCCCGCTCGAGGCCGCCCGGACCGCGAAGGCCGTGGTCACCAGCTCCATCGAGAACCGCCAGAAGGGCCACACCCCGTTCGACTCCGTCTACCAGGGCAAGTACCAGGGCTGACGGGTCCCGGGGCGGCCCGGGGTCGGCGACGCCGGGCCGCCCGGCCTCCCGGGGCCGGCCCGTCGGCCATCGACTGGCAGGTTTCGACCGGTATTCCGGCGCCGAACCGATCGAAACCTGCCACTCGATGTGTCGGTGAGGGCCGGACGCCTGTCGGGGAGGGGCCGGTAGCCGCGGGGCGGGAAGCCGCCGCCGGCGACCGACAGGGCGGTCAGGCAGAGCGCGTGCGGGAAGCCGGTGCCGGGTGGTGCAGACGGGTGGCTGGGACGGAGACAGGAGCGGGGCAACCGGCCGGCGGACGACTGAGCAGGGCGGGGGAGCGCGGCTGACCGCCCCCGGCCACGGTCACGAATACATCCCGACATCCGATCAGCGCCCCCCTCATGTGGACAGATGTCGCTGAGGCAAGCATTCTCGGAACATGAACGAGCGCACCACGCCGCCCGACGCCGACGTCGCGGGGCAGGACCCGACCCGCCCCGAGGGGGCTCCCCGCACCGGCGAGCCCCTGATCTCCGTGCGCGGCGTCGACAAGTTCTTCGGCGACTTCCAGGCGCTGAAGGGCATCGACCTCGACATCCACCGCGGCGAGGTCGTGGCCCTGATCGGCGCCTCCGGCTCCGGGAAGTCGACCCTGTGCCGCTGCCTGAACCGGCTGGAGACGATCACCGCCGGGGAGATCACCATCGACGGGGAGCGGCTGCCCGAGGAGGGCCGGGAACTCACCCGCCTGCGCGCCGACGTCGGCATGGTGTTCCAGAGCTTCAACCTCTTCCCGCACCTCAAGGCGATCGACAACGTGACCCTCGGCCCCCGCAAGGTGCGCGGCGTGCCCAAGGCCGAGGCGGACCGTCAGGCGATGGAGCTGCTCGAGCGCGTGGGCCTCGCCGACAAGGCGAACTCCCTGCCCACGGCGCTGTCCGGCGGTCAGCAGCAGCGGGTGGCGATCGCGAGGGCGCTGGCGATGAAGCCGAAGGCGCTGCTCTTCGACGAGCCGACCTCGGCCCTGGACCCCGAGGTGATCAACGAGGTCCTGGACGTCATGGCCGAACTCGCGAAGGCCGGGATGACGATGCTCGTGGTCACCCACGAGATGGGCTTCGCCCGCCACGTCTGCGACCGCGTGGTCTACATGGACGCCGGCGAGATCGTCGAGGAGGGCGAGCCCGAGCAGTTCTTCACCGCTCCGCGCAGCGACCGCGCCAAGGCCTTCCTGTCCAAGATCCTCGCGCACTGACCCCGGCGCAGCCCGACGCTCGCGCCCCCGCCCCCCCGCCCCCCGCACACCCCGACCCCCGCTCCGCCCGGAGCGCACGCAGAAACCGGAGAGACCCATGAACCCCACGAGCTTCCGCCCCCGCCGCCGGGCCGTCGTCGCCGCGGCGGCCGCCCTGCCCCTGGTGGGCCTGGCCGCCTGCGCTTCCGACACCGGTGACGGACCCGACCTCGGCGGCGGCGCGGACGGCGGCTCCGACGGCGGCGGCGAGGGCTCGGCCTTCGCCGACGTGATCGCCTCCGGCCCCGTCGCTGCCGACGACGCGATCGCCGGCAGTGCCTGGGCCGCCGCGATCAAGGAGAAGGGCCAGCTGATTCGCGGCGGCACCGTCGCCAACCAGGTCTTCTCCCTCGCCTCGACCACCGGCGGGCAGCCCACCGGCTTCGATGCCGGCATCACCCAGCTGCTGGCCAAGTACATCCTCGGCGAGGGCGGCGAGGAGAAGGTCGAGTACATCGACACCACCGTCGAAACCCGCGAGACCCTCGTCCAGAACGGGACCGTGGACTGTGTGATCGCGACCTACTAGATCACCCCCGAGCGTCTCGAGGTCATCGACTTCGCCGGCCCGTACTACCTCTCCGGCACCGCCATCCAGGTGCGCACCGAGGACGCGGAGTCGATCTCCGGGCCCGAGGACCTCACCGGCAAGAACCTGGTCACCCAGGCGAACTCCACCGGCATCCAGGCGATCGAGGAGTTCGTGACCGATCCCGGCGATGTCCAGACCCTCCCGGACAACGAGTCCTGCGTCGCCGCGCTCAAGCAGGGCCGGGCCGACGCCTACGTGCTCGACCAGGGCGTCCTGCTGGGCAACTCCGCCGCGGACCCCGAGGTCACCGTCGTCGGGGAGCCCTTCGTGGACGACCCCTACGGCGTCGGCCTGTCCAAGGACGCCGAGGGCGCGGTCGACTTCGTCAACGCCTTCCTGCAGGAGATCATCGACTCCGGCGCCTGGGAGCAGCTGTGGACCGCCACGATCGGCGAGGTCATGGACACCGAGGCCCCCGAGCCGCCTGTCCCCGGCGAGCTGCCCGCCTGACCGGCTGAACCGCCCGGCCGACGGGCGGGCCGACGGCCCGCAGTCCGCGCACCGGCCGATCGGCCGGGCGGCGGCTCGCAGGGTGGGCGCCGTCCCGTCGGCCAGGAGTCGACTCGGCGGCCGGGCGTCGGCCCACCGGCCGGGCGCCGACCGCTCAGGCAGGAGCCGCGCCTCGGCCCCGGCACCGGCCCGTCGGCCGTCCCTGATCCCCTTCCCCCGATCGCACCGAGAGGCCCCAGATGGACGCCATCCGCGAGAACATCCCGCTGCTGTTGCAGGGCATCGGGACGACCGTCGCACTGACCGTGCTCGGCTACGTGTTCGCGCTCGTCGTCGGCACCGTGATGGCGGTGGCGCGGGTCAGCCCGATCCCGCCGCTGCGCTGG
Organism: Brachybacterium paraconglomeratum; assembly: GCF_003994255.1. Classification (GTDB taxonomy): domain Bacteria; phylum Actinomycetota; class Actinomycetes; order Actinomycetales; family Dermabacteraceae; genus Brachybacterium; species Brachybacterium conglomeratum. The sequence goes on along the minus strand of NZ_ML133859.1, from coordinate 84,386 downwards.
GCGGCGACCGTGTACGTCGAGATCTTCCGCAACATACCGCTGCTGAGCCTGCTGATCCTCATCTCCTTCGGCCTGCCGGACGTCGGGCTGCGCCTGCCCTACTTCTGGTGCGGCGTGCTGGGGCTGACCCTCTCGTCGGCCGCGTTCGTGTGCGAGAACGTGCGCTCGGGCATCAACACCGTGCCCGTCGGCCATGCCGAGGCGGCCCGCTCGATCGGGCTCGGGTTCTTCGGCACGCTCCGCTTCGTGGTGCTGCCGCAGGCGTTCCGCTCGATGGTGCAGCCGCTGGTCAACGTGTTCATCGGCACCGTGATCGGCTCGGCGCTGTGCTCGGCGATCGCGGTGCAGGAGGTCACCTGGGTGACGCAGACGCTGAACATCCGCTACGCCCAGGCGGTGCTGATGTTCCTCATCGCCGGCGCCGTCTATCTCGTCCTCTCCCTCGGCGGCGCGGCGCTCGGCGGGGCGATCGAGCGGGCCGTCTCCCCGGGCGGTCGCGACCGCTCGCGAGCGAGCAAGGCGCTCGACGTGACGGCAGGAGCCCAGGCATGAGCTCAACCGCCACCCAGGTCCTCTTCGACGCGCCCGGTCCGAAGGGCCGTCGGCGCATCCTGCTGCTGTCGGTCCTCAGCGTGGTCGCGATCCTCGCGCTGCTCGCGGGGGCGCTGTGGCAGTTCCGGTCCAACGGCCAGCTCGACCCGGGCAAGTGGATCGTCTACCTGCGGGTCGACTACCTCGCCTTCCTCGGCCAGGGCCTGTGGGGAACCCTCAAGGTCACGGCGCTCGCCGCCGTGGTCGCCTTCCCGCTCGGCCTGCTGCTGGCGCTGGCGCGCCTGTCCCGCTTCCGGGTGCTGAGCACGCTCGCGGCGGTGTGGATCGAGTTCTACCGCGGCATCCCGATGCTGCTGGTGGTCTACGCGTTCCTGCTGGCCCTGCCCGCCTTCGGCGTGACCTTCCCGCGGTTCTGGATGCTGGTGATCCCGATGATCCTGGTCTCCTCCGCCACTACGGCCGAGGTGTTCCGCGCCGGGATCAACGCCGTGGACCGCGGCCAGCACGAGGCGGCCGCCGCGATCGGGCTCTCGCGGCGCGATGCGATGGCCTCGGTGATCCTGCCGCAGGCGGTGCGCCTGGTGCTGCCGAGCCTCATCCTCGCCCTGGTCACGCTGCTGAAGGACTCGACCCTCGGCTACGTGGTCAGCTACAACGAGCTGCAGTTCCAGGGCAAGACGCTCGTGTCGATCACCCGCTACCTGGTGCAGACGTACCTGGTGGTCTCGGTGATCTACATCGTCATCAACTTCCTGCTCACCCGGATCGCGCTCGCGCTGGACGCGCGGATGAAGGCCCGCGCCGCCGCGGGCTGAGCGCGGCGGGGCGGGCTCCGGCCGCACCGGCTCGTCCCGTCGGCCGTCTCGTCCCTTCCCTCGATCCGTCCCGTCGGCCGACCGGCGCGACCGCTGTCCCGTCGGCCGCCCCGCCCTCGCCCCCTCCAGGAAGGCCTCTCCCATGTGCCGTCTGCTCGGCGTCGTCTCCCGCGGCGCGCTCCCGCTGCCCGAGGTGGTGCCCGGCGAGCTGCCGCTGTTCACGGCGCTCTCCGAGCGGCACAAAGACGGCTGGGGCGTGGCCTCGTATCCTGCGGGCACGGGGGCCGACGGGGGCGACGACCCCGCCCCGATGCTCCCGCTGCTGCGCCGCGGCACCGACACCGCTCTCGCCTCGAACGACTACGGGGAGGCGGTCGCGGAGGCGCGCGGCGAGGTGATCGTGGTGCACCTGCGTCGGGCGAGCGTGGGCCTCGCGCTGACCCCCGAGAACACCCACCCCTTCGTCGAGGGGGAGATGACCTTCAGCCACAACGGTCAGTTCGACCTCTCCGACGAGCTGCGCGAGCGGATCCTCGCGCGCGGCGGCCGCGCCCCGCTCGGCACCACCGACTCCGAGCTGTTCCTCTCGCTGGTCACCGCCAGGGCGGGCGAGCTTTCGCCGCGGGAGGGGCAGACGGACTGGGCGCTCGCGATCCAGCACGCGGCCGCCGAGCTCACCGCACTGACCATGGAGCTCTTCGGCCGCCCGCCCGAGTCGCTGAACTGCCTGCTCACCACGCCCGGCACGCTCGTCGCCTTCGCCCAGCACGACCCGCCCCAGGCCCCGGCCGATCAGCCGGCGGAGGTGTACGACCTGCGCTGGCGCGCCGACCACGACCGGGTGCTCGTCTCCTCGACCGGCTACCCGCAGGCGGGTTTCGCGACCCTCGCACAGGGGGCGGCGCTGACCGTGCACCGCGGCAGCCTCCGCATCGAGGAGCATCCGCCGCTGGGTCGGTGAACGCGGCGGACCGAACGGCCTGGCGCGACCCCGCGCGTCGGGCCACTCGATAGGGTTGGTCCCTCCGGCAGTGACAGCTCGTCGGCCCGACCGCCCTGGGAGGCCCCGTGATCGGTTTCGAGAACGTCCGCAAGGAGTATCCGGGCGGCACGCTCGCGGTCGAGGACTTCACCCTCGAGATCGCCTCCCGCGAGGCGGTCGCGCTCGTGGGCACCTCCGGCTCCGGCAAGACCACCCTGATGCGGATGATCAACCGCATGGTCGACCCCACCTCCGGGCGGGTCACCATCGACGGCGAGGACGTCGCCGCGATGGACCCGGTGCGACTGCGCCGCTCCATCGGCTACGTCATGCAGGCCTCGGGCCTGCTGCCCCACCGCACCGTGCTGGACAACATCACCACCGTCCCCGTGCTGCGCGGCACCGCGAAGGGCGAGGCGCGCGAGCGGGCCCGCGAGCTCATGGACACCGTGGGCCTGGACCCGGAGCTCGCCTCCCGCTATCCCGCCCAGCTCTCCGGCGGCCAGCAGCAGCGCGTCGGCGTCGCCCGCGGCCTCGCCGCCGACCCGAACATCCTGCTCATGGACGAGCCCTTCGGCGCCGTCGACCCGATCGTGCGCGAGGAGCTGCAGAGCGAGCTGCAGCGCCTCCAGCGCGATCTGCGCAAGACGATCGTCTTCGTCACCCACGACATCGACGAGGCCTTCCGCATCGGCGACTGCGTCGTGATCCTCCGCCCCGGCGGCCGGATCGCCCAGGTCGGCACCCCGCAGGAGATCCTCGCCGGCCCGGCCGACGACTTCGTGGCCAGCTTCGTCGGCGCGGACCGCGGCGCCCGCACCCTGCACGTCGAGCGCGTCGACGGCCGCGACGTCGTCGTCGACGCGGACGGGCGCGCCGCCGGGGTGCTCGCCGGCGCCCCCGCAGGTGGCGGGAATGGCTCGAGCGGGGCCGGCTCGCGCGGGACCGGCTCGCATCGGGCCGACGGGGGCCATGAGGGCGGCCGCGGGCAGGAGCCGCCCCGGTGAGCTGGGTCCTCGAGAACCTCGACGTGATCGCGGGATACACCGGCGCTCACCTGGTCCAGGCGCTGCCGCCGATCCTGCTCGCCTTCGCGCTCTCCCTCCCGCTGGCGAAGCTCGCGAACTCCCGCGGCTGGCTGCGCACCGGCGTGACCACCACCTCCGGCCTGATGTACGCGATCCCGTCCCTGCCGCTGTTCGTGCTGCTGCCCGGGCTGATCGGGACCGGCGTGCGCAGCCCGCTGAACATCGTGATCGCCCTGACCCTCTACGGCCTCGCGCTCATGGTCCCCACCGCCTCCGACGGCTTCCGCTCCGTCTCCCGCGACGTGCTCGGCTCCGCGACCGCGCAGGGCTACGCCCCGGCCGCCCGCTTCTGGCAGGTCGAGCTGCCGCTGGCCGGGCCGGTGCTGCTGGGCGGGGTGCGGGTCGTCGCGGTCAGCACGATCTCGCTGGTCACCGTCGGCGGCGTGCTCGGCGTGCCGAGCCTGGGGATGCTGTTCGTGGACGGGGTGCGGCGTGGGATCGTCGCCGAGATCGCCGCTGGCGTCGTCGCGACCGCCGCCCTCGCGCTGCTCACCGATGCGCTGCTGGTGCTGCTGGGCCGCCTGCTGATGCCCTGGCACCGCGGACGGGAGGGGAGCAGGCCGTGAACGAGAACCCCTTCCTCGGAGCCCTCGAGTGGCTCTCCGACCCGGCGCGCTGGACCGGGCCGTCCGGGATCCCCCTGCGCACCGCCGAGCACCTCGGCTACACAGCGCTCGGCGTGCTGGTCGCGGCGCTGATCGCCGTCCCCGTCGGGCTGTACGTCGGCCACACCGGCCGGTTCAAGGGCCTCGCCGTCGGCGCCGCGGGCGTGGCCCGCGCCCTGCCCACCCTGGGGCTGGTGACCCTGTTCGCGCTGCTGGTCGGGATCGGACTCACCGCGCCGCTGCTCTCCTTCGTGATCCTCGCGATCCCGTCGCTGCTGGCCGGGGCCTACTCCGCCGTCGAATCGGCGGACCCCGCCACCGTCGACGCCGCCCGCGCCCAGGGCATGACCGAATGGCAGATCCTCACCCGGGTCGAGCTACCGCTGGGGATGCCGCTGCTGGTGGGAGGGGTGCGCGGCGCGACCGTGCAGGTCGTCGCCACCGCCATGCTCGCCGCCTATGTGGGCAGCGGCGGCCTGGGCCGGTACATCTTCCAGGGCCTCGGCTCCCAGGACTATCCGCAGATGATCGCCGGGTCACTGCTGGTCATCGTGCTCGCCCTCGTGCTCGACCTCGCCCTGCTGCTGCTCCAGCGCGCCACCGCGCCGCGCGGGACGGCCGCCGCATGAGTCCCGTCTGCCTGACCCGTACCGTCGGCGGCGGGTCCGGTCAGGTGCCGGGGGGGGGGGGGGGGGGGGGGGGGGGGGGGGAGGGGGGGGGGGGGGGACAACCACCCACGCGGGCCACCACCCC
>NZ_ML133859.1:0-79581 GCF_003994255.1 Brachybacterium paraconglomeratum | reverse complement strand
TGGGGTGGGGGGGGGGTTTGCTTCTACCATAATCATTTTTTTCTTCTTCCCCCCCCCCCCACGCCCGTAGTCGACCATCCCTCGCCGCATCGCCGGCTCCCGCCGCCCGCCCCACCCCAGGAGAACCCTCATGAGCATCCACAGCACCCGCCGTCACCTGCTGGGAGCCCTCGGCGCGGGCGGGCTCGCCCTCGGCGCCGCGGCCTGCGGCAGCTCCGACCCCTTCGAGGAGGAGGGCGGCAGCTCCGGCGCCGCCGGCTCCGACGGCGGCGGCGAGGCCCCCGCGGGCACGCTCGCCATCGGCTCCCAGGCCTACTACTCCAACGAGATCATCGCCGAGCTGTTCGCGCAGGTGCTCGAGAAGGCGGGCTTCACCGTCGACCGCCAGTACCAGATCGGCCAGCGCGAGGTGTACATGCCCGAGCTCGAGGCCGGGTCGCTGGACCTGCTGCCCGAGTACCTCGGGAACCTCCTGCAGCACTACGAGTCCGACGCGGGCTCCGCGAGCCCCGAGGAGATCCGCTCCTCCCTCGAGGAGGCCCTGCCGGAGGGGCTGCGCGTGCTGTCCTTCGCCGAGGCCTCCGACCAGGACTCCTACACCACCACCTCCGACTTCGCCTCCACGCACTCCCTCAGCGCGATCGGCGACCTCGCAGGCGTCGAGGAGGACCTGAAGATCGCCGCGAACAGCGAGTTCGAGACGCGGCCCTACGGCCCCGAGGGCGCGAAGTCGGTGTACGACGTGGACATCGCCGTGGTGCCCGTGGAGGACTCCGGCGGCCCGCTGACCGTCCAGGCCCTCCTGGACGGGGACGTCCAGCTCGCCGACATCTACAGCGCCGATCCCTCCATCGCCGAGAACGACCTGGTGGTGCTCGAGGACCCCGAGTCGATGATCCTGCCGCAGAACGTGGTCCCCGTCGTCTCCGAGAAGATCGACGAGCAGGCGGCCGAGGCGATCGAGGGCGTGATCGCAGAGCTCAGCGCCGACGACCTCGTCGAGCTGAACCGGCAGAGCGTCGTCGACCAGGCCTCCAGCGCCGACATCGCCACCGGCTGGCTGACCGAGAAGGGCCTGCTCTGATGCGCATCGTCGTCACCGGCGCGAGCGGGAAGGTGGGCGGCGAGGTCGCCCGCCTGCTCCACGGGGCGCCCGGGATCACGCTGCGCCTGGTCGGCCGGAGCCTCGAGCGCCTCCCCGCGCTCGAGGGCGTCGAGCAGGCACAGGCCGGGTTCGGCGACGCGGACGCCTGCGCCGCCGCCTTCGACGGGGCCGACGTGCTGCTGCTGGTCTCCGCCGGCGAGGCCGACGACCGGCTCGACCAGCACCGCACCGCGATCGACGCCGCGGCCCGCGCCGGGGTGGGGCACGTGGTCTACACGTCCTTCCTCGGTGCGTCCGACGACGCCGGCTTCACCCTCGCCCGCGACCACGGCGCGACCGAGGAGATGCTGCGCGACTCGGGGATGGCCTGGACGTTCCTGCGCGACAGCTTCTACGCCGACGTGCTGCTCGACTTCGCCGGCGACGACCGGGTGATCCGCGGCCCGGGCGGCACGGGACGCTGCGCCTTCGTCGCCCGCCGCGACGTGGCCGAGGTCGCCGCCCGGATCCTGCGCGACCCCGCCCCCTGCGCCGGGCGGGCGCTGGACCTGACCGGCCCGGTCGCGGTCAGCCTCGCCGAGGCGGCGCTGCTGATGACGCGCGCGACGGGGGAGGAGTACGAGTACGTCGACGAGACGATGGCCGAGGCCCGCGCCTCCCGTGCTCCGTACGGTGCACCGGACTGGCAGGTCGAGGCGTGGATCAGCACCTACACGGCGATCCGCGACGGCGAGCTCGATCTCGTCTCCCGTCACGTCGAGGAGGTCCTGGGGCGGGCGCCGCGCAGCCTCGAGGAGGCGGTCGCCGACCCGCTGTGAGCGGGGGAGGGGCCAGTCGAGTCCGGGGCGGAGAGCGCCTCAGCCCGGGCTCACCGCGCCGAGCCGGCGCGAGATCGCATCGGCCGCGTCACGGGTCCGGGCGGCGAGCTCCGGGAGCTGCTCGGCCCCGGCGCGGTAGAACGGCGCCGCGAGGAGCACGGCGCCGGCGACCTCCCCGCGGTGGTCGCGCACCGGCGCGGAGAGGGAGACCTCGTCCTCGGAGGTCTCGCGGTCGTTGAGCGCGTACCCCTGCTCCCGCACCCGGGCGAGCCGCTCCATGTAGTCGCCGGTCTCCCACCCCTCCTCGAGACGGATCGTGCCGGCAACGACCAGGGCCTCCGCTACGGCGGGCTCGAGGGCTGCGAGGAGCACCTGCACGGTCGAGCTCAGCGCCGTGCGGTAGTGGCTTCCGAGCACTGAGGTGTGCTTGATCTGATGGCGGCTCGGGACCTGCTCCACCGTCACCGACGCCGCGCCGTTCCAGACCGCGAGCGCGGAGGTCTCCCCGGTGCGCTCGGCGAGGTCCTGCAGGTCCTCGAGCGCGACCCGGCGCACGTCGAGCTCCGCCAGCAGCGGTCCGGCGACCGCGATCAGGCCGAGGCCCAGCCGGTAGCGGCGGGAGGCCTCGTCGCGCTCGACCACCCGCTCCTGCTCGAGGGTCGACAGGATCCGCGAGACGCTCGACTTGTGCAGGCCGACCTTCTCCGCGATCTCGGTGACGCCCTGCTGGGGATGTTCCACGGTGAAGCAGCGGATGATCCGCAGGACGTTGACGATGACGGAGGCGCCGCGGCCGCTCTCGGAGCGCTCCTGCTCGTTGGTGCTGGTCATCCTCGGATCCTAGCGGCGCCGTCGTCCTCCGGGGCCTCGCCGCGGGAGACCGCCTCGCCGGAGTTCTCGCCACGGGCGGCCGAGACGGCGTCGCGGGCGGCGATCGCCTTGCGGTATGAGCCGAAGCCGCTCATGTCGAAGTGCCCCGTCGGCCCCCACGCCACCAGCACCTGCAGCGGCTCGTCGCCCTCGCAGGCCAGGTCGTGCTCGACGCCGGCCGGGGCGCGCAGCGCGTCCCCGGGCCCCAGCAGATGCGTCTCGCCGTCCTGGCGGATGCGGGCCCGCCCGGAGAGGACCAGGTAGATCTCCTCGAGCGACGGCTCGTCATGGGCGTGCATGCCCTCGTAGGCGCCCGGGGCGAGGGTCCAGGTCTGCAGCGCGACGGGAAGTTGCGAGCTGCCGGCGAAGTGATGGCGAATGCGAAGGTCACCGGCGCCCTCGTGGAGTGTGTGCGCGAACTCGGGCTCGCCGGCCCGCTCGACGGGGCCTTCCAGCAGGTCGGGCGCTGCGGGCAGGTGCTGCGGTGTCTCCGGGCTGCTCATGCGGGGCTCCTGGGGTCGGGTCGGGGCGGCGCCGCACGGGCCGGGTCGGGCGGGTGCGGCGGGGACGAGGACGCCGGCCGGCACGGTCCGCGGGTGCGGTGATGCCGGCCGGCGTCCCCTGTGCCTGATCAGGCAGGGATGATGTTGTGCTCCGGGCCGAAGGGGAACTTCGTGATGTTCTCGGCGCCGTCCTCGCCGACCACGAGGATGTCGTGCTCGCGGTAGCCGCCCGCGCCGGGCTGGCCCTCGGGCACGGTGATCATCGGCTCCATCGAGACGACCATGCCCGGCTCGAGCACGGTGTCGACGTCCTCGCGCAGCTCCAGGCCGGCCTCGCGGCCGTAGTAGTGCGAGAGGACGCCGAAGGAGTGGCCGTAGCCGAACGTGCGGTTCGGCAGCAGGCCGTGGCCGATGTAGATCTTGTTCAGCTCGTGGGCGATGTCCTTGCACACGGCGCCGGGCTTGATCAGCTCGATGCCGGCGCGGTGCACCTCGACGTTGATGTTCCACAGGCGCAGCGACTCCTCGTCGGGCTCGCCGAAGAACAGCGTGCGCTCGAGGGCGGTGTAGTAGCCGGTGGGCATCGGGAAGGCGTTCAGCGACAGGATGTCGTGCTCCTGCACCTTCCGGGTGGTGGCCCAGTTGTGGGCGCCGTCGGTGTTGATGCCGGACTGGAACCACACCCAGGTGTCGCGCACCTCGCGGTGCGGGAAGGTCTTCGCGATCTCGCGGGTCATGGCCTCGGTGCCGGCCAGCGCCACCTCGAACTCCTGCACACCGGCGTGGACGGCGTTCTTGATCGCCTCGCCGCCGATGTCGCCGATTCGTGCGCTCTCCTTGATCACCGCGATCTCCTCGGCGGACTTGATCATCCGCTGGCGCATCGCGTCCTGGGAGACGTCGACCAGCTCGGCGCCGGGGAAGGCGTCCTGGAGGCGGCGGAGGATCTGCAGCGTGACGGTGTCGTCCTCGATGCCCAGGCGCCTCGGGTCGGTGATCCCGCGCTGGGCCAGGGCCTGCTGGAGCGCGTAGTAGAAGTTGTCGCGGTTCCAGTCGGTGTAGACGATGTTCTCGCCGTAGCTGGTGCGCCAGGGCATGCCCGCGTCGATGTTCGCGGTGATGGTGCAGGTGTCGTCGGCGGTGACGACCATGCCGTAGGAGCGGCCGAAGTACGTGAACAGGAAGTCCGAGTAGTACTTGATGCCCTGGTAGCTGGTGAGGATCACGGCGTCGAGGTTCTTCTCGGCCATGATCCTGCGCAGGCCGCTGAGGCGGCGCTCGAACTCGGCGTCGGAGAAGGTCAGCTGCTGCTTCTCGCCGTTGTGGAGGACCTTGAGGCGCTCGAGGTCGTTGACGGAGGTTGCGGTGGTCGCGGTCATGATCGTCTCCTTCGACGGGGCACGGAACGGTGCGTGGCCTTAGTGGTTGCCTTGAGTGCAACCCGGTTGCGTCAGTGTTGCGCGTGAGGGGCGTCACGTCAAGCGGCTGGCGGAAGAAGTTGCTGCCCCGTGGTGGTGGGGCGGGCGGAGGCGGGATCGGCGATGCCGACAGGGCCGACAGGGCCGACGGGGCTGCCCGGCGACCCGGAGGACGACGAGCCCCGCCCCTCGCCCGAGGCGGACGCGGAGCGAGGCTCGTCGAGGTCAGAGCCCGAGCTCGGTGCGCAGCTCCGCCGCGAGGTCCGCAACGGTCTGCGTGAACAGCAGCTCGCCCTTCTCGGCGCTCGCGCCGTCGGGCGCCGAGAGGCAGCCGGTCTCCGGCGTCCGCTCGGGCACGACCGGCAGGCGGTCGAAGCGGTGCGGCGCGGCCGGCGGGTGGCTCACCGCGCGGTCCATGTGCACCAGCTCCGGCCGCAGGTGCAGCAGCAGCGCGGTCTCCAGCACCCCGCCGTGCTCCACGTCCCAGCCGGGGAACCCGTCCGGGTAGACCACCTCGAGCGTCGGCGCGGAGACGTAGTCCCAGTAGGACAGCAGCATCACCGACTGCTCCGCGCCCGGGGCCAGGCCCAGGTCCCGCAGCGCCAGGTCCGCGCCCTCGTAGAGGAACTGCGTGTTCTCGTAGTGGCCGTTGAGCACCACCACGTGCCGCACGCCCTGGGCGAGCAGGCCCCGGATCAGCTGGCGGGCCTGGGCGATGAGCGCATCGGCGTCGAGGCTGAGCGTGCCGGGCAGGTGGTTCCCGCCGCCCGAGCGCTGCTGGGACTTGTACCCGAGCGTGAACGGCTCGAGCACCTTCGCCCCGGTCTGCTCGGCGACGGCGGTCGCGACCGCCGTGGAGAGGATCGCGTCGGTCCCCAGCGGCAGGTGCGGGCCGTGCTGCTCGAACGCCCCGGTGGGCAGGATCGCGACGGCGCTCCCGCCGCCCACCCAGTCCTCGTACTCCCGGGCGGTCATCGTCGCCAGGCGCACGGTGCGGGCGGGCCCGTCGGCCGACGGGGCGTCGGTCGGCGCCGGGTCGGGTCGTGCGGCGCCTGTCCGCGCCTGCCCGAGCGAGGAGGAGTCGGCCGACGGGGCGTCGGGTGTGGAGGGCTCTGTCATCGGTAGTCATCCCTTCGGTCGTCGTGCCGGCGGAACGTCTGCGGGGGCACGAAGGTGCCCTCGCCGACGCCGCGTCTGGGGTCGGGGATCCCGTCCTCGTCGACGAACTCGTCCTCGGGGCGGGGCTCGGGGTCGTTGATCTCGCGCTCGGTCCGCACGACCGCGGCGTTGCGGCTGCGCAGTCGCCGGATCAGGTTCGCGATCATCAGGATGATCACGAAGGAGAACGGGAAGGCGCCGATGATCGTGCCGGTCTGGACGGTGTCCACCACGGCCGCGCCGCCGAGGGACAGCAGCACCGCCGCGACGGTCGCGATCGAGATCACGAGCACCACGCGGAAGGCAGGGCCGGACTTCTTGGGGGCCGAGACGAACTCCGCCAGCGCGTAGGTGCCGGAGTCGAGGCTGGTCACGTAGTAGGTCGCGACCAGCACGGTCGCCATGATGATGAGGAGGATGCCGATGCCCGGCACCATCTCCAGCATCCGGAACAGCGCCACCGAGAGGTCCTCGTTCACTGCCTCGGAGATCACCAGGCCGTTCTGGTCGTCGTAGCGGATGCCGGCCGAGGCGATGACCGCGGTCCACACCATCACGATCAGCGAGGGCACGATGGTCACGCCGAGCACGAACTCGCGGAGCGTGCGGCCGCGGGAGATCCGGGCGATGAAGCCGGCGACGAAGGGTGAGAATGCGATCACCCAGCACCAGATGAACACGGTCCACGGGCCGTTCCAGAGCTCGTCCCAGGGGGCTCCGCTGCCGGCGGTCTCGGCCTCGGTCCAGAAGCTCATGGCCGGGAAGGAGGCGAAGAAGCCGCCGAAGGTCTGGAACATGTTCGAGAGGATGAAGATCGTCGGCCCGAAGACGAACACGCCGACCACCAGCACGATGCTGAGCACGGAGTTCAGCTCGCTGATCCGCTTCATGCCCTTGTTCACGCCCATGAAGGCGGAGACGGCGGTGAGCGCGCCGAGCACGACGATCACGATCATCCAGACCAGGGGGCCGGAGGCGACCCCGGTGAAGGCGTTCAGGCCCGAGGAGAACTGCATCGCCGCGAAGCCGAAGGAGGTTGCCAGGCCCAGCACGGTCGCGATGATCGCGAGCAGCTCGATGACCACGCCGGCGGGGCGGCGCACGGCCGAGGGGAGGATGTCGACGGTCGCCTCGCGGAAGGTGAGGGTCTTGCCGAGGTTGTGGTGCGAGTAGGCCAGGCAGATCGCGACCACGCAGTACATCGCCCAGGCGGTGGGACCCCAGTGGAAGTAGGTCCAGATGATGCCGGACTGGCCGGCGTTGCCCATGTCCGAGGCCACCGGGGCGCCGTCGCGCAGCATCATCGGCTCGGCGAGGGACCAGAAGATCAGGCCCACGCCCTGCCCGCAGGCGAAGAGCATCGAGTACCAGGCGAAGTTGCCGTGGGCCGGCCGGGCCTTCGGACCGCCCAGGCGGATGCGGCCCAGCGGGCTGATGCACAGCCACACGCAGACCGCCACGGCGATCAGCGAGTAGAGCACGAACCACCAGGTGAATCCGCCGGTGACGAAGGAGCGCAGGTTCGAGATGAGGTTCGCAGAGGCGTCGGGTGCGAGGATCACCGCGATGACGACGCCGACGATCAGCAGCGGCGGCAGCACCATGATGATCGCGCGGTCCAGCGCCGGGATCTGGAATCCCCGGAAGCGGGGGAGGTCGACGGTGCGCTCATCGGCGCGGGAGGCGCCGTCGGGCGTCCCGGTCGCGCCGTCGCGGTTCTCGGGCTCAGGGGGCGAGGACGGGTCCTCGGCGCCGGGCTGGTTCGTCTCTGTGGTCGTCATGGGACACCCCTCGGGATGGTCGGTGCGGCCGGGCCGACGGCGATCGTCCTCGATCGCTCGACGGTCCGCGGAACTGGTTCCCCTGCACTGTTGCGTTGAGGGCAACGCGGTTGCCCAATCATTCACGTGGCGGCGGTCACAGTCAAGGGGGTTCTGGGACGCGGCGCGCCGCGCGGCGCCCGTGGGGCTCCCGCGCGGCGCGTCGGGCGCTCAGGAGGCGGCGAGCTGCTCCTGCTCCTCGCGGGCGGCCTGTTCCCGGGCGGCCTTCGGATCGTACGAGTCGCCCTGGAGGATCAGCGCGACCAGCCCGAGAAGCGAGAGCCCCATGATGAGGAAGGCCGGCGAGTACGAGTTGTCCGTGACCGAGATCAGCCAGGTCGCGATGAACGGCGCGGTGCCGCCGAAGATCGCGTTGCCGAAGTTGAAGGGGATCGCGAAGCCGGAGAGGCGCACCTGCGGCGGCACCGCCTCGACGAAGTAGACGGCGAAGGTCGAGTCGTTGAGGCTGAACAGCGCCACCAGCGAGATCTGGATCAGCAGCACGCCGAGGAAGCCGGACTGTCCCAGCAGCACGAAGGCCGGGTAGCTCAGCAGGATGAACCCGATCGCGTTGATCAGCAGCAGTCGACGCCTGCCGAAGGTGTCCGAGAGCCAGGCGCCCACGAAGATCAGCGGCAGGTAGAGCACCAGCGCGAGCGAGAGGATCAGGCTGGACTGGAAGGCCGTCAGCCCCAGCTCGACCTCGATGTAGGTGGCCATGTAGGTGAGCACCAGGTAGTAGCCGCTCGCGTTCACGGCCATGATGAAGAGCATCCGCAGCATCGAGGGCCAGTGGTTCCTGATCAGCTCGAACAGCGGCGCCGTCGCGACCGCTTCCTCCTTCTCCATCTGCTCGCGCACGGGCGAGTCGGAGACCCTGCGGCGGATCCAGCGCACCACGATCGTGAGCACCGCCGCGGCGAGGAACGGGATCCTCCAGCCCCACTCCTGCACGGCCTCCTCGGGCAGCAGGCCGTTCAGCAGCGAGGCCATCACCGAGGCGCCGAGGAAGCCGGCCGAGGTCGCGATCGGCACGGTCGAGACCCAGCGGGCGCGCTTGTGCGCCGGCGCGTGCTCGGCCAGCAGCACCGCCGCGCCCGAGTACTCGCCCGCGGCGCAGAAGCTCTGCAGCATCCGGGCCGCGAGCAGCAGGATCGGGGCGGCGAGCCCGATCGTGGCGTAGCCGGGCAGCACGCCGATGGTGAAGGTCGCCAGCCCCATGCCCACGATCGTGAGGGTGAGCGTGCGCTTCGGGCCGATCTTGTCGCCGAAGTGGCCCCAGAACAGCCCGCCGATCGGTCGGACCAGGAAGGAGAGCGCGAAGACGCCGAAGGTCTGCATCAGCGCGATGCCCGGGTCGGTGCTCGGGAAGAACACCTGGGCGATGGTGGTGGCGAGATAGGCGTAGCTGGCGTACTCGAACCACTCGATGAAGGTGCCCAGGCCGACGGTGCTGAGCGTCAGTCTGACCTGGCCGCGCTCGAGCCGCGTCGCCGCGGCCGCGGTCGCATGGGAGGGAGTGCTGGACATGGGGACTCCTGTCTTCCTCCCGCCGTTGGGAGGTCGGAGGCGTCGGCCCGCTCGGAGCGCGACGCGGGGAGGGGTGCGCGACGGCGAGCGTGCGCGTTGCGTTCAGTACAACCGAGTTGCCAGAGTGCCCTGTGGGCTGGGTCACGTCAAGGAGGTCGGCCCGCCTCAGAGCACCGTGCGGATGGAGGACTCGAACTCCGCGACGTGCTGCGCGACGAGCTCGGCGGCGCGGTCGTCGTCCCCCGCGAGCATCGCGTCGAGCATCTCCCGCAGCTCGGTGACGTGCGAGGTCAGGCCCGGCAGGCGGTGCATCGCCACGCACCAGATGCGGGTGGAGAGGTTGTCCAGGCGCAGCAGCGTCTCGGCGAGATAGACGTTCCCGCAGGCGTGGTAGATCGCGCGGTGCACGCCGACGTCGACCTGCAGGGCATGGCGCGGGTCCGCGGCCTCGGGCTCGGCCTCGAGCGCGTCGAGTGAGCGCAGCGACTCCTCGAGGGCGGCGCGGGCCGAGGGATCCTGGTTCGCGGCCGCGGCGCGGACCGCGACCGGCTCGAGCGCCGCGCGCACCTGGGTGATCGCCGCCAGCGCCGTGATGTCGACCGTGGTGGCGAAGGTGCCGCGGCGCGGATAGGTGACCACGAGATGGTCGAGCTCGAGGTGCTTGATCGCCTCGCGCACCGGGGTGCGGCCCACGCCGAGCTCCTCGGCGATCCGTCCCTCCTGGAGCGGCTCGCCCGGGGCGATCTCGAGCATGATCAGCCGGTCGCGCAGGGCCAGGTACGCCTGCTCGGCGAGCGAAGCGGGGGAGGCGCCGAGGGTCGTGGTCATCTCTGCTCCTGGGCAGTCGGAGGCGGCGGGGCGTCGGGGTCCGGGGCCGGGATTGACACCGGATGTGACCCACCCTACAGTGAGCGACCAGTGATATATCAGTCACAGTCGACTGGTCGACACACAGTCCACCCGGTCCGCCCCCGACGACGGGAGCGCCCGGTCCCCCTCTGCGAAGGAACCCTCCATGGCCGACCTTCTTCCCGAGCACCCCGAATTCCTGTGGCACTCGCCCGAGCCGAGGTCCGGCTACGACGTCGTGATCGTCGGCGGCGGCGGCCACGGCCTCGCGGCCGCCTACTACCTGGCCTCCCGCCACGGCATCACCAACGTTGCCGTGCTCGAGCGCGGCTGGCTGGCCGGCGGGAACATGGCCCGCAACACCACGATCATCCGCTCGAACTACCTGTGGGACGAGTCGGCGATGATCTACGAGGCCTCGCTGAAGCTGTGGGAGCAGCTGCCCGAGGAGCTCGAGTACGACTTCCTCTTCAGCCAGCGCGGCGTGCTCAACCTCGACCACACCCTCGGCGACGTGCGCGGCTCCGTGCGCCGCGTCAACGCCAACAAGCTCAACGGCGTGGACGCCGAGTGGCTCGACCCGGAGCAGGTCAAGGAGGTCGTGCCGATCCTCAACATCTCCGAGGACATCCGCTACCCCGTCCTCGGCGGCACCTACCAGCCCCGCGCCGGCATCGCCAAGCACGACCACGTCGCCTGGGCGCTCGCCCGCAAGGCCGACGAGATGGGCGTGCACATCATCCAGAACTGCGAGGTCACCGAGGTGATCGTCGAGAACGGCCGCGCCGTCGGCGTCGAGACGACCCGCGGCCGGATCAACGCCGGGAAGGTCGCGCTCGCCGCGGCCGGGCACTCCACCGAGGTCTCCGAGACCGCCGGCGTGCGCCTCCCCGTCCAGTCCCGCCCCCTCCAGGCCCTGGTCAGCGAGCTGTTCGAGCCCGTCCATCCCGCCGTCGTGATGAGCAACCACGTGCACGTCTACGTCTCCCAGGCCCACAAGGGGGAGCTCGTGATGGGCGCGGGCGTGGACCAGTACAACGGCTACGGCCAGCGCGGCGCCTTCCACGTCGTCGAGGACCAGCTCGCCGCCGCCGTGGAGCTCTTCCCGATCTTCTCCCGGGCCCGCGTGCTGCGCACCTGGGGCGGGATCGTCGACGTCACCGCCGACGCCTCGCCGATCATCTCGAAGACCGAGGTGGACCAGCTGTACGTCAACTGCGGCTGGGGCACCGGCGGCTTCAAGGCCACCCCCGGCGCCGGCTTCGCCCTCGCGCACACGATCGCCAACGACGAGCCGCACGAGATCAACACGCCCTTCACCCTCGACCGTTTCGAGACGGGCCACCTCATCGACGAGCACGGCGCCGCCGGCGTCGCCCACTGACCGCGCCCCGGCGCCACGACCCCAGGAGGCCACCATGCTCCTCATCGACTGCCCCCACTGCGGGCCCCGCAACGAGGTCGAGTTCCACTACGGCGGCGAGGCCCACGTGCCCTACCCCGAGGACCCCTCGGCCCTCGACGACCGCGAGTGGTCCCGCTACCTCTTCTACCGCGCCAACACCAAGGGCATCCTCGCCGAGCGCTGGCAGCACTCGGCCGGCTGCCGCAAGTGGTTCAACGCCCTGCGCGACACCCGCACCTACCGCTTCGAGCGCATCTATCCGATGGGCTCCCCGCGCCCCGACCTGCCGGACCCCGAGAAGGTCCCGGCCGACGCCGCCGAGCCGGACCGCTTCGCCTCGATGACCACCACCGAGGGGCGCACCGACGGCTCCGTCGCCGACCCCTCCGCCGCCGGCACCGCCGCCGACGGCTCCACCCCTGCCCCCGAGGCTCGCACCGGGAACGAGGACGACCATGCCTGAGAACCAGACCCCCCGCCGCGGCCCCGCCCACGGGGTCGACCCCGCACGGCCCTTGACCCTCACGGTCGAGGGCGAGACGCTGCCCGCGCTCGCCGGCGACACCGTCGCCAGCGCCCTGCTGGCCGCCGGTCGCCTGGCCGTGGCCCCCTCGATCTACCTCGCCCGTCCCCGCGGCCTCATAGCCGCCGGCCTCGAGGAGACCAACGCCCTGATCACCGTCCACGACCGACGGGAGGACGGGACCGACGAGTCGATGCTTCCGGCCACCGCGGTCGAGGCCGTCGACGGGCTCGAGGCGAGCCTGCTCAGCGGGCTCGGCACGCTCGACCCGCGCGAGGACCACGCCTACTACGACCACAAGCACGTCCACACCGACGTGCTCGTCGTCGGCGCCGGCCCCGCCGGGCTCGCCGCCGCCCGTGAGGCGGCCCGCTCCGGCGCCCGCGTCATGCTTCTGGACGAGCAGCCCCTCGCCGGCGGCTCGCTGCTGTCCTCTCGGGGCCTGCGGATCGACGACCAGGACGCCATGGACTGGGTCGACGCGACCGTCGCCGAGCTGCGCCGCACCGAGGACGTCACCGTGCTCGAGCGCACGAACGTCTTCGGCAGCTACGACTCGAACTACATCACCGCCCTGCAGAAGCGCACCGACCACCTCGGACTCCCCGCGGAGGGTGCGGACGGCGGCCGCCCCGGCGTCTCCCGCCAGCGCGTCTGGCACATCCGCGCCAAGCAGGTCGTGCTCGCCCCCGGCGCGATGGACCGCCCCGTCGTGTTCGCGCACAACGACCGCCCGGGCGTCATGCTCGCCGCAGCCGTGCAGACCTACCTCAACCGCTTCGGCGTCGCCGCGGGCGAGGACGTC
Source organism: Brachybacterium paraconglomeratum (assembly GCF_003994255.1). Lineage (GTDB taxonomy): Bacteria > Actinomycetota > Actinomycetes > Actinomycetales > Dermabacteraceae > Brachybacterium > Brachybacterium conglomeratum. The sequence goes on along the minus strand of NZ_ML133859.1, from coordinate 66,777 downwards.
GCGGTGCTGACCACGAACGACTCCGCCTGGGAGCTCGTCGCCGATCTGCACGACGCGGGCGTGCGCCTGCCCGTCGTGCTCGACTCCCGCCCCGAGCCCAGCGCCCGTGCCGCGGCCGTCCTCGAGGCGACCGGCGTCGACGCCCGCTTCGGCTGGTCCGTCGTGGACACCGTCGGCGGCGGCGACGGGGACCGCCTCACCGCGGTGCAGATCGCGCCGCTGGGCGCCGACGGCGAGATCGCCGGCGAGGTCGAGACCGTCGCCGCGGACCTGCTCGCCGTCTCCGGCGGGCTCTCCCCGCTCGTGCACCTGCACTCCCAGCGCCAGGGTCGGATCCAGTACGACGAGGCGCTGACCTCGTTCGTCGCCGTCCCCTCGGTCGAGGACCAGCACCTGGCCGGCTCCGTGCTCGGCACCGCCGACCTCGCGGGCGCCCTCTCCCAGGGCGCCGAGGCCGGGGCCGCCGCCGCGACCGCCGCCGGATACCCGGTCTCGGCGAGGGCCCCGCAGGCCGAGGCGTCGGCCCCCGTGGCGCCGGCCCGGCCGCTGTGGCTCGTGCCCAGCCCCGACAGCGGTCTCGTCTCCGCGGCGACCGAGGACCCCGAGCGCTGGCGAGAGCACTTCGTGGACCTGCAGCGCGACCAGACCGTGCGCGACGTGCTGCGCGCGCTGGGCGCGGGCATGCGCGCCGTCGAGCACGTCAAGCGCTACACCTCGATCAGCACCGGCGCCGATCAGGGCAAGACCTCCGGCGTCGCCGCGATCGGCGTGATGAGCGTGCTGCTGGGGGAGGAGGACCTCGGCGGCATCGGCACCACCACCTACCGGGCGCCCTACGCCCCGGTGAGTTTCGCCGCCCTCGCCGGACGCCGCCGCGGGCAGATGTTCGACCCCGCCCGCATCACCTCCATCCACCAGTGGCATCTCGAGCACGGCGCCGTCTGGGAGGACGTGGGCCAGTGGAAGCGCCCGCGGTACTTCCCGCAGGGCGAGGAGGACATGGACGCGGCGGTGCTGCGCGAGTGCGCCGGCGTGCGCGACTCCGTCGGCATGATGGACGGCACCACCCTCGGCAAGATCGAGATCCGCGGTGCGGATGCGGCGCGGTTCCTCAACCGCATGTACACCAACGGCTTCCTCAAGCTGCCGGTGGGCAAGGGCCGCTACGGCGTGATGTGCGGGCCCGACGGCATGATCATGGACGACGGCGTCACGCTGCGCGTGGCCGAGGACCACTTCTTCATGACCACCACGACCTCGGGGGCCGCCGCCGTGCTCGACCACCTCGAGGAGTGGCACCAGACGGAGTGGCCGGAGCTGGACGTGTCCATGACGTCGGTGACCGAGCAGTGGGCCACGATCACCGTCGCCGGGCCCCGCTCCCGCGACGTGATCGCGAAGGTCGCCCCCGACCTCGACGTCTCCCAGGAGGCGTTCGGGTTCATGGAGTTCCGCGACACGGTCCTGGCCAGCGGCATCCCGGCCCGGATCCCGCGGATCTCGTTCTCCGGCGAGCTCGCCTTCGAGATCAACGTCGAGGCCTTCTACGGGCGGACCGTGTGGGAGGCCGTGCACGCGGCCGGCCAGGAGTTCGGCATCGTCGTCTACGGCACCGAGACCATGCACGTGCTGCGCGCCGAGAAGGGCCTGATCATCGTCGGCCAGGACACCGACGGCACGATCACCCCGCAGGACGCGAACATGTCGTGGATCATCGGCGCGAAGAAGAAGGACTTCGTGGGCAAGCGGTCCCTGGACCGCCCGGACTCCGTGCGCGAGGACCGCCGCCAGCTCGTCGGCCTGCTCAGCGACGACGGCACCACGCGCCTCGAGGAGGGCGCGCAGATCGTCGACGCCGACACCCCGATCACGCCCGAGGACGGGCCCGTGCCGATGATCGGCTGGGTCTCCTCCTCGTACCTCTCGGCGGCTCTCGACCAGCCGTTCGCGCTCGCCCTGGTCGACGGCGGCCTCGGCCGCATCGGCGAGAAGGTCCGCTCCCCGCAGGGGGACCGGATCATCGACCTGACCATCACCTCTCCCGTGCTCGTCGACCCCGAAGGAGCCCGCCGTGACGGCTGACAGCACCACCCTGACCACCTCGATGGACGTCCTGGAGCCGCTTCGCGCGGCCCCCGCCCGCCATCTGGCCGACCTGATGGAGGGCGCCGCCGTCACCGGGGCGCGCGCCGTGACCCTGCGCGAGCACGAGTTCGCCGTGCAGATCGGCCTGCGGGCCGTGCCCGGCGAACAGGGCGCGACGGCGCTCGAGTCCGTGCTCGGCGTGCCCCTGCCGACGGCGCACGGCGAGGTGACCGGCGACCTGGACGGCCTGCACGTCCTGCGCCTCTCGCCGGACGAGTTCCTCGCCGTGGACGTATCCCGCCGGCAGGAGCCCGGCGTCGAGGCGCCCTACCAGGAGGCGCTGGAGGAGGGGGTCCCCGGCCAGGCAGTGGACCTCTCCGCCAACCGCACCGTGCTGGTGCTCGAGGGCCCCGGCGCCCGCGAGGTGCTCGAGAAGAGCGTCGCGCTGGACCTGCACCCGCGCGAGTTCGGCGTCGGCCGGGCCGAGGCGACGCTGCTGAGCACCATCCCGGTGGTGCTCGTGCGCAGCGGCGAGCAGACCTGGCGGATCCTGCCCCGCGCCTCCTTCGCGGACCATCTGGTGCGCTGGCTCGTCGACGGCATGACGGAGCTCGGCTCCGCCTGCCCGGAGGAGGAGTCCGCGCAGCGCTCGGTGCGCCCCGCCCAGCACGCCTGAGCTCGCCCGCGGCACGGCGCGAGGGGCCGACGGGATCCGTCCGTCGGACCCTCGCGCCGTGCCCGGCTGCTCCCAGGGAGTCCCTGCGCCGCGGTGAGCAGGCAGTTCGACCGCCCGGTCGTCGCGGCGTGACATCGCGGAGCTTCCGCGGCAGGGTGGAGGGATGAACACAGAGCAGACCCATCTGACCGTCACCCGCACGATCGACGCCCCCTCGAAGGACATCTTCGGCGTGCTGACGCTCCCCGCGCGCCACCACGAGTTCGACGGCTCCGGTTTCGTCCGCGCCGCCGACGACACCGAGCGGATCACCGCCGCGGGCGAGAAGTTCGTGATGAACATGCACGGCGACCACATGGGCGGCGACTACCGAACCCACAACTTCGTCACCGCATACGACGAGAACAAGATGGTGGGCTGGAAGCCGGCTCCCGAGGGGGAGGACGGCAGCGCCCCCGAGGGCCCGAAGGGCTGGGAGTGGCTCTACGAGCTCACCCCGCAGGGCTCGGACGCGACCGAGGTGTCGCTGACCTACAGCTGGTCCGACGTCACCGATCCCGAGCTGCTCAAGCAGATCCGCTTCCCGATGATCCCCGAGGAGGATCTCGAGCAGTCGCTGAACCTGCTCGCCGCCGCGGTCACGAAGGACTGACCTCGCAGGACGCCCGCCCTCCAGCCGGGGCGGGCGGCCTCGTGCGCGCAGGCCGCCCGCACCCGTCGGCCGGAGGAGGAGCCTCGCCCGAGCCGCCGATCTCTGGCACGCTTCGTGCAGACGGCGACGACGCCGCCCCGACCCGAGGAGCACCGCCATGGCCGACGCACAGTCCCTCCCCGCCGACGCCCCCGTCCCCGACGAGATCGTGCACAGCGTGCTGATCGACGCGAGCGCGGAGAAGGTGTTCGCGGTCATCCGCGAACCCGGCTGGTTCATCAACGACGGCGAGCACCGCGAGCACGAGATCACCACGTCGGGCCCGGTCACGCACGTGGTCGATCCCGTCCACGGCAGCTTCCAGCTCGCGATCGAGGCGCACGAGCCGCCGAACCGCGTCGCGTTCCGCTGGCTGGGCGGCGGGCTCGGCGAGATCTCCGACGCCCCGAACAACACCGTCGAGTTCGTGATCGACCCCGCCGGCACCGCGGCCCGGAACCGTGTGCGGCTGACCGTGCGCGAGCGCGGCTTCGCGAAGCTGGGCCTGGACGAGGCGGTGCGGCGGCGCAACTACGAGGAGAACCTCCACGGCTGGCAGCTGGAGCTCGACCTCGCCAAGCGCCTTGCGGAGAACGGTCGCAACGGCACCGGTGCGCCGGAAGCCGCCGAGGACGCCCAGGAGTGACCGCCCGCAGCGCCGGAGCACCTCCGGCGCCGTGACCGGAGCGTCGGCCGTCCTCCCGTGCCCTGCCCTCGCCGGGCCGTCGGCCCGCGGCATGCCCCGTCGGGCTCTCCCCGCGCACGTCCCTCGTCGGCCCCGTCCCGTGCCCGGCCGCGCCCCAGGTGAGCGGACTATCCTCGAGGGATGGGCAGGGTCACCGACAGCACGCGGATCCGCACCGTCCGGGTGCGGGACGGGAAGCTCTACGCCGGACGCAAGGGCGACCATGTCGCCGTCGAGGAGCCGCTGGACATCCGCCTGAACGGGCAGCAGCTCTCCCTCACCATGCGCACCCCCGGCAACGACGTCGAGCTGATCCACGGCTTCCTGCACGCCGAGGGTCTGATCCGTGACCGCGAGGACGTGGCCGAGGCCCGCTACTGCGACGGCGCCGTGGTCGACGCCGGCAGCGGCTTCGCCCAGAACACCTACAACGTCATGGACTTCACGACCACCCGGCCGCAGCTGCTGCCCCAGGTCGCGCGCGCCTTCACCACCACCTCCGCCTGCGGGGTGTGCGGTGCGGAGAGCATCGACGCCGTCCGGCAGAAGAGCCGCTACACGCTGCTGCAGTCCTGGGTGGCGGACCCGCACGTGATCCTCCGCGCCGCCCGCGAGCTCTCCGACCAGCAGGCCGTCTTCGCCCGCACCGGCGGCGTCCATGCCGCCGCGCTCGTGGACCTCGAGGGGAACCTGCTCGTTGTCCGCGAGGACGTGGGCCGGCACAACGCGGTCGACAAGGTCATCGGCTGGGCCCTGCTCGAGGACCGCCTGCCGCTGCGGGACTGCTTCCTGCTGGTCTCCTCCCGGGCCAGCTTCGAGATCGTCCAGAAGGCCTGCATGGCCGGGATACCGCTGGTGGCCTGCGTCTCCGCCGCGAGCTCCCTGGCCGTCGAGACCGCCCGCGAGTTCGGCCAGACGCTCGTCGGCTTCACCCGCGCGCGGGAGGACGGCGACGGCCGCATGAACCTCTACACCCACCCCGAGCGCCTCGACCTCTCCGCCGCGGAGGGCTGAGAGAAAAGAGGTCCGACATGGCCTCCGTGCCCGGTAGAGTGCGGCGGTGACCAGCGACGACGCCGCCCTCCAGCAGTACTGGGCCGAGGCCCGCACCGCCCGACCCGAGCTGCCCGAGCAGAGGCCGGAGGCCTGGGCGTTCGGTGCCACCCCTGAGCACGCCGACGGGCTGCTCCGCTTCGTGCTCGACGGGGTGAAGACGGGGACCGCCTCCTCGCTCTGCGGCTACGAGGCCGACGGGGACCCGCTCCCGGAGGTCGGCGAGCTGTCCATCATCCTCGACGGCAGCGGCGCGCCCCGCGCGGTGCTGGAGACCACGGAGGTCGTGACCGTCCCCTTCGACCAGGTCACCGCCGAGCACGCCCGCTCCGAGGGGGATGGCGACCGGACCCTCGCGGCCTGGCGGCAGATCCACGAGCGCTTCTGGACCGAGCACTCCGACGGCGGCTTCGCCCCGGACATGCCCGTCGTCTGCGAGCGCTTCCGCCTGATCCACCCCCGCTGACCGCATGATCACTCGGGTGACTGCCTGATCCCCGGCGGCGGCCGCTCGTCCCGCCGTCCGGCAGCCCTTCCCGACCGCGTCGCCCTGCCCGGGCGCCGACCGGTCGCGATCGAGACGTGGATCTGTGTCGTTATCCGCCGCCATACCGACACATAGCCACGTCTCGGCGTCGCGAGGATGGGAGCCGGCGGACGGCGTCGTGGGGCTGGGGCAGGGCAGAGGTGCTGCCGTGCAGAGCAGGGCGGGTCGCCTCAGCGCAGGGCCAGCAGCGCCGTGGCGGTGACCGCGTCGATGACCAGGTCCGTCGCGACCCCGGCCCGCAGTGCCGCCCGCAGCGGCAGCGCCTTGCGGGAGCCCGAGGCGACCAGGAGACGCCGCGGGATCCGGGCCAGCCGGTCCGGGGCGGTGCCCGAGCCGCGCGCGTTCATGGCGATGTCTCGGAAGGTGCCGTCGGCCCGCAGGAACACGGTGCACACATCGCCCACCGCGCCGTCGGCCCGCAGCGAGCGCAGGTCGGCGGCCGTGAGGTAGTTGTGGGTGTAGACGTGGCTGGGGACCTCCGCGTCGAAGGCGCCGACGCTGAACACCGCGACCGTGGCCTGCGTCTGCGTCTCCAGCACCCGCTGCACCGAGCGCTCGTGCCACATCGCCTCGCGCGTCGCGGCGTAGTCGAAGAAGGCCGGGACCGGGAACTGGTGCACCGTCGCGTCCCATCGCTCCGCCGCCCGGGCGAGCACGGTGGCGATATAGGTCAGGCCCGAGCCCTCGACGTTGATCGCGCCGTTGAGCTGCACGATCCGCATCCCGGGCACGGGGCGGGGTCGCACCGCGCCCAACAGCGCCGCGACCGTCGTGCCCCAGGCGATGCCGAGCGTGGAACCGGGCTCGAGCATCTGATCGAGCAGCTCCGCGGCTTCCTCGACCACGGCGGCGAGGCGGTCGCGCTGATCACCCTCGGGCGGATCCGGCACCACGTGCACCTTCACCCCGTATTGACGGGCGATGCGTCGTCCGAGGTCCTCCACGCGATGCGCCTCGGGCGGGCGCAGGGTGATCTGGACCAGACCTGCCTCGCGGGCATCGCGCAGCATCCGCGAGACCGTCGAGCGGGACACCCCGAGCTCCCCGGCGATCGCCTCCATGGTCTGGCTCTGCCCGTAGTACATCCGTGCAGCGGTGAAGAGGTCCTCGAGCCGGGAAGCGGGGGTCATGGACACCAGTCTTGCACGTTCGTGCACCTGGCTTGCGCGGTGCTGCACGCCCGTCCGAGGATGGCCGCGTCACCGCCGCGGAGAGCGCGACGGCCCGGCCGCGAGCGCCGGGATCACCAGGTGCCGATGCGAAGGAGCAGCCAGCGTGTCCGAACAGCAGCGATCCGCACTCACCCCCGAGGGCCGCGGCGAGCACCTCGCCCGCCTGCGCGCCACGACCGCCGAGAACCCGCTGGACGTCCTCGTCGTCGGCGGCGGGGTGAACGGGGCGGGCGCCGCCTTCGACGCCGCGACCCGCGGCCTGTCCGTCGGCCTCGTGGAGTCCCACGACTGGGCCTCCGGCACCTCCTCCCGCTCCTCCAAGCTCATGCACGGCGGCCTGCGCTACCTGCAGATGCTCGACTTCAAGCTGGTCGCCGAGGCGCTGCGCGAGCGCGATCTGCTGCTCGAGCACACCGCCCCGCACCTGGTGAAGCCGATCAAGTTCGTCTTCCCCTTCTTCAAGAAGGTCATCGACCGCGGCTTCATCGGCTCCGGCGTCATGCTCTACGACGTGATGCAGTCGGTGGGCCGCAAGCGCGCCGTCCCCTTCCACCGCCATCTCCTGCACGACAAGATGCTCGAGGTGTTCCCGGCGCTCGACGGCGACAAGGCCGTCGGCGCGCTCGAGTACTACGACGCGCAGATGGACGACGCCCGCTTCGTGATGATGCTGGTGCGCTCCGCCGCCCAGCTCGACGCCTCGGTCGCGAACTACACCACCGTCGTCGACTACCTCCACGAGGGTGAGCGCGTGGTCGGCGCCCGGGTGCGCGACGAGGAGAGCGGCGAGGAGTTCGATGTCCGCGCCCGCCACGTCATCCTCGCCGGCGGCGTCTGGACCCAGGACCAGCAGGAGCTCGCCGGGGCCGACGGCGGCCTCGAGGTCCTCGCCTCCAAGGGCATCCACGTCACCGTCGCCCGCGACCGGATCCCCGCCGTCCCCGACACCGGCATCATCACCCAGACCGAGAAGTCGGTGCTGTTCATCATCCCGTGGGACGAGTACTGGGTCATCGGCACCACCGATACCCCCTGGACCGAGGACCCCCGCCACGTGGGCGCCACCTCGGACGACATCGACTACGTCCTCGAGCACGCCAACGCCGTGCTGAAGAACGACCTCACCCGCGAGGACGTCATCGGCGTCTACTCGGGCCTCCGCCCCCTGCTGCAGCCCGTGAAGAAGGGCTCGGACAAGGGCTCGACCAAGGTCTCCCGCGAGCACACCGTCATGCAGGTCGAACCCGGCCTGAGCGCCATCGCGGGCGGCAAGTACACGACCTACCGCGTGATGGCCGAAGACGTCGTCGACTTCGCGATCAAGGACACCGAGCCCGGCCGTCCGTCGCTGACCCGCTCGGTCCCCGTCATCGGCGCGCAGGGCTACGCGGCCCTGGTGCGCGACAAGTCTGAGATCAGCCGCCGGCTCGGCGCCGACGAGATCCGGGTCGACCGGCTCCTGTTCCGCTACGGCAGCCTGCTCACCGACGTGCTCGCCCTGATCGACGAGGATCCTTCGCTCGCGACCCCGCTCGAGCATGCCCCGCGCTACCTGCGCGCCGAGGTGGTCTATGCCGCCCGCGCCGAGGGGGCCCGGCACCTCGCCGACGTGCTCGAGCGCCGCACCCGCCTGGACTACGAGACCCGCGACCGCGGCGTCGCGGCGGCCGACGAGGTCGCCGCGCTGCTCGCGCCGGAGCTCGGCTGGGACGAGACGGCCGTGCGCGCCGAGGTCGAGGCCTACCGCGGGTACATCGAGGCCCGCCTCGCCGGTGAGGCCACCGCCTCCGACGCCGAGGCCGCCTCCCGCATCGCGGCCGCCGCGGAGGTGCCCGGCCGCGGCTGACCCAGAACTCCTCCCCGGCCGTGATCCGGCCGGGGAGGCTCTCCGCGGGCGACTCCGCCCGCGGACCATCGGCGGGCAGGACCCACCCCTCTCCCCACCAACTGGATGCCACCGGTCCCGCAGAGCTGCGGGGCCGCTCGACGAGGAGACCCCATGGCAACCATCTTTCTGTACGAGATCGCCGGAACGGCGATGCTCACCCTGCTCGGCGGCGGTGTCGTCGCCAACGCGATCCTCGGCAAGACGAAGGGCAACGGCGGCGGCTGGCTGATGATCAACTTCGGCTGGGGCCTCGCGGTCTTCGCCGGCGTGTGGGTCGCCTACAAGACCGGCGCCCACCTGAACCCCGCGGTGACCCTCGGCCTGCTCTCCAGCGGCGCCGCGGAGTACGCCCCCGGGATCGCCGTCACCGCCGGCAGCACGATCGCGTACCTGCTTGCGGAGCTGATCGGCGGCTTCCTCGGCGCGATCGTCGCCTGGCTCGCGTACAAGACCCATTACGACCAGGAGACGGATGCGGGAACGATCCTCGGCACCTTCTCCACCGGTCCGGAGATCCGCTCCTACGGCTGGAACTTCGTCACCGAGGTCATCGCGACCTTCGTGCTGGTGCTCGTGATCATCATGTTCGGCAGCACTCCGAGCGGTCTCGGCCCCCTCGCGGTCGCGCTGCTGGTCGTCTCGATCGGCGCCTCCCTCGGCGGGCCCACCGGCTACGCCATCAACCCCGCCCGTGACCTCGGCCCCCGCCTCGCCCACGCGATCCTCCCGATCCCGCACAAGGGCAGCAGCGACTGGAGCTACTCGTGGGTCCCGATCGCCGGCCCGATCGTCGGCGGCGTCCTCGCCGGCCTGGCGAGCTTCGCCTTCTGACCCGGCCCGCACCCCTCCACCGCCGGGCGGTTCCCGTGCGCCGCGCGGGGCCGTCCGGCACCATGACCACCACCCGTTCATCACCACGAAGGAGTTCCGATGACCGACTCGACGAAGTACATCCTCTCGATCGACCAGGGCACCACCTCGACCCGCGCGATCGTCTTCGACCACGCCGGCCAGATCGTCTCGACCGGCCAGCAGGAGCACAAGCAGATCTTCCCCAGGTCCGGCTGGGTCGAGCACGACCCGATGGAGATCTGGCGCAACACGCGCTCGGTCGTCGGCTCGGCGTTGACCGGCGCGGAGATCAACCGCCACCAGCTCGCCGCCGTCGGCATCACCAACCAGCGCGAGACCGCGGTGGTGTGGGACAAGAACACCGGCGAGCCCGTCTACAACGCGATCGTCTGGCAGGACACCCGCACCCAGAAGATCTGCGACCGCCTCGCCGGCGATGAGGGCGCCGACAAGTACAAGGAGCGCGTGGGCCTGCCGCTGGCGACCTACTTCTCCGGCCCCAAGATCGCCTGGATCCTCGAGAACGTCGACGGCGCGCGCGAGAGGGCCGAGGCCGGCGACCTGCTGTTCGGCAACACCGACTCCTGGCTGGTGTGGAACCTGACCGGCGGCGTGAACGGCGGCGTGCACGTCACCGACGTCACCAACGCCTCGCGCACCATGCTCATGAACATCGACACCCTTGACTGGAACGAGGACATCGCGAAGGACATGGGCATCCCGATGTCGATGCTCCCGGAGATCAAGTCCTCCTCCGAGGTGTACGGGCACGGCCGCAAGAACGATCTGCTCATCGACACCCCGATCGCCGGCATCCTCGGCGACCAGCAGGCCGCCACGTTCGGCCAGGCCTGCTTCGAGATCGGCATGGGCAAGAACACCTACGGCACCGGCAACTTCATGCTGGTCAACACCGGCGAGGACCTGGTGCGCAGCGAGAACGGGCTGCTCACCACCGTCGCCTACAAGATCGGCGAGAACAAGCCCGTCTACGCCCTCGAGGGCTCGGTCGCGGTGACCGGCTCGCTCGTGCAGTGGATCCGCGACAACCTCGGCCTGATCAAGGACGCCCCGGAGATCGAGGACCTGGCCAAGCAGGTCGACGACAACGGCGGCCTGTTCGTGGTCCCGGCGTTCTCGGGCCTGTTCGCCCCGCACTGGCGCTCCGACGCCCGCGGCGTGATGGTCGGCATGACCCGCTTCCACAACAAGAACCACATCGCCCGCGCCGTGCTCGAGGCCACGGCCTTCCAGTCCCGCGAGGTCCTCGACGCGGCGATCGCCGATGCGGCCTCCGAGGGCGTGGAGCTCACCGAGCTCAAGGTCGACGGCGGCATGGTCATGAACGAGACCCTCATGCAGTTCCAGGCCGACATCCTCGGAGTGCCCGTCGTGCGCCCGAAGGTCATCGAGACCACCGCGCTGGGCGCCGCCTACGCCGCCGGCATCGCGGTGGGCTACTGGGAGGGCGAGCAGGACGTCATCGACAACTGGGCCGAGGACAAGCGCTGGGAGCCCCAGATGGACGAGGAGACCCGCGACCGGTACATGCGCCTGTGGCGCAAGGCCGTCGAGCGGACCCTCGACTGGATCGACGACGACACCGAGGCTCTGTTCGGCTGATCAGCCGATCGACGACCGGCGGACGCCCGGCATCCCGAGGGGTGCCGGGCGTTCGTGCGTCCGCGCCGAGGTCACCGTCCGGACACAGAACGAGGTGATCGGCGTCACCCCGGCGTAGGATTCGCGGCACCTGCCCTCCCCGGGCGCCGGTACGGTGGCGCGTCGTCCCCGACCGGACCGGCGGCCCACGAGCGACGACGTTGCGCACGGACCTCCGATCCGGCCCGTCCGCCCTTCCCCACCAGAGATCGGAGACCCTCATGGAGCTCGCCTTCAAGCTGGTCGCGCTCGCCGTCTACTTCGGCGCCATGATCGGCATCGGCCTGTACGCCTTCCGCAAGACCAAGGGCGGCGAGGACTACATGCTCGGCGGCCGACAGCTGCACCCCTTCGTCGCGGCGCTCTCGGCAGGGGCCTCGGACATGTCCGGCTGGCTGCTGATGGGCCTGCCCGGCGCGCTGTACATGAGCGGCATGGTCGAGGCGTGGATCGCGATCGGCCTGACCGTCGGCGCCGGTCTGAACTGGATCTTCGTCGCCCCGCGCCTGCGCCAGTACACCCAGATCGCCGGCAACGCGATCACGGTGCCGAGCTACTTCGGCAACCGCCTCCACGACCGCACGAACATCCTCCGGATCGCAGCGGGCCTGATCATCCTGGTGTTCTTCACCTTCTACGTCTCCTCCGGCATGGTCGCCGGCGGCGTGTTCTTCCAGTCGATGTTCGGCGGGCCCTACCTGACCGGCCTGCTCCTCGTGGGCGGCGTGACGATCCTGTACACCCTCTTCGGCGGCTTCCTCGGTGCGAGCTACACCGACGTGGTGCAGGGCCTGATCATGCTGGTCTCCCTGATCATCGTGCCGGTCACCGCGATGTTCGTCGTCGGCGGGCCGACGGCGATGTTCGCCTCGGTGCGCGAGGTCGACCCCTCCTTCGGCTCCCTCGTCTCCGGCGGCACGTGGGTGGGGATCCTCTCCGCCGTCGCCTGGGGCCTGGGCTACTTCGGCCAGCCCCACATCATCGTGCGTTTCATGGCGCTGCGCTCCTCGCGCGACGCGAAGTACGGCACGATCGTCGGGATGAGCTGGATGATCCTGTGCGTGACCGGCGCCGTGTTCACCGCGATGGCGGGCCTGGCCTACTTCCAGCAGAACCGGGACGTGCAGATCACCGATGCGACCAACGGCGAATCGGTGTTCCTCGACCTGGCCCAGATCCTGTTCCATCCGCTGATCGCCGGCGTCCTGCTGGCGGCCGTGCTCGCGGCGATCATGTCCACGATCTCCTCGCAGCTGATCGTGACCACCTCCGCGCTGGTCGAGGACATCGTCGGCGGTGTGGGCGTGAAGCTCGGCGACGGCGCCAAGCTGTGGGGCGGACGGGTCGGCGTGCTCGTGGTCTCCGTCATCGCGGTGATCCTGGCCCTGGATCCCGGGAGCTCGGTGCTGGCGCTGGTCGCCTTCGCCTGGGCGGGCTTCGGCGCCGCCTTCGGGCCGATCGTGCTGCTGTCGCTGTTCTGGCGACGGCTCACCATGGCCGGGGCCGCCGTGGGCATGGTCGCCGGTGCGGTGGTCGCCTTCGTCTGGGGCCAGTCCTGGGGTGCGGAGAAGCAGCCTCTCGATGTCACCCTGGGCCTCTTCGGCGGAGAGCACCTGTACGAGATCATCCCCGGCTTCGCGATCTGCCTCGTGCTCGCGGTCGTGGTCAGCCTGATCACCCCGCAGCCGCCCGCCAAGGCGATGGAGGAGTACGACGACATGCTCGACTCCCTCGCCACCGGCGTGGCCCGCGACCGCTCGGCGGAGGCGACGACCGCGTCCTGAGCGCGGCCACCCCGGCCCGGGCCGCATAATTCTGCGCTCCTGGCGTGACCTCACCTGCCATACGGCCCCGAGGTCACGCCAGGAGCGCAATCGTCGTCGGCCGGACGACGGGGGAGCGTCGGGGTCAGTCGTCCGCGTCGGTCTCGTCGGGATCGCCGAAGAGGTTCTCCTCGGCGGGGCCGACGACGCCCGGATGCACCGAGAACAGCGAGCCCGCCGCCGGATCGTCCCCGTCGGCCAGGTTCTCCCGGCTGGTGGTGATGAACAGGGTCCCGCGGTCCTCGCCGCCGAAGGTGCAGGCCGTGACCTGGCGCGCCGCCACCGTGATCCGCTCGGCGACCCCGCCCCGCTCGTCCAGGCCCAGCACCTGTGAGCCACCGAACATCGCCACCCATACCCGGCCCTCGGCATCCAGGCACAGCCCGTCCGGGCTGCCGTCCTCGCCGGAGAGGTCGGCGAAGGGCCGGCGCTCGACGAGCCCGTCGGCGCCGGACCAGTCGAAGAGGTCGACCCATCCGGTGGGGGTGTCGACGTAGAAGGCGCGCGTCCCGTCGGCCGTGAAGGCGAGGCCGTTGGAGATCGTGAGGTCCCCGAACTGCCGGGTGGTGGTGCCGTCGGGCATCAGGCGCCACATCGCGGCGGCGCCGGGCCGCTGGTCATAGGCCATCGAGCCGCACAGGAAGGAGCCGTCCGGCGCGATCGCGCCCTCGTTCATGCGCACGTCCTCGTCCCACAGCGGCGGCAGCGCGCGGATGGACCCGTCGGCGTCCTCGAGGCCGAAGCCCTTCTCGAGGGCGAGCACCGCCCCGCCGTCGGCCGCAGGGCGCACGCAGGCGACGACCGGGCTCGGGGTGGGCAGGCGCCGGGCCGCCCCGTCGGCGCCGAGATGCAGCATGTCCCCGGCGAGCATGTCCACCCAGCGCAGGCCGCCCCAGGTCTCCGACCAGTACGGACCCTCCGCGTGGTGACAGAGGGATTCGGTGAGTCGGTCGGCATGCATGGGGCTCCCCTTCCGGGCGCTGGATGCGGTTGACCGGCGCGCGGAGGTGCCGGTAGGGCCACCGTACGGGGTGCGCGGGAACGGCGTGCGGGAGTCCCGGCCTCAGTGCTGCTGCATCGCCGCGAGCGCGTGGGTGATCTCGTAGGTCGCGGGGTAGAGGTCGCGGTAGAGCCGGTACAGCTCGTCGTACCGCTCGCGACGCGCCGGGTCCGGGACGATCTCGTGATCGGTGGGGTTCCAGCGGGAGACGTCGGTGCCGTGGGCGAGGCGCGCGGCGAGCATCGAGCTGCCGTACGAGGCGCCGACGATCCGCCGCGGGATCCGCTGGACCAGTCCCGTGACGTCGGAGACGATCTGCGGCCACAGGTCGCTGCGGGCACCGCCGCCGACGGCCACGACCCGGTCCAGGCCGAGCTCGGCCGCGGTGAGCGTCTCGAGATGGTGGCGCACCCCGAAGGCGGCCGCTTCGAGCGCGGCCCGGTAGAGGTCCCCGCGGGTGTGCGAGAGGGTCAGCCCCGCGATCACACCCCGAGCGCCGGGGTCGGCGATGGGGGAGCGCTCGCCGGCGAAGTAGGGGAGCATGACCAGCCCGTTCGCGCCGGGACCGCTGGCCTCCGCCTCCACCAGCAGCTCGTCGAACTCCGGGGAGCCGGTCAGCTCGCGCAGCCAGCCGGTGATCGCCCCGGAGGAGGCCATGCCGCCCGAGAGCGCATAGGCGCCCGGCTCCACCCCGGAGGTGGGCCACAGGGTGCGACTCGCGACGGGCTCCACGGTGGTCGCGACGAGGAAGGTGGTGGTGCCGTACATCAGCATCAGGTCGCCCGGGGAGGCGGCATCGACGCTGACCGCCTCCGCCCAGGCGTCGATGGTGCCGGTGATGACGGGGATCCCGGCGCGCAGACCGGGCACGAGCCGCGCGATGGCGCTCTGCACGGTCCCCGCCGCCTCGCCCGCCCAGCGAAGGTCCGGGAGCTCGAGGCCGGGGCCGACGCGCTCGGCCCACTCGGGATGCCACGTCTGGTGGCGCAGGCTGTACATCGGCGCGGACTGGCTGGCGCTGACGTGGTCGAGCACGTACTCGCCGGTGAGGCGGAAGGCGAGATACGAGGCCGGCATGAACAGCCGACGCGCCCGTGCGTAGACCTCCGGCTCGTGCCGGGCGACCCAGGCGACCTTCGGTCCGGCCGCCTGCGAGGTGAGCATCCCGCCGCAGTGCGCGACGATCTCCTCCCTGCCCAGCACGTTCGTGAGATGGCGGATCTCGTCGCCCGCGCGGGTGTCCACGCCGTAGAGGATCGCGGGGCGCACCGGTTCGCCGCGCTCGTCGGTGAGCAGCACGCAGGGGCCCATCCCCGAGACGCCGATCGCGGTGACCTCCGCAGGGACGTCCGCGGCGCCGGTCGCGGTGAGCTCGCGGGTGATGTCCACGAACTCCTCCCACCAGATCTCCGCGTCCATCTCGACGTGGCCCGGGGCGGGGCGGGAGACCGAGTGCTCGCGCACGGCGGCGGCGAGGATGGTCCCGTCGAGCGCGACGAGGGTGCCCTTCGTGCTCGAGGTGCCGACGTCGACGCCCAGCACGGCGGGGACCCTCGCGCCGGCTGGCGCTCCGGCCGTTCGGGGCGCGGCCGACGGGGCAATCCGCGGAGCAGGGGTCGTCGCCCCCGTGCCTGCCGTCATCGCGCCGCCTCCCCGTGCCGTCATCGCCGCAGACCATCCTGCCACCGTCGGCCCTGCCAGGGGCGCAGGACGGGGCTCTGTTCCGCAGCACCGCCCGGCGTTCACTAGGATCATCGGCGCGAGCCCCGCCGCCCCGGGGCCCGGACACGGCCTTGACGGAGAGGGAGGAGCATCGATGCTCGAGACCGCGATGGACCTCCAGCTGCTCCACCGCGCCGCCTCCGCCTACTACGTCGACGGGGTGCGACAGGCCGAGGTCGCCGCGCGCCTGGGCGTCTCCCGGCCCACGGTCTCCAAGCTCCTCGCCGAGGCGCGACGGATCGGGATGGTGCGCTTCGAGGTGCTCGAGCCGCCCACCGCCGACCTGCCCGATCTCGCCGCACGCCTGCAGGACGTGCTCGGCGTCCGCTCCGTGCGCATCGCCCCGGGGAACCAGGTCCAGCGCGACTACCGCGGCATCGGCGACCTGCTGGGGGAGGAGCTGCGCTCCCTGGACCTGCAGCGGGGCGAGGTGCTGCTGATCTCCTCGGGCAAGACCACCTACGCCGTCAGCGGCATGCCCGGGCTACCCGAGCTGCCGGGAGTGGTGATCGCCCCGACCGTCGGCGGGCAGCAGGAGACCGACCCGTCCTTCCAGACCAACGAGATCGTGCGCCGCTTCGCGGACCGCACCCGGGCCGAGCCGAAGTTCATGTTCGCCCCGGCGAGCCCCTCCGAGCAGCTCTGGGAGTCCCTGCAGGCCGACCCCAGCTTCCGGGAGATCACCGACCTGTGGGCGCGGGCCCGAGCCGTGGTGGTCGGGATCGGCGAGCCCTACCAGGGGCGCGCGGCGCTGACCTCCGTGGTGCCGCGCGACGAGACGGCGCTGCTCCCGGCCGTCGGCGACATCAACCTCCACTTCTACGACATCGCCGGGCACCCGGTGAGCTATCCCGGCTCGGAGCTGCTGGTGCGCCCGCCGCGCGCGCTGCTGAACGCGCTGCCGACCTCGATCGCGATGGCGGCGGGGGAGCGCAAGGCGCCCTCGATCCTCGCCGGCGCCCGCGCCGGGCTGTACACGACGCTGCTGACCGACGAGCCGACGGCCCAGGCCGTGCTCGCGCTCGCCGCTGCGACGGGCTGACCCCGCCCGATCCACCCCGTGGCACGCCTCTGACCTGCGTCGCCCTGGTGTAGAACATTTGTGCTTGACGTTTGTTCCCGGTCTGCCTAGAGTGGCCTGGTCAGGCCCGACCCGTCGGCGCGCCCTGTGGGGCCACCAGGCCGGGCGGAACGTATCGAAGGAGATGTGTCTTACGTGAGCCAGCTGCCCGCCACCATGCAGGCCGTCGTCATGCATGCCCCCGAGGACTACCGCCTCGAGGAGCGCCCGGTCCCGACCCCCGCCGGCGATGAGCTCCTGATCCAGGTCGAGGCCGTCGGCGTCTGCGCCTCCGACCTCAAGGCCTACGCCGGCGCCGCCAAGTTCTGGGGCGACGAGAACCGCGACCGCTGGGTCGAGCCGGGCATCATCCCCGGCCACGAGATCACCGGCACCGTCGTGCAGGGCTCCGACGAGATCCTCGCCCACCACGGCGTCTCCGTCGGCGACCGCATCGTCGTCGAGCAGATCGTCCCCTGCGGCGAGTGCATGTACTGCCAGCGCGGCTGGTACTGGATGTGCGCCCCGCACGACATGTTCGGCTTCAAGCACTACCACGGCGGCATGGCCGAGTACATGATCGTGCCGAAGCTCGCCCGCGCCCACCGGATCTCCAAGGACATCGCGCCGCAGCACGCCGCCTACGCCGAGCCGCTGTCCTGCTCGATGCACGCCGTCGAGCGCGCCGAGCTCGAGTTCGACGACGTCGTCGTCATCGCCGGCGCCGGCCCCATCGGCCTCGGCGCGATCATCGGCGCGGCCCACAAGAACCCCAAGCTCGTCATCGCCCTCGACTTCGACGACGAGAAGCTCGAGCTCGCGAAGAAGTGCGGCGCCGACCTCACCCTGAACCCCTCGAAGGTCGACATCTACGAGGAGATCCGCGGCCTCACCGGCGGCTACGGCGCCGACGTCTACATCGAGTGCACCGGCCACCCCAGCGCCGTGCCGCAGGGCCTGAACCTGCTGCGCAAGCTCGGCCGCTTCGTGGAGTACTCCGTGTTCAAGGAGAACGTCTCCGTGGACTGGTCGATCATCTCCGACGACAAGGAGCTCGACGTGCGCGGGGCACACCTCGGCCCGCACACCTGGCCCGCCGCCATCAAGATCATCGAGAAGGGCGACCTGCCCCTCGACGAGATCTGCACCCACCAGTTCGGCCTCGCCGACTTCCAGAAGGCCCTCGACTCGGTCGCCGACTCCGCCGGCGCCTCCGTCAAGGTCTCCATCCTCCCCGGCCGCTGAGCACGGCCCCGCTGATCCCGGATCAGCCCTGACGGGGCGGCCGACGCCTCGATGCTGCCGTCGGCCGCCCCGTGTCTCTCCCCCCACGCACACAGGAGTGCCCTTATGAGCGCCGTACCCTCTACCACCCAGGCCGGATCCGCCGTCCCGGCCGCCGGGTCGTCCCAGGAGACCTTCCTGGACCGACTCGGCATCCCCCATCCGCTGCGGTGGGGTTTCCTCGGCGTGCTCGTCTTCATGACGGGCAACGGCGTGGAGACCAACTTCGTCTCCCCGCACATGGCGAACGTCTTCGGCGGCGGCGACGAGATGATCAACGTCGCCGCCACCATCATCACCTTCTACTCCCTCGCCTCGCTGGTCGGCTCGTACCTCGCCGGCGCCCTCTCGGACCTGTGGGGCCCGCGCAGGGTGATGCTGCTCGGCCTCGTCGTCTGGCTGGTGTTCCAGGCCGCGTTCCTGGGCGCGCTGTCCACCGAGTCGATCCCGCTGGTGGCCGCGACCTACTTCTTCCGCGGCTTCGGCTTCCCGCTGTTCGCCTTCTCCTTCCTGGTCTGGGTCAACGCCGTGGTCCCCAAGGAGCGCAACGGTGCGGCGGTCGGCTGGTTCTACGTCATGTTCACCGGCGGCATGCCCACCATCGGCTCGCTCGTCGCGATCGGTCTGATCCCCGCCTTCGGCGGCGGCTTCTTCGGTGAGCGCTGGGCCATGGCCGTCTCCTCGCTGATCGTGATCGCCGGCTTCCTGATCGCCTGGCTCGGGGTGCGCGAGAAGCACGGCTCCATCCGCCTGGCCCCGGAGGGCGAGAC
Organism: Brachybacterium paraconglomeratum; assembly: GCF_003994255.1. Classification (GTDB taxonomy): domain Bacteria; phylum Actinomycetota; class Actinomycetes; order Actinomycetales; family Dermabacteraceae; genus Brachybacterium; species Brachybacterium conglomeratum. The sequence continues at coordinate 47,807 of NZ_ML133859.1, read as the reverse complement.
CTCCCGCCAGGTGATCTTCTCGGGCGTGCACCTCGCGTTCACGAACAAGCGCGTGATGATGGGCTTCCTGACCCGCCTGATCAACACCGCCCCGCAGTTCGGCATGTTCATCATCCTGCCCACCGTCATCGCCGAGACCCTCGGCTGGGGGCAGAGCCGCTGGCTGCTGATGACCTCGATCGTCTTCGCCGGCAACATCCTGTTCAACGCCGCCTTCGGCGCCCTCGGCGACCGCATCGGCTGGACCACCACGGTGCGCTGGTTCGGCATCGTCGGCTCCGCGATCGGCCTGCTGCTGTGGTGGTACGTGCCGCACTGGGTGCCGGCCGGCTCCGACTGGGGCTTCGTCGTCGCCGTCATCGCGGGCACCGTCTTCGGCATCCTGCTGGCCGGCTTCGTGCCGCTCGGCGCGATCATGCCGGCGCTCGCCCCCGACCACAAGGGCGCCGCGATGGCGATGTACACGACCGCCGCGGGCGGTGCGACCTTCCTCGGCTCGGCCGTGGTCGCCGTCGTCCGCCCCTGGGGCGGGAACGTCGGCGTGGTCTGGGCGTTCGTGGTCCTGTACGTCCTCGCCTTCCTGATGACCTTCGCACTGAAGGTCGACCAGCCCCGCGTCGGCAAGAAGGACATCGCCGCCGCCGAGGCCTGATCCGCGCCCCGGGGGCCGACGCAAGGACCGTCGGCCCCCGGGCCCCGTCCGTCCCGGCGGGTCCGTCCGCTCGTCCCTCGCGCCCCGCCCCGCGCGCAGCGCCCGTCGGCCCCGCTCGCCCCGTCCGCCCACTGCTTCGAAGGAGTCCTCCATGACCTCCGCCATCAGCCCCATGTTCGACCTCACCGGCCGCACCGCCCTCGTCACCGGCGGTGCGAAGGGCCTCGGCCTCGCGATGGCCCGCGGCCTCGCCCAGCACGGCGCCCCGATCGTGCTCGCCGACATCGACGACGCGACCGGCGAGCAGGCCGCGAAGGACCTCGCCGCCGAGACCGGGGTGGAGGTCTCCTACCGCCACCTCGACGTCACCGACCAGGCGATGGTCGAGAAGGTCGTCGCCGAGATCGACCAGGAGGTCGGCGGGATCGAGATCCTGCTGAACAACGCCGGGCGCACCATCCACCACCCGGTCGAGGACGGCGACGGCGAGAAGTGGCGGGCCGTGATGAGCCTGAACCTCGACGGCGTCTACCACGTGCTCTCGGCCGTCGGTCGGGCCATGCTCGAGCGGGGCCGCGGCAGCATCATCAACACCGGCTCCATGAGCGGCATCATCGCCAACATGCCCCAGACCCAGGCCTCCTACAACGCCTCCAAGGCCGCGGTCCACAACCTCACCCGCTCCGCCGCGCTCGAGTGGGCCTCCCGCGGCGTGCGCGTGAACGCGATCGCGCCCGGATACATGCGCACCGAGCTGACCCGCGGCTTCTACGAGGCCGGCGGCGACCAGATCGACATCTGGAACGCGATGACCCCGATGTCCCGCCCGGGCGAGCCGGAGGAGCTCGCCGGCGCCGCCGTGTACCTCGCTTCCGACGCCGCGAGCTTCGTGACAGGCTCGATCCTGTCGATCGACGGCGGCTACACCGCCGCCTGAGCCCCGGCGGCCGAGGCGCCGTGGGGACCGCGGCCCGCCGCCGGCCCCGCGCCCGCCACCGCGGCCGCCATGCCCGCCCGGCGCCGGCCCGACGGCCGCCGCACCTGCCCCCCATCCGCACCGACCCCGCCGATCCGGAGAGACCCGATGACCTACCTGTTCGATGACCCCCAGACCTTCCCCTCCGACGCCGTCGAGGGCCTGGTCGCCGCGCACCCCGAGGAGCTGCTGCGCGTGCACGGCGGCGTGGTGCGCGCGAAGCGGACCCCCGCCGGGCAGCCCGCGCTCGTCGTCGGCGGCGGGTCCGGCCACTACCCGGCCTTCGCCGGCTGGGTCGGCCCCGGCTTCGCCCACGGCGCGCCCTGCGGGAACATCTTCTCCTCGCCGTCCTCCGACCAGGTGTACTCGGTCGCGAAGAACTCCGAGAACGGCGGCGGCGTGATCCTGGGCTTCGGCCACTACGCCGGGGACGTGCTCCACTTCGGCGTCGCCGCCGAGAAGCTGCGCGCCGAGGGCATCGACGTGCGCATCGTCGCGGTCAGCGACGACATCGCCTCCGGCCTCGAGGGCGAGCACCGCGACCGCCGCGGTATCGCCGGCGACCTGCCCGTCTTCAAGGTCGCCGGGGCCGCGATCCAGGCCGGCGCCGACCTCGACGACGCCGAGCGCCTCGCCTGGAAGGCGAACGACGCCACCCGTTCCCTCGGCGTCGCCTTCGATGGCTGCACCCTGCCCGGCGCGGAGGACGCGCTCTTCCACGTCCCCGAGGGGCGGATGGCGATCGGCCTGGGCATCCACGGCGAGCCCGGCATCGACGAGCAGCCCATGCCGAGCGCGAAGGAGCTCGCGAAGGTCCTGGTCGACGGCGTCCTCGCCGAAACCCCCGAGCTCGACTCGCAGCGCGTCGCCGTGGTGCTGAACGGCCTGGGCACCGTGAAGTACGAGGAGATGTTCGTGGTGTGGAAGCACGCCTCGCAGCTCCTGCAGGAGGCGGGCCTGACCATCGTGCGCCCCGAGGTGGGCGAGCACGTCACCAGCCTCGACATGGCCGGGCTGTCCCTGACCGTGATGCGCCTGGACGAGGAGCTCGAGCAGCACTGGCTCGCCGCGGCCGACGCCCCCGCCTTCCGCCGCGGCGGCACCGTCGAGGGCGACCTCGGCACCGAGCGCACCGAGATCTACACCCCCGGCGAGGACCCGATCCCGGACGCGTCCGACGAGTCGAAGGAGTCGGCGCAGCGGATCGCCGGGATCCTCGCCGACGTCGAGGCGCTGCTGGTCGAGCTCGAGCCGGAGCTCGGCCGGATGGACGCGATCGCCGGCGACGGCGACCACGGCCAGGGCATGGTCCTCGGCGCGAAGGCCGCCCGCACGGCCGCCGACCGGGTCATCGCCGGTGGCTGCGGCGCCCGCACCGTCCTCGTCCAGGCCGGCGCCGCCTGGTCCGCCGAGGCCGGCGGCACCTCCGGCGCGCTGTGGGGCGCGGCGCTGACCAGCCTCGGCAGCGCCTTCTCCGACGAGGCGCCCGTCTCCGGCGAGCACCTGCTGACCGGCCTGGTCCAGGCGGTCGAGGCCGTCGAGCGGCTCGGCGGGGCGAAGCCCGGCGACAAGACCATGGTCGATGCGGCCGTGCCGTTCCGCGAGGCGATCGCCCTCGCCCAGGCCACGGGCGCCGAGAAGGGTGACGGCCCCGCCGCCTCCGCCTCCCGGACGATCGAGACCGCGGCGGCCCGCGCCGTCGAGGCGGCCGAGGCCACCGCGGACATCTCCGCGACCCTGGGCCGCGCCCGCAACCACGGCGACAAGTCCGTGGGCACCCCCGACCCCGGCGCGATCTCATTCTCGAAGATCGTCACGCTGCTGGCCGAGAAGCTCTCGGCCTGAGCAGGGGCGGCCGCGGCGCCTCACCGCGCCGCCGCCTCCCTCTCACCTGCACTTCCGTCATTCGTCACCGAAGGAGAACATCATGGCTCTGACCATCGTCACCGGTTCCGACAACGCCGGCTACGGCCACAAGTCCGCGCTCAAGGAGCTGCTCGAGCAGGACCCCCGCGTCGAGAAGGTCATCGACGTGGGCGTGACCGGCCGTGAGGACGGCACCTATTACCCGAACGTCGCGGTCGAGGCGGCGGAGAAGATCGCCGCCGGCGAGGCCGACCGGGCCCTGCTGATCTGCGGCACCGGTCTGGGCGTCGCGATCGCGGCGAACAAGGTCTCCGGTATCCGCGCCGTGACCGCGCACGACCTCTACTCCGTGCAGCGTTCGGTGCTGTCGAACAATGCGCAGGTGCTGTGCATGGGCGAGCGTGTGATCGGGCTGGAGCTCGCGAAGGAGCTGGTGAAGGTGTGGCTCGACCTCGAGTTCGACCCGGAGTCGTCCTCGGCGGCGAAGGTCGACGCGATCTGCGCCTACGACGGCTCTCTCGACAAGTGAGCGGACGCCGGGCCCGGGCCCGGCATGGTGCCCCGGGCTCCGGAACGGGTTGACCGGCTCGGGGAGTGGCTCTGTCCCGGTGCTCCGGGCTCGGCACCCCGGGCTCGGGCTCGGTATGACCGGCTCGGCCCCGGCACGCGGGCCGGCGGCGTCCCCTCACCCCGCACGCGCCTATCACCGGCCAGTTGATCGACGTCGGGTACCAGGACCGCGCCAGTTGTTCGACGTCCGGTACCAGGAAACTGGTACCGGACGTCGAACAACCTCTGCGGCGTGGTACCGGTCGTCGAACAACACGTGCCTGGTGACGCGGGGCGCTGATCGTCGCAGCCCCCTGCCGTCGCGGCAGCGCCGGAGACCTACTCCGCCAGCGCCTTCCCCCGCTGCTCGGGCAGGGTGAAGGCCGCGGCGGCGGCGACGGCGAAGGCGAGCGCGAACACCCCGAAGGCGAGCCACTGCCCGCCGGCGAGCACCAGCGCCGGCACCAGGAACGGGGCGATGATCGAGGCGAGGCGGCCGAAGGCGGCGGCCGCGCCCGTGCCCGTGCCGCGCACCGCGGTGGGGTAGAGCTCCGGGCCGATCGCGTACAGCGCGCCCCAGGCGCCGAGGTTGAAGAAGCTCAGCAGACAGCCGGCCACCAGGATCATCGCCTCGGAGTCGGCCATGCCGTAGCCCACGGCGGACAGCGCCGAGCCGGCGAGGAAGATCGTGAGGGTCCAGCGCCGTCCCAGCACCTCGATCAGCCAGGCCGCAGCGGCGTAGCCGGGGATCTGGGCGAGCGTGATGATCAGCGTGAAGGTGAAGGACTTCGTGAGGTCGAAACCGCGGTCCACCAGCAGCGTCGGGATCCAGATGAACGCGCCGTAGTAGGAGAGGTTGATGCAGAACCACACCACCCACAGCCCGGCGGTGCGGGCGCGGAGGGACGCCGACCAGATGCCGCCGGTCGCGACCTGATCGGCCTCCGGCACGACGCCGACCGCGTCGGCGGAGACACGGCCGGACCCGTCGGCGGCGACGATGCCCGTCTCCTCGACGGGCAGTGTCACGGCGGAGTCCGTGGATTCTGCCGCGCGACCGATCCTGCCGGGACCGTCGGCGGCGGGGGCCTCGGTGGACGCCTCGACCTGCGAGGGCGCCCCGATCCCGGCGGAGGCCTCGAAGTCGCGGACGATCCGCTCGGCCTCCTGGTGACGGCCCTTCGTCTCCAGGAAGCGCACGGACTCGGGCATCCCGAGACGGATCACCAGCGAGTAGACGGCCGGGATCATGCCGAGCGCGAGCGCCCAGCGCCATCCGGCCGGCCCCGACGTCGCCACGAACGTGCCGATCACGGCGGCGAGGATCCAGCCGCCGGCCCAGAACGCCTCGAGCCACACGATGATCCGGCCGCGGATCCGGGCAGGTGCGAACTCGCTCATCAGCGTCGAGGCGACGGGCAGCTCGGCGCCGAGCCCCAGGCCCACCACGAAGCGCAGCGCGATCAGCGCGCCGACGCCCAGGGCGAGTGCGGAGGCGCCGGTGGCCAGGCCGTAGACGAGCAGGGTCAGGGCGAAGACGGAGCGTCGGCCGATCCTGTCGGCCAGCAGCCCGCCGAGGCTCGCGCCGATCGCCATCCCGGCGAAGCCGGCGGAGGCGATGAGGGACCCGTCGGACTTCGCGAGGTCCCAGTGGACGGTGAGCGCGGCGATGACGAAGGAGATCAGGCCGACGTCCATCGCGTCGAGCGCCCAGCCGATGCCGGAGGCGCCCAGCAGCTTGCCGTGCTTGCGGGTGAAGGGGAGGCGGTCCAAGCGCTGCGACCGGGTGAGCGGCCGGCTGACCGGGGCAGGGGACTCCGGGGCGAGGGGGGAGGGGCTCATGTCATCTCCGACGACGAGGGGAGGGGTGGGCACATCATGGCCCACCGCGACCGCTGCGTCGTGCGGTGTGGATCACACTGTCGGGCGGTGCGGCGCGCTGCCGGAGGCAGGACTCCTGGTCAGGGTGAGAAAAAGTGGGACGTCTCGGAAGGGTTGCGGTTCGGGGGTCGTCTTGGGCGATCTCGACACGCGGGACGATCAGCGGCCGACGGGCGTCGCGCCCGAGGGGCATCGCCGCCGGCGAGCTGCCGCGCCCGACGGGCCCCGTCGGCCGCTCGGCCGCGGACCTCCCGACGGGACCGACAGGTCACCGCCGGGAATGGGAGGCGAGGTCCACCTCGGCCTCGCCGCGCAGCACCGCGAGAGCGCGCCGGGCACGGGCGGCGCCCCAGGTCGACAGCAGCTCCGCCCGGTCCTCCTCGATGAGCGCCCAGTCGTCGAGCTCGGAGGCCTGCGGCACGATCTCCGCCTCGAGCTGTGCGCGCGGGATCACACCGGCGTCGAAGATGAAGTGCACGCCCATCGGGGCGCTGCGCACCGGACTCGCCGGCAGCCAGTCCACGGCGAGAAGGCGACCCACCTCGACGTCCAGGCCCAGCTCCTCCATGACCTCGCGCTGGGCGCACTGCCGGGCGTCCTCGCCGGGATCGACCCCGCCGCCGGGCAGCAGCCAGTGCGGACGGTAGTTCGGCTTCTCGATGACGAAGCGGCCGTCCTCGTCGCGCAGGATCACCGCTCCCGAGGTGATGACCTTGGGCAGGGAGCCGAAGTAGGCGGGGTCGGGGAGGAGGCGCGGCATGCCTCCCATCGTGTCATCGGCGGGCGGGTGGCGACCAGCGCGTCCCGTCGCCGTCCGTGGTGACGAAGCGCAGGCGTGTGCCCGGCCCGGCCTGGGCGAGGCGGTCCAGACCCTCCCGCGTGACCACGGCGATCACCGGATAGCCGCCGGTGGTGGGGTGGTCGGGGCCGAAGACGACCGGGAGCCCCGAGGGCGGCACCTGCACCGCCCCGGGCAGCATCGGCTCGCTCGGCACGGTCGCCGCACCCGAGGGGACCGGGAGCACCGGCCCATCGAGCCGCACCCCGACCCGGTCGGACTCCTGCCGCACCGTCCAGTCCGTGCCGAGCAGCGCCTCGACCGCCTCGTCGCCGAGCAGCTCGGCGCGCGGCCCGATGAGCACGGCGATGCGGATGGTGTCCTCGTCGGGATGCTCGGCCGACGACGGCGGGACGGCGTCCCCGGCGGCCGGCACCGCGTCGAGGCCGCGCTCGGGGCCGACGAGCAGCAGGTCGCCGGCCTGCAGCGGATCCGGGCCGAGGTCGGAGAGGGTGTCGCGGGAGCGTGCGCCGAGCACCTCGAGCAGCTCGTCGTCGGCGGGATCCTGCCGCCTCACCTGCGTGATCCCGCCCCGGACCGCGAGGACCAGCCGCAGCCCGTCCGCGGCCGGGCCCACCTCGATCCGGTCGCCGGGGTCCAGGGCGAGGGCGCGTTCGCGGGAGGCGTCGGCCGGCAGCTCCACGTCGCCGACCTCGTCGTCGCCGCGCCCGATCCGCACCGGGGCCTGCGCGCCGGAGACGGCGACGACCGTCGGCGCGGCGGCGCGCAGCGCGAGCGGTCCCAGCAGGATCTCGAGCGCGGCGGCGCCGGAGGGATTGCCGACGGCGCGATTCGCGCGCTGCAGGGCGCCGCGGTCGAAGGCCCCGGACCGGCTCACGCCGATCGATGCCCGGCCGGGCCTGCCGGCGTCCTCGATCAGGGCCAGCGGACCAGGGGAGAGGATCTCGAGCGCGGGACGGGAGCTCGTGCCCGGGCCCGCGCCGCGATGGAGCCCGAGCCGGGCGGGGACGGCCGCGGCCTCCCGCGCGGCGCGGGCCAGCGCCGCGGCGGTCGCGGCGGTCGGACGTGAGGCGGCGCGCTGCGGCGTGAAGCGCACCCGCGTGCCGGGGCTGAGCAGTGCGGGCGGCTCCCGGTGCACGTCGAACAGGGGCGCGTCGCTGCGGCCGATCAGCTGCCAGCCGCCGGGAGAGGGGCGCGGGTAGATGCCGCAGTAGCGGGAGGCGAGGCCGACGGCGCCTGCGGGCACCGACGTGCGGGGCTCGGCGCGGCGCGGCACCTCCCAGGGCGGGCCGGACGCCTCGTGGGGATCGCCGGCGACGAGATAGGGGAAGCCGGGCGCGAAGCCGCCGAAGGCGACCGTCCACGTCGCCCCGGAATGCGCGCTGATCAGCACGTCCTTGCTCATCCCGAGCAGCTCCGCGACCTCCTCCAGGTCCTCGCCGTCGTAGACGATGCCGATGCTGGCCTCGCCGCCGTCGCTGTCCTCGCGCGCGGAGCGGGGGAGCTGCGAGAGCAGGTCCGCGAGCTCTCGCACGTCGCGCGGCGCAGCGCCGTGCAGCAGCAGGGTGCGCTCGGCGGGGACGAGCTCCAGCAGGTGTGCGGGGGAGAGGGCGCGCACGGCCGCGGCCGCGGCGAGCACCGCGGCGGTGTCGGGATACTCGGCGAGGACGCTGGTCTCCCCGGCGCGGTGCACGCGCAGCGGGGGAGGGAGGGTGTCCGTTGCCCGGTCCTTCACAGCGCCGCCTGCAGGGTCACGCCCGCCTCCTCGAGCCGGGCCCGCACCGCCCGGGCGAGCTCGACGGCGCCGGGGGTGTCCCCGTGCAGGCACAGCGACCGCACCGGCAGATCGACCCAGGTGCCGTCGGCCGCGCGCACCCCGCCCTCGGTCGCGATCGACAGCGCCTGGGCCGAGACCGCCTCGGGGTCGGTGAGCACGGCGCCGGGCCGCGTGCGCGGGGTGAGGGTGCCGTCGGGGAGATAGGCGCGGTCGGCGAAGCCTTCGAGCACCACCTCGAGCCCCGCCGCCTCCGCCGCGGGGACGACCACGGCGCCGGGCGCCGCCACCAGGGGCAGGCCGTCGAGCTCGCCGAGCGCCCGCACCACCGCGCCGGCCTGCGCCTCGTGACGGGCGAGCGCGTTGTACAGGGCGCCGTGGGGCTTCACCCCGCGCACGCTGGTCCCCTCCGCGCGGGCCATCGCCTGCAGCGCCCCGGCCTGGACGACCACCTGGTCCGTGAGGTCATCAGGGGCGATCTCGAGGAAGCGCCGGCCGAAGCCCTGCAGATCCGGATAGGCGACGTGCGCGGTGATCGCGACGCCACGCGCGGCGGCGGCCCGGCAGGCGGCGCGCATCGTCGAGCCGTCCCCGGCGTGGCCGCCGCAGGCGATGTTCGCGGTGGTGACGACCTCGAGCATCGCGGCGTCGTCCCCCATCGACCAGTCGCCGAAGCCCTCCCCGAGGTCGGCGTTGAGGTCGACGACGGCGGTGGCGGTCATGGGCGGGCTCCTTCGTCCGACGGCGGGGTCCTCCCCATTGTCGGCCCCGACCGCGCAGGCGTCATCCCGCCCTGCGTCCGACGGGACGCGCGGGCGTCATGCCGCGCGTTCGCATGCCCCGGCGCGCGAGCGTTCCCCCGACCTTCTGCACCCGGGACGACTCATGGACGCCGCGACATGAGTCGCCACCGGCACAGAACCTGGCCGGCCGGGGTCCGGGGCGGCGGTGGCTGGTGCGGCCCCGCACCGAGGGCCGGAGCCGAGGTTCTGCACCGCTGAGGACCCGTGCCGGCGACGAGATGAGTCCTCAGCGGCGCAGAACCTGCGGCCCCCGATAGCCTCGGGGGATGAGCGCGACCCCGGCGTCCCCCGCCCCTGACGCGTCGGCCGAGGCGCCGACACGGATCCCCGACCTCCCCGCCGGGATCGGCGGCACCGATCCGACCGCACCGCTGCAGTACACCGGCGAAGACGTCGCCGCCGCCCGTGACCTGCTCGAACGGGTGCGGAGAGGAGAGGCGACGGGACCGGATGGCATGCCTCGCCCGTCCGGCCCGCCCGCCGCCGTCCAGCCCGACCCGTCGGTCTCACAGGACGACGGCGCCCGGCCCGACCCGCCCGCTGCACAGGACGACGCCGTCCAGCCCGACCCGTCGGCCGCCCCGGAGCCCGCGCCGGTGGTGACCCTGAGCGATGAGCAGATCGCCGCGCTCGACGGCTACGAGCGCCGCCAGTTCGTGGCGCTGCCCTGGCTCGACGCGCATCCCGAGCAGCGCCGGATCGCCGCGGCCGTCGCCCTGCGCGGCATGATCGCCGGCGGCCAGGTCCTCACCCGCACCGCCCGGTACGAGGAGGGGCCGCGCTGGCGGGCCGTCCCCGAGATCTCCGGCTGCCTCGTGCTGCGCCGCACCGCGGAGTCGTTCACCACCGCCGAGCGGACCGTCCGCACCGAGGCCGGGCCGCAGGTCCATCGCCTGCACTGCTACAGCCACCCCGGCGGGGTGCTCGAGGAGGAGACGACGGCCGACGGCCTCCACCGCTTCACCGTCCTCCGCGCCGAGGAGGCGACCGTGCGCCTGGCCGCCTTCCTCGACCCCGCGGGCCTCGCCGATCCCGCCGCCGATGCCGAGTCCGACACCGGCGGCGGGAGCGTCCACGTGCGCGGCTCGGAGCTGCCCGCCCACCCGCTCGCCGCGCAGCTCGCCGCGACCCGGGCGCTGACCGTCCTGACTCGCGTGCGCACGGCCGACGGGACCGTCCAGCAGCTCAGCGCCTACGCGACCGCCGACGGGATGCTCACCATGGAGGCCCTCGACCCCGGAGCCCAGGACCCCCGCCTCGAGTTCCGCCGCGTCGGCCCCGCGTCACTGCGCGCGCTCGCGACGGTGCTGGTCAGCGGCCAGGGCGCACCGCAGTGACCTCGCCGGCGGGGGAGCCTGCGCGGCCGCGGGTCGGCGGTCCGGCGCGGTCGTCGACGCGGGAGTCGACGCCGGCTTCGAGCCCGCCGTCCGCCCCGCCCTCTGCGGCGCCCTCGGATCGGGACCTCACATCGCCCGCCCTTCGCGCGTCTGCGGGGTGATGACCATGAAGATCCCCTACGAGACCGCGGTCCAGCGGCACGGCCCCACCGTGCTGCGGGTGTGCTGCGCCGTCCTCGGCCCGGGACCCGACGCCGAGGACGCCTGGGCGGAGACGTTCCTGGCGGCGCTGACGTCCTGGCCCGATCTCGCGGAGGACACCAACATCGAGGCCTGGCTGGTGCGCGTCGCCCACCGCAAGGCCATCGACGTCACCCGCCGCCGCGCCCGGCACGCCGTGCCCACGGACGACCTGCCCGAGGAGACCTCCCACCGCGGGAACCCCGGCCGGGACGACGGGGTGTGGACCGCCGTCGCGGCCCTGCCCGAGAGGCAGCGGCTCGCCGTCGCCTATCACTACCTCGGCGGACTCCCGCACGCCGAGACCGCCGCCCTGATCGGCGGGAGCGCCGAGGCCGTCCGCCGCGCCTCGGCCGACGGCATCCGAGCCCTGCGACGGACCTTCGCCGCAGACGACGACACGGAAGGAGCCGCGCGATGACCGACACCCCGAGCCTCCCCGAGCACCTCACGACCAGCGAGCGGGAGGCGCTCTTCCCGCTCCCCGACCCGGCCCTGGCAGGACTCCGCGCCCGCCTCGTGCAGCAGGCCGACGACGCCGGCCTCGTCGAGGTCGCCTATCGCACGCTCGACACCCCCGTCGGCCCCCTCCTGCTCGCCGCGACCGCGCAGGGCCTGGTCCGCGTCGCCTTCGAGCGCGAGGGCTTCGACGCCGTGCTCGCCGCCCTCGCGACGAGGGTCAGCCCCCGCGTGCTGGAGGCTCCGCGCCGGCTCGACGAGGCGGCCGCCGAGCTGGACGAGTACTTCACCGGCGCCCGCTGCCGCTTCGACCTGCCATTGGACCGCGCCCTGTCCACCGGCTTCCGCGAGAAGGTCCAGCGCGTCCTGCCGCAGATCGACTACGGCTCCACCCGCTCCTACAAGGAGATCGCCGAGCTCGTGGGCAGCCCGCGGGCGGTCCGCGCCGTCGGCACCGCCTGCGCCACCAACCCGTTGCCGATCGTCGTGCCCTGCCATCGCGTGCTGCGCACCGACGGCGCGCTCGGCGGCTACATCGGCGGCCTCGACGCGAAGACCGCCCTGCTGACCCTGGAGAGGACCGCATGACCAGCCCCGACCCCCGCACCGGCCGCGACACCGGCGCCCGCCCCGACGCGGACCCCCGCCCCGACGCGGACCCCCGCCCCGACGCGGACCCCCGCCCCGACGCGGACCCCCGCCCCGACGCGGACCCCCGCCCCGACGACGGCCCCCGCCCCGACGTCGTGATCGGCGAGGATGGCCTGGCCCGCCCCGCCTGGGCGGCGAGCGACCCGATGATGCGCGAGTACTACGACACCGAATGGGGCATGCCCGTCCGCGACGAGCAGGGCATGTTCGAGCGGATCAGCCTCGAGGCCTTCCAGTCCGGGCTGTCCTGGGCGACGATCCTGCGCAAGCGGCCCGCCTTTCGCACCGCCTTCGACGGCTTCGACCCCGAGGTCGTCGCCCGCTACGGCGAGGCGGAGGTCGAGCGGCTCATGGCCGACGCCGGCATCGTGCGCAACCGCGCGAAGATCCTCGCGACCATCACCAACGCGAAGGCGACCCTGGCGCTGCGGGAGAAGGGCGGGCTCGTCGACCTCGTGTGGTCCTTCCAGCCGGGGACGACTCCCGCGCCGAGGACCGTCGCCGAGATCCCCACCCGCTCGCCGGAGTCGACGGCGCTGTCGAAGGCACTGCGCAAGGAGGGCTTCGCCTTCGTGGGTCCGACGACGATGTTCGCGCTGATGGAGGCCGTCGGTATCCTCGACACCCACCTGCTGGGCTCGCACCGCCGCGGCACCTCCGGCGTCTGGGAGGCCCGAGGGCCCGGGCGGAGCCGACGGGACGGCCGCCCCGATGCGGACGAGGGGCGCCGACAGGGCTGACCTGCGCGCGGATCAGCTCGCTGCCGAGCAGGTGCGGGTGCGGCCCCAGGGCGGGGACGGGCAGCCCACCACCCAGACCGCCTTCCTGCAGCTGGTGCTGCTCTCCTCCCTGGTGGGCGTGGGGCGGGCCGCAGTGCGCGACGCGGTGGGCTTCGTCCGCTCCCGCACCCGCGTCTACTCCCAGGGCTCCGGCGCCACTGCCGCGCAGGATCCGCTGGTCCAGCAGGTGATCGGCCGGATCTCGGCCCGGGTCGCCGCCGCGGAGGACGCGGTGCTCGCCGCCGCCCGCGCCCTGGAGACGGCCCGCTCCGCCACCGGGGAGGAACGGGAGGCGCTGATCGACGCGGCGGAGCTGCGCACCATCCAGGCCCAGCTCACCGCCGTGCCGGACGTGCTCTCGGTGACCACCAAGCTGTTCGAGGTGGGCGGCGCCTCGGCCACCTCCACCTCCCGGGCGCTGGACCGCCACTGGCGCAACGCCCGCACCCTCGCCTCCCACAACCCCGTCATCTACCAGGAGCGCGCCATCGGCGATCGGCTGCTGAACGGGACGGGGCTGCTGTACTTCTGGTCCACCGGGGAGACTACGACGAGCAGCTGAGCGGTGCCGCCGATAGGGTCGAGACCATGACCCCGCCTTCTGACGACCGCGGCCATGCTGATCAGGGAAGATGTCGAGGCCGCCGCTGCGGTGCTGCGCGGAGCCGGTGACGGCGAGCCCGGGCTGCTGCTCACCCTCACCGACGAGCAGATCGCGGGGCTCGACGGCACCGGCCGCGCGCAGTTCGTGGCGGAGCCGTGGCTCGCCGAACACGCTCCGGCCGAGCGGAGCGAGCAGCGGGAGCTCGTCGCCCGGGCGGGGGTGCGCGCCCTCCTCGCGGCGGAGCGCATCTATGAGGTGATCGACCCCGCGACCGGGCGGCCGCGCCTGCAGGCCGAGCCCGCGATCGCCGGCTGCCTGCTGCTGCGCCGCACCGCCCCGACCTTCACCACCGCCGAGCGCACCGTGCAGAGCGACCACGGACCCGAGGTGCATCGCCTCCACCACTACGTCCACCCCGACGGGGTGCTCGAGGAGGAGGTCACCCCCTCCGGCCTGCACCGCTTCACGCCGCTGCGCGAGGAGCAGGCCGCCGCCCGGCTCGCCGTGGTCCTGGACCGTGAGGGGGCGGCCGGCAGGGGAGGAGGCGCGGGCGCGCCGGAGGACCAGGTGCTGGTGCGGGAATCCGAGCTCGCCGGCGGGCACCCCCTCGCCGCGCGACTCGCCGCCGCCCGGGCGCTCGTGGTGCTCACCAAGGTGCGCGCCGACGACGGGGCGGTGCGGCAGGTCAGCGTCGCGGCGGGCGGGGACGAGGTGCTGCTCATGGAGGCCCAGGACCCCACCGCCCCGGATCCGCCGCTCCAGGCGCGCCCGCTGGATGCCGACAAGGTGCGCGCTCTCGCGGTCGAGGTTCTCACCGGCATCTGAGCCCGGCCCCCGACCCCCGCCCACCACGGGCAGCGGACGGCATAGACTCGAGACCTTCCGTGGGAGCCCGGCGTGACGGGCTGAGAGGGCGCTCGGCGCCGACCACCAGCACTGGATGCGGATCATGCCGTCGTCAGGAGGAGAGCGCTCATGCAGCATGTCGCCGTCGTCGGAGCGGGCATCGTCGGCCTGCTCACCGCGCACGAGCTGCGACGCCGCGGGCACCGCGTGGAGCTGCGCTCGCCGGGGATCGCCGAGGGCGCCAGCTATGCCGCCGCCGGGATGCTCGCTCCCGCCGCCGAGATCCAGCACGGGCAGGGCCCGCTGTGGGACATCATGCGCGAGGCCGGGGAGCTGCACCGCGAGTTCGCCGCCCACCTCTCCGGGGCCGGCTACCGCGACACCTCCGCCCTGGTGGTGGGCCGGGACGCCGCCGACCTCGCGGACCTTCGCGGTCTTGTGGACGTCCAGCGCACCACCGGTGCCCGGGTGCGGGAGCTGACGGGCTCCGCCCTGCACCGCGAGGAGCAGGCGCTGCGGCGAGGGCTCGCCGGCGGCGTGCTCCTGGACCGCGATCACCAGGTCGATCCGCGTCGGCTGGCGGCCGTGGTGCTCGAGGCGCTCACCGCGACGGACCTGCCCGGCCCGCCCGTCCGGATCCGTCGCGAGGCGGTCGCCGACTGCGCGGGGATCGAGGCCGACGCCGTCGTCCTCGCTGCCGGGTTGGGGGTGTCCGGGATCGACGGCCCTCATCGCGAGCTGGACCTGGCCCTGCGCCCGGTGCGCGGCGACATCCTGCGCCTGCGGGTCCCCGCCTCGCTGCTGCTGCCGGGTGAGGAGAACCTCGTGCACCGCACCGTGCGGGCCCTCGTGCGCGGACGGCCCGTCTACCTCGTACCGCGCGAGGACCGCACCCTCGTGCTCGGTGCCAGCAGCCGGGAGGACGATCTCGAGGGGAGCTCCGCGGGCGCCGTGCTGCAGCTGCTCCAGGACGCCGCGGAGATCCTGCCGGCCGTGCGGGAGACCGAGTTGATCGAGGTCACCACCCGCGATCGCCCCGGCACGCCCGACGACCTCCCGCTGCTCGGTCCGGTCCCCGGCGCCGAGCACGTGATCGTCTCCACCGGCTACCACCGCCACGGGATCCTGCTCGCCGCCTGGGCCGCGAAACGCACCGCCGATCTCGTCGAGGGGATCCCGCCGACCCCCCGCGCCGCCGCGCAGCTGCACGCCGTGCGCCCCGACCGCTTCACGCCCGTCGCCGCCCACCGTTCCGCCCCCCATCTCGAGGAGACACGATGACCAGCACCCTTGCCCTCACCGTCAACGCCGAGGAGCGCACGCTCCCCGCCGACTGGACCGTGCGCGACCTGGTCGCCGACCAGATCGGCCGGGAGGTCGGCGAGGACGGCCGCGCGGCCGACGGCGGCTCCCTCGGCGTGGCGGTCGCCGTCGACGACGCCGTCGTGCCCCGCAGCCGCTGGGCCGCCACCGCGCTCGTCGAGGGTGCACGCTGCGAGATCGTCACCGCCGTCCAGGGAGGCTGAGCGTGACCACCACGGACCCGACCATCGCGGACCCGAGCGCCACGGACCAGACCATCACAGACCCGGCCGCCTCTGACCAGTCCACCGCCGGGTGCGCCTCCGTCCCGGTGCACGACCCTCTCGTCGTCGCCGGGCGCGAGATCGGCTCCCGGCTGATCATGGGCACCGGCGGCGCCCGGGACCTCGCCGCCCTCGAGGCGGCGCTGACCGCCTCCGGCACCGCGCTGACCACCGTCGCCATGCGGCGCTACTCGACCCGGACCCGGAGCTCGGTGTTCGAGCTGGTGCGCCGCCTGGGCATCGAGGTGCTGCCGAACACCGCCGGCTGCTACAGCGTGCGGGACGCGGTGCTGACCGCCGAGCTGGCCCGGGAGGCGCTCGAGACCGACTGGGTCAAGCTCGAGGTCATCGCCGACGAGGAGACGCTGCTGCCCGACGGGGTGGAGCTGCTCGAGGCCACCGAGGAGCTGGTGCGCCGCGGCTTCACCGTGCTCCCGTACACGAGCGACGACCCCGCCCTCGCCCGCCGCCTCGAGGACGCGGGCGCCGCGGCGGTGATGCCGTTGGGCAGCCCGATCGGCACCGGCCTGGGGATCCTGAACCCCCACAACATCGAGCTGATCTGCGAGCGCGCGCAGGTGCCGGTGGTGCTCGACGCCGGGATCGGCACCGCCTCGGACGCTGCTCTCGCCATGGAGCTGGGCTGTTCCGCCGTGCTCGTGGCCAGCGCCGTCACCCGCGCGCGAGATCCCGAGGCGATGGCCCGGGCGATGGACCTGGCGGTGCGCGCCGGGCGCGCCGCCGCCGGGGCGGGGCGCATACCGCGGCGCCGGCTCGCGCTGGCCTCCTCCGCCCACGACGGGCTGATCGACCCTGTGGGGGCCGGGGAGGATCCCGGGCGCGGCGGACGGGAGGCCGAGTCGTGGTGACCCTCCCCGCGCTGGTCGACCCCGGCCCGGAGTTGACCGGCGACCAGATCGACCGCTACCGCCGCCAGATCACCCTCGCCGCGATCGGCACCCTCGGCCAGCGCCGACTGCGCGCCGCCCGCGTGCTCGTGGTCGGCGCCGGAGGCCTGGGCACCCCCGCCCTGCAGTACCTCGCGGGCGCCGGCATCGGCACCCTCGGCATCGTCGACGACGACGCGGTGGACCTCTCCAACCTCCACCGCCAGGTCATCCACGGCACCGACGGCCTCGGCACGCCCAAGGTGGACTCCGCCGCTGCCGCGGTGCGCCGGATCAACCCTGAGGTCGCCGTCGAGACGCACCGCACCCGCCTGGACGCCGCGAACGTCGTCGAGCTGGTGCGCGGCCACGACCTGGTGCTGGACGGCTCCGACAACTTCGCCACCCGGTACCTGGTCGCCGACGCCAGCGAGATCACCGGCGTGCCCGTGGTCTGGGGCGCGATCCTGCGCCACCACGGCCAGGTCAGCGTGTTCTGGCCCGGGCGCGGCCCGCACTACCGCGACGTCTTCCCCGAGCCCCCGGCACCGAGGGAGGCGCCCTCCTGCGCGGAGGCCGGGGTGATCGGCACCCTGCCGGGCCTGATCGGCACGGTCATGGCCTCCCAGGTGGTGCAGCTGGTCACCGGGACCGGTGACCCGCTGGTGGGCACGCTCATGCTGTGGGACGAGGCGACCAGCACCACCCGGACCCTCCGGATCGCGCGCGATCCCGAACGGGCCCCGGCCACCCGCGTCGAGGTGCCCGCCGCCGCGGACCCGACCTGCCTCACCGGCGGACCGACGCCGGAGGAGACCCTCGACGTCCCGGCGCTGCGCCGGCTCCTGGGCGGCGGGCTCACGCTGGTGGACGTGCGCGAGCCGTGGGAGACCGCGGCCGGCACGATCGAGGGTGCGCACGCGATCCCGCTGGGGGAGGTGCTGGACCGCGGTGCGGAGGCGCTGCCCGGCGGTGCGGGCGGCGGCGAGGTGGTGCTGTTCTGCCAGAGCGGGGTGCGCTCGGCGCGGGCCCTGGAGCACCTGCGACCGGCCTGGAGCGGGCGCGAGGGGCACCTGCGCCACCTCGAGGGGGGCTATGCGGACTGGGCGGCGGAGGGCTGACTGCGGGAAGGGCGCTGTCGGGGACGGGGAGCGCCGGGAGCAGCCGTCTCAGTCGGTGCTCGTCTCAGCCGGCGCCCCTCCCAGCAGCGCCCGCCGACCACCGGTCCAGCACGTCCTCGAGTCGGCCGTGCACCCGCACCGTCGCGTCGGGATCGGCGCGGGTCGGGCCGTCGTTGAGGATCACCACCGGCTTGCCCTGCTTCCGAGCGGCGCGCACGAAGCGCAGCCCCGACTGCACCGTCAGCGAGGAGCCCAGCACCAGCAGGGCGCGCGCCTGCTCGAGCGCGGCGAAGGCGGAGGCGACCACCTCCCGCCGGGCGGACTCGCCGAAGAAGACCACGTCGGGCTTGAGGATCCCGCCGCACAGCGGGCACGGCGGGTAGCGGAAGGAGCTGGTGCGGTCGACCTCGGCGTCCCCGTCGGGCGCCTGGGCGGCATCGGCCGCGAGCTCGGGCAGACGGGCGGAGAGCTCGGGGTTCATCGCGAGCATCCGGGCGTGCAGGGCGGCGCGCGAGGAGAGCGCGTCGCACTGCTGGCAGCGCACCCGGTCCAGGCGTCCGTGCAGGTCGATCACGGGGTCCGAGCCGGCGGCGGCATGCAGGCCGTCCACGTTCTGGGTGATCACGGCGGTGACGGGGAAGGCGGCGGGGTCCAGGGCCGCGAGCAGTCGGTGGGAACGGCCGGGCCGGGCGCTGCGGAACTGCTCCCAGCCGACGGTGGAGCGCGCCCAGTAGCGGCGCCTTGCGAGGTCGTGCCCCATGAACTCCTGGTAGGTCATGGGGGAGCGGGGCACCGCATCGCGGCCCCGGTAGTCCGGCAGACCCGAGCCCGTGGACATCCCCGCCCCGCTCAGCACCGCGACCGGCCGGTCCCGCAGCAGCGCGAGCGCCTCGTCGATCTCGTGGTCGTGGCTGCGCAGGCCGTAGCGCGCCCCCTCCATCGGCCCCCAGGCGGGCAGACGCGGCCCGCCGCGGGTCGGACCCGGGCCGTCCAGCGGGCGGGAGGTCGCGGTCGCGAACCAGCGGCCGACGTCCGCCGCGGGACCGGCGAGGCCGGAGCGGGGCGAGGTGTCCTCGGCGCGACTCATTCCTCGAGCGTAGAGCGCGAGTCCGTCGCCGTGGCGCCATCGGCGCCGGAGGTCACTCCGCGTCGGCACGGTCCCGCCGCGAGCGGATCCGCTGGGTCGCCAGTCCCACCAGGGCGAGGATCCCGATCCCCGCCACGATCGAGGAGTAGATCCGCACGAAGTCCTCGAGCGCCTCGCCGCCGGCCTGTCCGAAGGCGTAGCCCGCGACCACGAACACCGCGTTCCAGATCGCGGAGCCGAGCCCTGTGGCCAGGGCGAACAGCCACACGGGCATCTTCTCGATCCCTGCCGGGATCGAGATGAAGGTGCGCACCATCGGCACGAAGCGCGCGAGTGCCACGGCGGGGAAGCCCCAGCGCTCGAAGAACCGCATCGCCATGGTCACGTCCTTCTCCTCAAGCAGCGGGAGGCGCCGCACGAGCGCCGTGGTGCGCCGCAGCCCGAGCGCGCGCCCCACCGCGTACACGCCGAGCCCGCCGAGGACGGAGCCGAGCGTGGTCCAGAAGATCGGCACCAGCACGTGCTGGCCGTTCGCCGCGGCGGTGACGCCGGCGAAGGGGAGCAGCACCTCGCCGGGGATCGGAGGGAACAGTGCCTCGGAGGCGATCACGAGCGCGGTGCCGGGACCGCCCAGGAACTCCATCAGGGCGATCGCCCATGCCGTGACGTCCACAGGGGCCTCCCGTCCTGGCGCATCGGCTGGCGCGTGCACCGTAGCGGGGGACGGTGGAGGGCAGGTGAACGGCACGTGGCGACAGACGAGGCGCACGCCCACCAGCCGACTTGCAGATGCATGCTGCAACTTTGCATCGACCTGTTGACGAGGATGGAATGAAGCGCTTTCCTAGCGGTGATCCACCCCACTTCAGCGTGATCGACCACCCCTGATCATGGTGAGTGGCTGCCCATGAAGGTGATGAAACCTTTCATGACTCGGGGTCGCTGCGGCTGATCGTCGCCCCGTCGAGGGCCGCGCGGCGCTCAAGACGGTGCGCTCCGCAGGCCCGTCCGCCCGGGAGGGGCGGAGGACGGTCCCGTCGGGGCGCGGGCAGACTGTCCGGGCGGACAGCGAGCGGACCGGGCCGAGCGGACGTACAGTTCCGCCATGAACCCCCTGGAGGACGCCGGGCGCGCCGCCCGCGACGGCGCCGAGTCGGCCGAGCGCACCGCCGAGACCGTGACCGAGCATCCCGTCTTCGAGGGCATCGCCCGCGGCGGCTTCGTGATGAGCGGCCTGGTGCACGTGCTCATCGGCTGGTTCGCGCTGCGCGTCGCCCTCGGCGGCTCAGGGCAGGACGCCGACCAGTCCGGGGCGCTGCGCACCGTCGCCGCCGCTCCCGGCGGGAACGTGCTGCTGTGGATCGGTGGCCTGGCGATGCTCGCCCTGACCGTCTGGCATCTCGCCGAGGCGTACTTCGGTGCGAGATGGGCCGACGACGGCCGCCGGCGCCTCACCCATGTCGTGAAGACGCTCGGCAAGGCCGGGGTGTACGGCGCGCTCGGGGTGACCGCGCTGCGCTTCGCCGCCGGCGGCGGCAGCGACTCCGGCCAGCAGACCTCCGAGCTCACCGCGGGTCTGCTCGGCAGCGCGGCAGGTCGCGGGGCGGTGATCCTGATCGGTCTCGTCGTCCTCGCGATCGGGGGATACCACGTGGTCAAGGGAGCGGGCCGGGGCTTCGAGGACGATCTCCGCCCGCCCGGCGACCAGCGGATCAGCATGGTCGTGATCGTCACCGGCGTGATCGGCTACATCGCCAAGGGCGTCGCGCTGATCGTCGTCGGGATCCTGTTCGGCTGGGCCGCGATCGGCTCGGACCCCGAGAAGGCGACCGGCCTGGACGGCGCGTTCCAGACCGTGGCCTCGCTGCCCGCGGGGGCGGTGCTGCTGGTCGTCGTCGGCATCGGGGTGATGCTCTACGGCGTCTACGCCGTGCTGCGCTCGCGCTACGCGCCGCTGTGAGCCAGGGCGGCTCTCCGCAGGGGCGAGCCCCGAGGGCCTCGGGCCCGGAGGGAGGGCCGGCTCTCGGGGGTTGCGCGCGGGCCCGACGCGCGGGCCGACCGACGGGGCGGCGCGGCCGACGGGCGGCCCCGGGGAGCGCTCGCCCGTCGACCCGCCCGTCGGCCGATGCTCACTCCGCCGGCTGCATGCCCTCCAGCACCGTGAGGAGCTCCTGCGCCGTCGCCTGCGCGTCCTTCGACCCGAAGTAGAACTCCTGGCTGATCCGGGTGAACTCCTCGCCGAAGCCGACGGCGTCCGCAGGGGTGACCCGCGGCGCGGGGGAGACCTCCGCTTGCAGGTCGCGGGCGAAGTCCAGGCAGATTCGCTCGATCTCGTCGAGCTCGTCCTCGATCGCGCTCTGCACCTCGGGGAAGGCCGTCACGCCCCGCTCCAGCCGCAGCGCCTTCGCGGCCTCCGGATCGGTGAGCAGGAAGTCCATCAGGATCCCGGCGCTCTCGGGGGCGGCGGAGGTCGCCGCGATCGACCAGTACATCGACGCCTTGTTCACCATCTGGTGGTCGCCGCTGGTCCGGGCCGGCAGCCGCAGCAGCGTCATCGCCGCCCCGGAGGCGCTCGCGAAGGTCTGCACCTGGGTGTGGAATTGGAGGTGAAAGACGGACTTCCCGGTGCCGAACAGGCCCTGCTCGACCCCGGCGCCCACGTCCTCGATCTGCGCGTCGACACCGGGCGTGGCGCCCTCGTCGATCAGCGACTTCGCGTACTCGAGGAAGGAGGTGATGGTCTCTGCGTCCACCGCGGTCTCGTCCTCCCGGGGGAAGAGCTGCTGCCCGGACTGGCGGGCCCAGGCGCCGAGCTCGGCCGCGCCCTGGCCGAAGACGTCCAGCCCGGTCACGCCCTGGTCGGCGCCCCACTCGCTGATCGCCGCGGCGGTCTCGCGCAGCTCCTCCCAGGTTCAGGTGGTGTCGTCGGGCAGCTCCTGGCCGGAGGCCTCGAGCAGGTCGAGGTTCACACCGACGGAGAAGATTCCGATGCCGAGCGGCGCACCGACCAGGGTGCCGTCGGCGAGACGGCCGGTGTCCAGCACCTTCGCGTCCATGGCCGAGAGGTCCAGCGCCTCGCCGAGGCTCTCGAGGTCCAGCAAGGACCCGCGCGACCCGTACGAGTCGATGTACGCCTCGTCCATCTGCAGCAGGTCCGGCATGTCGCCGCCCGCAGTCTGGGGGGCGAGCTTGTCCCAGTAGCCGGTCCACTCGCTGTACTCGGGCTCGACCGTGATCTCCGCGTTCTGCGCGCCGAACAGCTCCAGCGCCTCCTCGGTCATGGTCTGGCGCAGATCGCCGCCCCACCAGTAGATGCGCACCGTGCCCGAGTCCTCGCCCTCGCCGCCTCCGCCGGAGGAGGCGTTCGGGCCGCAGGAGGCGAGGACGGGGATCGCGCCGGCGGCGGCGAGGAGGGCGAGGGTCTGGCGTCGGGTGAACATGGGGCCTCCGAGGATGAGCGTCGTTGCCGGGTCGTGAGGGTGAAACGTGCCAACCAGGGTGGGAAAACGCTAACCCATAGGCGGGGGAGAGGCCAGAGGGCGTCCGTGTCGCGAGGCGGGCGAACCCGGTGGCGTGACGCGGGTGCGCCCTAGGATGCGGCCATGAGCGACGCGATCCGTCGAGACCTCTGCCCGCTTCCCGACCTGCTGGCCCATGCCAGGTTCGACCTGATGGTCGACGCGGCGCTGTTCGGCCCGTCCGCGCGCTCGAAGGTGGAGCGCCACGGGATGCTGTGGCAGGACGGCGGCGGCAGCTGGCTGCAGGTGGTCCTGCTGGCCGGCGACCGCGCCGTCGTGCTCGGCGTGGACCGCGACTACTCCCGCACCGTCACCGCGGACGCCGTCGACCTCCTGACGGGCCTGCCGGACTGGGTGGCGGACGCGGCCCGCACCCGGGACGACGGCCAGGGCGAGGACTGGCTGGGCTTCGTGCTCTGGTGGGAGGACGGCGCCTGGTGGAGCATCGAGCACCCCGTGGACGACGGCGCTTCGCAGATCCCGCTGCTGCAGCCCTTCACCGAGGCGGTCCAGAGCGAGGCGGTCGAGGAGGCCGTGAACGTCGCCGCCCTGGACCATCTGCGCGAGGACGATCCTCGTGAGGAGCAGCTGGTCGACCCCGAGGCGGTGCGTCGCCTGGTCGCCGCGGGCAGCGCGGTCGACGAGCGCCTGCTGCTCGACGCGCTGATCTTCGAGGAGCTCCATCTCGCCCACGCCGTCGCCGTCGCCCGTGCGGCCGGGATGATCTACCCGGCCCGCACCGCGCTCGAGGCGCGGGGGATGGCCGACGGGACGGAGCGTTGATCAGGTCGGGTCGGACCGGGCTCGGAGCGGCCGGGCCCGTGCGATCCGAGAGGATCTCCTCGAACAAGAGCCTGTCCGGGAGAGGGTGACGCATGGCAGCCGGGCCTGAATCGCGGAGCAGTCCCGCCTATGTCTCTTCGTCGGCGATTCTGCTGGGAGTCGTGATGGCCGTGCTGGGCATCTGGCTGCTCATCGGCGATGTGGAGCTCGGGGCCCTGGTGATCGCGCGAAGCGTCGTCTTCGGCGTCGTCGCTCTCGCAGCGGGAGCCCTGGCCCTCCTCGGAGGGGGCCTGGCCCTTCTCCGGTCCCGCAGGATCCGCTGACCTCTGCCGCTCACGCCCCGAGCAGCCGGTCCACGTACTCGTTGCGGAACACGCGCTCGGGATCGAGCCGGTCCCGCAGCGCCCGGAAGCGCTCCAGATCCGGGTACTGCGCCTGCACCACCTCCGGGTCCAGCGTGAACACCTTCCCCCAGTGCGGCCGAGGCGCGAAAGGGGCGAGGCGCTCCTCGACCTCGGGCAGCAGCGCCGCGACCTCGGCGGGCCGCTGCTTCCAGGTGAAGTGCACGCAGGCGCTGTCCCGGTGCTGGGCAGGGGAGAGCCACAGCTCGTCGGCCGCGACGGTCCGCACCTCGGAGGCGTGCAGTAGCGGACGGATCCGCTCCCCGAGCGGCATCACCGCCGCGAGCGCCTCGCCGATCCGCTCGCGCGGCACGAAGTACTCCGACTGGATCTCCTCGCCGCTGGACGGGGTGAACTCGAGCCGGAAGTGCGGCAGACGCTCGTGGGCCGGACCCGGCTCCCCGGTCTGGTCGGTGCAGAAGTCGGCGGGCATCCCCGGCAGCGGGTGCACGGGACCAGGCGCCCGTCGGCCGCCGAGCCAGTGCTCGGGAAGCGCGGTGTCCTCGTCAGTGTCCTCACTCAGGCGCTGCTTCACCCAGGCCTGGGCGATGTGGCCGTCCCAGCGGTGGAACAGGCTCACGCTCGCGCCCGCCCCGAGCATCGCCGCGAGGCTGCCCTCGTCCATCCGCTCGGCGGGGAAGTCGAGGTGGACCGTCTGCCGCATCGGCGCGGCCGGCACCAGGTCGAGGGTCAGGTGCGTGACGATCCCGAGCGTGCCGAGGGAGAGCACGACGCCGTCGAACACCTCCGGATCGGCCTCGCGCGAGAGCGTCAGTAGATCCCCGCCCGCCGTGACCAGCTCGATCTCCCGCACCGAGGAGGTCAGCGAGCGCGAGCGGTTCCCGGAGCCATGGGTGCCGGTCGCGCTCGCCCCGCCCACCGAGATGTGCGGCAGCGAGCCCATGTTCGGCAGTGCCAGCCCGGTCGCATGGGCGGCGACGGCGAGCTCGCCGTAGCGCACCCCGGCGCCGACGCGGACGGTGCTCGCCTCGGTGTCGATCTCGATCTCCGGCGGCATCGCCGTGAGCGTCACCAGCGGACCGTCCGACGCGGCGACCTCGGAGAAGGAGTGTCGGGTGCCGAGCGCCCGCAGCCTCGTGCTGCCGGCGACGAGCTCCTGCAGCGCGGCGACCGAGGTCGGCGCGTGCAGCGGCCCGGGTCCGTAGTCCACGGTGCCCGACCAGCTGAGCCCGGGGGCGTGGAGGACGGGGTCGGGGGTGCTCGAGGTGGGCATCATCGCTCCGAGGGTCGAGGGTCGAGGGTCGAGGGTCGAGGGTCGGGGCCGGGGGACGTGGTCACGGGGTGCCGGACGGGGCACGGGCCAGGGCTGTGCGCGGCGCGGCCGGCGCGCGCGTCGGGCCGGGTATCGCAGGAAATGTACCGCCAGGACCCATGTGGGGGCCCGCATGAGTCCTGGCGGCAGCAAAAGCTGTCGACCACCGGCGGACGGGGTTCGTCACCCGGGCCCGCGCGGCCGACGGAACGGGTCGCCCGTCCCGTCGGCCGCCCCACCCCGTCCCGTCGGCCGGGCCGCTCAGAACCCCTGGGCGAGGCGGTGGAAGACCTGGTTGGTGCGCAGCTCCTGGGCGAAGGAGCGAACGGTCGTGGACTCGTCGATGATCGCGAGCTCGATGTCCGCGATCGTGGCGAGGTCCTCCCACACCTCCAGGCCCACCGCCGTGGTCATCACGGTGTGGTGGGCGGCGCCGGCGGTCAGCCAGCACTCGGCGGAGGTGGCGAAGTCCGGCTGCGGCTCCCACACGGCGCAGGCGACCGGCAGCTTCGGCAGCTCCTCGTCGGGCTCGACCACCTCGACGACGTTCGCGACCAGGCGGAACCGCTCGCGCATGTCGGACAGCGCCACGACCACCGCGGGGCCCGCGTCGGCCGTGAACTTCAGGCGCACCGGGTCCTCGCGGTCCCCGATCCCCAGCGGGTGGATCTCGAGCGAGGGCCTGCCGGTGGTGAGGGTGGGGGAGACCTCGAGCATGTGCGCGCCGAGGATCTTCTCGCTGCCCGGCGTCATCTCGTAGGTGTAGTCCTCCATCAGGGAGGCGCCGCCGGGCAGTCCGTAGCCCATCACCGCGGCGACCCGCACCAGGATCGCGGTCTTCCAGTCACCCTCGGCGCCGAAGCCGTAGCCGTCGGCCATCAGGCGCTGGACGGCCAGGCCCGGCAGCTGGCGCAGCCCGCCGAGGTCCTCGAAGTTCGTGGTGAACGCGCCGAAGCCGCCGTCCTCGAGGAAGCGGCGCAGGCCCAGCTCCTGCCGGGCGCCGTAGCGCAGCGACTCGTGGCGCTCGCCGCCGCGGCGCAGCTCGGGCACCACGTCGTAGAGCTCCTCGTACTCGGCGACGAGCTCGTCGACATCTCGGTCGTCCACCGCATCTACCACTGCGACGAGGTCGTTGACGCCCCAGGTGTTCACGGAGACGCCGAGCCGCAGCTCGGCCTCGGTCTTGTCGCCCTCGGTGACGGCGACGCCGCGCATGTTGTCGCCGAAGCGGGCGAGCTTCAGGGAGTGCATCTCGGCCCAGCCGGTCGCGGCCCGGGCCCAGCGGCCGATCTTGCCCTGCACCACCTCGTCCGAGGCATGGCCGACCACGGTCTTGCGGTCCACGCCGAGCCGCGTGGCGATGTACCCGAACTCGCGGTCGCCGTGCGCGGCCTGGTTGAGGTTCATGAAGTCCATGTCGATCGTGGACCAGGGCAGCTCCACGTTCGCCTGCGTGTGCAGGTGCAGCAGCGGGGTGGCCAGCGCATCGAGGCCCTGGATCCACATCTTCGCCGGGGAGAAGGTGTGCATCCAGGTGATGACGCCGGCGCAGGCCGGGTCCGCGTTCGCGGCCAGCGCCACCTCGCGGATCGCGTCGCGGTCGGTGAGCACGGGCTTCCACACGATCCGCACCGGGATGTCGGAGGCGGCGTCGAGGGTCTCGGCGATGGTGCGGGACTGGGCGGCGACCTGGTCGAGGGTCTCGGGCCCGTACAGCCCCTGGCTGCCGGTGAGGAACCAGATCTCGCGGGTCTCGAAGGGGTTGTGCATGGCGTGTCCTCGTCTCTGAGTGGGATCGGTGCGGCAGGTCGTCGGCGGGGCGGTGGGAGCAGGTGGCGCAGGCGTCGGGGCGTGCGCCGGGTGGGCCGGCGTCAGCGCTGGCCGTAGACGTTCTGGTAGCGGTCGAAGAGGGAGTCGACGAGGGACTGCTCGATGGGCAGCGGGTCGCCGAGCTGGCGGGAGACGTGCACGGTGCGTGCCACCTCCTCGCACATCACGGCGGCCTTCACCGCGGCGCGGGCGTCCTTGCCGAGGGTGAAGGGGCCGTGGTTCTGCATGAGCACGGCGGGGGAGCGGGAGCCGCGCAGCGTCTCGACGATGCCGCGGCCGATCGAGTCGTCGCCGATCACGGCGAAGGGGCCCACGGGGATCGGGCCGCCGAACTCGTCGGCCATCATCGTCAGCACGCAGGGGATCTCCTCCCCGCGCGCCGCCCACGCGGTCGCGTATGTGGAGTGGGTGTGCACCACCCCACCCACGTGGTCCATGTGCTCGTAGACGTAGGCGTGGGCGGCCGTGTCCGAGGAGGGGGAGAGCGCATCGGGGGTGCCGTCGACGATCTTCGCGCCGTCGAGGGTGCACACCACCATCGTCTCGGGGGTCAGCCCGTCGTAGGAGACGCCGGAGGGCTTGATGACGAACAGGCCGGGGATGTCCTCCGGCAGGTCCGGGACGCGCTCGGAGACGTTCCCGGCGGTCCACACCACCAGCTGGTTGCGGGGCAGCTCGGCGTGCAGGGCGGCGACGCGCTCGCGCGTCGCGGCGACGGCGCGCTGGGCGGCGTCGGGCAGGTCGGTCAGGACCAGGGTCATGGGACTTCCTTCCGGTGCGGGGTCTGCAGTGCTGTCAACGTTCACAGATGGAGCCGAGGGCGATTCCGCCCAGTCGGCGGGCGAGGTCGGAGGCGTCCCGACGGGCCGATCTGCTGGGATGGTGAGGCGGTCGTGACGGTCGCGCGAGCGGTCGGCCGACGGGCTGCTCCTGCGCCGCGTCGGTCGTCGGATCAGTGGAGCAGGTCCCCGGCCCGGCGGGCGAGCGGAAGCCCGTCGCGGTAGGCGCCCAGCCAGGTCGTGTGGCCCTCGCGGCCGGCGGTGTCGGGGGAGCGGGTGGTGATGTCCTGGCCGGCGAAGACGATCTCGTCGAGATAGGCGCTGAGGGACTGCGCGCCACCCACGGCGGTGGCACCCGATCCGTCAGCCACTCCGCTGGCGGCTCCGTCGGCCGCGGCGGTGCGGGCGGTGTGCGCGGCGAGCAGCGCCATGCCCCAGGCGCCGCCCTCGCCGGCCGACTCGCCGAGCGCGACCGGCACGCCGAGCGCGTCGGCGAGCACCTGCTGGGCGACGCCCCGGGTGCGGAAGATGCCGCCGTGGGCGTACATGACGTCCAGTCGGACGCCCTCGTCCTTCAGCAGCGCGTCCATTCCCACGGCGAGGGCTCCGAAGGCGCCGTAGAGCTGGGCGCGCATGAAGTTCTCGAGCGTGAAGCGGGCGGACTGCTCGCGCACCAGCAGCGGGCGGCCGGAGGCGACGCCGGTCTGGTGCTCACCGGAGATGTAGTTGTAGGTCAGCACGCCGCCGGCGTCGGCGTCCCCGTCGGCCCCTGCGGAGAACAGTGCCCCGTAGAGGTCCTCGGCGGACTGCGGTGCGCCGATGAGCTCCGCGAACTGCGAGAACAGGCCCAGCCAGGCGTCGAGGTCGGTGGTGCAGTTGTTCGTGTGGATCATCGCGACCGGGTGGCCCGACGGCGTGGTGACCAGGTCGATCTCCTCGCGCGGCCCGGACAGCGGCCCCTCGAGGACGACCATCGCGAAGGCGCTGGTGCCGGCCGAGACGTTGCCGGTGCGGGGCTCGACGGCCTGGGTGGCGACCATGCCGGTGCCGGCGTCGCCCTCGGGCGGGGCGGTGATCGCCCCGGGCTGCAGCATCCCCGTCGGGTCCAGCAGGGCCGCGCCCTCGGCGGTCAGGTGCCCGGCGTCCTGCCCGGCGACGAGCACCTCGGGCAGCAGGTCCGGCAGCGACCAGGGCATCGCCGCGATCGGCTCGAGCGCGGAGGTGCGCTCGAGCAGCTCGGCGTCGAAGGCGTCGCCCGAGGAGCCGATCGGGAACATGCCGCTGGCGTCGCCGACGCCGAGCACCTTCCTCCCGGTGAGCCTCCAGTGCACGTAGCCGGCGAGGGTGGTGAGGAAGTCGAGGCGCTCCACGTGCTCCTCGCCCTGCTGCACGGCGTGCAGGAGGTGGGAGATGCTCCAGCGCAGCGGGATGTTCTGCGCGAGCGTCTCGCTGAGCAGGGCCGCGGCCTCCGTGGTGAAGGTGTTGCGCCAGGTGCGGAACTCGGCGAGCTGCTCGCCGTCGGCGTCGAGGGCGAGATAGCCGTGCATCATCGCGGAGATGCCCAGGCCGCCGAGGGCCGTGAGCTCCGTGCCGTGCTGCGCGCGCACATCGCGGGCAAGGTCGGCGTAGCAGTCGCGGATCCCTGCCCACACCGCGTCCAGCGAGTAGGTCCAGATCTCGCCCACCAGCTCGTTCTCCCAGGCGTGGGAACCTGTGGCGAGCACCGCGCCCGTGCCGTCGACCAGGGCGGCCTTGATGCGGGTGGAGCCCAGCTCGATCCCTAGGTGGGCGCCGCCGGCGGCGATCAGGGCCGCGGCGTCGTCCCCTCCGGGCGCGGGGGAGGGGGACTGGGCGGGGGACACGTCGGCGTGCGTCATGGAGTCACTGAACCAGGTGACCACCCGCTCTGTCAACGTTCACATCGGGGTGTCCGCCTCCGCGCGCGGCGCTCAGTGGGTCCGTTCGGGACGGGTCGAGCGGCGCACCACCAGGCGCGGCGAGAGCGGCGGCGGGGGAGGGCCGGGATCCTCCGGATCCTCCAGCAGCTCCAGCAGCCGGTGCAACGCGAGCCGCCCCAGCTCCGCGAAGGGCTGGGAGACCGTGGTCAGCGAGGGGAGCAGGTACTCCGCGCCGACGGTGTCGTCGAAGCCCGCCACGGCGACGTCCACCGGCACGCGCGCTCCGTGCTCGTGCAGCGCGTGCAGCGCCCCGATCGCCATCATGTCGTTCGCCGCGAAGATCGCCTCCGGCACGCCGCCCGCGAGCAGGCCGCGCGTCAGCTCGTACCCGGACCTCGGCGTCCAGTCACCGGGCGCGGTCGTCGTCCCCTCCAGGCCCAGCTCCGCGGTCGCCTCATGGAAGCCGTCGAGGCGGGCGCGGGCGTCGTACCAGTCCGTCGGGCCGGCCAGGTGGGCGACCGAGCGCACGCCCGTGCGTGCGAGGTGTTCGACCACCGCATGCGAGCCGAGGCGCTGGTCCACGCCCACGACCTGGGTGGATGCGGTCGCAGGAGGCTGTGCGGAGACGGCGAGGACGGGGATCGTGGAGGCCGCTGCCGCGACCACCGGCTGCATCCCCTCGTGCGCCGCGACCACGAGGATCCCGTCGACGCCCGAGCCGATCAGCTCGGCGCCGGGCGTCGCCCCCGCAGGGTCCCCGGGGCGGACCGTCGTCAGCAGCACCGAGTAGCCCGCCTCGCGGGCCGCGGTCTCGATCGCGGTGACCGTCTCGGAGGGGCCGAACAGCGAGGAGCCGTCGGTGAGCAGGCCGATCTGCGAGGAGCGGGTGGTCTTCAGGGCGCGGGCCGCACGGTTCGGGGTGTAGCCGGTCTCGGCGATCGCCGCGAGCACCCGCTCCCGGGTCTCGGGGCGGACGATGCCGGGCTGATTGAGCACGCGGGAGACCGTCTGGTACGAGACCCCGGCGCGGCCTGCGACGTCGGCCATCGACGGGCGGCGCGTCGCTGGACTCATGGCGTCCTCCTCGCGGACGGTCGGTGGAGCGGCACTCTACAGGGCGATGACCTGCACGGATCTCCCGGTCCGAGCTCGGCGGGCAGTGGTGGCGGGAGCTCCCGGCAGGGTGCGGCGCGGGGTGCGATCGGCGGCGTTGCGACATCGTGACCCGCGGCGCGGCCGGGTGTCGGTTGACACTCGACTCGATGTGAACGTTATCATCCTGGTGACCGATGTCATGGAGGGCATCGGACGAAACGGACGCGGGGCCGCTGTCGGCCCGGCGTCCACGCCGACGAACGGCCGGTCGTGCCGGAGAACGGCTTCACCCGCGGGGCACCCCGATCATCATCCCCGGTCAGATCCCCATCGTGCCGCTGTTCCGCCTGATGCTCTCGCTGAACCTGGTGGACACCTACTGGGGGATCATCCTGCCGCGGGTGGTCGCGGCCCCGATGGTGTTCATCCTCAAGAAGTTCTTCGACCAGATCCCCTTCGAGCTGGAGGAGGCTGCGCTGATGGACGGCGCGAGCCGGCTGCGGATCTTCTGGTCGATCGTGCTGCCGCTGTCCCGCCCGATCCTCGGCGCGGTCGCGATCTTCGTGTTCATCGGCGCCTGGAACAACTTCCTGTGGTCCTTCATCGTCGTCAACGACTCGAACCTGATGACGCTGCCGACGGGCCTGCAGACCGTGATCAGCGCCTACGGCATCCAGTACGCGCAGAACATGGCCCAGGCGATGCTCGCCGCGCTGCCGCTGATCGTGGTGTTCATGTTCTTCCAGCGCCAGATCATCAAGGGCATCGCCACCACCGGCATCGCCGGCACCTGAGCGGCGGTGTCCAGCGGGGACGCCGCATAGGTCACACGGGTTTGCCTCCCCGCGCTCACCTGGCCTGGGATGGAGGGACGGTCGCCGGCACGCGGCGGCCCCGTCCCGCAGGAGGCAGCCCATGACGACTCTCGAGCACTCGATCGTGATGGGCGGGAGCATGGCCGGACTGCTCGCCGCCGCGGCCCTCGCCCCGCACAGCGCCCGCGTCACGATCATCGACCGCGACCCGCTGCCCGTCGACGGGCCCGACGCCTTCGCCCCACGCCGCGGCGTGCCCCAGGGCGGGACCGTCCACCGCCTGCTCGCCCTCGGCGAGGCGCGGATGGAGGAGCTCCTGCCGGGCCTGCGCGAGGAGCTCCTCGCCGCCGGCGCCGTCCCGCGGGCCGCCCGCGAGGCGGACCCCGTGCCCGACGAGGCGACGCCGAACGAGGGTGCCCCCGCCGCGGCCGACGGCCCGCTCGGGACCGACGAGCACGACGCCCCGGGCATCGACGAGCCCGGCACCCTGTGGCTCACCCGCCCCGTCCTCGAGGGCGTGGTGCGCCGCCGCGTGCTCGCCCTGCCCGGCGTCGAGGCGGTCCAGGGCGCCGTCGGCGGACTCCTGACCAGCGACGACAAGCGCACCGTGACCGGCGTGCAGCTCCGCGGCGGAGAGGTCGACGAGCTGCGCGGCGACCTCGTCGTCGATGCGGCCGGGCGCAGCAGCCGCGCCGCCACCTGGGTCGAGGGCCTCGGGTTCGAGCGCCCGCGCACCCTCGGCACCCGCGTCCACGTCGCCTACACCTCGCAGCGCCTGCGCCTGCGCGAGGGCGCCCTTCCCGAGGGCACCGAGTCTCTCGGGCAGCCGGCGACCGGCAACAGCCCCTTCACGATCGACCTCGAACCGTGCGGGGCCGACGAGCACATCCTCTCCATCGCCGGCACCGCCCGCCACCAGCCGCCCACCGATCTCGAGGGCCTGCTGGACATGGTCGCGCTGCTGCCTGAGCGGGAGACCGCCGACGCCCTGGACAGCGCCCTCGAGGGTGCGGAGCCGGTGGGGGAGCCGTCCGTCGCCAAGGCCGCGGGCGCCCACCGCCAGCTCTGGGAGGAGACGACCGACGGTCCCGCAGGCCTCGTCCACATCGGCGACTCCGCCGCGATGTTCACCCCGCTGTACGGCCAGGGCATGACCATGGCCGCGGTCGGCGCGGTCGCGCTGCGGGAGACGCTGGCCGAGGACGGGGCCGAGGGCCTCGCCGCCCGCTTCCCCCGTCTGCTCGGCGCCCTGCTCGACCGCGCCTGGGAGATCACCACCTCGCGCGATGCGCAGATCCCCGGCGCCGAGATGCTGGTCGACGGCGCGGTGGTCGAGGAGCTGCCGGCGGCCGGCTCGCTCGTCGGCGCAGGTCAGTCGACGGGGGAGACCCTGAGGTAATTACCGTCTGGATCCGCGATGACGAAGGTGCGTCCGAAGACGGCGTCGTGCGGTTCCTCGATGACCCGGACCCCCTTCGCTGCCCAGGTCGTGTAGAGCTCGTCGATCGTCTCGGGCGGGCCCGGCACCATGAGCCCGACCTCGCTCGTCCGCGGGACGTCCGGGTCGACGCGATCGCCGTAGCCGGTCCACAGCGCGAACAGCACGCCGGGGGCGACGTCGAACGCCACGTAGCGAGGGCTGACGAAGGACGGAGCGATCTCGAGCAGATCGGAGTAGAAGTCGGTGGCGGCCTCGGCGTCACGGACGCCGATCAGGAACAGGTTCGGTGCGGGCACGGAGCACTCCTCGAGTCGTCGATCTTTCTGGACTGGCCCAGTCGACCGCCGTATCGCGACAGGGCCTGTCATGTTTTCTGCGAGCATCGACGACATGAAGGCCTCGCGACTGCTGCATCTCCTGCTGCTCCTGCAGGTCCGACAGCGCCTCACTACCGTCGAGCTCGCCGAGCGCCTCGAGGTGTCCCGGCGGACGGTGCTGCGTGACGTCGAGGCGCTCTCGGCGGCGGGAGTGCCCGTCTACGCGGAGCGCGGACGCACGGGCGGGATCGTCCTGCTCCCCGGCGCGAGGCTGAACGTCTCCTACCTGGACCCGCCCGAGCTGGAAGCACTCTCCGTCGCTGGGCTTGACCCGGCGCAGCTCGACCTCATGGGGCTGTCGAACGTATGGGAGACCGCCGCCCGGAAGATCGCCTCCCGCCGGTTCGCCGCGCCGGAGTCGGAGGATCGTCCGGGGCTCGCGGACCTGGTGCTGGTGGACAGCGCGGCCTGGTTCGCCGGCTCGGCGGCGACGGTGGACGTCGCGGAGCTGGCCTCGACGCTCCGCCGACGTCGGCGATTGCGCATCCGGTACCGACGCAGCAGCGAGACCATGCCGTCGACCCGGATCGTCGACCCGTACGGCCTCGTGGCGAAGTCCGGCCGCTGGTACCTCGTGGCCGATGACGAGGGGGAGGGGAGACTGTTCTCCCTGGAACGGCTCGCGGCCTACGAGGAGCTCGAGGACGACGCGACGCATGCACCGGGCGAAACCCTGCGCAGCAGCTGGGCTGCGCTGAAAGAACGCACCGAGGGGCAGGTGCGGGTGCGCGTCACCGCCCGCCTGGCGGAGGACCGCCTCGACCTGGCCCGTCGGATTCTCGGCTTGCGGATCCTCGAGGTCTCGCCTCCGGAGCACGGCTCACGCACCGTGGTGGTGGGCTATCCCGACGTGGAGTCGGTGCGGCAGCTCCTCCAGTTCGGCGACCACATCGAGGTGCTCGCTCCGGACGCCGCGCGCAGGAGGATCGGCGAGCTCGCCGCGGATCTCGCGGCGCGCCACTCCTCTCCGAAGGGGTGACGGGAGGTCGATGACGTAATGCCCTGGAGAGTCGACGTGTCCGGACGAAAGGCGGCTCAGCGCGAGTAGGTGAGGATCCGGTAGCGCAGCCCGTTCGTGGCCTCGTGCCAGCCTTCTGCGGGCTCGGCGGCGGTGACCGCGAACTCCGCGGGGATCCGGGGAGCGAGGGTGTCCCCGTCGACCTCGAGGTCGATCTCGGTGACGACCAGCTGCTCGGCGACCTCGATCGCGTCGGCGTAGATCGAGCCGCCGCCGATCACCCAGGTGGTCCCTGTCGGGCCCGCCTCGGTCGCGGCGAGCTCGAGCGCCTCCGGCAGCGAGCGGGCGCGCACCGCGCCGGGCAGGTCGAGGGAGTCGTCGCGGGTGATGACGATGTTCGTCCGCCCCGGCAGGGGGCGGAACCTCGGCGGGAAGGACTCCCAGGTGCGCCGCCCCATCACGACGGGGGAGCCGGAGGTGGTGCGCTTGAAGTGCTTCAGGTCCTCGGGCAGGTGCCAGGGCATGGTGCCGCCGTCGCCGATCACCCCGCCGCGCGCCTGCGCCCAGATCATGCCGATCCGCGGCGCGGTCGTCCCGTCGGCCGCGCCCGTCTCGCGCGCATCGGCCGGGCTGGTGCCAGGGGCTGCGCCTGCGCTGTTCGTCCCGTCGGCCGCGCTCACACGGCCACCGGCGCCTTGATGCCCGGGTGGTGCTGGTAGCCGACGATCTCGATGTCCTCGGGCTCGTACTCGAGGATCGAGTCGGGCCGACGGTTCAGGCGCAGCTCGGGGTACGGGTAGGGCTCGCGGGAGAGCTGCCGCTCCACCTGCTCGACGTGGTTGTCATAGATGTGGCAGTCCCCGCCGGTCCACACGAAGTCGCCCACCTCGAGGTCCGTCTGCTGGGCGACCATGTGCGTGAGCAGCGCGTAGCTGGCGATGTTGAAGGGCACGCCGAGGAACAGGTCGGCGCTGCGCTGGTACAGCTGGCAGGAGAGCTTCCCGTCGTGCACCTCGAACTGGAACAGGGCGTGGCAGGGCGCGAGCGCCATCTGCGGGATGTCCGCCGGGTTCCAGGCCGAGACGATCAGGCGCCGCGAGTCGGGGTTGATGCGGATCTGCTCGACCACGTCGGTGATCTGGTCGATCACGCCGCCGTCCGGCGTGGGCCAGGAGCGCCACTGCGCCCCGTAGACCGGGCCGAGGTCGCCGTTCTGATCCGCCCACTCGTCCCAGATCGTCACGTCGTGCTCGTGGAGGTAGCCGATGTTCGTCTCCCCGCGCAGGAACCACAGCAGCTCCACGATGATCGAGCGGGTGTGCACGCGCTTGGTCGTGATCAGCGGGAACCCCTCGGAGAGGTCGTAGCGGATCTGCTTGCCGAAGAGGCTGCGGGTGCCGGTGCCGGTGCGGTCGCCCTTGGCGTGGCCGGTCTCCAGGACCTCGCGCAGCAGGTCCTCGTAGGGGGTCGGGATCGTCACCGGGGGAGCTCCTCGTTCTCGGGGCGGGCAGTGGGTTCGGACTCGGGCAGGACGGCGCCGGGAGCCGGGGGAGCGGTCGACGGGGCGGCTTCGGCGGCCGCCGACGGGGTGGGCGCCTCCGGCGACGCCTCGACGGCAATCGGCACCGTGGACTCGCGCACGACCAGCGAGTACGACGTGTCGATCGTGCGGGGCGGGCCGTCGTAGCCCTGGATCCGCTCGGCGAGCAGGTCCAGCGCGGTCGCGGCGAGGGTGAGCTTGTCCGGCGCGATGGTGGACAGCGACGGGATGGTGAAGGGGCTGTCGGGGGTGTCGTCGTAGCCGATCACGGCGACGTCCTCGGGCACGCGCCGGCCCAGGCGGCGCAGCATGGCGAGCGCGCCGGTCGCGAGGTCGTCGTTGCCGCACACGATCCCGTCGACCTCCGGATGGCGAGCGAGCAGCTCGCGCGCCCCGCCGAAGCCGTCCTCGCGCCGCCAGTCGTCCACGACCTGGATCCGGGCGGGCTCGCCGCCGAGGTCGTGCGCGGAGAGCGCCGCGAGGAAGCCGTCGCGTCGCATCGTCCCGGAGGAGTGGGGCTGCTTGCCCTGGGCGGTGTCGATCGCGCCGATGAACGCCAGGCGCCGTCGGCCCTGCGCGATCAGGTGCGAGGTCGCCTCGTACGCGGCGCCGACGTTGTCGATGCGCACGTAGTCGCTGCCCTGCGGGAGGGTCTCGGGCAGGTGCTCGCCGATGAACACGGTGGGCTGGCTGGTGCGCTCCATCCGCGCGAACAGCTCCTCCTCGAGCATCAGCGGGTTGAAGATGACCCCGTCGCCGAGCACGCGCTTGAACCCCTCGAGCACGGTTCGCTCCGCCTCGCGCCCGGCCGAGGTCGAGTGCAGCAGGATCGTCTGCCCGCGCTCCTGCGCCACCTCGATGAACTGCTGGGCGAGGTTCGAGAAGTAGGAGAAGTCCAGCGAGGGGACGGCGAGGGTGATCATGCCGCTCGCCCCGGTGCGCAGCTGCTGCGCCGCGACCTGTGGACGGTAGCCCACCTGCAGGATCGCCTCGCGCACCTTCTCGCGGGTGGATTCCTTCACGTGGGGGTAGTCGTTGACCACGTTGGAGACGGTCTTGATCGAGACGCCCGCGAGCTCGGCGACGTCGCGCAGCGACGGCGGACGTCGGCGGCGGGTCGCGGGGCTCGAGGGCATGAGGTCGATTCTCGCACCGTCCTGCGCGGGCGGGGCGCGACGTGACCGAGGTCGTGTCGAGAGTGCCGGGGCGGGGTGTCAGCAGAAAGGGGACTGCAGCGGCATGCCGCGCGGCTGAGCGGCTCAGCGTGCCGCTGGAGTCCCGTTTCTGCAGAAGCCCGGGAGCGGCGGGACGCCGTTGACGGGGAGGCAGGCCTGTGGAAGCATGTTTGCAACGTTGTATAAACGGTCGTCGCGCCGGGCGCAGCTGCCCGGTGGCACGACCTCGCCGCTCCCTCGCTCCGCCGTCGATCGCCGCTCCGGCGCCGTATCGCCGGCCCGCCCCACTCCAAGGATGCTGACACCGATGTCTTCGCCCGTCACCCTCACCCTGCACCCGTCCTTCCAGGTCGCGCCCGTGCGCCGTCGCACCTTCGGCGCCTTCGTCGAGCACCTCGGGCGCTGCGTCTACACCGGCATCTTCGAGCCGGACCACCCCTCGGCCGACGAGGACGGCTTCCGCACTGATGTGCTCGCCCTGACCCGCGAGCTCGGCGTGAGCTCCGTGCGCTACCCGGGCGGGAACTTCGTGTCCGGCTACCGCTGGGAGGACGGCGTGGGCCCTGTCGAGGAGCGCCCCGCCCGCCACGACCTCGCCTGGCACTCCACCGAGCCCAACACCGTCGGGCTCGACGAGTTCATGGCCTGGGCGGGCAAGGCCGAGGTCGAGCCGATGTACGCGGTGAACCTCGGCACCCGCGGCATCGAGGAGGCGCTCGACGTGCTCCAGTACGCGAATGCCCCGCAGGGCATCGCATACTCGGACCAGCGCGCCGAGAACGGGCACGCCGAGCCCTACGGCATCCGCATGTGGTGCCTGGGCAACGAGATGGACGGCCCCTGGCAGGCCGGGCACAAGACCGCCGAGGAGTACGCGCGGATCGCCACCGAGGCCGCCCGCCTCATGCGCCAGGAGGACCCCGACCTCGAGCTGATCGCCTGCGGCTCCTCCAGCTCGCAGATGGAGACCTTCGCGGCCTGGGAGAACACGGTCCTCACCGAGTCCTACGACCTGGTCGACATGATCTCCGCCCACGCCTACTACTCGGAGAAGGACGGCGACCAGGCCTCCTTCCTCGCCTCGGCCGACGACATGGACCACTTCATCGACTCCGTCGTCGCGACCGCCGATCACGTGCGCGCCAAGCTCAAGCGCGACAAGCGCATCATGATCAGCTTCGACGAGTGGAACATCTGGTACCAGCACCGCGCCGAGTCCCGCCCGCCCAGCGGCGATGACTGGCCGGTCGCACCGGTGCTGCTCGAGGACACCTACAGCGCGATGGACGCCGTCGTCTTCGGGAACCTGCTGATCTCCCTGCTGCGCCACAGCGACCGCGTCGCCTCCGCGTCCCTCGCCCAGCTGGTCAATGTCATCGCCCCGATCATGACCGCACCCGGCGGGGAGGCCTGGAAGCAGACCACCTTCCACCCCTTCGCGCTCACCTCCCGCCACGCCGCGGGGCAGGTGCTGGACGTGCGCGTGACCGCGCCGAGCTTCGAGAACACCCGCTTCGGGGAGAGCTCTGCGGCCGACGCGGTCGCGACCTGGGACGAGGAGTCCGGCGCGCTGACCGTGTTCGTCGTGAACCGCGGGCCCGAGGGGGAGCAGGCGCTGGACGCGGACCTCGCCGGCTTCGGCGATCTCGAGCTGGTCGAGGCCGTCACCCTCCACCACGAGGACCCCTACGCCGCGAACACCCAGGACGCCCCCGAGACCGTCGTGCCCGCACCGAACGACTCGGTCGCGCTGGACGGCGGCCGCCTCGTCGGCGCGCTGCCCGCGATCTCCTGGTCGATGATCCGTCTGGCCCGCCGGGCCTGACCCCCTGACACGGTCCGGCCGGGTGGAGCGCCCCCGGCCGGGCCGCCACTCACCCGCACCCACCGACCGTGTCTGCAGATGTGGGCTTCCAGCGGCACGCTGAGCCGCTGAGCTCCGCGGCGTGCCGCTGGAGTCCTCTTTCTGCAGACGCTCCGCCCCACCGACCTCGCCCCGCCATCCCGAGGAGCCCTCGATGACCGCCCGCACCCTGACCACCGGCCTCGTCGGCGCCCTCGCCCCGACCTCGACCGGCAGCCGCCCGCTCGCCCCGCGCGCCGGAGCGACCGACGGGCCCGCCCGCGTCGTGATCGACCTGGACCTGCCCGGTGCCACGATCTCCCGCCACCTCTACGGCCACTTCGCCGAGCACCTGGGCCGCTGCATCTACGGCGGCTTCTACGTGGGCGAGGACTCCGAGATCCCTAACGTGCGCGGCATCCGCACCGACGTGGTCGAGGCGCTGCGAGCCCTGCGGATCCCGAACCTGCGCTGGCCCGGCGGCTGCTTCGCCGACGACTACCACTGGCGGGACGGCATCGGCCCGCGCGAGGACCGCCCCCGCATGGTCAACTCCCACTGGGGCGACGTGGTCGAGGACAACTCCTTCGGCACCCACGAGTTCATGGACCTCGTCGAGCTGCTCGGCACCGAGGCGTACGTCAACGGCAACGTCGGCTCCGGCACGGTGCGCGAGATGAGCGACTGGATCGAGTACCTCACCCGCGCCGACGACTCGCCGATGGCGGCGCTGCGCCGCGAGAACGGCCGGGACGAGCCGTGGACCGTGCCGTTCTTCGGCATCGGCAACGAGGCCTGGGGCTGCGGCGGGAACATGCGCGCCGAGGACTACGCCGCGCTCGCCCGCCAGTACGCCACCTACGTGCGCGACCACGGCGACAACCAGGTCACCCGCATCGCCGCCGGCGCCTCCGACGGCGACTACGCCTGGACCGAGGCGCTGATGCGCGCGATCGACGGCCTCGAGGGCCGTGACGGCCGGCCCGGCCCCTTCCAGGCGATCTCCCTGCACTACTACACGATGTCCGGGCCGTGGGAGGACAAGGGCAGCGCCACCGAGTTCAGCGACCAGGAGTGGTACCGCACCCTCTCCCGCGCCGTCCGCGCCGAGGAGCTCGTGGCCCGCCACGCCACCGTCATGGACCGCCACGACCCGCACAGGAAGGTCGGCCTGGTGTTCGACGAATGGGGCACCTGGTGGAACGTCGAGCCCGGCACGAACCCCGGCTTCCTGTACCAGCAGAACACCGTGCGCGACGCGCTCGTCGCCTCGCTCCACTTCGACGGCTTCCACCGCCACGCGGACCGGCTGCTCATGGCGAACATCGCCCAGACCGTGAACGTGCTCCAGGCGATGATCCTCACCGACCCGGACTCCGGCGCGCTCGTGCTCACCCCGACCTATCACGTCTTCGCCATGAACGCCGGGCACCAGGACGCCGCCGCGCTCGACGCCCACCTGCTGCTGCCCGAGGAGATCGCCGAGGTCGACGGACGGCCGCTGCCGCTCGTCTCCGCCTCCGCCTCGCTGCGGGCCGACGAGGGCACGGCGCTCGTGTCCCTGTCGAATCTCTCGGCCGACGAGCCCCGCACCCTGGTGCTCGACCTGCGCGGCCGTTCGGTGACCGGCCACGAGGCGACCGTGCTGACCGGCGCGTCGACCGCCGCCCACAACACCCCCGAGCAGCCGGACGCCGTCGCCCCGGTGCCGCTGACGGACGTGCGCGAGCACGAGCGCGGACTCGAGGTGACCCTGCCGCCGCACTCCTTCGCGACGGTGCGGCTTGACCTCGCCTGACCGCGGCGCCGACCAGCCCCGGCAGGGCGCGAGAGTGGAGAGGCCCGGTGCGTCGGCCGGTGGTGCGGAGGAGCGCCGCGAGCACCTCCGCACCCTGCTGGGTCTCGACCCCACCACGACGGAGGGAAGCCTCGCCGCCGTGCCGCCGGCCCCGTCGGACGGCGGCCCGGTCGAGGTGCAGCTGCTCGCCCCGTGCGGGGAGCCAGGAGCCGCGCCGGATGCCGACCCCGACGTGATCCCGGCGTTCCTGCTGCGCCCCGACCCGGCCGTCGACACCGGCGCCGGCGTCGTCCTGATCGCCGGGCACGGCCGCGGCATCGACGATCTCGTCGCCACCGACCCGGCCGACGAGTACCACGACGCCCTCGCCCACAAGCTCGTCCGCGCCGGGCTGACGGTGCTGTGCCCGGAGATGATCAGCTTCGGCCGGCGCCGAGTCCCGCCCCCGCCGGGCGGCGCTCCATGGGCGCCAGAGGAGAAGACCTGCGAGATCGACGCGGCCCGGCACCTGCTGCACGGCCGGCCGGTCATCGGCCGCCGCGTCGCCGACGCCCGCGCCGCGGTCCAGGCGCTGCGCGCCCTGCCGGGTGTGGACCCGCAGCGGGTCGCCGTCGCCGGTGGCTCCGGGGGTGGGGCGGTCGCGCTGCTGCTGGCCGCGGCCGACGAGACGATCTCCGCGGCGCTGGTCGCTACCTTTTTCTGCAGCTTCGCAGCGAGCATCGCCTCCATCCGGCACTGCCCCTGCAACATCGTCCCTGGCCTGCTGCCCGAGCTCGAGATGGCGGACATCGCCTCGCTGATCGCCCCGCGCCCGCTGGTGATCGAGGCGGGGGCGCGCGACCGCATCTTCCCGATCGCCGCGACCCGGGAGGCCTTCGCGCAGCTGCGGCCGGTGTGGGAGGCGCACGGTGCCGTCCCGCCCGAGCTCGTCGTCACCCCGGGCGGACATGCCTTCCGCGCCGAGCGCTCCCTCGAGGCGCTGTGCGAGCACCTCGCCGGCTGAGGGTGCCGCCGTCGGTCGCCGGGCGGCCGAGGTCTCCGTCGGTCGCGGGATGCGCCGCGAGCGAGCGTCCGCCGGCCGCCCCGGTCACCGGCCCCGCCCGTCGGCCGCTCCCGCACCCGCGCTGTCAGAGTGACAAGATCGAGTGTTTGCGCCCAGGGGTGTGGGAGATGTCCCCTTCTGCCGTACGGTGAACGGTGTGTTGATCGCTGCACCCCGACGAGGGGACGCGCGCGGCACCCGAGACCTCAGTCCCTGTCCCTTCGACGATTGTGAATCCCCTTATGCAGGTAGCTGCCCGCAACAAGCTGTCCGCTCCTCCTCGCCTGGCCAAGAACGGCCTGCGCATCACCCCGCTCGGCGGCCTCGGCGAGGTCGGCCGCAACATGACCGTGTTCGAGCACCACGGCAAGCTGCTCATCGTGGACATCGGCGTGCTCTTCCCCGAGGACCACCAGCCCGGCATCGACGTGATCCTGCCGGACTTCACCTCGATCCGCGACCGCCTCGACGACATCGTCGGCATCGTGCTCACTCACGGCCACGAGGACCACATCGGCGGCGTCCCGTACCTCCTCAAGGAGCGGGCCGACATCCCGCTGTACGGCTCGGAGCTGACCCTCGCCTTCATCACCGCGAAGCTCAAGGAGCATCGCATCACCCCGAAGACCATGCAGGTCAAGGCCGGGGACCGCCAGAAGGCTGGGCCGTTCGACCTCGAGTTCGTCGCGGTGAACCACTCCATCCCGGACTCCCTGGCGGTGTTCATCCGCACCTCCGCCGGCTCCGTGCTGCACACCGGCGACTTCAAGATGGACCAGTTCCCGCTCGACGGCCGGATCACCGACCTGCGCGCCTTCGCGCGCCTGGGCGAGGAGGGCGTGGACGTGTTCCTCACCGACTCGACCAACGCCGAGGTCCCCGGCTTCACGATGAGCGAGCGGGACCTCACCCCCGCGATCGACAAGGTCTTCGCGACCTCGCCGCGGCGCGTGATCGTCTCGAGCTTCGCCAGCCACGTCCACCGCATCCAGCAGGTGCTCGACGCAGCCCACGCCAACGGTCGCAAGGTCGCCTTCGTGGGCCGCTCGATGGTGCGCAACATGAAGATCGCGCGCGAGCTCGGCTACCTCTCCATCCCGCGCGGCCTGGTCGTCGACTTCCGCAAGATCCAGTCGATGCCCGATCACAAGATCACCCTGATCTGCACCGGCTCCCAGGGCGAGCCGATGGCGGCGCTGGCGCGCATGGCCAACGGCGACCACCAGATCCAGGTGGGCGAGGGTGACACCGTGCTGATGGCCTCCTCGCTGATCCCCGGCAACGAGAACGCGATCTACGGGATCATCAACAAGCTCATCGACCTCGGCGCGAACATCGTCCACAAGGGCAACGCGAAGGTGCACGTCTCCGGCCACGCGAGCGCCGGCGAGCTCGTGTACTGCTACAACATCGTGGGGCCGAAGAACGTGCTGCCGGTGCACGGCGAGTCCAAGCACCTGCACGCCAACGCCGATCTCGCCCGGAAGACCGGCGTGCCCGAGGACCGCGTGGTCGTCGGCTTCGACGGCGTGGTCGTGGACCTCGTGGACGGGAAGATCAAGGTCGTCGGCAAGGTCGACGCGGGTCTCGTCTACGTGGACGGCCAGACCATCGGCACCGCCACCGAGGACACCCTCGCCGAGCGCCGCATGCTCTCCGGCGGCGGCGTGGTCACGGTGGTCGCGCTGATCGACCCCAAGACCCACAAGCCGGTCGAGCCGGTCGAGTTCCTCACCAAGGGCTTCGTGCACGACAAGAAGACCTTCGAGGGTGCCTCCGCCCAGGTCGAGAAGGCGCTCGCGCAGTCGAAGACCGACAAGATCGACGACATCGCCGAGATCGAGCAGATCGTGGTCGACACCGTCAGCAATCACCTGCGCCGCACCTACCGCCGCGAGCCCGCGGTGATGGCCGTGGTCATCGACTCCTGAGTCCCGGCCGACGTCCGCGTCGGTGCTCTCAAACGACCTCTCCGGCCCGCCTCACGGCGGCGCGGGAGGGGTCGTTCACATCAGCTCGTCCCGTGTCGCGCCCGATGGGCCGACGGGCTGAGCCCCCGCAGCGCCCGGGAGCGCCGCGAGAAGTACAGCGGATCGGCGAACACGACCCGCCTCGCGATCTCCGCGACCGGGTCCGGGGTCATCTCCAGCAGCCGCGCGGCGGCCTCCATCCGTTGCGCCTCGACGTAGCCGTGCAGCGGGTGCCCGTCTGCGCGGTGAACAGGTGCGCGAGCCGCGAGGGGGAGAGGTGCGCGACCGCGGCGAGCCGCGGCGCAGTGAGCTCCTCGTCCAGATGCGCGTCGATGTACTCGAGCAAGCGCAGCACCCGCTCGTCCACCTTGTGACGGCGTGGGTTCTGCGTGTTGTACCAGAGCAGCGCCTCCTCGATCCCGTTCAGGGTGAACAGCTCCGAGCGGCCGACGGCCAGGCGCGCGGCGCGGGCGTGCCCAGCGCCTGCTGCACCCGGGCGTCGACGGCCGCGCCGAGACGTATGCCGAGCAGGTCGCCCGCGGCCTCGGGCCAGTCCAGCAGGGCGAGCCACGGCGCGGGCGGATGCACATGGGCGTAGAGCAGGTGCCAGCTGCCTGCGGCGGGATCCGTGCCGTGGTCTTGGAAGATGCCTCGAGATCCTTCCCGCCGAAAGTGG
Organism: Brachybacterium paraconglomeratum; assembly: GCF_003994255.1. Classification (GTDB taxonomy): domain Bacteria; phylum Actinomycetota; class Actinomycetes; order Actinomycetales; family Dermabacteraceae; genus Brachybacterium; species Brachybacterium conglomeratum. The sequence goes on along the minus strand of NZ_ML133859.1, from coordinate 3,698 downwards.
CTTCCGATCTCGCGAAGTACTTCGAGGGTCATGAGCGCGAGCTTTCTTTTATCTCCTCACTGTCCGACCGCTGAGTCAATATAGCTCCACGATGGGTGAGGAATTGCGGAAAGAGCGAGGCGCTGGAAAACTCTCCGAGCCTGTCTTGCACCGGACGTCACCGGGCTATACGCGGGCGCCCTTCGCCGAGGGCCGAGGAGCACGCCGCAGGGAGATGTGGTCGAGTTCTGCCTCGCTTCGGCGACGGTGCGTTCGTTATGTCCTTGTGGGCCGAAGACTGCGAGAGCCTGATTGTCGCGGTCCATGGCCCCAGTGCCCTAACCCTGTGCGTCGAAAAAGGATTCGACTAAGCCCAGCCGAAGAAGACGCTCCAGCGTCGGTGCGCGGGCCGTGCCGCCGACGCTCGTGTAGGGCGGGTCCGTGCTGCCTTTTTGGGGTATACCCCAACCTGCAGATCTGTCACGAAAGTGCCTTTTTAGACCCTGTCGTACGGGGGAGCCTACGGCCCCGTAGGCGTCACGCGGGACTGATGCGCGATCAGGTGTCAGCTGTGGTTAGGCCGCCAGGCTGACGGTCGGGTTCATGATGGCTTCGTACTCGATGGGGTTCAATCGGCCCAGGCGAGCCTGTCGGCGACGTCGGTGGTAGGTCCGCTCGATCCAGGTGATGATCGCGATCCGCAGCTCTTCTCGGGTCCGCCAGCGCTTGCGGTTCAGGACGTTCTTCTGGAGCAGGGCGAGAAAGGACTCCATCGCGGCGTTGTCCCCGGCAGCGCCGCCTTTCCCCATCGATCCGATGAGGTGATGACGGTTCAGGGCGTGCACGAATTTCCGTGAGCGGAACTGGCTCCCGCGGTCCGAGTGCACGATACATCCAGCAGCGCCTAAGCGACGAGATATCGCGTTGTCCAGGGCGTTCACCGCGAGGCGCGCCTTCATCCGGTCGCTGATGGAGTAACCGACGATCCGACCGGAGAACACGTCCTTGATCGCGCAGAGGTAGAGCTTGCCCTCATCGGTCCAGTGCTCGGTGATGTCCGTCAGCCACAGTTCGTTGACGTCATCAGCGGAGAAGTCCCGCTGGACCAGGTCGTGGTGAACGGGCGGTCCGGGTCGTTTCCTGTTCTTCCCCCGCCTCTTGCCGAAGGTTGACCACCACTGGTTATCTCGGCAGATCCGCCACGCGGTCCGCTCACACATGCGCTGGCCAGCCGCTTCCGCTTCGCCGGCGAGGAACCGGTAACCGAACTCGGGATCGTCACGGTGGGCGTCGAACAGGGCGTTCGCCCGGTGGGCCTCGGTAAGCTCGGACTCGGTGACCTGCTGTTTCCGCCAGCGGTAGTAAGGCTGGCGGGAGAGCTTCAGGACCCGCAGGGACACCGCGACAGGGATCCCGTCAGCAGCGAGCTCGCTCACGAGCGGGTAGAGCCTTTTCCCGGCAGGTTCGCCTGCGAGAGATAGGCGGCCGCGCGACGCAGGACCTCGTTCTCCTGCTCCAGCAGCCGATTCCGGCGACGCAGGTCCCGCAGCTCAGAGGATTCCTCCCGGGTCGTGCCGGGACGGGCACCGTCCTCGACATCTGCTTGGCGCATCCAGTTCGTCAGGCACGACTCCGAGATCCCGAAGTCCTTCGCGATCTGGGAGAGCTTCTGGCTAGGTTCACGGTTCCTCGCGACACGGACGACGTCGTCACGGAACTCCTGGGGGTAAGGAGCGGGCATGGTGCACATCCTTCCCTGCAACGCTGCTCAGCGCCACAGATCATGTGACACCTACCCGCGCATCAGTCCCCTCATCGTGTCGGAGCGGAGGGGTTGCCGCGCCGCACCCGTCTGGGCGCGGCGCGGCAGCCTGCTCTGCTACCCGGCCTGAGGCTGCGCCACGGCGGTGGCGGGCGAGCGGGAAATGACCAGGGCTCCGACGATTAGCCCAATGACGGCAAGTACCGCCGCAATCACGAACGGGTCTCCAGCGTGGAGGGCGGGGGCGAACCCGAGCCCTACGTAGATAGCCACGCCGGTTGCCCCGCCGAGCTGGTCTGCTGCTCGCTGGACGCCGGAGGCGATCCCTGCGTCCTCGTCGGTGGTCCCGCTGACTGCGATGTACTGCAGACCCACGAGTCCGAAGCCCATGCCCGCTGCGATCAACAGCATCGCCGGGAGCAGCCATGCCGCCCCGCCGCCCAGGACGGCCACGAAGGCGACCACGCCCATCGCACCCGCTGCGGCCGCGAGCCCGACCAGCACGCACGCGCGTGCACCCCAGCGCCCCAGCAGCCGGGGAACGAGCACCGATGCCGCAATCAGCGCTGCGGCCAGGGGCAGCATCGTGAGGCCTGCCCCCAGAGGCCCGACGCCGAGCCTGTCCTGCAGATAGAAGGTGAATAGCAGGAACGAGCTCGACAGCGCACCGCTGAGCAGCATCGTCGTCAGGTTCGCCCGCAGTCGAGCACGGTCGGCGAAGAAGGACAGCGGGACCAGCGGGTTCGGCGACCTCGACTCGACGCGCACGAACCCGACAGCGGCCATCACCGCACCAACCAACGCGGCCACGCTCACCCAGAGGCTGGTGGCAGGCTCACCCGCCTCCACCGCGGCGTAGACGAAAAGCAACGGACACGCGGTCAGCAAGAGCGAGCCCGGGAGGTCCAGGCGGACCCGCTCACGAGACGCGGACCGGTCCGCAGGGACCAGGACGAGCGCGGCCACGATCACGACCAGGATGAACGGCACCGAGACCAGGAAGATCCAGCGCCAGCCCAGGTGGGCGGTGATGATCCCCGATAGAGCGAACCCAAGAACGAGGCCGCAGCTGGCCACGGCGGCCCACACGCTCAGGGCGCGCGACCGGCGCGGGCCTTCGGGGAAGAGCAGCACGATGGTGGCCATCGCCGCGGGCAGCGCTACGGCCTCGCCGGCTCCCTGGAGCAGGCGTGCGGCGACCAGGACTGGGAAGGATGGGGCCAGGCCCGCCAGCAGAGAAGCCGCGCCAAAGAGAGTCGTGCCGACCAGGAGAGTGCGGCGACGGCCCAGAAGGTCACCGAGCCGGCCGCCGAGCATCAGCAGCCCGCCGCCGGTGATGGTGTAGCCGACCACGACCCAGGTCAAGGAGTGGCCCTCGACGTCGAAGTCCGCGCCGATCGAGGGCAGGGCGATGTTGACCACGGTGACGTCGACCGCGATGAAGAACTGCAGCATCGACATCGCGCACAGCGCGAGCCATGCGCGCACACGTGCGGGACTGTGCACGCGGGTAGAAGAGGAAAAACTTGAACGCATCTGTTGCTCCGTCGCTCTGAGGAGTTACGAGCAGCACAAAAGGCCGCTCCGGATGGACCACGAAGCGACTGGACGTTCCAGGTGAGATGTTGCTGAGAGCCGGACGTCCCGCCGCTAGCGGGACGTCCTGGTCACTGCCGCGCAAGCGGCCGAGCAAGAGGAGCCAGACATGCTGCCAATTTTAGCAGCGGGACCCTGTGGCTCCGCGACTGATTTCTTATCCGCGCGAGCTCTAAGCGCGCGAGGCGCTTCTGTCCCATCGGGTATACCCAGTGCGACGGATGTGTCGCAAAGGTGCACTTTTGAGCCCTACTGGGAACCGTAAATGATTGGCCAGTAACTGTCCTGCTGGGGTGTACCTGTTTGGTGCTGCTCCGGTGACTGGGGAAGTCTCCGAGTAGTTCTCGTCTCGCTGGATGCA
>NZ_ML133858.1 GCF_003994255.1 Brachybacterium paraconglomeratum | reverse complement strand
CCTTGCACCCTTGAGGTGTGTGAGGCCCCCAGTAGATGACTGGGTTGATAGGCCAGATGTGGAAGCACAGCAATGTGTGGAGCTGACTGGTACTAATGGCCGATGACTTACAACAACATTCTTTGTGTTGGTTGTTTGCTCTGTGTGTGTTCGCGTCCACTGTGCGGTTCTTGGGGAACAACCCCGTTGCCGGCACCGGTTTGGTGTGGGTGGGTGGCTGGTTGTGTCTCATCGTGTTACGGCGGTCATAGCGTCGAGGAAACGCCCGGTTCCATTCCGAACCCGGAAGCTAAGCTCGATCGCGCCGATGGTACTGCACTCGGGAGGGTGTGGGAGAGTAGGTCGCCGCCGGACATCTTCACTGGGAGTGGAGGAGTGCTTGAACCCCTTTTCGGGTGTTCGCCTCCTCCACTCCCTTTTTTCATGCCCGGGAACTGGGAGCCCACACGCGTCCCGGGTCCTGGCGCGAGAACGGGAGCCGGGCATGACAACCGGGGTCGGAAGGCGAGGCACCGGCCCGGGAGGGGGGTCGGGCTGAACCGTCCCGAGCGCCGGGATGGTCTGGTTCAGGGGGTGAGCTCGCAGATCCATCCATCGGCGGAGTGGTGCGCAGTTCCGCCCGTCACCTCGGGACCGTCGTACGGCTCGGGGCCCGTGCCTCCCCGGTAGACTCGGCTGTCGTGTCGCTCCTGTCCGGGAGCGCAGTCCGCACGCCGGCCCCGCTTCTCGGGACCGGTCCGATCCCCAGGAGAGACATGCCGTCCACGCTGCCGGGTGTGCCCGACATCGATGATCAGCTCGCGACGAGCATCGTCGAGCGCCTGGGGGCCATCGAGCATGGGCTGCGCGAGTCCGTCGCGAGCTCCGACGACATGATGCGCTGGACCGCCCGCCACCTCATGGACGCCGGCGGCAAGCGTGTGCGCCCGATGCTCGTGCTCCTGGCGGCCTCCCTCGGGGACGTCGATGCCGAGGGCGTGCAGGACGCGGCGATCCTCGTCGAGCTGACCCACCTGGCCAGCCTGTACCACGACGACGTGATGGACTCGGCGCCCACCCGCCGCGGCACCGACAGCGCCCACTCGCTGTGGGGCAACAACGTCGCGATCCTCACCGGGGACTTCCTCTTCGCCCGGGCGAGCGCGCTGAGCGCCCGCATCGGCCCCGAGGCCGTGCGGATGCACTCCGAGACCTTCGAGAGGCTCTGCCTCGGCCAGCTGCACGAGACCGTCGGACCCGCCGAGGGGGAGGACCCCTTCGCCCACTACATCTCCGTTCTCTCGGACAAGACGGCGTCGCTGCTCGCCCTCGCCGGCGACCTCGGCGCCTCCCTCGCCGGTGCCCCCGAGGGCTCCGGCGACGTCATGAGCCGCTACGGCGAGAAGGTCGGGGTCGCCTTCCAGCTCGCCGACGACGTGCTGGACCTCGAGAGCGACGCCGCCACGAGCGGGAAGACCCCGGGCATCGACCTGCGTGAGGGCGTGCCCACCATGCCCACCCTCCTCGTCCGCCGCCGGGCGGCCGAGCAGCAGGACCCGCGCAGCCTCGAGATCCTGCGCAGGCTTGACAGCGATCTCAGCGACGACACCGCGCTGGGCGAGCTCGTGGAGCTGCTGCGCGAGGACGAGGCGCTCGAGGAGACGCGCCGGCTCGCCCAGCGCACCGCCGACGAGGCCGTCGAGATCCTCGGCGAGCTGCCGCAGGGCCCCGTCCGCGAGGCGCTGGAGACCTTCACCCGCACGCTCGTCGAGCGCCGTCGGTGAGCTCCTCCTGAGATCGGCGATCGTTCGGTCTGCCTGACCTGTACGGGAGCTGGACGAGGCCGGGCGCGCGTAGTGCGTCGCGCGGGGGACCGGTACGCTGTCCGTTGTCGTGCGCGACCACATCGACTGCGGGGGTCATCTCCTCAGTGAGAGCAGCCGGTCGAGGCCGGGCGTGCGCGAGGAGTCTGCACGTCTTCTGGGGGTACCACCATGTCAGTCACCGCTGGACCGAAGAGGCGCCGCGGTCGGCGCACCACGGTCGTGTCCACGGCCGTCCTGTCAGTGGTGGCGCTCGTCCTCACCGGCTTCGCCGTGAACTACGACGGCCTGTCCTCCTCGGAGGTCGAGGTCTCCGACGGCGGCGTCTGGGTCAGCAACGGCGACCGCGGCCTCATCGGCCGCCTGAACGTCGACGCCGGCGAGCTCGACGCCCGCATCTCCGCCACCGGCCAGGACCTCGACATCATCCAGTCCGGCTACCACGTCTTCGAGACCGGGCCGCGCGGCATGACCCCCATCAACACCGCGGCCGCCTCCCGTGCGGGCCTCGTCGAGCTGCCGCCCGAGTCCACCGTCCGCATCGGCGGGGACCGCGTCGTGATCGCCGCGCCCGATGGCCGGGTCTGGATCCTCTCCCCGGACGAAGCCGCGGCGTTCAGCCCCGCCTCGGTCGAACCCGTCCTCGAGACCGGCAGCGGCGCGCCTCCCGTCGCCGTCTCAATGAGCGGCGACGTCTACGTGCTCAACGGCGAGGAGCTCCTGCGCTACCCCCGTACACCGTCCACCCGAGACACGAAGGCGGACAAGCCGTTCATCGCCGGCGGGGTCTCGAGCGACGCCGCGCAGGTCGAGCTCACCGTCGTCGGCGACGTGCCGGTGATCATGGATCGCGAGAACCGCATGCTTCGCCTCGGCACCGAGATGAAGGACTACCCGCTCGAGGACTACGGGATCTCCTCCCTCGAGGTCGGCGAGCTCCAGCAGGCAGGCCCCGCCTCCGAGAACGTCGTCCTGTCCACCGCCGACACGATGCTGCTGATCCCTCTCGACGGCGGGAAGGCGGAGTCGATCCCCGCCGGCGGCACCGGCTCCGAGGTCGTCGAGCCGGCGCAGGTCGACGGCTGCGCCTACGGCGCCTGGGGCGGCTCCCTCCGCTACGTCCGCGCCTGCGAGGGCCAGGAGCCCGTGAGGGACGTGATCCCCGAGGCGAAGGCCGGGGCGGACCTCTCCCTGCGCCAGAACCGCGACCTGGTCGTGCTCAACGACCAGAAGTTCGGTCTGTCCTGGGAGATCATGGATTCGATGCAGCTGGTCGACGACTGGGTCATCAACCAGGACATCCAGACCGACCAGTCGAAGGAGAAGGAGAAGGAGACTCTCACCACCACGATCGAGAACGTCGCGGCCGAGCGCGAGGAGGAGAACCGGCCCCCGACGGCCAACGACGACACCTTCGGCGTGCGGCCCGGTCAGAACGTGGTCCTCCCCGTCACGCGCAACGACGTCGACCCCGACGGCGACGTGCTCACCGTCGATGTGGAGGGGAAGCAGCCCGCCGCCGGGCACGTCACCCCGATCACGGGGGGCACGCAGCTCCAGATCCAGGTCGCCGACGACGCCTCCGGCACCCAGACCTTCACCTACGCCGTCGACGACGGGCGTGGAGGCAAGGACACCGCCACCGTCACCCTCGAGGTGCGCCAGGAGGGGGAGAACTCCGCCCCGCAGGCCGCCGAGGAGACGATGACCAAGGTCCAGGTCCGCTCCGGCCAGGAGATCAGCTTCAACATCCTGCCGTACTGGGAGGACCCCGACGGCGACGCCTTCTACCTCTCCAACGCCACGGTCCCGCCGGAGGACCTCGTCACCTTCACCCCCGACGGGAAGATCACCTTCAACGACGCCGGCCTCTCGCCGGGCACGAAGCAGGTCCAGCTCACCTTCCGCGACGAGAACGGCGAGACGGGGGAGGGGACGATCCAGATCGAGTCGGTGACCGACAGCGACCTCCCGCCGATCACCACCGCCGACCACGTCAGCATCGTCTCCGGACGCACCACCACGCTCAAGCCCCTGGTCAACGATCTCAACCCCAACGGCGGCGAGCTCGAGCTGATCAGCGTCGGCGAGTCCGAGGGGCTGGAGGTCGATCCGGCCCTGGACGCCGGGAGCGTCGACGTCACCGGTGCCGGGCCCGGCACCCACTACCTGGAGTACACGGTCGGGGCGAGCGGCGGCAGCACCACCTCCCTGGGACTGATGCGCATCGACGTGGTCGAGCCGGAGGCGGAGAACCTCCAGCCCGTCGCCGTCGACGACCTCGGAACGGTCACCACCGGTACCGACACGCTCGTGGACCCGCTGGAGAACGACGTGGACCCCACCGGCGGGGTGCTGGTCGCGAACTCCCTCGAGGTCCCCGAGGGCAGCGGTCTGAAGGCCACCGTCGTCGACCACCACCTGGTGCGGGTCGAGGCGGAGCCCGGCGCGACCGTCTCCTCCGAGCCGGTCCCCATCACCTACGAGGTCTCGAACTCGGCCGGCACCTCGACGGGCACCATCCGGATGATGGTCGTGAACACGGACACGCAGTTCGCGAACCCGGAGGCCGTCCCGGACCGCACCGTCGTGCGCGCCGGGGACATGGTCAACATCGACGTCACCGCCAACGACGTCTCGCCCACGGGCTCCGACCTCCACCTCGGCACGAACCTCGACACCTCCCGCGCCGATGCGCTGGGCAACACCGAGCCGCACCAGGACATGCTGCGCTTCCGCGCCGACGACGACGCGACGGGCGAGGCCGTCGTGCAGTACGAGGTGGTCGACGAGACGGGCCGCACCGGCTCCGCCCTCGCCTACATCACCATCGTGCCGCGGGACGCGGAGAACACCCCGCCGCGGCCGGAGAACCTCACCGCCCGCGCGGTCGCGGGCACCCCGGTGCGGATCCCCGTCCAGACCACCGGCATCGATCCCGACGGCGACTCCGTGATGCTCACCGGGGCGGCGAGCCCCATGCCCACCCTCGGCGAGATCACCACCGCGAACGGCGAGTGGATCGAGTACGTGCCGCACGAGGACTCGGTCGGCACGGACCGCTTCCGCTACCAGGTGATGGATCGCCACGGCGCGATCGGCACCGCGGAGGTGCTCGTCGGCATCGCCGCGCCCACGGACCGCAACCAGGCCCCCTACGCGGTCGACGACACCGTCGAGGTGCGCCCGGAGCGCGAGGTGCAGATCCCGGTGCTCGACAACGACACCGACCCCGAGGGCGACGCGCTCGGCATCGTGCGCGGCGACGTGGAGGCGATGACGGACATCGAGTACGTCGAGCCGCCGGAGGACACGGAGGACAACCTCGTCACCGTCACCACCCCGGCCGAGGAGGGCACCCACACGGTGCTGTACTCGGCGACCGACGAGCAGCTGAAGTCCAGCGCCACCGCGACCGTCAAGGTCGCCGCGAACGCGCCGCTGCTCTCCCCGGTCGCGGTCGACGACTTCGTGCCGGTCGAGGACGTCCTGGATCCGAAGAAGGACCACGTCGAGGTCGACGTGCTCGCCAACGACTCCGATCCCGACGGCAGCACCAACGACCTCGAGGTCGCGCTCGACGGCTCCTACGAGGGCGTGGACCTGCGCGAGGACGGGACGCTGAAGATCGTGCCCCAGGAGGAGCAGCAGCGGATCCGCTACATCATCACCGACCAGGACGACCAGTCCTCGGCCGGCTACGTGTGGGTGCCCGGCACCGCGAAGCAGGCCCCCGTCTGGGTGGGGGAGCCGGTGAAGGTGCAGGCCGGCGCCGAGGCGAAGATCGACCTCGCCGATCCCGGGAACGTGCGGGTCCGCCCGGGCGCGGAGAGCGTGCAGATCACCGACCCGTCGCTCGTGACGGCAGGCCACGGCGACGGCGGCGAGCTCGTCGAGAACGAGACGACGCTGAGCTACCGCCCTGCCGCGGACTTCTCCGGCAAGGACACCATCAGCGTCGAGGTCACGGACGGTGCGGTGGGGGACGCGACCGCGGCCACCGCGACGCTCGCGATCCCCGTCGAGGTCGCGCCCGAGGACGAGAACCTCCCGCCGACCTTCCAGGGCGCGCTGCTCGAGGTCGCGCAGGGAGAGGGCCAGGCCACGGTCGACCTCGCGCCCGGCGTGGACGACCCCGATGACGACACGTTCACCTTCGCCCTCGGGAAGTTCACCGAGAACCCGGAGATCGACGTGTCGGTCGAGGGCTCGGTCTTCACCGCGACCGCGACGCCGAAGGCGCCCAAGGGCACGGTCCTCGAGGTGCCGGTGACCGTCTCCGACGGGACGAACGATCCAGTGGAGTCCTCCGTGCAGGTCACCGTCGGCGGCTCGCCGCGGCCCCTGCTCACCACCGTGATGGACGAGGACACGATCGACGCGGGCACCACCAAGGACATCGCAGTGCTCGAGAACGACTCCAATCCCTTCCCCGGCGGGGACCGGGAGCTGCTCAGCGCCGGCCTCACCGCCGGTGAGGGCACCGTCGAGCTCAAGGGCGACAAGGTCTCGATCACCCCGGCAGAGACCTTCCACGGGATCCTCACCGCTCAGTACACGGTCGAGGACGACACCGGAGACCCGGACCGCCACGTCACCGGCGAGATCCGGATCGTGGTGCGCGGCAAGCCGGCGCCGCCCTCCGCGCCGCGCATCGGGGAGATCGGCGACGGGTTCGTCGAGCTGAACTTCGACGCGGGAGCCGACAACGGCGCCCCGATCACCGGGTACACGGTCACCTCGGCGACCGGCGGGACGGTGTCGCAGCAGTGCGCCTCGACCTCCTGCACGATCACCGGGCTGACCAACGACACGGAGTACACCTTCCAGGTCGTGGCTACCAACGACGTCGGCGACTCCGACCCGTCGGTGCCCTCGGCCGTGGCCCGCCCCGACGTGCGTCCCGAGAAGCCGGCCGCCCCGCGGGCGGAGCGCGGCGACCAGCAGCTGACCGTGGGATGGTCCGCACCCGAGAACCGCGGCTCCGCGATCCAGAGCTACGAGGTGCAGGTCCAGGACACCAGCGGCCAGGGGATCTCCTCCCAGACCGTCGAGGGCGGCAGCACCCAGACGGTGTTCTCGGGGCTGACCAACGGCGTCGACTACCGATTCAGGGTGCGGGCCTCGAACCTGGCCGACGAGCCCTCGGAGTGGTCGGAGTGGTCCTCGGCGGAGCACCCGGCCGGCAAGCCCAAGGCCCCCAGCGGCACCCCGTCGGCCGAGCGGGTCAACACCGCTCTCGGCGGCGCGGTGGACGTGACGTGGCCGGCGATGACGGATGCCGAGGCGAACGGCGAGCCGATCACGCAGTACGTCGTGAAGTCCTCCTCGGGCGCGAGCCAGACGGTCGACGGAGGGACCACCAAGGCGTCCTTCCGCGACCTGGATCGCGACAGCAAGCACACGTTCACCATCACCGGCGTGAACTCCGTCGGCACCGGCTCCGGCTCCTCGAAGGCGTCGAACGAGGTCGTCCCGTGGGCGAAGCCCGAGGCGCCCACCGGGGTGAAGGCGTCGATGCCGAGCGAGGGCAAGGGCGACGGGCCGAACGGACGGGCGAACGTCAGCTGGGAGGCGGCGAACGGCAACGGCACCACGGTCACCAAGTACGTGGTGCGCTGGAACGGCGGCTCGAAGACCGTCGACGCCTCGTCCACGAGCACGTCCATCTCCGGGCTGAGCAACGGCACCTCGTACCGCTTCACCGTCGAGGCCCGCAACGGCTTCGCGGCCGACGGCGGCGTGAGCCCCCGCTCCGAGGAGTCCAACGCGGTCACGCCCTACACGAAGCCGGCCGGGCCGCAGATCAGCACCAGTGCCGGCACCTGTCATGCCGCCGACAACTGCAACGTCTCCTACACCGTGACGGCGAACGGCACGGACGGCGGCCGGGACAAGACCCTCAAGGTGTGGATCGACGGCAAGGCGCAGACCGTCTCCGGCAACAAGTTCTCGCACACCCAGCGGGTGGACTCGGGGTCCACGCACGAGATCACGGCCGAGGTCGTGAACGAGGGCGGGCTCAGCAGCGGTCAGGTCAAGGACTCCGTCACGGCCAACAAGTACAACCCGCCGGCGCCGAAGCTCGACTCCAGCAGCTGGAACTGGTCCGAGGACTACACAGGCGTGTCCGAGAACTGCAGCACAGGTCAGTGCAAGTACTACGGCTTCACGCTCACGAACCTCGAGCCGGGGAAGACGTACAAGGTCCAGTACTCCAACAACAACGACCCGAACTACGCGAGCGAGACCATCACGGCGAAAGCCGACGGCACGTGGACCCGGGAGCCCAACCGGTTCTTCTACGGACACGACTCCACGACCAACAACCCGCTGCGCGTCTCTGTCGCCGGCGAGCAGGTCGGTTCGGCGTACATGCCGCGCTAGTCCCTCGCGCCTCCCTGCCTCAATCCCTCCGCCTCCCACCACCGAAAGCAGACTCCTCCTCATGAGCATGACCCCCGAACAGGCCCGCTGGTTCGCCGACACCTTCGACAAGCTCGTCCAGAGCGTCGGCCAGGCCGTCCTCGGCAAGAACGAGGTGGTCCGCCTAGTGCTGACCGCGATGATGGCCCCCGGCCACGTGCTGCTCGAGGACGCGCCGGGCACCGGCAAGACCTCCCTCGCCCGCTCCATCGCGGCGACCGTGCAGGGCACCAGCACCCGCATCCAGTTCACCCCGGACCTGCTGCCCTCCGACGTCACGGGCGTGACGATCTACGACCAGAACACGAAGTCCTTCGAGTTCCACAAGGGCCCCGTCTTCGCCAACGTCGTCCTCGCCGACGAGATCAACCGCGCCTCGCCCAAGACCCAGTCGGCGATGCTCGAGGTGATGGAGGAGGGCCGCGTCACCGTCGACGGCGTCACCCACGAGGTCGGCAACCCCTTCATGGTGATCGCGACCCAGAACCCGATCGAGCAGGCCGGCACCTACCGCCTGCCCGAGGCGCAGCTGGACCGCTTCCTGATGAAGACCTCGATCGGCTACCCGGACCACGCCTCGAGCGTGCAGATCCTCCAGGGCTCCGCCCTGCGAGACCGCTCCAAGCAGCTCACCCCGCGCATCTCCCTGCAGGCCGTCAACGACATGACCCAGCTCGCCTCCACCGTGCACGTGGACCCGGCGGTGCTCGAGTACGTCTCGCGCCTGATGGAGGAGACCCGCCTCGCGCCCGAGGTCCGCGTCGGCGTCTCCATCCGCGGCGCCCTCGCCCTCATGCGCACCGTCAAGGTGTGGGCCGCCGTCAACGGACGCCACTACGTGATCCCCGACGACGTCAAGTCGCTCGTGGAGCCGGTGTGGCTGCACCGCTTCGTGCTCGACCCCGAGGCCGAGTTCGCGGGCACCACCGCGAAGTCCGTCATGACCAAGATCCTCAGCGAGGTGGCGCCTCCCCAGGCGCGCCAGCAGACGGCATGAGCTCCCAGCCCTCCTCCGTCCCCACCGACACCGCCGACGCGAAGTCCGCCAAGGCCGAGGCGAAGAAGCGCCGCCGCGCCGCCGCGGCCGAGTCCCGGGCCGGCTCCCGTCGCGAGCGCCGCAGGGCGCGCGCTGCCGCGAAGCGCGCCCGTGAGGGGCAGACCGGCCCGGCCGAGGAGACCACCCAGGGCGATGCCCCCGCGAGCACCGGCTGGGCCGGTCTGCGGGACCGCGTCGTCGAGCTGTGGATGCGGCGCATCCACCCGGTCCTCGACGTCGTCTCCCCGGTGGGGTGGGCCGTGGCCGGCGTCGCCGCCGCGTGCTGGATCGCCGGTCTGACCCTGCACGTCACCGAGCTGAACGTGGTCGCGCTCGCGCTCACCGTCCCGCTCGTGATCGCGGCGCTGTTCGTGCTGGGCAAGGCGAACTACAAGGTCACGCTCGACCTGCAGACCCACCGGGTCGTCGTCGGCACCCGGGCCGTCGGCCGGGTCGAGGTCGCCAACCCCACCCAGCGCGACATCCTCCCCTCGCGGATCGAGCTGGCCGTCGGCCAGGCGACCGCCCAGTTCCTGGTGCCGCGGCTCGCGGCCGCCCAGAGCCACGAGGAGCTCTTCGCCGTCCCCACCAAGCGCCGCGCCGTGCTGGTCGTCGGGCCCGTGCGCTCCGTGCGCGACGACCCGCTCTCCCTCATGCGCCGCCAGGTCACCTGGGCGAAGGAGCAGGAGCTCTTCGTCCACCCGCGCACGGTCCGCCTCGACGAGGCCGCCAGCGGCTTCCTCCGCGACCTCGAGGGCACGCCCTCCTCGGACCTCTCCAGCTCCGACATCGCCTTCCACGCGCTGCGCGACTACGCGCCCGGCGACGACCGCCGCCACGTCCACTGGCGCACCACCGCCCGCACCGGGAAGCTCATGGTCCGCCAGTTCGAGGAGACCCGCCGCTCCCACGTGGTGGTCGCGCTCGACAACCTCGCCGAGCACTATGCGAGCGAGGAGGAGTTCGAGCTGGCCGTGTCCGTGGCCGCCTCGATCTCCGCCCAGACCTTCCGGGAGGAGAAGGAGCTGACGCCCTTCACCTTCGACGCCCGCCAGCGCACCGCCTCCTTCCGCCCGATGATGGACGACTACACGCTGGTCGAGCAGCTCAAGGAACGGATCTCCTTCCACGAGCTGGGGCAGAAGGCATCCGACCTCGCCCCCAACGCCTCCGCGGTGATGATGGTGGTCGGTCCCCACACCACGGCGCGCGAGCTCAACGCCGCCGCCAACCAGCTTCCGATCGGAGTGATGGCCGTGGCGATCCGCTGCGTGGAGGACGCCGAGGTGCAGCGATCGGCGATCGGCTCGCTCGACGTCGTCACCCTCGGCTCCCTCGACACCCTCGCCCGCGCCCTGAGGGCGGTGGGCCGATGACCGCGCCCGCGCGCCCCGCGCGCCGCCCCAGCTACTTCTCGTCCGTCCCCGCGAAGCGCCTCGCGATCGACCTCGCCGTGCTCGGCGCGCTGTTCGTCCTCGCGCTGCTCGGCTTCCAGCACGTCTACGGGGGAGCGCAGTACCTGGTCACCGGGATCATGGCGCTCGTGCTCGGCACCCTGATCGCCCTGATCGGCGCCCGCTGGCGCTGGGGGCCGCTGCGGATCACCGCCCTCGTGCTCGGGGTGTACCTCCTGTTCGGCTCGATGTTCGCCGCCCCCACCCGGGCGCTCTGGGGCATCGTCCCCACCCCGGGATCGCTGCTCGAGCTGCTGAAGGCGCCGGTGACGAGCTGGAAGTCGCTGCTGACCGTCGCCCCGCCCGTCGGCGTCGCCCAGGGCGTGCTGGCGGTGGTGTGGATCAGCATGCTGCTGCTGTCGCTGGCGGCGATGACCGTCGTGATGCGCACCCGCCTCTACGTCCTGGCCTGGCTGTTCCCGCTGGTGATGGTCGCGACGAGCATCTTCTTCGGCACGGACCAGGCGTTCTGGCCGGTGCCGCGCGGCGTGCTCTACGCCGTGCTGTCCGTCGGCTGGCTGACCTGGCGCTTCGAGAGCGGCCGCCTGGCCGGTGCCGAGTCCACGATCATCTCCGACACCGTCCGCCCCGGCTCCTGGAAGAACCCGGTGCTGCGACGCCGCGTGATCGGCGGCGCCGTGATCATGGCGATCGCCGCCGGCGGCGCCTTCGCGGCGAGCCCCCTGCTGGACCCGCCCGAGGGCACCATCCGCTACGCCCAGCGCGACCGGATCACCCCGCCCTTCGACCCGCGCCAGTACGTCTCCCCGCTGACCGAGTTCCGCGGCTACCTCAAGGACCAGCGCGAGGAGGAGCTGTTCACCATCACCGGCGTGAGCAGCGGCGACCAGATCCGCCTGGCCACGATGGACCAGTACGACCTGCAGGTCTACAACGTCGCCTCCAGCCGGCAGAAGGACAGCCCCTCCGGGGCGTTCCTGCGCACCGCCCCCGGCGTCGACCTCGAGGAGGGCACCGGGCAGCAGCAGGTCTCCTCCGTGACGATCGGCGCGTACCGCGGCGTGTGGATGCCCACCGTCGGCGAGCGGACCAACCGCATCGACCTCGAGGGGATGGACCAGGGGCGCGCGAGCGCCACCACCGAGAACCTCTTCCTCAACCAGCCCTCGCAGACCGCGGTCAACGCGCTCGGGGTGCAGGCGGGGGACAGCTACGAGCTGTCCTACGAGCCGTACACGGAGCCCACCGCGGAGCAGCAGAACACCGCGACGTTCGCGGACATCGCCCTGCCCGACAACACGCCGACGGACGACATGACAGCACTCGCCGAGGAGTGGGCGGGCTCCTCCGACTCCGACTACGAGCGCTTCCAGAACCTCTCCCGCTCCGTCAAGGACGACGCCTACTACTCCCACGGCCTGGAGGACGACACCGCCTCGCTCTCCGGCCACGGGTACAGCCGGCTCCGGGCGATGCTCGAGGAGGTCGGCTTCGACGAGGACACCCCCGACGCCCAGCCGATGGGCCGCATCGGCGACGAGGAGCAGTACGCGGCGCTGACCGCCGTGCTGGCCCGCTCGATCGACATCCCCGCCCGCGTGGTGATGGGCTTCGAGGTGCCCGAGGGTCAGGAGGGGACCGCCTCCATCACCGGCGACGACGTCACCGCCTGGGTGGAGGTCGCCTTCGAGGACATCGGCTGGGTGCGCTTCGATCCCGCCCCCGACGAGGACGAGGACCCCACGGAGCCGCAGCCCAAGGAGGTGGAGAAGCCGCTGCCGCAGGTCGCGCAGCCGCCGCCGCCCCCGGCCGAGCCGCCGAGCCCGCCGCCCGGCGCGATGAGCGACGACACCGACGACGACGAGGACCCGACCGACGAGACCGCCTCGTGGGTCGTGTACCTGGGCCTCGGCCTGCTCCCGTTCGTGCTGCTGGGCCTGTTCGCCGCCGCGGTGATCATCGCCAAGACGGTGCGGCGCCGACGCCGTCGCGCGCTCGAGACCCTGCCGGCCCGCGTCGACGGCGGCTGGCAGGAGATCCTGGACCTCCTCACCGACATGGGCAGGGCTCCTGATCCGCTGATGACCCGGGCGGAGATCGCCGCACAGCTCCAGGCCGACGTCCCCCAGCTCGGGGCGTCCACGCTGGCCGCCCGCGCGGACCGGGCCGTGTTCGGCCCGGACGACCTGCCCGACGCCGCGGCGGAGGAGTACTGGGACCAGGTGATGGCGGCGCTCAGCGGCGCCACCGCCGCCCTGCCGTGGCATCGTCGGCTCCGCACCGCGCTCTCCCTGCGCTCCTTCCGCCGCGGTGCGGCCGAGCGACGGCGCGAGAACCGGCGCCGACGGGTCAACGCCCGCGCCCGGGCGAAGGCGCAGAAGCGCACGGAGGCGCTGCGGCGACGCCGCTCCTCGGTGCGCGGCACGACCGCACCGTCCCTCTGGCGGACCATCAGGCGAAAGGGCCGTTCCTCATGAACCAGACCAGATACTGCAGCACCTGCGGGACGCTGCTGTCCGAAGGGGCCGCGATCTGCGGCGAGTGCGGTGCGCGCTATCAGGCCTCGCCCTACGAGAAGCGGGCCACCGACGCGCCCGGCGCCTGGTCGGCGCCGCCCAGGCCCCGCACCCGGGCGGAGCAGGGGCAGGAGCGGTCCGACCAGGAGGACGAGGGGATCGAGCTCATCACGGCCGACTCCCTCCGCCCGGCCCAGCCGGGAGCGACCGCGCTGCGGAGCGAGGAACAGTACGATCGGGTGATGGTCACGCAGCCACCGATGAACCAGCCCGCGATGAACCAGCCCGGGCAGAGCCCCGGCATGCCCGGCGGGCCCGGTGCGTCGGCCCCCGGGCCGGGCGCCGCCCCGGGCACTGCGCCCGGCGCCGCTCCGGAGGGCGCTCCCGCCGCGGCATCCTTCGAGCCGCCGCTGGACGGCTGCGCCCCGGCCACCCCGGTCAAGCGCTTCCTCGCCGCGCTGATCGACACGGTGATCGCTACGCTCGTGACGGTCCCGTTCCTGATCGGCTTCATCCTGATCATCACCTCGCAGAGCGCGAGCACCACCTCGATGATCCTCATCGGCGTCGGGACCGCGCTGCCGGCCGCATACCACCTGGTGATGATCTGGCTGGTCGGCGCCAAGGGCTTCACCCTGGGCAAGCTGATCCTGGGCCTGCGCGTGACCCGCCTGAGCGAGGGCGGGGCGCTCGGCTTCGTGCGCGCTCTCGGACGCTGGGCCGTGTATGCGCTGTTCCCGCTGCTGATGGCGCTGTCGATCTTCTTCGACCCGCGCAAGCTGCTGCGCGGCTTCCACGACCGGGCGATCGACTCGGTCGTCACGGACATCAAGGCCGGACGCAACCCCCTCCAGCCCCGCCCCGACGACTTCGAGCGCGCCGGCGCCGAGCACTACCTCGGCGCGCCGTCCGTCGCGGTGTCCACGCACGAGAACCTGCTCTCCGAGCCCGGTGCGGCATGGCGTGACCAGGGCGCCTCCCCGGTCCAGCCCGTCGACGGCGCGCAGGGGCCCGAGCAGGGCGCCCCGAGCCCGTACGCCCCGGGCGGCTCGGCGGCCTCTGCCGCCGAGGCTCCCGCCGCGTCCTGGGGCTCCCCGTCCCCGGCACCCCAGCAGCCCGCCTCCGACGGCGGCTGGGCCCCGCCGCCCGTCGAGCCGATCCCGTCGGCACCCGCGCAGTCCTCCTGGGACCAGCCGTCCGCGTCGGGCCAGTCCTCGTGGGACCAGCCGTCGGCCCCCGCGCAGCCCTCGTGGGAGCAGCCCGCCGGGCAGGACCAGGCCCCGTCCTGGGGCGAGCCCGCGGCGCAGGACCCGCAGGAGCAGCAGTGGGGTGCCCCGGCCCCCGAGCAGCCGCAGGCCGCCCCGTCCTGGGGACAGCCCTCGGCACCGGAGAGCTCGGCGCCCGAGCCCTCGCAGTCCGCGACCTCGTGGGGCGAGGCTTCGGCCCCGGAGCAGCCGCAGAGCTGGGACCAGGGCGGATACGCCCCCGCCCCGCAGTGGGGCTCCCCGGCTACCGCGCCGGAGCCCGCCCCGGTGCCGTCGCCCGCTCCCGCCCCGGGACCTGCCGACTCCTCCCCGGCCGCCTGGGGACCGCCTCCCGCGGCCTCGGCGGACCAGGCCCCGGCCGCGCCGGGCCAGGACGCGGCTGCGCCGGGCCAGGACGCGGCCGCGCACGGCGGCGACGCCCCGAGCGACGTCACCGGTGATGCCTGGGGCGACGACGGCGTGGACGAGGCGACGCGCATGTCCGTGTCCGAGGACCTCGGCGACCTCGAGGCGACCCGCATCTCGCCCGCCCATCTCCCGCCCGTGAAGAAGGTGCGGCTGACCACCGACGACGGCGCCGAGCGCGTCGTCGAGAAGGCCGTGGTGGTCGGGCGCAACCCCTCCTCGCCCTCCGGCGAGGTGCTCTTCGTGATGAAGGACGACACCCGCTCCGTCTCCAAGACCCACCTGCGCATCGACGGCACGGGGGAGGAGCTGCTGGTGACCGACCTCGGCTCCACCAACGGCTCGACGATCCTGCGCGAGGACGGCTCCCGCGAGAACCTCGTGCCGGAGACCCCCACGGTCCTCCCGGCCGGGGCCCGCCTCACCCTCGGGGACCGGACCCTGTCCGTGGAGAGGGTGCAGTGATCGACCGTTCCCTCTCCGACCCGGACCTCGAGGGCACCGTCCGCGTCGTCTCCGCCTCGGCCACCCACGTCGGCCATGTGCGGGCGACGAACGAGGACAGCCTGCTGACCGCCACGCCGATCCATCTCGTCGCCGACGGGATGGGAGGGCACAACGCGGGTGAGGTCGCCAGCGCGATCGCGGTCGAGGAGTTCGAGAAGCTGACGCTCCAGCAGAACGTCACCGTCGAGCAGCTCGGCGACGCGCTGCACACCGCGTCGGTGCGCATCGGCGAGCTCGGCGGCGAGTCGACCCTCGGCGCCGGCACCACGGTCGCGCTGGTCGCGACGATGGTGCTGGACGGGATCGGCTACTGGGTCGTGATGAACCTGGGCGACTCCCGGGTGTACCGCCTCTCGGGGGAGATCTTCGAGCAGGTCAGCGTGGACCATTCGGTGGTCCAGGAGCTGATGGACCGCGGGGAGATCTCGGCCGAGCAGGCGCGGATCCACCCCTACCGGCACATGGTCACCCGGGCGCTCGGCGCCGGGCCGGAGTCGGATCCCGACTACTGGCTGATCCCGGCGGAGGTCGGCGATCGGATGCTGATCTGCTCCGACGGGCTCACCGGCGAGGTCGACGACGCGTCGATCGAGCGGATGCTGCGCCGACCCACCGACGTGCGCACCATCGCCGAGGACCTGGTGCGCCGTGCACTGGACGGCGGCGGGCACGACAACATCTCCGTGGTGATCGTCGAGGCGGTCGAGGTGCTGGGGCAGCCCGGCGCCTCCGAGGACACCGCCGGCGGCACCTCTCCCGCGGAGGACGAGTTCGAGGTCGACGAGGACACGCTCCCGCGCCCCCTCGCGGACGGTGAGGGTCGGGCATGACGACCGAGGACACGGCGTCCGCCGCGGCCTCCCTGCTCGGCCTCGGCACCTGGACCCGACAGGGGCCGGCGACCCTCGTGGTGCGCGAGGACCGCTGGGTGGTGCTCGTCCCCGGGCTGCGCAAACAGGTGACGGAGGCGGCCTGGGAGGTGCTGGGACGGCGCCCCGAGGCCGAGGAGTTCGTCGATCAGCTGGTCGAGGCCGGTGATCTGGGCAGCGCGGACAAGCTCACCGCGCTGCTGTTCGGCGTCCACGACGGGCAGAGCGCGACGGTCGGGGTGAAGGGCTCCACGCCCCTGGCCGTCTACACGGCCGATGGGGCGCAGGTGGTCGTCGGCACCGAGGAGCAGCCGCTGGTGATCAGCTCCTTCGAGGGGGTGCGCCGGGTGGCCTTCGGCGACCTCCCGCCCGAGGAGCCCGTCGGCGCGCCGCGCGTGGTCTCGGGCATCGTGCCCGTGCGCGGCTTCGTGCACATGACCGTCGACCCCGCCCAGCTCGAGGAGGCCGACCGCGCCGCGCTCGCCGAGCAGGTGGAGAAGGACGGCCGCTCGATCGAGACGGAGGAGGCGAAGAAGCGCCGCGCGGAGCGTCCGGCACCCACGCCCTCGAAGCCCTCGACGACCGCAGGATCCGGCTCGAGCTCCTCGTCGATCCGCAAGCCCTCCGTCGCCACCCGCAAGCCGGGCGAGATGCCGCCGTCGCTGTCCCGCGGCGGATCCTCCGCGTCCTCCTCGCGCCCCGCGGCCGAGGCGGAGGCGTCCTCGGGACCGAACCTCTTCGCGGGCCTCTTCGGGAACGACGCCCCGGCAACGGCGTCGGCTCCCGCCCCGGCTCCGGCAGCGACTCCGGTCCCCGCTCCGGCCGCGCCCGGGCAGTCGACCGCGGGTCCCGCCGCCGCGCCGTCGGCACCCGCGGCGGAGTCCGCTCAGCCCGCGGCGACGCCTGCTCCGGCTGCCACGCCTGCCCCGGCTGCAACGCCCGAGCAGGCTGCGACTCCTTCGCCGGCTCCATCGCCGGCGCCGGCCGCGACGCCCGCGCCGCTCGAGTCCGCTCCGTCGGCCGCGCCGTCGGGGTCGGCACCGGCCGACGACGCGCAGGCCGAGGCGACGGGAGCGAGGGCGGAGACCGCGACGACGGGCTCGGCCTCGCAGTCCGTCGCCGGAACGCGGACCGCGCCCGCGAAGCGACGACTCGTGAGCACCTCGCTCTTCGACCGTCGGCGCACCGCGACTCCGGCCGCCGCCGAGCAGTCGACCCCGCAGTCGGTCGAGCCCTCCTCCGAGGCGACCGCGGCGGCGCAGGGCTCTCACCCGGCGCCCGCACCGTCGGCGCCCGAGCCGCCGCAGCCCGCGGCGCAGGACGCCTCTGCCGCCGCAACGCAGCAGCCTGCGGCCCAGGATGCCTCCGCCGCCGAGACTCAGCAGCCTGCGGCGCAGGACGCCTCCGCGCCCGGTGCCCCTGCCCAGCCTGACCCCGGGCAGCCCGCTGCCGAGCAGCCCGACGCCGCACAGCCGGCCCCCGCGACCCCCGCCCCTGCCGCTCCCGCCCCGGTCGCGCCGCCGGCCTCTGCCCCGGCGGCCTCCCCGGCACGCTCCGCCTCGCCCTCGGTGCCCACGCCCGAGCCGCCGATGGAGGACGATCTCGAGTCGCCCCCGACCCTGATCGCACCGATCGACGACGGGGAGGGGCCTGAGGAGGACGTGCCGGCTCCCTCGCCCGTCCGGCGCGCCTCGGCTCCTGCGCCGCAGCGCCCCGCCCTCTCGACGGGCGATCTTGAGAACTCCGGCGCCTACGACGACCTCTTCGGCAAGACCGTCTTCCGCCGCATCGAGGACGCCGCCGTGCGCCGCAGCGGTGAGGAGGGCGAGGAGTCCGAGCTCGAGCAGGACGCCCCGGCCTCCGCCGCGGACGACCTCGCCTCGGACGGCGCGTTCCCCTCCGAGACCCGGATTCCCGGCGCCGATGCGGACGAGGACGTCGAGGAGGCCCCCGTCCCGGAGCACACCACCGGTGCCGGCGACTTCATCGACTGGGTGCCGGGCGTGGGACGGACCGCGCCGGAGATCGCGCAGGCGGCCGCTCGTCGCGCCGCGCGTCCGCAGAGCGCGCCGCCGGCCTATCCACAGGTCCACATGGCCGAGCGTCCGCCCGCGCCGAACACCGGCTCGCGTCCGGCGCCGACCGGGCCCGGCGCTCCCCAGGGCACGGGAGCCGACAGGTACGCGCAGGTCTCCGGCCCCGGGGCCCCGATGCAGGGCTTCCCGGGTGCGCAGAGCGCCGACGGCCCCCGGCACGGGGCGCATGCTCCGCACAGCCCGTACGGGATGCCGGGACCCCAGGGGCAGCAGAGCCCGTATGCGGCACCGGGGACCTACGGTCCGCAGAGCGCATACGGCGCGCAGGACCGGCACGACCAGCAGGCCGCCCAGGGCCACCCCGCTCCGTCGCACCAGCAGGTCCCCTACGGCCAGCAGCCTCCCTACGGCGAGCCGGATCCGTACGGCCGGTCGGGCCAGTACGGCCAGCCGGGTCAGTACGGCCGGCCCGGCCAGCACGGCGCTCCGACCCCCTACGGCGGGCCCGCCGCCTCCGGCCATCCGGCCTCCGCCGCCGGCGGCCATGTCGGGCACTCGGGACAGCAGCCGTCGCACGCCCCCGGCGTCGGAGGACGCCATGCGAGCGCACCGCATCCCGTCGCGCCGGGCACCGCAGCGCCGCCGGCTCCGGGGCCCGCGGCCCGGCCCGTCCCGGCTCCGGCTGCAGGGCCGTCCGCCCCGTCCGCCCCGCACGCCCCTGCCGCGCAGGGAGGTCCCGCACGGCCCGCCACCCGCGGATCGGGCGGCGCCGCCGTGGCACTGCCGGGGCTGGTGTGCGCGAACGGCCACGCGAACTCGCCGGAGAGGTTGGCCTGCCGGCTCTGCGCCGCGCCGCTCAGCGGCCCCACCCGCACCGTCGCCCGCCCTCCGCTGGGCGCCGTCGCGGTGAGCACGGGGGAGGGGTTCGTGCTCGACCGCACCGCGGTCATCGGCCGGCGCCCCCGGGCGTCCCGCGTCAGCGGCAGCGACGTGCCGCAGCTGATCACGGTGCCGAGCCCGCAGCAGGACATCTCCAGATCGCACCTCGAGCTGAGGCTCGAGGGATGGCACGTGGTCGCGCTCGACCTCGGCACCACCAACGGCACCACGCTGCACCGCGAGGGCTACGAGCCCCTGCGGCTGCGCCCCCGCGAGGGCGTGGTGCTCCACGACGGAGACCTGCTTGACCTGGGGGATGAAGTGCACCTGACGTACGGGGAGAAGTCATGAGCTCGAGACCGCCCTCGGCACCGCCGCGCCTGGCCGGCTACGAGTACGAGAAGCTGCTCGGCTCGGGCGGGTTCGCGGACGTGTTCCTGTACCGCCAGGCACGGCCGCAGCGCCGCGTCGCGATCAAGGTGCTGCTGTCCACGGTGCTCGACGAGTCCGTGCGCCATCAGTTCGACTCCGAGGCCAATGTCATGGCCCAGATGTCGACCCACCCCTCGATCGTCACGATCCACCAGGCCGAGGTCTCCGGGGACCACCGCCCCTACATCGTGATGGAGTACTGCTCGCGCCCGAACTACGGCGTGCGCTTCCGCAAGGAGCGGATCACCGTCGCCGAGGCGCTGCGCGTGGGCGTGCAGATCGCCGGCGCCGTGGAGACCGCGCACCGCGCCGGGATCCTCCACCGCGACATCAAACCCGCGAACATCCTGGTCACCGACTACAACCGGCCCGCGCTCACCGACTTCGGCATCTCCATCGCCGCCGGGCAGGGCGAGGACGTCGAGGACTCCCAGGGCATGTCGATCCCCTGGTCGCCGCCCGAGTTCTTCGCCGACCCGCCGCGCGCCGACGTGCGCAGCGACGTGTTCTCCCTCGCCGCGAGCGTGTACTCGCTGCTGGCCGGGCAGACGCCCTTCGAACGGCGCGGGCAGCGCAACACCGCCACCGACCTCATCCAGCGGATCGCGAGCGAGCCGCTGCCGCCCCTGAACCGGCCCGACGTGCCCCCGGAGCTGAACCGGGCGCTGTCCATCGCGATGGCGAAGGACCCCGCCGGCCGCTACGACACCGCGCTTGCCTTCGGGCGTGCGCTGCAGCAGGTGGAGCTCTCGCTCTCGCTCCCGGTCACCCAGATGGACGTGCTGGACGACCGCGGGGCCGCCCCCGCCCATGACGGCGAGGTCGACGAGCTCACCGAGCACACCCGGATCAGGAAGGTCGCCACCGTCGACCCCGAGACGGGCACAAGCCCCGGCGGCCGTCGGCGCGTGGACCCCTATGCGGGGGTCGCCCCCGCGCTCGGTGCCGCACCCGCCGCGGCGGGCCCGGCGAGCTGGTCGGGTGCCTCGGCCCCGTCGGCCGCCGACGCCTCGGAGTCCACGATGCTGCGCCCCGCCGGGGCGCCCGCCGGATCCGTCGGCCGTGCGCCGCTGGCCTCCGAGCATCAGGAGCCGGATCCCGAGAGGCCCCGCACCCCCGCCTGGCCGTTCGTCACCCTCGCCGCCGTGCTCGTGATCCTGCTCGGAGTCGGGGCGACCCTCGGCGTGCGCCACTTCTTCGTGGAGGAGGAGGAGCCGCCGCCCACCTCCCCGATCAACATCGCCGACGATCCGGAGGATCCTCCGGGCGCCCCCCGCAGCGTCGAGCTGCAGGTCGTCGCCCCCGAGCAGGAGGGCGGACGGACCGGGCGGGTGAAGGTCGCATGGGAGCTGCCCGAGAACTTCGCGCAGGAGGACCACTTCATCGTGCAGTGGCAGGACCTGCCCGCGAACTACGACCGCTACGCCGTGCAGCACGAGGTCCACGGCCGCAACTCGGTCGTGATCGAGATCCCGCCCCAGCTGGCGGAGCGGTGCCTGACCGTCAGGACCGTCAACCCCAACGGGCAGTCCAGCGAGGCGGAGGAGAAGTGCCTCAATGGGTGATGCCTCGACGATCACGGCCCCGACGGCCCCGATACCCATGACCCCGACGACCGCCGTCGTGGACAGCGCCTCGCACGGCGAGACGGGCGCCGCCGCGGCGCGCGCCCACCGGCCCCGACACACAGGAGAGCAGTGACCATGGCATCGACGATCTCGGTCGAGTTCTGCGGCGAGTGGTACCGCGTCGAGGACGGGGAGGAGCTCACGATCGGTCGCGAGGCGGACCTCACGATCGACGAGAACAACCCCTTCCTCCACCGACGCTTCCTGACGATCGTGCAGGTCGAGTCGATGTGGTGGCTGGTGAACATCGGGGCGCGGCTCTCGGCGACGATCACCGACGGCACCGGCTCGATGCAGGCCTGGCTCGCGCCCGGCGCGCGCATCCCGCTCGTCTTCGACGTGACCAAGGTGGTCTTCACCGCCGGCCCCACCACCTACGACCTGTCCGTGCACGCGGAGTCCCCGGAGTTCGCGCGGATCGCAGGCCCCGACGACCCGGCGGGGGAGACCACCGTCGGCTCCGTCCAGCTGACCCCGAGCCAGAAGCTGCTGATCCTCGCGCTCGCCGAGCCGATGCTCACCCGCGAGGGCTCCGGAATGAGCTCGGTGCCCACCTCGGCGCAGGCCTCGAAGCGCCTGGGCTGGCAGCTGACGAAGTTCAACCGCAAGCTCGACAACGTCTGCGACAAGCTCGACCGGCTCGGGGTGCGAGGGCTGCGCGGCGGGCCCGGCAAGCTCGCCTCCAACCGACGGGCCCGCCTCGTCGAGCACGCCGTCTTCTCACGGCTGGTGACGAGCGAGGACCTGCCGCTGCTGGACCAGTCCCAGGACGAGGACGACGAGTAGGCCGCCCCGCCGGGGATCGAGCCGGACGGACGGAGCCGATCCCCGACGCGGGGATCAGGACGGCGGGCGAGGGGCCCGCCAGGGGGAGGAGACCAGATGCGCATCAAGCTCACGCTGCGCAGGCCCGAGGACCGGCTGACCGATCTGGAGGTGACCGCGGACGCGACCGCGACCGTCGCCGACGTCGCGAACGCCCTGTACCTCGCCGACCCGCTGCGCAGCGAGGTCGAGCCGCCCGACGGGCTGACCCTCCAGGTCCAGGACCCCGGTGCCGGACCCGGCGCGAACGGCGTGCGCTCCCTGGACCGCTCGATCGACCTGATCCAGGCCGGTCTGCGCTCCGGCAGCATCGTCTCCATCGCCCGCTCCTCGAGCGAGTACGCCACCCGCTCCGAGTCCCGCGGCGCCGCGGTCGCACTGATGCGCGTCCTCTCCGGCCCCGAGTCGGGACGCGAGTACCCGCTGCCCTCGGGGTCCAGCGTGATCGGGCGCGAGGGCGATCTCGACATCCGCATCGCCGACCCGATGCTCTCCAAGCGCCACGCCCGCATCAACGTCGGCGACACCATCGAGATCGTCGACCTGCACTCCTCCAACGGCGTGGTGATCGGCGGCGAGCAGGTCCAGCGCGCCGTGATCGGCCCTTCGGACACGGTGCTGATCGGCGGGACCACCTTCTCGGTGATCCTCCTGCACCGCCTCGGCGGCACCGCCCCCAGCTCCCCGGTGGTCGAGTTCAACCGGTCCCCGCGCGTGGTGCCGCGCTTCCCCTACCGACCGCTGAAGGCGCCGACGCCGCCGAAGGAGCCGAACCCCCAGTTCTTCCCGATCTTCATGATGTTCGCCCCGCTCCTCATGGGCGGCTTCATGTTCTCGCTGACCCGCAGCCCCTTCTCGCTCATGTTCGTGTTCATGATGCCGATGATGGCGACGGCCGGGTATCTCAACCGCAAGTTCCAGCAGAAGAAGATGCTCGAGCGGCAGATCGCGAACTTCGAGGAGGGACTCGCCTCCCTCAAGCGCCGCGTCACCGCCGCCCAGGACCTCGAGCGGGCGGTGCGTCTGGTCGAGGCGCCCTCGGCCGCGGACACCGTCGACGCGGCCTTCCGCCTCGGGCGTCTGCTGTGGACGCATCGCCCCGAGCACAACGCCTTCGGCACCGTGCGCCTGGGACTGGGCATCGCGGAGTCCCGGGTGGGCATCGACATGCCCGGCGAGAACGATGCCATCCCGAAGTACTACGACATGCTCGACGACATGCACGAGGAGTACAAGATGATCGCCGGCGTGCCGGTGGTCGCGGAGCTGAGGTACGCGGGCAACCTCGGCGTCGCCGGCGGCGGCGAGGAGGCCGACGGGGTCGCCCGCGGCATCGTCACCCAGCTCTTCGCCCTGCACTCCCCGGCGGAGATCGCGCTGGCCGCGATCACCTCCCGCTCCAGCCGCGACATGTGGCAGTGGCTGAAGTGGCTGCCGCACACCTCCAGCCCGCACTCCCCGCTGCCCGGCGACCACCTCGCCGACACCCCCGGTCGCGGCACCTCCCTCCTCTCGCGGATCGAGGAGCTGATCGAGCAGCGCGCCGGCGATGCGCCGCCCGCCCTGCGCACCCCGATGACCGTCGACGTCACCGAGGAGCCGCAGATCCCGCCGGAGCCGATCACCCCGAGCCTGGTGGTGATCATCGAGGACGACGCCCCCGTGGACCGGGCGCGCCTGGTGCGCATCGCCGAGCGCGGCCCCGACGTCGGCGTGCACGTGATCTGGTGCGCCGCGAACATCGCCGCGCTGCCCGCGGCCTGCCGCACCTACGTCTCCGTGGACGAGTCGATCGAGGGCGCGAGCGCCGGGCACGTGCGGGTGGGGGAGCGGTTCTACCCCGTCACCGTCGAGACCGTCTCCGTCGACGTCGCCGCCGGCGTGGCCCGCCACCTCGCGCCCGTCGTCGACGCGGGCGTCCCCGTCGACGACGACTCCGACCTCCCCCGCGCGATCTCCTATCTCAAGCTCGGCGGCATGGCGATGGCCGAGGACCCCGACCACATCATCGAGCGGTGGAAGGAGAACAACTCCCTCACCCCGCGCGACGGCTCCGAGCCCCAGCGCCGCAAGCACGACGCGAACCTCCGGGGGCTCATCGGCCACAACGGCCAGGACGCCTTCCACCTCGACCTGCGCACCAACGGCCCCCACGCCCTCGTCGGCGGCACCACCGGCGCCGGCAAGTCCGAGTTCCTGCAGGCCTGGGTGATGGGCATGGCCACCGCGCACAGCCCCGACCGGGTCACCTTCCTGTTCGTGGACTACAAGGGCGGCGCCGCCTTCGCAGATGCCGTCGACCTGCCGCACACCGTGGGCCTGGTCACCGATCTCTCCCAGCACCTGGTGCGACGCGCGCTCACCTCGCTGCGGGCGGAGCTGCACCATCGCGAGCACCTGCTGAACCGGAAGAAGGCCAAGGACCTCGTCTCCCTCGAGCGGACCGGCGACCCCGAGGCCCCGCCCAGCCTGATCATCATCGTCGACGAGTTCGCGGCGCTGGCGAAGGAGATCCCCGAGTTCGTCGACGGCGTCGTGGACGTCGCCGCACGAGGCCGCTCCCTGGGCCTGCACCTGATCCTCGCGACGCAGCGGCCCGCCGGCGTCATCAAGGACAACCTGCGCGCCAACACGAACCTCCGCATCGCGCTGCGCATGGCCGACGAGGCCGACTCCAAGGACATCCTCGGCGACAAGATGGCCGCCCACTTCGACCCCGGCATCCCGGGCCGCGCCGCGGCGAAGACCGGCCCCGGCCGCATCGCGACCTTCCAGACCGGCTACGCGGGAGGGTGGACCACCCACGAGCCCGAGCGGGCACGCATCGACATCGTCGAGAAGGACTTCGGCACCGGCGAGCAGTGGGACATCCCCTCCCCGCCGACCAAGGAGGTCAAGGACCCCGGCCCCAACGACATCTCCCGCGTCGTCGCGACGGTGAAGGCCGCCGCCGAGCGCGCCGGCGTGCCCGCGCCCCGCAAGCCGTGGCTGTCCGAGCTGGCCGACGCCTACGACCTCTCGCGCCTGCCCACGCGCCGCACCGACGAGGAGCTGCTGCTGGGGGTGATGGACGTGCCCGAGGAGCAGTCCCAGCCGACCGTCTCCTACTATCCCGATCGCGACGGCAACATGGCGATCTACGGCACCGGCGGCTCCGGCAAGTCGACCACGCTGCGCACCATCGCGATCTCCGCCGCCTCGACGGTGCGCGGCGGCCCCGTCCACGTGTACGGGCTCGACTTCGGCGCCTCGGGCCTGACCATGCTCGAGGACCTCCCGCACGTCGGCTCGATCATCGCGGGCGACGACGAGGAGCGCGTGATCCGCCTGCTGCGCACCCTGCGGGAGCTGATCGACGACCGCGCCCGCGAGTTCGCGAAGCATCGCGCCGGGTCCGTGGCCGAGTACCGGGAGCTGACCGGGAAGTCCGACACCCCGCGCGTGCTGCTGCTGGTCGACGGCATGGCCGCCTTCCGCGAGGCCTACGACTTCTCGAACCTCTCGAAGTGGTTCACCACCTTCGTGCAGATCGCGACCGACGGCCGCCAGGTGGGCGTGCACGTCATCGTCACCGGCGACCGCCCCAATGCGATCCCCACCTCGCTCGGCTCCTCGATCCAGCGCCGCCTCATCCACCGCATGGCCAGCGCCGACGACTACTCGGCCTTCGGCGAGCCCAAGGACGTCCTGGACGGCACCTCGCCCCCGGGACGCTCCATCCTCGACGGCCACGAGGTGCAGATCGCGGTGCACGGCGGCGACTCGAACGTCGCGATCCAGTCCCGCGAGGTCGCCAAGCTCGCCCAGGCGATGCGGCGCGCCGGCGTGCCCGAGGCGCCCACCATCGAGCGCCTGCCCGAGCGGGTCGAGCTCTCGACGCTCCGCCCCGTCGTCGGCGGCCGGCCCGTCCTCGGCCTGGCCGACGAGACCCTCGCCGAGATCACCTACGAGCCGCGCGGCGCCTTCATGGTCACCGGCCCCATGGGATCGGGTCGCACCACCGCGATGCTCACCATCGCCACCGGCCTCAAGGCGATGGAGAACCCCATGCGCCTGGTCCGCTTCTCCTCCCGCCGCACCCCGCTGACCGGGCTGCCCGTCTGGGACGTGGAGGCCTCCGACCCGGACACCGTGCGCGAGCTCGCCGGCCAGCTCCGCCAGACGATCGAGTCCGGCTCGGTGGGGGAGGGGCGCCTGGCCCTGTTCATCGACGGGGTCGCCGACTTCACCGGCACCGGCGTGGAGAACGACCTCGACAAGCTCATCCGCGCCAGCACCCGCGAGGGCCAGTTCGTGGTGGGCGAGAACGAGTCCGCCTCGTGGTCCCAGGCCTACGTCCTCGCCCAGCCGTTCAAGGCCGGACGGCGCGGGCTGCTGCTCCAGCCCAGCGACATGGACGGCGACTCGCTGCTCGGCACCGGACTGGGGAGGATCCGTCGGGCCGACTTCCCGGCCGGCCGCGGCTTCCTCGTCTACAGCGGTCGGGCGATGAAGCTGCAGGTCGCGCAGATCACGTCGGGCTGAGGGCCGCTCTCGGGGGCCGACGGGGAGGGGCGTCGAGCCCGCCCCTGAGGCCCCCGCGACGCGTCCGGAGGGGTGCTCCGTCCCCATGGGGACTCCTCCCCATGGTCGCCTCCGGCGGATCGCCCTACAGTGAGGGCTGTCGAGCACGCAAGAGGCCCGGTGCACCGCAGGGGGCGCAGGAGCCGGTGAACAGGAAGGGGAACCCGCATCGTGAACGCCACGAAGGGTATGAACGTCGACGAGGTCAAGCGGATGTCCGGCCAGCTGCGCGAAGCGGCCGAGGAGATCACGCGGATCGAGCAGGAGCTCACCCGGGGCCTGGAGGACGTGGACTGGACCGGCCCCGACGCGGATCGCTTCCGCGGCCAGTGGTCCGGGGAGATGGTCCCCGCGCTGCAGCAGATCATGAACGCGGTCAACGAGCTCGGCGACACCGCCGACCGCAACGCCACCGAGCAGGAGGCCACCTCCAGCTGAGGCGGTGCAGGACCGCGCCGTCACGGACGGCGACAGGGGTGGGGAGAGGCCCGGGCGGAGCACCGCTAGGGCCTCTCCCCTGCCTGGTATCTTTGTCGCGGACAGTGCCAGGGGGGACGAATGGAGCACAGCACCGTGAAGAGCATCGAGTATCCGAGCGCCGATTTCCCTGCGCCCCCTCGGGTCCGGGTCGAGGTGCCGGAGGACTGGGAGCCGCTCACGGTTCCGGGAGTGCAGCTCGCCGTCGCCCAGCCCCGCGTCGACGGGCGCTTCCGCGCGAACGTGGTCGTGACCGTGCAGCGCTTCGGACCGGAGTTCACCCTCGAGGCGGCGGGCGCCGGCCTCGAGCAGCGCAAGGCCTCCCTGCCCGAGCTCGAGGAGCTCGGCACCGGGGAGATCGAGATCGAGGGCACCACCTGGATCGCGAGCGAGTACGGCTACACCCAGCCCGGCCGCCCGACCGTGGTGCAGGCCGCGCGCTACGCCGTGATCGACCGCGGGGGCGTGGCCGCCGATGTGCTCGAGATCGTGGGCAGCTGCGGAGCGGAGAGCGCCGACGAGGAGATCGAGACCGTCCGCGCCATCCAGGACTCCCTGCAGCTGACCCTGGACTGACCCCGCCACCGCATCGTCCCCGGAGGGCGCCGGCCATCGTGGCCGGCGCCCTCCGGCCGTCCGGGGCGAGGCCGTCCGGTCGACCCTGTCGAGGTCCTCGGGACGCGACGGCGAGGCGACGGCCCGGCGAGGTGCCACGAGGCGTCGCGTGGGGAGCGGTGCACGGGGACCTCTGCCTGGGGAGTTGTCCCCATCGCCAAGGTGTGGTGGGTGGTTCTAGGGTGGTGTCATCACCTGGGGGACAGGGATCGAGGAAGTGGCCTTGGGGGTCGCGGAGGTCCGGTTCGGTGGGTGGGGATCTGATTCTTTCGACGATGTGGAGGACACCATGAAGAAGGGTATGAACCCTGAGGCTGTGGAGCAGATGGGCACCACGGCGGAGACGTCCGGCGAGGATGTCAACACCATCTACACGACGGTGCAGGGTCGTGTGACGGATTTCGACTGGACCGGTGAGGACCGCGACAAGTACGTGTCGGAGTTCGAGGGGACTCTGGGCGGTCTGGTCCAGGATGTCGTGACGCAGCTGGGCGAGTTCGCTGAGCGTGCGAAGAAGAACGCTCAGCAGCAGCGTGAGGCTTCTTCCTGATCTGCTGGGTTCTCTCGGCTTCTAGGTTTTTCTTTCTTCAGCAGTGATCTGCTCCGGGTTCGGGGCGAAAGGGGTTTGTGATGGCTTTCAAGGGTATGAATCCGGAGGAGGGGCGCGAGGTCGCTCAGGAGGTCCTCAAGGCGGGCGAGCAGGTTGTCGAGAAGGTCGACGAGGTGACGCGTCTGGTGACGTCGGTGGAGTGGGTCGGTCCGGACTACGACGCGTATGTCGAGGCGTGGAACTCGTTCGTGAACGGTCCGGTGAACAGCCTGGTCGAGGCGTTCACGGCCAAGGGTGATGAGCTGACGAACCACGCCGAGGAGCAGGACACCACCTCGAACCAGCAGTGAGCTGAGCGGTTCTTCGTCGCGCAGGCCCCGTCCCCCGTCGTGGTGGGGGCGGGGCCTTCGTGATGCCCGGGAACGCGACGGTCGGGCCCCGGCGCCCGGGGTGTGGGCCCGTGCGCCGATCGCGCCCCGGTGCCCAGCGCGTGGGGTCGAGCGCCGATCGGTCCCCGGTGTCCAGCGCGTGGGGTCGTGCGGCGACCGCGCCCCGGGCGCCGGTGACGACGGGGTCGACGGGGCCGGCTCCCGGCGTCCCGTACGAGTTGATCCAGCGGCGCAGCAGGGGAGCTGCCGGAGCTGTCCACAGCCCGATCCGACCGCAGTTCGACGCTGACCTGCAAGGATGCGGGTCCGGGCGGATGGGGAGGGGGATGGGGAGTTGTCCCCATCGCCAAGGTGTGGTGGGTGGTTCTAGGGTGGTGTCATCACCTGGGGGACAGGGATCGAGGAAGTGGCCTTGGGGGTCGCGGAGGTCCGGTTCGGTGGGTGGGGATCTGATTCTTTCGACGATGTGGAGGACACCATGAAGAAGGGTATGAACCCTGAGGCTGTGGAGCAGATGGGCACCACGGCGGAGACGTCCGGCGAGGATGTCAACACCATCTACACGACGGTGCAGGGTCGTGTGACGGATTTCGACTGGACCGGTGAGGACCGCGACAAGTACGTGTCGGAGTTCGAGGGGACTCTGGGCGGTCTGGTCCAGGATGTCGTGACGCAGCTGGGCGAGTTCGCTGAGCGTGCGAAGAAGAACGCTCAGCAGCAGCGTGAGGCTTCTTCCTGATCTGCTGGGTTCTCTCGGCTTCTAGGTTTTTCTTTCTTCAGCAGTGATCTGCTCCGGGTTCGGGGCGAAAGGGGTTTGTGATGGCTTTCAAGGGTATGAATCCGGAGGAGGGGCGCGAGGTCGCTCAGGAGGTCCTCAAGGCGGGCGAGCAGGTTGTCGAGAAGGTCGACGAGGTGACGCGTCTGGTGACGTCGGTGGAGTGGGTCGGTCCGGACTACGACGCGTATGTCGAGGCGTGGAACTCGTTCGTGAACGGTCCGGTGAACAGCCTGGTCGAGGCGTTCACGGCCAAGGGTGATGAGCTGACGAACCACGCCGAGGAGCAGGACACCACCTCGAACCAGCAGTGAGCTGAGCGGTTCTTCGTCGCGCAGGCCCCGTCCCCCCGTCGTGGTGGGGGCGGGGCCTTCGTGATGCCCGGGAACGCGCCGATCGGGACCCTGCTCCTCGGTCCTCGGTCCTCGGTGCTCGGTCTCGGTGCGCGGTGTTCGCTGCTCGGCGGTCGCGCCGCCGTCTCCGGGCCTGCGACTCAGGCCGTGACCGCGCCGGCCTCGCGCGCGTCCGCCGCGGCCGCGATGCGACGCAGATCCTCGAGCACCCGGTCCGGCTCGGCGCCGAGCGGCAGCGTGTCCGGGTCGAGGGCTCCGTCCACCTCCCCGGGGACGTCGGCGCGGAGCCCTGCGAAGAGCGAGTCCAGCTGCGACTGCTCCGGGCCGCGCTCGGCGACCACCTCGAGGGTCAGCCCGGTCGCGTCGGCCGTGGTGTGCGCCGCGAGCAGCACCCGGGCGAGCTGCTCGCGGGAGATCGCCCCGTCGGCCGGGGAGCCACCGCGCCGACCATCGCCCTGGCGGGCGACCAGCCGGTGCTCGTCCTGCGCCTCGTAGTCGAACCAGCCCGGGCGCACGATCGTGCACGGCAGACCGCTGACGCGCAGCAGGCGCTCCGCGCGATGCTTCCACGTGGCCAGGCCCGTGACGCGGTCGTGCTGCGAATCGTGCACCGTCACTCCGAGCGTCGACATGAGGGTCACCCGCACCGGGTGCCCGGAGGCGAGGAGGCACTCGACGAGCACGCGGACGATCCCGTAGTCCACGGCCTCCGCCTCGCCCGGCGCGCCGTGCGAGCCGTGGGCGAGGATCACTCCGTCGGCTCCCTCGAGGGCGCGCGCCATGTCCACGGGCATCGTCGCCTCGCCGGCGAGGAGCTCCGTCTCCACGGGGAGCAGCCGGGCGGCCCGCTCCGTGCTGCGCACGAGGGCCCGCGGGTGCAGTCCTGCCTCGACCGCGCACCTCACCACGTGGCGACCGACCCCTCCGGTCGCCCCGATCACCAGGATCGTGCCGCTGGTCATCGCACCCCTTCCCTCGACGGATCCGCGCCGCGCAGCCTCCGCGCGCGGAGATCCGAAGATATCCAGCGCGGTGCGGGGGAGGGAGGAACCGCCAGTGCCTGGACGCGCCGCACCCCCGTCCCGCCGGCGCGGGAGCGGGGGTGCGGCGAGGCCGGGCTCAGCGGCTGTCGGGGAACCGGACGTCAGCGGCAGTCGACGTCAGCGGTAGTTCACGAACTGGAGGGCGACCTCGAGGTCCTTGCCCTTCAGCAGCGCGATCACGGACTGCAGGTCGTCGCGGCTCTTGGAGGAGACGCGCAGCTCGTCGCCCTCGATCCGTGCCTTGATGCTCTTGGGGCCCTCGTCCCGGATGATCTTCGAGATCTTCTTCGCGTCCTCGGTGGAGATGCCCTCCTTGAGCGAGGCCGCCAGGCGCACCTCCTTGCCGGACTGCTTGGGCTCGCCCACGTCGAGGGCCTTGAGCGAGATCCCGCGGCGGATCAGCTTGGACTGCAGCACGTCCAGCACCGCGAGCACGCGCTCCTCGGCGTTGGCGGTCATCACGATCTCGTCGCCGCCGAGGGTGATCGAGGCGCCGGTGTTCCGGAAGTCGTAGCGCTGGCCGACCTCCTTCACGGCCTGGTTCACGGCGTTGTCGACCTCCTGGCGGTCGAGCTTGCTGACGATGTCGAACGATGAATCGGCCATCGGGTCCTCCTCCGGGCGGCCCGCGAGGGCCGCCACCACGTCGAACGGGCGGGTCTGTCCAGTGATCGTCCCATGCCGGGTCCGGGAGCGCTCCCCGGTCTCCGAGGGGCCGCCGCAGAGGGGCTGCGACCAGCGGCGGGACGGCTGTGACGCCTCTCATGCCCCGAGAGCCCCTTCTGGGTTCGCGCCGCGGCCGGGACCCCGCTATGCTGTTTCGAGTCCGCTTCCGGCGGCCGTGGGACGAGAGTCCGGCGGGTGGCGGGAGAGGGTCGCGGCAGATTACCCGAGCGGCCAAAGGGAGCTGACTGTAAATCAGCTGGCATTGCCTACGGGGGTTCGAATCCCTCATCTGCCACGCGGAGGATCCCTGTGATCCGAAGCACGGGGACCGCCCCTCGAATTGCCTCCGGGCAATGAGGCGGGTAAGGTTCACCGGGTTGCCCTGATAGCTCAGTCGGCAGAGCGTC
Organism: Brachybacterium paraconglomeratum; assembly: GCF_003994255.1. Lineage (GTDB taxonomy): Bacteria > Actinomycetota > Actinomycetes > Actinomycetales > Dermabacteraceae > Brachybacterium > Brachybacterium conglomeratum. Next base: position 154,139 of record NZ_ML133858.1, on the reverse strand, counting down.
TCCATGGTAAGGAGAAGGTCAAGGGTTCGATTCCCTTTCAGGGCTCTGATGGATGCGGCGGCCCGGTCTCATTCGAGATCGGGCCGTTTCATCGGTCACGCCGGGGTAGCTCAGACGGTTAGAGCGCACGACTCATAATCGTGAGGTCGCGGGTTCGATCCCCGCCCTCGGTACCACACCGGTCCCCACCGGAGTGCAGATTCCACATCCCCCGAGCACGGGGACCCACGAGGCGCACCGCCGGGTGCGTCACCCGGACGAAAGAGGCGAACCGTGGCGAGCAAGAGCTCTGACGTGCGTCCCAAGATCACCATGGCGTGTGTCGACTGCAAGGCGCGCAACTACATCACCAAGAAGAATCGTCGCAACACCCCGGATCGGCTGGAGCTCTCGAAGTTCTGCCCGACCTGCGGCAAGCAGACGGCGCACCGCGAGACCCGCTGAGCGGTCCCGCCGCAGCATCCACGAAGGCCACCCGGCACTGCCGGGTGGCCTTCGTCATGTCCGGCCCCCGTGCCTCGCGCGGGCCGCACCGCGGGGGAGCGGGGGCGGTGAGATGATCGGAGGGACCGCATCCGTCGGCCCCCGCGCCGACCCGACCTCGGGAGACACAGTGACCACCAGCCCCGATCCCGCCTTCGCCGGCCGCACCTACCCGGCGGGCCCCGTGCACACCGTCTCGGCCGCGAAGATCGTCGAGTTCGCCCGAGCCACCGGCGCCCGCTCCCCGCTGCACACCGATCCCGAGGCCGCCCGCGCCGCCGGGCACGCCGACGTCGTGGCGCCGCCCACGTTCCTCGTCTCCCTCGCCCAGGCCACCGAGGCGCAGTACGTCGAGGACCCCGCCGCCGGCATCGACTTCTCCCGCGTGGTCCACGGCGAGGAGTCCTTCACCCTGCACCGTCCCGTCGTCGCCGGCGACCGCCTCGTGCCGACCCTCACCGTCGAGTCGGTCCGCGCCGCCGGAGGGCACGCCATGGTCACCACCCGCGTCGACCTCGCCGACGAGGACGGCGCCGAGGTCGCCGCCGTGCGCAGCATGCTCGTCGTGCGCGGGGACTGAGCCCGCCGCCTCGCCCCGCGGCGCCCCGGCGCCGTCTCCCTCGCCCCTCGCGGCCCCGCCGCAGATGCCACACCAGGAGCACCGATGACCACCAGCCCCACCCCCGACGCCCGCCCGCTCGACCTCGCCGCCCTGTCCGTCGGCGACGAGCTCTCCCGCACCGTCCACACCCTCGACCGCGACGCGCTGGTCCGCTACGCCGGTGCCTCCGGCGACTTCAACCCGATCCACTACAACGACGCCGTCGCCGAGCAGGCCGGGCTGCCCGGCGTCATCGCCCACGGCATGCTCACCATGGGCACGGCCATCACCGGCCTGCTCGAGGCCGTCGGCGACCCGACCCTGCTCACCGCCTACTCCACCCGCTTCACCGGCATGGTGCCCGTGCCCGCCACCGGCGAGGTCGCGCTCGAGGTCGTCGCGACAGTCGGTGCGATCGACGAGTCCGCGGGCACCGCACGCGTCGACCTCGCCGCCGTCGTCGACGGGGAGAAGGTGCTGGGGCGGGCCCGCGCGACCCTCGCGCTGCCGCGCCGCACGCAGGACGCCGAGGCCGACGCGGCAGGAGCGGCATGAGGCTCGCCGACCTGACCACCCTCCGCATCGGCGGGGAGATCCGGAACCTCGTCGAGGCCCGCACGGCCGACGAGGTGATCGCCGCGGTCTCCGCCGCGGACGAGGCGGGGGAGCCGCTGCTCGTCCTCGGCGGCGGCTCGAACCTCGTCGCCTCCGACGAGCCCTTCGAGGGCACCGTCGTGCTGCTCCGCGACCCCGAGGATCCGCCGCTGCTGGACGCGACCTGCGAGGTCGGCGCCTCCGGCGAGCCCGACGGGATCCCCGTGGACCCGGCCGAGCTCACCCCGCTGGATCCCACCTGCGGCGGGGCGATCGTCGAGTACTTCGCGGGCGTGAACTGGGACCGGGCCGTGCGCTACGCGATCGCCCGCGAGATGGTCGGCATCGAGGCGCTCTCCGGCATCCCCGGCACCGTCGGCGCGACCCCGATCCAGAACGTCGGCGCCTACGGCCAGGAGGTCGCCTCGACGATCTCCCGCGTGCGCACCTGGGACCGCGAGAAGGGAGCGGTGCGCACCTTCTTCGCCGTCGACTGCGGCTTCGCCTATCGCGACAGCGTCTTCAAGCGCACCCGGTACAGCGGACCCGTCCCGTCGGCGACCGGCCGCTACGTGGTGCTGTCGGTGACCTTCCAGCACACCATCGGCTCTCTCTCCGCCCCGATCCGCTACGCCCAGCTCGCCGCGGAGCTCGGCGTCGAGGTGGGGGACCGGGTGCCGATGAGCCAGGTGCGCGAGGCGGTGCTGCGCGTGCGCGGCAGCAAGGGCATGGTCCTGGACGCCGCCGATCACGACACCTGGAGCGCCGGCTCCTTCTTCACCAACCCGATCCTCCCCGTCGAGGACGCCGCGGCTCTGCCCGAGCAGGCGCCGCGCTACGACGCGGGCGAGGGCAGGGTCAAGACCAGCGCCGCCTGGCTCATCAGCCACTCCGGGATCGAGCGCGGCCATGCGGTGGGGGAGCGGGCCTCGGTCTCCACCAAGCACTCCCTCGCGCTGACCAACCGCGGCGGCGCCTCCAGCGAGGACCTCGTCGCCCTCGCCCACGACGTCCAGTCGCGGGTCGAGGAGCGCTACGGGATCCACCTGGAGCCCGAGCCGGTGCGCCTCGGCCTCGACCTCTGAGCTGGGGGAGGACGGCTCGGCGTCCGTCCCGCTCGGGACGGGCGCCGATCCCTGGATGCGGGCGTCCCCGCCGCAGCTCCCGGCCTAGGATGGCGTGACGGCTGCTCGCCGCCCCCTCACACCGCCACAGGAGGCCACGTGAACGTCCTCGACAAGTCTGTCGCCGACATCGATCCCGAGATCGCCCAGGTGCTCGACCGCGAGCTGGCCCGACAGCAGGGCACGCTCGAGATGATCGCCTCGGAGAACTTCGTCCCCCGCTCGGTCCTGCAGGTGCAGGGCTCGGTCCTGACCAACAAGTACGCCGAGGGCTACCCCGGCAAGCGCTACTACGGAGGCTGCGAGGAGGTCGACGTCGCGGAGCAGATCGCGATCGACCGCGCGAAGGCCCTGTTCGGCGCCGAGCACGCGAACGTCCAGCCGCACTCGGGCGCGACCGCGAACGCCGCGGTGATGCACGCCCTCGCCCGCCCGGGCGACAAGCTCATGGGCCTCTCCCTCGCCCACGGCGGCCACCTCACCCACGGCATGAAGATCAACTTCTCCGGCCGTCTCTACGACATCGTCGCGTACGAGACCGAGCCGGGCACGGGCCTGATCGACATGGACAAGGTGCGCGAGCTCGCGATCGCCGAGCAGCCCAAGGTCATCGTCGCCGGCTGGTCCGCCTACACCCGCCAGCTCGACTTCCCCCGCTTCCGCGAGATCGCCGACGAGGTCGGCGCCGCGCTGTGGGTCGACATGGCGCACTTCGCGGGTCTGGTCGCCGCGGGGCTGCACCCCAGCCCGGTCCCCTACGCGGACGTCGTCTCCACCACCATCCACAAGACCATCGGCGGCCCCCGCTCCGGCATGATCCTGTGCAAGGAGAAGTGGGCGAAGAAGATCGACTCGGCCGTGTTCCCCGGCCAGCAGGGCGGCCCGCTCATGCACGTCGTCGCCGCGAAGGCCGTGGCACTGAAGATCGCCGCCTCGGAGGACTTCAAGGACCGCCAGGCCCGCACCCTCGAGGGCGCGCAGATCCTCGCCGACCGCCTCCAGCGGGAGGACGCCAAGGCGGCAGGCGTCAAGGTCATCTCCGGCGGCACCGACGTGCACCTGGTGCTCGTGGACCTCGTCGACTCCGAGCTGGACGGCCAGCAGGCGGAGGACCGCCTGCACGAGGCCGGCATCACCGTGAACCGCAACGCGGTCCCCAACGACCCGCGCCCGCCGCGGGTCACCTCGGGCCTGCGCATCGGCACCCCGGCGCTCGCCACCCGCGGCTTCGGCGCGGCGGAGTTCACCGAGGTCGCCGACGTGATCGCGCTGGCGCTCACCGGCGGGGCCGACGTCGAGTCCCTCAGGGCCCGCACCGCGAAGCTCGCCGAGTCCAAGCCGCTCTACCCCGAGCTGCAGCAGTACTGATCCCCGCGGGCGGGGTCCGGAGGCCGCGGTGTCCGGACCCCGCCCGTCCCGCATCGGCCCGCCGGCGCCCGGGGCGGGACCGCGCTCGACCGGGGCACCGGTCCCTCGGCCGGACCTCCCGGGCCCACCCCGCCGACCACCTCACCGAGACCCCTCATCGAAGGAGAGCGTCATGACCGCCCAGATCCTCGACGGCAAGGCCACCGCGAAGGCGATCAAGCAGGAGCTCGCCGAGCGCGTCACCCGCCTGGTCGACGCCGGTCGCCCTCGTCCCGGGCTCGCGACCGTGCTGGTCGGCGACGACCCGGGCAGCGCCGCCTATGTGCGCGGCAAGCACCGCGACAGCGAGCAGATCGGCCTGAACTCGATCCAGAAGCACCTCCCGGCCGACGCCACCCAGGAGGAGGTCGAGGCGGTCGTCGACGAGCTCAACGCCGACCCCGCCTGCACCGGCTACATCGTCCAGCTGCCGCTGCCGAAGCACATCGACACCGATGCGATCCTCGAGCGGATCGACCCCGCCAAGGACGCCGACGGCCTCCACCCCACGAACCTCGGCCGCCTGGTCCTGAACGCCTACTCGCCGATCCATACCCCGCTGCCCTGCACGCCCCGGGCCGTGATCGAGCTGCTCATGCGGCACGACCTCGACCTCAAGGGCAAGGACGTGGTCGTGATCGGCCGCGGCGTCACTGTCGGCCGCTCGATCGGCGCGCTGATGACCCGCCGCGCCATCAACGCGACCGTCACCCTCACCCACACCGGCACGACGGACCTCCCCGCGCACCTCCGCCGCGCCGACGTGATCGTCGCCGCCGCGGGCGTCGCCCACCTGGTCCGGCCCGAGGACGTCAAGCCCGGCGCGATCGTGCTCGACGTCGGCGTCTCCCGCCAGGAGGACGCCGAGGGCGGGAAGGCGAAGCTCGTGGGCGACGTGGACCCGGCCGTCGCCGAGGTCGCCTCGTGGATCAGCCCCAACCCCGGCGGCGTCGGCCCCATGACCCGCGCGCTGCTGGTCAACAACGTCGTCGAGGCGGCCGAGCACGCCGCCGGCATCGAGGCCTGAGACCTCGGAGTCCTGACACCCCGGCGGGGCGGGCAGAGCCGCCCGCCCCGCCGTCCGCGCTCGTCGGCCGTGCGCGCGCCGCGCCGTGCGAGGCGCCCCTCCGCGGGAGGCCGCGACCGTCGGCGTCCCCGCGTCGCGGTCGTCCGGCCCCGCTGACATACTGATGGGCATGACTTTCACCCTCGCCACCGTCAACGTCAACGGCCTGCGGGCCGCGGCCCGCAAGGGCATGGCCGACTGGCTCGCGACCACCGCGGCCGACGTCATCACCCTGCAGGAGGTGCGGGCGCCGGAGGAGCTGCTCGCCGACCTGGTGGGGGAGGACTGGACCATCGTCGGCGAGGCCTCCGAGCTGAAGGGCCGCAACGGCGTCGCGATCGCCGCCCGCACCTCGCTGGAGAGCATCGACCTCGAGGGCGTCCGCCGCGGCCTGCCGGGCCTGACCGAGCCCACCCACACCGGCCGCTGGCTCGAGGCCGACCTCGAGGACCCGCTCGGCGACGACACCGGCCTCACCGTCATCTCCTGCTACATGCACTCCGGCAACACCGAGAAGCCGCAGACCATGATCGACAAGTACGCCTTCCTCGACGTGGCGATGGAGCGCCTGGACGCGCTGCGCGCCGACGGCCGTCACGTGGTCCTCACCGGCGACCTCAACATCGCCCACGCCAACAACGACATCAAGAACTGGAAGGGCAACCTGAAGTCAGCCGGCTTCCTGCCCGAGGAGCGCGCCTATCTCGACCGCCTGCTGGTCGAGGGCGACTGGGTGGACGTCCAGCGCCGTCTCGCCGGCGACGTGCCCGGCCCCTACACCTGGTGGTCCCAGCGCGGCAAGGCCTTCGACAACGACTCCGGCTGGCGCATCGACTACCAGCTGACCACCCCGGCGCTCGGCGAGAAGGCGACCGCCGCGCAGGTCGATCGCGCCCCCAGCTACGACACCCGCTGGTCCGACCACGCACCGCTGGTGGTCACCTACTCCTGAGCCGGCACGGGTGCCGTCGGCGCGGCCTCCCCCGGCCGACGGCGCCCGGGCCGCCCGGCGTTCGAGACCGTGCGCAGGTGCGGGCGGCACCGCTGACCGCGGACCGACTCCGTCGTCGAGCGCCCTTCACCACGTCCGGGCACGGTCCTACGCTGTGCCCATGGAGACCCGCACCCTGTCCCTGCCCGACGCCGAGATCGTCCACGACGTGCACGGCCCACTGCCCCCGGCCGACGGCAGGGAGGTGCTGCTGGTCATCGGCCAGCCCATGACCGCCGACGGCTTCTCCGACCTGATCGCCGAGCTCCCGGACCGCACCGTCGTCGCGTACGACCCGCGCGGACTCGGCCGGAGCACCCGCAGCGACGGCAGCGCCCTGAACGACCCGTCCCTGCAGGCGGAGGACCTCCACGTCCTGATCACCGATCTCGGCGCGCCGGTGCAGATGTTCGCCAGCAGCGGCGGCGCCGTCGCCGCGCTCGCCCTGCTCGCGGCGCATCCCGAGGACGTCAGCCGGGTCGTCGCCCATGAGCCGCCCGTCATGGGCGTGCTGCCCGACGCGGAGCTCGCCGAGCGCGCGAACGACGCCGTCGGCCGCGCCTATCAGGAGCGCGGCTGGGGCGCGGGGCTCGCCGCCTTCCTCGCCATGAGCATGTGGCAGGGCGAGTTCACCGAGGAGTTCCTCGCCCGGGCCCTGCCCGATCCCGCCCAGTTCGGCCTGCCCGACCAGGACGACGGCACGCGGGAGGACCCGCTGCTGTCCGGGACGAGCGCGCCCGTGACCTCCTACCAGCCGGACCTCGAGGCGCTGCGCTCCGTGGGGGACCGTCTGGTCCTCGCCGTGGGGGAGCAGACGGGGGAGGCGATCACCGCCCGCACCACGCGCGCCCTCGCCGAGGCGCTCGGCACCGAGCCGCTCGTCTTCCCGGGCGACCACGGCGGCTTCGCCGTCGGCGACCCGTCCCATCCGGGCGACCCCGCCGCCTTCGCGACACGCCTGCGCGAGGTCCTCGCCGCCCGCGGCTGACCGGGCCGAAGACGATAGGGGCTCCTCCGCCGCGGCGGAGGAGCCCCTATCGTCGTGCTGAGCGCGGGATCAGACGCGGCCGCGGATCACGGCCTGCTTCACCTCGGCGATCGCCTTGGTCACCTGGATGCCGCGCGGGCACGCCTCGGTGCAGTTGAAGGTGGTGCGGCAGCGCCACACGCCCTCCTTGGAGTTCAGGATCTCCAGACGCTGCTCGCCCGCGTCGTCGCGCGAGTCGAAGATGAAGCGGTGCGCGTTCACGATCGCGGCCGGGCCGAAGTACTGCCCGTCGGTCCAGAACACGGGGCAGGACGAGGTGCACGCGGCGCAGAGGATGCACTTGGTGGTGTCGTCGAAGCGCTCGCGCTGCTCCGCGGACTGCAGCCGCTCGCGGCTGGGCTCCTGACCGCCCGCGACCAGGAACGGCATGACCTCCTTGTAGGAGTCGAAGAACGGCTCCATGTCCACGATGAGGTCCTTCTCCACCGGCAGGCCCTTGATCGGCTCGACCGTGATGGGCTTCGAGATGTCGAGGTCCTTGAGCAGGGTCTTGCAGGCCAGACGGTTGCGGCCGTTGATCCGCATCGCGTCCGAGCCGCAGATGCCGTGGGCGCAGGAGCGGCGGAAGGTCAGCGAGCCGTCCACGTGCCACTTGATCTCGTGCAGGGCGTCGAGCACACGGTCGGTGCCGTGCATCGTGACGGTGAAGTCCTCCCAGTGGACGCCCTTGTCGTCCTCCGGGATGAAGCGTGCGATGCGCAGCGTCACCTCGAACGAGGGGACCGCACCGGCATCGGACTCGGCCTGGGGCTTCTCGGCGACGGCAGTCATCAGAACGTGCGCTCCTTCGGCTCGTAGCGGGTGATCACGACGGGCTTGGTGCCCAGACGGATCGAGGTGCCCTCGACGCCCTCCTCACCCGGCAGGGTGCGGTAGGCCATGGTGTGCTCGAGGTAGTTGACGTCGTCGCGCTTCTCGAAGTCCTCGCGGAAGTGGCCGCCGCGGGACTCCTTGCGGTTCAGCGCGCCGAGCGCCACGATCTCGGCCAGGTCGAGCAGGAAGCCGAGCTCCACGGCCTCCATCAGGTCCAGGTTGTAGCGGCGGCCCTTGTCCTGGATCGCGACCGTCTCGTAGCGCTTCTTGAGGTCCTTGATGCCGGCCAGCGCCGTGCGGCAGGTCTCCTCGGTGCGGAACACCTGGACGTTGGCGTCCATGAGCTCCTGCAGATCGGTGCGGATGTTCGCGATGCGGTCCTCGGTCGCGGGCCGGTCGCGCAGGCGCTCGAGCAGCTCGATAGTGGGGGTCTCCACTCCCTCGGGCAGCTCAGGCAGGTCGACCTCCGCGGCGTGCTCCGCGGCGGCGATGCCGGCGCGGCGCCCGAAGACGTTGATGTCCAGCAGCGAGTTGGTGCCCAGACGGTTGCCGCCGTGCACGGACACGCACGCGGTCTCGCCGGCCGCGTACAGGCCGGGGATCACGTCGGTCGCGTTGGCGAGGACCTCGCCGCGGATGTTCGTGGGGATGCCGCCCATGCCGTAGTGCGCGGTCGGGAAGACCGGCACCGGCTCGGTGTACGGCTCCACGCCCAGGTAGGTGCGCGCGAACTCGGTGATGTCCGGGAGCTTCGCGTCGATGTGCGCGGGCTCGAGGTGGGTGAGGTCGAGGTAGACGTAGTCCTTGTTCGGGCCGGCGCCGCGGCCCTCCCGCACCTCGTTGGCCATCGCACGGGCGACCACGTCACGAGGGGCGAGGTCCTTCAGCGTCGGGGCGTAGCGCTCCATGAAGCGCTCCATGTCGCTGTTGCGCAGGATGCCGCCCTCGCCGCGCGCCGCCTCCGACAGCAGGATGCCGAGGCCCGCCAGGCCCGTCGGATGGAACTGGAAGAACTCCATGTCCTCCAGCGGGATGCCGCGGCGGAACGCCATCGCGGGGCCGTCGCCGGTGAGGGTGTGGGCGTTCGAGGTGGTCTTGAAGATCTTGCCGAAGCCGCCGGAGGCGAACACGACCGACTTCGCGCGGAAGACGTGGATCTCGCCGGTGGCCAGCTCGTAGGTGACCACGCCGGAGGCGCGCACGCCGCCGTCCTCGCGGGGATCGCCGGTCATCAGCACGTCGAGCACGTAGTACTCGTTGAAGAACTCCACCTGCTGCTTCACGCAGTTCTGGTAGAGGGTCTGGAGGATCATGTGGCCGGTGCGGTCCGCGGCGTAGCAGGCGCGGCGCACGGGCGCCTCGCCGTGCTCACGGGTGTGCCCGCCGAAGCGGCGCTGGTCGATGCGCCCCTCCGGGGTGCGGTTGAAGGGCAGGCCCATCTTCTCCAGGTCGAGCACCGCGTCGATGGCCTCCTTGGCCATGACCTCGGCGGCGTCCTGGTCCACCAGGTAGTCGCCGCCCTTGACGGTGTCGTAGGTGTGCCACTCCCAGTTGTCCTCCTCGACGTTGGCGAGGGCCGCGCACATGCCGCCCTGCGCCGCGCCGGTGTGGGAGCGCGTGGGATAGAGCTTGGTGACGACTGCGGTGCGGGCGCGCTTGGAGGACTCCAGCGCCGCGCGCATCCCGGCGCCGCCGGCGCCGACGATCACCACGTCGTAGTTATGGGTCTGCATGTCGGGTGACTGCTCCGTTCCGGGAAGACCGTGAAGTGCGTGAGGAAGGGGAGGGGCGGCCGGGGCTCCGGCCGCCCCGGGGGCGTCAGCCCTCGCAGAAGGAGGGCAGCAGGCTCGGCTCGGCGCCGACGGGGCAGGGATCGAAGGTGAAGATCACCAGGGTGCCCAGCACGATCGTGACGACGACCGCGAAGTACAGCAGGGCCTTCAGGACCATGCGGGTGCGGTCGCCGCGGGCGTAGTCGTTGATGATCGTGCGCACGCCGTTGCCGCCGTGGATGAGGCCCAGCCACAGCATCAGCAGGTCCCAGACCTGCCAGAAGGGAGAGGACCACTTGCCGCCGACGAAGGCGAAGTCGATGCCCTTGACGCCGTCGCCGAGCCACAGGTTCACGAAGAGGTGGCCGAAGACGAGGATGACCAGCAGCGCGCCGGAGCCGCGCATGAACATCCACGAGAGCATCTCGGCGTTCAGGCCGCGCTGCCCGGTGCGGCGGTAGCGGGTGGAGGGATCCGGGATCGAGGTGGTGGAGGTCGACATGGGGATCACGCTCCGAACATGTTCATGAGGTGGCGGGGGAGGAAGCCGGCCATCAGGACGGCCCACACGATCACGACGCCCCAGAAGAGCTTGCGCTGGTGCACGGTCCCCTTGGACCAGAAGTCCACGAGGATGATGCGCAGGCCGTTGAGCGCGTGGAAGAGCACGGCGCCGACCAGGCCGACCTCGCCGAGGCCGAAGACGACGGTCTTGTAGTGGCCGATGACCTCGTTGTACGCCTCGGGCGAGACGCGCACGAGCGCGGTGTCCAGGACGTGCACGAGCAGGAACAGGAAGATCGCCATTCCTGAGATGCGGTGGGCGACCCAGGACCACATGCCCTCGCGTCCGCGATAGAGCGTCCCGGATTGGGCGGAAGCCACGGAGTTCCTCCAGAAGCGTCGGTATGTCGCCGGGAGCTCGACGGTGCTCCGCGGCGCGCGGCGCGGGACCCCGGGGACCGAGGCCCCCGCGGCCGTTGCAGCGCTCGGCGCCCTCGGGCGGCCGTTTCGCGACACGGCGACATCATCATCGCCCCCGACAGGGGCAGGTTCAGCGTAGCACCAGGCAGGAGGCGGGCGGGCCCGCCCCGGCCGCGTCGGCGGACGGTACCCAGGGGCCCGTAGAAGGCTGGATACGCTGGCTTCATGCCTGAAGCCCCCTTCGTCCCCGTGGTGCCCGCCGGAGGCTCCGGCACCAGACTGTGGCCGCTCTCACGTCGCGCCCGACCCAAGTTCCTGCTGGACCTCACCGGGCAGGGCCGCTCCCTGCTCCAGCTCACCCTCGACCGCCTCGCGCCCCTCGCGGACCGGCCCCCGATCGTCGTCACGGGCCGCGCCCACGTCGCAGCGGTGCGCGAGCAGCTCGACGAGGACGTGCGCGTCCTCGCGGAGCCCTCGGCCCGCAACTCCATGCCCGCGATCGCGCTCGCGGCCGCGCACGTGGAGCGCGAGTCGCCGGACGCCGTGATCGGCTCCTTCGCCGCCGACCACCTCATCGAGGAAGAGGCCGCCTTCGCCCGCGCCGTCACCGCCGCCCGGGACGCCGCCGAGCTCGGCCTCCTCGTCACCGTCGGCATCGCCCCCGCCTCGCCGTCGACCGGCTTCGGCTACATCGAGTCCGCGGGCGACGGGGGAGCCGACCCCGCGCTCTCCGCACGCCTGCGCGCCGTCGGTGCCGAGCCCGTCGTGCGCTTCGTCGAGAAGCCCGACCGCGAGCGGGCCGAGGCCTTCGTCGACGCGGGCCTGCGCTGGAACGCCGGCATGTTCGTGGTGCGCGCCTCGGTGCTGCTCGACGAGCTCGCCGTCCAGATCCCCGCCCTCGCCGCCGGGGCGCGCGAGATCGCGGCCGCGCACGGCGGCGCCGAGGAGCAGGAGGTGCTCGAGCGCGTCTGGCCCACGATGACCGCGATCGCGATCGACCACGCCCTCGCAGAGCCGCTCGCCGCGCAGGGGAGGGTCGCGGTGGTCCCGGCGGAGTTCGACTGGGACGACGTCGGCGACTTCGCGGCGCTCGCCCGCCAGTTCCGCGAGCGCGAGGGCGCGGCGCGCCGCGGCGAGGACGGCACCGAGGTCCATGTGGTGGGAAGCGCGAGCGTCGATGCGCTCTCCTCCCGGGCCACGGTGTACGGTTCCACGGATCGCCACATCGCCCTGGTCGGGCTCGAGGGCGTCAGCATCGTCGACACCGAGGACGTGCTGCTGGTGCTCGCCGACGAGAAGGTGCAGGCCCTCCAGCAGCTCGTCGGCCGGCTCGACGAGCAGGGGCTGGGCCGGCTGCGCTGACCCGCACCGCCGGAGCCGCATCGCCGCAGGAGGCGAACGGCGGCCAGGGCGGTCGATGACAGGACAGGACAGGAGCGGACGCGTGGAGCAGTCGCAGCAGACGCTGGTCGGGACCTCGCAGCAGCGGGCGATGCTCGGACCGGAGGGGCTGATCGCCCGCACCGTCGCCGAGCGCGGCGACGCCCTGCGCGAGGTGCGCCGCCACCTCCACCGCCACCCCGAGCTCTCCCACCAGGAGCACGCCACCACCGACTTCATCGCCGAGCAGCTCACCGCCCTCGGGCTCGCGCCGAAGCGCATGGCCGCCACCGGCCTGATCTGCGACATCCCCGGCGCAGACCCGTCGCTGGAGCTGATGGGGCTGCGGGCGGACATGGACGCGCTCGGCATCCCCGAGCTCAGCACCGTCCCCTACCGCTCCGTCGTCGAGGGCGTCTCCCACGCCTGCGGCCACGACGTGCACATGAGCGCCGTGCTCGGCGCGGCGACCGCGCTGGTGCGGGTGGCCGAGGCCGGCGCGCTGCGCCGCGGCGTGCGCCTGGTGTTCCAGCCCGCCGAGGAGATGCACCCCTGCGGCGCGCTCGAGCTGATCGGGCAGGACGTCCTGGACGGCGTCGACTCGATCCTCGCCCTGCACTGCGACCCCGGCGTCGACGTCGGCCACGTGGGCCTGAAGTCCGGTCCGATCACCTCGGCCACCGATCCGGTGCGGATCCAGGTGCGCGGCGCGGGCGGCCACACCTCCCGCCCCCATCTCACCCAGGACCTCGTCTACGCGCTCGGCTCGATCGCGACGCAGCTGCCGGCCGCGCTGACCCGGCGCATGGACCCGCGCTCCGGCGTGAACCTCACCTGGGGCTCGATCCACGCCGGCTCCGCCTTCAACGCGATCCCCAGCGCCGGCACCCTCGAGGGCACCCTGCGCTGCCTGGACCACGAGGCCTGGGACCGGGCCGAGCAGCTGCTCGAGGAGGTCCTGGCCGATCTCGTGCGCCCCTGGGGAGTCGAGGCGCGGGTCACCCACGACCGCGGGGTGCCGCCGGTCTCCAACAGCCCCGCGAGCGTCGAGGTGCTCGCCGCCGCGGTGCGCAGGGTGCTCGGGCGGGAGAACCTCGACCCCACCGCGCAGTCCCTCGGCGGCGAGGACTTCGCCTGGTACCTCGAGAAGGTGCCCGGGGCGCTCGCCCGCCTCGGCACCCGCACCCCCGGCGGGCGCACCTACGACCTCCACATGGGCGACCTCATGATCGACGAGCGCGCGATCGGCATCGGGGCGAGCGTGCTCGCCGCCGCCTGCGTGCAGCGGGACCTGCAGGCCGTCTGAGCCCGTCGGCCGGCAGGGCCGCTCCGAGCCCGTCGGGCTGGCCGCCTGCGGGGCGACGGCGCCCCGCCCGCCTCCGCGTGGACGTTCACCCGCGCGACACCTCCGCGTCGATTTCATAACGGTTCGCGGGCGGAGGCTCACGTCGTGCTCACGATGCGTCGCGCGGGGCTATCGTCCAATCGCACTGCGACAGCGACGTCGCCCGGACCCTCGGGGCGCTCCCGGCCCCTCGCACTCCCACCGGAGGAACCATCCATGAAGAGCATCACGCGTGCCCTCGCCCTCGCCGGCGCCGGGGCTCTCACCCTCGCCGCCTGCGGCAGCGCCCCGGAGGAGACGGCCGGCGGCGACAGCGACGCCGGCGGCGGCGCCGCGAGCGACTACAAGGCCTGCATGGTCTCCGACGCGGGCGGCTGGGACGACAAGTCCTTCAACGAGTCCAGCTACAACGGTCTGCTCAACGCCGAGAAGAACCTCGGCGTCCAGAAGCAGACCGCCGAGTCGACCACCGTCTCGGACTTCGAGCCCAACATCAACAACATGGTCACCGAGGGCTGCGACCTGATCATCACGGTCGGCTACCTGCTCGCCCCCGCGACCGGCAAGGCCGCTCAGGCCAACCCCGACACGGACTTCGCGATCGTCGACTCGACCGCGCAGGACGCCGATGGGAACCCGATCGAGCTCGAGAACGTCAAGCCCCTCGAGTTCGACACCGCCCAGGCCGCCTTCCTCGCCGGCTACCTCGCCGCAGGCACGACCGAGACCGGCAAGGTCGCCACCTACGGCGGGGTCAACATCCCCACCGTCACCATCTTCATGGACGGCTTCGTGGACGGCGTCGCCCACTACAACGAGACCCACGGCACCGAGGTCGAGGCCCTCGGCTGGAACAAGGAGAGCCAGGAGGGCTCCTTCACGGGCGACTTCGAGGACCAGACCAAGGGCAAGGCCGTCTCCGACGAGTTCTACAGCGCGGGCGCCGACATCGTCATGCCGGTCGCCGGCCCCGTGGGCGCCGGCACCCTCGCCTCCGCCAAGGAGGGCGAGGACCGCAAGGTGATCTGGGTCGACGCCGACGGCTACGAGACCAACGCCTCCGACCCCGAGGCGCAGGCCACGATCCTCACCTCCGTCATGAAGGAGATGACCACCGGCGTCGAGGACGTGATCGGCGGCGCCGCGGAGGGCGAGTACGACGCGACCCCGTACGTCGGCACCCTCGAGAACGGCGGCGTCGGGCTGGCGCCCTTCCACGACTTCGAGGACGAGGTCCCCGCCGAGCTGAGCGGCGAGATCGAGACCCTCACGCAGGAGATCATCGACGGCACGGTCGTCGTCGAGTCCGAGGCCTCGCCCGCGGGCGCCTGAGCCCCGTCATGAGCGCGATCCCCGCCCCGAGGGCGGGGACCGCGTCCCATGTCCCACACTGCACGGCCGAGCAGCTCGGCCGGCACCGACGGAAGCGAGTGCTGTGAAGCTCGAACTGCGCGGCATCACGAAGACCTTCGGGACCTTCGTGGCCAACGACGCGATCGACCTGGTCGTCGAGCCGGGGGAGATCCACTCCCTGCTGGGGGAGAACGGCGCGGGCAAGTCCACCCTGATGAACGTGCTGTACGGGCTGTACCGCCCTGACGGCGGCCAGATCCTCCTGGATGATCGCCCCGTCAGCTTCTCCGACCCGGGCGACGCGATGGCGGCCGGCATCGGCATGGTCCACCAGCACTTCATGCTCGTGCCCGTCTTCACGGTCGCCGAGAACATGGTGCTGGGCAACGAGCCCACCCGCGGCGGTCTCCTGGACCTCGCCGCCGCCCGCAAGCTGGTGTGCGAGATCTCCGCACGCTTCGGCTTCGACCTCGACCCCGATGCGCTCGTCGAGGACCTCCCCGTCGGCGCCCAGCAGCGCGTCGAGATCATCAAGGCCCTCAGCCGTCGCGCCGAGGTGCTGGTGCTGGACGAGCCCACCGCCGTGCTCACCCCGTACGAGACCGACGAGCTGATGGCGATCATGCGCCAGCTGCGTGACGAGGGGACCTCGATCGTCTTCATCACCCACAAGCTCCGCGAGGTCAAGGCCGTCTCCGACCGGATCACCGTGATCCGCCGCGGCAAGGTGGTCGGCGAGGCCGACCCCTCGGCCGACCAGGCCGAGCTCGCCTCCCTGATGGTCGGCCGCCAGGTCTCCCTCGCCCAGGAGAAGGCGCCCGCCGCACCCGGCGAGATCGCGCTCGAGGTCGAGGACCTCCGCGTCACCGACGAGGCCGGCACCCGCACCCTCGACGGTGTCTCCTTCGAGGTGCGCCACGGGGAGGTGCTCGGCATCGCCGGGGTCCAGGGCAACGGCCAGACCGAGCTCACCGAGGCGCTGCTGGGCCTGCAGGACAGCGTCGCCGGCTCCGCTCGCCTCGAGGGGAGGCAGCTGGTGGGCCGCTCCACCAAGCAGATCCTCGACGCGGGCGTCGGCTTCGTCCCCGAGGACCGCACCCACGACGCGCTGGTCGCGGACTTCTCCGTCGCCGAGAACCTCGTGCTGGACCAGCACGACCGCGCCCCCTTCGGCACGGCGGTGTCGATGTCGCTGAAGGCCATCGCCGAGAACGCGAACAAGCTGATCCCGGAGTTCGACATCCGCACCGGATCGGCGGCATCGGCCGCGTCCACGCTGTCCGGCGGCAACCAGCAGAAGATCGTCATGGCCCGCGCGCTGAACCGCGAGCTGGCGCTCCTGATCGCCTCCCAGCCCACCCGCGGCGTGGACGTCGGCTCGATCGAGTTCCTCCACCGCCGCATCCTCGACGAGCGCGACAAGGGCACCCCCGTCGTGATCGTCTCGACCGAGCTCGACGAGGTCACCCAGCTCGCCGACCGCATCGCCGTGATGTACCGCGGTCGCATCCTCGGCATCGTCCCCGGCGACGAGGACCGCGACGTGCTGGGCCTGATGATGGCGGGCTACACCGCCGATGCCGCCCGCGAGGCCGTGGCCGCCGGCGCCCGCACCACCGACAGCCAGCTCGCCGACGAAGGAGACATCGCGTGATGAGCACCCTCTCCGAGACCGGCGCCGCCGGCTCCGCGCCCGGCGTCGGCGCGGGCGCCGCCGACGCCCCGCCCCCGCCCGAGGAGCGCGCCGAGACGGCGCTGGCCCGCACCCTCCAGTCGATCGCGCGCAGCGACCTGCTGGTGGTCGTGATGAGCTTCGTGTTCGCCTTCCTCATCGGCTCGGTGCTGATCGTCATCGCCGACGAGGAGGTCCGCACCACCCTCGGCTACTTCTTCGCCCGCCCCTCCGACGCGCTCACCGCGATCTGGCAGTCCGTCACCCACGCCTACGGCGCGATGTTCCGCGGCGCGGTCTTCGACGGGCCGGGCTTCTCCCGCGTCGCGGAGGACGTGCGCGAGGCCGGCGGCTCCGGCACCTACGTGCTCTTCCCCGCGCTCGCCGCCGGGCTGCGCCCCCTGACCGAGACCCTCACTGTCGCGACCCCGCTGATCATCGCCGCGGCCGGCATGGCCGTGAGCTTCCGGGCGGGCCTGTTCAACATCGGCGGCACCGGCCAGCTGATCGTCGGCGCGATGGCCGCGGGCTACGTCGGCTTCGCGTTCCAGCTCCCCGTCGTGCTGCACCTGCTGGTCGCGCTGCTCGCGGGCGTGCTCGCCGGCGGCGTGTGGGGCGGGATCGCCGGCTTCCTCAAGGCCCGCTTCGGCGCCAACGAGGTCATCAGCACGATCATGCTGAACTGGATCGCGACCTACCTGCTGTTCTTCGCGCTGAAGACCACCGCGTTCACCGGCGCGAACCAGTCCCAGCCCACCTCCCCGTCGGTGGGGGAGAACGCGACCCTGCCGCTGCTGCTCGGCGGCGGGTTCCGCCTCCACGCCGGCCTCTTCCTCGCCGCGGGCGCCGCCGTGCTGCTGTGGTGGCTGATGAGCCGCTCCACCCTCGGCTTCCACTTCCGGGCCGTCGGCTCGAACCCGCGCGCCGCCCGCGTCGCCGGCATCTCTCCGGCCCGCACCGCCTTCCTGGTCCTCGCCGTCGCGGGCGCCCTGGTGGGCCTCGCCGGGGCCGTGCACGTGCTGGGCACCGAGCGCCGCCTCACCGAGGGCGTCGCCGGCAACATCGGCTTCGACGCGATCACGGTCGCGCTGCTGGGCCGCTCCGGCCCCGTGGGCATCGTGCTGGCCGGCCTGCTCTTCGCGGCCCTGTCCACGGGCGGGCGCTTCATGGAGACCAACCAGGGCGTGCCGCTGGACCTCGTGCAGGTCATCCAGGTGCTCGTGGTGCTCTTCATCGCCGCGCCGCCGCTGGTGCGCACCCTGATCGGCCTGCGCCGCATCGACCACCCCGGCGCCGGGGCGCGCCGCGCTCGCCGCACCCGCGCCGTCGAGGTCCCCGCGACGGTCGGCGCCGCCGCCGGTGCCTCGACGGCCGCCGGCACCGCGGGCACGACGGCCGACGGGCCCGCCGCGGGCGGGTCCGACGGCAGCTCCTCCGGCGGCGCCCACCGCGCCGACGTGCCCGTCGACGGGGGAGCGCCGCCCGGCGACGCGCCGCCGACCGGCGCCTCCGGGACCGGCACGCACGCCCGACAGGATCCGTCCGACGGGACCGCCCCCGCGTCCGAGCGCGGCGAGGACACCACCGATGCGCAGGAGGACCACCGATGAGCACCGCCCCCGTGGTCGTCGCCGACGACTCCGTCGTCGAGAAGCGCCTGGACGACTCCCGTCCCGCCGGCTGGTGGCACCTGCCCGCCACCGCCACCGTGCTCGGTCTGATCGCGCTGGTGTTCTTCGGGCTGCGCGGCCTGCCCGGCGCCGAGTCGGTGTTCGCGCTCGCCCGAGAGACCGACCTGAACCCCCTCGGCCTCGTCCCCGAGCGCGTCACCCTGCCCTCGCAGGGCGGGGCGATCGCCCTGTCTGTCCTCGCGCTCGCCGCGTCGGCCGGGCTCTGGGTCCTCCAGGCGCGCAAGGCCCGCCCCTCCCGCGGCGTGCGTATCGCGCTGATCGCCGTGTTCGCCGTCGCCTGGGTCCTCGCGTTCATGACCTGGGTGATCTCCCAGCGCTCCCTCGACGTGACCACGCTGCTGCAGGGCACGATCGTGCTGGCCGTGCCGCTCGCCTTCGGGGCGCTGTCCGGAGTGCTCTCCGAGCGCGCGGGCGTCATCAACATCGCGATCGAGGGGCAGCTGCTGTTCGGCGCCTTCGGCGCGACGCTGGTGGGCTCCCTCACCGGGAACGTGTGGCTGGGGCTGCTCGCCGCCCCGCTGGTCGCCCTGATCATGGGTGCGCTGCTGGCGCTCTTCGCGGTCGGCTACCAGGTCCAGCAGATCATCGTCGGCGTCGTCCTGAACGTCCTCGCCATCGGCGTGACCTCGTTCTTCTTCGGCACCGTGATGCGGGACAACCCCGGGCTGTTCAACGCGCCGCTGCGCCTGCCCACCCTGCGGATCCCGGTCCTGGCCGACCTCCCCGTGATCGGGAGGGTCCTGTTCGAGCAGAACATCCTCGTCTACCTCATGTGGATCATCGTCGCGGGACTGACCGTCGCGCTCTTCCGCACCCGCTGGGGGCTGCGCGTGCGCGCCGTCGGCGAGCACCCCAAGGCCGCGGACACCGTCGGCATCGCCGTGAACCTCACCCGCTGGAAGAACGTGCTGCTCGGCGCCGCCGTGGCGGGCCTGGGCGGTGCGACCCTCACCATCGGCACCGGCGTCGCCTTCGGCGAGGAGATGAGCGCGGGCAAGGGCTACATCGCGCTGGCCGCGATGATCCTGGGCCGCTACCACCCCGTCGGCGCGCTGCTGGCGGCGCTGACCTTCGCCTTCGCGGACTCGCTCCAGCTGCGCCTGGGCACCATGTCCGCCGCCGAGGGCGGGGTCTCCATCCCCGGCGACTTCCTGCTCATGCTCCCGTACGTGGTCGCGCTGTTCGCGGTCGCGGGCGTGGTGGGCAGGGTGCGGGTCCCCGCTGCGAACGGGCAGCCCTACGTCAAGCAGTGACCTCCCGCCGCCCCGCCGGGCGGCACCGCGCCGCCGCGTCCCGTCGTCCTCGGGGCGCGGCGTCGCGCATCACGTCCCGTCGTCCCGGGGCGCGGCGCCGCATGTCGCGCTCCGCCCTCCCGGGACGGCGCGTTCCTCCCCTCCCGAGCCCCCGCAGTGAGAGCATCGAGCACATGACCGCGAACGACCCCGCGCCCCCGGCGCCGACCGCACCTGCCGAGTTCGAGACCCTCCTGGCCGAGGCCCGTGCGATCGCCGAGCGCGCCTACACCCCGTACTCCCGCTTCCGGGTGGGCGCCGCCGCGCTCGCCGAGGACGGTCGCCTGCTGCACGGCTGCAACGTGGAGAACGCCGGCTACGGCGTGACGCTGTGCGCCGAGTGCGGGCTGATCAGCGACCTCATCGCCGGCGGGGGCGGGAAGCTGCACCGCTTCGTGTGCGTCGGCGGCGACGAGTCCCTCGCCCGCGACGAGCGCGCGGTGGTCATGCCCTGCGGGCGCTGCCGCCAGCTGCTGTCCGAGCACGCCGGCGCCGACCTCGTGATCCTCACCCCCGAGGGGCCGCGCGCGATGGCCGAGGTGCTGCCGCAGGCCTTCGGCCCCTCCGACCTCGCCCTCTGACCTCGCCCTCCGAACCCGGCCGCGCCGATCCCGGCCGCTCGCCCCGCTCGCTGATCCCTGCCGCCCTCCACCACCCCAGGAGCACGCCATGACCGACCAGACCTCCCGCCCCGCCGTCGAGCCCTTCGACGCCGTCGACGTCATCCGCACCAAGCGCGACCGGCAGCGGCTCAGCCCCGAGCAGATCGACTGGGTCATCGACGCGTACACCCGCGGCGTCGTCGCCGAGGAGCAGATGGCCGCCCTCGCCATGGCCGTGTTCCTCAACGGCATGGGGCGCGAGGAGATCGCCCGCTGGACCGCCGCCATGATCGCCAGCGGCGAGCGGATGGACTTCTCCTCCCTCGACAAGGCCACCACCGACAAGCACTCCACCGGCGGCGTCGGCGACAAGATCACCCTGCCGCTCGCCCCTCTGGTCGCCTCCTTCGGGGTCGCCGTGCCGCAGCTGTCCGGGCGCGGGCTCGGCCACACCGGCGGCACCCTCGACAAGCTCGAGGCGATCCCCGGCTGGCGCGCCTCGCTCAGCAACGACGAGATGATGCGCCAGCTCGCGGACGTCGGCGCCGTGATCTGCGCGGCCGGCTCCGGCCTCGCCCCGGCGGACAAGAAGCTCTACGCCCTGCGCGACATCACCTCCACCGTCGAGGCGATCCCGCTGATCGCCTCCTCGATCATGTCCAAGAAGATCGCCGAGGGCACCGCCGCGCTCACCCTGGACGTGAAGACCGGCGCCGGCGCCTTCATGAAGGAGGAGGCCGATGCCCGCGAGCTCGCCCGCACCATGGTCGACCTCGGCACCGATGCGGGGGTGCGCACCGTCGCCCTGCTCACCGACATGTCCGCGCCGCTGGGCCGCACCGCCGGCAACGGCCTCGAGGTGCGCGAGTCGCTCGAGGTGCTCGCCGGCGGTGGACCGGCCGACGTGGTCGAGCTGACCGTCGCGCTGGCCCGTGAGATGCTCGAGGCCGCCGGGGTGCGCGATGCCGACGTCGACGCCGCGCTGACGGACGGCCGCGCCATGGACACCTGGCGCGCGATGATCACGGCCCAGGGCGGCGACGCGGACGCGCCGCTGCCGGTCGCGGCGCACGTCGAGGAGCTGCGCGCCGCGGAGGACGGCGTGGTCACGGGCCTGGACGCGATGGGCGTGGGCGTGGCGGCCTGGCGCCTGGGCGCGGGCCGATCCCGCCCGGGCGAGGCGGTGCAGGCCGCCGCCGGCGTCGAGATCGAGAAGCACCTGGGCGAGGAGGTCCGGGCCGGGGACGTGCTCGCCCGCCTCCACACCGACACCCCGGAGCGGATGGGCCGCGCCCTCGAGTCGCTCGAGGGCTCCTGGACCCTCGCCGCGCCCGGCACCGAGGTCCCCGAGCACCGGATCGTGCTGGACCGGATCGCCTGACCCGGTCCCGGGCTGGGTGGGCGCGGGCTCGGTCCGTGCGGACGCTCGGCCCTGCTGCAGGTCCGTCGGCCCGACCGGGCTGTTGCGCTCTGCGCGCCCTGGTCCGGTCGCTGTGCGCGACACGCCGTGGAGCGTGCGTCGAGAGCACCGCAATCCGGCAGGAACCCATGGAATCAGTGATCTCGGCGCCCCGCGGGGCGTGTCGCGTGCGTGCTGTGCCGTGACGTGGGAGCGGAGGGTGGGACGCGGGGGCGGCCTGCGAGCCCGGGGAGCTCAGGATCGAGCGGCGCCGGCCTGCAGCGCCGGGAGGATGTGCTCGGTCATGAGCGGGGCGAGCCGCACGCCCGCCGGGGTCCCGGACAGCGGGAACCAGCGGTGGTCGGCGAGCTCGGCCCGCACCTCGAGCGGCTCCGGGAGGGACTGCCGGCAGACGAAGACAGTCGAGCGCACGCGCGTGCTCGGCTCGTTGGCGGCGACGGCCTCGAAGTCGCCGAGCGGGGAGAGACCTGCCGGATCGAGCCGCACGCCGAGCTCCTCCTCCACCTCGCGCACCGCCGCCTCGAGCGCCGACTCGCCCGGCTCGAGCTTGCCGCCCACCTGCATGTAGGAGCCGGTGCCGCGCTTGCGCACCGCGAGCAGCTCGGCCCCGTCCTCGCCCTCGCGCAGGAAGGCGACCGCGGTGATCTCGAGGACCGTCCCGGCGCCGTCCGCGGCCGGTCGGTGGCGCCGCTCGGCCGCGGCGAGGGCGGTGAGGCGTCGCAGCAGGCGCGTGCCCTCGCGGAGGCCCACCGGGCGCATCCCCGCCGCCTTCCAGCGCTCGAGGTCCCCGCGCTGGTCACGGGCCAGCCCCCAGCCCCGCCGCAGCAGCGTCAGCGGCGGCTTGCGGCCCTCGCGCAGGTCCCGGGCCAGTCGCAGCGCGAACACCACCGGGGTGGGGCGCTGCAGCACGATCGCGTCGGCCAGCAGCCCCAGCTCCCGCAGCGGCGCGATGAGCTGCGCGGCGAAGATCCCCTCGGCGATCAGCAGCTCGGCGTCCTCGGCGCGCAGCGTCGCGGTGCCGGTGCGGCGGGAGAGCGGGATCGAGTAGACGGGCACCTCGGCGACCCCGTCATGGGCGAGGGCGACGAGCGCCTCGAGTGCGGCCCCCGCGTTCCAGGAGGCCGGATCGTCCCAGTCCACGATCCCGAAGCGGTGGGGGAGGGAGGGATCGTCGTGGTCGCGGTAGAACTCGTCCAGCGGCACCGTGGGCAGGCCCGCGCGGTGCGACATCACGCCCTTGCCGCTCCCCGAGGGGCCGGCGACGATGACGATGCGGCGCGGGGGACGGGGAAGCGCGGAAGGGCCGGTCATGGAGGACGATTCTACGGCCGCTCGAGCGCCGCGGGCCCGCCGACGAGGTGTCGACGGGCCCGCGGACGGCGCGGCGCGGCCGTCAGGCGAAGGTGAGCACGACCTTGCTCGAGCCGCGGCCGGCGGCGGCCTCGAAGGCGGCCTGCGCGTCCTCGAGCGCGAACTCGTCGCTGATCACCTGCTCGGCGACCTCGCTGCTCGCGAGCAGCTGGACCGCCTGCTCGATCTCGGCGACGAAGCGGTAGGTGCCGCGATAATCGAGTTCCTTGGAGACCACCGGACCGAGGGTCACGCTGACCGGGGTCGGGGGCAGGTTCCCGACCTGCACCACGATCGCGGCGCGGGCGATGCTGCGCAGGATCCCGTCGAGGGAGGCGGGGGCGCCGGAGGCCTCGAAGGCCACGGAGATCCGCTGGTCCATGCCGTCGGTGGACTCCAGCGCCTCGTCGGCCCCGAGCGCGAGGGCGCGCTCGCGGGCGGCCTCGGCGAGGTCGACGGCGGTGATGTGCGCGGCGCCCGCGGCGCGGGCCGCGAGCACGACCAGCAAGCCCACGGGGCCGCAGCCGCTGACCAGCACGTGCTTGCCGGTGAGGTCGCCGGCACGGGTGACGGCGTGCATCGCCACGCCCAGCGGCTCGGCGAGCACGGCGCGGCGGGTCGACAGCCCCTCCGGCAGCGGCACGATCTGGTCAGCGTCCACGGTGAGGGACTGGGCGAAGGCGCCGTCGGTGTGCGGGTCCTGCGCGGCGGAGCCGAAGTAGGTCAGGTCCGGGTGGAGGTTCTCCCGGCCCACCAGCTCCTCCGGCAGCGGGGAGCGGGTGCGGGCGGGGTGCACGGTGACGCCCTGGCCGACGGCGAGGCCGGTGACGCCCTCGCCGAGCTCCTCGATGCGGCCGGAGATCTCGTGGCCCAGCACGAAGGGACGCTTCATCACCGCGGTGCCGGAGACGCCGGTCCTCCAGTAGCCGAGGTCGGAGCCGCAGATGCCGCCGTACTCGACGGCGAGTCGGACCTGGCCGGGGCCCGGGGCGGTCGGCTCCTTCTCGACGAGGCGGAGGTCGCCGGGGGCATGGATCTCGAGAGAGCGCATGGTCAGTCCTTTCGGTGCGGACGCTCGCGGCGGCGCTGGCCGCGAGGGCCCGGGGGTGACGGGTTCGGAGGTGAAGGGGCGGGTGGCTCGTCGCGTCCGGTCAGGCCGGGCTCGGCGAGGATCCCTGGGCGGCGGGGGAGCGGTCCACGGCCTCGACGGCCCGCATGTGCTCCGCCATGGCGGCGCTCGCCGCCTCCTCGTCGCCGGCGAGGATCGCCTCGACGATGCGGACGTGCTCGGCGTGCTCGGCGCCGACGAGCCCGCGCGCCTCGCGGGTCACGCGCAGCTCGCGCATTGCGCGGAACAGCGGGGCGCTGACCGCGTCGAGCACGCCGTGCAGGGCGGGGCTGTCGGCGAGACGGGCGATCTCGGCGTGCAGTCGCATGTCCAGGCGGGGGTAGGCCTCGGAGTCGCCGAGCGCCTCGCCCATCTCCTCCAGCAGCCGGCGCAGCGCGCCCGCCCCGTCGGCCGACGGGCCCGCCGCGCCGATCCGGCGGGCGGCGAGGGCGGCGGCGCGCACCTCCAGCGGGGAGCGCAGATCCATGAGGGTGGCGAAGCCCTCGCCGGGGGCGGTGCGGATCGTGCGCGAGAGCGAGAAGCGCACCAGCGAGCTGTCGGTCGGGCGCACCCGGGCGGCACGGCCGTTGGAGATCTCCACGATCCCGAGCGCGTCCAGGGCGCTCAGCGCCTCGCGCACCACGGCCTTGGAGACCGCGAAGCGCTCCGCGAGCGCCCCGGCCGAGGGGAGCGGGTCCCCGGCGTCCAGGCCCTCGTCGTCGATCAGGTCGAGCACGGCCTGCCGCGCCCGGCCCACGAGGGTCTCGCGGCTCAGCGCCTGGTCCGACGGGTCGACGGGGGAGGTGAGGTAGCGCCAGGCGGTGTCGCCGAGGCCCGCGGCGCGGGTCTGCTCGGAAGGCGGGGCCTGCTCAGAGGACATGGTCTGCTCAGAAGGCATTGACGAGCCCGATCACTCCCACGGCGATGATCGCCGCGGCGGAGATCCACAGCATGATCTCGGTGGGGCGGCCGTCGCGGATCCGCGGGTCGGTCTGCGTGCGGGCCAGGAACACCGTCGCGATCGCCGCGCCGATGAGGTACACGGCGTTGAGGATGCCGGCGATGATCACCAGCAGCAGCGGGGAGGAGGCGATCGTGCCCAGCAGGCCCCAGCCGATCGGCAGGACGATCATGATGACGCGCTGCCAGCGGTCGCGCGCGACCTGGTCGTTCCAGTCGTACGCGCCGAAGACGGCGAGGGTCTGGCCGGAGATGCGGCTGAGGCTGGGGACGTTGGCGAGGATCGTCTTGAACAGCGCGAGCCCCGCGCCGATGAGGAAGAGCACGCCGCCCCAGGTGCCCACGGCCGAGTCGAAGATCGAGGAGATGGTCACCATCACCTCGTTGCCCTCGGGCACCAGGCCCTGCGGGTGCAGCACGGCGGCGCCGAGGATAAAGAACGCGGCGGTGGAGGCGGTGTAGATGACCCACGAGACCCACGCGTCGACCTTCATCACGGAGATCCAGCCCCTGGCGCGGGAGACCCAGCCCTCGGAGCCGTCGTCGGGGCCGGTCCAGGCGGCGTAGCCCTTCTCGACGACCCAGTAGGTGTAGGCGGTGGTCTCGCCCGCGCCGACGCCGGTCATGCCGAACATCGCGATCGCGACGCCGATCGCCCCTGCCGCGAGCTGGAAGCGCATGCCGCCGGCGAGGTCGCCGGCGCTCCACGCGAACTCGGTGCCCTGCAGGAGGAACACCATCACGATCGCGAAGAGCGTCACCAGCAGCACCAGCACGGTGGAGATCCGCTCGACCACGGCGTAGCGGTTCAGCGAGTGGATGGCGATCGCGACGATCACCAGCAGCGCGACCCAGACGCCGATGGACAGCAGCGAGTAGGGCTCGCCGCCGATCGGCATCAGGCTCGAGAAGGCGAAGGCGGAGGCGCTGATCACGCCGGCCTGCCCGATGAAGAACTGCAGGATCATCAGCAGCTGCAGCCAGGAGATCCAGCCGCGCCTGCCCAGCCGCGGGGGCACGTCGTCGTAGCCGTCGACCGCGGTGCGGCCGGTGGAGATGGACCAGCGGGCCAGCTCGATCTGGACCCACACCTTCAGGAAGGTGGAGACCAGCACCAGCCACAGCAGCATGAAGCCGACGGTCGCGCCGAGGGCCGTCGCCGTCAGCAGCTCGCCTGAGCCGACGACGGCGGCGGAGGTGATCATGCCGGGGCCGAGGAACTTCAGCCGGCCGCGCAGGGTGGTGGGCGGATCGGCGATCTGGGAGCCGTCGACCACGTAGGGGTCCACGCCCTTGGCGAGCACGGTGCGGGTGGGGAGGTCGGGGCTCGGCTGCGGCGAGGCGGGGGATCCGCTCGGCGTCGAGCTGGGGGACGTCGTCATCGACGGGTTCTCCTTCACACGGTCTGGGCGCGAGGAGCCGCGTCGCGCCGGATGCCGGGCAACCTATCAGATAGGTGGATAGGTGGTGGCGAGGTGTCGAACACGAGCGCGCTCGTGGGAGGATTCCGGACATGACCGCACTCGAGAACGCTCAGCTCGCCCAGCTCATCGACCACACCCTGCTCAAGCCCGAGGCCGCCCGCGCCGACGTCGACGCGCTCGCCCGCGAGGCCGAGGCCCTCGGCACCTGGTCGATCTGCGTCTCGCCCTCGATGCTCCCGGTCGAGACCTCCGTGAAGGTCGCGACCGTCTGCGGCTTCCCCTCCGGCCAGCACAGCGCCGAGGTGAAGGCCTTCGAGGCGCGCGAGTCCGTGGACAAGGGCGCCGACGAGATCGACATGGTGATCAACGTCGGCCTCGCCCGCGCCGGGCAGTACGACCAGGTGGAGCACGAGATCCGCGCCGTCCGCGACGTCGCGAAGGCCCCGGTGCTGCTCAAGGTCATCATCGAGTCCGCCGCCCTGGACGACGAGCAGATCGTCGCCGTGTGCCAGGCCGCCGAGCGCGCCGGCGCCGACTTCGTGAAGACCTCCACCGGCTTCCACCCCGCCGGCGGCGCCTCCGAGCACGCCGTGACGCTCATGCGCGAGACCGTCGGCGACCGCCTCGGCGTCAAGGCCTCCGGCGGGATCCGCACCCGCGAGGCCGCCGAGGCCATGGTCGCCGCAGGCGCGAGCCGGCTGGGCCTGTCCTCCTCCAAGGCCATCCTCGAGGGCGGCACCGGCTCCGGCTACTGAGCAGTCGTCGTCCCCGCGCGGGGACGCCTCACCCCTCATCGCACGAGGTCCGGCAGGGAGGATCCTCCCTGCCGGACCTCGTGCCGTCCGCCGACGGGACGCGCCGCTCAGGCGCCGGGGAGCGCAGTGCTCAGGCGCCGGTGAGCGCGGTGCGCATGTCCTCGGTGATCCGCTCCAGGCGCTCCGCGGCGGCGCGGCGCACCGCGCCGAGCCCGGCCTCGTCGGCTGCGGCGGCGACCTTCTCGCGCACCTCGATGTAGCACTTGAGCTTGGGCTCCGTGCCGGAGGGGCGAACGATCACGCGGGCGTCGTCGGCGGTGACGAGCAGCACCCCGTCGGTCGCCGGCAGGCCGGTGGTCTCCGCGGAGCCCTCGGCGAGGTCCTGCACCGTCGTGACCTCGGAGCCGGCGAGGGCGGCGGGCGGCTCGGCGCGCAGCCGCGCCATCATCACGTCGCGCTCGGACAGCTCCGTGACCCGCAGCGAGAGCTGCGAGGTCGCGAACAGGCCGTGCTCCCGGGCGAGCTCGTCCAGGCGTCCGACGAGCGTGGTGCCCTCGGCGCGGGCGAGCGCCGCCATCTCGGCGACCATCAGCGCGGCGGAGAGGCCGTCCTTGTCGCGCACCACCTCGGGCAGCACGCAGTAGCCGATCGCCTCCTCGTAGCCGAAGACGATCCCCGGGGCGCGGGCGATCCACTTGAAGCCCGTCAGCGTCGTCGCGGCCTCGAGCCCCGCCGCCTGCGCGATCCGGCCCAGCCAGCGGCTGGAGACGACAGAGTTCGCGATCGTGCCCGCATAGCCGTGGCGGCGGATCAGGTGGTCGCCCAGCAGCACGCCGAGCTCGTCGCCCGTGAGCATCCGCCAGTCGCCGAGGTGCGGGTCGAGCACCGCGGCGGCGCAGCGGTCCGCATCGGGGTCATTGGCGACGACCACGTCGGCCTCGAGGGTGCGGGCGAGCTCGAGGGCGAGGTCGATCGCGCCGGGCTCCTCCGGGTTCGGGAAGGCGACGGTGGGGAAGTCGGGATCCGGATCGGCCTGCTTCGCGACCGGGTGCACCTCGGCGAAGCCGGTGCGGTGCAGGGCCGCGAGCGCCGTCTCGGTGCCCACCCCGTGCATCGCGGTGTGCACGATCCGCACCTGGCGCGGCCCCTCCGGGTCCGGCAGCGCGCAGATCGCGGCGAGATAGTCCTCGCGCAGCTGCTCGCCGAGCACCGCCCAGCCCTCGGCGCGGGGGATCTCCCGCACGGGGCCGACGGCGGCGATGCGGGCGGCGATCTGCGCGTCCGAGGGCGGCACGATCTGCACGCCCTGCCCGTCGGGGGCGGAGGCGCGGCCGCCGAGGTAGACCTTGTAGCCGTTGTCCGCCGGCGGGTTGTGGGAGGCGGTGACCACGATCCCCGCGTCGGCGCCGAGGTGGCGGACGGCGAAGGCGATCAGCGGGGTCGGGCCGTGCCGCTCCAGCAGATGCACGCGGCAGCCGGCCGCCGTCATGATCGCGGCGGAGGCGCGGGCGAAGTCCTCGGAGCGGTGGCGGGCGTCGAAGCCGATCACGACCAGAGGCTGCTCGAGGTCGAGGTCGCCGGTGAGATGGTCGGCCAGGCCGCGCGCGGCGCGGGAGACCACGGCGAGGTTTATCCGGTGCGGTCCCGGGGCCATGCGGCCGCGCAGCCCGGCCGTGCCGAACTCCAGGTCGCCGGAGAAGGCGTCGCGGATCTCCTCGGCGGCCGCGGCATCGCCGGCATCCGCCTGCTCCAGGAGGCTCTCGAGCGCCGCCCGGGTGACGGGATCGGGGTCGTCGGCGATCCAGGCGGCGACCCGGGCGCGCAGCTCGGCGTCCGGGCCGGGGGCGTCGCCAGCCGGACCGGCGGCGCCTGCCTCGCCGGCGGTCGTCACGTCGTCGGCGTCGCCGGGGGAAGGAGCGGGCTCGGGGCTCATGCCGCGCCGCCGTCGGCGCCGGCCGGGGCGCCCGCGCCGTCGGCCGCTCCCGCGGTGATCCGGCGCACCGTCTCGGCGAGCAGGCGCGAGATGCGCGGACCGGCCTCCCGGCCCGCCTCGAGCACCTCCTCGTGGCTGAGCGCCTCCCCGGAGATGCCCGCGGCGAAGTTCGTCACCAGCGAGATGCCCAGCACGTCCAGGCCGGCCTCGCGGGCGGCGATCGCCTCGAGCGCGGTGGACATCCCGACCAGGTGCGCGCCGATGGTCCTCGCCATCTGCACCTCGGCCGGCGTCTCGTAGGTGGGGCCGGAGAACTGCATGTACACGCCCTCGTCGAGGGAGGGGTCGACCTCCCTCGCGATCGCGCGCAGCGCCGGGGTGTACAGATCGGTGAGGTCCACGAAGTTCGCGCCCACCAGCGGGGTCGCACCGGTGAAGTTGATCTGGTCGCTGATCAGCACCGGCGTGCCCGGACGCCAGGACGGGTCGATGCCGCCGCAGCCGTTGGTCAGCACCATCGTGCGCGCGCCCGTCGCGGCGGCGGTGCGCACGCCGTGCACGACCGCGTCCACGCCCGCGCCCTCGTAGAAGTGGGTGCGGGCCCCGAGCACGAGCGCCCGCGCGCCGGTGCCCTCCACGCGGATCGAGCGCAGCGTGCCGACATGGCCGGCGACGGCCGGCGGGCGGAAGCCGGGGATGGAGGTCGCGTCGGCCTGCCAGACGGTCTCGCCGAGGAGGTCCGCGGCCCCGGCCCAGCCCGAGCCGAGCACCAGCGCGAGGTCGTGGGCGGGGACGGAGCTGGCCTCGGCGATCGCGGCGGCGGCGTCGCGGGCGAGCTGGTACGGATCAGTGCTCGATGCAGTCATGGACCGAAGGTAGCGCAGGGAGCGGGCGGTGCGAAGCCCGCTCGGGCGGCCTCCCGGAAACCGCCCCCGACGTCACAGGTCCTTGGGATGATGGCGGCGTGGACGATCCCAGCACCGCCATCCCCGCCGACCCCCGCCGTGTGCCCCGCTGCGCCGACGACGTGCAGGTGGTGATCATCGGCGGAGGGCCCGGCGGCTACGAGGCCGCGCTCACGGCGGCCCGCCAGGGTGCCCGCACCACCCTGGTCGCGGACCGCGGCGTGGGCGGCGCGGCGGTGCTCACCGACGTGGTGCCGTCCAAGACCCTCATCGCGACCGCCGAGGTGCTCGACCTCGTCGCCGGCTCCCGGGAGCTCGGGATCCGGGACGCCGACGACGGCGCCGCCCCCACGGCTGAGACCCTCGACGTCGACCTCGACGCGGTCAACACGCGCGTGCGCCGACTCGCCGACGCCCAGTCCGCCGACATCCGCCAGAGCCTCGTCGCGGCCGGGGTCGAGGTGCTCGACGGGCGCGGCCGCCTCGACGGCCCCGACCGGGTCGAGGTGAGCGGCGCCGACGGGGAGACCCGCGTGCTCGAGGCCGACGCGGTCCTCCTGGCCGTCGGCGCCCGCCCCCGGGAGCTCGAGACCGCGCCCTTCGACGGCGAGCGGATCCTGAACTGGACCCAGCTGTACTCGCTGCAGGAGCTCCCCGAGCACCTGATCGTGGTCGGCTCGGGCGTGACCGGCGCCGAGTTCGCCAGCGCCTACCGTGCCCTCGGCAGCGAGGTCACCCTCGTCTCCTCGCGCGAGAAGGTGCTGCCGGGCACCGACGCCGACGCCGCCGACGTGCTCGAGGACGCCTTCGCGCGCCGCGGCGTCACCGTGCGCTCCCGCTCCCGGGCCGCCGGGGCGCGGCGCACGGCCGACGGGGTCGTCGTCACCCTCACCTCGGGCGAGGAGATCGAGGGCAGCCACGCGCTGATGGCCCTCGGCGGGGTCCCCTGGACCTCGGACCTGGGACTGTTCACCGCGGGGGTGCGGGTGCGCGAGAGCGGCCACATCGAGACCGACCGGGTCTCTCGCACCTCCGTGCGGGGCATCTACGCCGCGGGCGACTGCACCGGCGTGTACCCGCTCGCCTCGGTCGCGGCGATGCAGGGCCGGATCGCGATGCACCACGCCCTCGGGGAGGCGGTCTCCCCGCTGATCGCCGCGCAGGTCTCCTCCGCGATCTTCACCAGCCCCGAGATCGCGGTGGTCGGCGTGAGCGAGCAGGAGGTCGCCTCCGGCCAGGTGCGGGCCGACGTGCTGATGCTGGGCCTGGAGACGAACCCGCGCGCGAAGATGCAGGGCATCGACGAGGGCTTCGTGAAGCTGCTGGTGCGCCCCGACTCCCACACGGTGCTCGGCGCCGTGGTGGTCGCGCCGCGGGCGAGCGAGCTGATCCTTCCCTACACGCTCGCCGTCGCGCACCGCCTGACGGCGGAGCAGCTCGCGGGCACCTCCACCGTCTATCCCTCGCTGACCGGCTCCCTCGCCGAGGTGGCGCGGCAGAAGGTGCTCGCCGGCGGTGCCTGATCCGTGCGATCAGGGCGCCGTGCGCACGATGCGCCCCGGGCCCGCCGAGCCAGTGCGTCGCGCACACGAAAGCGCTCTGTGCGTGACCTCGACGCCTGTACGGTGCTGAGGTCACGCACGGAGCGCAGAATTGTGCAGGGGGCGGGCTGGGGGCGCCCGAGCCGGGTCAGTCCTCGATCGAGCAGAGCACCGCGCCGGCGGAGACGGTCGCGCCGATCTCGGCGTTCAGGCCCTTGACCACGCCGGAGCGGGAGGCGGTGATGGGCTGCTCCATCTTCATCGCCTCGAGCACCACCAGCACATCGCCGTCGGCGACGGTCTGGCCCTCCTCGACGGCGACCTTGACGATCGTGCCCTGCATCGGCGCGGTCACGCCGTTGCCGCCCGCGGCGCCCTCGCCGGCACCGCGGTGCTGGCGCTTGCGGCGCTGGCGCACCGCGGCCTGCGGGGCGCGCAGGGAGGCGGGCAGGCTGATCTCGACGCGGCGCCCGTCGACCTCGACGACCACGGCTTCGCGGTCCTCGGGCTCCTCCGGCTGCGCCGGCAGCGGCGCGGCGGGCAGGTCGCCGGTGAACTCGGTCTCGATCCAGGTGGTGTGCACCGAGAAGGGCTCCTCGGCGTCCTCCGGGGTGAAGGCCGGGTCCTCCATCACCGCGCGGTGGAAGGGCAGCACGGTGGGGATGCCGTCGATGCGGAACTCGGCCAGGGCGCGGCGGGAGCGCTCGATCGCCTCCTGCCGGGTCGCACCGGTGACGATGAGCTTGGCGAGCATCGAGTCGAAGGCGCCGGAGACCTCGTCGCCGGCGCGCACGCCCGACTCGATCCGCACGCCCGGGCCCGAGGGCACGTCGTAGCGCTGGATGCGGCCCGGGGAGGGCATGAAGCCGCGGCCGGGGTCCTCGCCGTTGATGCGGAACTCGAAGGAGTGGCCGCGCGTGACGGGATCCTCCTCGCTGACCTGCTCACCGGCGGCGATGCGCAGCTGCTCGCGCACGAGGTCCACGCCCGCGACCTCCTCGGTCACGGGGTGCTCGACCTGGAGGCGGGTGTTGACCTCGAGGAAGGAGATCGTGCCGTCCTTGCCGACGAGGAACTCGCAGGTGCCGGCGCCGACGTAGCCGGCCTCGCGCAGGATCGCCTTGGAGGAGGTGACCAGCTGGGCGCGCTGCTGGGAGGTGAGGAAGGGCGCGGGCGCCTCCTCGACGAGTTTCTGGTGGCGGCGCTGCAGGGAGCAGTCACGGGTGGAGACGACCTGCACGTTGCCGTGCATGTCGGCCAGGCACTGGGTCTCGACGTGGCGGGGCGAGTCGAGGAACTGCTCCACGAAGCACTCGCCGCGGCCGAAGGCGGCGACGGCCTCGCGCACGGCGGAGTCGAACAGCTCGCGCACCTCGGACTCCTCGCGGGCGACCTTCAGACCGCGCCCGCCGCCGCCGAAGGCGGCCTTGATCGCGATCGGCAGGCCGTGCTCGCGGGCGAAGTCGACGACCTCGTCGGAGTTCTTGACCGGGTCCTTGGTGCCGGCGACGAGCGGGGCCCCGGCCTTCTGGGCGATGTGGCGGGCGGAGACCTTGTCGCCCAGCTTCTCGATCGCCTCGGGCGGCGGGCCGATCCAGGTCAGGCCTGCGTCGATCACGGCCTGGGCGAAGTCGGCGCGCTCGGAGAGGAAGCCGTAGCCGGGGTGGATCGCATCGGCGCCGGAGCGCTTGGCGATGTCCAGGATCTTGTCGACGACGAGGTAGGAGCTCGCCGCGGTGCTGCCGCCGAGCGCGTACGCCTCGTCGGCGATCACGGTGTGCAGCGCGTCGCGGTCCGGGTCGGCGTACACGGCGATCGACCGGAGGCCGGCGTCCTTGCAGGCCCGGGCGACGCGCACCGCGATCTCCCCACGGTTGGCGATGAGCACCGTGGACAGGGGGCGGGGCTTGGCGGGTCGAGGGGCCATGAGGCGGAGGTTCCTTCCGGGGAGTGCAGCAGAGGTCGAGTGTAGTACCGCGGACCCTCAGGGAGCGGCAGGCCGTGACCGGTCGGGCACGTCGGGGACGGGCGCGGGATCGTCCTCCGGCGCGGACCCCTCCGCGGAGCCGTCGTCGACCGGTGTCCACAGCTCGTGGATCCCCAGGCCGATGTCGGCGAGCAGACGGCGCAGCAGCGGCAGCGAGAGCCCCACCACCGCGTGCGGGTCCCCCTCGACGGACTCGACGAAGGGGCCGCCGCGGCCGTCGATCGTGAAGCCGCCGGCGACGCCGAGCGGCTCGCCGGTGGCGACATAGGCATCGATCTCCTCGTCGGAGAGGTCCGCGAAGGTCAGGGCGCAGGACGCGGTCGCGCCGAAGGTCGCCCCGGTGCCGCCGTCCTCCGGATCGCGGTCGTCCACGATCCAGTGGCCCGAGTGCAGCACCCCGGTCCGTGCCCGCATCGCGCGCCAGCGCTCCGCGGCCCGTGCCGGCTCGTGGGGCTTGCCGACGACCTCGCCGTCGATCTCCAGCATCGAGTCGCCGCCGAGCACCACGTAGCCGCCCTCGCTGCGCGCGGTCGCCGCGAGCGCCTTCTCACGGGCCAGCAGCAGCACCTCCTCGGCAGGGGCGAGCGGTGCATCGCCGGCGGCCGCGCGCGCCGCGGCGAGGATCCCGTCCTCGTCGAGGTCGACAGGCAGGGTCTGGTGCTCGATGCCGGCCGCGGCGAGGGTCGCGCGGCGCCCGGCGGAGGCGGAGGCGAGCAGGAGCAGCGGCTCGTGCTCCTCGACGCCGGCCGACGGGTCGAGCATCGGGTCGGCGCTCGGAGCGCTCGCCGCCCCGGCCGACGGGTCGTGCGCGGCGGCGCTCACAGTGCACCCTCCAGCACCGACAGGGGCAGGCTGCCCAGCTCGAGCGCGCGGCGGTGGAAGTCCCGCACCGCTGCGGGGGAGGAGTCGGCCGCGGTGGCGCGCTCGCGCAGCTGCTCCCAGGTGCGCTGGCCGAGCTTGTAGGAGGGGGCCTGGCCGGGCCAGCCCAGATAGCGGTTCAGCTCGAAGCGGCGCTCGGCCTCCTCCACGCCCCAGTTCTCGGTCATGAACTCCCAGGCGGTGCGCTCGTCCCAGGCGCCGCCGTCGGCGCCCGGCAGGCCGGTCGGCATCGCGAGGCCCAGATGCAGGCCGATGTCGAGCACCACGCGCCCGGCGCGCAGGCGCTGGGCGTCCAGCATGCCCATCCGGTCGCCGTCGTCCTCGAGATAGCCCAGCTGCTCCATCAGCCGCTCGGCGTACAGCGCCCAGCCCTCGCCGTGCCCGGAGACCCAGCACAGCATCGCGCGCCAGCGGTTCAGGGTGGTCGCCTGGAGGGTCTGGATGCCCACCTGCAGGTGATGGCCGGGCACGCCCTCGTGGTAGACGGTCGTGGTCTGCTCCCAGGTGCGGAACTCCTCGGTCCCGGCCGGGACGTCCCACCACATGCGGCCGGGCCTGGTGAGGTCCTCGCTGGGGCCGGTGTAGTAGATGCCGCCGGAGCCGGTGCGGGCGATGCGGCACTCGAGGCGGTGCAGCGGCTCGGGGATGTCGAAGTGGGTGCCGGCGAGGTCGCGGATCGCGGAGTCGGAGAGCTGCTGCATCCACTCCTGCAGGGCGTCGGTGCCGTGCAGGAGCCGGGCCGGGTCGGCGCTGAGCGCCTGCCTCGCGGCGGCGACGGAGGTGCCGCCGCCGGTGGCGTAGCGCTCGTTCAGCCGCGCGGCGACCTGCTCCTGCTCGGCGATGATCGCGCGCAGCTCCTCCACGCCCCAGGCGTAGGTCTCCTCGAGGTCGATCTCGGTGCCGAGGAAGGTGCGGGAGTGGAGCTGGTAGGCGTCCCGGCCCACAGCGTCGGCCTCCGGTGCCTGCGGCACCAGGGACTCGAGCACGCCCGCGATCTCGCGATAGGCGGTGCGGGCCTGCTCGGCCGACGCGCGCACCTGCGCCTTCTGCGCCTCGGTGCCGACGGCCTCGCCCGCGAAGGCGTCGAAGAAGCCGCCGTCGGCCGCGTAGCCGCGCGCCTGCTCCGCGCCCAGCAGCAGCTGGCGGCGCGCCGAGACGGTGCCGGCGGCCGCGGCCTCGCGCAGGGACTCGGCCCAGCTGCCGAGCGCACGGGGGAAGCCGGCCATCCGCGCGGCGAGCACCTCCCAGTCCTCGGCGGTGTCGGTGGGCATCTGGTCGAGCACGTCGCGGGACTGCAGCACCGAGGCGAGGTTGTTGACGGCGGCGATGTCCAGGTGCTGCTCGGCGCGCTCGAGGTCGAGGCCGAGCCGCTCGGAGAGGGCGGCGCGGGTGACGGCGTCGACGTCATCGGCGTCGGGCACCTCGGCGATCGCGGCGAGCAGATCGCGGGCGAGGTCCTCCCGTGCGGCGACCGCGGCGGGGGAGTAGTCGGTGACCTCGCCGTCGTGCCCGGCGATGCCGAGCTCCGTGGCGAGGAAGGGGTCTTGCGCGGCGAGGTCGTCGACGTAGCGGTCGGCGAGCGCGTCCAGGGCGGAGGGGGTGCGGGCCGGGGTCGGGGAGGACATGTGCCGCAGTCTAGGTCGTTCGGCGGGCCTCCCGGGCCGGGGCCGACAGGGCGGCGCTCCGGGCCGACCGGCGGGGTCGCCGGGTCAGCGGTCGGTGAAGGTCCAGCAGGTGCTGGAGGGGCGCAGCCGCTCGGTGTGGCCGCCGACATGGGTGTGCACCGGGGAGCTCCAGGCGCTCGCCCCGCCGATGCCGTCGGCCAGGGAGCGCTCCTCGGCCTCGAGCCGGCTGGTGACGCTCATCGCGGAGACGACCACGGCGATCGCGGCGAGCTCGTCGGGCGCGAGCCGGCCCGCGACCAGGCGCACGTCGGACGGGGCGACGGCGGCGCCGCCGGACGCCCCGGCGCCCTGCGCGGCCCCGGCCGCGTCTGCGGCGGTCCTCGTCCCGGCGGTCACAGCGGGATGTTCCCGTGCTTCTTGGTGGGCAGCGAGTCGCGCTTGGTGCGCAGCGCGCGCAGCGCCCGGGTGATCTCGACGCGGGTCTCGGCCGGGCGGATGACCCCGTCGATCCAGCCGCGCTCGGCCGCGGTGTACGGGGTCGCGAACTGCTCCTCGTACTCGGCCTCGTAGCGCCGACGCTCGGCGGCGACGTCCCCGCCCTCCTCGGCGACTCGCTTCAGGTCGCCGCGGTGGAGGATGTTGACCGCGCCCTGGGAGCCCATCACCGCGATCTGCGCGGTGGGCCAGGCGAGGTTGATGTCCGCGCCGAGCTCCTTGGAGCCCATCACGATGTAGGCGCCGCCGTAGGCCTTGCGGGTGATCACGGTGATCAGCGGCACCGTCGCCTCGGCGTAGGCGTACAGCAGCTTGGCGCCGCGACGGATGATGCCGCCGTACTCCTGGTCGGTGCCGGGCAGGAAGCCGGGCACGTCCACGAAGGTCAGCACCGGGATGTTGTTCGCGTCGCACAGGCGCACGAAGCGGGCCGCCTTCTCGGAGGCGTCGATGTCAAGGGTGCCGGCCAGGTGCGAGGGCTGGTTGGCGATGATGCCGACGCTGTGCCCCTCGACGCGGCCGAAGCCCACCACCACGTTGCGCGCGAACAGCGGCTGCACCTCGAGGAACTCCTCGTCGTCGAGCACCGTGCGCAGCACCGTGAGCATGTCGTAGGGCTGGTTGGGGGAGTCCGGCACCAGGGAGTCGAGCGCGGCGTCCGCCGCGTTCGGGCTCTCCTCGACCTGCACCGGGAAGGCCGGGGCGGTGGTGAGGGTGTTGGCCGGCAGGTAGCTGAGCAGGTCCTTGACGTACTCGATCGCCTCGGCCTCGTCCGGCGCCATGTAATGGGCCACGCCCGAGCGGCTGGAGTGGGTGCGCGCCCCGCCGAGCTCCTCGAAGCCGACGTCCTCGCCGGTGACCGTGCGGATCACATCGGGGCCGGTGATGAACATGTGGGAGGTCTTCTCGACCATCACGATGATGTCGGTCAGCGCGGGGGAGTACACGGCGCCGCCCGCGGCCGGGCCCATGATCAGGGAGATCTGCGGGATGACGCCCGAGGCGCGGGTGTTGCGCTTGAAGATCCCGGCGAACATCGCCAGCGACGCGACGCCCTCCTGGATGCGGGCGCCGCCGCCGTCGAGGATCCCGATGATCGGCACGCCCGTGCGCAGGGCGAGGTCCTGGACCTTCTGGATCTTGCGGCCGTGGGCCTCGCCGAGCGAGCCGCCGAAGACGGTGAAGTCCTGCGAGTACACGCACACCTGGCGGCCGTCGATGGTGCCGTAGCCGGTGACGATGCCGTCGCCGTCGGGGCGCTTGGCGTCGATGCCGAAGCTGCTGGCCTGATGGCGCACGAAGCGGTCGGTCTCCACGAACGAGCCGTCGTCCAGGAGGTCCGCGATCCGCTCGCGGGCGGTCTTCTTGCCCCGCGCATGCTGCTTCTGGACGGCGAGGTCGTCCGCGGCGGAGACCGCCGCGGCATCCCGCTCGCGCAGGTCCTCGAGTCGCTGTGCGGTGGTGAGCGGCCGCGGGGCGTCGGTCACGGGACCTCCTGCGACGGCCCTGCGGCCGCCTGAAGCTGTGGGGGATTCGAACACCGGGATACTACGCTACGCAGGTCCGACGGCGGCCGACCCCGGCCGGGGCGCCGCGCCCGGCGCGGAGCAACCGTCCACGCCGCTCCCAGGAACGATGCAGTGGGCGGCGCGACGATGGAGCGATCCGTCACGCAGGTCTCGCAGGAGGAGGAGCGCATGGACGTCCCGGCACTGCCCGACACCTCCGCGGAGGGGACGGGCACCGCGTCGCCGCGGATCCACCGCCTCGGCGCGGTCCGCTCGACCCAGGACGAGGCCTCCGCGCTCCTGCGCGCCGGGGATGCGCCGCCCTTCGCCGTCACCGCGACGCGGCAGACCTCCGGGCGGGGCCGCCTCGGCCGCGCCTTCGCGAGCCCGGACGGCGCGAGCCTCGCCCTCACCTGGGCCCATCGCACCTCCCTCGGCCCCGCCGATCGTGGCTGGTTCCCGCTCGCCGCAGGGCTCGCCGCCGTGGCCGCCCTCGAGCAGGTGGTGCCCGCCGCCGCCGGCGAGCAGCGGATCGGCCTGAAATGGCCCAACGACCTCCACACGGCCGACGGCCGCAAGCTCGGCGGGATCCTCGTCGAGGCGCGCGGCGCCGAGGACCTGCTGCTCGGCATCGGCCTGAACCTCCGCGGCCCGGTCCTCGACGGCGACGGCGAGCCGGTGCCGGGCGCCGCCTGGCTGCGCGGGGAGGCCGGCCTCCGCCCCGACGTCGGCCCGGCGGAGGACCGGGGACTGCGGGTGGCGCTCGAGGAGGCGCTCGTCGCCGCGCTCGGCGAGGAGCTCGCCGCGCTCGAGTCCGCCCAGGGGGACGGCGACGCGGCGGGCACCCGGGACCGCTACACTATGACCTGCCTCACATTGGGGCGGACGGTGAGGGTCGACCCGCTGGGGGAGGCCGCAGCGGGAGCGGACGCCCCGCCCACCCTGCGCGGCGCCGTCCTGGACGTCGACGAGCACGGGCGACTCGTGCTCGACCGCGCGGACGGGGAGGGGCGGATCGCCGTCGACGTCGGCGACGTGCGGCACCTGCGGCCCGCGGCGCCCTGACCCCGCGGCCGGGGCACGA
The DNA here is from genome assembly GCF_003994255.1 of Brachybacterium paraconglomeratum. Lineage (GTDB taxonomy): Bacteria > Actinomycetota > Actinomycetes > Actinomycetales > Dermabacteraceae > Brachybacterium > Brachybacterium conglomeratum. Next base: position 115,007 of record NZ_ML133858.1, on the reverse strand, counting down.
CCCCACCACACCGACCACGAGCACACGAGCAGGAGCAGGCATGGAGAAGCCGGGCAATCGGAAGCGAGGGACCGCGCTGTGACCGACGGGATGGACGAGCGAGGGGAGCGCGAGGCGCTCGAGGGTGCGGACGACGCCCGCGAGACCCGCCTCCCCACCGGGACCGTCGACGTGGCGTCGACGCAGACCCAGGAGCTCCCGGACCTCTCCGCGGAGGACGCGGAGCTCACCGCCCTCGACGAGCAGGAGATCCTCGACCTCAACCGCCGCTTCTCCTCCGTGCGCCGCAGCGTCGGAGCGCTCGAGAAGGTGCTCCTGCAGGGGCCGCGCAAGTACTCGCGCCGGGACCTCGCCGAGCAGCACGGGATCGCCGAGCGCCTCACCTCCGTGTACTGGCGCTCCCTCGGCTTCACCCCCGTGGACGAGGACACCGTGGTGTTCACCGACGAGGACGCCCAGGCGATCGGCGACCTCGCCGCGATCGTCGAGGACGGGGTGCTCTCCGAGCGCGCCTTTGCGAGCATCTCCCGCGGCATGGGCTTCCACATGGGACGCCTCGCGATGTGGATCACCGAGGCGCTGGTCGACGAGGCCAAGCACGCCGACGGCCTCGACGACGCCCGGGCCCGCCAGCAGATGCTCGACGAGATCCCCGAGCTGCTGGAGACCTTCGAGTCCCAGGTCATGTTCACCTTCCGGCGCCAGCTCGCCGCCTACGCCGCCCGCGCCGGCAGCGAGGTGCTCCACCGCGACACCGACGAGCTGTTCCCCCTGCACCGGGCCGTCGGCTTCGCGGACCTCGTCCAGTTCACGCGCCTGGCCCAGGACATGCCCGGCACGCAGCTCGCCGCCATGGTCGGCCGCTTCGAGTCGCTCAGCCGCGACATCATCTCCGTCGGCGGCGGGCGCGTGGTCAAGACCGTCGGCGACGAGATCATGTTCCTGGCCGACACGCCGGAGGACGGCGCCCAGATCGCGGTCAGCCTCTCCGAGATCATCGGCGCCGATCCCGACCTCCCGCCCGTGCGGGTCGGCCTCTCCTGGGGCTCGATGTTCTCCCGCTACGGGGACGTGTTCGGACCCACCGTGAACCTCGCCGCCCGGATGGAGTCCGTCGCCCGGCCGGGGGCGGTGCTCGTGGACGCCGACACCGCCTCCGCGATCACGCAGGCGCTGCCCGGCGGCTTCGCCCTCGGGGAGGGCGAGGAGGTCGACCTCCACGGCATCGGCACGGTCCGGGTGCAGGAGATGAGCCGCGACGGCTCCGCACCCCTGGACCTCGGGCTCTGAGGCGGGACGTACTATGGCTGACGTGACACGACTGCTTCTCGTCGAGGACGACTCGGCCATCGCTGAACCGCTCTCCCGGGCCCTGGACCGGGAGGGATACACCGTCACGCGCGCCTCCCGAGGGATGGACGCGCTCGGGATCGCCGCCGGACCGGACCCGATCGACCTGGTCATCCTGGACCTGGGCCTGCCCGATCTCGACGGCCTCGAGGTCGCCCGGCGCCTGCGCAAGGGCGGGCTCGAGTCGCCGATCCTGATCCTCACCGCCCGCGCCGACGAGGTCGACGCGGTGGTGGGCCTGGACGCGGGAGCCGACGACTACGTCACCAAGCCCTTCCGCCTCGGCGAGCTGCAGGCGCGGATCCGCGCCCTCATGCGGCGCTCGCAGGCGACCGAGGAGTCCGGCGACAACTACGACGTCAACGGCGTCACCCTCGACGTCTCCGCCCGTCGCGCCTACGCCGACGGGGAGGAGCTCAGCCTCTCCGCGAAGGAGTACGACCTGCTCACCGTGCTCGTGCGCGAGTCCGGCAGCGTCGTCACCCGCGACGACCTCATGCGCGAGGTTTGGGGTGCGGAGTGGTGGGGCTCCACCAAGACCCTCGACATGCACATCTCGTGGCTGCGCCGCAAGCTGGGTGACGACGCCACGGACCCCCGGCGGATCACCACGGTGAGGGGAGTCGGCTTCCGCTTCGAGACCGGCACGGAGAGCTGACCCGTGCGGCAGCGCGTGCTGCAGGCCACCATCATCACGGTGGTCCTCGTCGTGCTGATGCTCGGCATCCCGCTGGGCATCTCGTGGCTGCAGCTGGCGAACCAGAACATCGCCAACCAGGCGAACCTGATCCTGGACCGGGTGCGCATCGACACCGAGACCCGCCTCCAGGAGGACGGGACCATCGACGAGGCGCTCCTGCAGCGACGGGTCGACGAGCAGACCGATCTCAACATCGCCGTCACCGTGGTGTACGAGGGGGAGACCACCACGGCCGGTGATCCTCCCGGCGACGACCCGGTCAAGCGGAGCACCACCGGTGCCTCGGGGCAGCTGATCACCGTGTTCATCCCGCAGTCCGACGTGCGGGCCCACACCGCGAGCGCCTGGGTGCTGATCACCGTCGCGGGCCTGTCGGCCCTCTCGATCGGCGTCTCGGTCGCGCTGTGGCAGGCGCAGCGGATCTCCCTGCCGCTGGCCCGTCTGGCCCGGCGCGCCGAGGAGATGGGCTCCGGCCGCGCCCGCGGCCCCTGGCAGCCCTCCGGCATCGCGGAGATCGACGAGGTCGCGATCGAGCTCGCCCGCTCCGGCGCGATGCTCAACGAGCGCCTCGAGGCCGAGTCCCGCCTCGCCTCCGACGCCTCCCACCAGCTGCGCACCCCGCTGACCGCGCTCTCGATGCGGCTGGACGAGATCCTCGCGACCAGCACCGAGGAGTGGGTGCGCGACGAGGCCCGGATCTCGCTCGAGCAGATCGACCGCCTCACCGAGGTGGTCCACGACCTCATCAACGCTCCCCGCTCCTCCCAGCGACGCACCCCCGGCGTGGTCGAGCTCGGCACCGTGCTCACCCAGCAGAGCGAGGAATGGTCCCCGGCCTACCGCCGCGCCGGCCGCGAGCTGCACATCCAGGTGCCGCGCAGCGCCGCCGTGTGGGGCTCGACCGGGCCGCTCACCCAGGTCATCGCCACCCTCATCGAGAACGCGCTCACCCACGGCGGCGGGCGCACCTCCCTGAAGGTGCGGCGCAACGACCACTCCACCGTCGTGGAGGTCACCGACGAGGGTGGCGGCATCGACCCCGAGCTCGGCGCACGGATCTTCGAGCGCTCGGTCTCCGGCCGCTCCTCGGGCGGCACCGGGGTCGGGCTCGCGCTCGCCCGCACCCTCGTCGAGGACGACGGCGGCCGCCTCGAGCTGCTCACCGAGAACCCCGCCACCTTCGGCGTCTTCCTGATCTCCGCTCCCGGCGAGGAGCCGGGGGACGATCACGGGGCGCAGTCCGGCGGAGAGTCGGGCCGCCGTGAGAAGGCCGGGCGACGTCCCCGCGGCCAGCGCGCGGACATGACCCCCAGCGGCGTCTCCGTCGGCCGCCATGCCGCCGGCGGCGACGATCTCGACTCCCTCCCGCAGGGGTCCGTGGTGCGGCGCCGCCCCCGGCCCCGTGGCTGACCTCAGTACACTGGCGGCCGTGTCTTCGACCCCGCCCCGCCCCGCTCAGCCCGCCGCTTTCGAGGAAGCTCCCGCCCGTCGGATCGGGGTGGTCGGAGCAGGTCAGCTGGCCCGCATGATGCTCGGCCCCGCGATCGAGCTGGGCCTCGACCTCGAGGTGCTCGCGACCGCTCCGGAGGAGAGCGCCGCCGCCGTCGCCGCGACCGTGCGGCTGGGCCGGCACGACGACGAGCAGGCGGTGCGCGGCCTCGCCGACGGCGTCGACGCGCTCACCTTCGACCACGAGCACGTGCCCACCGCGATCCTCGAGGGGATCGCGGGGGAGGGGCTCGCCGCCGTGCGCCCCGGACCCGGCGCCCTCGTCCACGCCCAGGACAAGCTCGTCATGCGCGAGCGGCTCACCGCGCTCGGGCACCCCTGCCCCCGCTGGTGGCGGATCGGGAGCCTCGCCGCGCTCGAGCAGGCGCTCGCCGAGGCCGGCGGCCGGCTCGTGGTGAAGACGCCGCGCGGCGGCTACGACGCCCACGGGGTGCGGATCGTCGAGGCCGCCGAGGAGGCCGAGGACTGGCTCGGGACCCACGGCGAGCTGCTCGCCGAGGAGCTCGTCCCCTTCACCCGCGAGCTCTCAGCCCAGGTCGCGCGCCGGCCCGGGGGAGAGGCGAGTGCCTATCCCGTGGTGCAGTCGCTCCAGAAGGACGGGGTCTGCTACGAGGTCGTCGCCCCCGCGCCCGGCCTCGACGACGCCGCCCAGCAGCGCATCCAGACCCTCGCCCTCGCGATCGCCGAGGACCTCGGCGTCACCGGGATGCTCGCCGTGGAGCTCTTCGAGACGGCCGACGGGCGAGTGCTCGTCAACGAGCTCGCCATGCGCCCCCACAACACCGGCCACTGGTCCATGGACGGCGCCGTCACCGGCCAGTTCGAGCAGCACCTCCGCGCCGTCGCCGACCTGCCGCTCGGCGCGACCGCGCCGCTCGCCCCCGTGGCCGTGATGGTCAACCTCCTCGGCGGCAGCGCCGAGGACCTCGCCCCCGGCACCGCCGCGGCCCTCGACGAGGAGCCGCAACTGAAGGTCCACCTGTACGGCAAGTCGGTGCGCCCCGGCCGGAAGATCGGCCACGTCACCCTGCTCGGGGACGACGCCGAGGACCTCCTCGCCCGCGCCCACCGCGCCGAGCGACTCATCATCGACGGCCCCGACGCGGGCGCCGCGCCCACCGCCCCCACCCCCGAGGGAGACCCCCGATGACCGCCGACGCCGCACCCCGCCCCCTGGTCGGGATCGTGATGGGCTCCGACTCCGACTACCCCGTGATGCGGGCCGCGGAGGAGGCGCTCGCCGAGTTCGGGATCGAGGTGGAGGTCGACGTGGTCTCCGCCCACCGCATGCCCGAGGACATGGTCGCCTACGGACGCGGCGCCGCCGAGCGCGGGCTGCGTGTGCTGATCGCCGGCGCCGGCGGCGCCGCCCACCTCCCCGGCATGCTCGCCTCCCTCACCCCGCTGCCCGTGATCGGCGTGCCGGTGCCGCTGAAGCACCTCGACGGCATGGACTCCCTGCTCTCCATCGTGCAGATGCCGGCCGGGGTGCCGGTCGCGACCGTGTCCATCGGCGGGGCCCGCAACGCCGGGCTGCTCGCCGCACGGATCCTCTCCGCCGGCGGCGACGAGCACGCGGCGCAGCTGCGCGAGCGGATGGTGGAGTTCCAGGAGGAGCTGCGCGGCCTGGCGATGGCCAAGGGCGAGGCGCTGCGGGCGTCGCGGTGAACTCCGCGGGCCGCTGACCGGCGGACCCACGACGAACGGCGGGCCGGGCGAGAGATAGCCCGGCCCGCCGTTCGCAGGTGATGCCCCGTGGGGGCTGTGCCCGTCGGCCCTACTTCAGCTTCGCGCCGGAGGAGGCGTCGGTGCGGCCCTCCACGTAGGCGTGGTAGAGGTCCGCGACCTCGTCGACGTCGCCGTCGGCCACCAGCACGCCCTTGTCGATCCAGAGCGCGCGCGTGCACATCGCCCGCACGGAGGCGAGCGAGTGCGACACGAAGAACACGGTGCCGGCCTGGCCGCGGATCTCCTCGATCCGGGCGGTGCTCTTCTTGCGGAACGAGGCGTCGCCGGTGGCGAGGGCCTCATCGATCATGAGGATCTCGGGGGTGCGGATCGTCGAGATCGCGAACCGCAGGCGCGAGGCCATGCCGGAGGAGTAGGACGTCATCGGCAGGTACAGGAAGTCGCCGAGCTCGGCGAAGTCCGCCACGCCCGGGATGTTCTCCTTGACCTCCTTGGTGCTCAGCCCGAGGGCGAGACCGCCGATCATGATGTTGCGCTCGCCCGTGAGCCGGGGGAGCATCGCCGCGTTCACGCCCAGCAGCTCCGGCTCGGCGGAGGTGAACACCCGGCCCGAGGACGGCGGCAGCAGCCCCGCCACGGCCCGCAGCAGGGTCGACTTGCCGGAGCCGTTGGTGCCCAGGATGCCGATGGACTCGCCGTGATGGGCCACGAAGGACACGCCGCGCACGGCGGGCACCTCGGTGATCGGGCCGGTGTCGGGGCGGCCGAGGCTGACCATCTTGTCCCACAGCGAGGCGCGCTGCTTGGTGGTCCCGCTGCGGCGGGCGCCGAACACGCGGTAGGTGATGTGCAGGTCGTCGACCACCACCGACGGCGCGCCCAGCGGCTTGTCGCGGTCCACGCGGTCCGGGAGGTTCTCGGGGTCGATCTCGAAATCGATGTCCTCAGTCACGACCGTAGGTCTCCTCTGCGCGCCAGAAGTACAGGAATCCGATGGCGAAGACGCCCACCGCCCATGCGGTGGCCTCGAGCCAGAGGCCCGCTGTCATCGGGATCAGCGGCTCGTTGCCGAACGCCGCACGGAACAGCTCCAGGTAGATCGCGACCGGCTGGTGCAGCAGGAGCGGCTTCAGCCAGAGCTCGTCGGGGACCATGGCCGAGATCAGGAACATGGCGCCGGAGGCGTAGCGACCCAGCGTCAGGATGAAGGGCATGGCGTTGGCGATGTCCGGGGCGCGCGCGCCCAGGCGCGCGAAGAACATGGCCACGCCGGCGGAGAACACCGCGAGCAGCACGGCCGCGAAGGGGAGCGTCAGCCACGACCAGGTCGGCACGACCACGCCCATGCCCGGCAGCACGCCGGTCACCAGCACGACCGCCGTCATCGCCACCAGGATCGGGGCGAACAGCACGGTCTCGGTCATCACCGTCGCGAGCGGCACGACCGCGCGCGGGAACTTGTGCGACCTGATCAGCTGCAGGTTGGTGGGCACCGAGTTCAGGCCCGACATCACCGAGGTCTGGAACAGGGAGTAGGTGAAGGTGCCGATGGTGATGAACGCCGCGCGGTTCTCGATGCCGGGCGCGCTGGAGTGGAACAGGAAGCCGAAGATGATCACGTACACGGCCGCGTCGAGCACGGGGCGCAGGATCGCCCAGGCCTGACCCAGGTACGAGCCCTGGTTGCGGGAGTACGCGCGGGACGCGGAGAGGTTCCAGATGAACGACCGCCGCTGCCAGACCTGCTTGATGTAGCGGCCCAGCGGGGGCCGGACCCCCATCTCGTCCAGTCCCGCCCGCGCGGCGAGCGCTTCTGACTCCGCGGATGTCAGGCGCGGAGCGAGCGGTACCTCCGCCTTCTGATCTGCCAAGTTCGTTCTCCTCTAGCCGGACGGGCGCGGCGGGCTGGGCCGTCCTCGGGCGTCGGTATGATCGTGCGTCGTGACTACCGCAAAGGATCCGCTTCCGCTGGTGACGGTCGTGATGCCGGTGTTCAACGGTGCGCGGACCCTGCGTCAATCGGTGACAAGCGTACTCGATCAGACCTTCCGCTCCCTCGAGCTGGTGGTGGTCGACGACGCCTCCACGGACGACACCGTGCGCATCGCCGAGGAGCTCGCGGAGGGAGATGCGCGGGTGCGGATCATCCGCCGGGAGCGCAGCGGCGGCCCGGCCGCGGCCCGAAACTCGGGCATCGCCAGCGGCACCGGGCGTTTCCTCGCCTTCTGCGATGCGGACGACCTGTGGCTCCCCGAGAAGCTGCAGCGGCAGCTCGATCTCGCCCGGACGAGCGGTGCGTCACTTCTGTACTGCGGCTACCACCGTGTGTCGGCCGACTTCGCCGGCACCGGCGCGGATTTCGAGTCCGAGGGCCGCATCGTGCACGTCCCCACGCAGCTCACCCGCGAGGGTCTGCTGCGCCGCAACGTCATCGGCAACCTCACCGCCGTGGTCGACCTCGAGCGCACGGGACCGGTGACGATGCCGGACGTCCCCGGGGCCGAGGACTACGCGCTGTGGCTGAGCATCCTGCGCGAGGGCGGCACCGCCGCCGGGATCGACGAGCCGCTGGCGCTCTACCGCGCCGCGCAGGCGGACTCGCACTCCTCCGACCGCACCCGTGCGATCCGCGCCGTGTGGCAGGTGCTGCGCCGCCAGGAGCGGCTGTCCGTCCCGAGCGCAGCGGTGCACTTGGTCACCGGGGCGCTCGCGGCGCTTCGCAAGAACCGGATCTGAGCGGGGCCCGTGGATAGACTGCGCGGACCATGATCCTGATCTGCGTCAACGAGCTGTCCGGCCCCACCGGCTACCACAAGTCCGTGGTGGAGACCGCGAACGCCCTGCATCGTGGGGGATATCCGCTCGCAGTCCTGAGCTTCCTGGGGGCGGGGGACGGCGCCGAGCTCGCCATGCCGCGCTGGCCGCTGGATCCCGGGGTCCCCGCCTATGCGCTCCAGACCCTGCCCGCCGAGGGCGGCCGGCTGCTCGCCGCGAACGTCCATCCGGTCCTCGCCGGGCGCGTCTACGCGACGCCGTACGCCTTCACCGCCGATCAGCTCGCGGCCCTGCGCCAGCTCAACGAGGAGCTCACCGCCGAGGACACCGTGATCTTCACGACCCCGGTCCAGGCCCTCGCCTTCCAACGCGCCCTCGCCGGTCAGGAGCGGCGCCCCCGCACCCTGCTGCAGGTGCACGGCGACTACCGCCACCACGACGAGCTCTGGGCGCTGGTGGACGAGGCGCGGGAGGTGATCGACCGGGTCCAGACCGTCGCCGAGGGGCTGAACGAGCAGTTCGCCTCGCGCTTCGACGCCGCGGACGTGGTGTGCATCCCCAACATCCACCATCCCGCGCAGGTGGTGCGCAAGCCCCGGACCGGCGTCGAGATCGTGCTGCCGGCCTCGTTCCAGCACCGCAAGAACCAGCTCGACGCGATCCGGGCCCTCTCCCGGCTCGAGGACGACTCGGTGCGCCTGACCCTGTGGGGCAACATCAGCCCTCTGAACCCGTACTTCATCGCGGTGAACGAGCTGATCGACTCGCTCGGGCTGCGGGACCGGGTGTCGATCCCGGGCTTCGGCACCGAGCAGGACGTCTACTCCAGCGCCGACATCGTGCTGATGACCTCGCTGTCCGAGGGGTTCGGGTACCCGCTCCTCGAGGCCGCCTACCACCGTCTGCCCACCGTCACCTACGACTACGAGTTCGGGCCGCGGGATGCGGTCGAGGACGGCAGCAGCGGATTCATCGTCCCCGTCGGCGACGTGGACGCCCTCGTCGCCCGGCTCGACGAGCTGGTCGCGGACGCACAGCTGCGCGAGCGCTTCGGCCGACGCGCCCGCGAGATCTTCGACGAGCGCTTCTCCGCCGAGGCGGTCGTGGCGAAGTACGGCGCCGTGATCGGTCCGCCCCCTGGCCGCTCCCTCGACCTCTCGGCCGTGTTCTCGACCGACGGCGAGGAGCCCGTGCCCGCGGGCGCGATCAGCCACCGCGTCACGCGCTCCGGCCTGCGCCGGACGCACCAGGTCACCGTGCGCTCCGCCACGGCCCTGCACGACGTCCAGGTGGACGACGGCGAACGCATCCTCCGCCCCGCGGTGCGCCGCGTGGGCGGGGCCACCGTGATCGAGTTCCCCGTCGGGAGCCGCGGCGTCGTCTCCTTCAGCACGATCCCCGGCGGCACCGACCGCCATTACCTCGCCGGCCCCGCGAACGGCGGGACGCTCCCCGTGCTGCCCCGGCTGCGCCGCGACGCCGACTACGGCGACGGCACGCCGCCGGTCGCCGACACGCTCCTCGCCTCGCGCGGCGGGGCCAAGCACGTCTCCTGGCGCACCACCCCGTCGGACCTGGCCGAGTTCGGGGCCCAGGGCGTCGACGCCGTGACGTGGAAGCTGCGCCAGCTCATGCCCTCCCTGCCCACGCTCCGCGGCGCGAAGCCCTCGGGCGACGAGACGCCGCCTGCCGACGGGGCGCCCGAGCGCACCGCGCAGGAGGCCGAGACGGGGTCGACGTCCGCTTCCGAGCCGTCGGCCGAGGCGCAGCCCGGGCCCGATGCCGGGGCCCCGTCGACCGAGGTGCCGCCGGCTGCCGCCGACGCACCGGCCGCCCTATCGGACCCCGACGCGCAGGCCGACCTGTCGACCCCCGACGCATCAGCGGGCGCCCCGTCGGCCCCGTCGGCCCCCGCCGGCTCGAGCGGCGGCGCCGCGGGAGCCCTCGGCGGCCTCGGCAGGGCCGTGGGGCTCCCCGTCCAGGCGATGGGCTCCGTCGGCCGGGTCGCGAGGACCTACGCCTCCACCGCCGCCTCGATGCTCGTCAAGGCGGTCGCGGTCACCGAGCCCGCGCCGACCCACCGCGAGATCCCCCGCCACCCCTGGTTCCCTGTCACCGGCGGCGTCGACTCCTTCGGCGCCCCGATCAACTCCGGCGGCGGCGTCCAGGTGACCAACGCCGGCACTGAGAAGCGGCCCACGGTCCGCATCCAGGGCGAGTACGACTGGCTCGAGCTGCGCGACGGCGCCTCCCGCCGCCGGATCACCCCGCCCTGGTCCTACGGCGAGATGTTCGAGCGGTTCTGCGCCGCCGAGCGCGAGCACGGGCTGTTCGACATCACCACGGCCGACGGCGTGCACCTGTGGGAGCTCGGACGCTCGGCGCTGGTGATCCAGCTGGCCGAGGCCGCCGGCCTGTGGGGACCCCTCGCCGCCGCGCAGGGCACCGTCCAGGACGTCTACACCGGCGGCAAGCGGCTCACCACCGCGCCGTCCGCGGACACCGTCGTCTTCGACTACGTGCGACGCGGCCAGAGCGGCTACCGCACCGCCCCCTTCGTGAACGACAGGACGCTGTTCGTCGTCCAGCCCGGCGCCGACGGCTATCCGGACGTGGACGAGACGAACATGGTCTACCCGTTCGCGGAGTTCACGCAGTGGAAGAAGGACTGGCGTCAGCGCTGGTCCCACCTCCGCGTGCCCGAGGTCGATGCGCGCCCCTTCGAGGCCGCGCTCACCCAGGCGCTCGGGATCCGCATCGACCTGGGCGATCACCTGCGCAACCGCCTCGCGAAGTTCCTCGCGGAGCGGGAGTTCTTCACGCCCGTGTTCGAGCGCGTGCAGCCGGAGGAGGTGCTGATCGCCTCCAGCCACTGGTGGGCCGGCATCGGCGCCGCCGCCGCTCGCTCGGGGGCGCGGGTCTCCGACATCCAGTACGCGCTGACCAGCCACTACGCCCCCTCGTTCTGGTTCGGGCAGAAGCCGCACTACGGCGCCACCCGCTTCTACGCCTGGTCGGACTTCTGGGCCGAGCGCACCAACGTCTACGACGAGCACGTCGTCGTCCCCCGGCAGCAGCCCGAGCTGACCGCCGCGATCGAGGCCCCCAGCACGGAGGAGAAGCGCTGGGACGTCTGCGTCATCTCGCAGCCGAGGGTGCTGCGACGGATCCTGACCTTCGTGCAGGAGCTGGTGGCGGAGCGCCCCGAGCTGCGTGTCGTGATCGCCCCGCATCCCGCGCAGCGCGAGATCATCGGACAGGAGCTCGCCGCGAGCGGGCTCGAGGAGTCGGTCGACATCGCCGAGGAGGACACGCTGACCACCATCACGCGCTCCGTCATGGCGGTCGGGACGTTCTCCACCTCGCTGTGGGAGTCCGCGGCGCTGGGCTGCCCGACCTACGTCATCGAGGTGCCCGGCTTCGAGGAGACCCTGCAGGACGTCGAGTCGGGCCTGTTCCGCCTCGCGCGCACCCCGCACGACCTCGTCCCCTACGAGGTCCCCGCCTCCCGACACGACATCTTCGGCTGAGCCCCATGGACATCCAGAACCACTACTACGGGCACAGCGCCGCCCTCGCCCTCCACGCGGGGCTCGACTCCGTCCGCCACCTCCACGGGCTCCTCCAGCACGGCTGGACCGTCCGCTCGCCCTCGCTAGTGCACTTCTCCGACTTCGCGCGCCTTCCCCGCACCGCGCGCCGTCTGGTGTGGAGCCACCGGGCGCGGGGCTGGGACCCCGCCGAGGACCCCTTCCTCACCACGCCGATCGGGGCGCCCTTCCTGTACCTCAGCGCGCTGACGGCCGACGAGACCGTCGCCGATCTCGGGGCGACCGTCGCCTTCCCCGTCCACGACACCCGCCTCGTCAAGCTCCAGCACGACGACGCGGACCTCGCCCGCGAGCTCGCCGAGCGCGACGGCCCCTCGCTCGTCTGCCTCCACCCCGAGGACCTCGACCGCCCCGAGAAGGTGCAGGTCTGGAGCGAGCACGGCCACCGCGTCGTCAGCGCGGGGGAGCGGCGCGACCCGCAGTTCCTCGGCCGGATCCTCCGCCTCGTCCGCGGGGCGCGGCGCGTCGTGTCCAACCAGCTCTCCACCGCAGTGGTCTACGCCGCCGCCGAGGGCACGCCCACCGCGATCTACGGCGGCGACCTCGCCATCGGCTCCCTCGGCACCGAGGTCTCCCGTCGCACGCGCGAGCTGTGGCCCGAGTTCCACGACGACACCGCCGAGGACGCGACCCGGCGCGCCGTCGCCCTGGCGGAGCTCGGCCACGAGCACCTGCTGTCCCCGGCGGCGCTGCGGGCGGCGCTCGGCTGGGACCGCAGCACCGCCGGTCCGTTCCTCAGCTACTGGGGCGGTGCCCCGCTGCGGAAGGCGGGCGCCGTGCTCGGCCTCGTGGAGCGGACCGAGGGCGCGCAGGACGCCGGCTCCGGCCAGTCCCCGCTGGTGTTCCTGCGCCACCCGCTCAGCCACCTGCCCGGCCGGCTCCCGCGCCTCCCCGCGCGCGACGCCCTCCTGCCGGAGCCGCTCGTCCCCGCACGGTGACCCCGTGGAGCACTCTCTCCTGACCCCGTGACCTGAGGAAGGTTGTCGCCCGAATGATCGTGATCTGCACCAACGAGGTCGCCGGACCCACCGGCTACCACAAGTCCGTCGTCCAGCTGGGCAACGGGCTGAGTGCGGCGGGATACGCGGTGGCGGTGCTGGGCTTCCTCGGCACCGGCGACGTCGCCAACCGGATGCTCCCGGTGTGGCCGCTGGACCTCGAGGTCCCCGCCTACACGCTGCGTGCGCTGCCGGCCGACGGCGGCCGTCTGCTGCACCGCAACGCGCACCCCGAGCTCGCCGGCGACCTCGGCGCGCTGCACTACGAGTTCACGGCCAACGAGCTGGCCGCCCTCCGGGAGCTCAACGACGCGCTCACGGAGGAGGACACGATCGTGTTCACCGCCCCGGTGCAGGCCCTCGCCTTCCAGCACGCGCTCGGCGGGGACGCGCGCCGCCCCCGCACCGTCCTGCAGATCCACGGCGACTACCTCCACCATGCCGAGCTCTGGGACCCGCTGATGGCGTCCCGCGACGTCATCGACCGTCTGCAGACGGTCGCCGACGGACTGCGCCAGCAGTTCATCCCGACCTTCGCCGACGAGGACGTGGTGTTCATCCCGAACTTCCCCGGGGAGGGTCCCGGGGCGATCCAGCGCGTCGAGCACGAGGGCGTGAACATCGCCCTGCCCGCCTCCTTCCAGCACCGCAAGAACCAGCTCGACGCGGTGCGGGCGCTGTCTCTGATCGAGGACGAGTCCGTCCACCTCACGCTGTGGGGGAACATCAACCGCAACAACCCCTACTACGTCGCCGTCCGCGAGCTCGTGGACTCCCTCGACCTCCGGGGCCGCGTGCACATGCCCGGCTTCGGCACCGAGCACGACGTCTACTCCACCGCGGACATCGTGCTGATGTCCTCGCTCTCCGAGGGCTTCCCGTACCCGCTGCTGGAGGCGATGTACCAGGGACGCCCCACCGTCTCCTACGACTTCGACTTCGGCCCGCGCGAGGCGATCGAGGACGGCGCCAGCGGGTACATCGTCCCCCTCGGCGACGTCGAGCAGCTCGCGGCACGGCTCGGCGAGGTCGCCGCGGACGCGGAGCTGCGGGAGCGCTTCGGACGACGCGCGCGGGAGCGCTACGACGAGCGGTTCGCCCCCTCGGCCGTCGTCGAGCAGTACCGCGAGTTCTTCGGCCCCCACGACGCGCCGCTCGACCTCGCGAGCGTGTTCACCACCGACGGGCAGGAGCCGATCGGGACCGGGGAGATCGAGCATCGTGCGCGCCGCACCCGCGGCGGTCGCCTCCACCAGCTCACCGTGACCTCGCCCGTCGGGCTGCACGACGTCCAGGTCGACGACGGCGTCCAGACCCGGGCCGCCAAGGTGCGGACCCAGCGCGGCACGACCCGGATCGAGTTCGAGGCCTCCGCCCCCGTGGTGATCTCGTACACCACCGCCCCCGGCTCCGGGGACCGGCACTATCTCGCCAGCACCACCGCCCAGCACGAGCTCGTCGTGCTCGCGCACCTGCGCCGCGACGCCCGCTACGGCGCCGGACGGCCCGCGGCGCAGGACACCGTCTTCGGGACCTCGGGCGGGACGTTGCCGCTGCACGCCCCGACTGCGCTGGCCCATCTCGCCGTGCGGGCCCCGCGGGACGTCGTGTGGAAGGTGCGCGACGTCGCCGGCACGGTCGGCACCCGGATCCGGGCCCGGCGCGAGCTCGCCGGCGCCGAGGGGGCGACGCTCTCGCAGCCCTCGGCGAACCCGACCGAGGGCGAGGTGCCGCTCGGCCGGTCCGCGGATCTCGACGTCGAGGACGAGACCGCCGCCGGGCCCGTCGATGCCCGCTCGATCCTCGCCCCGCTGCTGGACATCGGCCCGAGTGCCGCGGCCTCGACGATGCGCATCCTCTCCGGCCTGTCCCGAGCACCGGGAGCTCCGACCCGACGCGAGATCCCGCGCCATCCGTGGTACCCGGTCACCTCCGGCGTGGACAGCTTCGGCACGCCGGTCAACCGGGCCGGAGGGGTGCAGCTGCGCAACACCGGCACCGCCGAGAGCCCCACCGTGTGGCTGAGGGGCGAGTACGACTGGGTGGATCTGCGGGACGGGGCGTCGCGCCGACGGATCGCGCCGCCGTGGTCCTACGGCGAGATGTTCGAGCGCCTGTGCGCGGCGGAGAGGGAGCACGGGCTTTTCGACATCTCGACGCCAGACGGTGTGCACCTGTGGGAGCTCGGACGCTCGGCGCTCGTGATCCAGCTGGCCGAGGCCGCCGGGCTGTGGGGCGCGGCGCCCGCCGTCGGCGGCGTGGTCCTGGACGTGTACCCGGGCAGCAAGCGTCTGTCGACGGCACCTCGGGCCGAGCGGGTCGTGTTCGACTACGCACGGCGCGGCCAGAGCGGCTACCGCACTGCCCCGTTCGTCGACGACGAGACGCTGTTCGTAGTGCAGCCCGGGGCCGAAGGGTATCCGGACGTGGACGAGACGAACATGGTCTACCCCTTCGCGGAGTTCACGCAGTGGAAGGAGGACTGGCGGCGACGCTGGTCCCACATGCGTGTGCCTGAGGTGGATGCGCGCCCGTACGAGGCCGCGCTGACCGAGGCGCTGGGTATTCGCGTCGATCTCGGTGACCACCTGCGTAACCGTCTGGTGAAGTTCCTCGCGGAGCGGGAGTTCTTCACGCCCGTGTTCGAGCGGGTGCAGCCGGAGGAGGTGCTGATCGCCTCGAGCCACTGGTGGGCGGGAATCGGTGCGGCGGCCGCCCGCTCGGGGGCGCGGGTCTCGGACATCCAGTACGCGCTGACCAGCCGGTACGCTCCGTCGTTCTGGTTCGGGCAGAAGCCCCGCTACGGTGCGTCCCGCTTCTACGCCTGGTCGGACTTCTGGGCCGAGCGCACCAACGTCTACGACGAGCACGTGGTGGTGCCCCGCCAGCAGGAGGAGCTCACCGCTGCGATCGAGAGCCCCTCGACCGAGGAGAAGCGCTGGGACGTCTGCGTGGTCTCCCAGCCGCGGGTGCTGCGGCGGATCCTCGCCTTCGTGCAGGAGCTCGTCCGCGAGCGGCCGGAGATGCGTGTCGTGATCGCCCCGCATCCCGCGCAGCGGACCATCATCGGGCGCGAGCTCGCCGCCGCCGGCCTCGAGGAGGCCGTGGACATCGCCGAGGAGGACACGCTGACCACCATCACGCGCTCCGCGATGGCGGTCGGGACGTTCTCCACCTCGCTGTGGGAGTCCGCGGCGCTCGGCTGCCCGACCTTCGTGATCCCGGTGCCGGGCCACGAGGAGACCCTGCAGGACGTCGAGTCGGGCCTGTTCCGCCTCGCGACCGCGCCGCACGACCTCGTCCCCTACGAGGTCCCCGCCAGCCGGCACGACATCTTCGGGACCGCCTGAGGGGCGGCTCCGGCCGGGCCTCCGATCTCGCAGGTGACGCGCGGATCACCCGGATAGGATCAGGCTCAGTGACGAGCCGACCGGTGCTCGACCCGAATCCCAGGTGGTGCCGTGCTCCGCAAGCTCACACGTGTCGTGAGACCGCTGCTCGATCTCTCGGAGCGCCGCGCGCTCGTCGCGGCGAACGACCCGGGGACCGACCTGGACATTGTCCTGACCGGGGCTCGCCATCTCGCACGGATGAGGAACTTCCGCTCCGCCGCCGCGCTGCTGGACGGGATCGACACGGACGGGCTGGACCTGCTGGACGAGTGCTTCGTCGGCGTCACCCTGCTCAGCGGCCAGGAGGGGCTGCGCGCCGATCTGCTCCTGGCCCCGCATCTCGGCTCCCTCGCCGATCGGGACCTCACCCCGGCCCAGCGCGTGAGGCTCGCCGAGTGGATCCAGCTCTCGGGGCTCCCCGCCGCCGAGAAGGTGGCGGCGCTCCGCACGCTGCGCACCTTCGAGGGCAGCTCCCGCGCCCCCGGCGCCACCCTCCGGGACCTGCGCTTCCGCGAGTTCCGCCTCCGCACGGCCGCGTTCGAGAAGATCGACGTGAGAGACTTCTTCGCCGACGGGGACGAGGACCCCTTCCGCTGGAAGGACAACCTGCGCTACGTCCACGACCTCGTCACCCACGGGCACGCTGACACCGCCCGCACCCTCGTCGAGCGGCAGCTGTCCGAGCACGGGCTGCGCGACCGCGCCGTCGCCGAGGCCGCGCTGCGCTTCGACTCGGGCGCCCTCGTCCCGGACCTCGACGCCGTCCCCGCCGAGCACCGCGGCATGCCGGGCGTGCTCGCCCTCGCCCACGACCTGCGGGGGCAGAGCCCCGCGCACCAGGACTTCTACGAGGCGTGCCTCGAGGCGACGACCTCTCGCTTCGACGCCATGGACGTGCACACCCGCGACTCCCTCCTGCGCGTGCTCACCGTGAAGGACCTCCTGCCCGAGCTCGACGCCCTGGTCCCCACCCTCCGCGGCGTGCCGGAGACGATGCTCGGCGCCCGCTGCGGCCGCGGGCTGATCGCGATGGAGCAGGGCGAGCACCGCGACGCCGCGGACCTGCTCCACTCCGTCCTCGTCGAGGACCCGACCTACACCGTCGCGGCGACCGGGCTCCGGCTCGTCTACGCCCGCCTGGACGGCGACCGCACCGTCATCGACCTGCGCAACGAGATCGGCTACGGCAGCGCCAGCGCCGGTCGCGCCGGGATCCGCCGCGGCGACCGAGACCAGGGGACCACCCTCATGCTCACGGGCCAGTACCTGAAGGCCTGGAGCGTGCGCCGCACCGCGCCGCCGTGGCGGATCCTCGAGCGCGACCTCGGTGAGAGGTTCCTGAACGCCGCGCCGCTGCCCGAGGATCCCGGCTCCTCCCTCTTCCTCATCACCGACGACGGCGTGGGCGACGAGATCCGCGGCGCGCAGCACCTCGGCGAGCTCGCCGCGCGCTACCGGGTCACCGCCACCTGCGACCCGCGGCTGCGGACCCTGCTCGAGCGGAGCTTCCCCACGATCGAGTTCGTCGACGTCGCCCGTCGGATCCGCGGCCACCTGAACCCCGTCTACGACGGCCGGTACAGCGACTTCATCCTCGCCAGCCACCTGCCCGCCCACTGCGACCCCTACGTCGAGGCCGCCGACCACGTCACCTACGGCCAGAACCTCACCTTCAACCGCTTCGCCGGCGTGCTCCCGCGCCAGGACACCGGCGCCTATCTCGTCCCGGACCCAGCCCGGGCCGTGCCGCGCGCCGAGGGGAGGCTCAAGGTGGGCCTGGTGTGGAGGAGCCACTTCTCCGGCGGCACCCGGCGGATGATGTACATCGGCCTCGAGCAGCTCACCCCGCTGCTGGACGTGGACGGGGTCGAGTTCTGGTCGATCCAGCACGCGACCGACGACGTGGAGAGGGCGTACCTGGAGGAGCACGGGATCCGGCAGATCCAGGACGTCGACCTCTTCGACGACCTCGAGGGGCTCGCGGCGCACGTCGCCTCCATGGACCTCGTGATCGGCATCAGCACGGTCCCGATGGAGCTCGCCGCCGCCGTCGGCACGCCGACCTGGCTGCTGGGCTTCTCGCCGGAGAACTACCTCTACCGCACCGGGGGAGGCAGGACCTCCGTCGACCAGCTCTCGCGCAACTCGACGATCATCGCCCCGCCCTGGATCGACTTCACCGCCCCCTATCAGGAGTGCGTCGACCTCGTCCTGGCGGACTGCCGGACCCGGTTGGAGCGTCTCGCCCGCAGCGCGCGGCACGGCTGACGGGCGGGCGCCGCCACCTGCTCCGGTACGATCGGCGCATGTCCTTCAGCCAGAACGGTACCCCCAAGTCACTGCAGATCGGCGACCTCCAGGTCGGCGAGGCCCATGCCCCCTTCGTCGCGGCGGAGATGTCCGGCAACCACAACGGCGACCTCGGCCGCGCCCTCGCGATCGTCGACGCGATCGCGGAGACCGGCGCCCCGGCGATCAAGCTCCAGACCTACACGGCGGACACGATCACCATCGACGCCGACGGCCCCGCCTTCCGCATCACCGACAGCCACGGCCTGTGGGGCGGACGGAACCTCTACAGCCTCTACCAGGAGGCGCACACCCCGTGGGAGTGGCACGAGGCGATCTTCGCCCGCGCCCGCGAGCACGGCATGATCCCGTTCTCCAGCCCCTTCGACGACACGGCCGTCGACCTGCTGGAGGACCTCGGCGCCGAGGTCTACAAGATCGCGTCGCTCGAGATCGGCGACATCCCGCTGCTGCGCAAGGTGGCCCGCACCGGCAAGCCGGTGATCCTCTCCACCGGCGCCGCCGACGCCGGCGACGTGGACCTCGCCGTCAAGACCCTCCGCGCCGAGGGCAACGACCAGATCGCCGTGCTCGGCTGCACTTCCTCCTACCCGGCGACCGCCGAGGCGTCGAACCTGCGCACCATCCCGGTGCTCGCCGACACCTGGAAGGTCGTCGGCGGCCTCTCCGACCACACCAAGGGCATCGGCGTGAGCGTCGCGGCCGTCGCCTTCGGCGCCGCGATCCTCGAGAAGCACGTCACGCTGCGCCGCGCCGACGGCGGCGTCGACTCCGACTTCTCCCTCGAGCCTGAGGAGCTGAAGGCCCTGGTCGACGAGTCCTACGCCGCCTGGCTCGCGCTCGGCGAGGTGCACGTCGGCCCGACGAAGTCCGAGGCCGAGTCCCAGCGCCTGCGCCGCTCGCTGTTCGTGGTGAAGGACGTGCGCGCCGGCGAGGAGATCACCGCGGAGAACGTCCGCTCGATCCGCCCCGCGGGCGGCCTCGAGCCGCGCTTTCTCGACGTGGTCCTCGGCCGCACCTTCGCGAAGGACGTCGAGCGCGGGACGCCGCTCAGCTGGGATCTCGTCTGACCAGCACGTCGAACTCGCCGTCGTCGCGATCCGGATCGAGCACGTAGCCGGCCCCGGCGAACAGCCGCTGGGACGGCAGGTTGTCGGGAAGGATCGCGGCGACGACGACGGCGCCGGGGTGACGCGCCCCGAAGGCCGCCTCGCCGGCGGCGAGCACCGGCCGGGAGAGCCCGTGACCGCGCGCCTCGGGGGCGAGGGTGATGGACACCTCCCACTCCTCGCCCGCCGACGCGCCCTCCAGCGCGTCGAAGCGCACGGTGCCGACGGGCGCGCCGCCCCGCTCGACGACGTACAGCTCGCGGGACGGGTTCTCCAGCGTCCGCGCGTACCAGCCGGAGTGGGACTCCCACGGCACCGGATCGGAGTCGCGGGAGACCTTCCGGGTCTCCGGGTCGTTGCGCCAGCGCAGCAGCAGGGGCGAGTCCGACGGGGTCGCGGGCCGCGCCGCGACCGGCGCCTCCGCCGTCCCGATCCGTCGCGCGAGCGCCGCGTCCCAGGCGGCGACGATCCGCTCCGCGCCGTGGCCGTCGACCTTCTCCCGGCCCACCGGGGTCCAGCTGCGCATCGCGCGCAGGTCCGAGATCGCCCGCTCCACCTCCGCGGTCGCCGCGGAGCGGTCGGCGCGCACCTGCTCGAGGGTGCCGAGCCCGCGGGCGATGCGCTCGGCGAGGGCTGCCTCGTAGCCGGCGCGCTGGTTCTCCACCACCGCGACCAGCAGGCTCGGCACGCCGATGCAGGCCAGCTCCCAGGCGGTGGTGCCCGCGGCGCTGACGACGAGGTCCGCCGCGCTCGCCCGCTCGAGGAAGGCGGGGGAGGGGGCGAGCAGCTCGACGTCCTCCCCGGCCTCGGCCCGGACCGCGTCCCAGCCGTGCTCGGGCGCGATGACGCTCACGTGCGCGACGCCCTCGGCGGCGGCGCAGACGGCGGCGAGGGTCCCGGCGGCGCCGGTCGCGTCGGTGCCGCCCATGACGATCAGCACCCGGGCGCCGCGGCTGACGTCGTGGTCCTCGTCGACACGCTTCTCCCGCGCGGCGCGCACCTCGGCGCGCATCGGGGCGTAGGCGATGCCGAGGAGCACCTCGCCGCTGCCGTCCTCGGGGCGGCCGATCCGCTCGGCGCGGATCGTGGAGTCGACGACGACGTCGGCGGGGCGGCGGCCGAAGGCGCCGTCCTCCATCGAGGACAGCAGCGCGCCGCCGGCGCGCACCTGGTCCCGGGCGTCGGCCCCGATCGTGTAGTCGTCGACGTGGACGACGCTCGCGCCCTGCTCGGCGGCGAGGATCCCGAGGTCCTCGGGCGCCGCGGTCACCTCGAGACCGGACTCGGCCAACAGGTGCCGGGCGAGAGGCGCCTCGATCGAGCCGGCGACCACCACGGTGTGCCCGGCGGCGCGGGCGGCGTCGGCGACGGAGAGCGCCCGCACCAGGTGGCCGATGCCTCCCGACGGGGTCGCGTCGCACCGGATCGCGACGTGGGTCATCCGTCGGCCAGCTTCTTCTGGCGCACGCCCGCGTTGATCCGCGTGATGTCGGGGCGCGAGCGCAGCAGGTCCACCACCTCGTGCCACGCCGGGGCGCGATCCCCGAGCTCGGCGACGACGGCGTCGAGCATCTCGCCGTCCTCGACGGTGTCCAGGGTCACCCGCAGGTCGTTCGCGGCCGGCTGGACGACCAGGCCCATGGTGCGGAAGTAGCGCTTGGAGTCGTAGAGATAGGAGGTGACGTGCGTGCGGTGGAAGCTCTCGGCCTCCGCATCGGCCGTCAGCAGCGCGTCCCGCGAGGCGAGCTCGACGTCCAGGCCGCGGGGCAGCGTGCGCACCAGCGTGGTCGCCGTGTAGTCCAGCGAGGGATCGGCCTTCCACATCCCCACCACGGCGGAGATCAGCGAGGGGTCCGCCAGCGGGCAGTCCGCGGTCAGGCGCACCACCGCATCGGCCCCGGTCTCCTCCAGGGCGAGCACGAAGCGGGAGAGGACGTCGTCCTCGCTGCCGCGGACCACCTGCACGCCCAGCTCCTCGCCGAGCTCGGCGACGGCGTCGTCCCCGGGTGCGGTGGACGTCGCCACCACCACGTCCTCGACGCCCGAGGCGGCGCGGGCGGCCCGCACCATCCACCCCAGGACCGGTCGGCCGCCGAGCGGCCGGAGCACCTTCCCGGGGAGGCGGGAGGAGCCTGTACGAGCTTGGATCACTGCGACGGTTCGTGTATCGGTCACCGTGCCATAATGGCACGCGCGTCCCGGGTCGCCCGGGTGCCGCCCCAACCCCGTCGACGAAAGAGATCTGCATGTCGCTCCTCAACGGTGCCTCCATCCTCATCACCGGTGGGACCGGCTCCTTCGGCAAGGCCTTCCTGCGTGAAGTGCTCGACAACCACAACCCGCGACGGGTCGTCGTCTTCTCGCGGGACGAGTTGAAGCAGTACGAGGTCCGCAACCAGTTCGGCAACGACCCCCGCCTGCGCTGGTTCATCGGTGACATCCGCGACGAGCGCCGCCTCGCCCGTGCGCTGAAGGACGTGGACTACGTCGTCCACGCCGCCGCGCTCAAGCAGGTCGACACCGCGGAGTACAACCCCTTCGAGTTCGTCAAGACCAACATCCTCGGCAGCCAGAACGTCATCGAGGCGTCCATCGACGCCGGCGTGAAGAAGGTCGTGGCCCTGTCCACCGACAAGGCCTCCAGCCCGATCAACCTCTACGGCGCCACCAAGCTCACCGCCGACAAGCTCTTCATCACGGGCAACCACTACGCCGCCAGCTACGACACCCGCTTCGCCGTGGTGCGCTACGGCAACGTGATGGGCTCGCGCGGCTCGGTCATCCCCTTCTTCCGCCGCCTCGGCGAGGAGGGCAAGCCGCTGCCGATCACGGACATGACCTGCACCCGCTTCTTCATCACCCTGCCGCAGGCCGTGCAGATGGTCATCGACACCTTCGAGCTCATGCAGGGCGGCGAGCTGCTCGTGCCGCGCATCCCCTCCATGAAGGTCACCGACCTCGCCCAGGCCGTCGTGCCCGGCGCCGAGATGGTCGACGTGGGCCTGCGTCCCGGCGAGAAGCTCCACGAGGAGATGATCAGCCCCGAGGAGGGCCGCCGCGCGGTCATCATCGAGGACGGCAAGTACTTCATCATCCAGCCCGACCTCGCGACCTGGGGCTACAAGGCCCCCGAGGGCGCCGTGCCGGTCGAGCCCGGGTTCTTCTTCCGCTCGGACTCCAACGACCAGTGGTACACCCAGCAGGAGATCGCGGACATCATCGAGGGAGGGATCTGAGGTGCTGCCGTACGGACGTCAGTCCATCGAGCCCGACGACATCGCGGCCGTCGAGGCGGCGCTGCGCAGCGACTGGCTGACCACGGGCCCCGAGGTCGACCGGTTCGAGGCGGCGATCGCGGAGCGCGCGGGCGTGGAGCACGCGGTCTCGGTCACCTCCGGCACCGCGGCGCTGCACGTCGCCTACGCCGCCGCCGGCATCGAGCCCGGCGACGAGGTCGTCACGACCCCGCTGACCTTCGTCGCGACCGCCGCGGGCGCCGCCCTGCACGGTGCGAAGATCGTGTTCGCGGACGTCGACCCGGCCACCGGCAACCTCGACCCCGCCGCCGTCGAGGCCGCGGTCACCGAGCGGACCAAGGTCATCGCGGGCGTCGACTACGCCGGCGTGCCGGTCGACGGCACGGCCCTGCGCGAGATCGCCTCCCGGCAGGGCGCGCTGTTCCTCGAGGACGCCGCGCACTCCATCGGCTCTACCCAGGACGGCGCGCCGGTGGGCTCCCTCGCCGACCTCACGACCTACTCGTTCTTCCCCACGAAGAACCTCACCACCGCCGAGGGCGGTGCGGTCGTGACGGCCGACGCGGACCTCGCCGCCCGCGCCCGGGCGTTCAAGAACCACGGCCTGGTGCGCGACAAGGCGGTGCAGCGCTATCCCGACGAGGGCCCCTGGCACCAGGAGGTCCACAGCTTCGGGCTGAACTACCGCCTGCCGGACGTGCTCTGCGCGCTCGGCACCAGCCAGCTCGCGCGCCTCGATGCGTTCGTGGCCCGCCGTGCCGAGGTGAAGAAGGCCTATGACGAGGCGCTCGGCGACCTCGAGGGTGTCGACATCCCGGGCGTGCCCGAGGGGGCGGCGCCCGCCTGGCACCTCTACCCGCTGCGCGTCCCCGCCGAGCGGCGCCGCGCCATCTTCGAGGCCATGCGCGAGCAGGGCATCGGGGTGCAGGTCAACTACATCCCCGCCTACTGGCACCCGGTCTTCGAGGACCTCGGCTACCAGCGCGGGATGTGCCCCGTGGCGGAGGACTACTACCGCCGCGAGATCTCGCTGCCGATGTTCCCTGGCCTGACCGACCATGACGTCGAGCGTGTCATCGAGGTGACCCGGAAGGTCGTCGCCGGCTGACCTCACGGAGGCCCTGACGACGCGGAGAGGGTGCCACGGCTGCGAGCCGTGGCGCCCTCTCGCCGTCCGTGCGGGGGAGCGGGGCGGCGCAGGGCCGCCCCGCAGGGCAGCGCTTCGCCGGGATCAGCGACCGGGCGGGGTCACAGCGCCGGATCGCACTCGATCCGGATCAGCCGCGAGTGGTCCGTCTCGAACAGGACGGTGCCGAGGGACTCCCCGCCCTGCTCGATCGCGCTGAAGGCGGGGTCGTACTGGTAGGGCTGCCGCTCCTGGTAGATGTAGCCGATCCCCGCGTCCGCGAGGGTCCGGCAGCGCCAGGTCCACCGGTCGGCGTAGGGGACCGCCGCGATCGCGGCGCGGTCCTGGTCGGTCAGCGCCGTGCCCGCGACGGGCAGATGGACGTTCAGCCCGTGCAGCGAGTACATGTGCGCCGCGCCCGAGTACGGGCTGGCCAGGATCGACCTGTCCGGGTCCAGCTCCGGGGCGATGCGGGCGAAGGCCTCGAGCTCGTCGGCCTGGAGGAAGCGGCCCCGCCCGGGATACTCCGCGGCGAGGTTCTTCTCGGCGTTGTCCAGCCGCGGCGGGACCGAGCCGAGGGCCGCGAGGGTCGCGAGCACGACCAGCACCGCGACCACGGCGCGGCCGCGGACGGTCGGCCCGCCCAGCGGCAGGGAGCGCCGCAGAAGGCGCGCCCAGGCCTGCAACCCCGGCACCACCAGCAGCGCGGACAGCATCGCGAGCGGGATCGCGATCCGGTCCTGGCCGCGGAAGAAGAGCACCGAGAGGTTCAGCGGCGAGTCGACCGCGGCGTCGAGGTACATCACGGCGACCACGATCCAGGCCACGGGCAGCCAGCGCAGCGGCCCGCGCAGCGTGGAGACCAGGCCCGGCCACCACAGCACCGCGATCACCGTCCCCAGCGCCATCGGCCACACCGTCAGCAGGCCGAGGCCCACCTCGCCCAGCGCCGACCACCACGGCACCTGCAGACCGCCGGAGAAGCCCGTCACCCGGGCGCCCAGCGGCGTGTAGGTCAGCACCGCGACGGGCAGCAGCGCGAGGACCGGCACGGCGAGGAGGCGCCGGCGGGTGTGCCGCAGGGGAAGCCCCGTCACGATCGTCAGCACCGCGATCAGGATCAGCGCCATCACCCCGACGTTCGGCTGCATGAGCGTGAGGCCGATCCCGGAGACGCCCACCACCCCGAGCGCCGCCCCGACCGCAGGCCGCACCGGGGCCGCGTCATCGGGGACGTCCGACGCATCGTGCCCGGCAGGGGAGGACGCCGGCTGCAGGACGGAGACCGAGGCGTTCTCGTCGAGGCCCGCCCGGGCGCGCACCGGGCCGGTCAGGGCGTGCCAGAGCGCGACCGCGCCCGCGAGCGCCCCGGTCATGGTGGCGAAGCCGGTGAGGTTCGGGACGGGGGAGAGATGGATCCACAGGTCCAGCGGGCTCGCGGGGACCACCGCGGCGACCAGCGCGACGGCGGGCGGCGCCCACCGCACCTGCGGGAACAGGGTCCGCGCCAGCAGAGCGAGGCCCACCACCCACGGCACCACCGCGAGGGAGAGCACGGAGCCGTTCAGCACGATCGGGATGTCGACACCGGGCACCAGCGCGGCCAGGTCGTGGAAGGCCGCGGGATAGGAGGACGGGGCCCGGGTGCTGCTGGTCACCGCGTTCAGGGTGAGGCTCGAGCCGTCGCCGGTCTCGCGGATGTGGGTCAGCGCGGTGAGGTGGTAGAGCGTGTCGTAGCGCTCCAGCACGGCGCCGGCACCGCCGGCCTGCCGCGCGATCGGGACCACCGCGACCGCGAGCCCCGCGACGAGGGCACCGGCCCAGCCCAGGTGCGCCGCGAGCGGGCGCGGGGCGAGCAGCGGGCCGTCGAGCACCGTCGAGGGGAGACGCACCCCGCGCCGGGCGAGGAGGTGGGCGAGGAGCACCAGCAGCGCGGAGAGGACCGCGAAGGGGAGCAGCGTCCAGGCCACCCCCGCCAGGGAGGCGATGATCGCGCCGATCCCGGCCACCGCGGTCCCGATCGCCGGCGCGAACGCGAGGGCGATCAGGCGGGACCCGGCCAGCGCGCGGACGGCGAGATAGCCGGGGACGTACGCGGCGGCGAGGACGATCAGGACGACGAGGAGGAGGCTCGCAGCGCCCGTCATCCGTCGTGCTCGCGCAGGGAGCGCTCCCGGTACTGCTCGGCCGGCTCCGCCTCGTCGAGGGAGAGCCGTCGGGCCAGATAGGTGGTGCGCTTCTCGGCGTTCTTCGTCCGCGCCTCCTGGAGGGCCAGGAAGCCCAGCAGCACCAGGACCGTCGCATACAGCAGCAGATCGGCGCCGCGCCCCACCCCGACCATGTGCGCCACGCGCGTGAGCATCGTGGGGAACAGCACGGTCAGCGCCGCGAAGACGGCGAAGGCGATGACGAGCAGGCGCCGGACGGCGAGCTGCTTCGCGCCGCGCTTGACGAAGAGCCACGCGACGATCGCCACGATCCCCGCCACCAGCAGCAGCTGGATGATGAAGGTGCGCCCGCTCACCCCGAGGGCGGGGCCGAGCGCTTCGAGCAGAGTGTCCACCGCAACAGGGTATCCTCCTCGGGCGTGCGCCTCCCGGCCGCCGAATGCTCCGTCACACGAGGAGAACCCATGGACAGCCCTGACCCCTCGCGCGCCACGAACGCGCCCGGGGCCGACTGCACCTGGTTCGTCGTGCCGCTGTTCAACGAGGGCGTCGTCATCGGCGACGTGATCCGTGACCTGCGCTCCCGCTACCCGCTCGTGGTCTGCGTGGACGACGGCAGCGCGGACGGCTCGGCCCGGATCGCCGAGGAGGCCGGGGCCGCCGTGGTGCGCCACCCCTACAACATGGGCCAGGGCGCGGCGCTGAAGACCGGCATCGACTACGCGCTGCGCGACCCGCAGATGCGGCAGATCGTGACCTTCGACGCCGACGGGCAGCACCAGGTCGACGACGCCGCGGAGATGATCCTCAAGCGGGATGCGGAGGGCGTGGACATCGTGCTCGGCTCCCGCTTCCTCGACGCCCGCACCAAGCCCGGCCTGATCAAGCGCATGGTGCTGCGCGGGGCGGTCTGGTACTCGAACCTGACCTCCGGGGTGAAGCTCACCGACGCCCACAACGGGCTGCGGGTCCTGGGCCGCGAGGCGTGCGAGAAGATCACCATCGAGCAGAACCGGATGGCGCACGCCTCCGAGCTCGTCGAGGAGATCGGCCGCCACGACCTCACCGTCGCCGAGCACCCGGTGCACATCCTCTACACCGACTACTCCCGTTCGAAGGGCCAGTCGGTGCTGAACTCGGTGAACATCGTCATCGACATGCTCTTCCGCTGAGCCGGGCGCCCCACGGGGCGCGGCCCCGGTCCGCACGGACCCATGACAAGGGAGCGGCCGTCGTCCCCTCGGGACGTCGGCCGCTCCTCGTCGTGCAGGGCGCTCTCGCACGCGCCCTCGACTCACCCCTCCGCCGGCTCGGGCTCGGCCGTGCCGTCGGCCACCGACTCGAAGAACGCCTTGATGTCCTCGTCGTCGGTGAGGATCGCGACGCCGGAGTTGTTGGTCTGGTACTCGGGATCCTCGATCGGGATCGACAGCGAGCCCGAGCCCATCGCGGAGCGGGCGGCCAGCGCCATCCGGCCCACGTCCACGATGCCGGTGCCGTCGCTGGTGGTCAGCGCGCCGGAGCCGGCGCCCGCGAGACGCACCTGCGTGATCGGGTTCAGCAGCACCGCGGGGGAGGTGGCGCGGTCCATCAGCGCGGAGACGAACTGCTGCTGGCGGGCTTGGCGTCCGATGTCCGCGGTCGGGTCGAAGTAGCGGGCGCGCACGAAGGCGAGGGCCTGCTCGCCGCCCACGTCATGGCAGCCCTCCGTCATCTTCAGCCCCGACTTCTCGTCGTCCACGTCCTGGTCGATGCACAGGTTCACGTGGCCGACCGCGTCGACCACCTGCGAGACGCCGTCGAAGCCGATCTCGACGTAGTGGTCGATGGTCAGCCCCGTGAACTCCTCGACGGTCTCGACCAGCAGGGGAGCGCCGCCGAAGGAGTAGGCGGCGTTGAGCTTGTACCCGCCGTGCCCGGGGATGTCCACGAGCGTGTCGCGCGGCAGGGAGATCAGGTAGCTCTTCCCGCCCCGCGCCTTGTGCAGGAGCATGATCGTGTCGGTGCGGGCGCCCTCGGTGCCGTCGGCGTTCACGGCCTCGCCGTCGCGCTTGTCGGAGCCGGCGATGAGATAGGTGGTCCCGGGCGTGTTCTCCGCCTCGGACAGCGCGTCGACGTGCTCGATCCGGCTGTTCGCCCAGAGGGTGAGCCCCGCGCCCCAGCCCAGCACGATCACCAGCAGCAGCACCGCGAGGGTCGCGCCGAGCCGCATCGGGCGCGGGATCCGGGAGCGGCGACGTCGGGTGCGCGGCGGACCGCCGGGCCCGGCAGGGCCGCCGTGTCCGCGGCCGTCGTGCCCGGGCTGCGGCTCCTCGCCCCACGCTCCGGCGCGCGCGTCCTCTGGACGCTCCCCGGGACCGCCCGCGCCCGCGGACCCCTCGACGCGCGGCAGGGGACGGGTCGGCGCAGGACCTGCGGCGTCGCCCCTTCGACCGGAGCCGCCAGCCTGGCCTGCGTGTCCGGAGGAGCGGTGGGGCCCCTGGCTATCGCCCCGGGGGCGCGGAGCGGGGGCACCGTCGGTGCGGCGCGGCACCGCACGGGCGCTGCCTCCGGCACGGGCCCGGTGCCCGCTGGGACGGCGGGGCCCGCCCGGACGCGGGGAGCGGGGCGGATGCTGGTCGCTCACAGCGGTCTCCTTCCCGGCCGGGACCCTGTCCCGGCGGTCTGCGGCAGATCGGATCCGGGCATGGGGAGAGTGCTCGGTGGGGTGCTCCGGGCCTGCGGCGCTCGCCAGAGTAGCGGGCGCGGCGTCCGACTCGCCCGAGGGGCACGGGGGAGCGGGCCAGGATTCGGAGAACCTCCCGAGAACCTTCACAGCTCCGTCCCCCGGACGTCGCGGAGAGGAGGCGGCGCCTCCGTACACTGGGGTCGCGCCGCGCAGGCGACACGGAACCCCCAGCAGGAGGCGCAGTGAGCGACACCGCACCCGCGGACGAGACCCGTCCGACCGTCGGCCGGCCCGGCCACGTCGAGGCCGCCGCCCACCCCGAGGCGCTCAGCGAGCGCGTCGTCGCCGTGGTCGTCACCTACAACCGCGAGCAGCTGCTCGCCCAGTGCCTCGACGGCCTCGCCGCGCAGGACCGCCGGCCCGATGCGGTCGTCGTGATCGACAACGCCTCCACCGACGCCAGCGGCCGCGTGGCCGACGAGCACCCGCTCGGCGCCGACGTGGTCCACCTGCACCGCAACGTCGGTGGAGCGGGCGGCTTCGCCGCCGGGATCGCCCGCGCGCTCGTGCGCCACGACGCGGACTGGGTGTGGGTGATGGACGACGACACGGTGCCGCGGCCGGGCGCGCTCGCCGCGCTGCTGGAGGCCCTCGGCAGCTCGCCGGTGCGGCTGAGCGTGCTGAGCTCCCGCGCGGTGTGGACCGACGGCCGCGACCACCCGATGAACACCCAGCGCACCCGCCTCGGCGCGAGCTCCCGCGAGAAGCGCGACGCCGCCCGCGCCGGCGGCCGCCCCATCCGCACCGCCAGCTACGTCTCCGCGCTGCTGAACGGTCAGGACGTGCGCCGCCTCGGCCTGCCCCACGCGGACTACTTCATCTGGTCCGACGACTTCGAGCACACCGGGCGCCTGCTGCGCCACGGCCGCGGCCTGCAGGTGCCGTCCTCCGTCGTCGAGCACCGCACCGCCCGCTTCGGCAACGCGCAGACGAGCCCCGGCAGCCGCTTCTACTACGACGTGCGCAACCGCCTGTGGGCGCTGCTGCGCACCGACTCCTTCAGCCCCCTCGAGCGGGTGCTGCACGGCGGGCGCACCGCGCTCGGCTGGCTCGGCGTGCTCGCCCGCCACCGCGGCGACGTGGCCGGGGTGGGCCTGCGCGGCGTGCTCGCGGCGCTGCGTCGTGGCCCTCGCCCCTCCGCGGCGGTGCTCGCCGCGGACGGCGAGGCCGCCGCGGACGTGCGCGCGATCGAACGGGCGGCCGGCCGGTGACCGATCCCGCACGGCCC
This sequence comes from Brachybacterium paraconglomeratum, assembly GCF_003994255.1. Taxonomy (GTDB): domain Bacteria; phylum Actinomycetota; class Actinomycetes; order Actinomycetales; family Dermabacteraceae; genus Brachybacterium; species Brachybacterium conglomeratum. Next base: position 85,057 of record NZ_ML133858.1, on the reverse strand, counting down.
GCCCCGCCCGTCGGCGGCCGCGGGGGAGAGGAGCCGCCCGTCGTCCGCGCCGAGGACGAGGCGCCCGCCCGCCCCGGGGGCAGGGCCGAGGGCGCCGAGCCCTTCGCGGTGCTCATGCCGCTGTGGGCGAAGGACCGGCCGGACCGGGTCCGGCAGGCGATCGTCTCCGCCACCGAGTCGCAGCAGCTCCGCCCCGACCTGCTGATCCTCACGGTCGACGGGCCGCTCCCCGCCCCGCTGGAGGCGCTGGTGGAGCGGGTGGAGGCCGGCGACCACGGCCCGGCGACCGTGCTGCGCCACAGCGCCCATCGCGGGGTCGCGGCCGCGCTCCAGGACGGCCTCGAGGCCTCCCCGTACGAGCTCGTCGCCCGGGCCGACGCCGACGACCTGTGCCGCCCCGAGCGCTTCGCCCTCCAGATCCCGCGGATGCGGCGCGACCGCCTCGACCTCCTGGGCGGGGCGATGCGCGAGTTCAGCGACCGCGTCGCCCCCGGCCGCGGGCCGCTGCGCACACGGCCCCTGACCCATGCCGAGATCACCGCCTATCTCCCGCGGCACAGCCCCTTCCACCACCCCACGATGGTGCTGCGCCGCTCCACGGTGCTCGCCGTCGGCGGCTACCGCGACCTGCCCCTGCTGGAGGACTACTGGCTCTGGGAGCGGATGATGCTGGGCGGGGCGCGGATGGCGAACCTCCCGGACGTGCTCGTGGACTACCGCGTGGACGAGCACCTCTTCGCCCGTCGCGGCGGCTGGCGGCTCTTCGCGAGCGACCTGCGCCTGCAGCGCCGCTTCGTGATGGACCGCGTGACCACCCCCACCGGCTTCCTGCGCAACCTGGGGGAGCGGGGCGTCTATCGTCTCGCCCCGGGATGGGCGCGCCGCCTGGCCTACCGGCGCTTCGTCGAGCACGACGGCCGCACCGCATGACCACTGCCACACGCTCCGGCGCGCCGAGGCGGGGAGCCGTCCCCCGGTCGCGCCTCCGCTACTGTGATCGAGTCCCCGGCGGAGAACCCGTCAGCATCGAAAGGACCCCCTGTGTCGACTCCTGACCTCCTGATCGTCGGCTCCGGCCTGTTCGGCCTGACCATCGCGGAGCGCGCGGTGGCCGAGCACGGCGCGAAGGTGACCATCATCGACCGTCGCTCCCACATCGGCGGCAACGCGTACTCCGAGGCCGATGCGGTCACCGGCATCGAGGTCCACAAGTACGGGGCCCACCTCTTCCACACCTCGAACGACCGGGTGTGGGAGTACGTCAACCGCTTCACGAGCTTCACCGGCTACCAGCACAAGGTCTACACGACCCACCAGGGCGTGGTGTACCCGATGCCGATCAACCTCGGCACCGTCAACCAGTTCTTCCAGGCCGCCTACACGCCCGACGAGGCGCGCGCCCTGATCGCGGAGCAGGCCGGCGAGTTCGCCGGCAAGGATCCCGAGAACCTCAACGACAAGGGCATCTCCCTGATCGGCCGCCCCCTGTACGAGGCGTTCATCAAGAACTACACCGGCAAGCAGTGGCAGACCGATCCCAAGGACCTGCCCGCCTCGATCATCTCCCGCCTCCCGGTGCGGTACACGTACGACAACCGCTACTTCAACGACACCCACGAGGGCCTGCCCACCGACGGCTACACCGCGTGGCTCGAGCGGATGGCGGACCACCCGGACATCGAGGTGCGCCTGGACACCGACTACTTCGACACCTCCCAGCCGCTGAACCGCGATGCGGTGCGCGGGAACCTGCCGGTGGTCTACACCGGGCCGGTGGACCGCTACTTCGACCACGACCTGGGCGAGCTCGGCTGGCGCACCATCGACCTGGAGACCGAGCACCTGGAGGTCGGCGACTTCCAGGGCACCTCCGTCATGAACTACGCCGATGCCGAGGTGCCCTACACCCGCATCATCGAGCCGCGCCACTTCCACCCCGAGCGCGATTACACCAAGGACGCGACCGTCATCCAGCGCGAGTACTCCCGCTTCGCCGAGTCCGGCGACGAGCCGTACTACCCGATCAACTCCGGCGCCGACCGCGAGCGGCTGCTCGAGTACCGCAAGCGCGCCGAGGTCGAGCCCCGCACCCTGTTCGGCGGGCGCCTGGGCACCTACCAGTACCTCGACATGCACATGGCCATCGGCTCCGCCCTGTCGATGGCCGACAACAAGCTGCCCGACCTGCTGCGGGGCTGACCCGACCGCCCCGCAGTGCGGGGCCCGAGACGACCGCCGACGAGGAGCACCATGAACGCCACCCCTGCCGCCACGGCAACCCCCGAGAACGCCGCGCCCGAGACGACCGCGCCGCAGCGCGTGCTGCAGCGCCTGATCCTGCCCACCGAGGCGTCCCCCGACATCGCCCCGCTGTACATCGAGGCCTCCGACGCGCGCTCCGGCGCGAGCGGCAGCGCCTTCGGCCTCGGCGGCGGCGACTCGTCCGACGCGGGAGCCCCTGGCCAGCCCGCCGCGAGCGCGGCCTCCGTCGACGTCAGCGAGCTCAGCGACCGCCGCTCCGTGCGGATCCCCGCGCAGTCCATGCGGTCCTTCGGCACCTACTTCAACGCCTTCCCCGCCAGCTACTGGCGGCGCTGGACCCCGGTGCGCGCGCTGCGGCTCGTGGTGCGCACCGCCGGCTCCGGCACCCTGGTCGTCATGCGCTCCACGGCGCGCGGCAGCCTGCAGCGCCACGACTCGGTGAGCGTCACCGGCAGCGGCGAGACCGTCTTCGAGCTGCCGCTGACCGCCTTCGGCGACGGCGGCTGGTACTGGTTCGACGCCTACGCCGGCGCCGAGGACCTCACCATCATCGGCGCCGAGTGGACGGCCGACGCGGACCTCGCCCGCACCGACGGCACCTTCTCCATCGCCATGACGACGATGAACAAGGTCGACTACGTGCTCGACAACATCGCCACCGTCGCGGAGAACCCCGACCTGCGCGAGAAGCTCGACGTGATGTACATCGTGGACCAGGGCGCGGACCGCCTCGGCGACCACCCCGAGGACCTCGCCCCGCTCCAGGCGGAGCTCGGCGAGCAGCTGCGCATCATCGAGCAGGGCAACATCGGCGGCTCCGGCGGCTTCTCCCGCGGCATGTACGAGGCGTCCACCAACGGCACCTCCACCTACGTGATCAACTGCGACGACGACATCGTGCTCGAGCCCGAGACGCTCGTGCGCCTGGTGACCTTCGCGGACTTCGCCACCCGGCCCACCCTCGTCGGCGCCCACATGTTCGACCTCAACAACCGCAGCGTGCTGCACACCTTCGGCGAGGTCGTGAACCCCTGGCGGATCCAGCCGGCGCTGGCGAACACCGAGGGCCAGCTGGGCCACGACTTCTCCGCCGAGCCGCTGCGCTCCACCCCGTGGCTCCACCGCCGCGCCGACGTGGACTACAACGGCTGGTGGTCCTGCCTGATCCCCACCGAGACGGTGCGCGCGATCGGGCTGAGCCTGCCGGTGTTCATCAAGTGGGACGACGCCGAGTACGGGCTGCGCGCCAAGAAGGCGGGCTACCCGACCGTGTCCCTGCCCGGCGCGGGCGTGTGGCACATGAGCTGGGTGGACAAGGACGACCTGGTGGGCTGGCAGGCCTACTTCCACGAGCGCAACCGCATCATCACCGCGCTGCTGCACTCGCCCTACCCCCGCGGCGGTCGTGTGGTGCGCGAGTCGCAGTTCATGGACGTCAAGCACCTCATCTCGATGCAGTACTACACCGAGGCGGGGCGCCTGATGGCCCAGCGCGACGTGCTCGAGGGCCCCGACGCGCTCCACCCCTCGATCGGCACGAAGCTGCCCGAGATCCGGGCCATGGCCTCCGACTTCGCCGACGCGAGCGCGAAGAAGGACCAGGACTCCTACCCGCCCGTCCACGTCGACAAGCCCCCGCGCAAGGGCCGCCCCTTCACCGAGCCGCGCCGCTTCATGCTCCCGGTGTGGACGGCGAAGACGCTGGCCAAGCAGCTGCTGAAGCCCACCTCGCCCCGCGCGGACGAGAACCCGCAGGCGGTCGTGCCGCACCTGGACGCTAAGTGGTGGCGCCTGTCCGCCTACGACAGCGCGCTGGTCTCGAACGCCGAGGGCACCCAGGTCGCCTGGTACAAGCGCGATCCCAAGCAGGTGCGCGACAAGCTCGCCCAGGCGCTGACCGCGCACCTGGATCTCCACCGCCGCTGGAACGAGCTGGCCGCGCAGTACCGCGAGTCCGCCGGCCGGATCACCTCCTTCGAGGAGTGGGAGCGGACCTTCGCGGAGAACCCCGCCCCGGTGCGCGAGAAGGACCGCGCCGCGGGCACGGCCGGCAGCGGCGCGAGCGGCGGGAGCACCTCGGCGTGAGCGAGGCCCCCCGCACGCGGGCGGGCCAGCTCCCCACCCGGGCCGAGCAGGCCGAGGGCTGGCGCGCGCCCGGACAGGACGCCGGCTGGCTGAACCCGGTCACGGAGCGGTTCCTGCTGCGCCTGCTGGTGCGCAAGGAGCTGCGTGTCCGCTACCGCGGCAGCGCGCTGGGGATGCTGTGGAGCTACGTGAAGCCCGCGGTCCAGTTCATCACCTTCTACATCGCCCTCGGCGTCTTCCTGCAGCTCCAGCGCGACACCCCGGCCTACGCGGTGTACCTGTTCAGCGGCATCGTCGTGGTGAACCTCTTCGGCGAGGTCTTCGGCAACGCCACCCGCTCGATCACGGGCAACCAGGCGCTGGTCTCGAAGATCTATCTGCCCAGCCAGCTGTTCCCCTGGTCGAGCATGATCGTGGCGCTGGTGCACTTCCTGCCGCAGCTGCTGGTGCTGATCGTGGGCGCGCTGCTGTTCGGCTGGCTGCCCTCGCCGACGGCGGCGCTCGCCTTCGTGCTCGGCATGGCGATCCTGCTGATCTTCACGATGGGGCTGGGGATGATCACCGCGGCGCTGAACGCGGCCTTCCGCGACGTGGAGAACTTCGTGGACCTCATCGTCATGGTCGCCACCTGGCTCTCCCCGGTGCTGTACCGCGTCTCGATGGTGGAGGAGTCGATCGGCGGCACGTTCTGGTTCTGGCTGTACCAGCTGAACCCGCTGACGATCGTGGTGGAGCTGTTCCACGTCGCGTTCTGGCGCTACAGCCCCGAGGTCGTCGAGCGCGTGGCCGTCGACCCCTCGCTGCTGTCCCCGCACGAGCCGCTCGGCCTGTGGTGGGCGGGTCTGCTCATCGCCGTGGTCACCTTCGTGATCGGCACCGTCGTCTTCGAGCGCTCCAAGCGGCGCTTCGCCCAGGAACTGTGAGGGGAGGACGAGGATGAGCCCGAACATCGACGCCGTGCCCGAGTCCGCCGCACGGCCCACAGACCGCGAGATGGTCCGGATCGAGCACGTCACCAAGCAGTTCTCGCTGCGCCACGACCACTCCCTGAAGGAGCTGGTGTTCTCCGCGCTGCAGCGCAAGAAGCTCGCCGACACCTTCCTGGCCCTCGACGACGTGGACCTCACCGTCCACGCGGGGGAGACCGTGGGCCTGATCGGCTTCAACGGCTCCGGGAAGTCGACCCTGCTGAAGACGATCTCCGGGGTGCTCTTCCCCGACCAGGGACGGGTGCTGCTGCGCGGCCGGGTCGCCGGCCTGATCGAGGTGGGCGCCGGCTTCCACCCCGACCTCTCCGGGCGGGAGAACGTCTACCTCAACGGCGCGATCCTCGGCATGACCCGCGAGCAGATCGATGCGAGGTTCGACGAGATCGTCGCGTTCAGCGAGATCGAGGAGTTCATCGACACCGACGTGAAGTACTACAGCTCGGGCATGTTCCTCCGCCTGGCCTTCTCCGTCGCGGTGCACACCGAGCCGGACATCTTCCTGGTCGACGAGATCCTCTCCGTCGGCGACGAGCCCTTCCAGCGCAAGTGCCTGGAGCGGATCCGGGAGCTGCAGAAGGCCGGTCGCACCATGGTCGTCGTCTCCCACGAGCTGGAGATGCTCGAGAAGCTCTGCACCCGCATCGTCGTGCTGCGCAAGGGCCGCACCGTCTTCGACGGCGACCCCACCGAGGCCATCGCGACGCTTCGCGCGAGCTGAGCCCCGCCCGCCGCCGCCCCGGCCGGGGCGGCGGCTCAGCACCGGTCGGTGACGCCCTCGACCTCGGCGCGCTCCGGGGTGACCGCCGCCGCGGGGCCGACGATCCCGCCGCCCTCCAGGAAGGCGCCGAGCGTGCGGGACGCCGTCTCGAGCCCGTCGCCCGCCACGAGCAGTCGCGGTGCGGCACCGCCCGAGCTCGGGGCGGGGGCGGGGCCGCTCCAGGCGGGCAGCGCCACGCCGAGCCGGTCCGAGCTGCCCCGCACCTCGACCAGCCAGTCACGCACCAGCGGCGGCAGCTCCCCGTCGTAGCGGGGCGCGAGGGAGACCCCCTGAACGGCGAGCACCTCGTCGGCCGTGTCCGCGAGCGCGGAGTCCGGACGGTCGGTGACCACCACGCGCGGGTCCTCGCCGTCGCCCGGCGGCGCGGCCGCGGCGTCGTCGGCCGACGGATCCCCCGCCCCGGTCCGCGGCAGCAGCGCGACCTCGCCACCGAGGGACCAGGTCGCGAGCGCGAGGACCAGGCGCTTCCAGTGCGGGGCGAGGTCCAGGACCACCGTGTCGCCGTGCTCCAGCGCGACCTCGTCGTGCAGATGCCCGATCGCCTTGATGACCCAGTTGGCGAGCACGTGCCCGGACAGCTCGATCCGGGACGCCTCGCTGTACCAGGCGAGCGCCGGCGTGGGGCCGAGCGCCTCGAGCGCCGCGAGCAGTGCACGGCCCGTCGTCGAGGGGTCGGGCGTCGGGGACGAGGTCATCGGGGGTTCTCCTCGGGATCGGGGACGATCAGCACGGGCACCTGGGACAGCTCCTCGCCGAGGGACTCGGCGCCGAGCGCGGTGCGCACCCGCTCGGCCAGGGTCGCGGCGTCGGCGAGCGCGGCGGCGGAGGCATCGGCCCGCTCGACCACGATATGCGTCGAGCCTGAGCGGTCCCGGACCGCGGCGGCCCGGGAGAGGAACGGGGGGGCGCCGGGGCGGGGGAGCGCGGCGACCTCGAGCGCCCGGGCTATCCGCTCCTCGGCGGGCTCCGGGGACATTCGCGCGATCGGCTCCTGCTCCGGGGCGAGGCCGAGGGCCGCCCACACCGACTCCAGGCTCGGCCTGCGGAACCAGTCGTCGGCCCCCGTGCGCGAGAGCTCCCGGGCCGGGACGTCGACGCCCGTCGCCCCGGGGACCCCGCGCACGAGCGCGGCCGGGATCCCGCTCGCCTTGCCCTTGACGAGGTCCGCCGCGGCGGCGAGCTCGTCGGCGAGGTTCCGCACGGTGACGCTCAGGGGCCGCCCGTCGGCATCGACCCCGCCGCGCAGGTCCTCGAGCGAGGTCACCCCGGCCGCCCCGAGCGCGATGTCGGAGACCCCCACCCGCCAGATCCGCGAGGAGGTGTCGGTGAGCACCACCCCGATCGAGACCCCGAGACGGGCGACGAGCCCTTCGCGCAGCTCGCGGGCGCAGGCGTCGGGGTCCTCCGGCAGCAGCAGCGGGCCGTCCGGCGCGTTCGAGCCGTCCACCCCGGCGGCGGCCATGACCGGGCCCGAGGGGATCTGGACCACCGAGGTCACCACCCGGGTGTGGAGGCGGCGGGCGACGGTGCGCACGGCGATCCGCTCGATCGCCGCGTCCCGCTCCTCGGAGCTCACCCGCAGGCCGAGGGCCTTGGAGACGATCTTCGTCGAGACGCACAGCACGTCCCCCTCGCGCGGGGCGAGCGGGGCGAGCGCCCCGGCGAGCAGGACGGCGAGGTCGGCGCCCTCCCGGACCTCGCCGAGGCCGGTCAGCGGCAGCACCGTGACCTGCGGCGGGGGAGCGCTCGTGGCGGATGCGACAGAGGGAGCGTCGGCGGGCTCGGACGGGGACGGGGTGGGGGTCACGGTGCCTCCCGGGGGCGGGCTCCTGCGGCGGGCGGGGAGCCGGGACGAGGGATCGGAGGGGCGGCGTCGCCCCGGAAAGTGCAACGGCGGCGCGGGACGTGGCGGTCGGAACGGCGGGCGACGACCGCCGTGTCGTGCACGGCCGTTCGCGCAGTGATGTGCTCCGCGACGCGCCGACGCCGCTTGACGCACCATAACTACACCGGTGTACTTTAGGGGCGGAAAGAGGCCTTCGCTGGTCATGACAGGTCAACACAGCAGTGGAAGGAGTGGTGGCCATGGACGAGGAACGAGTCGACGACGATGCGCGTGCAGAGCTGTCCCTGCTCGACCTCGCCGGGCAGGACTCCGACGATGCAGAGCTGAGCTGGCAGGAGCGCGCCCTGTGCGCGCAGACGGACCCGGAGGCGTTCTTCCCCGAGAAGGGCGGCTCGACCCGCGAGGCGAAGAAGGTGTGCGTCTCCTGCGAGGTGCGCGCCGAGTGCCTCGAGTACGCGCTCGAGAACGACGAGCGGTTCGGCATCTGGGGCGGTCTCTCCGAGCGCGAGCGACGCAAGCTCAAGCGCCGGGTGGTCTGACATCCTGACCCGGTGAACGAGCGCCAAGTCACCGCGGTCGTCCTGCTGAGCGGGGCGACGACCGCGGGAACCCACGATGCGCTCCACGCAGCACTGACCGCCCAGACCCGACTCCCGGACCGGGTGGTCGTCGCCGCACCCTCCGATCTCGACGAGGACGTGCGCGCCGCGCTCGAGAGCCTGACCGCCTCGGGCGAGGTGGACCGTCTCGTCGACGTCCCCGCCCGCCCCGATCCCTCGCTCCCCGGCCGTGCGGCCGCCGTCGAGGAGGTCCTCGACGCTCTCGCCGCGCAGCACGAGCGCACCCTCGGCCCCGTCGACGCCCCGGAGCCGGCCGCGCAGCCCTCCACGCGTCGTGCCGGCCGTCGCGCCCGCGCCGTCGACGTCGACGCCCTCGAGCGCGCGCGCACCCAGCGCGCGGAGGCGCTCGCCCTCGTGCCCGTGCGGCTGCGCGAGGCGGGGCCCCGCAGCGGGCGCCGCGCGGGCCTCGCCGAGGGCGCCCCCGCGGAGCGCTGGCTGTGGTTCCTCGAGGACCCCGAGATCCCCGCCCTCGACGCGCTCGAGCGCGAGCTCGAGAGCGTCCGGCAGTCCCCGACCACCGCGGTGGTCGGGGCGAAGCGGGTGCGCCATGCCGAGCCGGGCGCCGACCTCCCGCAGACCGCCGAGTCCGCGGACGCCCTGGTCGACGTCGGCATCACCCTGACCCACGGCGGGCGCATCATCACCGGCGTGGACCCCGGCGAGATCGACCAGGGACAGGCCGACTGGCGCCAGGACGTCCTCGCCGTGCCGCTGCCCGGCATGCTGATCCGCGAGCAGACGCTGCGCGAGCTCGGGGGCCTGGACCCCGACCTCCCCGCCCCCTGGGCGGAGATCGACCTGTGCCAGCGCGTGTGGCGCTCCGGGGAGCGGGTCGCGGTGCAGTCCGCCGCCCGGATCCTGCACCCCCATCCCACCCGGCCCGTCCTCGAGCGACTCCAGGACCAGCGCACCGGGCGCCTGCTCACGGTGCTCAAGCACCGCCCGCTCCTGCACGCGCTGCTCACCCTCCTGCTCCTCCCGCTCGAGACCCTCCTGCGGATGGCGGGGGCGCTCGCGGCGACCGCGCCGCGCACCGCGCTGATGGAGCTGCGCGCCGTCCTCGCCGCCCTGCCGCGGATGCGGCGCGTCCTCGGCCGCGGCGCCCGCGACCGCCGGCGCGCCCGCGTGCCCCGGCGACGCCTCGCCCCGCTCTACCTCCCGCGCGGTGCGAGCCTGCGGCGCTGGCTCGACGACGTCGGCACCCGTCTCTTCGCCGACGACGACCGTCGCCGCCAGATCCGCCGCACCACCTGGGGCATCGCCGGGACCCGGCACGGGCTGGACGACGCCGACTACGGCCGCCACATCGTGTGGACCGCGGTGGTGGTGCTCGGCGCCTCGATCCTGGGCCTGTTCTCGCTGCGGAGCCTGTTCGGCCGCGGCGAGCTCGCCGGCGCGGGTCTGCGCGCCGTGCCGGAGGCCGCCGCCGACCGCTGGGCCGCGGCCTGGTCGACCTGGGTCCCGGGCGGACTCGGGGACCGCGGGCCCGGCGACCCGCTCGTGCGCCTGCTCGGGCACCTGCCCGGCAGCGGCTCCCTGCTCGTCGAGGTGCTGGTGTTCGCCGCGGTGCCGGCCGCGGCGGTCGCCGCCTGGTGGGCCTCCGGCGCGATCACCCGCGCGGTCGGCGCCCGCCTCGTGCTCGCCTGCGTGTGGGCGCTCGCCCCCTCGCTCCTGACCGCCCTCGCCGTCGGCGCATGGCCGCTGCTGGCCGTGCACGTGCTGCTGCCGCTGCTGGCCCTCGCGATCGGACGGGCGATCGGCCTGCCCCACAAGGTCTCCCAGGCCTCCGTCTCCGCGGCCGCCGCGGGCGGTCTGCTGCTGCTGGTGATCGGGGCGGTGCAGCCGGTGCTGGTGCTGCTCGTCGCGCCGGCCCTCGCACTGGTCGCGATCGCCGCGCCCGGTCGACGCCTGCGCCTGCTGTGGGTGCTGCTGCCCTCGCTCGCGCTCCACGCGCCCTACCTGCCCACCTACCTCGGCCATCCCCGCACCCTCCTGGCCGTCGTCGGCGTGCCCGCCTCGGCGGGCGAGGCGAGCGCCCGGGACCTGCTGGGACTGTGGCCGGTCGCCCCCGACCTCGCCGCGCCGCTCGCCGGGATGCTCGGCGAGGGCGCCGCCGGACTCCTGGTGCTGCTGCCGGTCGCGCCGGTGGTGCTCGGCGCCCTGGTCTCCCCGCTGCTGCGCGGTGCGGCCGGCCGCGCGGGCCGGCTGAGCCTGCTCGCCGCCGCCGTCTGCGCGCTCGCCGTGCTGGCGGCCCGCTCCACCGGGACCTCCGTCGGCCAGGGGCAGGTGCTGACCCCGCCGCTGCACGCCCTGCTCAGCGCGGCCCTGCTCTGCCTCTCCCTCGGCGCCGCGGCGACCTTCGACACCCTCGCCCGTCGTCAGGAGCGCGACTCGCGTCTCCGGCGCCTGCTCACCTCCGTGATCGGTGCCGTCACCGCGGCGGCCTGCCTGCTCACCGTCGTGGGCGGGATGGCGCTGATTCCCCGCGCGCTGCAGATCGGGCGCGTGGAGGGCGGGGAGGTCCCCGCGGCCGCCGCCGACCAGGGCCGCACCGAGGCCCGCTCCCGGGTGCTGGTGCTGGACCAGGCCGAGGACGGCGCGGTCGCCGCCCGCCTCGTGGTCCACGGCGAGGACACCGTGATCCAGCACTCCGCGCTCGTCGACGCCCGCCACGTCGAGGCGGCGCTGGCCGGCCAGCCCGTCGACGACGATCCCGCCTCCGCCGGGCTGCGCGAGGACGTGGCGGCGATGCTCTCCGGCGGCGCCGAGGACGGCACGGACCTCGCCGATCCCGCGATCGCCTACGTGGTGGTCCACGGGGACCGCGAGAGCCGACCCGAGCTGATGAGCACCCTGGACAGCTCCCCGCTGCTCGAGAAGGTCACCGAGGGCTCCGAGGGCGGGACCTGGCGCGTGATCGACGCCCTGCCGCGCGCCGTCGTCACCGGCGGCGAGGAGCCGATCGCCCTGGACAGCGGGGTCGTGGACGCCGAGGGCGAGATCGCCCCCGCCGACGAGGAGCGCACCGTCGTGCTCTCGGAGCGTCACGACACGGACTGGCGCGCGAGCCTCGACGGCACCGAGCTCGCCGCGGTCGAGGTCGACGGCTGGGCGCAGGGCTTCACCGTCCCGGCCGGGGCCGGGGGAGAGCTCGAGATCCACCGCCACCAGCCCGCCCGACCGCTCTGGCAGCTGCTGCTGTACGGCGCGACCGCGGCCACCGCGCTGATCGCGATCCCCTGGCGGGTCCGCACCCGCACCGCGGAGGAGATGTATGGCTGAGCACGCTTCCGAGGCCGAGACCGAGGCTGAGGACCGCACGGGGACCGCCCGCGGGGCGGGACGGGTGCGCGCCGCGCACGGACGGCCCGCCCGCCTGCTGCTGGGCGTCGCCGCGATCGTCCCCCTGCTGCTGGCCGCCGGGGCGCTCGCCGTCGCCCCGGACCGCGAGCCCGCCGCGGCCGAGCACGTCGCGACCACGGCGAGCCCCGGCCCCCGCAGCCTCGCCTGCCACGGCCCGCTGCAGGTGCCCGACGAGGCGCTGCAGACGGGCGGCGACGCCGCGCTCGCGGTCACCCCGCCCACCCCGTCGGTCTCCCTGCGCAGCGTCGCGGCCGAGCCCGCGTCCTCCGTCCTGTTCGGCGAGGTGAGCGGATCCAGCACCCGGCAGGACGCCGAGGGCGCCGTGCCCGCCCCCGCGATCACGGCCGCGGACGCCGAGGGCGAGGAGCTTCCCGGCGATGCCGCCTCGACGGATCTCGGCATCGCGGTGCAGACCCTGCGGGACGTGCGCACCGCGCCCCGGGTCACGGCGCAGACCTCCGAGGGCGGTCGTCCCGTCGCCGACGCCGTCCAGGGCACCTGGACCGCGTCCGGGGACTTCCGCTCCCTGTCCCTGTCCCGCTGCGCAGAGCCGACCACCGAGGCGTCCTTCCTCGGCGTCTCCACGCAGACCGGGGACAGCTCCGTGCTCGTGCTCTCCAACTCCTCCGACCGCCCAGCCACCGCCTCGGTCCAGCTGCGCACCGCCGACGGGCCGGCGGCGATGGAGGGGCGCAGCCAGGTCGTCGTCGCGCCGGGCGACGAGGAGCGGGTGCTGCTGGAGTCCGTGGTGCCGGGGGAGGACGCGGTCGGCGTGGACGTCTCCGTGCTCGGCGCGCCCCTGTCCCTGCACGTGCAGACCACCGAGCGGGACGGGCTGACCCCCGGCGGCGCCGAGATCCTCGATCCGCTGCCCGCCCCCGCGCAGGAGCTGGTCATGCCCGGCGTGGACATCGCCGGGACCGCGCCCACCCTCGTGCTCTCGAACCCCTCGGGCTCCACCGTCACCGCGGACGTCGAGGTCCTGGGCGCGGACGGCGCCGCCTCAGGGGCATCGCCCGCGCAGATCGAGGTCCCCGCCGGCGCCGTGGTGCCCACCGCCGTCGAGGGCCTCGCCGACGGCACCTACGCGGTGCAGGTCTCCGCGGACGGCCCGCTCGACGCCGTCACCCGCAGCGCCCGCACCGGGGAGGACCTGCCCGGTGACACCGTCGGCGCACCGGTGGACTTCACGCTCGTCGCCCCCGCGCCGGCGCTCGGCACCCATGCGGTCAGCGCCCTGCCGGGGCAGGGCGCGACCGGTGCGCTCACCCTCACCGCGGACGAGGACACCGAGGCCCGGGTGATCCCGATCGGCGCCGACGGGGCGGCCGGGGAGCCGATCGCGGTCGACCTCGCCGCAGGCGCGACCAGCACACTCACCCACGAGCAGCTCCGCCTCGGCGGGGAGGGCGCCGCGGCCCTGTCGATCGTCCCCGAGGTGCCGGGCGCGGTCCACGCGAGCTGGACGCAGCGCCAGTCCGACGGGGCGGGCGGCGTGCTGCTCTCCTCGCTGCCGGTCCTGCCCGATGCGGGCGACGGCGACAGCGTCCCGGTCGTCCTCACCGACTGAGGACGCTCCCGGTCCCGCGACAGCCGCTCCGCACCGGCGCGTCCGCGACCGCCGCGCGGTGCGCCCGGGCTGCCGTCCGCGTCGCACGGTGCGCGCGCCGCGCCGGTCGCGCGGCGGCTCAGAGGTCCCAGGCCTCCGGGTCGACGTCCTCCGGCGCGATCGAGAGCAGCGAGCCGATCTGCTCGGACAGCACCTGCCGCACCAGCATCTCCAGCTCCGTCGCGGTCACGCACCGCGTCTCCAGCGGCCGGCGGTAGACGACCACGCGCGGCGGGTGCTCGCGGGTGCCCGGCACCGCACGACCCAGCACCACCTGGGCCTCCTCCCAGGGTGCCGGATCCGCCGACGGCACCTCCTCGACGAGCACCTGCAGGTGCGCGAGACGCCGGGGGAACCGCTCGGTGAGCGCGGCCCCCGCATCGGCGACGAGATCGTCGAAGCGCTCCCGGCGCGTGCGATGGCCGGGCAGGTGCGGGGGGATGAGGTCCCAGCGCCGGCCGCGGCCGCGGCGGTCGCGGCGACGCGGGCCGAGCGGTCCTCGCGGGGCGGGGGCACGGCCGGGTTCGAGGTCCATGCCGTGCACTGTAGCCCCGCTCCCGCAGTGCCGGACCCCACCCTCGCCTCCCACGGGCGCGCCGCGCCCGCCGGGCCCGCGACCTGCGTACACTGCTGTGCGTGCCAGCTCGTGAATGCTCCCGGACCGCCTGCTCGCAGCCGGCAGTCAGCTCCCTGACCTTCGTGTACCAGGACTCGACCGCGGTGCTCGGCCCGCTCTCCCGCCTCAGCGAGCCCCATGCCTACGACCTCTGCCACGAGCATGCCGCCCGCATGACCCCGCCGCGCGGCTGGGAGCTGCTGCGGGTCGCCGGCGGCGAGGACGTCAGCGACGACCTCGTCGCCCTCGCCGACGCCGTGCGCCGCCCCGCCGCGCCCGCTCCCGGCCAGGGCCCGCACGGCCCGGTCGGCAGCGCCGGCCCGGGCACCCCCGACGGCGCACCCCGCGGCACGTCGCGCGCAGGAGGCCACGGCCCCCGCGACGCCGGCGGCCGCCCCGCCGGCCGTCCTGCCGAGCGCGACCGCCACCTCCACGTGATCAGGAACAGCGATGACTGAGACGACCCACGACCTGTCCGCCATCGTCAAGGCGAACGACATCCGCGGCGTCGCCGGCGAGCAGCTCACGGCCGAGATCGCCCGCGCGCTCGGCGCCGCCTTCGCGGACGTCCTGGCCGAGCCCGAGCTGATCGTCGCCCACGACATGCGCCTGAGCTCCCCGGAGCTGTCCCGCGCCGTGATCGAGGGCGCCGTGCGCCGCGGCGCGATCGTCGCCGACGCCGGCCTGTCCTCCACCGACCAGCTGTACTGCGCCTCCGGCCTCCACCGCGCGGCGGGGCTCATGATCACCGCCTCCCACAACCCCGCCCGCGACAACGGGATGAAGCTGTGCCTGCCCGGCGCGCGGCCCGTCGGCCGGGACTCGGGGCTCGAGGACGTGCGCCGGGGCGCCGAGGCGTATCTCGCCGCCGGGGAGATCCCCGTGCGCGGCGAGGGCCGCTCCGAGCGGATCGACACCCTCGAGGACTACGCCCGCACCCTCCACGGCCTGGTCGACCTGCCCGCGGGCCGGCGACTGCGCGTGGTGGTCGACGCGGCCGACGCGATGGCAGGCCTCACCGCCCCCGCCGTGCTCGGCCCGCTCGAGCAGGTGGAGCTGATCGAGCTGCACTTCGGACTCGACGGCACCTTCCCCCACCACCCGGCCGACCCGCTGCGGCCCGAGAACCTCCGTGATCTGCAGGAGGCGGTGCGCCGCGAGGGCGCGGACCTCGGCCTCGCCTTCGACGGCGACGCGGACCGCTGCGTCGTGCTGGACGAGACCGGCACCCCGGTCCCGCCCTCGGCGATCGGGGCGCTGATCGCCTCGCGCGAGATCGCCCGTGCCCGCGCCGCGGGGGAGGAGCGTCCCCGCGTGGCCGTCAACGCGGTCGCCTCCCGCCACGTGCACGAGGTCATCGCGGCGGCGGGCGGCGAGATGCTGCTGACCCCCGTGGGCCACGCCGGCATCAAGCGGATCATGGCCGAGCAGGAAGCGGTGGCCGGGGTGGAGCACTCCGCCCACTACTACTTCCGCGACTTCTTCTTCGCCGACTCCGGCATGCTCGCCGCGCTGCACGTCCTCGCCGCGCTCGCGGAGACCGACGGCACCGCCTCCGCTCTGGTGGCCGAGCACTCCCCGTACGCCGGCAGCGGCGAGCACAACTTCCCCGTCGACGACGCGGTCGCGGCCACCGCCCGGGTGCGCGCCCACGCCGAGTCGCTGCCCGCCGCGCGGATCGACGAGCTCGACGGGCTCTCCGTGCACCACTGGGACGAGCACCTCGCCCCGGACGAGCGCTGGTGGCTCTCGCTGCGCTCCTCGCAGACCGAGTCGCTGCTGCGCCTGAACGTCGAGGCGCAGGAGCGGACGACGATGGAGCAGGTGCTGGACCAGATCCGGACGCTCGTGCTCGGCGTGGCGGACGCCGCCGAGTCGACTCCCGAGCCGGCCTCTGCCGAGCCGACCCCGGAGACCTTCCCCGCTGCCGTTCCCGCGAACGCTCCCGAGGTCTCTCCCGCGCAGCTGCCGGCCGGGGCGAGCGGCGCCGACGTGCCCGGCTGGGTGCGTGCGGCGCTGCGCTGCCCGGACTGCGGCGGGGTGCTGCACGACGTCGACGCCGCCCTCCAGTGCACGGACTGCGGGCGCGTCCACGCGGTCGAGGGCGGGATCCCGGTGCTGATCGCCGGCCGCGCCGAGGCGCCGTCGGCCGACTGATCAGGCCGAGAAGGGCACCGCCCGCACCTCGGCGGCCAGCTCCTGCTGACGCTCCTGCGCCCTGCGCAGCCGCATCTCGTCCCGTCGTGAGCGCTCGGCGAGCACCGCGGCGAGGAACTCCTCCGGCGGGGTGCCCGGGGGCGGTGCGGGCGCGACATGCGGCAGCGTGCGGCGCAGCAGGTCCCGCGAGAGCTGATGGCGCGACTCGGCGTTGATCTGCCCGGCCCGGGGCAGGAAGGCGCGGATGTCCTGCAGCAGCGGCAGCGGGAGCCGGCCCACGTCCGCCGCCTGCGCCCAGTCGCGCAGCGAGAGCGGGACCTCGATGCGCTGCGGAGGATGAGTGCGCATGCGCTCCTGGATCACCATCGTCCCGGCCAGCAGGTCCCCGATCCGGCGCGAGCGGCGGTCGATCACGGAGCAGACCAGCGCCACGGCGCCGGTGGTCGACCAGATCTCGAACATCGCCATCACTGCGCGCAGCACGCTCTGGCGCACGTGCACCGGGCCGCCGTCGTCCCGCACCACCCGCGTGCCCATCACCAGCCGCCCCACGGAGCGGCCCCGCAGCAGCAGCTCGCTGAGCACCGGATAGCCGACATAGGCCAGCACCGAGGCGAGCAGGACCCCGGCGGCGAGGAAGCCGTCGTCCAGGGCGGCGCGGTCCGCGAACCATGCGATCGACAGGATCCCCCCGATCAGCAGCGCCAGCTGCAGCACCCCGTCGATCACGGCGGAGACGATGCGGGTCGCGAAGGAGGCGGTGCGCAGGTCGAGCAGGACCGCATCGCCGGTGATCAGCGCGTCGCGGCGGCTCGAGGGGGAGACGGCCGCCGCAGTGCCCGAAAGTGCCATGGCCCCATCCTGGCAGGAGCGAGGAGGTGCCGTCAGCGTCGAGCGTCGGCTTCCGGCCGGGCCGCCCCCGACTTTCGTCGGCCGTGGACGGGGACGGGGGCCGCCTACCCTGTCTGCGTGGACACCGACGCCTTCATCGCCGTGCACCGGCCGCAGTGGGACCGTCTCGAGGAGCTCACCCGCGCCCGCACCCTCGACGCGGGCGGCATCGACGAGCTGCTCGCGCTCTACCAGGAGGTCTCCACCCACCTCTCCAGGGTCCGCTCCACCGTGCCGGATCCCGCGCTGATCTCCCGGCTCTCCCTCCTGGTCCACCGCGCCCGGCTGCGGATCACCGGGACGCGGATCCCGCTGTGGAAGCACGCGCGCACCTTCTTCTGGGAGGACCTCCCCTCGGCGCTGTTCCAGGCCCGCTGGACGGTCGCGCTCGCGGCGTCGATCTTCCTGCTCTCCTCCCTCGTCTCCGGGCTGTACTTCGGCCTGGACGCGACCGCGCGCGAGCTCGTGGTGCCGGAGGCGCAGCAGCGCGCCCTCGCCCAGCGGGACTTCGTCGCCTACTACTTCGAGGGCGAGGCCTCGGGCTTCGCCGCCCGGGTGTGGACGAACAACGCGTGGATCGCAGTGCAGTCCGTGGTGCTGGGGGTGACCGGTTTCTGGCCGGTCTACATGCTGCTGCAGAACGGACTGAACGTCGGTCTGTCGGCGGGGGTGCTGGGCGCCTACGGGGGACTGGACACCTTCTTCGTGTTCATCCTCCCGCACGGCCTGCTGGAGATCACCGCGATCGTCGTCGGCGCCGGTGCGGGTCTGCGCACCTTCTGGGCCTGGGTGCGCCCCGGCCCGCTGCCGCGCCCGTGGGCGCTCTCCCACGCCGCCCGCTCCCTGGTCACCGTCGCGATCGGGCTGGTGCCCGTGCTGCTGGTCGCGGGGTTCATCGAGGCCTTCGTGACGCCGAGCTCCCTGCCGCCGGCGCTGCGGATCGCGGTCGGCGCGGCGGCCTGGCTGGCGTTCCTCGCGTACATGCTCGTGCGGGGCCGCCAGGCGCATCGCGCCGGGATCTCCGGCGACCTCTCCGAGGAGCTCGTCGGCTCCCGCGTCGCCACCGCCGCCTGAGCGCCGAGCCCGGTGATCGCCGCCTGAGGGCCGAGCCCTGCGACGGCGGCCAGGGCTGGGGGCCGAGCACCGACGGTGCGGCCTGCTCGAGGAGCCCGGGCCCTCACTTCGGACGACGCCCGATGACCGGCCCGTCGCGGTCGAGCTCGGCAGCGGTGCCGGAATCGAGGCCCGCCATCTCGCCGGCGGCCGCGGCATATCGCCGGGACGACGTGAGCGGCGTGAGCGGCTCGGCCAGCGCGGCCCTGCCCGAGCCAGGCAGCGGCATGGTCATGTACCGGCGCTGGGCGTACCAGTACGACGATATAGGCGTACTGGTACACCCAGCGCCCGTGGCTGACCATCCTGACTACGACCACGACCACGACGGCGGGTGCGGCTCCTGGTGCGGGGAAGCGGCCGGGTCAGAGCCTGCCGGCGGCCTTGAGGGAGAGATACGCGTCGGCCAGCGCCTGCGGGGCCCGGTCCGGCGGGGCGTCGACGACGTGCGCGCCGACGCGCTCGAGGGCATGGGAGACTCCGGCGCGCTCGGAGCGGGCGCGCTCCGCGGCGGCGGCCCGGTACACGGTCTCGAGATCGCCGCGCCCTCCGGCGAGCTCCTCGAGCGCGGGATCGGCGACCGAGGCGAGCACCAGGGGGTGGTCCTTGGCCAGGCGCGCCGCGACCGGCAGCAGCCCGGAATGGAGCACCTGCGCCTCCACCGGCGTGATCAGCACGACGAGGGAGCCGCGGCGGGTGCGGGACTCGATCGCGGCCGCGGCGCGCTCCCAGTCCGTCTCCACCAGCGCCGGCTCCACGGCCGCGGTCGCGGCGACCATGTCGTGGAGCACCTTGGTGCGGGTGGAGCCGAGCACCGAGACGTGCGGGATCCGGTCCACGCACAGCAGGTCCACCCGGTCCCCGGCCTGCCCGGCCAGCGCCGTCAGCAGCAGCGCCGCGTCGAAGGCGGAATCGAGCCTCGTCGCCTCGCCGAGGCGTCCGGCGGAGGTGCGGGAGGTGTCCACCACGATCAGCACGTGACGGTCCCGCTCGGGCCGCCAGGTGCGCACCACCACGCTGCGCCGGCGCGCGGTCGCCCGCCAGTCGATCGAGCGGACGTCGTCGCCGTCCACGAAGTCGCGCAGGGAGTCGAACTCGGTGCCCTGGCCGCGCTGGTGGATCGCGGCGAGCCCCTCGATCTCCCGCAGCCGCTGCACGCGGGAGGGGAGGTGCCTGCGGGCGCCGAAGGGGTGCAGGGCCAGCATCCGCCCGAGCGCCGGGACGCGGGCGCTGCGGCGGGCGAGGCCCAGCGGGCCGAGCGAGCCGATCAGCAGCTGCCGGGAGCTGTGCTCGCCGCGCCGCGTGGGCGTGAAGGACTGGGCGATCGCGCGCCGCTCCTGGCCGGGCAGGTCGAGGCGGCTGTGCTGGGAGGCGAGGCCCGCGGTCGGGTTCCAGGCGTCGCGCACCTCGAGCCGTGCACGGCGCGCGGTGGTGTTCGTCAGCAGCAGGCGTCCGGGGACGGTGCCGCCCAGACGCACCTGCGCCGGCGCCTCGCGACGCACCCGGATCCGCTGCGGGGCCGGGGCGGCCAGCGCATCGGCGAGGACCACGAGCGCCCACAGCGCGAGCAGGATCAGGACCACCCACCACAGCGGCCACAGCACGATCACGGGCAGCGCGAGCAGCGCGGCCAGGGCCGCGCGCGGGGTGAACGAGATCCTCATGGGGCGCTCAGCGGGGGACCGGCACGGAGGCGAGGGTCGCGGCGAGCACGGCCTCGACCTGGGTGCCCTCCAGCTCGGCCTCGGTGGTCAGCCGCACCCGGTGCGAGAGCGTCGCCGGGGCCATGGCCTTCACGTCGTCGGGGGTGATGAAGTCCCGGCCCGAGAGGTACGCCCAGGCGCGGGCGGTGCGCAGCAGCGCGATCGCGCCGCGCGGGGAGACGCCGAGGGTGAAGCTGGGGGAGCGGCGCGTCGCCCGGCACACGTCCACGATGTACTGCACGACGGGATCCTCCGCGGCGACGCGGGCGACGTCCTGCTGGGCGCGATGCAGGGAGGGGACGTCCACGACGGCGCGCAGGCCCATGGCGGCGAGATCGGTGGTGTCGAAGCCGTCGGCGTGGCGGCGCAGCACGTCCACCTCGACCTCCCGCTCCGGCAGCGGCATCACAGCCTTCAGCAGGAAGCGGTCCAGCTGCGCCTCGGGCAGGGTGTAGGTGCCGTCGAACTCGATCGGGTTCTGCGTGGCGACGACGAGGAAGGGATCGGGCAGGGGGCGGCTCGCCCCGTCGATCGTCACCTGCCGCTCCTCCATCGCCTCCAGCAGCGCGGACTGCGTCTTCGGGGGCGTGCGGTTGATCTCGTCGGCCAGCAGCAGGTTCGTGAACACCGGGCCCTCGCGGAAGACGAGGTCGCTGGTGGTGTTGTCGTAGACGAGGGAGCCGGTGATGTCTCCGGGCATCATGTCCGGGGTGAACTGCACGCGGCGCATCCGCACGTCGAGCGCCTCCGCGAGGGAGCGCACCAGCAGGGTCTTCGCGACCCCCGGCACGCCCTCGAGCAGCACGTGCCCGCGGCACAGCAGGGCGACGACGAGGCTGGTGATCGCCGCGTCCTGGCCGACGACGCCCTTGTGGATCTCGGCGGCGAGCCCCTGCAGCTGCGCACGGGTGTCGACGTCGACCGCGGGGGTCGACGGGGCGACGGCCGACGCATCGGTCTGGCCGCCCTGCGGGGCGGGGGAGGGCTGGGGCGCGCCGGCGCCGGGGGCGTCGGGCCGCGGCGGGACGGGGTCGGTCATCGGTCGATCTCCTTCTCGAGACGGTCGAGGTCGTGGGCGAGGCGCACGAGGTCGCGGTCGGTGGCGACGGGGGCGGGGCCGAGGAGCGCACGCAGCTGCTCCGGGGACTCCTCGACGTGCGGGGCCAGCGCCGCCAGGAGCCCGTCGAGCGCGGACTCGTGGCGCAGCCCGAGCCGGTCGGCGAGGCGGGTCGCGGCGGCGGCGCGCAGGGCGGCGGCCGCCGCATCGCGGGCCGAGGCCTGCTGCAGGAGCCGTGCCCGGCCGAGCACCAGCTCCTGGGGGCGCACGGTCACCGGCAGCGGCTCGACCACCACGGGGCCGGGGCGTCGGCCCAGCGCGATCAGCCCCAGCACCGCGGCCAGCACGAGCCAGGCCGCGACCGGACCGATCCACTCGGGCAGGTGGTCGACGAGCGACGGCGAGGAGGTCCCCTGGGGATCCGTCGCCGAGGGGACGTACCAGGTCAGCTCGTCGGAGGCGGGCAGGGCGTTCAACGCGAGCGCGGAGTTGTCGGCCCGG
The DNA here is from genome assembly GCF_003994255.1 of Brachybacterium paraconglomeratum. Lineage (GTDB taxonomy): Bacteria > Actinomycetota > Actinomycetes > Actinomycetales > Dermabacteraceae > Brachybacterium > Brachybacterium conglomeratum. Next base: position 63,467 of record NZ_ML133858.1, on the reverse strand, counting down.
CCCACGCCGTCGTTGGTGAGCAGGTCGGGGCTGCCGAGCACGAGCACCCCGTCGGACTCGGCGACGAGCGCGCCGCCCTCCGCCTCGAAGCACGTCGAGGCCACCGCATCGGTCGCGGTGTAGAGAGAGGCGGGCCCGTCCAGGGCGTCCTCCTCATCGGGCACCTCCAGCACGCGGGCGCCGTGGGACAGGTCCCCGCAGGCCGCGCCCGCCTCGACCCGCGTCTGCTCCCGCAGCGCGCCGGAGGGGGTGATGCCGGAGGTGAGATACGAGAGGGCGACGAAGTCGGGCCGGAGCACGATCAGCCGGCCCCCGCCCTCCTCGCGCGCCTCCGCGAGCGTCGTGAGCTGCTCGCCGCTGAGGCTCTTCGGCGCGGTCAGCAGCACGGTCCCGCCCGCCCGGAGGTCCTCGGCGGCGTCGGCCGTGTGCCGCTTCGTCTCGACCTCGACGCCGAGGTCGCCGAGCACCTGGACGACGGCCTTCGCGCCCTGGCCGGTGGGGGCGTCGGGCTCGAGCGGGCCGTCGCGGTACAGGCCCCGCGCCACGGAGACGAGGACCGCGGCGATCACCGCGAGGACGACGGCGGCGACGAGCCAGGGCCGGCGCCGCTCCTGCGCGGCGCCGGAGGGAGCGCCCGCTCCCGGCGGGGCGGCGTCCGTCCCCGCCGCGCCGCGGGGCGCGGCGGGCTCGGTCGGTGCGGGGGCGCTCATGCGGGGGTCCCCGCCTCGGCCTGCTCGAGCGCGGAGAGGTCGGGGGACGTCTCGGCGATGTACTCGGCCAGGCGCAGCATGTCCTCGGCCGGCTTCCCCCCGACGCTCCGCACCGAGTAGGCGGCCGTGTCGAAGGCGTCCGCCCCGCGCTGGAGCCGGCCCCGCAGGTCGGGGAAGGTGAGCGCCGCACGGGTCGCGGCCTCGTGGGCGGTCATGCCGGTCGCGACGTCCAGCAGGGTGCGCTCCTCGAGGTCGCGCACCAGCGCGCGCAGCGCGAGCACGGTCCCGTCGTCGGTGCGTCCCGCGTCGATCGCGTCGCGGGCGGCGCCGCGCAGCTCCTCCCCGCTGAGCACCGGCTCGGCGTCGAGCGCCGCGTCGACGGCGAGGGCGGGGCTGCGGCGCAGCAGGCCGGTGCGCCGCAGCACCAGCACCACGACCGCGGCGAGGACCAGCGCCAGCAGCACCGCGATCACGGTCTGCATGGCCGAGGACCCGTCGACGCCGTCGACCATGCGCGCCAGCCAGTCCTCGATCGCGCCGAGCAGCCAGGCGACGAAGCCGGGGGAGTCGTCGTACTCGTCCTTCGCGAGCTCCTCGAGGATCCGCTCGCGCGCCTCGTCGGGGCCGAGCCGCGGTGCGGCCGGGATCATCGGGCCCCGTCCGCCGCCCAGGCGTCACGGGCCCGGCGGGTGAGCTCCACGTCCCAGGCCTCGTCGCGCATCCGCACATCGGCGTACAGCGCGGTGTACCCGGCGGAGAGGAACGGAGCCAGGAGGAAGGTCGCCAGATACGTGCCGAGCATCGAGAGGATGGTCAGCAGAGCCACGCCCAGCACCACCGCCTCCCCGGCGCTGACCAGCAGGATCGCAAAATATGCGATGCCGGCGACCATGCCGAACACCCCGGAGACGGTGTACGTGACGACCATGTACAGCACGTACAGCAGCACCGCGATGCCGAGCACTCGCCACAGGCGCCTGCCGCGGGTGAGCGCGAAGCCGCGGCGGATCGCGCCGAGCACGCCCGTCTCCTCGAGGACCAGCGCCGGGATCGCCAGCACGGTCCGCGCCCACAGCCACAGCATCGCCAGCAGGCCCACGACCGTGCCGAGCAGGATCGGGAGGATCGTCAGCCAGCCCGGCTCCTGCACGATCAGGATCGGCGCCAGCCCCAGCGCGAAGGGCACCGTGAACAGGATCGTCGACATCAGCGCGATGAGCAGGCTGACGCCGAGGGCGGGCAGGCCGCGGCGCCGCATCGTCGCCCACATCTCGGAGGTCGGGAGCGGCGTGCCGGTCGCCTCGCCGAGCGCGAGGCGGGTCAGGGCGACCGTGACCAGGGAAGCCGCGACCATCGTGACGAGGCCCGTGATCACGCTGGTGACCACGGTCAGGACGATGTCGCCGACGGTGCCGGTGAAGGGGACCTCGCTCGAGCCGGTGGGGTCCTGCATCGCGGCCTGCATGTCGCCGATCATCGGCATCATCCCCGCCCCGGTCGACAGGGTGATGAGCACGAAGGCGACCCCGTACACCGCGGCGGAGACGCCGAGCACCGCACGGGTGCGCAGGCGATAGATCCGCACGGCCGCACCGAGGATCTCGCCGAGCCCCAGCGGCCGCAGCGGGAACAGCGGCACGGACTGCACCAGCTCGCGCTGCGGCGCGCCCGTCGGGGCCGGACCTCCCGGCCCTGCGGGACCGTCGGGCGCGGAGGGGGCCGGCCGCCCCCAGCTGCCGGGGCCGCCGGAGCCTCCCGGGCCTGTCGGCTCGCTCGGGACCTCCGCCCCGGGGGCGGTCCACGGACTGCTCATCGGTGCTCCTCCATCGGCTTGTGCTCGTCCCCGTCGCAGCGGGTCGAGCAGGACTGCTGGAGCCGACCCTACGGAGTGGTGGCCCCGCCGCCGATACGACGAACGTCGACACCCCGGCGTCTTCCGGCGACCGGGCGTCGCGGTGCAGGGCGTCGTGGGGCGGGGTGCGGTGCTCGGGGCGCCCGCGAGGCTACCGCCCGGACACCCCGGCGGCCGGGCTCCCCGGCGTCGGCCCCGCCCGGTGGCACAATGGCCCCCATGACGACGCCTTCACGGATCCTCGTGGTCGACGACGATCAGGCGATCGCCGAGATGGTCGGGATCGTCCTGCGCGGCAAGGGCTTCGAGGTCGCGACCTCGCCCGACGGCGCCTCCGCCCTGGAGGCGTTCCCGCGCCTGCGCCCCGACCTCGTGCTCCTGGACCTCATGCTCCCCGGCATGGACGGCATCGAGGTGTGCCGCCGGATCCGCCGCGAGTCAGGGGTCCCGATCATCATGCTCACCGCCCGCACCGACACCGCCGACGTGGTCGAGGGGCTCGAGGCGGGCGCCGACGACTATCTCACCAAGCCCTTCGAGCCCGAGGAGCTGGTGGCGCGGATCAAGGCGCGGGTGCGCCGCGTCGAGCCGCCGACCACCGAGCAGCTGACCATCGGCGACCTCACGATCGACGTCGACGGCCACGAGGTGCGCCGGGACGGGGAGCTGATCTCCCTCACCCCGCTCGAGTTCGACCTCCTCACCCAGCTGGCCCGCAAGCCCTGGCAGGTCTTCACCCGCGACGTGCTGCTGCGCGACGTGTGGGGATACCGCCACAGCGCCGACACGCGCCTGGTCAACGTGCACGTGCAGCGGCTGCGCTCGAAGATCGAGCAGGACCCGGAGAACCCCTCGATCGTGGTGACCGTGCGCGGGGTCGGCTACCGCGCGGGGAGCGGGTCCTGAGCGTGCCCGCGCCGCGGTGAGCGCTCCGGAGGGGGCCCGGCCCCCGGCGCTCCGGCGCGACCGTCTCCGGCAGTCCGCGGACCCGCGCAGCTGGTCCCTCGCGCTGCGGGTCGTGCTGGTGACCACTCTGCTGTCGACGCTGGCGCTGCTGGCCGTCGGCGCCTATCTCTCCACCGTCATCGCCGACGTGCTCTACGAGCAGCGCCGCGACCGGGTCCTCGAGGAGACGGTCGAGGTGCGCGACGAGCTGGGGGAGTCCCTCGCCCAGCTCTCCGGCGCGACCAGCACCCAGCAGCAGGACGCGGTCAGCGCGTTCGTGCAGTCCACGGGCGGGCAGGGCGGCGGGGACCGCCGCGAGGTCGCGCTCGTGCCCGTGGAGACGACGGGGACCGTCTTCCCGGTCGCCTCCTCCGACCGGACCCTCTTCGACGAGGTCGACGACGAGTTCGCGGCCGCCGTCGCCGCGCAGCCCGACGCCGTCTCCTGGCGCTCGATCGGGAGGGAGGACGAGACGGGGCGCACCGAGCCCGCGCTGCTCGTCGGCACCCGGGTGGTGGTGCCCGGCGCGGGCTCCTACGACCTGTACCTCATCTACTCCCTCCAGGAGGAGCAGGAGACCCTCGCCTTCGTCCAGCGGGTGATCCTCGGCGGAGGGCTCGTGCTGCTGAGCCTCATCCTCGGCATCGCGATCGCCATCGCGCGCATGGTCACGACCCCGCTCAAGCGCGCCGCGCACGCCGCCGAGCGGATGGCCGCCGGGGATCTCACCAGCCGTGTCGAGGTCGCGGGCGCCGACGAGCTCGCCCGGGTGGGGGAGTCCTTCAACGACATGGCCCGCAGCCTCGAGCAGAAGGTCGACGACCTCACCGAGCTCTCCCGGGTCCAGCAGCGCTTCGTCTCCGACGTCTCCCACGAGCTGCGCACCCCGCTGACCACGATCCGGATGGCCTCCTCGGTGCTGGACTCGCGCCGCCAGGAGCTGCCCGGGGAGCTGCAGCGCACCACCGAGCTGCTGGCCGCGCAGGTGCAGCGCTTCGAGGTGCTGCTGGCGGACCTGCTGGAGATCTCCCGCTTCGACGCGGGCGCGGCGCAGCTCGAGGCCCTGCGCGAGGACATGGATGCGCTGGTCATGCGTGCGGTCGAGGATGTGCGCCCGCTCGCTGGGGCACGTGGGTGCCTGCTGGACGTGCGCCTCGGCGAGGGAGCCTCCACCGCGGTCGTCGACGCGAGGAGGGTGGACCGGATCCTGCGGAACCTGCTCACCAACGCGATCGAGCACGGCGCGGGCAGCCCGGTGCTGGTCCAGACCGCGGGCGACGAGGACGCCGTCGCCGTGGTGGTGCAGGACTTCGGCCACGGCATCTCCCCGGAGGACGCCCGTCGTGTCTTCGACCGGTTCTGGCGCGCGGACCCCTCCCGCGCCCGCACCCTCGGCGGGACGGGGCTCGGCCTGTCGATCTCCGCCTCCGACGCGCACCTGCACGGCGGCTGGCTGCAGGCCTGGGGGCAGGAGGGCGAGGGCGCGGTCTTCCGGCTCACGCTCCCGCGCCGCCCCGGCACCGAGCTGTTCCGCTCCCCGCTGCGGCTGGAACGGCCCTTCGACCGCGCCCTCGCCGACGCCGCCGTCTCCCCGACGCCGACCGGCGAGATTCGCATCGGCCCCGATCTGCTGCCCGATCTCGACACGACCGACCTCGACCATCCCGCCGGCGAGGACGTCGCGGCCCGGCGCCCCGAGGGGGAGGGACCGGGCGAGGACGACCCGGCCGAGGAGAAGGACGCAGGAGCGCGATGAGACCTGACCGCCGCACCGTGCTGCACGCCCTCGGCGCCGCCGCCCTGCTGGGCCTCGGCGCGGGCTGCGCCCGCATCCCCGTCGACTCCGGGATCGACAGCCGCTCCCTGACCGGCAGCTCGCATCCCGGGGCGCCCTACGTGCGCGCCCTGCCTCCGGCCGACGGCGCGACCGCCCAGGAGGTCCTGGCGGGATTCGTCCAGGCCGGCGTCGGCTCCGAGGACGACTTCGCCGTCGCCCGCGCCTATCTCACCGAGGAGGCGAGCGCCGGCTGGGACCCCGAGGCCCGGATCACCATCTACTCCGGCAGCCAGGAGCTGCAGGTGCGCGAGGAGAGCGAGGGGCGCCTGGTGCTCGGCCTCCAGGCGGTCGCCGTGGTCGACGCCCGCGGAGTGCGCAGCGCGCTCGCCGGCCCCACCCCGCAGGAGCTCGCCGTCGCGGTGGAGGAGGTCGAGGACCAGTGGCGCCTGAGCGAGGTGCCCGACGGGATCTTCCTCTCCGAGGCGGCGTTCGAGACCCTCTACTCCCCGGCGCGCCTGTACTTCCTCGACGCCCGGGAACGGCATCTCGTGCCCGACCACCGCTGGCTGCCGCTGCGCCGCGGCGCCACGGCGGTGCTCGAGGGCCTCGCCGCAGGACCGGTGAGCTTCCTCGAGGGGGCCGTGGGCAGCCAGATCCCCCGCGGCTCCGGGATCACGGAGGCCGAGGTGGAGAGCGGGGCCGACGGCACCGCCCAGGTCGAGGTGCCGGGCGTGATCACCGGCCTGGCCGCGGAGCCGCGACGCCTGGCCCTGTCCCAGCTGGAGTCCTCGCTGCGCTCCTTGCGCAGCCTCTCCGTGGTGCGTCTCGTGCAGGACGGCAGGGAGCTGTCGCTCGAGGAGGACGGGCGGGTGGAGCGGGCCCTGCCGGGGCACCGGCCGATCGCCGCCGGGCCCACCGGCGTGATCTCCCTTGCCGATCCCGGCAGCGCGGACCCGCCGCCGCAGCTCGTCCCCGACCTCGCCGGACAGGAGATCGCCTCCCCGGCGATCGCCCCGGACGGCGGGCTCGCCGCCGCGAGCAGCCTCGACGGGGCGCAGGTGCTGATCGCCTCGACCGACGGCTCGGTCCCTCTGCGCGAGGCCGCGACGGGCACGGGCTTCGTCCCTCCCCGCATCGACGGCGCCGGATGGGTGTGGACCTCCGTCGGCTCGAGCGCGGGCGCGCTGCTGGCCCTGTCGGGCCGGGGCGCTGAGCACGACGCGAAGGTCGATGCGCCCTGGCTCGCCGGACGCGAGGTGCGCGCCCTGGACATCGCCGCCGACGACACGCGGATGCTGGTGCTCTCCGACGAGGCGGGCGAGGGGCGGCTCGAGCTGTGCGCGGTGGTGCGTGACGCCGAGGGCGTCCCCTCCGCCCTCACCGAGCCGATCCTGGTGCGCACCTTCTACGCCGACGTGCGCCAGGTCAGCTGGTACGACGAGGGCACCGTCGTGGTGCTCGGGACCGATCCCGGCACCGGCGAGCTGCGCGCCCAGCTGCAGGACCTCTCCGGCACCATCGAGCCGCTGCCCACCCCGCCGCCCGGCACCGTGCGCCTGACCGGCTCCGTGGTGGCCGAGACGGTCTGGGCCGCCGATGCGGAGGGGAACCTGCGCCGCACCGACGGGGAGGGCTGGCGCGGCGTCGAGGTGACCGGCCGCGATCCCGGCTTCTACTGACGCCGCCCGAGCTGCTGACATCACCTGAGCTGCTGACGCCGCCCGAGCCGCTCCGCGTACCGCCGTCGACCTCCCCTCCCCAGCGCCGCCCCGTCCACCGCTCGGCCCCGCCGCTCGTGCCGGGACGCTCCCGGTGCTGGGATCGGCCCATGCACAGCGGAGCGTCACGGCACGCCTCTCCTCGCACGCGGCCCGACCCGGGAGCCGGCCGGGGCGAGCGCGCGCTCGCCCTGCTCGCGGAGGTCGCCGCGCAGACCTGCTCCCTCGTCGCGCCGCGCAGCTGCCCCTGCGGCCGGGACGGCACCCGGCTCTGCCCGGACTGCGCGGCGCTGCTGCAGGCCTCGCCGGTGCGGGTCGACGCCTGCTGCGATGCGCTCCAGGTGCTCAGCGCCGCCCGGGTGCGGGAGCAGAGCCGGGACGGGCTGCTCCTGCCCGCGGGCGTGGACCACAGCCCGCTCCTGCCCGTGCTCGCGCTCGGCGAGTACGGGGGAGACCTGCAGCGGCTCGTGCTCGCCTGGAAGAACGGCGGGATGCTGCACCTGTGCGGGGCGCTGGCCGCAGGACTCGCCCCCGCGGTGCGGCGGCTGGCCGAGGGATCGGGCGTCGCCGAGCCCCTCCTCGTCCCGGTGCCCTCCCGCCCGGCGGCCCGGCTGCGCCGCGGGGAGGACCACACCGCCGAGCTCGTGCGGGCGCTCGAACGGGAGGGCGCCGGGCGCGCCCTCCTCCTGCGTGCCGCCCCGACCACCGCGCAGGAAGGACGCGGTGCCCGGGCCAGGAGGCTGCGACGGATCCGCCTGGACCCCGCGCAGGCGCGGCGCGCCCGCGCCCTGGACGCCCCGGTGATCGTCGTCGACGACGTCGTCACGACCGGCGCGACGCTGCGCGGCATGCACGAGGCGCTCGACGCGGAGGGGATCGAGGTGCTCGGCGCGGCCGTGATCGCCTCCGCACGGGTGCCCGGGGTCGTCGCGTCCGCGGGACCGGGCGAAGCGCCCCCGGGGCCGGGCGAAGCGGACGAACCCGGCTGAACAGCACGCGCACGGACGGGAACCTCGGGACGGATGGCCAGGAAACGCTGAGGGAAACGTGGCATGCTTGGTGTTCCTCGCCACACATGGGCGAGCAGTCCTCGATCAGGAGGTGCGCACCCCGACCAAGAGCCATCGCGGCCGGGCTCCGAGCGGCCGCACCCGGACAGGAGGAGAAACCACTCATGGAGATCAATGTCGTCGGACGTCACATGGACGTCCCGGATCGTTTCCGCCGTCATCTCACCGAGAAGCTCGACAAGGTCACCCAGTTCGCTCCCGCGGCGCTCCGCGTCGACGTGGAGGTCTCGCAGGAGAAGAACCCCCGTCAGGCCGAGCTCAGCGACCGGGTCGAGCTCACCGTGCACGAGAACGGCGCGGTGATCCGCTCCGAGGCCCGTGCCGACGACCTCTACGGCGCGCTCGACATCGCCTACGGCAAGCTCCTCGAACGACTCCGTCGCGCCCGTGACCGGCGCAAGGACCATCGCCGCGGACGCGACCGCGCCCACCAGGGGACCGGCGCGAGCCTGCGCACCATGCCCGCGGACCAGGAGATGCCCGAGTCGCTGCGACCGGCCGACGAACCGGCCGCCGAGAGCACCGAGGCCCCCGAGCCCGGCGAGACCCGCGAGGCCGACCTGGCCGAGGCCGGCAGCCCCGTGATCATCCGCGAGAAGAAGCACACCGCCAAGCCCATGAGCGTCGACGACGCGCTCTACCACATGGAGCTCGTCGGCCACGACTTCTTCCTGTTCGTCGACGCCGAGTCCGGCAACCCCAAGGTGGTCTACCGCCGCAAGGGCTGGAGCTACGGCGTGATCGAGCTCGACGAGGAGCCGAAGGCGTCCTGATCCGGGACCAGCTCCAGAGGGCGGGAGGGCATCGCGAGATGTCCTCCCGCCCGTCCGTCCGCCCGGGACACCACCCGCCGCCCTCGGGGCGATGCGGGGGCCGGCGGGTGCAGCGCGGCCGAGGACCGCATCGGGGGCACGGGGGACGGAGCGCGCCGTGGCCGATGCGCTGAGCTGGAGCGCGGCCCGCCGCATCGCGCTGCGCGCCCAGGGGATGGGCGGCACGCGCCGGACGACGATGCCGCAGGCCGCCGCGAGCCGGCGCGCCCTCGTCCGCACCCTCGAGCGCACCCACCTGCTGCAGATCGACTCCGTGAGCGTCTTCGCCCGCGCCCACCACCTGCCCGTCTTCACCCGCACCGGGATCTGGGACCCCGCCGCCCTCGACCGCGCCTCCCGGCCCGGACGCTCCCGCCTGGTCCGCGAGACCCTCGCCCACGAGGCCGCGTTCACGACCGAGGAGGTCCACACCCTGCTGGACTTCCGCCGCCGCGCCACCTCCGAGCGCGACTGGGATGTGATCCGCGAGATCGCCACCACCTCCCCGCACCTGTTCCCCCAGGTCCGAGAGGCGCTCGCCGAGATCGGCCCCGCGAGCGCGGCCGCCCTCTCCCGCCACCTCGGCGACACCGAACGGGGCGAGGGCTGGGGATGGCGACGCACCCGCAGCCAGTGGGCCGTGGAGTACCTCTTCCGCAGCGGGGAGCTGGACTGCGTCGGCCGCAACTCCCAGTTCGAACGGCTCTACACGCCGGTGCCCCCGCGCGAGGAGCCGCCCGTCCCCGAGGCGGAGGCGGTCGCCCGCCTGACGGCTCTCGCCACGCGCTCGCTGGGGATCTCCGACCCGGGCGCGATCGCCGACTACTTCCGCCTCCGGATCGGCCAGGTGCGGCCCGCCATCGACGAGCTGCTCGCACGCGGCGAGCTGACCGAGGTCGAGGTCGCCCATCCCGCAGGAGCTCGCACCATGCTCCTCCACCGCGACGCGCCCGGCCCGAGCCCGCTGCGCACGACCGCCCTGGTCAGCCCCTTCGATCCGATCGTCTTCCACCGGCCGCGGCTCGAGCAGCTCTTCGACGTCGAGTACCGCATCGGCATCTACACCCCCGCCCCGCAGCGCACCACCGGCTACTACTCCCTGCTCCTCCTGCTCGGGGACGTGATCCCGGCGCGCACCGACCTGCGCGCGGACCGCGAGCGCGGGGTGCTGGAGGTGCGCGGCGTCTACGCCGAACCGCTCCCGCACCTGCCCGCCCGGCAGCGGCCGGGCACGGACCGCGTCGTCGCCGCGCTCGCCGAGGAGCTGGACCGGGCCGCGCGCTGGCAGGGCCTCGAGGCCGTCGAGGTGCGCACCGGGGAGGGGACGGGGGAGCTCTCCCGACCTCTCGCCGCCGTGATCGCGGCGAGCTGAACCCGCCGCGCGGGGCGGTGCAGGTCCCGCGCCGCGGGCCGCCCGGCCCCGCCCGGGTGCGTGAGGAGACCCGCAGGTGCTCTCCTCCACGGGCGACGACGCTTACGATGGGTCGGGCATCAGTCGTCCATGGGGACGTCCCCACCATCCACGGGAGCACACGAGTGGCCAACCTCTTCGACAAGATCCTGCGCGCCGGCGAAGGCCGGGAGGTCCGCAGGCTCGAATCCATCGCGAAGCGCGTGGGCGAGGCGGAGGACGTCTTCTCGGAGCTCAGCGATGACGAGCTGCGCGCCGAGACCGACCACTTCAAGCAGCGCCTCGAGGACGGCGAGACCCTCGACGACATCCAGGTCGAGGCGTTCGCGGCCGTGCGCGAGGCCGCGCACCGCACCCTCGGCCAGCGCCCCTACGACGTGCAGATCATGGGCGGCGCCGCCCTGCACCGCGGCCGCATCGCCGAGATGAAGACCGGTGAGGGCAAGACCCTCGTCGCGACCCTCCCCGCCTACCTCAACGCGCTAGCCGGCAAGGGCGTGCACGTGGTGACGGTCAACGACTACCTCGCCGGCTACCAGAGCGACCTGATGGGCCGCGTCTTCCGCACCCTGGGCCTGACCACGGGCGTGATCAAGTCCGGGATGACCCCGGCGGAGCGCCGCGAGCAGTACGCCGCCGACATCACCTACGGCACGAACAACGAGTTCGGCTTCGACTACCTGCGCGACAACATGACCCTCTCGCCGGAGGAGCGGGTCCAGCGCGGCCACTTCTTCGCGATCGTCGACGAGGTCGACTCGATCCTCATCGACGAGGCCCGCACCCCGCTGATCATCTCCGGCCCCGGCTCCGGGGACGCGAACAAGTGGTTCAGCGAGTTCGCGAAGGTCGTCACCCACCTGCGCCGCGACCGCGACTACGAGGTCGACGAGAAGAAGCGCACCGTCGGCGTGCTCGAGTCGGGGATCGACGAGGTCGAGGACCACCTCGGCATCGACAACCTCTACGAGTCGCTGAACACCCCGCTGATCGGCTTCCTGAACAACGCCATCAAGGCCAAGGAGCTGTTCAAGCGCGACAAGGACTACGTGGTCCTCAACGGCGAGGTGATGATCGTCGACGAGCACACCGGGCGCATCCTCGCCGGCCGCCGCTACAACGAGGGCATGCACCAGGCCATCGAGGCGAAGGAGGGGGTGAAGATCAAGGCGGAGAACCAGACCCTCGCCACGATCACCCTCCAGAACTACTTCAAGCTCTACGAGAAGCTCTCGGGCATGACCGGCACGGCCGAGACCGAGGCCGCCGAGTTCATGAACACCTACAAGCTCGGCGTGGTCCCGATCCCCACGCACCGCCCGATGCAGCGCGTGGACCAGGCCGACCGCATCTACCGCACCGAGAAGGCGAAGTTCGACGCGGTCGTCGAGGACATCGTCGAGCGGCACGAGAAGGGCCAGCCCGTCCTCGTGGGCACCACCAGCGTGGAGAAGTCCGAGTACCTCTCGAAGCTGCTGACCGCCCAGGGCGTCGCCCACGAGGTGCTCAACGCCAAGAACCACGCCGGCGAGGCGGCGATCGTCGCGATGGCCGGTGCCAAGGGCGCGGTCACGGTCGCGACCAACATGGCCGGCCGCGGCACCGACATCATGCTCGGCGGCAACGTCGAGTTCATGGCGCATGCCGAGCTCGAGAAGCGCGGCCTGGACGCCGAGGAGGACCCGGAGGCCTACGAGGCCGCCTGGGACGAGGAGATCGAGCGCGCGAAGCAGGCCGTGGCCGAGCAGCACGACGAGGTCGTCGAGCTCGGCGGGCTGTACGTGCTGGGCACCGAGCGGCACGAGTCGCGCCGCATCGACAACCAGCTGCGCGGCCGCTCCGGCCGACAGGGCGACCCGGGGGAGTCCCGCTTCTACCTCTCGCTCCAGGACGACCTGATGCGCCTGTTCAACTCGGGCGTCGCCGAGTCGCTGCTCGCCCGCGGCGGCGTGGACGAGTCGATCCCGCTGACGGGGCGGATGGTCTCCGGTGCGATCCAGCGCGCGCAGAACTCGATCGAGTCCCGCAACGCCGAGATCCGCAAGAACGTCCTGAAGTACGACGACGTCCTGACCAAGCAGCGCCGGAAGTTCTACGAGGAGCGTGCGCGCATCCTCGAGGGCGAGGAGCTCGATGCGCACATCGAGCGCTTCATCGAGGAGGTCATCGGCGGCACCGTCGACGCGCACACCGCCGGGAAGCCCGGCGAGGACGTCGACCTCGAGGAGCTGTGGGGCGCGCTGCGCCCGGCCTATCCCGTCTCCCTCACCCCGCAGGACGTCATCGACGAGGTGGGCGGCAAGGAGAACCTCGAGGCGAGCGAGCTCAAGCAGGAGATCCTCGCCGATGCGAAGGTCGCCTACGAGAAGCGCGAGGAGGAGCTCGGCGAGGAGGGGCTGCACCAGCTCCAGCGCCGTGTGCTGCTGTCGGTGATGGACCGTCGCTGGCGCGAGCACCTCTACGAGATGGACTACCTCAAGGAGGGCATCGGACTGCGCGCCATGGCCCAGCGCGACCCGCTCATCGAGTACGAGCGCGAGGGCCACCTCATGTTCAACGACATGATGGCCGGGGTGAAGGAGGACGTGGTCGGCTACGTCTACAACCTCGAGGTCCAGGTCGAGAAGGCCAAGCCCGTCGTCCCCCAGGCCGTCTCGGACCTGCTGCGCCGGACCGGCGCCAAGGCTGCGGCCGCCGTCGAGGCCGGTGCCGGCGCGAAGGCCGGGGCGGAGCCTGCGACGACGGCGACGGGGGAGAAGGACGCGGACGCCGAGGCGACCGCCTCCGAGCACGCCGGCTCCGAGGCCACCGGCTCCGAGGCCACCGGCTCCGCCGAGGTGGAGGACACGGAGGCCGAGGACCAGCTGAAGGCGGAGAGCTCCGTGGTGCTGCGCGCCAAGGGGCTCGACGACGGGCCGAACGAGCGCCAGCTGCGCTACAGCTCCGCCGAGGGCAGCGACGTCCAGGATTCCGGCACGCTCACCCGCGCTCAGCGCCGTCGCCGTGCGCGCGGCGATGACGGGACCGCTGCGAACACCGTCTCGGACAAGCCCGAGGGCGCTCCGCAGGGCGACGGCCTGAACCGGGCGCAGCGCCGCTCGGGCCGCCGCCGCAAGGGCTGATCGCGCCGACGTCGTACGGAAGAGCCCCGGGCCACGCGGCCCGGGGCTCTTCTCCTCCGATCTCGGGTCTCAGCCGATCTCGAGGACGGTCACCCTCCATCCGGAGTGCCGCAGCTCCCAGCGCATGGCGAGGAAGCGGGCACGGTCCGGCTCGCGCAGCACGCAGCTGGCCTCGACCGTGCGCTCGTTGACCACGCAGGTGCGCACGCCCGTGACCTGCAGCTGCCGGGGCGGGGCGTATCCCGTCGAGGCCCGCAGACGCCGGGTCAGCGCCGCCCGACGCGACAGGACCTGCGCGATCTCGGGCGTGACCAGCCGCGACAGCGCGTTCGTCGGCCGCATGTCCCGGATGATCTCGACGGCCCGGCGCGCCACCGGTGCGACCATCTGCTCCACGATCAGAGGATCCTCGGGTGCCCGGGAGGCCGCCCGGAGGGCGGCGTCGACGGGGCGCTGACCGGTGGTGCTCATGACCGGGCCTCCTCGTCGAGGGAGGCCGGCACGGTGAGCACCTGGCCGGGGATCAGCAGATCGGGATCCTCGCCGATCACGTCACGGTTCTGCTCGTGCAGCAGGGGCCAGGCCTCCGCCAGCAGCGTAGGATCCTCCGGCCCGGGGCCGAGCGCGTCGTCCGTCAGCGACCACAGCGTGTCGCCCTTCTGGACGACCACGGTCCTCGGCGGGGGTGCGTCGGCGTCGCCCCCTGCATCGCCCGCGGCCTCGTCGTCGCCCGCGGACGGATGAGTGCTCCCGGTCGCCGACGGGGTCGAGCCCGCGGCGGGCGGCTCGTCGGGGGAGTCCTGCGCCGGGTCCACCGGGGTGTCCGATGCCTCCGAGCCGTCCGGGGTACCTGCCCCGTCGGGGGTCTCGGAGCTGTCCGGGGACGCCTCGTCGGCGGGGCTCTCGGAGCGCGGCGACTCCTGCGCCCCCTTTCGCGCTTCGGTCCGCTCGGCTCCCGTCTCCTGCGGCGTGCCCTCGTCGGAGGACCGCGCGGGCGCGGTCGTCGGCGACCCGTCGCCCTCCCCGTCGGGGGCGGGGCTCGTCCCCGGCTCCTCGGCAGCCGGTGCGGGATCTCCGCCCCAGCCGAGGGAGGGGAGGGGCTCTCCGGCACCGGACTGCTGAGGCTCCTCGGGCTCCGGCGTGGCAGGCTCGTCACCGGGGAGCTCCTGCGAGGTCTGGGACGTGGCCGGGGCGCTCTCCTCGAGCTGGAGCTGTTCGCTGGCCAGCGCCGGACCGAGCACCAGCCCGGTGGCGGCGGTGGCGACCGCGGCGCCCATGCTGACTCGGCGGGCGAGGCGCGGGGCCAGCACCCGCAGGGCCGGCAGCAGCATCCGGCCCGTCCGCCCCGCGGGGCCGGCCAGGAGGATCGCGGCGGCGAGCCCCCAGATCAGCGCGAGGTACAGGCACAGCAGCGCCCCCGCGCCGGCCAGGCCCACGAGCACCCAGCCGATCAGCTGCTCCTCGCCGTGAGCGCTGCCCGCGGTGCTCCCGAGCATCCTCGCCGCCTGGGTCATCGCGACCGCACCTCCGGCGGCGGCGACGGCGCCCAGCGTCGAGGCCCCCGCTCCCTGTGCTGCCTGCTCCCGTCCCCGGTCCCCCATGGCCTTCCCCTCGTCTCATGCTCCGCGGCGTCGGTCTCCCCGCTCGCCGTTCATCCCGATGGTGTCGTTTGATGCAGTTTGGTGCGACTGGATCGCATATGAGGAAAGGTAGCCCGATGTGATGCAGGCCGCAACTGTTCGAGGTGGCGCTGTTGATCCGGGCCGGCTGTGGAGGGGAGGTCGCCCCTCGCGGAGGACGCGCCCCGGTCCCGGTGGAACGGTCCCGGTCCCGGCGGGCTGGTCCGCGTCCCCGCCCGGAAGCGTCCCCGCCCGGACGCGTGCTCGTCCCCGATGTGCCGTCCGGGCCCGGCCGTCGCCCGGCGCGCCCTACAGTGGGCGCATGCGCTTCGAGAGGATCTTCGAGGACCTCGAGGGACGGTTCGAGCACCACGAGCAGGAGGAGCTGCGGGCCGTCTCCGAGGACCTCGCGCGTGCCGAGCGCGCCCAGCTGACCCTGGCCGACCGGCTCCGCGGTGCGGGCCGGCGCGAGCTCACCCTGCACGTCGGATCGGGGCTGCGCCTGGCGGGGGCCGTGGAGGAGGTCGGCGCCGAGTGGGTCTCGCTGCGCGAGACCCGCACTGCTCAGCGCGCCGTCGTGCCGCTCGCCGCGATCGGCATCGTGGAGGGCCTCTCCTCGCGGGCCCGGCCGGCGGAGGAGTCGCTGCGCTCGCCGCTGCGGCTGGGGTCGGTGCTGCGCGAGATCGCACGGGACCGCAGCGTCGTGCGCCTGGAGACGACCGCGGGCACCGTGCTCGGCAGGATCGCCGGTGTCGGCGCGGATGCGCTGGACGTGCTGTCGCTGCCGACGGGGGAGTCCAGCAGCGTGCCCGGCTCTGCCCGGCTCACGGTGACCATGTCCTCCCTGCTCGCGGTGCTGCCGCGCTGAGGGGAACCGGTGCGGCGCCGGCCAGGGCGGACGGGTGCGGCACGGGGGAGCCCCGGCGGCCGGGGAACGTGCTGAGCCGGCTCAGGAGCGGTCGTCGGCGGTCGCCGGGACGGTCAGGAGCGGCCCCCGGACGCGTCGCGCTCGAGTGCGCGCTCCTCCTCGAGCAGCGCCTCCGTCCGCCGGTAGCTCCGCTCGATGTAGGACTCGAGCTCGGTGACCTCGACCCGCCACTGGCCTCGGCCGCCCACCTTGATCGCGCGCAGCTCGCCGGAGCGTACGAGGGCGTACGCCTGCGAGGCCGAGATCGACAGCGTCTCCGCGACATCGGAGAGCGGGACGAAGCGTGGCGGCATCGACGATCCTTCCGGTCCGGGACGAGCAGGTCGACCCAGTCTCTCATCCCCGAGCCGACAGGCGGCGGGAGCTGTGGACGAACGCGCCGGGCAGGTTTTCCACAGTCGGGGCGGACCGCCCCCATCGAGGCCCCTACTGCCGTAATCTCCCGGGAGGCGCGCCGCGAGCGTGCCGAGAACCAGGGGACGGACGAGGGGGACGGGGGACAGCTGTGGGGGCCACTGCACCGGTGATGAGGCTGCGCGCGCCGAGATGGAAGGATCCTCGGCTGATCGTCGGGATCGTGCTCGTGCTGGCGAGCGTGCTGATGGGGGCGCTGCTCGTCTCCCGGCTCTCCGCCACGACGTCCGTGCTCGTGGCGCGCGGTCCGATCGTGCCGGGCGATCCGCTGGAGAGCGCCGACCTCGCCACCGTCGAGCTCCGGCTCGGCGACCACCGCGAGCAGTACGTCGGGACCCTCGAGGCGATCCCCGAGGGCGCGGTCGCCACGCAGACCGTCCAGGCGGGGGAGCTGGTCCCCGTCTCCGCGGTGGGGCAGAGCCAGGACGTGCCGCTGCGACCCGTGGTGATCCCGGTGGAGGCGACGGTCGCCGAGTCCGTGGTGCCGGGCTCCTCCGTCGAGCTGTGGCACACCTCGCCGTCGGTCGACGACGGCGGCACCGGCGAGGCCGAGCTGCTCGTGCCCGACGCCGTGGTGCGCCGCATCGACGAGGGGAGCTCGCTGGGCATGCGCTCGATGTCGGTGGAGGTCCTCGTGCCGGCCGACGACCTCGCCGCGGTGCTCGAGGTCCTCTCCCAGGACGAGCGCCTCGATGTGATCGGGGTGCCCGGCGCCCACGGGGTCACGCCGTGATCGACATCGTCCTGTGCGCCTCGGGCAGCGACGAGGTCCGCATCGTCCACGACCTCGCGATGGACCGCTCCCGCCCCGCGCGCGTCGTGCGCCGCTGCGCGGATCTCACCGAGACCCTCGCGGTCGTCTCCGCGGGCATAGGGGACGTGGTCCTCGTGGACCTCTCCGTGCGAGGGCTCAGCCGCGACGCCGTCGCGACGATGCTCCGGGGCGCCGCGGTGATCGGGCTGCGCTCCCGCGAGGAGTCCGAGGCCACCACCGTGGGCCTGCGCGACGTGCTGAGCTCCGACGCCCCGATCGACGAGATCCTCGCCACGGTCACCGCCGCGGTCTCCGGCGGGGAGGAGCAGGACGACTGGGTGCAGGAGGCGGCCGCAGAGCCGGCGCAGGAGGCGGGACGCCTGGTCGCCGTGTGGGGGCCGACCGGCGCCCCGGGGCGCTCGACCATCGCGGCGAACCTCGCCGCGGAGACCGCCCTGGCCGGGCACGGCACGGTGCTCGTGGACGCCGACACCTACGGCCCCTCCCTGAGCCAGCTCCTTGGCGTGCTCGACGAGGCCCCCGGACTGGTCGCCGCCGCCCGCGCCCACGACCGCGACACCCTCACCGAGGAGACCCTCGACGCGCTCCTGCCCGTCGTGCAGCCCCACCTGCGCCTGCTCTCCGGCATCGGCGTGCCCGGCCGGTGGGCGGAGCTGCGGCGCGGGGCGATGGACGGGGTGTGGAACGCGCTGCGCCGACGCGGCGAGACCGTCATCGCCGACATCGGCCCCGTGCTGGAGGAGGACGAGGAGCTCAGCTACGACACCGCCGCGCCGCAGCGGAACTCCGCCGCGCTCAGCACGCTCGAGGCCGCCGACGCCGTGATCGCCGTGGTCGGCGCCGATCCCGTGAGCATCACGCGGCTGCTGCGGGACCACGGCCGCCTCGAGGAGCTCGGCGTGCAGGAGCTGCACGTGATCGTCAACCGGGTCGGTGCGCCGGTCCCCGGCGACCGGCTGCGCGACCTGATCGCCTCCCGCATGCAGGTCGACTCCCTGCACCTGCTGCCCGACGACCCCGTCGCGTGCCGCACTGCAGTGTGGGACGGCGCGCTGCTCAGCGAGGCCGCGCCCCGCTCGCCCCTGCGCCGCGGGCTGCGCGACATCGCCGCCTCGATGCTCGTCCCCGCCGCCGAGGAGGACGGAGCCGGCGGAGAGCCGGAGGCGGGAGCATCCCCGGCACCGGCGCGCGGATGGAGGGAGCGCGTGCTCGAGCGTGCCCGCCGGTGAGAGGATGACGGCATGAGGATCTACCTGCCGCTGACCGCACCGGATCGCGCCTCCCTCGAGCTCGCGAGCACCCGCCTCGAGCTCCCTGCGGGACGTGCGGCCTGGGCCGTCACCGCGTCGGCCGAGCGGGACTTCCCCGGCGAGGATCTCGAGGACCTCGAGTACGAGGCGCTGCAGGACGCCGTCCACGTCGCCTACGGCGCCGGATCCTCGACGCAGCGCGCGATGGTGATCGCCCTGGACGTGCCGGATGCGGCGATCGGCGACGCCGACGACGGCGGTGCCTTCGGCGTCCTCCTGGGCACCTCCGCCTCCGCGCGGATCGCGAGCTTCCACGTCACCGAGCTCGACGCCGCCGCGGCCGAGGCCGACGACACCGACCCCGCCCTGCTGTGGTTCGACGTCGCCGAGGCGCGCGAGGCCCTCGCCTATCTCGACGGGGCCGAGGCCGCCGGCTGAACGCCCTGCCTCAGGCGCCCGAGCGGTCCCGGTAGGCCGCGGCGGAGCGCTCCTCGGCCCGCAGCACCGTGGACACGTACGGCACGGCGGCCTTCTCGATCTTCGACCCCAGCAGCGGAACCTTCGCCACCAGGTCCCCGTCGATCTCGACGTCGCTGCGCGCCTGGTCCAGGGCCGCGAGGCGCAGCGTCCCCGTCAGGCCGGCAGGGGTCCCCACCACGTCCAGGCGCATCGTGCCGGTGCGCGAGCCGTCGGGCTCGGGACCGGACCAGGACTGGACCTCCTTCACCGTCACGGCGGCGCCCACGAAGGGGCGGACGATGTCCGGGACCCGGTCCGTGGGCAGCACCAGCTCGGTCGTGACCGTGAACGACCCGGCGGGATCGCCCTCGACGTGCGAGGTCGCCTCGTTCGCACCGAGCGTCTCCCGACGGATCGCCGCGTACTCGGGATCGGCGTACATCGCGGCGGCCGAACGGGCTGGAAGGGGCAGGTGCAGGGTCTCGCGCAGCTTCATCGGGGTCCTTCCCTCGGGAGATGTCCGCGTCAGCCTAGAGCAGGCCGGGCGGGCGATTCGCGCTCACACCCGGGCCGACGCATATCCTGGCCCCATGCCGAGCCTGTCCAAGTTCCTCGCCGACAACCGTGCCCTCACCGAGAAGGAGGCGGACTGGCTCCAGCACCTCGTCGGGGACTGGAACCTCCTGTCCGATCTGCTGCGCTCCGACCTCGTGCTGTGGCTGGCGGAGGACGACGGCCCGCTCGCCGTCGCGCACTGCCGCCCGGCGACCGGATCGACCGTCTACTACGAGGATCCCGTCGGGACCGTGCGCACCGTCGGGGTCGACGGCGCGGAGGATGCCGAGGGCGCCGAGATCGCCCGGCTGCTGGCCGGGGGCGAGCCCTCCGAGGAGCCGACCCGGATCGAGCGCGAGGGCCGCAGCGCCACCGGCGTGATGGTCCCGGTCCGCAAGAACGGCCGCACCCTGGCCGTCCTCGCCGCCGAGGCGCCCGAGTCCGACAACGACCCGAGCGACAACGAGACCCATCAGCGCCGGCTCGGCGCGCGCCTGCTGACGATGCTCCAGCACGGGGCGTTCCCCATCGAGGGAGCCCCGATCCCGCCCCGCCGCGGCGCGCCCCGCGTGGGCGACGGGGTCGTCGAGCTCGACGAGGCGGGAGTGGTGCAGTGGACCTCCCCGAACGCCCGCTCCGCCTTCCACCGCTTCGGGATCGCCGGCGACATGACCGGGACCACCCTCGCGGAGCTGTCCACCGAGGTGCTGCAGTCCCGCAGCCCCGTGGACGAGTCGCTGCCGCTGGTGCTGATGGGGCGGGCGGCCTGGCGCTCGGACATGCAGGCCCGGGGAGGCACCCTGTCCCTGCGGGCCGTGCCGCTGACCGATGCCGGAAAGCGCACCGGCGCCGTGATCCTGGTGCGCGACGTGACCGAGCTGCGGCGCCGGGAGCGGGAGCTGATCACCAAGGACGCGACGATCCGCGAGGTCCACCACCGGGTGAAGAACAACCTCCAGACCGTCGCGGCGCTGCTGCGGATGCAATCGCGGCGGATGAAGACCGACGAGGCGAGGGAGGCGCTCGCCGAGGCCATGCGGCGCGTCTCCACGATCGCGCTCGTGCACGAATCGCTGCTGCAGGGCTCGGAGGAGGCGGTCCACTTCGACGAGGTGATCGACCGGTGCCTGCGCCTCGCCGTCGACGCAGCGAGCGCGACCGTGCACCGGGCGGGCAGCCCGCGCCTGACCGACGGGCAGGTCGAGGTGCGCACCGAGAAGATCGGACGGGTCGGCACGATCCGCGCCGAGGAGGCGACGCCGCTCGCCCTGGTGGTGACCGAGCTGGCGACCAACGCGGTCGAGCACGGGCTCTCCGAGACCGGCGGGACGCTCACGATCCGCAGCGAGCGGACGGGCTCCCATCTCGTGATCTGCATCGAGGACGACGGCAACGGCATGGGAGCGGCGAAGCCGACCGGTCTCGGCACGAACATCGCCCTCACGCTGGTGCAGGGGCAGCTCGGCGGCACGCTCACCTGGGAGGACCGAGGCGAGGGCGGGACCCGCGCGATCGTGGACGTCTACCTCGACCCGCTCACGATCTGAGGGGGAGGTACGGAGCCCCGGGGTGCTCGGCGAGGGTCCCGGGGGAGGCCGACGGCACTGCCGCGGCGGTGGCCCGCGGCGCAGCCCCGGGAGCGGCTCGCGGCACGGCCCCGGGGGCGGCCTGCGACGCTGAGGAGGCGCGCCGCAGGCGAGGGGTCAGCTGGCGCGGCGGGCGCGCGCGTTGCGGCGCTTGAGGGAGCGGCGCTCGTCCTCGGACAGGCCGCCCCAGACGCCCGAGTCCTGACCGGACTCGAGGGCGAACTTGAGGCACGCCGTCATGACGTCGCACTTCTGGCACACCGCCTTCGCCTCCTGGATCTGCGTGATCGCCGGTCCGGTGTTCCCGATCGGGAAGAACAGCTCGGGATCATGGTTGAGGCACTCGGCACGGTGGCGCCAGTCCATCGTCACTCTCTCTTTCCAGGACGTCGCGCCCTGCCCCCGCAGGGGCGAGGCGCGGCGAGGGTCGCTCCCTGTGGGGCGTTCTCGGGTTCTGCGGCTGTCGACGCTCGGCCTGGTGCGCTGTGCACCGGAGGGCCTCGGCGGGACGAGCCGTTCTCCATTCTCTGCGGCCTCTGACGACCTCGACAAGAGCCTGGACCGCCGGGCCTGGTGGCACTTCCCACACCGTCGCGAGAAGTCGCGATCGGGAGGTGATGCCGGGCACGAAGCCGTTGCCACCAGGCCCTCGAGATGTCACGGGCGCTCGAGATCGCACAGGGGCCGCGGCGGATACAGTGCCCCCATGCCCACCGCGCCCGACAGCACCCGTCCCGCCGACGCCGAGGACCCCGGTCCGCGCACCCGCCCGCGGGCCGCGCTGCTGCTCGGCGTCGAGACGCTCGTGCTGGCGGCCGCGGCGACCTTCTGCTTCGTGGCGGCCTCCGGCGGCGGGATGACCGCCCGGCTCGGGGTGGGGCTGGGGATCTTCCTGTTGCTGTTCGCCGCGGGCACCGCCCTCGCCGCCCGCTCGGTGCTGGCCAAGGGCCGGTTCGGGATCGGCTTCGGGATCACCTGGCAGATGTTCCAGGCCCTGGTGGGGGCCAGCATGATCAGCTCCGGCATGGTCTGGCAGGGCGCGATCGCGCTGGTCCTCGCGATCGCGACCTTCGTGGTCCTCGCCCGGCTGGTGCGCTCCACGCCGCTGCCCTCGCGCCTGGACTGAGCCCCGCCGGGCCGCTCCCGCTCCGCCGCTCCTCGTCCGGGGCGCGCGGGCCCGTCCGGGGAGCAGCCGACTCGTACCCGTCGAGCGCGCTGTGCGGGCGGATCCGCCTCCGACAGCGGTCGGGGCCCGTCGGACGGCGGTCGTCCGACGGGCCCCGCGGCGGTGGGCGCGTGTCCGCGCCGTCGGCCGTGTGTGCCCTCAGCGCCTCATTCCGCGGAGGCGAGGGCGGCGGCCGGGGCGGTGCGCGCGGCGGCGCGGCCCGGCAGGACCGAGGCCAGCGCCCCGGCGGCGAGGGCCAGCACCAGCACGATCACGAGACGGTCCCAGGGGATCGTGATCGAGACCGGATAGGTCGAGCCCAGCAGTGCGATGATCCCGAGCACGCCGTAGAGGGAGCCGATCAGCAGCCCCAGCACGGCGCCGACCGCGGCGAGCAGCACGCCCTCCCAGCCGAGCATCGCCCGCATCTGCCGGCGCGTCGTGCCCAGGGCGCGCAGCAGCGCGTTCTCCCCGGTGCGCTCGATCACGCCGAGGCTGAGCGTGTTGGCGACCCCGACCAGGGCGACGACCACGGCGACCGCGAGCAGCGCCACGGTGATGCCCAGCAGCACATCGAGGATCTGCGCGTAGGACTCGCGCTCGGCGCCGCCGGGATCGCTGCTCGCCCCTTCGAAGCCCTCGGAGGCGGAGAGCTCGTCGACCGAGGAGATCAGCTCGAACACGTCGATTCCCTCGCGCTCGGCGGTGCCGGGATCGGCGAAGTCCGCGAGCACGACCGGGGTGGTCCCCTCCCCGAGGAGCTGCTCGAGCGTCGCCGGGGTCACCAGCGACATCTGCAGGTTCGCGTCCACCTGGACGCGCAGGTCGTGGCTCTGTCCGTCGGCCCCCTCGAGGGAGAGGACCTGACCGTCGTGGACCCCGAAGCGCTCGGCCCGCTCCTGCCCGAGCAGCACGGTGCCGTCGGCGAGCTCGTCCGCCATCTCGGGACGGTGGGAGATCTCGCGCACCGTCTCCGGGGTCGCGGAGTACAGGGTCATCGGCTCCCCGGCGCCGACCTCGACGTCCCCGCGCTCGCCGGCGTGGGCCGCATCCATGCCCTCGATCGCGGCGACCTGCTCGGCGGCGTCCTCGGGCATCGCCTCCGCGGAGAGGACCAGGTCGATCGGCCGACGGGAGTCGAGCTCCGAGGTCAGGGTCGCCTCCGCGGTGCGGGCGCCGACGGTCATCATCGTCATGAGCGTGGTGCCGATCAGGAGGGCCGCGATCGTCGCCGCGCTGCGGCGCGGGTTGCGGGCCACGTTCGCCCCGGCGATCCGGGCAGGCAGCCCGCCCAGCAGCGCCCCGAGACGGGCGGCGAGGGCCGCGAGGGGCCGGGTGAGCGTGACGAGCACGAGCATCACGCCGGTGAAGCTCAGCACGCCGCCGCCGATCGCCGCGAGGATGCCGAGGGCGGCGACCCCGTTCAGGGCCAGCGCGGTCCCGCCGACGAGCGCGGCCACGCCGAGCACCACGGCGACCAGGCCCAGCACGCCGCGCACCCCGAGCCCGCGGGTGACGGCGGGCGGCTGCGGGCGCAGCGCCTGCAGCGGCGCGACACGGGTGGCGGAGCGCATCGGGGCGAGGCTCGCGAGCACGGTGATCGCGACGCCCGCCAGCAGCGGCAGCAGCACCGACCACAGGCTCACCGGCACCGGGGCGACGCCGTTCAGCCAGCCGAGCCCGGCGGCGCCCGCGAGCGCGGCCTGGACCAGCAGGTGCCCGGCGACCACGCCGGCCGCCGCGCCGAGCAGCCCGACCAGCAGCGACTCGCGCAGCACCACGGAGCGGACCTGGGCGCGGGTCGCGCCGAGGGTGCGCAGCAGTGCGAGGGAGCGGGTGCGCTGCGCGAGCGTGACCGCGAAGGTGTTCGCGATGACGACGGCGCTGGTGAACAGGGCGATCACCACGAACACGCCGAGGATCATCCCGAGCGCTCCGAAGCCCTGCATGAAGGAACCGGCAGCCTCCTCCTCGGCCTCCTCGACGCCGCGCATGGTGATGCCCTCGGCGGCGGAGGCCGAGGCGGCCTCGGCCACCGCGGCGGGGTCCTCGCCGTCGGGGACCGTGGCGAGCCAGATGTCGGTGGTCGTCCCGGCGGTCGGCCCGAGCAGGGCGACGGCGTTGACGTCCTGGAGCATCAGTCGCGGGGTGCCGCCGAAGACGGCGCCGGCGGGATCGGCGGCGATGCCGGAGACGGTGAGCGTCCGCTCCGTCTCCTGCGCGGGGTCCTCGCCCGTGGCCGGGCCGGAGCCCTCCACGGTGATCGGGTCGCCCACCCCCACCTCGAGGGCGTCGGCGGCGGAGCGGGAGAGCACGATCTCGGACTCGGTGCCGGCGGCGGAGCCCTCCTCGAGCGCGCCCTCCTGCCCGGGCGGGAGCATCGTGGCCTCGAAGAAGCCATCGCCGCTGGTCGAGCTCGCCTCGAGGTAGCTGCGGGGCGCGGGCCACACGGCCTCGGCGCCCTCGACCTCGGGGGCCGGAAGCGGCTCCTCGGAGGCCCAGTCCTCGTCGGACAGCTCGCGCTGGATCTCCAGGTCCGCGCCCTCGTAGATCTGAGAGGCCTGGGAGCGCAGGGAGGCCTGCATCAGGTTCCCCGCCAGCACCATGATCGCGACGAAGGCGCAGGACAGGGCGATGGTGACGACCGCCGCGAGGTGGCGGCGCACCGGGGTCAGCTTCACGGTGGAGCGGGCCATCAGCGCTGCTCCTGCCCCTGAGGCGCGGTGCGCGGGGTGCGGATCCCGCGCAGGTCCTCGTCGGAGGCGATCCGCCCGTCGGCGAGGGTGAGGATCCGGTCGGCGCGCTCGGCGGCGTCGCGCTCGTGGGTGACCATCACGACGGTCTGGCCGAACTCGTCCACCGAGAGGCGCAGGAAGTCCAGCACCTCCTCGGTGGTGCGGGAGTCGAGGTTGCCGGTCGGCTCGTCGGCGAAGACCACGGCCGGGGAGGTGACCAGCGCGCGGGAGATCGCCACGCGCTGGATCTGTCCGCCGGAGAGCTGGGAGGGCAGGTGGTCGAGCCGGTCCGCGATGCCGAAGGCGGAGGTGAGGGTGTCGAACCAGGCGCGGTCCACGCGGGTCCCGGCCAGCTCGAGGGGGAGCAGGATGTTCTCCTCCGCGGTCAGCATCGGCAGCAGGTTGAACGACTGGAACACGAAGCCGATCCGCTCGCGGCGCAGGCGGGTCAGGGCGTCGTCGCGCAGCGAGGTGATCTCGGTGCCCTCGAGCTCGATCGAGCCGGAGCTGACCTCGTCGAGGCCCGCGAGCACATGCAGCAGCGTCGACTTGCCCGAGCCGGAGGGGCCCATGATCGCGGTGAAGGCGCCGCGGGCGATGTCGAGGTCCACGGCGTCCAGCGCCGTGACGGTGCCGGCGCCGCTGCCATAGGTGCGGGTCACGGCGCGGGCGCGCAGCGCGACGGGGTCACCGGAGCTGTCGGCGGAGGGCGGGGGAGCGGCCTGGGCGGCGGTGGTCATCGGGAAGTCCTTCGCGACGGGGTCATGATGTCGACCCCGATGCTTCCCGAGCGCGGGCCCCGCGGTCGTCAGCCCCCGGTCGCGGCCTCGCGGACCGGGGGAGACCGAGGGAGGGGAGGCCGTCATACCCAGGGATGACGCGGCCGCGACCGCCGGCCGTGCGGCGCGCGAGGGAGGGCACCGCGAGCCGGGGCCCGGCGGTGCCTGCGGCTCACTGCTCGCCGGGGGTGACCAGCCCGGTCTCGAAGGCGATGATCACGGCCTGGACCCGGTCGCGGGCACCGAGCTTTGCGAGGACCCGCCCCACATGGGTCTTCACCGTCGCCTCGGCGACGAACAGCTGCGCGCCGATCTCGCGGTTCGAGCGGCCCCGCCCCATCAGGGTGAGCACCTCGCGCTCGCGCTCGGTGAGCTCCGCGAGCACGGAGGTGTCCTGCTCGGCGGGCTCGGGGGTGGAGACCACCCGCTCGAGGAGCCGTCGGGTCGCCGACGGGGCGATCACCGCATCGCCGCGGTGGACCGTGCGGATCGCGCCGAGGAGGTCCTCGGGCTGGGCGTCCTTGAGCAGGAAGCCGCTGGCCCCGGCGCGGATCGCGGCGACCACGTACTCGTCGAGGTCGAAGGTGGTCAGCACGATGATCTTCGGGGCCCGCTCGACGGGCAGCCGCTCCAGCAGGGTCGAGGTCGCCTCGATCCCGTCCATCCTCGGCATCCGCACGTCCATCAGCACCACGTCGACGCTGCGAGCGGACAGCTCGCGCACGGCCTCGGCGCCGTCGGTCGCCTGCAGCACGACCTCCATGTCGTCCTGGGAGTCGATGACCATGGCGAAGCCGGTGCGCACCAGCGGCTGGTCGTCGACCAGGGCGACGCGCAGGGGACGATCGGCGGTCTCGGTCATGGGGTCTCTCCTCGAGGATCTGTCACGGCGTGGTCGGGGGCGGTGCCCGGGGCGGGCGTCGTGCCGGACGCCTGGGTCGGGTAGGGGGAGCGGAGGAGGCCGGACGGGGTCTCCGGGGCGCTCGCGGGGGTCGCGTACGGGGAGGCGGGCGTCGCAGTGGTGTCCGTGCCGTGGCCGGCGGGCAGCGGCACGGTCGCCCGCACACGGTAGCCGCGGGAGGGCTGCGGTCCGGCCTGCAGCGTCCCGCCGAGCACGCTCATCCGCTCCCGCATCCCGGTCAGGCCGTGGCCGAGTCCGTCGGAGGTCGGATCGGTGCCCTGGCCGTCGTCGACGACCTCGATGACGAGGCCCTCGGCGCCTCGGACCAGGCGCACGGAGGCGCTCGCGCCGGGCCCGGCGTGCTTGAGCACGTTGGTCAGCGCCTCCTGCACCAGGCGGAACACGGACATGCCGACCGACGAGGGGAGCTGGTCGAGGGAGCCCTCGGACTCGAGGTCGACCTCGAGGCCCGCGGCGCGGACGCGCTCGAGCAGCTCGGGCAGCTGCTCGGGGCCGGGCTGGGGGCCGAAGCTGGTCTCGTCCTCCTGGCGCAGCACGCCCAGCAGGGAGCGCATGTCCGCGAGCGCGGCGCGGCCGGTCTCTCCGATCGTGCCGAGCACCTCCACGGCCTTCTCCGGCTTCTGGGAGGCGACGAAGCGCCCGCCGTCGGCCTGCGCGATGATCACCGAGAGGGAGTGCGCGACGACGTCGTGCATCTCGCGGGCGATGCGGGCGCGCTCGTCGGCGACGGCGAGCGCGGTGCGCTGCTCCCGCTCGCGCACCGCCTGCTCGGCCCGGTCGCGGGTCAGGGCGAGCTGGCGCACGCGGGCCCGCTGCAGGTTGGCGAGGGCCCAGATCGCGATGATCGTGATCGTGCCGATGATGCCCAGGCCCACGAAGGTGATCGCCCCCTGGCCGAGGCCGCCGTACTCGCCGAACGCCGTGACGACCCCGAACCAGGTCGCCTGGACGAACACCCCGAGCATCCCGGCGGCCACGCCGATCAGGTGCACGGCCGTGCTGCCGTAGGCCACGGCGCAGAACATCGCGTAGAAGGTCATCACGTCGCCCGCGACGACGGGGATGCCGACCAGCACGTGGGAGACGGCGAGCACGCCGATCACGATCACGCCCAGCAGGGGGCGGGTCCGGCAGACCGCCCCCGCGAGCACCATCGGGACCGAGACCAGCATCCACCAGCCCGCACCCCCGGCGCCGACGCCGAACAGCAGCATGAGCGCAGCGGCCGTGCCGAAGCCGATGAGGTCGACGGTGCCGGGGTTCTCGATGATCCATCGGAACGGGTCGCGCAGGCCGCCGCGCGCACCGGAGCTCGCCGCGGGGCCCGCAGCGACCGCCCGGTGGGCGGGCGCGGGCTCCGGGGACGGGACGGAGGGAGACGGACCGGTCATGTCCACGAGCGTACGGGCGGGGCGGTGCCGCGGCGTCAGACCGCAGTCGGACGGAAGGGCCGTGAGCCTGCGGGACCCGTCACACGTCGGACCCTCGCTGCCGGGTGGTCCGGACCCCGTGACGCTGCGGTCACAGCAGGGTCTGCGGTCCCTCGAGCAGCTCGGGCCCGTCGTTGCCCACCTTCCCGACCGCCGGATCGACCTCGCGCACTGCGAGGGTCGCGTCGTCCAGCAGGTGCGCGTCGTCGAGGATCCAGTCCTGGGCGGCGTGGCGGTCGTCCATCGCGGTGTCCAGCCACGGATCGACCTCCTCGCGGCGCAGCATCACCGGGGTGCGGTCGTGAATGCCTGCGAGATCGCCGGTGGCCGCGCGGGTGATGATCGTGGTCGAGAGCAGGAAGGCGCCGTCCTCGCTCGCGGCCGGGCCCTCATGGCCGCCCGGCCCCTTCCACCAGGAGACCAGCGCCGCCATGTACAGGGGAGAGCCGTCGGCCGGGGCGATGAAGTAGGGCTGCTTGCGCTTGCCTTTGTCGTCGCGCACCCATTCGTAGTAGCCGTCCATCGGGACGATCGCCCGGTAGCGGGAGAGGCTGCCGCGGAAGCTGGGCTTCTCGCCGAGGGTCTCGCGGCGGGCGTTGAAGGTGCGCGAGGAGAAGGACTCGTCCTTCGCGAAGGGCGGCAGCAGACCCCAGCGGGCGACCCGCAGCGCGCGGAGCACCTCGCCGGTCTCCTTGTCGATCGACTCGGTGACCACGTGGATCGGGGCGGTCGGCGGGATGTTCCAGCGCGAGCGCAGGCGCGGGTCCTCGAGGTCGACGGCCCCCAGGTCGTCCAGCAGCGGATCGATCTCCTGGAAGAAGGCGAAGCGCCCGCACATCTCAGGAGTCCTTCCCGGAGGGCTTCCCCTCGGACTCCGTCTCGTCGTCGACGACGGGCACGCCGTGGCGCGGGGTGAGGCGGGCGTCCTCGCCGGTGTAGGCGTCGGAGTCGTGGTGGAGGTTGCGCAGGCGGATGTCGCGGCCCTCGTCGACGATCGCCTCCCGCTTCTCCTCGGCCTTCTCCGCGCCGGCGCTCTCCCGCATCGGCAGGGCCAGGGAGTCCTCGGCGGGCTTGCCGGCCTCGAGCTCGCGGGCCCGCTCGTACTCGGCGTCGACCTCGGCACCGAGGATGATCACGATGTTGATGATCCACAGCGCGAAGAGCACGGCCATGATGCCGCCGATCGCGCCGTAGCTGGAGTAGCCGGCGACGGTGCCCATGTAGATCGACAGCGCCACCGCCGCGACCACGATGCCGAGGATCGCGAAGACGCCGCCGGGGGAGATGAAGCGGAAGGGCTTGTCGATGTTCGGCGCACCCCAGTACAGCAGCGAGATCAGTGCGAAGGCGATCACCAGGATCACGGGCCACTTCACCCAGGCCCAGATCGGCAGGAAGGAGTCCAGCAAGAAGGTGAGCACGCCCTCGGCCCCGATGCTCGAGGCGATCGGGCCGAGGAGACCTTCGACCAAGGAGGCGCTGAGCAGCAGCGAGACCATCACCAGCAGGATGCCCAGGATCAGTGCGAGGGTCAGCAGCAGCATCGTGCCGTTCATGCGGATGGGGCCGCGGCCCTCGGGGACCTCGTAGATCTGGTTCGCGACCCGCCCGTAGGCCTTCACATAGGCCGATGCCGACCACAGGGCCGTGCCGATACCGATGATCAGGGCGATCGTGCCGCCGGTCGCGGAGCCGAGAAGGGAGTCGACGGTGTTGCGGACCGGCTCCTCGACGTCCGTGCCGCTGCCCCCGGCGGCCTGCTTGATCAGATTCACCAGCAGATCGGCGATCTGATCCTTGATCCCCGAGAGCAGCAGGGTCGCCAGCGAGAACACCGCCAGCAGCGTCGGCGCGATGGAGAGGACCATGAAGTAGGTGAGCTTCGCGGCCTGGTCGGTGCCGCCGTCGCGGGTGAACTCGGCGATCACGCGCTTGGCCATGTACTTCAGGGTGGGGCGGGACAGCTTCGGGGCGTCCTCGCCCGTGCTGGTGGTCTTGGCCATGGGAAGCTCCTGGGTGAGAGTCGGCTCGTGGACTGCTGTCATCCTGCCATGGGAGCGGGCCGGGAGAGTTGTCCACATTCCCTGGATGCGTAGGGCGAGCGGGGCTGTTTCGCCCTAGAGTGGCACGCGTGTCGCGAGCTGCGTCACAGAACCGCCGGGTGGAGGGACCGGGCGGTAGGGGCAGGGGAGGGGACACGTTGGACGCCGCCACCATCATCGAGGCCGAGTCGCGGGAGCTGATCAGGCGCCGCGGTCTGGACGTGCACGCCGATCAGCTCGAGCCGCTGATCCGTGAGGTCGTCGCCGACTACGACCGTCGTTCGTCCTCGGGCGAGGTGCCCGTGCTGCACGACGACGACACCATGGTCGCGCAGGTCGCCGCGAGGATCGGCGGCTTCGGCCCGCTCCAGGAGATGCTCGACGACCCGGGCGTGGAGGAGATCTGGCTGAACTCGCCCTCCCAGGTGTTCGTCGCGAGGAACGGGCGCAGCGAGCTGACCACCATCGTGCTGACCGACGACGAGGTCCGCGGGATCGTCGAGCGGATGCTCGTCTCCAGCGGCCGCCGCCTGGACATGTCCAGCCCCTTCGTCGACGCGCTGCTGCCGGACGGGTCGCGCCTGCACGTCGTCATCCCCTCGGTGACCCGCACGCACTGGGCGATCAACATCCGCAAGTTCGTCGCCCGCGCGCACGACCTGCAGGGCATGGTCGCCCTCGGCTCCCTCACCCAGCAGGCCGCGGACTTCCTCGACGCCGCGATCGCCTCTGGGCTCAACGTGATCACGTCAGGGGCGACCGGGGCGGGGAAGACGACCTTCCTGCGCTGCCTGGCCCAGTCGATGGGAGCCCGCGAGCGCGTGGTGACGATCGAGGAGGTCTTCGAGCTGAACCTCGCCCTGCGGGACGTGGTCGCGATGCAGACCCGCCAGGCGAACCTCGAGGGAACCGGCGAGATCTCGATGCGCCGCCTGGTGAAGGAGGCGCTGCGGATGCGGCCGAGCCGCATCATCGTCGGCGAGGTGCGTGAGGCGGAGAGCCTCGACATGCTGATCGCGCTCAACAGCGGACTGCCGGGGCTCGCCTCGATCCATGCGAACTCCGCACGGGACGCGGTGACCAAGCTGTGCACGCTGCCGCTGCTGGCGGGGGAGAACGTCTCCAGCCGCTTCGTCGTCCCCACGGTCGCCAGCGCAATCGACCTCGTCGTCCACCTCGACATCCTCGCCGACGGGCGCCGACGGGTGCGCGAGATCGTCGGCCTCAGCGGACGGGTCGAGGAGGAGATCATCGAGGTGACCGACGTCTTCTCCCTGCGCGGGGACCGGCTGGTCCGCGGTGACGGACATCCGCCGCACGCCGAGCGCTTCGCCCGTGCGGGACACGACCTCGCCGAGCTGCTCGGGGGGAGGAGCGCGGCATGACCGACGGAGCGTTCCTCGGCCTCGTCGCCGGGCTCGGGCTGCTGTCGATCTGGTGGTCGCTGTGGGAGCAGGAGGGAGCCGTCCCGAGCCCCGGCAGAATCTCTCGAGGGATGGACCGCCTGCGCGACGACCTCATCAAGGTGGGGCTGGACTCGGTGCCTCCCGCCGCCGTGCCGGCTCTCAGCGCCGGGCTGGGGCTCGTGGTCGCCGCCGCGCTGTGGGCGATCTCCAGTGCGCTCGTCCCGGCGCTGACGATCGGGCTGCTGTGCTCGGTCCTGCCGGTGCTCGTGCTGCGCTCAGCGGCTCGACGGCGCACCACCGCGATGCGGGAGGTGTGGCCCGAGGCGGTCGACCACATCAACTCCGCCATCCGCGCCGGACTCTCCCTGCCCGAGGCGCTGGTGCAGCTGAGCCGGAAGGGACCCGAGGAGCTGCGGCCCGCGTTCTCCGAGTTCGCCCTGGATTACCAGGCCAGCGGAGATTTCGCCGCCTGCCTCGACCGGCTCAAGGTGCGTCTCGCCGATCCCGTCGGCGATCGGATCGTGGAGGCGCTGCGGATCACCCGTGACGTCGGCGGCACGGATCTCGGCTCGCTCCTGCGCACCCTCTCGGCGTTCCTGCGGGAGGACTCCCGCACCCGCGCCGAGCTCGAGGCCCGCCAGTCGTGGACCGTGAACGCCGCCCGCCTCGCCCTCGTCGCACCGTGGATCGTGCTGGCGCTGATGTCGACGCGGCCCGAGGCCGCCCAGGCCTACGACTCCGCGGCCGGGATGGTCCTGGTGGTGGTCGGCGGGGTGGTCTCTCTGATCGCCTACCGGGTGATGCTGATGATCGCGCAGCTGCCGCAGGACGAGAGGGTGCTGCGATGAGCATGTCCCTGCTCGCCGGGATCCTGCTGGGTCTCATGCTCGGCACCGGCCTCTACCTGCTCGCCATCCAGCTGCCCTGGCTGCGCACACGGGACCTCGGCCGGCGCGTCGACCCGTACCTCCGCCGCTCCCGGAACTCCTCGCTGTTCGCGGCGCCGACCAGCAGGAGCCGGGCCCGCATCGTCGTGGAGAACCTCTTCGGCCCGGTCGCGGCGCGCGGGCTGGGCCTGCTCGAACGGCTCACCGGCGGTGCTGACCAGCTCGAGCGGCGCCTGCGCCTGGCCGGGCGACGCACCTCCGCCGACTCCTTCCGCATCGAGCAGGTCGTCTTCGGGGCCGTCGGCCTCGTGCTCGGGATCGTCCTCGCCGTCGCCGCGATCGTGATGCGGGACGCGAGCGCGGTGCTGGGGCTGCTCATCGTGGCGCTCGGCGCGCTGCTGGGCGTGCTGCTGCGCGACTACCTGCTGGGAGTCGAGATCAAGCGCCGCGCCTCCCGCATGGCGCGCGAGTTCCCGACCGTCGCGGACCTGCTCGCGCTCGCCGTCGCCGCGGGAGAGAGCCCGATCGCGGCGATGGAGCGGGTGGCACGGACCTCCACGGGCGCGCTGCCCGACGAGTTCGCCGCGACGATCGCCGACATCCGATCCGGATCGAGCGTCTCCCAGGCCCTCGCCTCGCTCGGGGCGCGCACCCCGCTGGAGTCCCTCAGCCGGTTCGGGGAGGGCGTCTCGATCGCGATCGAGCGGGGAACACCGCTCGCCGAGGTGCTCCGCGCCCAGGCGCAGGACGCCCGCGAGAACGCCAAGCGCGACCTGATGGAGATGGCCGGACAGCGGGAGATCGCGATGCTCGTCCCGGTGGTGTTCTTCGTGCTGCCGCTGGTGATCCTCTTCGCGATCTTCCCCGGCCTCGCCGTGCTGGAGATCTCCCTGTGAGCGCCCGACCGGTCCCGCACCCGATGCCGACATCGCCCGCGACGGCGACGTCGTCTCGGTCCCCGACCTCGTCCGTCATCGCCCTGTCCTCCGTCCCTCCGTCCCCGACCGCTCCGATCCGCACCCGCCCGGGCCCTGACCCGGACCCGTCCGCCGAGGAGGCCGACATGACCGTCCACCGCACCCGACTCCACACCCGCATGCGACCGCGCCACCGCCTCGCCCAGCCCGGCACGTCAGACCGCATCCGGCAGCGCGCCGGGCTGCGCAGCCGCCTCCTCGCCCGTCTGGCCTCGGAGCAGGGCGACGTCCCCGGCTGGGTGCTGATCACCCTCATGACCGCGGGGATCGTCGTCGCCCTCTGGGCCGTCGCCTCCGACCAGATCGTGCAGATCTTCGAGAACGCGATGGCTCCCTTCCTCGGCGGCAGCCTCTGACCGCTCCCGTCCCCTGCGAACCGCCCTGCTGATGCGCCGCCCGGCCCCGCCCCGCTCCTGCACCCCCGCGACCGCGGCGGTGCAGACCCGCGGGCTGCCCGCCCGGGGCCCCGCAGAGCCGCGACGAGGAGCGGCACGGCGACTCGCCGCGCGGCTGCGAGAGGACGAGGGAGCGGCCGTGGCCGAGTTCCCGATGGTCGCGGTGCTGATCGTGATGATCGCGCTGCTGGTCATCCAGGCGGCGCTCATCGTCCACACCCGCAACACCCTCGTCGACGCCGCCGTGCAGGGAGCGCACCACGCCGCGCTCGCGGGATCGACCCCGCAGGACGGCGCCCAGCGGGCGCAGCAGCTCGTCGACGAGCGCTTCGGGCGAGGGCTCGAGGCCGAGGCCACCGCCGTGCAGGAGGACGACGGGACCATCCGCGTGCAGGTCGACGCGACGCTCCCGCTCGTGGGCCTGATCGGTCCCGCAGGCGCGCTGAGCGTCGAGGGCAGGGCCGTGGACGAGGAGGCATGGTGAGAGGGCTCCGTCGCCTCCTGCTCCCCGCCGCTCCGGGCGGGCTCCGACACCGGCTCGAGGAGGAGCAGGGCAACGCCCTGGTCGAGTTCGTGGTGCTGGCAGCGGCGCTGCTGATCCCGACCCTCTACCTCGTGCTCACCCTCGGCAACGTGCAGGCCGCGGCCTTCGCCGCCGACACGATCGCCCGCGACGCCGCGCGCATCCATGCGACCGAGTCCGACCCCGACCGCGCCGCAGCCCGGGCCTCGCGCCACATGGAGCTGGTCCTCGAGGACCACGGCCTCCCGCCGGGCGACGTCGTCGAGCTCAGCTGCAGCGAGGACCCCTGCGCGACCGCGGGAGGAGTCGTCACCGCACGGGTGCGGATCCCCGTCCCCGTGCCGGGCCTGGGACCCATCCTCGGGGAGACCGGCCCCGTCGCGGTCGGCGCCGCCCATGCGGTGCCCGTCGACCAGTACCGGGCGGACCTGTGAGGTCCGGGCCCGCGCAGGAGCGGCGCCGCCGCCCCCTCCTGCTCCGCGCGGCCGCCACCCCGCTCGCTTCGCGCATCGGCCGGCCGGTCGCGACCGTGCGGGAGCGGTGGGCGGACGCGCGCGGCTCGATGACGATCCTGACCACCGGGGTGCTCGTCGTGATCCTGATGGTGATCGCCGTCGGCACCTCGATCACCGGGGTGCAGCTGGAGCGCAACGGCCTCCAGCACGCCGCCGACAGCGCCGCGCTCGCCGCCTCCCAGGCCGTGGATCCCGCCCGGATCTACTCCGACGGGGACGGCCCCGCGATCCACACCGGCTCCGCCCGCGACGCCGCCGAGGAGCACCTGCGCACCTACCCCTACGACACCACCAGCACCGAGGACATCCACATCCAGGAGGTCACGGTCGACGCCGACGGCACCGCCCACGTCGTCCTCGCCGCCCGTACGAATCCGCCGCTGGTCGGCTGGTTCACCCGCGGCACCGACACCTCGATCCCGCTGACCGTGCTCGGCGAGGCCCGGGCGCGGTGAGCCACCTCCGTCCGGTCCGTACCGGCCTCTCGACCGTGCCGCCGGTTCGACCCTGCCGTCGGCTCGCCCAGGTCACCGGGAGTCCGAGTCTCGGGCCGAGCGAGCATGCATGACTCTGCTTCCGTAGGATCCCGACCAGCGCCATGACGTCCGCTACCGCTGCACGAGCCTTCGCCATGTCCCACCCGTCGCTCACCGTCGAGCAGATCGCGAGCACCGCATGACCCGCCTCCTCCTCGCCCCCGACAAGTTCAAGGGCTCCCTCACCGCCGCCGAGGTCGTCGCCGCCCTCTCCCGCGGGATCACCGCCACGGCCCCGGACGCCGAGATCACCGCATGCCCGATCGCCGACGGCGGCGACGGCACGGTCGATGCGGCCCTCGCCGCCGGTGCCACGGCGCAGCCCGCCACGGTCACCGGCCCGACAGGAGAGCCGCGCGAGACGGTCTGGGCGCTCGAGGGCACCACCGCCGTGCTCGAGCTCGCCGACGCCGTCGGCCTGAAGGCGCTCCCCGGCGAGGAGCTCTCCCCGCGCGATGCGTCCTCCCGCGGGCTCGGCGAGCTGATCCTCGCCGCCGTCCGCGCCGGAGCCCGCGAGATCGTCGTCGGCCTCGGCGGCAGCGCCTCCACCGACGCCGGCGCCGGACTCCTGCAGGCCCTCGGCGCGCGCCTGCTCACCGCCGACGGCGAGGACATCGCCCCCGGCCTCGCCGGTCTGGAGGCCCTGGCGAGCGTCGACCTCTCCCCGGCCCTCGCCGCTCTCGAGGGCGCGTCGCTGATCGCAGCGAACGACGTCGCGAACCCCCTGCTCGGAGACGACGGGGCGGCCGCCGTCTACGGCCCGCAGAAGGGGCTCGGACCGGAGGCCGTGGCCGCCGCCGACCGGACCCTCGCCGCCGCCGCGACACTGCTGGACCCGAGCGGCGCGACGGCCCGCGCCGAGGGCGCCGGTGCCGCCGGCGGCGTCGGCTACGCCCTGCTGCTGCTCGGCGCGACCCAGCGCTCCGGCGCCGACGTCGTCCTCGAGCTCGCCGGCTTCGACGCCCGCCTCGCGGCCGCGGACCTCGTGGTGACGGGGGAGGGGAAGCTCGACGTCCAGACCCTCCAGGGCAAGGGCCCCGCCGAGGTCGCGCGCCGCGCCGCCGCGGCCGGACTGCCCGTCCTCGCCGTCGCCGGCGCCGTCACCCTCGATCTGCAGGAGCTCGCCTCCGCCGGGATCGACGAGGCCTTCGACCTCGTCTCCCGCGCCGCCGATGTGCCCGACGCGATCGCGCGCGGCGAGGCACTGCTGGAGGAGGTGGGCCGTGAGATGGGACGCGCCCTGCCCGCTCACCTCCGCGACTCCCGGGCCGCATCGAGCCCTCTGCCGTAGACTCCCCGATCGTGGCTTCCATCGACTTCTCAGAAGAGATCCCCCGGCTCCGCTCGACCCTGTCCTCGATCGAGCAGGTGACGGACGTCGACGCCCTCGATAAGAAGATCGCGGACCTGGAGAAGCAGGCCTCCGCCCAGGACCTCTGGGACGACGTGGACAACGCCCAGAAGGTCTCCGCCGCCCTCTCCCACGCCCAGTCCGAGCGGCGCCGCATCTCCGAGCTCGCCTCCCGCATCGAGGACCTCGAGGTGATGGTCGAGCTCGCCGCCGAGGAGGACGACCCCGACACCCTCGCCGAGGCCGAGGCCGAGGTGACCAGCATCCACAAGACCCTCGACGAGCTCGAGGTGCGCACGCTGCTGTCGGGCGAGTACGACGAGCGCGACGCCGTGATCACCATCCGTGCCGGCGCCGGCGGCGTGGACGCCGCGGACTTCGCCGAGATGCTGATGCGGATGTACCTGCGCTGGGCCGAGAACAACGGCTACTCCACCAAGGTCATGGACACCTCCTACGCCGAGGAGGCGGGGCTGAAGTCGGTGACCTTCGAGGTCGCCGGCCCCTTCGCCTACGGCACTCTCTCCGTCGAGGGCGGCACCCACCGCCTGGTGCGCATCAGCCCCTTCGACAACCAGGGCCGCCGCCAGACCTCCTTCGCCGCGGTCGAGGTGATCCCGCTGATCGAGTCGACCGACCACATCGAGATCCCCGAGAACGACCTGAAGATCGACGTCTTCCGCTCCTCCGGCCCGGGCGGCCAGTCGGTGAACACCACCGACTCGGCGGTGCGCATGACCCACCTGCCCACCGGCACCGTCGTGTCGATGCAGGACGAGAAGTCCCAGATCCAGAACCGCGCCGCGGCGCTGCGCGTCATGCAGTCGCGCCTGCTGCTGCTCAAGAAGGCCGAGGAGGCCGCCGAGCGCAAGGAGCTCGCCGGCGACGTCAAGGCGTCCTGGGGCGACCAGATGCGCTCCTACGTGCTGAACCCGTACCAGATGGTGAAGGACCTGCGCACCGAGTACCAGGAGGGCAACCCCTCCTCGGTCTTCGACGGCGAGATCAGCGGCTTCATCGACGCCGGCATCCGCTGGCGCGCCGAGCAGGGCAAGAACCAGGACTGATCGACGTACTGGCGAGGGACGAGCCGGTAGGAGATCAGTCAGGACGGCGCAGGACTGAGTGACCTGATCCACCCCGGGTTTGACCAGGTTTTGACCCGACCCCTGTCCACAGCGCCGTGGAAACACGACCGTGCGCCCCTACGCTGGGAGCGCCAGACTTTCCCCCTGATGTGACAGGCAGCAGTGATCCGTTTCGACGACGTCACCAAGACGTACATGCGTGGCCAGCACCCCGCGGTGGAGAACCTCGACATCGAGTTCACCCGCGGGGAGTTCGTGTTCCTGGTCGGCGCCTCCGGCTCGGGCAAGTCGACCCTGATGAGGATGGTGCTCAAGGAGGTCGCCCCCACCCGCGGCACGGTCTACGTCGCCGGCAAGGACCTCTCCCGGATCCCGTCCTGGAAGGTGCCGGCGCTGCGCCGCGACATCGGCATGGTGTTCCAGGACTTCCGCCTGCTGCCCTCGAAGACCGCCTACCAGAACATCGAGTTCGCCCTCGCGGTGATCGGCACGCCCCGCAAGGTGGTGCGCCGTCTGGTCCCCGAGATGCTGGAGATGGTGGGGCTGGAGGACAAGGGCAAGCGGCTCCCGCACGAGCTCTCCGGCGGTGAGCAGCAGCGCGTCGCGATCGCGCGCGCCTACGTCAACCGCCCCTCGATCCTGCTGGCCGACGAGCCCACCGGCAACCTCGACCCGGCCACCGCCGAAGGCATCCTGGACCTGCTCGCCGAGATCAACGAGCGCGGCACCACCGTCGTGATGGCCACCCATGACCGCGCCGCCGTGGACCGCATGCGTCGCCGCGTCGTGGAGATGGTCGGCGGCAAGGTGGTGCGCGACGAGGAGCGGGGCGGCTACGAGACCCCCGCCCCGGTCAGCGTGATCTCCGGGAACCTGCCCGACGACTCCACCCACCGCGAGGAGCACCCACTGGACGACGAGGAGCTCGTCGCCGACTGGGACGGGGCGCCCGAGTCGCCCGCCGCCGAGCGCGAGAGCTCCGAGGAGCACGCCGGCCCCGCCGGAGCCGACCGCTCCGTCGAGGTCGACGGGCCCGACGCGGCCGAGGCCGGCACCGGCCCGTCGGCCGAGGATCGCCCGGTCGCACAGGACGTGCTGGAGGAGGACCTGATCGATGAGCGCGAGGCCCGCCGGGTGAGGGAGTCCGAGGACTTCACCGGTGACTTCGACCAGGACCAGGAGGAGCTGCGATGAGGGCCCGCTACATCCTCGGCGAGATCCTCACCGGCCTGTGGCGGAACATCGCCATGGTCATCTCCGTCGTGATCGTCACCGCCGTGTCGCTGACCTTCGTGGGCACCGGCGTGCTGATGCAGAAGCAGATCATGGACATGAAGTCGACCCTGGTCGAGCAGTCCCAGGTGACGATCTTCCTGTGCTCCCCGCACTCGACGGCCTCCTCCTGCGCCGGCGGCGCCGCGACCGACGCCCAGATCGACTCGGTCCGCGAGGCGCTCGAGGGCGAGGTCCTCTCCCCGTACATCGCCTCCGTCGAGGAGCGCGACCAGGAGGAGGCGCTCGCGATCTACCAGGAGCAGTTCGCCGGCGAGTCCTTCGTCTCGAACTTCACCGCCGAGGACATGCCGGTCTCCTTCCACATCACCCTCAGCGACGCCGACGACTCCGCCGCCGTGGTCGAGTTCTTCCAGGGCCGCGACGGCGTGGACGAGGTCACCGACCTGCTGAGCACCTTCGCCCCCTTCATCGACGTGCTGAACCAGTCCACGCTCTTCGCGCTCGGGCTCGCGGTGCTGATGCTGGTGGCCGCGGTGCTGCTGGTCGCCACCACGATCCGGATGTCGGTCGCCGGCCGGCGCCGCGAGATCGCGATCATGCGCCTGGTGGGCGCCTCGAACCTCTTCATCCGTCTGCCCTTCCTGCTCGAAGGAGCGGTCGCCGCGATCATCGGCGGCCTGATCGCCTCGGGGATGCTCTGGCTGGGCCTGCACCATCTCGTCCAGGGCTGGCTCGCACCGACCCTCGGCGAGCAGCTGATCACGGTCTCCACCGCAGACCTCGTCTGGGCCGCACCCCTGCTGGTCGTCCTCGGCGCCGTGCTGTCGATCGCCTCGTCGGTGGTCTCCCTCAACCGCTACCTGAAGGTGTGAGCATGTCCTCCAGAAGTCTGCGCCGCCCCCTGAGCCTCCTCGCCGCCGCCGCGATCCTGGCCGCAGGCATGCTCACCGGCCCCGTCGTCTCCCCGGCCTCCGCCGAGGGCAGCAAGGACGACAAGATCGCCGAGCGCGCGGAGGTCGACCAGCAGCTCGAGGACCTCCGCATCGAGCTGAACGACGTCAACGACGATCTGGCCGACACCTATCTCGCGCTCGCGGAGACCGAGCTGCTGATCCCGCAGGCGCAGCAGGACCTCGAGGACGCGCGGGTCGCGCTCGGCGAGGCGCAGGAGGAGGACCGGAAGGTCGGCGAGCGCCTCACCGAGGCCGAGGAGGAGGAGCGCCGCCTCTCGGGCGAGGTCGAGACCGGGCAGGAGGAGGTCGACCGCAGCGACGACGAGCTCGCCACGGTCGCGCTGTCCGCCTACAAGGGCGGCGGCATGCCCAGCCCCTCGACGGTGTACGTCGGCAACAGCTCCCCGCAGGACGCGGTGGACCGCTCGATGAACTACCGCCTGACGATGGCCTCCCAGGGCACCCATCTGGACGCGCTGCGCACGGACCAGTCGGTCACGGAGAACTCCGCCGAGCGCCTGTCGGCCGTGCGCGAGGAGATCAAGCAGCTCAAGATCGACGCGGAGGACGCGCTCGAGCGCACCCGTGTCGCCGAGGAGGAGGCGACCGAGGCGAAGAACGAGCTCGACGCGCTGTACGAGACGCAGAAGACCCAGCGCGACGACCTCGAGGCGAAGAAGACGAAGTACGAGGGCGACCAGAAGTCCCTCGAGACCCGCAGCAGCACCCTCGACGACGAGATCGAGGAGCTCGCTGAGCAGGAGCGCGAGCGCGAGGAGAAGCTGAAGGCCCAGCAGCAGCAGAAGAGCAGCGGTGGCAGCGCCCCGGTGGCCGGCTCCGCGAACACCGGCGGCGGCTGGGTCTACCCGGTCAACGCACGGCTGAACTCGAACTTCGGCTGGCGGGTGCACCCCATCTACGGCACGAAGAAGCTGCACGCCGGGGTGGACTTCCCCGTCGCCTGCGGCGTGCCCGTCGGCGCCGCGCACTCCGGCCGCGTCGTCGCCCGCACCTACAACAGCGGCGCGGGCAACAAGCTCATCGTCAGCCACGGCATCATGAACGGTCGCCTGGTCACGACCTCCTACCACCACCTGCAGGGCTTCGCGAAGCCGGTCGGTGCTCAGGTCTCGGCGGGGGAGACCGTCGGCTACGTGGGCACCACCGGGTCCTCGACCGGCTGCCACCTCCACTTCGAGACCCATGAGGACGGCAACGCGGTCAACCCCGCGAAGTTCCTCTGACCGCCGCCCTGCCGGGCCGTCCGGGAGTGCGCCCGCGGAGAAACCGGTCGCGATCCTGCGCGGCCACGTCGTACGCTGGGACGTCCGATCGCGGCCGCGATCACCAGCGCAGCATCCGGAGACGGAGAGAAGGAGGACCCATGTCCGCGAAGAAGGCCGACAAGAAGCAGGCCGCCGCGAACGAGGGACCCCAGAAGAAGCTCATCGCCTCGAACAAGCGGGCGTTGCACGACTACTTCATCGACCAGACCTGGGAGGCCGGCATCGTCCTGACCGGCACCGAGGTGAAGTCGCTGCGCGACCGGGGCGCGTCCCTGATCGACGGCTACTGCTACGTCGACGCCGGCGAGGTGTGGATGGACAACGCCCACATCGCCCCGTACGTCAAGGGCACCTGGACCAATCATGCCGCCCGCCGCAAGCGCAAGCTGCTCATGCACAAGCAGGAGATCGAGAAGCTCGCCAGCAAGTCCCGCGAGAAGGGCTTCACGATCGTGCCGCTGGAGATGTACTTCCTCGGCTCCCACGCCAAGGTCAAGATCGGCCTGGCTCGCGGCAAGAAGGAATGGGACAAGCGCCAGACCCTGCGCGAGAAGCAGGACCTGCGCGAGGCGCAGCGCGCCATACGCCACCGCGAGCTCGCCTGAGCCCCGCGCTCACCGCCTGAGCGGCCGACGTCACCGCGAGGGGGACGACCCGATCGGTCGGTCCGTCAGCCGGTGGCCGGTCAGCCGTCCAGGTCCCGCCGTTCCAGGCGACGCACCGTCTGCCGGCTGGACTCGATGACGCCCTCGACGGCGACGCCGAGCCGCTCCCGCATGTACAGTGCCCGCTGGGCGTCCTCGAGCGCCGCCTCCCACAGCCTCCCCGCCGCCCGCGGGCGCTGATCGCGCTGCTCGGCGAGGGCGTGCTCGAAGCGGCACGTCCCCCGGTGCTGGAACACGGAGGCGAGCGCCGAGAGGGACGAGGGGGAGGTGGGATCCTCCAGCCCTGTCTCCTCGGCGGCGAGGTCCAGCTGCTCCTCCGCCGCGACGAAGGCGCCCTGCCACTGCAGCACGTGCGCGTACCGGGTGCGACGGACGGCTCGCATCACGGGGGAGAGCCCCGGCGCCTCGAGCGCCTGCCGGCCCGCGATCGCCGCCTCGTCCAGCCTCCCCAGCATCCGCAGGAACGCCACGGCTCGGGGATCGGTGGGGTGCGCCGCGCACCATTCGGTCAGCGCCGCAGGGTCCAGCACGATCTCGCGCAGGGTGTCGGGATCGATGCTGATGCGCGTGCCGGCGGCCTCGAAGCTGCTCATCGTCCCATCCTCCCCGCCGGTGCGGCCCATGGTCCAGGCTCCGTGGCGCACGCGCCAGGAAGCGGGCGAAGCGATCCTGGCGGGGAGCGGGCTTCGCCGTGAGCTGAGAGATATCCGCTTCAGATCGTCGCACGCTCGCGGTAGACTCGATCCACAGCGTTCCTCCCGAGGGGCGCACGTGGGTGTTTGACAACCGAAGAGTGAGTGCGACGACGGCCAGAGCGCCGTCACGATAGTCATGCCTTCCCACGCCAGGGGCCGATCGGTTTCGACGGTAGTTGTCCAGCAAGGGGAAGCGGGCCGAGAACCCAGAGTCATCTCGTTAATGTCCTCTGGAAACCAATAAGTGCCGAACCCAAGCGCACTGACTTCGCTCTCGCTGCCTGATCAGCGTTAGCAGTCTGGAACCCCGGGGGTGCTCCTGACCCGGATCGTTCCATCATCTAAGGAGCCACTGCTGCCGACCCTGGTCACCGGGGAAGGATGAACACCTCAGAGTGACTGAGTCCGTCGACGACGTGTCCGTGGGATCGTCGGGACTGAGAAAACGCCAACACGGACTGCGCCCGGAGAAGCCCTGGCTCCGCACTATCGGACGCGGGTTCGATTCCCGCCGGCTCCACCATCGCACTCACCGACGAAGGCCCCCTCGCCTGCGCAGACGCGCGGGGGAGGGGGCCTTTCTCGTGTCCGAGGCTCGTCGCCGGGCGATGTGCCGCGGACCGCTGGCGCGACGTCGCACGAGGTGCCGACGAACCGTCGGGGGCGGCGGCGCGGCTCTCCCTCTCCGCCGCCCCGTTCGGCTCACCAGTTCAGGCCGTGCCCCAGCTGATAGCGGTTCCCGTCGGCGTCGACGTACACGTACGCCCGGCCGTCCAAGTGCTGCTCCTCCGCGTAGCCGGGCGAGTCATTCGGGGAGGCGCAGTGCCAGTCCTCGTCGATCGCCATCGCCTCCGCGTCGGCCGGGAAGGTGATCGGCAGCTTCCTCGTCCGCGCGAATGCGCCGAGTGTCGCCTCGACCGGCACGGCGCGGTCGGTGTCGACGCCGTCCAGGAGCGCGTCGATCAGTGGCTCCACGTCGTCCAGCAGCCAGGGGGACTTCGCATCCACCGCTACGGGCGACGTCGGAGAACGCCCGTCCGGGCGAGGCCTTGCCCGGTACGGTGGGCGGATGACCGGCACGCCGGATATCGCCCCCGTCCTCCCTCCTGCCGACCTGCCCGTGGACCTGCGCCGCGTGGAGCTGCTCTGCGCGTGGCTGCGGCCAGAGGAGGGCGTCGAGCTCGAGCGGATCAGCTGGGCGATCGGGAAGCGTCCCCGCGGCGAGGGCTGGGACAACGTGCTGTGGCCGATCGGAACGCTCGACGGCGCCCCGCTGGTGCTGCGGATCGCCCGCCGCCGCAGCTCGCGAGCGCTGCTGGGCCGGGAGGTGACGGTGCTGCGCCGCCTGCGCGGGCTGGGCACCACGCTCCCGATGGATCTGCCGCGCGTGATCGCGACCGCCGAGGATGCCGTCGCGGTCGAGTGGATCGACGGGGTGACGGCTGCGGAGTGCGACGCCGCGACGCAGGAGCAGGTCGCCGAGGACCTGGCCCGGATGCTGGCGACGATCCACTCCGGCCCTGCCCCCGAGGTGGGAAGGAACCCGGTGCGCGGGGTGCCGCTCGCGACCCGCGCCGAGCACTTCGCGGCCGATCTCGGCCGGGCAGGGCTCGACGAGGACGCCGCGCGCCGCGCCGCCGAGACCTGGCAGGCGGGCGTCGGCGCCGAGGAATGGCAGGGCCGCGAGCTGCTGCTCCACGGCGACCCGCACCCCGGCAACGTCGTCGTCCCGCCGCCGGCCTCCCCGGGCGCGGTGACCCTCATCGACTGGGGCGACACCACCCGCGGCGACCCGGCGAGCGATCTGGGCGGCCTGCTGCTCCACCCCTCCGCCTCCTCCGCCGGACTGCTCGACCTCTACCGGGCCTCTGCGGCCTGGACCGGGATCGAGGACGACGCGATCTGGGAGGCCCTCCAGGCGCGCGCTCGGGCATGGGCGACGCGGATGGCGCTCGGGCTCGTGCTCGTCTATCCCGAGGAGCACCCGCTCGGGCGCACCGGCCGGCGGCTGCTCGCGAGCTGACCGGGGCCACGCGCACCCGCTGGACCGCTCGGGGCATCCGGGCGCCGGCCGACGTCGTTCAGGGACTGTCCTCTCCCGTTCCGGCCAG
The DNA here is from genome assembly GCF_003994255.1 of Brachybacterium paraconglomeratum. Lineage (GTDB taxonomy): Bacteria > Actinomycetota > Actinomycetes > Actinomycetales > Dermabacteraceae > Brachybacterium > Brachybacterium conglomeratum. Next base: position 18,767 of record NZ_ML133858.1, on the reverse strand, counting down.
CACATGGGCTGAAGGAGTGAGTCCGAGCCTCTCCCGGGCGATCTCCGGCCCGCGGCAGGCGAAGGCCTCGGGCTCGTCCCAGCTTCCGCCGAGCGGGCCCGTGATCCAGGGACCGTCCTCCCATTCCACGACGTCCTCGAGGCGCAGCAGGCGATGGGCGGCGAGGTCGAAGGTCTGCAGGCCGTGCTCGTGCGCGAGCTGGGTCAGCCGCCCGATCACCTTCCTGTCCGGCCCGAACAGGACCGGGGCGAAGGTCTGACCGTGCGCGGCCTCCGCGGCGTCCGCGTCCCGCCACGGGGACCGGGGGTCCGCGAGGTCTGCCGGGAACTCCTCGAGCACGTCCGCGGTGAAGCGCACGATCCGCGGGTTGGGTGGCAGGGGAGGCGTGGGCGAGCCGACGAACTGTCCGGCGGTGTGCAGGTGCATGTGCAGGTCCGCGCACGCCGACTCGTCGTCGACGGGGGCGGGCCCGATCCAGAAGCCGATCCGATATCTCATGCCCCGGATCCTGCCCGGACGGTGGCGACGCGCTCCGGGTTGTGCACAACGCCCAGGTCAGCACTCCGCGCGACGGCTCCTCCTCAGCATGGCGCAGTGACCGGGGGGGGCACGCAGGTGGACGCCCGCGGATCACGGTTGTGTCACGAACGCCCCGAATGTCCGAGATGCGTGGCTTCTCCCGGTACTGCCGAGCAATGTCCGGTTCAACCGATTGGGACGAAATGGGAAGCATGCCTGTTTCGACGTGGAGGGGTGGGCCCCTGCACGGATCGGGGAGGGAGCCGGGGGTCCGGCACGTTCGAAGGAGCGCCGATGAGCAGCACCGCGCGCAGCGTCACCACCCGACGTTCGATGATGAAGGGGATGGCGTGGGCCGCGCCCGTGATGACGATGGCCGTCGCCGCGCCCGCCCTCGCCGCCTCGCCGCCCATCGACCCGCCGCCCGTCATGGCCGTCCTGAACACGAACGCGAGCTGCAAGGTGACCGGCGGCATCCACAAGTACCGCCTGGTCTTCACGTTCACGAACTCCGGCAGTGATGCGACGGTGACGATGACCTCTGTCTCCGTCACCCCGAACTCCGGCTCACCCGTCACGTTCCCCGTCTCGGACGAAGCCCCCTTCTCCCTCCCTGCCGGTGGCGAGGAGGTGGTGACGTACGAGTCCGTGAAGGCGGACGACATGGCCAACGGCACCGCGACCGCCACCTTCGAGTACGAGGACGCCACTGGTGTCGTCCAGACCGTCACGCAGGAGTTCGCGGTTTCTTCACTCCCTCCCTGCAAGAACTGACGGAAGAGTCGTCCGCCGTCTGTGGGCCCCGTCGCCGCGGCCCGGAATCGGCACGACGGCGGCGGGGCCGCCCACGTAGAGTGGCCCCGCCATGACCGCGACCTCCTCGAACCCCGATCCGTCCGCCCCGCACCCTGCCGAGCAGGCCCCTGCCCCCGGGCCGCGGATCACCTACCCGGGAGACCTGCCCGTCTCGCAGCGCCGCGAGGACATCCAGAAGGCGATCTCCGAGAACCAGGTCGTGGTCATCGCCGGCGCCACCGGCTCCGGCAAGACCACCCAGATCCCGAAGATGCTCCTCGAGCTCGGCTACGGGCAGGACGGCCGGATCATCGGCCACACCCAGCCGCGCCGCATCGCCGCCCGCTCCGTCGCCCAGCGCATCGCGAGCGAGCTGGGGGAGAAGCTCGGCGAGGGGACCGTCGGCTACCAGGTCCGCTTCACCAAGGAGACCTCCCGCGGCACCCGGCTGAAGCTGATGACCGACGGCATCCTGCTGGCCGAGATCGGCCGGGACCGCCTCCTGACGCGCTACGACGCGATCATCATCGACGAGGCCCACGAGCGCTCGCTGAACATCGACGTGATCCTCGGCTACCTCCGCCAGATCCTCCCGCAGCGCCCCGACCTCAAGGTCATCATCACCTCCGCCACGATCGACCCCGAGCGCTTCGCCGAGCACTTCGCCGCGACGCTGCCCTCGGGGGAGAAGGAGCCCGCCCCGATCATCGAGGTCTCCGGGCGCACCTATCCCGTCGAGGTCCGCTACCGCCCCCTCGTGCTCGAGGCCGATGTCGACGAGGACGACGAGCTCGAGGACATCCACTCCATCGAACGGGACCTCACCGAGGCCATCACCGACGCGGTCGACGAGCTCGCCGCCGAGGGCCCCGGCGACATGCTCGTCTTCCTCCCGGGGGAGCGGGAGATCCGCGAGATCTCCGACTCCCTCGAGAAGCACCTCGCCCGCGGCACCCGCGGCCGCTCCGCCCTGCCCGTCGAGGTGCTGCCCCTGTTCGGACGGCTCTCCGCCCAGGACCAGCAGAAGATCTTCTCCCCGCCGAAGGCCGGCACCTACCGCCGCATCATCCTGTCGACGAACGTCGCCGAGACCTCCCTGACCGTCCCCGGCATCACCTACGTCATCGACTCCGGGCTCGCGCGCATCTCCCGCTACTCCCAGCGCACCAAGGTGCAGCGCCTCCCGATCGAGCCGATCTCCCAGGCCAGCGCGAACCAGCGCTCCGGCCGCTCGGGCCGCACCGCCCCCGGCATCGCGATCCGCCTGTTCTCCGAGGAGGACTTCGAGGGCCGGCCCGAGTTCACCGAGCCGGAGATCCTGCGCACCTCCCTCGCCTCCGTCGTGCTGCTCATGACGAGCCTCGGCCTCGGCGACGTGGAGTCCTTCCCCTTCGTCGAGCCGCCGGCCTCCCGCGCGATCACCGACGGCGTGCGCCTGCTCGAGGAGCTCGGCGCGATCGAGCCCGACGAGCGCGCACCGGGCGGTCGCCGGCTCACCCGCGTCGGCCGCACCCTGGCCCGCTTCCCGCTGGACCCGCGCATGGCGCGGATGCTCATCGAGGCCGGTCGGCTCGGTGCGCTGCGCGAGGTGCTGATCATCGTCGCGGCCCTGTCGATCCAGGACCCGCGCGAGCGGCCTCTCGGGCAGGAGCAGCAGGCCAAGGAGAAGCACAAGCGCTTCGAGGACGAGACCAGCGACTTCCTCTCCTTCCTCAACCTGTGGAACCACCTGCAGGAGCGGCGCGACGCGCTCTCCTCCAGCGCCTTCCGCCGCGAGGTGCGCGCCGAGCACCTCCACTACCTCCGCATCCGCGAGTGGTGGGACCTGCACGCCCAGCTGCGGGACATGGCCAAGGACGCCGGGCTCTCCCGGAACGACAACGACGCGAGCCCGCAGGCGATCCACCAGGCGCTGCTGGCGGGGCTGCTCAGCCACGTCGGCCTGCTGGACGACCGCACCCGCGAGTACTCCGGCGCCCGCGGCGCACGCTTCGCGCTGTGGCCCGGCTCGACGCTGGCGAAGAAGCGACCCGACTACGTCATGGTCGCCGAGCTCGTGGAGACCAGCCGGCTGTGGGGCCGCACAGCCGCCCGCATCGACCCCGCCTGGGCGGAGGAGACCGGTGCGCACGTCGTCAAGCGCTCCCACTCCGCGCCGCACTGGTCCTCCAAGCGCGCCTCCGCCATGGCGCACGAGAAGGTGACCCTGTACGGCGTGCCGCTGGTCGCCGACCGCGTCGTCGGCTACGGCCGCATCGACCCCGAGGCCGCACGCGACATCTTCCTGCAGAACGCGCTGATCGAGGGGGACTGGCGCACCCGCCACCACTTCTTCCGCGACAACCGCGCCCTGATCGCCCGGCTCGAGGAGCTCGAGGCGAAGACCCGCCGCCGCGATCTGCTGATCTCCGACGAGCAGCTCTTCTCCTTCTACGACGCGAGGATCCCGAAGGACGTCGTCTCCGGTCGGCACTTCGACACCTGGTGGAAGAAGGCCCGCCACGAGACCCCGGACCTGCTCACCCTCACCGAGCAGGACCTGCTGGCCGCCGACGAGGAGGTCACCGAGGCGATCCGCTCCGACTTCCCCGACACCTGGGTGCAGGACGACATCACCCTGCCGCTGAGCTACTCCTTCGGCGAGGTCGGGGCGAAGGGCGCCGACGGCGTGACCGCCACGATCCCCCTCGCGGTGCTGAACCGCCTCGCACCGCGCGGCTTCGACTGGCTCGTGCCCGGCATGCGCGAGGAGCTGGTCACCGAGCTGATCCGCTCCCTCCCGAAGCCGATCCGCCGACACCTGGTCCCCGCCCCCGAACGGGCCAAGGCCGTCGCCGGGACCCTGCACGACGACGACCCCGACGGCGGCGAGGCGTTCGTCGAGGCGGTCGCCGACGAGCTCGTGGCCCTGCCCGGCGTGCCCGAGGACCTGCCGCTGTACGGCCCCGAGTTCGACCTGACGAAGCTGCCCGCCCACCTGCGGATGCACTTCCGGGTCGTGGACGGCAAGGGCCGTGAGGTCGGCGCCGGCGATGACCTCGAGGCGCTGAAGCAGCGGCTGAAGAAGCGCGTGGACACGACCGTCTCCAGCCAGTCCACCGAGATCGCGCGCACCGACCTGCCCAGCTTCCCCGCAGGCGGCGTGCCGGCCGTCCACGAGTCCACCGTCGGCGGTCTGAAGGTCACCGGCTACCCGTCCCTCGTCGCCCGGCGCGGCAAGGACGGGCGGCTCGAGCGGGTCGACCTCGCCGTCCTCGCCGCGGCCGACGAGCAGGCCCTCGCCCACCGCGAGGGCGTCATCGCGCTGATCGACCGGGAGATCGGCACCGACCTCTCCCGCGTGCTGAACGCCCTGCCCAATCCCACCAAGCTCGCCGTCTCCGGCTCCGACTACGCCTCCACCGCCGCGCTCCTGGCCGATGCCTCCCGCGCCGCGACCGTGCACCTGGCGGGGCAGGCCCAGGTGCGCACCCGCGCGGAGTACGAGCAGCTGCTGGGGGCCGTGCGGCAGCGGCAAGACGAGCTCGCCGCCGACGCCGTGAAGGACGCCGCCGCCGCGCTCGCCGTCAACGCGAAGCTGCAGCGCGAGCTGGGCCGGGCCACCTCCCTCGCGGTCCTCTCGCATCTCACGCAGATCCGCGAGCACGCCGCCTCCCTGCTCGGCGACGGGTTCATCTCCCGCACCGGGATCGCACACCTCGGGGACCTCTCCCGCTACCTGCAGGCCGATCTGCACCGGCTGGAGAAGCTGCCGGAGAACCCGCGCAGGGACGAGCAGCTCGCCTGGCAGATCGGGGACCTCGAGCAGTACTGGGCCGCGCAGAAGCAGAAGCTCTCCGCCCGCCGCCGCGCCGAGCCCGACGTGCAGGAGATCGACTGGCTGCTCGAGGAGCTGCGGGTGAGCCTGTTCGCGCAGACCCTCGGCACGGCGCAGACAGTCTCGGACAAGCGGATCCGCAAGGCGATCGCCGAGCTCTCCGCCTGAGCGGCACCGAGGTGACGGGCGCCTCCGCGCCGTGACCTGCGCGTGACCCATGCCCCTCCCAGCCGGTCCCCAGGACGTCCTACGAAAGCTTTACCGAAGTCGTCCGACGGGCCGACGGGGCGGCTCCTCGCGCCGCGCCGAGGCCCCGCGACAGGCGTCCAGGAGAGGGTGCGACCGGGGGCGACGCCGCGCCGAGCTCCGTGCCACGGACTTCCATGGCGAGGTCATGTGCAGATCAAACCGCAGGTCGCAGCGCTGGCTGCACGGTTCTGGTGCTCTTCACAGGATCCCGGGCGTCTCGTTACGTTGTCCGAGCCCCGCCCCGAGAGCTCGACGAGCCCGGAGCCCTCCGCACCGAAGGAACCCCGATGCCCGTCTCCCCGTCCGCCGCGCTCTCCCGCCGTCACCTGCTCCTCGCCGGCGCCGTCGGTCTCTCCTCCCTCGCCGCGCTCGGCTCCATCGTCCCCGCCCGCGCCGAGGAGGTCTGGACCGAGGAGTTCATGACCCGTCCCGAGACCCGCGAGGGCTTCCTCCTGGACGCCATGGACGAGTGGCAGGTCGAGAACGCGAAGTTCGTCATCGCGGTGGTCAAGGGGCACGGCCTCGACGAGCAGGCCGCGACGATCACCCTCGCGACCGCGATCGTGGAGTCCTGGCTGCGCAACTACGAGCCCGCCGTCGACCTCGACTCCGGCGGCCTGTTCCAGCAGCGCCCCTCGATGGGCTGGGGCACCTACGACGAGGTGCGCCACAAGAAGCGCGCGATCGACGCCTTCCTGGGCCTGGGTGACCACTCCGAGGCCCCCGGACTGCTGGACCTCGCCCCCGACTACCACGAGTGGGCGCCGGGCGAGGCCGCGCAGGCCGTGCAGATCTCCGCCCACCCCGAGCGCTACGCCGAGCAGATCCCCGCCGCACAGACCCTCTGGGCCCGCTACGCCGGGGACGTCGCCGCGTACACCGACTGATCCTCACTCGCCGGCATGCAGGCGCCCGAGCACTGGTGCGCGTTCCGAGTCCGCGATCGATCTGACACACTCGACCCCGGCGGTGAACCGGTGCCGTCCCGGACGAGCGGAGATCGACGATGGCGCGGAACCCAGGACGCCCTCGCTCACGCGCCGGCGGGGCTGCGGCGCTCGCCCTGATCGTGCTCCTGGCCGGGTGCGGTTCCGTGCAGGAGCTTGATCCCCAGGAGGCGGAGTCCCACTACGACGCGGTGATCGCTGATGTCCAGGCGGCGCTCGGCCACGAACTCGTCCACGCCCCCGCGACCCGCTCCTTCGAAAGCGAGGGCGGCGAGTGCCTCTTCACTTCGGGAGGCTACGAGGCGGACGGACTCGGGGCGGAGCTGGGGGTCGAGGAGAACTGGGACCCGGTCCTGGAGTCGCTCGACCCCGTGCTCGAGGAGCACGGCTTCGAGACGGTGGACGCCCCCCGCAGGGAGGGAGCCATCCTGATGATCGCGGTCGAGGACACCTACGGTGCGGAACTGAGCCTCGGCGAGAACGGCATGGTGCGCATCCATGGAGCACGTGTGAGCGCGGAGGCGTGCGAGGGGCAGTGAGCCCGTCGGCGCGGCCGCGGAGCACTCGCGTCGGTGCCCAATGCGTTCGGCTAGCGCCGGATCACGCCGGTTGCAGGAGGACCGCGCCTCGACGCTCCGTCGTGGAGGCCCTCACCTCGACCACCAGCACCCGGCCGGCTCCTGGAACGTCCACCTCCTGACCGGGCCGGGCGGTCAGGTCGACCTCCTCGTCACCGTGCCGACAGCGCATCACGACGTAGGAGGAGTGCCGGTCCGACAGGGTGCGATGCATCGCGACCGCGGTGCGGCCGAGGGAGATCTGACCGGCCTGCTCCACGAGGACCGTGCTGTCCGTGCTCTCGTCCATCATTCTCCGATCCCGGTCATCACGATGTCATTGGCGAAGGTCGGATCGCTGGGGTCTACCCGCACCTCGGGCGGGCTCCCCGCGTTCGCACCGTGCGGGTTGGCCAGGATGATCTCACCAGTGGACTCGTCGTATCCGCTGACCTGGTAGACGTGCGCGGCGACGAGGTCGTCGGCCGATGAGCCCATCGGGGCGATCGGATCGGTCATCACCGTGATCGGTCGTCCCGCATCGATCGCCTCCCGGTACTCCTCGAAGGAGGGTTGTCCGCCCAGCGTGCTCGTCTCGGTGGATCCTCCGGTGATCATCTCGATGCCTGCCGCAGGGGTGTCGGCCGAGACGGCGGAAGGCCTGCCGTCATGGGCGTTGATCATCGCGCGCTCGTAGATCGACATGAAGCCGGGCTCGCCGTCGGCCCAGTCGCTGCCGTCGACCTGGCGCGCGCCGTTCACGGTGATCTCGTCGGGGGAGACCGGCACCGACTGCCACTCGCCGTCGATGAACAGCTCGACCTCCCATCCGTCTGCTCCCGGGGGAGAGCCCAGTCCCGTGATGTTCTCGGCCAGCAGCCCGGGATCGGTCTGCTGGGTCGCCATGATCGCCGCCAGGTACCAGCAGTCGCCGAGGGTCCCCTGCTGCATCTCGGCGGCACTGATGTCTTCCTCGGTGATGCCGATGTCCTCCGGGTCCCAGTCGGGGTGCTGGTCGGCGTAGGAGCCGCCGAGGGACTCTGTGTCGACGGTGTCGCGGAACGGGTCGCCCGCGCGCGCATGCCCCATCACCTGCTCGGTGTCCGCTCCCAGGAACTCCATGTGCTCACGCTCTCCTCGTCGCCCCACGGGTCCCCCGCCCGTCCACGCACACTCAAGCAGGGTTCCCGACATTGCACCATCGGCAGAACTCCCCATCCTCGGAACGGCCGCCGCCGCAGCCTCCGGGCAGCCGTCCTGACCTGCGGGTCGCGCGATCGATCCGAGCAGGTCGAGCGCGTTAGGCTGTGTCCCATGTCACCGATGCCATCCGTCAGCTATTCCATCACCGTCCGTCTGGAGTTCGCGGCGCGCTCCGCAGCGGTCAGCGACATCACCGGCCGCATCGAGCAGCACGGGGCGACGGTCACCGCGCTCGACGTCTCCGCCTCCGGGCCCGAGCGCATGCGGGCGGACATCACGGTGCTCACCAGCGGCCACGATCACGCGATGGAGGTCGTCGAGTCGCTCAAGGAGCTCGAGGGCGTCGAGCTCGGCAAGGTCTCGGACCGCACTTTCCTCGCCCACCTGGGCGGCAAGCTGACGGTCGAGTCGAAGCTCCCGATCCGCCACCGCGACGACCTCTCGATGATCTACACCCCGGGCGTGGCCCGCGTGGTCAAGGCGATCGCCGAGAACCCCGAGGACGCGCGCCGCCTGACCATCAAGCGCAACACCGTCGCCGTCGTCTCCGACGGCTCCGCGATCCTGGGCCTGGGCGACCTCGGGCCGCTCGCCGCGATGCCGGTGATGGAGGGCAAGGCCGCCCTGTTCAAGCGCTTCGCGAACATCGACGCGTTCCCGATCTGCCTGGACGCCCACTCGGTCGACGACATCGTCGCCCACGTCAAGGCGATCGCGCCCGTCTTCGCCGGCATCAACCTCGAGGACATCTCCGCCCCGCGCTGCTTCGAGATCGAGGACCGCCTGCGCGCCGAGCTCGACATCCCCGTCTTCCACGACGACCAGCACGGCACCGCGATCGTGGTCGTCGCCGCGCTGCGCAACGCCCTGCGCGTGGTCGGGAAGGACGTCTCCACCGCCCGCATCGTGCTCTCCGGCGCCGGCGCCGCGGGCACCGCGATCCTGCGCCTGCTGCGCGCGGCAGGTGCGCGCGACATCATCGTCACCGACATCGACGGCATCGTCCACGAGAACCGCGAAAAGCTCGAGGGGCGTCTGCCCTGGATCGCCGAGGTCACGAACCCGCGCCAGCTCACCGGCACCCTGAAGGACGCGGTCGCGGGGGCCGACGTGTTCATCGGCGTCAGCGCAGGGAACATCCTCTCCGCCGAGGACGTCGCGACGATGGCGGACCGCGCCGTCGTCTTCGCGATGGCGAACCCGACCCCGGAGATCGACCCGGCCGAGGCGGTCAAGCACGCCGAGGTCGTCGCCACCGGGCGCAGCGACTTCGCCAACCAGATCAACAACGTCCTCGCCTTCCCCGGCGTGTTCCGCGGGCTGCTGGACGCCCACGCCACCCGGGTCAGCGACCGGATGCTGCTGGCCGCGGCGAACGCCCTGGCCGACGTCGTCAGCGCCGAGGAGCTCAACCCCACCTACATCGTCCCCAGCGTCTTCCATGACGGGGTGACCAAGGCGGTCGCGAGCGCGGTCGAGCAGGTCGCCCGCGAGGAGGCCGGCACCATCGACACGATCACCGGGACGATGACGGCGGTCTACGCCGACGAGATCACGCTGAACGGCTGACCCCGCCGCGCCGCTGGGGCCGTGGCGGCCCCGGCGGCGTCGGACCGGTGCGCTCGCGGGCCGGGCGCGGCCCGTCGGGCGGCCGCTCGGCGCTGCGGCCGCTCGGATCCATGGCAGCTCGGATCCAGGGCCGCTCAGCGCTGCGGCTGCTCGATCGGCGGGGCCGACGGCTCCACCTCGCGCTCGGCGGCGGCGCGGCGCAGCATCCGCTCGCCGGCCCACAGCCCGAGGCCGAGCGCGATGCCGACCACGTCGAAGAGGACGTCCACCAGGTCGCCGGAGCGGCCCGGGATCGCGATGTGCTGGACGAGCTCGACCACCAGGGCGTGGACCAGCGCGACCACCACGACCCAGCCGATCGGGAAGCGCCGCGCGGGGGCGAGGACCCGTCCGGCGGTGAACACGGTGGCCGCGAAGAAGAGCAGGTGCACGGCCTTGTCCAGCCCCGGCAGGCCGATCCCGCCCGGGGACAGCGGCAGGAAGAAACCGATGTTGAGCACCAGCGCGAGGCCGAGCAGGCCGGTCCGCCACGGCACGGAGCCGCCGACCCGCACGATCTCGACGGGGATCCTCCGGAAGAACTCGGCCACGCCATCCATGGGCCCAGTCTCCCAGGCCCGTGTCCTGTCCTCGCGGAGGCGGGGCCGCTAGGCTTCGACGAGCACGCCCGCGACCGAGGCAGAAAGCGAGGGAGGCTGTCATGACCTCCATGTCCTCCACGTCCGATCCGTCCCGCATGGACCCCTACTCCGACGACCCAGGAGCCGCGCCCACCGCCGTCCTGGACCGTCAGGTGCAGGAGCAGGAGCAGACCACCGACGACGGCGACCACGACCGGTTCGCGCACTACGTGCGCAAGGACAAGATCACCCAGGCCGCGCTCGGCGGCACGCCCGTGATCGCGCTGTGCGGCAAGGTGTGGGTGCCCGGCCGCGACCCCGAGAAGTACCCGGTGTGCCCGGAGTGCAAGGAGATCTACGAGGGGATCCGCGAGCCGAACGACGGCGGCGACGGCACAGGAGGCAAGGGAGGCTCCGGCCGCGGCGGAGGTGGCTTCCGCGGCTTCTTCGGCGGTCGCCGCTGAGCCCCTGCCCTGCAGGAACCCGCCGCGAGGGCGGTGCCGCCGAGAGGCGGCGCCGCCCTCGCGCCGCCCCCGCGGACTTCCTCACATCGGGCAGGTGGGCGGGTCGTCGGTCCCCGGCGGTACGGTGGTCCACGCCGTGAACACCACTCCCTCCCTCTTCTCCCAGAGCGACCCCCGCCAGCCCTCCGAGGCCGCGGCGAGGACGCTCCCCGTCGCCTACCCCGAGCGCGCCGCCTGGGGCACCGTCCCCAAGCTCCGCGCCTGGCAGGCCGAGGCCCTCGAGATGTACCGCACCCGGGCGCCGAAGGACTTCCTGGCCGTCGCGACCCCCGGCGCCGGCAAGACGACCTTCGCGCTGCAGATCGCGGCGGGGCTGCTCTCCGAGGGGACCGTCCGACGGGTCACCGTCGTCGCCCCGACGGAGCACCTGAAGACCCAGTGGGCCGACGCCGCCGCGCGCGTGGGCATCTCCCTGGACCCGAACTTCTCCAACTCCCAGGGCGCGCACGGCAGCCACTACCAGGGCGTCGCGGTGACCTACGCCCAGATCGGCATGCACCCGGCGCTGCACCGCGCCCGCACCGAGGCGGACCGCACCCTGGTGATCCTCGACGAGATCCACCACGCCGGCGACTCCCGGACCTGGGGCGACGGGGTGCGCGAGGCCTTCGACCCCGCCACGCGGCGCCTGGCCCTGACCGGCACGCCGTTCCGCTCGGACGACTCCGAGATCCCCTTCGTCACCTACGAGGAGGACGCGGAGGGCTTCGCGCGCTCGAAGGCGGACTACACCTACGGCTACGGCGAGGCGCTGCGCGATCACGTCGTGCGCCCGGTGCTTTTCATGACCTACTCCGGGCGCATGCACTGGCGCACGAAGACGGGCGACGAGGTCTCCGCCCAGCTCGGCGCGCTGGAGACCAAGGACATCACCCAGCAGGCCTGGCGCACCGCCCTGGACCCCAAGGGGGAGTGGATCCAGTCCGTGCTCTCGGCCGCGGACCGGCGCCTGACCGAGGTGCGCCGCCACGTGCCCGACGCGGGCGGGCTCGTCATCGCCACCGACCAGAAGGCCGCCCGCTCCTACGCCGCTACCCTCCACGACCTCACCGGGCAGGCACCCACCGTGGTGCTCTCGGACGACGAGGGCGCTGGCAAGCGGATCGAGGACTTCTCCGCCTCCGACGACCGCTGGATGGTCGCGGTGCGCATGGTGTCCGAGGGTGTGGACGTGCCGCGCCTGTCCGTCGGCGTCTACGCCACCTCGACCTCCACCCCGATGTTCTTCGCCCAGGCCGTGGGCCGCTTCGTGCGCTCGCGGACCCGCGGAGAGACCGCGAGCGTCTTCCTGCCCACCGTCCCGATCCTGATGGCGCACGCCGCCGCGATGGAGGAAGAGCGCGACCACGTCCTGGACCGTCGGCCGAAGACGGGCGATGAGGAGACCGGGCTCGACGAGTCGCTGATCGAGCAGGCCAACCGGCCCGAGCAGGCCAGCGACCAGGTCGAGATGAGCTTCGAGGCGCTCGAGTCGGAGGCCTCCTTCGACCGGGTCCTGTTCGACGGCGGCGAGTACGGCGCCGGCGGCATGATCGGCTCGGAGGACGAGCAGGAGTTCCTCGGCATCCCCGGCCTGCTGGACGCCGACCAGATGCGGGTCGTGCTCCAGCAGCAGCAGGCCCAGCAGCAGGCCCGACGCCAGAAGAGCGGCGCGGACCAGCAGCCGACGACCCCCGGCGTGGTCGACCACCGCCGCCTCATGGACCTGCGCAAGGAGCTCAGCTCCCTGGTCTCGGCGTGGGCGAAGAAGTCCGGCACCCCGCACGGCTCGGTCCACAACACGCTGCGCTCGCGCAGCGGCGGGCCCGCCGTCGCGCAGGCCAGCGCCGAGCAGATCGAGGAGCGGATCTCGATCGTGCGCGGCTGGTTCGTCGGCCGCCGCTGAGCCCGCCTGCCGCCGCTCCGGGCCGCCTGGCACGGGCGCGGCACACGACGGGGCCCCGCCGGCGGCCCGGGTCAGCGCAGGACGCGGGCGGCCTCCGCGCCGTCGGTGAGGGTCGGGATCGCGATCTCGCCGTCGGGCCCGTCGTCGGCCGCGAGGCCCAGCTCCGCGAGGGAGGCGGCGTGGCGCTCGCGGGCGGCCTCGAGCCGTGCGGGGGCGCGCTTCGGGGCGATGTCCTCGCCGGCTTCGATCAGCGGCACCTGCAGCGGACGCAGCGAGGTGCGCGCCCAGTCGGGGTTGGACGTGCCGGAGATCAGCTCCGCCGTCAGCTCCCGCTCGAACTCCGCGACCTCCGCCTCGCCCGGGAGCACCAGCTCCGCCCGGGCCTGCCCGCCGACGACCATCCGGTACGCGGCCTTGCCCGCCCCGAGGGTCGCCTTGTCGAGGGACCGCTTGCTTACCGGGTGCATCTGCCCGTCGGCGCCCTCGCGCTCGACGAGCTTGTACACGAAGCCGGGGGCGGGATGCCCGCCGCCGGTCACCAGGCGGGTGCCGATCCCGTAGCCGTCCAACGGCTCGCCCTTCAGCTCCTCGACCCGGTACTCGTCGAGGTCGCCGGTGGCGGTGATGCGGGTCGAGGTCGCGCCGAGCGAGTCCAGCAGCTCCCGCACGCGCCCGGCCTGCGCGGCGAGGTCGCCGGAGTCCAGCCGCACCGCCCCGAGCCCGGGGCCGGCGATCTCCACCGCCGTGCGCACCGCGGACTCCACGTCGTAGGTGTCCACCAGCACGGTGGTGCCGGCGCCCTGGGCGGTGAGCTGGGCGCGGAAGGCGTCCTCCTCGCTGTCGAACAGCAGCGTGAAGGCGTGCGCGGAGGTGCCCGCGGCGGGGATGCGGTAGTGCGCGCCCGCGGCGAGGTTCGAGGTGGAGGCGAAGCCGACCAGGTACGCGGCGCGGGCCGCGGCGATCGCGGCGTCCTCGTGCACGCGCCGCCCGCCCATCTCGATCAGGGGTCGGCCCCGGGCGGCGGTGACCATGCGGGAGCCGACCGAGGCGACGCCGCTGTCGTGGTTGAGGATCGAGAGCACGACGGTCTCCAGCAGCACCGCGTTCTCGAAGGTCCCCTCGATCCGCAGCACGGGCGAGTTCGGGAAGAACAGCTCGCCCTCCTGGTACCCGAAGACGTCGCCGGTGAACTCGTACTGCGCGAGATGGTCGAGGGTGTCCTCCCGCAGCGCGCCGGTGGAGGCGAGATAGCGCAGATCCGCGTCGTCGAAGCGGAAGTCCGCGATCGCGTCGAGCACGCGGCCCGTCCCGGCGAGCACGCCGTAGCGGCGCCCGGCAGGCAGGGAGCGGGTGAACACCTCGAACACGCAGCGGCGGGAGGCGGTCCCCGCGTCCCGGGCCGCCTCCAGCATCGTCAGCTCGTAGAGGTCGGTGAGCAGGGCGGAAGTCACGGTGTCCACCGTAGTGCGTGGCGGGCGGGCAGGGGAGGCGGCGCGCCCCGTAGACTCGGTGCGCCGCCCACCCGGCGCCCCGGGCAGCGGCGAGACTCAGGAGGGATGTGCATGCCGGTCGATCTGCCGCGGGCGGAGCCGCGGACGCGGACCCGCACCGATGCCGCGACGGAGGAGCGCACGACGCTCGAGACCGAGGGCCCCTGGTGCACCGTGGTCTGGAACGACCCGGTGAACCTCATGAGCTACGTCGTGTTCGTCTTCCGCCGCTACTTCGGATACTCCCGCGTGGTCGCCGAGCAGCTGATGATGCAGGTCCACGATGAGGGCCGCGCGATCGTCTCCCGCGGCTCGCGCGAGAAGGCGGAGACCGACGTGCAGGCCATGCACTCCTTCGGACTGCAGTCCACGATCGAGAAGGCGGGGGAGGGCTGATGGCGCATGCGTTCCGACGTCGACCCGACGGCTCCCTCGCCTGCCGTCTCGACGGCGAGGAGAAGGCGATCATCGCCCAGGTCGCCCAGGAGACCGCGGACCTGATCCGCGGGGACCTCGGCATCGACCAGGGCGGGGACGCGCTGCGCCGCGCCGCCGAGAGCGAGGACCCGCTGCGCCGGCTCGAGGCTGAGTTCGCCGGTCGCGAGGCCCGCACCCCCTCGGACTCCGCCGTGCGGCGCCTGTTCCCCGCCGCGTCCGAGGACCCGGCGCTCGCCGAGGAGTACCGACGCCTGGGCCAGCGCGATCTGGCCGACGCGAAGCTCGCCGACCTCCGCCGCGTGATGAGGATCCTCGACGCGGCCGGGGGAGGGCACAGCGAGGTGGTCCTGGACGAGGACGAGGCGATGTCGATGCTGCGCGCCCTGAACGACGTGCGGATCGTGCTCGCCGACCGGCTCGGCCTGCAGCGCGACGGCGACTTCGACACCGTCCGGATGCTCCAGCAGATCGGCGAGCGGGTCGAGGGCGCCGAGAGCTCGGGCGATGATGAGCACGTCGGCTCCGACATCGTCATCGCCGTGTACGAGCTGCTGAGCTGGCTCCAGGAGAGCCTGCTGCGAGCCCTGGACTGACGGGTCGTCCGGTCGCGTGCCGGGTGTGGACGAACTGTGAAACGGCACGCAGTGAGCGCGCCGTCACTGCCCTGGACACCTGTCCGCACTAGCCTTGCCGGGATGAACAACGCGCCGATCGGGATCTTCGACTCCGGGGTGGGCGGCCTGACGGTCGCCCGCGCCGTGCTGGATCAGCTGCCGCAGGAGGAGCTGCTCTACATCGGCGACACCGAGCACGGGCCCTACGGCCCCCGCCCGATCGCCGAGGTGCGCTCCCTCGCGCTGGAGATCATGGACCATCTCGTCGAGCACGGCGTGAAGATGCTCGTGATCGCCTGCAACACCGCGTCGGCCGCCGTGCTGCGCGATGCGCGCGAACGCTACGACGTGCCGGTCATCGAGGTGATCCAGCCGGCCGTGCGCCGCGCCGTCGCCGCGACGCGCAACGGGAGGGTCGGCGTGATCGCCACCCAGGGCACCGTCACCTCCCGCGCCTACGAGGACGCCTTCGCCGCGGCCCCGCAGCTCGACCTGATCACCCAGGCCTGCCCCCGCTTCGTGGAGTTCGTCGAGAACGGCGTGGTCAGTGGGCGGGAGGTGCTCGAGGTGGCAGAGGAGTACCTCGCCCCCGTGCGCGAGGCGGGCGTGGACACGCTCGTGCTCGGCTGCACCCACTACCCGATGCTCGCCGGTCCCATCAGCTACCTGATGGGCCCGGACGTCACCCTCGTCTCCTCCGCCGAGGAGACGGCGCTGGACGTGTTCCGCCAGCTGCACGCCGCGGAGGCCCTGCGCGAGACCGACCGCTCCCCGCGCCACGTCTTCTCCCAGACCGCCGAGGGCCGCGGCAGCGAGCAGTTCGCGCTGCTCTCGCGCCGATTCCTCGGCCCCACTCTGGACATGACCGGGTCGCTGCCGGTGGTGAGCGCATGAGGGTCCACGTCATCGGCTGCTCCGGCAGCTTCGCCGGCCCCGAGGGCGCCGCCTCCAGCTACCTCCTCGAGCACGAGGACGAGGCGGGGCGCACCTGGCGGGTGCTGATGGACCTCGGCTCCGGCGCCTTCGGGCCGCTGCAGAGCGTGATCGACCCCGCCGATCTCGACGCGGTGATCATCTCCCACCTCCACCCCGACCACTACCTCGACCTCACCGGTCTCGAGGTGTTCTGGGCCTACCACTCCCGCACGGACCTCGGCCAGCTGCCGATCCACGCCCCAGCCCCGCTGCCGGACCGGCTCTCCGCGGTGCTCAGCCGCGAGGGGAACGTGCCCGACGGCGTGACCTGCTCCCCGTTCGAGCACCACCCGCTCTCCGACGGGTACCGCTTCACGATCGGGCCCTTCTCGATCGAGACCCGCGCCGTGCTGCACCCGGTGGAGGCCTACGGCTTCCGCATCACCGCGGGCGACGCCGTCCTCGCCTACTCCGGCGACACCGACGCCTGCGAGGCGCTGGACGACCTGGCACGCGGCGCGGACCTGTTCCTGTGCGAGGCCGGCTACATCGAAGGGCGCGACGACCGCTTCACCGGCGTGCACCTGACCGGGCGCCGCGCCGGCGAGGCCGCCGCCCGCGCCGGGGTGGGCCATCTCGCGCTCACCCACATCCCGGCCTGGACCGATCCGGCGATCCCGCTCGCGGAGGCGCAGGAGGTCCACTCGGGCCCGATCACGATGGTCCGCCCGGCCGATATCCTCGAGGTGACCGCCTGACCCACCCCTGAGGAGGCAGCTCCCGTGAGCCCCCAGACCGAGACCTTCGTCGGCGACCGCGTCGACGGCCGCACCCCCGACCAGCTGCGGGAGGTGCGCATCACCCGGGGCTGGCAGGACCAGGCCGAGGGCAGCGCACTGATCGAGTTCGGCCGCACCCGTGTGCTGTGCACCGCCTCCTTCACCGAGGGCGTGCCGCGGTGGAAGAAGGGCTCCGGCTCCGGCTGGGTCACCGCCGAGTACGCGATGCTGCCCCGCGCCACGAACACCCGCTCCCCGCGCGAGAGCGTGAAGGGGAAGATCGGCGGGCGCACCCACGAGATCTCCCGCCTCATCGGCCGCTCGCTGCGCGCCGTGATCGACCTCGACGCCCTCGGCGAGAACACCATCCAGCTGGACTGCGACGTGCTCCAGGCCGACGGAGGCACCCGCACCGCCGCGATCACCGGCGCCTACGTCGCGCTCGCCGACGCGGTCTCCTGGGCGAAGCGCCACACCGACCTGCCGGCCGCGTCCGAGGTGCTCACCGACACGGTCAGCGCCATCAGCGTCGGCATCGTCGAGGGACGGCCGCTGCTGGACCTCGAGTACCGCGAGGACGTCACCGCCGACACCGACATGAACGTCGTGGTCACCGGCACCGGAGGCTTCGTCGAGGTGCAGGGCACCGCCGAGGGCACCCCCTTCGACCGCGCCGAGCTCGGCACCCTGCTGGACCTCGCGACCACTGGCTGCGCCCAGCTGGCCGAGATCCAGCGCGACGTCCTGGCCGCGCAGGCATGAGCGCCGCGTTCGATCCCGCGGCCGACGGGGGATCCGCCCCGGCCGACAGTGCCGTGCTCGGCGGTGACGCCCCGTCGGCAGGCGAGGCCGCGCCCGGTGGCGCCGGCCCGTCGGCCGACGGCGCCGCCGCAGGCTCCGTCCCCGCCGGGGCGCGGGTCATCCTCGCCTCCCACAACGCGAAGAAGCTGCGCGAGCTGCAGCGGATCCTCGCCGCGGCCGTGCCCGGGCTCGCTCCCGAGCAGGTGATCTCCTCCGCCGGCATCGCGCTGCCCGATGTGGTCGAGGACGAGGTGAGCTTCGAGGGGAACGCCCTGCTGAAGGCCCGCTCCGCCGCGTCGGCGACCGGCCTGCTCGCCGTCGCCGATGACTCGGGCCTGGCCGTGGACGTGCTCGGCGGCGCCCCGGGCATCTTCTCGGCCCGCTGGTCGGGCCGTCACGGCGACGACGAGGCGAACAACGACCTGCTGCTCGCCCAGCTCTCCGACGTGCCCGACGCGCATCGCGGCGCCCGCTTCGTGTGCGCGGCGGCGCTCGTCGGCCCGGACGGCGTCGAGCACGTCGAGCGCGGCGAGATGACCGGTGTGCTGCTGCGGGAGCGACGGGGCGAGGGCGGCTTCGGCTACGACCCGCTGTTCCTGCCCGACGGGGAGGAGCTCACCTCCGCCGAGCTCACCGCCGAGGCGAAGGACGCGATCTCCCACCGCGGGAAGGCGTTCCGCGCGATCGCCCCGCACGTCGCCCGCCTCCTCGGCTGAGCCGCCGGCAGGCGCTGCCTCGGCCGCCCCGTCCCTGCACCGGCCACCCCATCCCCCCCAGGACCGGATGCTGCATCCCGACCGTTGCACCGGCCCGCCGGGTGCCGGTCCCGATGCGGCACTCGGCGGCGGGTCGACGGCCCGGGGCGGCCTGGCGGGTCCCCGACGGAATCGAGTGGCAGGTTTCGACCGGTATCACTGAGGCCGCCTCAACGGGTGAGTGCGACTCCTGAGGAGGGAGTTGCTGATGTTGCCTGCGTCGTTTCGAGCGGAGGTCATCGAGGCAGTCATAGCCGGGAAGCCGGCGATGGTCGCTGCGCGAGAAGCAG
>NZ_ML133857.1 GCF_003994255.1 Brachybacterium paraconglomeratum | reverse complement strand
CTGGCCCGCTGCCGCCTCAACCTCGTCCCCGACACCAACACCGAGGAGGTCACCACAAGCTCCCTACCCGCCCTGACCGCCTGACCCCTCAGCGAAGGATCGCTACACCACTTCCAGGGACTTGACCCGGCCGCGCGCCGACATCGAAGGAGAATCACCATGACGAACACTCGACGCCAGCACCATCGACCTCAGCCCCATCTCGTCGTTTTCCGCGACCAGAGCGCCGGGCTGCGCTACCTCTCGCGCTCCACCCGCACCTCGGAGCACTCGACCACCTGGGAGGACGGGAAGATCTACCCCGTCATCGAGGTGGACCTCTCCTCCGCCGCGCACCTGGCGCGCACCGGAGGCCGTGCCGTGCAGGGGGAGCAGGCCCGACGCACTCTCGTCGGCGCCTCCGCCTGACCCTGCGAGACGCCCGTCGCCTCACGGCGGCGGGCGCCGCGAGCAGCCGCGAAAGCGGGCCCGGCCACGCGGGAATACGCGAACCCCCTGCGTCGTTGACCCTTCAGTCATCGACGCGGTGAGGAGATCGCCATGCAGAAGAACATCCACCCTCAGTACCGACCCGTCGTGTTCCGGGACCGGAGCGCCGGGGAATCCTTCCTGACCAACTCGACCCGCACCTCGGACAAGTCCGTGACCTGGGAGGACGGCCGGGAGTACCCGGTGATCGACGTCGAGGTCTCCTCGGCCTCGCATCCGTTCTGGACCGGTCGCGGCACGGTGCTGGACACCGCCGGGCGCGTCGAGCGCTTCCGCCGCCGCTACGCCGACAAGGTGCTCCCGGCGAGGACCGCGACCGCCTGAGGGCCCCGCACCGCCGTGACGGGCGGCGCACCCGCACATGCTGAGAGCCGTGACCCGGCGCCGACGAGCAAGCTCGTCCGGCTCGGGTCGCGGCTCTCGTCGTCGGCGGGACCGTGCGACCGGACTCGCCGCCAGCAGCGCGGGGTGCTGGTCCCGGCCAGGCACGTGGCCTGGGACGCGACCGGCAGCCCCGTGCCGCGGATCGTGGTGGCGGCGGTGAGCGTGGGCACGCTGCTCACCCTCGTGGTCCTCACCCACCGCAGCCACGCCCGACGCGCCGTCACGGCGGTCTGAGCACGCCCGCCGCCCCTCTCACACCCTGGCGTCCCGCTCCCCGAGCCAGGGTGCGAGGGGGTCCTCGGCGCCGAGCCACGGCGCGAGGCCCCGGGCCCACTCCTGCGGGGTGAGCAGGCTGCGGGCGAAGGCGTCCCGCACCCGCGGCAGGTCCTCGGGGTCCTGACCGGTGACGACGAGCCGCGTGGTGGGCAGCTCGGCACCGGTGCGCCAGACGGCGCCGATGGAGACCTGACCGCCCGCGCCGTCCCACTGGCAGATGCTGTCCGGGCGGTCCGGCACCCAGAAGCGGCCGCGTCCGCGCAGGCGTCCGCCCCCGAGAGCCTCGATGTTCGCGAGCAGTCGGCCCGGATGGAAGGGCCGCTCGCAGAGCAGGTCGAGGGTCCAGGTGCCATGGTCGGTGGGGCCGCCGTAGGGCTCGACATATCGCGCGTCGCGACGACGCAGGGCGGCGGCGTGGTCGAGCCGGCCGCCGAGCACGTCCGGCACGGCCACGGCGAAGGGGTCGTGGAGGAGACGCTGCTCGGGGGCGCGCAGGTGCTCGACGAGCTCGGCCCCGGGCCCGTCCGCCTCGCCGGAGAGCACGATGACGTCGGAGTACTCGAGCTGGGCGGCGAGCGCCTCGCCGACGGAGCGCGCGTCGCCGTCGGCCCAGCGCAGCCCGCGCTCGGCGAGGGTGGCGTCGCCCAGGAGGTCCTCGGAAGCGGTGCCGGCCGCGGCGAGGGCGACCGCGGAGGCGAGGTGCCAGGCGTCCTCGTGGGGGCGCAGCGTGCCCGCCACGATCGACGGGTCGGCGCTCAGCGGCGGGGCGAGCAGGATGCCGGTCACCTCGGGGAGCCCGGCGAGGCGGGCGAGGGTCGGCACGGCGTCCTCGCGCATGGCGCAGGAGACGCAGGGGTGGGCGAGGTCGACCAGCTCGTCCTCGCGCACCCCGTCGGCCGCGACGACGAGGCGGCGCAGCGCGGAGGAGTCCTCGGCGACCTCGTAGCGCAGCGCGAGGAGACCCTCGGCGTCCAGGAGGAGGCTCGCCACCAGGGCGTCGCGCAGCACCTCGTCGAGCGCCGTGACGACGGCGACAGGGCGGGAATGCCGGGCCCCCGGGAGGGGTTGGGGGGAGACGGGCTTCGAGGAGCGGCTCTCGGGCATGGGTCCTGCACTTCCTGCTTGACGATAATCGTTCTCATTACTAGTATCGCCATCCATGTCTCAGCGCTGTCAAGTCACCGGAGCGGTCCCCCGCTTCGGGAAGTCCGTGTCCCATTCGCACCGCCGCACCTCGCGACGCTTCGACCCCAACGTGCAGACGAAGAGGTTCTTCGTCCCGTCGCTCGGTCGGACCGTGCGCCTGCGCGTCTCCGCCCGGGGGCTGCGCACCATCGACCGCCGCGGGATCGAGGCGGTCGTCGCCGAGATCCGCGCCCGCGGACAGAAGATCTGAGAGGAAACCCCTTATGGCCAGGAAGAACGATGTGCGCGGCGTGGTGAAGATGCGCTCCACCGCCGGCACCGGATACACGTACATGACCACCAAGAACCGACGGAACACCCCCGACCGGCTCGTCGCGCGGAAGTTCGACCCCCGCGTGCGCGAGGTCGTCGAGTTCCGCGAGGAGCGCTGATGGCGAAGACCTCCAAGATCGCCGCCGACCGTCGCCGGCGCGAGACCGTCGCCCGGTTCGCCGAGCAGCGCGCCGCGCTCAAGCGCACGCTCAAGGACCCCGCGGCGACCACCTCGGAGAAGGTGATCGCCCACCGCGCCCTACAGCGCCTGCCGCGCGATGCGAGCCCCACCCGGCTGCGCAACCGCGACGCGATCGACGGCCGTCCGCGCGGGTTCCTGCGCACCTTCGGGCTCTCCCGGGTGCGCTTCCGCGCGGCCGCCCACCGCGGTGAGCTGCCGGGCGTGACGAAGTCCAGCTGGTGAGCTCCGGCTCGCCCCACCCCATCCTCTGAAGGAGGACATCCCATGAAGCCGTCCATCCATCCCGACTACCGGCCCGTCGTCTTCCGCGACGCGAGCGCCGACTTCTCCTTCCTCACCCGCTCCACAGCCACCTCGGAGCGCACCATCACCTGGACCGATGGCCAGGAGTACCCGGTCATAGACGTGGAGGTCTCCTCCGCCTCGCACCCCTTCTACACGGGGCAGTCCAAGGTGCTGGACACCGCCGGTCGCGTGGAGCGCTTCCGCCGCCGCTACGGGCAGGCGACGCGATGAAGGTCCGCTCCTCGCTCCGCTCCCTCGCCGCCCGCCCCGGCGCCCAGGTGGTGCGCCGCCGCGGCCGGCTCTACGTCATCAACAAGACGGAGCCCCGCTTCAAAGGCCGGCAACGGGGCTGACGAGCGCCTCGGCCATCCGGGGCGCGAGCCGCTCCGCCATCACCCGGTAGCCCTCCGGCGTGGGGTGCAGCTGGTCGCCGAGCAGGTGCATCTCCTCGGCGGTGATGATCTCGGTCCCGTCGACGACCGTGAGCAGCGGGTCCTCGGTCGCGAGCAGCTCCGCGCCCTGATGGACGATCTCCCGCAGGCGGCGCTGGGTGAGCCCGGCGTCGTTCGGGACGTCCTCGCGGTGCGGGCCCGAGGTGATGGTGCTCATGAGCACGATCGGCGCCGGGGTCAGCGCTCGCACGTGGTCGACGAAGCCGATCAGCGCCGGCAGCAGGCTGCGCTCGGTGAAGGTGGAGGCGCCGTAGATGTTGGCGCCGATGCAGAGGGTGACCAGGTCCGGGCGGGAGCGCCCGATCGTCTCGGCGACCGGCGGGTCCAGATGGCACTGCCCG
The DNA here is from genome assembly GCF_003994255.1 of Brachybacterium paraconglomeratum. Classification (GTDB taxonomy): domain Bacteria; phylum Actinomycetota; class Actinomycetes; order Actinomycetales; family Dermabacteraceae; genus Brachybacterium; species Brachybacterium conglomeratum. Next base: position 186,994 of record NZ_ML133857.1, on the reverse strand, counting down.
GACAGGCCCAGCGCCGTCAGCTCGTAGTCGTTCTGCGCCGCGACCAGGGCGGGCCAGGTGCCCAGCGGGCTGTCCGCCTCGTTGCACTGGGTGATGGAGCTGCCGTGCACGGTCCAGCGCGGGCCGCGCGGCGGGGCGGGGACGAGCACGCTCGCCTCGTGCAGCAGCGCCTGGTGCAGCACCGTCGGGGCCGTGTGCGGGAGCCACAGCTCGATGCGCGACAGGCTGCCGGGAAGGTCCAGCAGCAGCTCCGTGCGGCCTCCCGCCTCGAGGGTCGCCGTGTGCTCGCCGTCGATCACGAGGTCCGCTCGGCGCGGGGCATCCGCGTAGGGCCCCTGCGTGGTGAGCGCGAGCTCGAGCCGGCGCGCATCGGTCTCGACGGCGAGCCGCACGCCGTTCGGGATGCGGGCGAGCTCCTCGACGTCGGCGGAGCCGATCCGCGCCAGCTGCGCGGGCGCGAGGCGCCAGGGCTGGCTGCCTCCCTCGACGCCGGTCCAGGTCGCCGCCCCGGGCCATGCGTCGGGGAGGTCCTCCGGGAGGATGCGGCGGGTGGCGCGGGCGGCGGTCATGCGGGCTCCTTCGACGGCACGGCTCCGGACGGAGCACGTGGGCACCGTACCGCCGAGCAGGGCCGCGGGCGGACAGGTCTACGGTGGTGCCCACCGCTCCTGCGTCGAGACGAGGCCGCCATGGATGACGCTGCGCACACGACCGACACCGCGCCGAGCATCGATCTGCTGGTCGTCGGCGCCGGGCCGACGGGCCTGATGGCGGGGCTCGTCGCCCGCCGCCGCGGACTGTCGGCCCAGGTCGTGGACCCGAAGCCGGGCCCGACGCGGGAGTCGCGGGCGATCGTGATCCAATCCCGCAGCATGGAGATCCTCGATCAGCTGGGCCTGGTCGCGCCGGTGCTGGACGGGGCGCAGGCAGCGGGCCGGATCCGGATCCGGCAGGGCGGTCCCGGCGTCGGGGCGGACTTCGCCGCCGCGCAGCAGGGGGACACCCCGTTCCCGGGGGCGCGGGTCTTCGAGCAGAGCCGCACCGAGCACCTCCTCGCGGACGCCCTCGCGACCGAGGGCGCACCCGTCCGCTACGGGCACGGCCTCGTCTCCTTCACCGCGGATCCGTCGGCCGACGAGGGGGTCGAGGCGCTGATCGACGGGCCGGACGGCCCGGTCCGGGTCCGGGCGCGATGGCTGATCGGGGCCGACGGGGCGAGCTCGCCCGTGCGCCACCGGCTGGGGCTCCCCTTCGAGGGCGTGACCGACGAGGCGACGTTCTGCGTGGCGGACCTGCACGGGGTGCGGGGCATCGAGACCGGTGCGCTCACCGCACGCTTCGGCCGGCAGCGCTTCGCGATCCTGTTCCCGCTGGGCGGGGGCGGGCACGCTCGGCTGATCTGGCTGCACGGCGGGGCGGAGCCGGACCAGGAGGAGGCGCTCGCGGGCGCCCGCGAGGATCTCGGGATCCGGTACGAGCGCGTGGACTGGTTCTCCGCCTACCGGGTCCATCATGGCGTCGCCGCCCGGTTCCGGCAGGGGCCGGTGCTCCTCGCGGGCGATGCCGCGCACGTCCACTCCCCCGTGGGCGGGCAGGGCATGAACACGGGCCTGCAGGACGCGCACCACCTGGTGAACCTGCTGGCCGACGTCGCCTCCGGCCTGCGGGAGCCCGGTCAGCTGGAGCGCTACGAGGCGGAGCGTCGGCCGGTCGCGCTGACCCTGGTGCGGATCGTGGACCGGGGCTTCGGGGTGATCGCCCGGCCTGGCCGCGGCACCGCCTTCGCGCGCCGGCGAGCCCGTGACCTGCTGGCGGTGCTCGCCCCGCGGCTGCTCGCCTCCCCCGCCGGGCACCGGCTCGGCGGGTGGCTGGGCCAGTACCGCATCCACTACCACCCGGTCCCGGACGGGGAGCCGCTGCCGCGCTGGGCGCGCGACCGGGCCGTCGGCCGGCGCCTTCTGCCGACCGACGGGAACCGCGAGGCGCTGCGCGCGATGACCTGGCAGCTGCATGTGGTCGGGGCCGACGAGGCCGTGAGACCGCAGGTCCCCTCGGCGGTGGCGGGACCGTTCTTCGGTGCAGGGCCGCGCCGCGGCGAGGCGCCGGGTCGCGAGACGAGGGCAGACCGCGGCACGGACGCTGGCCGCGGCCCGAGATCTGACCGCGACTCCGCAGCGCGGATGCTGCTGGTCCGGCCCGACGGCTTCGTCGCCGCCTCGTGGCCGCTGCACGCGGGCACCGCCGCGGCGTCGGACGTCGCGGACGCCCTGCGCGCCTACGGGATACCGCCCGGGCGGGCGGGGGGCCCGTCGGCCTGAGCCGCCGCTCCGCTCGCCGGACTCGGCGACTGCGCGACCTCAGACCTGCCCGCCGTCGAAGTACTCCCGGATCTCGTCCGCCACCGGCGGCACCTCGAGCGGCACGCCGCCGGAGCGGATCGACTCCGCGCCGCGCACCCCGGTCGCCACCGCCTCGCGGGCCGCGATCACGGAGACCTCGGTGCGGCCGCCGCTGCGGGCGAAGCGCAGGAACTCGGCGACGAGGCTCGGGTCGGCGCCGCCGTGACCGCCCTCGGCGCGGGCGGTCACCTCGACGTCGTCGGGCCGGCCCGGCCCGGAGCGGCGCGAGGTCCAGATGTAGATCTGGTCGCCGGCGCCGTCGCCCATGTTCTCGATCCGTCCGGCGTCCCCGATCACGGTGTAGTTCCGCCAGTAGTCGGGGGTGAAATGGCACTGCTGGTAGGAGGCGAGCACGCCGTTGTCCAGCGTCATCTGCAGCATCGAGATGTCCTCGACGTCGACGACGGGGTTGAGCTCCTTCTGCGCGGTGGGCGGCCAGATGTCCTCGTCGTACCACTCCCCCATGCGGCGGTCCGAGTTGTCGCGGCGGTCGGTGATGCCGCCGTAGACCGCGAGGTCACCGATGCCGGAGACGCGACGGGTGGAGCCGCCGGCGAGCCAGTGGATCACGTCGATGTCGTGGGCTCCCTTCTGCAGCAGCAGGCTCATGGCCTTCTCCCGCTCGGCGTGCCAGTCCTTGAAGTAGAAGTCGCCGCCGGCGCCCACGAAGTGGCGGCACCAGATCGCCCGCACCCTGCCGATCCGGCCGGAGTCGACGATCGCCTTCATCTGCCGCACCACCGGCATGTGCCGCATGTTGTGGCCGATGTACAGCCGCGCCCGCTTCTCCTTCGCGAGTTCGAGCATCGCGTCGGCGTCCTCGAGGGAGATCGCCATCGGCTTCTCGCAGAAGGTGGGGATCCCGGCGGCGAGGGTCTGCCGCGCGATGCCGGCGTGCGCGAAGTCGGGGGCGAGGATCATCACCGCGTCGACCTCGTGCGCCTCCAGCATCTCCTCGACGGAGCGGGCGGTCGCCACGTCCTCGCCGAAGCGCTCGCGGGCGAGGGCCCGGCCGCGTTCGGCGGGGTCGGCGACGACGGTGACGCGGGAGCCCTCGCCGGGGCGGTGGGCATGGGAGGCGAGATCGGAGCGGGCGCCCATGCCGATCACGCCGATGCGCAGGTCAGGGGTCGAAGTCACGGTGATCAGCTCTCCTCGGTGGTGGGGTGGGCGTGGGCGGCACGTCCGAAATGGTGCGACTCGGCGAGCGCGAAGCGCGTCGGCCGACGTTCGAGGTCCAGCAGCAGCACCTCGTTGCGGCCGGCGCGCAGGAGCGGGGCGGTGACGTAGAGCGTCTGCTGGGGCGGCGCAGGCGGTCCCGCCACTGCGCGGGGTGGACGCGGAAGTAGTGCAGCGCGCCGGAGACGATCATGTGCGGCTCCCCGTGACGGAGCAAGCCCTCGGAGGTGGGGGTGAGCGCGGCGGGCATCCTCGTCGATCCTCTCGGCGGTGAATCGGTTTTCGCCAGTCTGTCAGCCGACGCGCGTGGGCGCGAACCGCTCCGGCGCATCAGCCCTCCCGTCGGCCCGCTGTTTCGGGCCCGGACCCGGCCGGAATCAGCCCCGGTCGGGCTCAGTCCCCATCGGACAGTTCTGACAGGAGCGCCTCCATGCGCTCCTCACGGGTGTCGCGCAGCGCGCGGGCCCAGGCGGGGTAGAGGAAACCCGGCAGCGGCAGCGGGGCGGTCAGGCAATAGAGCATCGGTACGACCAAGAGCCCCATCGCGCCGACGACGAGGAGGCGCAGGACGTTCCACTCGGGGATCGCTCCGACCGCAGCGACGCAGAGCAGCATCGCACCGGCCGTCGGCAGGCCGAGGAGCACACTGCGCTCGGCCTGCCAGTCCTCCGACCAGGGATCCATCCAGCGGCTCATCAGCACCGGCCTGCCCACCCGGAACCACAGCGAGAGCGCGATCATCAGCAGGCCCGCCAGGCCGACGACAAGGGGCACCACCAGGTCGTTCATGGACGACATCCTCGCAGACAGGGAGGAGAACGCCGGCCCGCCCTCATCTCGTCTGCCGCGGATCCCCGACCCAGCCGGCGACCAGCGGCGCGCGGGTCGTGCGCTCATAGGCCACGAAGAGGAACGGCCGGTCCAGGACGAGCTCCTTCGGCTCGGCCGGGGCCGCGGTCGTGCCGGCCATCGCCGCAGTCGCGGCCGCGGCCTCCATACCCTCCTCGTCGACCGTGATCACGGCCTTCTGCAGGATCTCGGTGATCACCAGGTCCTCCTCGGCGGTGATGCCGGAGAGGTCCGCCGCCTCGGAGAACACGTCGGTCATCCCGAGGCCCTGCAGCACCGCCACCAGGGAGGAGTCCCAGGCGATGTCGAAGGGCGGCACGGCGAGGTCGACCTGCTCCGAGGAGTCCTCGAGCCCGTCGAGCAGCCCGCCGAGGCCCGCCGCGGGTGTTCCCGCGACCTCGGCCCAGGCGTCCATCGTCTCGCCGATGCTCCCGGCCGGCTGGACCAGCGCGAGGGCGAGCTCGCCGCCGGCGGCCTCGAGCGCGGTGGCGCGGCACACCGAGTCCTCGAACCAGGCAGAGCTGCTGCCGTGGAGCAGCTCGACGGAGAGCTCCTCGCCCTCGTCCGTGGTGAAGGTGCCGCCGCGGCGCTCGAGAGGGCTGGGCCAGGCGGCCTTCAGATGCAGGGCGTTGACGAGCACGGCGCGGGTGCGGTCGGAGAGCGCCTGCTCGGGCACGAGGTCCTCGATGAGGTCGTTCGTCTGCTCGGCCACCCAGTCGTTGATCCGCTCTCGGCCCTTCTCGCGCGCCGCCTCGTCGAGGACGTCGATCTGGAACACGCCGCTGCCGAACCATTCGGCGAGGCCGTCGAGGAATCCCTGCTCGACCGTCATGTCCTCCTGCAGCCAGGTGCTGCTGACGAGGGAGGCGACGGCGGGCTCCGGCCCCTCGGGGTCGTCCTCCTCCCGGACCGTGTCCCCCACGGCGGCGAGCACCGCGGAGAGCGTGTTGGCGGTGGTGGCGAGCTCGTCGACGGTGCCGCCGAGCACCTCCTCCATCTGGGCGAGGGTGTCTCCCGCGGCGCCCAGCGCGGCCATGGTCAGCACGGTCTGCGCCGAGAGCGGGGAGCAGACGGCGTTGACCGGCTCGCGGTCGATGCCGGCGAGCAGGTGGGCGGTGAAGGGGACGACGCGCCGGCCGAGCCCGTCCGTCTCGCCGGGCTTCCGACGGGGCAGCTCGGCCACGAGGTCGGGTTCCATGTCGTCGCCGACGATCCCTTCGAGCGCGCCGCAGCCCGACAGCCCCGCCCCGGCCAGGGGCAGCGCCGCCGCCGCGGCGAGGACGGAGCGTCGGCGCGGCGGGGAAGGGAGCCGGTCGGCGGCCGGCGCGGGGCGTCGGGCGGGGACGGGGGCGGGGCCGCGGGAGGAGCTCATCCCTCCATCCAAGAGCACCCGGGGCCGTCCCGCCACCGGGTGCGGGAAACCGGCGTGCCGGAAAAGTGGCGGACGGGTCGCGCACCGACACCGCCGTGCCACAGGGCCGGGCGGGGCCGCGGAGGGGCACAGCCGCGTCACGTGGCGGCCGCCGAAGGGGCGGACGGGCGCTCGGCAGCACGACGTGGCATATATGGCACGTCGTGCTGCCAGGAGCCCGCGCGGTCACCCCCGGGGCAGCGCAGTGCAGGGCGGCGAAGGGGTGCGGGCGGCGACGCCCGACGGGAGAGCTCTGGCACGAGAAGGGCGGCACGCGCCGGCGCATCTGCCGGTGCGTGCCGCCCTCGCTGCGGGACTGTCCGGTGGATCAGCCCTTGACGGAGCCCTCGGTGAGGCCGCCGCGCCAGAAGCGCTGCAGCACCAGGATGAGGATCGCCAGCGGGATCACCGACAGCAGCGCGCCGCCGGTGGTGAGCTGGTAGAACTCCGGCAGGCGATCCGTCTGGGCCCGCCAGTTGTCCAGACCCAGGGTGATCGGGTACAGCTTCTCGTCGGCCAGCATGACCAGCGGGAGCATGTAGTTGTTCCAGATCGCGATGAACTGGAACAGCAGGATCGTCACGATCGCGGGGGTCAGCTGCGGCAGGGCCAGGCGGTGGAAGAGTCCGATCTCGTTCACGCCGTCCAGACGACCCGCCTCGAGCATCTCGTCGGGCACCGCGGCGCCGGCGTAGATCGAGGCGAGGAAGAGCCCGAAGGGGCTCACCAGCGAGGGGATCAGCACCGCCCAGTAGGTGTTGGTGATCCCGATCGAGCTGAACAGGAAGAACAGCGGCAGCGCCACGGCCGTGCCGGGCACGAGCACGCCGCCGAGGACGAGCCCGTAGACGAGGCCGCGGCCGCGGAAGCGGTACTTGGCCAGGGCGTATCCGGCGGCGACCGCGAAGTAGGTCGCGAGCACGGAGCCGACCCCGGAGTACAGGATCGAGTTCAGGGCCCAGCGGGGGAAGATCCCGCCGTTGGCCGTGAGCACGGACTGGAGGTTCTCCCACAGCTGGAAGGTCTCGCCGAACCAGAACCCGCTGGTGCCGAAGAGGTCCTCGGTGGACTTGGTGGCGTTGATGACCACCCAGTACACCGGCACCAGGAAGTACACGGCGACGATCGCGAGGATCGCGGTGACGATGATCGTGGTGGTGGGCTTGCGGCCCGCGTCGCGGCTTCCCGCGCGGCCGTCGCCACGGGCGGCCCTGGCCGCGTTGCCGAGCGGCTTCGCGCGGTGGGTGGGTGCGTTGTCGGTGGTGCTCATCGGCGCTTCTCCATCCAGTTCGAGATCCCCAGCGCGAGGGCCGAGAACAGGAAGGCGGCGACCGCGATGATCACGGACTGCGCCGCGGCCATGCCGATGTCGTTGTACTGGAACGCGAAGGCATAGGCGGACATGTTCGGGGTGTACTCCGAGGTGATCCCCGCGCTCATGGTCTGCAGCAGGCGCGGCTCGGCGAACAGCTGCAGGGTGCCGATGATCGAGAAGATGATCGTGAGCATCAGGGCGGGGCGGATCAGCGGGATCTGGATCGAGCGGGCCACCCGGAAGGAGCTCGCGCCGTCGATCTTCGCGGCCTCGTACAGCTCGCCGGGGATGGCCTTGAGCTGCGCGACGATGATCAGCATGTTGTAGCCGGTGTAGGTCCAGGTGACGATGTTCGCGATGGACCACAGCACCATGTTCGGGCCGAGGAAGTCGACGGTGATGCCGACGGCGCCGAGCACGTCCACGATCGGGGACAGCCCCGGGATGTAGAGGAAGGACCACAGGATCGTGGCGATCACGCCGGGGATGCCGTAGGGCAGGAAGTAGGTGGCGCGGAAGAAGCCGGGCCACTTCGCCGAGGCGCTCTCGAGCAGCAGGGCGAGGATCGTGGCGGCCACGATCATCACCGTCACCTGCACGACGCCGAACAGGACCATCCGCCCGATCGAGGCGATGAAGTTCGCGTTCGTCAGCGCGGCGATGTAGTTCTCCAGGCCGGCGAAGACGCTGTCCACACCGGCTTCGCCGAGCAGGCCCAGGCGCTCGACGCGCGTGAAGCTGTAGCCGATCGCCATGATGATCGGGACGATCATGGTCCCGATGAACAGCACCAGGAACGGTGCCAGCAGCAGCCAGGGGGCGCTCTTGCCCTTCATCGTGCCTCCTCCGCGTTCAGACCGATGGTGCGCATGATCTCGACGATCTCCTTCTGCGCGTTCGCGAACATGTCCGCGAGCGGGACCTCGCCGGTGACGGCGGCGGTCATGCCGTCGCCGATCAGGGCCTGGGCGCGCTGCATGAGCGGCGCCCAGGTCCAGTCGAGGTTCTGCCCGGCGGCCATCGGGACGATGACCTCCTCGTTGTAGTTCTGGCCGGAGAAGAACTCGCTGGGCTGCTGCCGCTTCTCGCCGATGTAGTCGGCGGCGGGCGACCAGCCGATGCCGGAGTACTCGATCATCGCGTCGATGCCGGCGGGGTCGGTGCACATCCAGGTGAGGAACTCGAGCGCCTCGGCCGGGTGCTTCGAGTTGGCGAGGATCGCGGCGGCGGAGCCGCCGTGGCCGCCGGAGGCGTAGCCGTCGGGCCAGGTGGGCATGGGCGCGACGGCCCACTTGCCGGAGCCGCCGGGCACGGTCTCGTTCAGCGCGTCGGACCACGAGCCGCTGATCGAGGCGAGCACGTTCCCGTCGGCCGCCGCGGCGTACCAGGGGGTGGTGTAGGAGCCGTAGCCGGTGCCGACCAGGCCCTCGCCGAAGATGCCGTCCCAGAACTCGGCCACGCGCATCGAGGCCTCGTCGGTCATGTCGACGATCCAGCCGTCGCCCTCGGGCCGGAACCACGCGGCGCCGGACTGCATGACCCAGCCGATGGGGTGGGAGCCGTCGGAGGGATCGAGGCTGATGATCTGCTTGCCGGCCTCGGAGACGATGCCGGCGGTCTCGCGGAACTCGTCCCAGGTGGAGGGGAAGGTCAGGCCCAGCTCGCCCTCGAGCACCTCGCGGTTGTAGAAGCTCGCCATGGGGCCGGTGTCCTGCGGGACGCCCCAGATGTTCTCGCCCACCTTCGCCTGGCTGATCGCGCCGGGGTCGAAGGCGGACTCGTCCTCGTCGAAGCCGTAGCGGCTGAGGTTCACCAGCGCGCCGGCGAGCGCGAACTCGGGGATCTGGCGCAGCTCGACCTGGGCGATGTCAGGGCCTCCGCCCGCGGCGACCGCGGAGAGGATCTTCGCGTAGCCGCCGGTGTTGCCGCCGGGGATCCAGGTGGCGTCGACCTGGATGCGGTCCTGGGAGGCGTTGAAGACGTCGAGGACCTTCTGCAGGTCCTTCAGCCAGGCCCAGTACGTCAGATGGACCTTGCCGTCAGCGGCAGGGATGGTCGGCTCGGCGTTGACCTCGCCGGGGTTGGGCGGCGCACAGGCCGCGAGGCCGGCGGCGAGCGCCGCACCACCTCCGACCAGCGCCGATCGTCGTGACAAGCGGGGGTTCATCGCAGGTCATCACTCCTCGTCCTTGAGTGCACCGCGGTCGCGGGCGTGATGTGCTCGGGGGCACAGGTACATCGTGAACGTTCACGACCCGTTTGTCCACCCCGGGGCGCGAGCGGCGCGCGATCGCCGCACGGGCGAGCTCGCGCCCGACGAGAATGCCGCATCGTCTACCGCTGGTCAACATTCGCGGGAACTGCGAGGACGCTCCCGACGGGCGAGCGCACGCCGACCTGCGCGCCCTGGCCGCACCGCCGCCGAGGTGTCCCACCTCACTCCCCCGCCGCGGAGCCCGTCGGCCGACGGGAACACCCGGCACCCCGGTGGTAACGTCCCCCGTCGGCGCCACGGCGGCGCCGTTCCCCGCCCGCGCGCCACCTCCTCCTCGACGTCGCGGCACGCCTCCTCGTCGCAAGGAGACCCTTCATGGTCGACCTCAGACTCGACGCGCAATGGATCGACTACGCGATCATCGCGCTCTACTTCGTCTTCGTCCTCGGTGTGGGCTGGTACGCCAAGCGCGGCGTCTCCACCTCCATCGAGTTCTTCCTCTCCGGCCGCTCGCTGCCCGCCTGGGTCACCGGCCTCGCCTTCGTCTCCGCCAACCTCGGCGCGGTCGAGATCATGGGCATGTCCGCCACCGGCGCCCAGTACGGCATGCCGACGATGCACTACTTCTGGGTGGGCGCGATCCCCGCCATGCTGTTCCTCGGCGTGGTGATGATGCCCTTCTACTACGGCTCGAAGGTGCGCAGCGTCCCCGAGTTCATGCGCATGCGCTTCGGGAAGGGCGCGCACCTGGTCAACGCGATCTCCTTCGCGGTCGCACAGCTGCTGATCGCGGGCGTGAACCTCTCGCTGCTGGCCACGATCGTCAACCGCCTGCTGGGCTGGCCGATGTGGGTGGGCCTCGTGCTCGCCGCCGCGTTCGTGCTCTTCTACATCACCGTCGGCGGCCTCTCCGCCGCGATCTACAACGAGGTGCTGCAGTTCTTCGTGATCGTCGCGGCGCTGCTGCCGCTGACGCTGATCGGCCTGCACCGCGTGGGCGGCTGGTCCGGGATGAAGGAGCGCATCGCCGGGGACGGGATGCTCGGCTCCGAGCAGCTGCACTCCTGGCCCGGCCAGGCCCTCTCCGGCTTCGACAGCCCCGTGCTGTCCGTGATCGGCATCGTGTTCGGCCTGGGCTTCGTGCTCTCCTTCGGCTACTGGACCACGAACTTCGTCGAGGTGCAGCGTGCGATGGCGTCGAAGTCCATCACCGCCGCGCGGATGACCCCGATCATCGGCGCCTTCCCGAAGATGTTCATCCCCTTCATCGTGATCATCCCCGGCATGATCGCCGCGGTGCTGGTCGGGGAGCTCACCGAGTTCAAGCAGCTCGACCACGCGGGCGACGCCTCGGGCGCTGCTGCGACGGGCGTGAACTACAACGACGCCCTGCTGCTGCTGATGCGGGACGTGCTCCCCAACGGCCTGCTCGGCGTCGCCATCGCGGGCCTGCTCGCCGCGTTCATGGCCGGCATGGCCGCGAACATCTCCGCCTTCAACACGGTGGTCTCCTACGACCTCTACCAGCAGTACGTGAAGAAGGACGCGCCCGACGACCACTACACGAAGGTGGGCCGGCTCGCGACGGCCGCGGCCTGCGTCATCGCGATCTTCACCGCGCTGATCGCCGCGCAGTTCTCCAACCTGATGGATTACCTCCAGACCCTGTTCGGCTTCTTCAACGCGCCGCTGTTCGCGACGTTCATCCTGGGCATGTTCTGGAAGCGGATGACGCCGACGGCCGGCTGGACGGGCCTGGTCGCGGGCACGCTCTCGGCCGTGATCCTGTGGGGCTCCTCGACCTTCCTCGGGGTCTTCTCCCTGCCCGGCCAGGGCCTCGCGTTCATGAGCGCGGCGACCGCCTTCGTGGTCGACATCGTGGTCTCGGTCGCGGTCACCCAGATCACCGCCCCGAAGCCCGCCCACGAGCTCAAGGGACTGGTCTACTCGGAGACGCCGAGGGCCGATCTGGTCGACCCCGAGGAGAAGGACATGCCCTTCTGGCGCCGCCCGGTGCCGATGGCGGGCATCGCCCTCGTCCTGGTCATCGCCCTGAACTTCATCTTCGCCTGAGCGCACGGAGGAGAGACACCATGAACACACCCACCGGATCCGCCGGGCAGGACCTCCCCGAGGACGCGACCGTGCAGACCGCCGGCGCCTTCGACATCCGCAACTTCATCGGCACGCTGCTGGGCCTGTTCGGCCTGGTGCTCGTGGTGATGGGGCTGTTCGCCTTCGGCCCCGAGGAGGCCGCGAAGACCGACGGCCTGAACGCGAACCTCTGGGCCGGGATCGCCATGGTCGTCGTCGCGGCCGCGTTCCTGATCTGGACGCGCCTGGACCCGATCCGCATGGTCGTGCGGGACAACGAGGACGGCGCCGAGGAGCCCCACGACATCTCGGCCCTGGACTGATCCCGCCGCCGCGTCCGCACGAAGGGGACGTGAGCGACACGCTGCGCGGCTGAGCTCTGCGGCGTGCCGCTCACGTCCCCTTTCTGCAGGAGGCCCCGCGCAGCGGGCCCGCGTAGCATCGAGCGCGATGCCGCATCCGACGAAGGAGCTCGTGTGAACGACCAGTCCGCCGCCCCCAGCACCTCCCCCGCGACCGGCAGCAGCCCGGGTTCCGATGCCGACCGGACCGCCCCCGAGGACCGCCTGGTCACGACCCTGCACAGCCTCGCGCTCGAGGACGGGCCGCTGAACTACACGGCGACCGCCGGCACCGTGGTGCTGCGCGAGGAGCCGGACGGCGAGGAGTACGGCCGCGGCAGGCCCTATGCGGAGCTGTTCTCCGTCTCCTACGTCGCGACGTCCCCGGGCGAGCAGCCCCGCCCGGTGGTGTTCGCCTTCAACGGCGGCCCCGGCGCCTCGACCGTCTGGCTGCACCTGGGCCTGCTGGGCCCGCGCCGCGTCGACTCGGGGGACGCGGGCGCCCCCGCCGCTCCCCCTCACCGCCTGCTGGACAACCACGAGACGATCCTGCGCGACGCCGATCTCGTCGTGGTCGACGCGATGACCACGGGCTTCTCCCGCCCCGCGCCCGGACAGAAGCCCGCCCGCCATCACGGCCTCACCGCGGACCGCGACCTGATCGCCGCGTTCGTCATCGACTGGCTGACCCGCAACGACCGCTGGACCTCCGAGGTCCATCTCGCCGGCGAGTCCTACGGCACCACCCGCGCCTCCGCCGTCGCGGCCCGGCTGCTGGACCGCTACTACCTCGCTGTCGCCGGGATCGTGCTGATCTCGCCGGTGCTGGACTTCGGCACGATCGTGTTCTCCCCCGGCAATGACCGCCCCTACCTCCACTACCTGCCCACCTATGCCGCGATCGCGCACGCCCACGGCAAGCACGAGGACCGGCTGCTGCAGGACGTGGTCGACGAGGCCGAGGCCTTCGCCGAGCAGGAGTACCCGGCGCTGCTCGCGGCGGGGCTGCGGCTGGACCCCGCGCAGAAGCAGGAGGCCGCGGCCCGGATCGGCGCGCTGATCGGCGTGGACCCGGACTGGGTGGAGCGCGCGGACCTGCGCGTCGAGCACCAGGCCTTCCTCGCCGAGCTGCTGCGGGACGAGGGCCTGGTGACCGGCCGGATCGACGGCCGTTTCACGGCGCCCGCCGGGGACGGCAATGCGGCGCGGATGGAGACCGATCCGTCGATCGACCAGCTCGCCCCGAGCTACACCGCGGCGATCAACCACTACCTGCGCGGGGAGCTCGAGTTCTCCGCCGACGTGGTCTACGAGATCATGTCCGGGCGCGTGCACCCGTGGAGCTACAAGGACTTCGAGAACCGCTCGGTGGAGGTCGCCTCCGATCTCGCCCACGTGCTGCGCAAGTCCCCGCACACCCGGGTGCTGGTCTCCCACGGCTATCACGACGCGGCGACCCCGTTCCACGCCAGCGAGCACGTGCTCGCGCAGCTCGCGATCCCGCGCGAGGACTACTCGGAGCGGATCCGGGTGGAGTACTACGAGGCGGGGCACATGATGTACTGCCACGAGCCGAGCCGCCTCGAGCTCTCCGCCCACCTGCGCGAGTTCGTCACCGGGGAGGGCGGCACGGAGGACGACGGGGAGGCCTGAGGACCTGCTGCCGCAGGCCGAGGGTCGGTTGCCGCAGGCTGGGAGCCGACGGGCTGGGCTGAGAGCCGACGGGCTGGGCTGAGAGCCGACGGGCCGGGCTGAGAGCCGACGGGCCGGGGCCACCCGGGACCGCTCGACCCCGCGCCGCCGCCGGACCTGCCGGAGGGGCCTCCGACGGGTCAGCTCTCGGAGCCGGTCGAGCCCGATCCGCTGCCCGAGGCACCACTGCCGGAGCTCGAACCGCCCGCGGAGCCGCTCCCGGAGGTGCCGCTGCCGGACGACCCGCTCCCGGAGGTGCCGCCGCCGTCCTCGCCGCCGCCGGAGGAAGAGCTTCCGCCGGAGGAGCTGCCGTCGCCGCTCGTGCCGCCGCCCTCCTCGGAAGTGCCGTCGCCGCCGGTGCCCTCCCCGGTGGAGCCCTCACCGGTGGTGCCAGTGGTGCCCTCTCCGGTCGTGCCCTCGCCGGTGTTGCCGTCCTGCTGCTGCGGGTCGATGGTGGTCCCGTCCTGCTGCTCCGTGTCGTCCTCGCCGGTGCCGTCCTCGGACGTCCCGTCCTCGGTCGTGCCGCCGGAGTCCTCGCGCGGGGTCACGTGCTCGGTTCCGGTGACGGAGCGCTGGATCTCGCCGGTGCCCGGGGAGAGCTCCGTGCCGGTCAGGCGCTGGATGCCGAACACGGCGGCCATGCCGATCAGGGCGATGACCACGCTCATCAGGGCGATCCTCGCGATCCGTCGGCCGCGACCCGGCGTCTCCCCGGAGGCGCCGTCCGCACCGGCTCGGTCCTCGGACGCTCCGGCGGCGGCCGTCCCGACGGCGCCGTCCTCGCCCGCACCGCGGCGAGTGCGCGAGGAGTGCACCTCCCCGCCCCGGACGCGGGACTGCGCCTTCTCCCCCGCCTTGGCCTTGACCTGCTTGAGCCTGCGGGCGGTGCCGTTGACGGAGTCGGTGTAGAAGGCGACCACGGCCGCGGAGATCACGGAGGTGATCGCGGCACCGAGCACGGTGCCGCTGATGCCGAGCTGGCCGCCGATCACGGAGGTGGTCGCCGCGGCGGCGCCGCCGGCGAGCAGGCCGGGCACGGAGAGGCTCTTGACCTCCGATGCCGAGGCGCCCCCCGCGTCCTCGACGGGCGGGGCGTCGGGGCCCTGCGGGGAGTGAGGAGGCACCGGGGAGGAGGGCGGGGTGGAGCTCATGGCCCCACGCTCCGCACCGTGCCTCGGACTCCCGTCGAGGAACCCTCGGAGAACCCTGGAAAAGCGGCGGGAAAGCGCCTGCGATCAGGGGCTTCGCGGCGCGATGAACTGCCTCACCCCGGCAGTGCCGACGGGTGGCACGGCGGGGCGGGGAGGACGCCGTCCGCCCCCGTCCCGCCGCGCCCGCGGCTCACTCGACCGGCGCGAGCTTCTCGAGCGTCTCGTTGAGCGCCTCGGTCGAGGAGGGGTGGGTCCAGATCCCGTCCCGCAGCTGCGTCGCCGTGGTGCCGGCGCGCATCGCGAGGGCGATCAGGTTGATGACCTCCTGGGCGTCGACGTGGAACAGCCGTGCGCCGACGATCTCGTCGGTGCCCGCGTCGACCACGATCTTCACCAGCCCGCGGGGGTCGCCGAGGGTCTTCGGGCGGGGCATCGCCTTGATCGCGGCGACCTTCTGCGTCGCGACCAGCACGTCCCGTCCCTGCTCCCGCGCCTCCGACTCGGTGAGGCCCACGGCCGCGAGCGGCGGGGTGAGGAAGGTCGTCGTCGGCACCGCGACCCGGTCGGAGGTGGAGCGGGAACCGTCGCCGGTGAGCTGGGAGAGGACGATGCGGTGGTCGTCGAGGGAGAGGTAGGTCTGCTGGGCGCCGCCGTGCACGTCGCCGAGCGCGTAGACGCCGTGGGCGCTGGTGCGCAGGTGCTCGTCGACCACGATCGCGCCGCGCTCGTCCACGTCGATGCCCGCCGCCTCGAGCCCGAGGTCGTCGGTGGCGGGGCGACGCCCGGTGGCCAGCAGCACGGCATCGGCCGCGAGCTCGCGCGACCGCCCCGCGACCTCGAGGCGCAGCAGCGCCTCCTCCGCCCCGTCCTCGACGCCGCGGAGGTCCGCCTCGTGCAGCACGGTGATGCCGTCGCCCTCGAGCACGGACTGCACCTCGGCGGCGACCTCCTCGTCCTCGGCGGGCAGCAGGCGGGGGCGACGGTTCAGCACCGTCACCTCGGCGCCGAAGCCCGCGAACATCGAGGCGAACTCGAGCCCGATCGGCCCGGCGCCCACCACCGCGAGCCGCCGCGGGAAGGGATCGACGTGCTGCAGCGAGGTGGAGTCGTGCACCCGAGGGGAGTCGATCCCGGGCAGATCCGGGCGCGAGGGCACCGCGCCCGTGTTCACCACGACCGTCGGCGCGGTGACCGTGAGGCGGTCCTCGCCGCCGCTGACCTCCACGGTCCGCTCGCCCACGAAGCGGGCACGGCCGTCGACGAGGGTGACCGTGCCGAGGTCGGCGAGCATGTGGTGGTTGACGTCGCGGAGCGTCCCGATGAGGGTGTCGCGGCGCTGGACGGCCCGTGCCCAGCAGGAGGCGGCGTCGTCGTCCTCGCGGCGCTCCTGGGCGTCGTGCACGAGGGTCTTGGTGGGGACGCAGCCGATGTTGATGCAGGTCCCGCCGTGCATCGACTCGAACTGCTCGATCATCGCGACCTTCTGGCCGGTGCCGGCGAGGGCCGCGGCGAGGGTCTTGCCGCCCTTCCCCCAGCCGATCACGAGCACGTCCACGGACAGGCTGATCTCGGAGTTCGTCATGGGCTCACCGTAGTCCGCCGGTCCACCTCCGCCCCCGTCCTCTCCCGGTCCGCTCCGGCCCGTCGGCCCGCCGTCCGTGATGCACTGGCCCCATGACCGCCGCACCGATCGAGGACCACGCCCTGCTCTCCGACCAGCGCACCGCCGCGCTCGTGACGCGGGAGGGGGACGTCGACTGGCTGTGCATGCCGCGCTTCGACTCCGACGCCCTGTTCACCTCGCTGCTGGGCGAGGACCGGCACGGGCACTGGTCGCTGCGGATCGCGGACGGGGAGGTGGTCTCCCGCCGCTACCTGCCGGGCACGATGGTGCTGGAGACTCAGTGGCGCTCCCCCACCGGTGCCGCGACCGTGGTCGAGCTCCTCCCGGTCGGCGCCGAGCGCGCGATCCCCTCGCCGGACCCCGTCGCCCACCCAGACGGCGCCGACGCGGACCTCTCCGACCTGATCCGCTCGGTCTCGTGCACCGAGGGAGAGGTCGAGGTGGTCCAGGAGCTCGTGCTCCGCTTCGAGTACGGCGAGGCGGTGCCGTGGGTGCGTCGCAGCGAGGACGCCGCCGGCCAGGGGGTGCTGCTGGCCGTCGCGGGCGGGGACGCCGTCTCGCTGCACGGCCCGGCCCTCCGCGCCGGGCACCGCTCCCACCACGGCCGGCACCGCCTGAGCGCCGGGGAGGGCGCCGACTGGGTGCTGACCTGGTTCCCGTCCTGGCAGGAGGTGCCCGCGGCGCCCGACGTCGAGGCCGCGCTCGCGGCGACCAGCGTGGAGTGGTCCTCCTGGCTGGGGAGCATCCGCGTCGAGGACGAGTACGCCGAGCCCGTCGCCCGCTCCCTGCTGGTGCTGCGCGCCCTGACCCATCGCCGCAGCGGCGGGATCGTCGCCGCGCCCACGACGAGCCTGCCCGAGGACCTCGGCGGGGTGCGCAACTGGGACTACCGCTTCTGCTGGCTGCGGGACGCGGCGCTGTCGCTGGAGGCACTGCTCGCGCACGGGCACGTCGACGCGGCGGTGTCCTGGCGGGAGTGGCTGCTGCGCGCGATCGCCGGGGACCCCGCGCGGCTCCAGATCATGTACACGATCACCGGGGACCGGAACCTCCCCGAGCGGGAGCTCGTGCACCTGCCCGGCTACGAGAGCTCCCTCCCGGTGCGGATCGGCAACGGCGCCTCCACCCAGTACCAGGCGGACGTGGTCGGGGAGGTGATGATCGCGCTGTCGGCGATGCGGGAGGCCGGGGTCGCGGAGTCGCGCTGGTCCTGGCCGCTGCAGAAGGCGCTGGTGCGCTTCACGACCGCGCACGTCGACGACCCCGACCAGGGCATCTGGGAGATGCGCGGGGAGCCGGCCTTCTTCACCCACGGCCGGGTGATGGTGTGGGCGACCTTCGACCGGGCGGTGCGCGCCGTCACCGAGCACGGCCTGCCCGCCTCCGAGGAGGAGCTCGCGGAGTGGACCCGGCTGCGCGACCGGGTCCGCGCGGAGGTCCTCGAGAAGGGCGTCGGCCCCGACGGCGCCTTCACCCAGACCTACGGCAGCACGGAGGTGGACGCCTCCCTGCTGCAGATCCCGCACACCGGCTTCCTCCCGGCCGACGCCCCGCAGATGCTCGCGACCGTCGACCGGATCGAGCAGGACCTGCGCACCGAGGACGGCCTCCTGCTGCGCTACCGCACCCGCGGCCAGGACGGCCTGCCCGGCGACGAGCACCCCTTCCTCGTCTGCGGGTTCTGGCTGGTCCAGCAGTACGCCGCCACCGGCCGACGGGACGAGGCCGAACAGCTGATGGAGACCCTGCTCGCCTGCGGGAACGACCTGCACCTGTTCGCCGAGGAGTACGACGGGACGCACCGCCGCATGATCGGGAACTTCCCCCAGGCCTTCAGCCACCTGGGCCTGATCGGCGCGGTCGACGCCCTCGCCGCCGCCGGCTGAGCCCGGCCGGGCACGGCTGAGAACGACCGGGCACGGCGGGGCGGGTGCAGACTGGAGGGAGCACCCGTCGACGCAGGAGGTTCCGATGCCCCAGCAGCCCGCCCTCACCCCCACCCGGATCGCGGAGGTGCTCGAGCGCACCCCGACCAGCTCCTTCGTCGGCGGCCGCTTCCTCGGCGGCACCGCCGCACTCGAGGTGATCGACCCCGCCACCGGCGCGGCGCTGACCCGCGTGGTCGACGCCGACGCCGCCTCCGTCGGCGCGAAGGCCCTGGACGCCGCCTGCGCCGCGCAGGCGGACTGGGCAGCGACCACGCCGCGCGAGCGCTCGGAGATCCTGCGCCGCGCCTACGAGCTGTGCCACGAGCGGGCCGACGACCTCGCGGCGCTGATGACCCTGGAGATGGGCAAGCCGCTCGCCGAGGCGTACGGCGAGGTCTCCTACGGCGCGGAGTTCCTGCGCTGGTTCAGCGAGGAGGCGGTGCGCGAGCCCGGCCGGTTCCGCCACGCCCCCGCCGCCGACCACGCCGTGCTCACCACGGTCCGGCCCGTCGGCCCCACCCTCCTGATCACGCCGTGGAACTTCCCGCTGTCGATGGGGACGCGGAAGATCGGCCCGGCCCTCGCGGCCGGCTGCACCGTGGTGCTCAAGCCCGCGCAGAAGACGCCCCTGACCTCGCTGGCGCTGATGGCGATCCTCGCCGAGGCCGGCGTGCCCGACGGGGTGGTGAACTGCGTGGTCACGAGCGACTCGAAGGGCCTGTCCTCGACGCTGATGGCCGATCCGCGGCTGCGGAAGGTCTCCTTCACCGGCTCCACCGCGGTGGGCCGCACCCTCATCGCGCAGTCCGCCGAACACGTGCTGCGCACCTCGATGGAGCTCGGCGGCAATGCTCCCTTCCTGGTCCTCCCCTCGGCCGACGTGGAGACCGCGGTCGAGGCGGCGATGCTCGCGAAGTTCCGCAACAACGGCGAGGCCTGCACCGCCGCGAACCGGTTCTACGTCCACTCCTCCGTCGCGCAGGAGTTCACCGACCGGCTGGTCGAGCGCACCGAGCAGCTCGTGCTCGGCCCCGGCGCGGATCCCGCCACGACCCTCGGCCCGCTGATCGACCGGGCCGCCGTCGACTCCGTCCAGGAGCTGATGGCCGACGCGGTCGAGCGCGGCGCGAAGGTCCTCACCGGCGGCGGCACCGGCGAGGGCGGGGGCTTCTTCCACGAGGCGACGGTGCTCGGCGACGTGCCGCGCGATGCCCGCGTGCAGCGCGAGGAGATCTTCGGCCCGCTCGCGCCGATCACGGTGCTGGACGACGTCGAGGAGATGATCGCGGCGGCCAACGCCACCGAGTTCGGGCTGATGTCCTACGTGATGGGCGAGGACCTCGGCGAGGTCACGGCCGTCACCGGACGGCTCGAGTCGGGGATGGTCGCGGTGAACCTGGGCGTGGGCTCCGACCCCTCGGCCCCCTTCGGCGGGGTGAAGGAGTCGGGGCTGGGCCGGGAGGGCTCCCACGAGGGGCTCGCCGAGTACCTCGAGACGACCTACGTGCGCCTCCCGCTCTGACCTGCGGCCGGGTCGAGGGGGACGAGAGCTCGTCGCCCGGGGCACGAGCAGGGGAAATCTTGGTGAACTCCGGCGAATCTGGCCGAATCGATTGTCCGGTGTGATGCGAGTCGCTACGGTCGTGACGCACCCCTATCGAACCCCCACAGCCCCGCCCTGCCCGGCGCGGCGCCCAAGGAGCCCCAGTGCGCACCCTCTCCCGTTCCGTGACCCTGCTCTCCGCCGCGGCCCTCGCCGCCGCCGGCATCGCCGCGACCGCCGGCTCCGCGAGCGCCGCCCTGACCACCCGCTGCGACGGCGAGGCCTCCTCGGTCACCGTCCCCGGCGACCTCGTCGTCGCGAAGGACAAGTCCTGCGTCCTCACCGACGTCACCGTCGAGGGCCAGGTGCGCGTCCAGGCCGGCGCCGACCTCCTCATCACCGACTCCTCCGTCGGCGGCCGCGTCGTCGTCCAGGGCGACGGCTACTTCGACGCCTCCACCTCCGAGATCGCCGGCAACGTCGTCTCCAACGGCGGCTACGGCGTCTACCTCGACGAGTCCGCGGTGGAGGGCAGCTACAACGGCCGTGCGGCCGAGGGCGCCTCGCCCTTCCTGTACTCCTACGACTCCTCGATCTCCGGCCGCGTGAACGTCGCCCAGGGCCTCGTGCACCTCAGCGGCAACACCATCGGCGGCAACGTGACCAGCGAGAACACCGAGTTCACCGACATCCTCGACTCGAGCCTCGCCGGCGACCTGACCGTCACCGGCGCGACCGAGGGCACCACCTTCTGCGCGGGCGAGCTCGACGGGAACGCGTCGCTGACCGGCAACGCCGGCGTGCAGCTCGGCTCCGGCGGCCAGAAGATCACCTGCGAGGGCGCCACCTACTTCGGCGGCGACGTCACCGCCTCGGACAACACCGACGGCGTCGACGTCACCGACACGATCATCCGCGGCGACCTGACCGGCGAGGGCAACGACCCCGCGCCCACCGGCTCCGAGAACCGTGTCCGCGGCGAGCTCGGCGGCCAGTTCGTCGATCTCCAGCCCGCCGCCCAGAAGCGTGCGCTGATGGCGCAGTCCGCCCCGGCGGACCACGCCCAGGGCCTCGACACCCAGCGCGACGAGCGTCGCGCCGAGGCCGAGAAGGCCGCGGAGCAGGCCGGTCCGGCGAACCTCCGCTGACCTCCTCCCTCCCACGACCTGCGGCCCCGGGCCGGGCACCGCCCGGTCCGGGGCCGCAGCGTCGAGACCACCTCGTCCGCCCTCCTGGACCCCGCATAGGATCACCGGATGACCCGCACGATCTACCTCACGGGCGAGGCGAAGTCCCCGAGCAACAATCCGATCACGACGCAGTGGGGATTGTTCTTCGTCGGCCTCGTCGTCGATACTGAGACCCACGTCATCCAGGCAGCCGACTGCACCGCCACGCTGACGCTCACGGTCGACTTCGTCCGCGAGCTGGTGGTCGGTCGATCCCTGCTCGAGGAGGACGCCCTGGTGGAGTCGATCACCGACAGGTACCACGGGTCCTCGCAGAAGGCTCTCGCCGCCGCCGTGCGCAGCGCCGCCGCGAAGTACCGCGACCTGTCGGCCCTCCCCGACCAGGAGTCATAACCGCATACACGCAGCCGTCCGCCCGGAACCTCACCGAACCGGATCCCGTCGGAAGCACCGCACCGCGCCTCGCCCGAGGCGCCGGTTCCCGGTGCTTCCGATTTTTTTGTCCCCGCAGCCGCCGGGGGCACGGCCGCACCCCTTCCCCACTCACCGAGGAGACCCCGTGATCACCGACGGACTGCTGATGCTCGGCGTCCTGCTGGCGCTCTCGTGCGCGCTGATCGTGCTCGAGCGCACCACCGGCTGGAAGCTGTTCAAGTACGTGCCCGGCATGGTGCTGATGTACCTGCTGTGCGCCGCCCTGAACTCCGCGGGGGTGTTCGGGCAGGACGATGCGACCCGCGCCCCCATCGCCGCCGTGAAGGACGTCGTCCTGCCGGCGATGATCCTCCTGTTCCTGTTCGGCTGCGACCTGCGCCGCATCATCAAGCTCGGCCCGCGGCTGCTGCTGACCTACGCCGTCTCCGCCGCCTCCCTGTTCGTGGCGATGGTGGGCGTGTTCCTCGCCTTCCAGAGCGCCCTGCACCCGGAGGCGTGGAAGGTGCTCGGCGCACTGCTGGCCTCCTGGACCGGCGGCAGCGCGAACATGGTCGCGGTGCAGGACATCCTCCAGGCGCCGGAGAACATCTTCGGCTACGCCCTGATCACCGACACGCTCATCTACTCGATCTGGCTCACCGTCGCCTTCTCCTCCGTCGCGATCTCCGGCCGCTTCGACCGCTTCACGAAGGCCCGCTCGACGCATCTGATCGACCACGGCGACGACTTCGAGACGGAGGAGGCGCCGATCACCGTCCAGTCCCTCGCGACCGTCGTCTTCGGCTCGATCTTCGTCTCGACCCTCGCGATCTGGGTCGGCGGCCTCCTCCCGGAGCTGGGCGACGTCGTCAACGGGACCACCTGGACCATCGTCATCGTCTCCGTGCTCGGCCTCGTGATCGCCCAGACGCCGCTGGGACGGATCGGCGGCTCCACCGAGATCGCGACGCTGATGCTGTTCATCGTGATCGGCCAGATCGCCGCGGGCTCCGACTTCTCCGCGCTCACGCAGGCGCCGCTGTACCTGCTGATCGGTCTCCTGGTGGTGCTCGTGCACCTGGCGATCATGGTCGTCTACGCCAAGCTCACCCGCACCGACCTGTTCTCGATCGCGGTCTCCTCGACCGCGAACATCGGCGGGATCGCCTCTGCGCCGGTCGTGGCCAGCGCCTTCAACCGCCAGCTCGTGCCGGTCGGCGTGCTGATGGCGCTGATGGGCTCGTTCCTGGGCACCTTCCTCGGCCTCGCCGCCGCGCAGATCATGTCGGCGCTGTGAGCGGCGGGATCATGGAGCAGAGCGCTGAGCAGGCGGTGCTCGAGGTGGCGGCGGTGCGCCGCCACCGCCACCGCGCGCCGCTGCGCCATCCCTTCGTCACGGCGGCCCGCCGCACCGAGGCGGTCGAGTACGTGGTCGCCGAGGTGGAGCTCGCCGGCGGCGCGGTCGGGCAGGGCTCGGCTGCGGAGACCGTCGCGGTCACCGGCGAGGACGCCGCCAGCATCCTCGCCGCGCTCGACGGGCCGCTCGGCGCCGCGCTGCGCGGCGCGCGGGGCACGATCGGCGAGCTCTCCGCCCGGATCGCGGCGGCCATGCCCGGGGCGACGAGCGCGAAGGCGGCGCTCGAGGTGGCCCTCCACGATGCCTGGGCCCGCGCGGCGGGGCGGCCGCTCGTGGAGCTGCTGGGCGGCAGCGCCGTGTCGACGATGCGCAACGACATGACCGTCTCCCTCGAGGAGCCGGCGACCATGGCGGAGCGGGCGCGGGAGGCCGTCGCGGCCGGGCACGAGATCCTGAAGATCAAGCTCGGCCACGACATCGCCGAGGACCGGGAGCGGCTCGCCGCGGTCGTCGAGGCGGCCCCGTCGGCGCGGCTGCGGTTGGATGCGAACCAGGGCTGGCTGCCCGAGCAGGCGGTCGAGATCATCACCGGGTTCGAGGCGGACGGCCTGCCCGTCGAGCTCGTCGAGCAGCCCGTCGCGGCCGGTGACGTGGAGGGCCTCGCCCGCGTCACCGCCGCCGTGTCCCTGCCGATCATGGCCGACGAGGCCGTGTGGTCGGCGGTCGATGCGCACCGGCTCATCGAGGCGCGGGCCTGCGACCTGCTGAACATCAAGCTCGCCAAGACCGGCGGGCTGCGCGGCGCGATCGAGGTCGCCGAGGCGGCACGTCGGGCCGGGATCGACTGCATGCTGGGGGCCATGATGGAGCCGCGCATCTCGATCACGGCCGCCGCGCACCTCGCGCTCGCGCACCCGGCGATCACGATGATCGACCTGGACCCGCCGGCCTGGTTCGCCTCCGCGCTGCCCCGCGGCGGGATCGTCCAGGAGCGCGGCGTGCTGCGCCTTTCCGGCGGGCCCGGCCTCGGGCTCGAGCTGCTCCGCCCCGACGTGGATGCCGAGGGAGGTGGTCGGTGAGCAGCCAGCTGTCCGACCGCCCCCGATCCCTCACGCCCCTCCCCCGTCGGCGCCCCGGCGCCGACCCCCTGAAGGAGATGCCATGACCATCCGCCGATTCCCCGACCTCACGCGACGCGACGGGCTGCGCCTGGCCGCGACCGGCACCGCCGGCCTCGCCGTCGCCTCCCTCGCCGCGCTCGGTCCCGCCTCCGCCGCCCCCGCGCCGCGCCCCGCCGCCGGCAGGGCGCCCGCCCCGGGCGATCGCGCCCACGTCGCCGTCTCCGCGACGACGCTGTGGGTCGACCCGCGCACGAACCGGCCCGGGATCGACGACCCGGCGGTGTCGGCCCCCGTCGACCTCGACGCCTGGAACGCGAACATGGAGGACACCGAGACCCGGCGCTGGCTGACGGGCGAGCTCGAGAGCCAGGCCGTGCTCGGCAGCGAGGTGATCGTCGACGAGATCGACGGCGACTGGGCGCACGTGGTCGTCACCGCGCAGTCCACCCCGCGCGATCCGCGCGGCTACCCCGGCTGGGTGCCGCTCTCCCATCTCGTGGTCGACGAGGGCTTCGCCCGCCGCGCCGAGACCTCCCAGACCGCGACCGTCACCGCGCTGACCAGCACCCTCACCGGGACGCCGTCCGGGAACCACCCCGGGATCGACGTCTCCTTCGACACGATCCTGCCTGTTCTGGGCCGCACCGCGAAGGCCGTGAAGGTCGCCGTGCCCGGTGCCGGTCCGGCCTATCTGCCCTCCGGCGACGTGGCGGTGCGGGCGCGGGGCGAGCAGCCGCCGACCCCGACGGTCGAGGACGTGATCGCCACCGGCGAGCGCTTCCTGGGCCTGCGCTATCTGTGGGCGGGCGTGAGCGCCTGGGGCTTCGACTGCTCCGGGTACACGTACACGCTCTTCCATCACCACGGCCTCCGGATCGCCCGCGATGCCGGCGACCAGATGAACCACTCCGGTCTCGCGGAGGTGGCGCGGGAGGACCTGCGCCGCGGCGACCTGGTGTTCTTCGCGACGGAGCCGGGCGGCGACTCGATCCGCCACGTCGCCCTGTACCTCGGGGACGACCTGATCATGCAGGCCCCGAACGCGGCGCGCAGCGTGGAGATCATGTCGCTGACCGAGTACGACCCGACCGGGGAGTACGCCGGGGCGCGTCGCGTGATCGACGCCTGAGCCGCGTGCGGCCGCGCCGCCCGTCGGACGCTCCGTCCCGTCGGGCGGCGCGCGGCCTGCCCTCGGGGCCATGACCGCCCCTCGTTTCCTGCTCGTCCACACCGTCGACGCCCCGCCCGCGGCCGTCTGGGAGGTGCTCACCGACATCGCCGGGACCCCGCAGGTGCTCACCGGGGTGGAGGAGGTCGAGATCCTCACGGGCGGTCCCTACGCCGAGGGCACCCGCTGGCGGGAGACGCGCTCGATGCTGGGGATGACCGGGACGATGGAGCTCGAGGTCGTCGAGGCCGAGCCGCTGCAGCGCACGGTGATCCGCTCCGGGGTGGGCGAGATCGGCTATCGCACCGTGTTCACGCTGCGGGAGCTCGTGGACGGGGACACCGAGCTGCGCCTCGAGAGCGTCGCCGAGCTGCCGCTGCGGCGCGGGCCGCGAGCCCTGGTCGACGGCGCCTCGGCCCGCTTCGGGCTCGCCGCCTCGAAGCCGACGATGGCGCAGGATCTCGCGGACATCGCCGCGGCCCGTCGCGCGCGCTGAGGCTCCTCGCTCAGGCGGTGAGCCCGGGCAGGAGCTCCGCGGCGAGTGCGGTGATCCGCGCATCGGCCTCGTCCTCCGCGAGTCCCGCGGTCATCACCGCGAGGATCCGGCGCCCGGCCCCGGCGGGATCCTCGACGTAGGCGACGTCGTGCCGGTACCCGTCGACCCACCCGGACTTCGACCCCCATCGGACGCCGTCGCGCAGCACCGTGGCGATGATCGGGATCGTCTGCGCGTGCAGCGCCGCGAGGGCGAGCTCGTGGGAGTCGCCTGCGAGGCCGGGGCCGGCGACGAGGTGGTGCATGGTGCGGGCGAGGTCCGCGGCGGAGGTCTCGTTGGTCAGGCCGCGCTCGAGTGCCGCGGCGTCCCCGATCAGCCTCTCGACCCGGGTCGCCCCGAGCCCCAGCTCACCGACGATCGCCGCGATGGCATCGAGGCCGACGAGCTCGAGCAGCTGGTCGGTCGCCTCGTTGCTGGAGCGGTCGATCATCCTCGTCGCGAGAGCCCGGAGCGCGATCGGGGTGCCGGGCTCGGGGTGGGTGGGATCGAGGTGGTCGCCGGACAGGATGAACTCCTCCCCATCGGCGCCGGTGAAGGTGCACGTCGCGGCCAGCTCCGTCTCGAGGTCGAGCTCGCCCTGCTCGGCGGCGCGCAGCACGGCCAGGAGCACGTGCAGCTTGATGGTGCTCGCGGCGTAGAACGGCTCGTCGGCACGGGAGGCGGAGAGCACGGCGCCGTCGGCGTCGAGCAGGCAGTGCGCGAGACGCACCTCGGTCGGGGCGGCGGCGGTGGGCAGCGGCATGCCCCGACTCTACGGCCCCGCCGGGTCAGCCCCGCTCGCGCAGCGTCACGGTCCGGGTCTCCCCGTCGGCGGTGGTGATCTGCGCACGCACCTCGGGGTGGGGGTCGGAGTCGTCCTCGATCGGCCACCAGGCAGCGAAGCGGCCCTCGGCGAGACTCGCCTCGACCGGCCCTGCGCCGGTCTCGAGCACCACCCGTGTCACGTCCTCCCCGACGTCGCCGGCGACAGCCGTGGATCCTTCGGCCTGCCACCCGTTCTGCAGCATGGCCTCCTGAAACGTGGTCATCACGACGGTCACGGCGACGTCTCCGGCCGCCGGGGGCGCAGCACCCGGCTCTGTCAGCGAGGTCATCCCTCCGGTCGGCTCCTGCCCGTCGGTCAGGGTCGCGGTGCACAGCAGCTCGCGGCCCTGGTCGTCGACGCCGAGGACCAGGGTGGTGTCCCCGCGCCGCTCCTGCAGGACCGGTCGGAGCGCGGAGGACTCGACCTGCCACCACTGCACGCACTGCCGCGCTCCGGGGGCATCGGCGGGGACGGCATCCCCGACCGGTGTCCATGTCGCGGAAGCCGTGGTGGGCCGCAGGATGTCGACTCCGACCACGCCCGTCGTCACGATCAGCGTCGCCGCGGCGACGGCGACCAGCCCGGCGCGCCATCGCGCACGTCGAGGACGGCCGACGAGCGGGCGGGCGCCGACGGCAGGACGGTCGCTGACAGACAGGTGATCGGAGCGGTCGCCGCCGTCGCGCGGGGTGGCGAGGATCCGGTGGAGATCTGCATCGGCCCGTGCCGGGCGCCCCTCACCTGTCGGCGGAGCGGGGTCCAGGTCCCGCAGGGTGTTCTCGAGCGTCGTGGTCCTCATGAGGTCGCCTCCCAGGTGGTTTCGACAGAGCGTGCGGTGCGGTCGGCGGCGGGGCGAGGGATGGGCGGCGGGCCGTCCTCCACCAGACGACGCAGCCGCCGTCGGGCGCGGGACAGCCGCAGCCTGTAGGCGACGGGCGTGACGCCGAGAACCCGGGCGGATTGCGCCGAGGTGAGTCCGTCGAGGACGGTGAGGGCGATGACCTCCTGCTCCGTCTCGGTGAGGTGCGTCCAGGAGCGGCCGACATCGAGCCGCAGCGTCGCCGCATCGTCGTTCACCTGCCCGGCTCGGGCGCCATGGTCCGCGAGCCGCACACCGAGCGCATCGCGGCGACGCACTCCGCGCCGCGAGTTGGCGAGCGTCCCTCGGGCGATGCCGAACAGCCAGGCCCGGGCGTCGCCGGGATCCTCGGGCAGGTCCTCGAAGCGGCGCCAGGCCACCAGGAAGGCGTCAGCGACGACGTCCTCCGCACCCTCGTCCCCGTGTCGGCGGCGGACGAAGCGGAGGACGTCGCCGTACGTGCCGTCGAACAGGGCGGTGAATCGCTGCTCGGGATCGGGACTCTGCGGTGTGCTCACATCCCCCTCCTGTCCGGCACCGGCGCCGGTGTGTCAGAGCCCGACCCTACGACTGCGCTGCCCTCAGCTTTTGTGACGCCACGACCCATGTCGGGGCGCACAAGAGTCCTCACGGCAGCAAAAGCTCCGCGGTCGGGCTCGTGGAGGCGGCCGGGCGGCGAGGGCGTCGGCCTGGCGTCGAGGCGAGGGCATCGACCTGACGGCGAGGGCGACGGTCGGCCGACGGACGGCGTCACCCCGGCGGCGGAGCCGCCCTCGCCGGGGCCCTCCCCGCACGACGACGCGCCGCGCCTCCCTGATGGGAGACGCGGCGCGTCGTGGTGTGCGGCGGGGCCGCGGAGGTGGGTCCGGGGCTCAGGCGCCCTGGTGACCGGCGAAGGTGTCGGGGTCCGGGCCCTGGCGGCCGGCGGCGCCCTTGTCGAGCGCGGCGATCTTCGCGAGCTCGTCGTCGGTGAGCGTGACCTCGAGGGAGGCGAGGTTCGCGGCGATCCGCTCGGGGGTGACGGACTTCGAGATCACCACGTTACCGAGCGCGAGGTTCCAGGCGAGCAGCACCTGGGCGGCGCTCACGCCGTGCGCCTCGGCGACGGCGGTGACCACGGGGTCCTCGAGCTCGCCGCCGCCCTGGCCCAGCGGCGACCAGGCCTCGGTGACGATGCCCTTCTCGGCGTGGAAGGCGCGCAGCTCGGCGTTGCCGAGGTACGGGTGGACCTCGATCTGGTTCAGGACGGGCAGCACGCCGGTCTCGGCCTCGATCGTCTCGAGGTCCTCGCGGCGGAAGTTCGAGACGCCGATGGAGCGGATCCGACCCTGCTCCTTGAGCTCCACGAGGGTCTTCCAGGTCTCCAGGGCCAGGCCCTTGGACGGGGCGGGCCAGTGGATGAGGTAGAGGTCGAGCTCGTCCAGGCCCAGGTCCTCCATGGACGCGTCGAAGGAGCGCAGGGTCGCGTCGCGGCCCTGGTCCTGGTTGGGGACCTTCGAGGTCACGAAGACCTCGTCGCGCGGGAGGCCGGCGGCCTTCAGAGCCTGGCCCACGCCGGCCTCGTTGTTGTAGCCGCGGGCGGTGTCGACGTGGCGGTAGCCGGCCTCGAGGGCCTTGACGACGACGTCGGCGGCGACCTCGTTCTCGACCTGCCACACGCCGTAGCCGAGCTGCGGGATGGAGCGGCCGTCGTGGAAGTCGATGCGGGGCGAGGTGGTCATGGGGCTCCTAGCTCTCGGGTCGCGGCGGACTCGACCGCCGCTGGACACTCCCACCAGGCTATCGCCCGCTCAGCCGCGGCACACCCCGAGGCTGAACGGTCGGGAGCCGGGGTCCTGCTCGAGCCAGCGGGCGAGCTCGGGCGGGTGGACGACGTGCTCGCCGAGCCGGTCCAGCGCCAGCCAGGCGGTGCCGGCCTGGCCGGGGTCCGGCTCGGTGCCCTCCCCGGGCTCCTCCCCCTCGGCCAGTCCGCACCAGTAGGCGACGTTGACCTGGTGGAACGGCGGGATCGGGGAGTCGTCGACCATGCGGCGGTCCATCATGATCTCGAACAGGCAGGCGGGCTGGTGCACCTCGACCTCGGCGCCGATCTCCTCGCGGCACTCGCGGACCATCGCCGCGGCCTGGTCCTCGCCGTGCTCCTGCCCGCCGCCGGGCAGGGCGAACACCTCCCGACCGTCCGGTTCCAGGTAGCGGTTCATCAGCACCTGCCCCTCGCGGACGATCAGGGCCTTCACTCCCAGCCTGGGGCTCCTCATGCGATCTCCTCCTCGTCCTCGGCCCGTCCCAGCAGGGCCTCGGCCCGTGCCCTCAGCGTCTCGGCGTCCTCGGCCTCGAGCAGCGCGGCGACCGCCTGCTCGTCCTGCAGCAGGGCCATCAGGCGCTGCAGGGCGGCGAGGTGCTCGCGCGCGTCGGTCAGCAGCGGCATGGCGAGCAGCTGCACCGGGACCTGGCCGCCGCCGGCCCCCATCTCTCCGAAGGCGACGGGGCGGGCGAGGGTCGCGAGCGCCAGGCCCGGGACGAGCACGTGCTCGGGGTCGGCGTGCGGGATCGCGGTGGGGATCGGGGTGGGCAGGCCCGTCGGGTAGCGCCGCTCGCGCGCCTGCAGCGCCTCGGGGAAGGCCTCGGTGACGGCGCCGTCGTCCAGCAGGTGCCCGGCGAGGGTGCGCAGCGCGTCGGCCGCGTCGGCCGCCTCGAGACGGGCGAGGACGAGGCTCAGCGCGAGCGGTGCGCGGGGCGTGCGCGGATCTGTGCTCATGGTTCCTCCAGGACGGCGACCCCCTGATTCTGGCACCCGTCGGCGCTCGCCTGCGTACGCTGGGCTCGTTCCGTCCGGCGCGTCCCGCGCCGCCGCCCGCCAGGAGAGCCCATGCCCGCCCCTCGAGACACCGCCCTCGTGGTGCGCGCGGCGCGCCTCTATCACGAGCAGGGCCGCTCGCAGACGGAGGTGGCCAAGGAGCTGGGTCTGTCCCGCTCGAACGTCTCACGGATCCTCTCCCAGGCCCGGGAGCGCGGGATCGTCGAGATCACGATCCACGACCCCGACGGCCCGCCGCGCCGCGACGAGGCGCTCGAGGCGGCGCTGCGGGCGACGTTCTCGCTGCGGGAGGCGCATGTGGTCTCCGCGCCGCGGGCCTCGGCGATGGAGTCCGTCGCACGGCAGGGCGCGGCGCTGATCGCGGAGCGCGCGGGCCGGGTGCGCAGCCTCGGAGTCTCCTGGGGGCAGACCGTCCAGAGCGCCGTCGCCGCCCTGGACTCCCTCCGCCCCCGGCCGACGCCGACGGTGCTGCCGCTGGTGGGCGGGCACAGCGCCCTGGACCAGTTCGACTCCGGCGAGTCCGTGCTGCGGGTGCTCGCCTCCCGGCTCGGGGCGACGCCGCGGACGCTCTACGCCCCGGCGGTGCTGGAGTCCGCGACGGCGGTCGCGACGCTGCGGGCGGAGTCCTCGATCCGCACCGTGCTGGAGGCGGCCGCGCAGGTCGAGCTCGCGGTGGTGGGCATCGGCTCGCTCGGCGTGCACTCCTCCCCGCACGTGCTGGACCTGATGGCGCTCGGCGAGGAGGAGCGCGCGGCCTTCGAGGCGCAGCGCCCGGTGGGCGATGTGTGCGGCCGGTTCGTGGACGCCGAGGGGGTCCCGCTCGGGGCGCCGACGGATCAGCGGGTGCTCGCGGTGACCTTCTCGGAGCTGCTGCGGATCCCGGAGGTCCTCGGCGTCGCGGCCGGGGAGGAGAAGGCGCCCGGGGTGGTGGGGGTGCTGCGCAGCGGCGCGATCCACACCCTGGTGGTGGACGTCGACCTCGCCCGCGAAGTGCTCGCGCTCAGATCCCGCTCCTGATCAGATCCCGCCCTTGAGCACGCGCTCGAAGCGGGCGGTGAGCTCGGCGTCGACGGGCAGCTCGTGCTCGTCGAGGTGGGTGATCGGGGCGGCGAGCCGGGTGGAGGACAGCAGCCAGGCGCCGTCGGAGCCCTTCACGTCCTCGATGGTCATGAGCTCCTCGCCGGTGGCGAGGCCCTGCTGCTCGCGCAGCCATGCGAAGAGGGTCGCGACGGCGGTGCCGGCGAGCACGCCGGCGCTCGCGGGGGTGGTGAGGAAGGTGTCGCCGCGGCGCACGAGCAGGGTGGAGGTGGGGCCCTCGAGGGCGTAGCCGTCGCTGGAGACGAAGAGGACGTCGGCGGCGCCGCGTCGCTTCGCCTCGCGCACCGCGGCCATGTTCACGGCGTAGCTGAGGGTCTTCGCGCCCTGCAGCAGCCAGGGGCTGGTCTCCGCGGCAGTGGTGGCCAGGCCCCGGTCCAGCACGGCCACCTTCATCCCGGCCCGGTACGGGCTCCAGTCGTCGGAGGCCTTGGCGTGGATCCAGCAGGTGGGCGTGCCGGTGCCCTCGACGCCGCGGGTGTACATGACGCGCACGCTGAGCTCGGCGACGCTCTCGTGGGCGGCGATCGCGGCGTCGACCGCCTCGGCGAGCAGCGCCTGGTCGGGGGCGGGCATGTCGATCATCTCGGCGCTGCGGGCGAGGCGGGCGAGGTGGGGGCCGACGTTGACGGGGCTGCCGTCGAAGGCGCCGATGGTCTCGAAGACGCCGTCGCCGCGGGTGGCGACGAGGTCGGTGACGGAGAGCTGCGGGACCGTGGGGTCGGCGAGGCGGTAGCCGGGTCCGCCGTCCGACGGGGCCCCGGTCGCGCCGGGGACGAGCACGAGCACCGGGGCGGGGGTACGGGGGCTGGTCGCGGTCATGTCACTGCTCCTTCACGGGGCCCGCCGGGGTGCGGAGCCGTCTCACCAGGGTAGACCTGCCGGGCCGACGGCTCAGTCCCAGCCGATCCCCTCGCCGATCGCCGAGGTGCCGCGAGGGCTCGACGCGCCGCCGCCGGTGCCGCCGCCGAGCATCTCCCCGATCATGGCCACCAGCCGCTCGAACAGGGTGCCCGGCTCCTCCGCGCCGGGCGCCTCGAGCCGACCCGCGGGCAGCGCTCCGGCGGTCTGCGCCGGGCCGTCCACAAGTCCCTGCAGGCCCATCGCGCCGCCCTGCGCAGGGGCCTCGCTCCCGGTCCCCGCAGCACCCGCCTCGGCGCCGCCGGATCCACCGGTCCCCTCGGCACCGCCCCCGCCGGACCCGCCGCCCGACGACGACCCGCCGTCGGAACCACCACCGGACTCGCCCCCGGCCCCGCCGGACGTGGGCTGCCCCGCACCGCTCGAGGACCCGTCGGAGCCACCGGCGCTCTCGGAGCCCGTGCCCGAGCCGGACTCGGCACCAGCACCCCCACCGGCCTCCCCGCCGCCGGACCCCTCGCCCAGGCGCCCTTCCTCCCCGATCAGGTTCCCGAGCCCGCCGCCTGCGCCGAGCCCGGCAAGCAGCTCCTCGAGGAGCATGCCGAGGGCGAGACCGCGCAGGACGAGGTCGGCGAGCAGCCCGCCGAGCAGGCTCCCGAGGAAGGCGCCGAGCAGCGCGGCCCGACCCTCGGGGGTGGCGAGCGCCTCGCGCAGCATCTCGGCGAAGCGGCCCGCGGGCCCGCTCCCGCCGCCGAGCAGGTCCGGCAGCATCCCCTGCGCCATCCGCGCCATGTCCGCGAGGAACTCGCCGGGGCTCGACCAGGGGCCGCCGAAGCTGTCGGGGCTCGAGGCGGCCTCCTGCTCCTCGGCGTGCTGGGCGAGGCGTCGCGCCTGCTGGCGCAGCTCGAGGCCGCGGTCCTGGAGACCGGGGCGCACGCTCCCGGACCAGTCGGCGCGGAACCGCTCGGCGTCCTCCCCCACCCACTCGACGGTGTCGATCACCGCGGAGAGCCGCCCCTCGAGCTCGTCGAGCAGCTCCGCGCGCCGGGCGCAGACCATGCCCATCGTCCGCAGGGCCTCGGCGTCCGCCCCCCAGAATCCGTTCATGCCTCCCTGTCCCCCTCGCAGTCCCCGTATCGCAGTCCCCGCCTCGTGCCTTACGGGCACGCCCCCGAACCTATGCGTCCCGGGGCTCCCACCGCCATGGGGAGGACTCCCCATCCCGGCCGGGATCAGCGGGGGCACCACCAGGACTCACTCGCCGGCGGCGAGCTCCCGCACCCAGTCCGGGACCCGGTCCGCGCCCACCCGTCCTACGAGCGCGCGGGCGTAGTCCGCGTCGATGCCGCCGAGCCCGTCGAAGTCGCCCGGGTCCTGGTCGTAGACGAGGTCGGCGCCGAGCGCGATCCGGTCGGGGTCCTCGGGCGGTCGTGTGGCGTCCAGGCGCAGGGACACGAAGGCCTGGCGCTGCTCGGCGGTGCAGTGCTGGAGCGCATCCAGCAGCAGCGTGACCTGCGAGTCGACGGCGAAGACGCTGTCCCCGCCGCGGGAGGTCCCGTCGCGGTCGGTGATCACGAGGCGCCCGGCCCACTCCTCGCCGTGCGGGAGGAAGGCCGCGCCCACGTGCCGCCACTGCTCGGTGAGGTCCAGCGAGCTCAGCAGCACGGTCGCGAGATCCCGGGTCAGGGCGCCCTGGCGCTCCATCGGCGAGGGCGTCGACGGGCGCTGCGCGGCCGGGTCCTGCGGGGTGGGCGGCTGGCTCATGGTGCTCCTTCTCGCGTCGACGTCCCCGCTCAGCGGGGGAAGGTCGCGCCCTCAGGGTAGTTGGGCAGGTGGTCCTCGACGATCTGCTCGCCGTCCTCGTGGATGCGCACGTCGTAGCCGGAGGGCACGTATTCCCACGGCGCGCTGTCGTGCTCGGGGCCGACGCCGGACGGCTGCTCCTCGCCCCAGTCGATGCGGGTCTCGTAGGAGTAGGAGCGGTCCTCGTCGGAGATCCCGTCGGCCATGAGGCTCTCGTAGGTATAGATGGTGTCCTGGCCGCTGCGGGCCTGGTTCACCTCGTCCCACTGGCGGGTGTAGTTGATCTCCTCGCGGATCCCGCCGAGCTGCCGGGCCAGGACGTGCCCGGCGTTGAACTCGACCGGCTCGGAGGTGCCGTCCCCGCTCATGTCCCAGCGCTCGGCGATCGTGGACTGGATCGACTGGGAGCGGGCCATCTCGCGGTCGACGACGACGTCGGGCACGTACAGGTGCTCGGTGCGGCCCAGCTCGTCGGTGCGGTAGTAGGCCTGCTCGTTGACGTGGTACGTCGCGTCCGGCAGGGTCTCGCGCAGGTTCGGGTTCATCGTCTCGCCGCCGCCAGCGGCCTCGACGTACTCGATCCGTCCCTCGTCGTCGGTGTAGTAGGTGCCGTGCTCGCCGACGTCGTAGCGGGTGTCGGGCTCGAGCGTGATCGGCGTGCCGTCCTCGTCGAGGCCGAAGGGCTCGTCCGCGCCGTCGGGGGCGAGGGCGTGGTCCGCGTCGACCTCGATGCGGTGCGCGGTCTCGGGCGGGGCGAGCTCCATGCCCGTCTCCGGGAAGGCGAGCGGGCTCTCCCCGACGGCGGCGGAGGCGTCGGCGGCGCCGAGCGGCGCATGCGCCGCCATCAGCCGGATCCCGCCCTCGGCCCCCGGCAGCGGTCCCTCGGAGAGGCCCCCGGCCAGGCCCGGCGGCGGAGCCGCCCCTGCGCCGCCCGGGACGCCCGGGCCGCCCGACGCCCCGTCCTGCTCCTCGGCCTGCCCGGCGAGCTCCGCCGCCTCGCCGCGCAGCGCGCCGATGCGGGCGTGCAGCCCGGTGCGCACGCGCCCGACCCAGTCGGCGCGGAAGGCGTCGGCGTCCGGGCCCTGCCAGCGGGCGCCGCCGACGATCCCGTCGAGCTGCGCGGTCAGCTGCTCGAGCCGCTCCGCACCGCCGCCGACGGCCCGGCCGAGGGCGCGCAGCGCCTCGGTGTCGGCCCCCAGGAATCCCGCCATGTCGTTCCCCGCTCCCCCGGTGCTCCCCCGGTCATGACCTGCTCGCCCTCACGCTAGGGACGGGGGCCGGGGGCTGGAATGGGGAGTTCTCCCCATCGTGCGCGGCGAGGCGAGATGTTCGCCCGGCGGTCACCTGGGCGTCATCGCGCGCCCGGCTCAGCCGCCGTGGACGGCGAGCACGAGGCCGTGCTCGCGCCAGCCCAGGTGCATCTCGAGCGGGTCCCCGTCGGTCTCGACCTCCATCGGGTCCACGCGGGTGCCGAGCGCGGCGCCGCGCAGGTCGGCGAGCGCGAGCGCACCGTCCGCCTCCCCCGCGGCGGGGGCGACGAGCTCCGCCTCGGGCACGTCCTCGACCATGCCGAGGATCGCGGCGAAGAGGTGGGCGTCCATGAGCTGCTCGGCGGCGTCGGTGCGCGCGGTCTCCGTGTCGTCCTCGGCGGGGCCGCGGGAGGAGAGCTCGGCAAGGGTCGCCTCGAGCGCATCGGTGAAGAGGCCCAGGTAGGTGGGCAGGTCCGGGGCGGCGAGCTGCAGGGCGAGGTCCTCGCCGATGCCGTAGACCGCACCGGGGGTCCCGTTCTCGTCGAGGGTCAGCACCACGGCGGTGTCCGGGGTCTCGTAGAGGGGGTAGTAGCTGGTCGCCTCGCCCAGCAGCGTGTACGGGCCGACGTCGGTGCGGTTCTCGACCAGCAGGGTCAGCACAGGCAGGTCGCGCAGGGTGATCCCGCCGAGCTCGTCGACGAGCTGCTCGAGGGCGGGCGGCGGATCGGCGGCGACCTCCTCCTCGGTGACGGCGAGGCCGGGCACCATGGCGACGTCCTGCTCGTGGACGGTGACGAGGGAGGCCAGGCGGTCCAGGACCGGGCGCAGCGGGGCGATCGGCAGCACCTCGGCGCCGTCGGGCCAGGGCAGGGAGGTGTTCATCGGCGTGCTCACCCGCCCAGTCTGTCACGCGCCGCCGGGCCGGATCCTGCTCTCGAGCGCGTCGATGTACAGGTCACCGGCCTGGGACTGGGCGATCAGCTCCCGCGCGGCGGGCACCGAGTCCCAGGTGTTCCACAGCAGCACGCCCTCGACCACGCCCTCGTCGAGGTAGTGGACCACCGCGGCCCGGTGCTCCTCGTCCCACACCTCGCGCATCTCGAGGGAGCTGTCCAGGCGGCCCACCGCCTCGTAGCCGTCGTCGAAGAGGTCGGAGAAGAACAGCGGGGTGTGCGTGTACTCCTCCCGCTCCTCCTCGGGGCGGGTCATGTTCGCGCCCGCGACCGCGCCGGAGGCCTCGGCGTGGTCGACGTGCTCGACGTGGCGCCGTCCCAGCAGCGCGTCGTCGTAGAGCACCACGTCCCCGGCCGCGAAGACGTCCGGGGAGCTCGTGCGCAGGTGCGGGTCGACGACCACGTACCCGCGGTCGGTGAAGATCCCGGCGTGCTCGGCGAGGGTGGTCGCGGGCTGCGCGCCGAGGCCGAGCACGACCGCGTCGGCCGTGAGGGTCTCGCGGTTCGCGGCGTGCAGGGTGAGGGTCGCGTCGGCGGAGATCCCGGCGAGGCGGAAGCCGCCGACCAGCTCGATGCCGTGCTCGGTGAAGACCTGCTCGAGGTGGGAGGTGAGGGAGTCCGGGAGCATGTGCTCGAGGATCCTGGTCCCACCGTGGGCGAGGGTGACCTCGGCGCCGGTGCGGGTGAGCGCCGCGGCGATCTCGGTGCCGAGGAACCCGCCGCCGACGACGACCACGCGGGCGCCGTCGGTCGCGAGGGTGCGCAGGTGGCGGTAGTCGCCGACGGTGCGCAGGCTCAGCACGCGGGAGTCGTGCACGCCGGGCAGGTGGCGGTGCGAGGAGCCGGTGGCCAGCAGCGCCTTGCGGTAGTGGACCCGCTGGCCGCGCGCGGTGACCGCGGTGTGCGAGGCGGGCAGCAGCTCGGTGACGAGGGTCGAGGTGAACAGCTCCGCCCCGGTCGCCGCCGCGGTGCCGAGGTCCTGGCTGTCCGGGTCGGGGTCCTCGCCGGTCCACAGGTCCTTGGAGAGCGCCGGCCGATACACGGGGGCGTGCGGATCCGCGGAGAGGATCGCGATGCTCGCGTCCTCGTCAGCCTCCCGGATCGCCCGGGCGGCGGCGTCCGCGGCGATGCCCCCGCCGATGATCAGGTGGTCGTAGCTGTCCTTCAGGTCCGACATCGGAGCCTCCTTCGGCGGGCGCTCCTCGATGAGCGCTGGTCTCGCTGTCCACCACGGTAAGCCCGTCCCCGGATGTGCGCCATCTCCCGCGGGGCGGATGGGCCCTGCCGCACCGCGCCCGCACGTGCTTGGATGAGCGGGCACACCCGTCAGGACCGGAGGTCACCCCATGGGACGCGAGATCGGCAGCACCGAGTACACCCGTTCCCAGCGCACCCGCTATCGGCGGGAGCTGCGCCGGAATCTCGACCTCTTCGAGACCTTCCTGGACACGGCCGAGTTCGTGGACGAGGGGACGGTGGGCGTCGAGCTGGAGATGAACCTCGCCGACCGCGACTCGATGGCCCCGGCGCTGATCGCGGACACTCTGCTGGAGGACCTCGACGACGAGCAGTACGTCCACGAGATCGGGCGGTTCAACCTCGAGGCGAACCTCCCGGTGACCCATCCGGAGGGGACCGGGCTGCGCGAGCTGGAGACGGCGCTCGGCGCCGCCGTCGACCGGGCCGACGCGGCGGCGCAGGCCCGCGGGGCGCGCGTGGTGCCCGTCGGCCATCTGCCCACGATCTCCGAGGATCTCTTCGCCGACGAGGCGTGGCGCGCCCCGGGTGCCCGCTACGAGGCGCTGGAGTCCAGCGTGATGGAGGCCCGCGGCGAGGAGATCACCCTGCGGATCGAGGGCGAGGGCCGGGGTGTGGACACCACCTTCGACTCGATCGCGCCGGAGAGCGCGTGCACCTCGATGCAGCTGCACCTGCAGGTGCCGCCGGAGCAGTTCGCAGCCGCCTGGAACGCGGCGCAGGCGATCGCCGGACCGCAGGTCGCGCTCGCCGCGAACTCCCCGTTCCTGCTGGGCAGGCGGCTGTGGCACGAGACCCGCATCCCCACCTTCGTGCAGGCCCTGGACACGCGCCCGCCCGAGTATGCGGCGCAGGGAGTGCGGCCGCGGGTGTGGTTCGGGGAGCGCTGGATCACCTCGATGTTCGACCTCTTCGAGGAGAACGTGCGCCTGTTCCCGGCGCTGATCCCCGAGTCGCGGGAGATGGCGGAGGAGCCGCTGCTGACCGAGGGCCACTCCCCCCGCCTGCACGAGCTGATGCTCCACAACGGCACCGTGTGGCGCTGGAACCGACCGATCTACGATCCCGGCACCGACGTGCCCCACCTGCGGCTGGAGAACCGTCTGCTCCCGGCCGGCCCGACCGCCGCGGACATGGCCGCGAACGCCGCGTTCTTCTACGGCATCGTCCGCTCGCTGGTGCACGAGCGGCGGCCGCTGTGGTCGCGGATGAGCTTCGAGCAGGCCGACGAGTCCTTCCAGCAGTGCGCCCGCTGGG
Organism: Brachybacterium paraconglomeratum; assembly: GCF_003994255.1. GTDB lineage: Bacteria > Actinomycetota > Actinomycetes > Actinomycetales > Dermabacteraceae > Brachybacterium > Brachybacterium conglomeratum. Next base: position 148,489 of record NZ_ML133857.1, on the reverse strand, counting down.
GCCTGGAGGCGCGGGTGCGCTGGCCGAAGGTGGGCCGGGTGCGGGTCGCGGACCTGCTTCAGGAGCACCTGATCCCGCAGGCGATGCAGGGGCTGCGCGAGCTCGGCGCCGACGCGCAGGGGATCGCCCGCTACCAGGAGATCCTCACCGAGCGCGCCCGCACGGGCCGCAACGGCGCCCGCTGGCAGATCGACACCGTCACCTCGCTCGAGCTGCGCGGCGGCACCCGCGAGCAGGCGCTCGCGGAGATGACCCGCCTCTATCGCGCCGCCGTCGACTCGGGCGAGCCGGTGCACGCCTGGCAGGTCCCGGCGCGCCAGCGGGGCTGACGGCCGGCACGACCACCAGGCGTCCACATCTCGGACAGCCGTCTCACAGGGCAGTACAGTGCTCCCATGAGCACCCAGACCCCGTCCCCCGCGCCCGCGAGCACCGCGCGCGCCTCGGAGGACCGCTCCGCGCGCATCGCGGTGACGATCTTCCCCGCCCTGATCCTCGTCGCCGCGGCGATCGGCTTCTTCGCCCCGCCCGTGGGCCAGGCCCTCGCGCCGTTCACGAGCATCTACCTGGGCGTGATCATGTTCGCGATGGGGCTCACCCTCACGCTCCCGGACTTCGCACTCGTCGTGCGCCGCCCGCTCCCGGTGCTCATCGGCGTCGTGGCCCAGTACGTGATCATGCCGCTGATCGGGCTCGGGGTCTCGCTGCTGCTGCAGCTGCCCCCCGAGCTGGCCGTCGGCGTGATCCTCGTGGGCTGCGCCCCCGGCGGCACCAGCTCGAACGTGATCTGCTACCTCGCGAAGGCGGACACCGCCCTGTCGGTGACGATGACCTCGATCTCGACCCTGCTCGCCCCGCTGTTCACCCCGCTGCTGACCCTGTGGATCGCCGGCTCGTACCTCCCCGTGGACGCGGGGTCGATGGCGCTGTCGATCGTGCAGATGGTGCTGATCCCGGTGATCGGCGGCCTGGTGGTGCGCCTGATCGCCGGGAGGCTCGTGGACCGGGTCCTGCCGGCCCTGCCGTGGGTCTCCGTCGCCGGCATCTCGCTGGTCGTCGTCTCGGTGGTCTCAGGCTCGACCGAGGCGATCGTCTCCGCCGGCGCGATCGTGCTGCTGGCCGTGGTGCTGCACAACGGCCTCGGCTACCTGCTGGGCTACTGGGGCGCCCGCCTGCTGCGCCAGGGCGAGCGCGCCGCCCGCACCACCTCCGTCGAGGTCGGGATGCAGAACTCGGGCCTCGCCGCGACGCTCGCCGCGGCATCGTTCAGCCCCGCCGCCGCGCTGCCGGCCGCGATCTTCTCGATCTGGCACAACCTCTCCGGCGCGGTGCTGGCGATGTACTACCGCCGCAGCGCCGATCGCCACCAGGTCGACCCGGCCTGATCCACGGGCGGGTCGAGCGTCTCAGCGCGACTCGTCCCGCAGGTCCTTCGGCAGCGTCGCCCGTGCGCTGCCGGTGCGGGCCGGCAGCGTCCCGGCATCGGGCGCCGTGTCGGGCTCGACCTCCTCGACGTCCTCGTAGATGTCGCTCATGACCGGCACCTCGGTGGTAAAGGTCGGCTCGACGACGTAGTCATCGGTGTCGTACTCCTCGTCCTCCTCGCGCCGCTCGTACTCCTCGGGCGGCAGCACCTGCGCCCATTCACGGGTGCGGATCTGCGGCAGCTCACCGGCATCCTCCTTCAGCGCGCGCAGCAGGGCGTACATCTGGAACCAGCCCATGACGAAGAACGGCAGGCCCACGAGGATGATCGTGGACTGCAGGGCGGTCAGCCCGTCCTCGCCGGAGAACACCAGCAGCGTCGCGGTGATCAGCCCGATCGCGACGCCCCAGAAGATGCGCTGGCCCAGCGGGTTGTAGTCCTCGTGGCCGTTGGCCATCGAGTCGGTGACCAGGGCCGCGGAGTCCACGGAGGTGACGAAGAAGATCACCACCACGATGATCGCGATCACCGAGACGAAGAACGCAGCCGGGAAGTTGTCCAGGAATGCGAACAGCGCGCCGGGGATGTCCCCGTCGCCCACGACGCGGTCTACGAGCCCGCCCTCGCCGCGCAGCTCGATGTCGAAGCTCGCGTAGCCGAAGACCCCGAACCAGATCACGGAGAAGCCGGCCGGCACCGCGAGCACGCCGGAGACGAACTGGCGGATGGTGCGGCCCTTGGAGATGCGGGCGATGAAGATGCCCACGAAGGGCGACCAGGTGATGGTCCAGGCCCAGTAGAAGACGGTCCAGGTGTTCTGCCAGCCGGAGTCGGCCTGGGTGTCGTTCCACAGCGCGAGCTCGGGCAGAGCGACGAGGTAGTTGCCGAAGGACTCCAGGGTCCCCTTCAGGATGAACAGGGTCGAGCCGCCGGCGACCAGCACGAACAGCAGCAGCAGCACGGCCATGACGATGTTGAGGTTGGAGAGGACCTTGATCCCCTTCTCCAGGCCGAGGGACACGGATATCAGCGCCAGCCCGCTGACCACGCCGATGATGACGAGGTTCCAGACCGCGTTCTCCGGGACCCCGAACAGCTGGTTGAGGCCGCCGTTGATCTGCAGGGTGCCCAGCCCCACCGAGACCGCGACGCCGAAGACGGTGCCGATGATCGCGATGATGTCGATGATCTTGCCGATCGGCCCGTGGATGCCCTCGCCGAGCAGCGGCTGGAAGATCGAGCTCACGCGCGGGGGCAGGTTCCGCTTGTGGATGAAGTAGGCGAAGCACAGGGCGGGCAGGGTGAAGATCGCCCAGGTGTGCAGCGTGAAGTGGTAGTACGTGAAGTTCATGGCGTCCCGGGCGGCGGCCCAGGTGCCGGCCTCGAGGCCGAGCTCGGTGGCGCGCGGCGGGTCGCCGAAGTGGCTGATCGGCTCGGCGACGCCCCAGAACATCAGGATCGAGCCGATCCCGGCGGCGAAGAGCATCGCGAACCAGGCCGTGCCGGAGTGCTCGGGCGGCTCGTCGTCGGGGCCGAGCTTGACGCGGCCGAAGCGACCGGCGGCGATGAAGATCAGGAACGCCAGGAACACGGTGACGCCGAGGATGTAGAACCATCCGAGGTTGGTCATCAGCCATTGCGAGGCGCTGGCGGTCGCCGCTCCCATCGGCTCGGTGAAGGCGATCGTGGCGATCACGAAGGCGAGGATGATCGCCGCCGAGCCGAAGAAGATCGTGGGGGAAGTGCGCAGTCGAAGCGCGTCGTGGAGTCTCGTCAGCACGGTGCTCGTCTCCTCGTCGGACGGCACCGTCGCGCGGGTCTCGCTCATCGGCCGTGCCGCCGCAGGGTGGGCTGGTCGTCGGAACGCTCACCAGTATGGCGGAGCCTCGGCCCTCGGGGGCGCGCTCCCGCAGGATCCTCGGCCTCAGGTCCGACGGGGAGTCCTCCCCATCGCGCCCTGCCCGACCCCGGGATAGCGTGGTCCACGACGCTCCCGGCACAGGTGGAGGACTTTCATGAGCACCCCGTACGGCATGCCGCCGACCCCGCCGACCGGAGCGCCCCCGCTCCCGCCGGCGAAGAGCCGGACCCCGCTGTACATCGCGCTGGCCTGCGGCTGCGTGCTCGTGCTGCTGCTGGTCGTCGCCGGCATCGGCGTCGGCCTCTATCTCGTCGGAAAGGACGGCGGCGAGGAGCCGACGTCGCCCCCGAGCTCGATCGTGGACCCTCCCCCGAGCGAGGACCCCTCCGACGATCCGACCGACGACCCGAGCTCGCCCACCTCGGAGGCGCCCACCGAGATCGAGACCGACCAGCCGGTGGACAAGCCCACCGAGGGCCCGTCGGCCGATGCCACCTCGCCGAGCGACGAGATCTTCACGCTGACGGTCTCGAAGCCCGAGGAGGGGACCACCCTCGAGCTGGGCGGCGAGACGAAGACACCGGAGAACGACAAGTTCATCGGCGTGGCGGTGACGATCGAGAACAGCAGCTCCACGTCCATCGGGCTCGACACCGACCGCTTCCGCCTCTACGACGACTCCGGCACGGAGATCAACATCCGCTACGGCGCCTTCTCGACCTCCGGCCCGGAGATCCCTGCCGGCGAGGAGGCCGAGGCGCAGCTGTACGCCGACGTCCCCGAGGACACGGTGCTCGCGGAGATCAGCTACACCGACGAGGTCGGCACCGGCGGGCAGGAGTTCCGCGTCCCCGTCGGCGGCTGAGAGCGCACCACCGTCACCACCAGCACCGTGAGCGCCGCGGCGACGGCGAGCACCGTCACCGCCACGATCAGCGGCTCGCTGCGCAGCAGCTGCGGGATGAGCCGCACCGGCACCAGCGCAGCGAAGGCGAAGGCGATGAGGGTTCCGAGATAGGAGCCGACCATGAAGCCGCGGTGCATCTCGACGCTCCCGCTGCGGATGCCGACGATCGCCGCGACGAGGCAGACGAGGGTCCAGATGGACAGCCCGTGCAGCCAGCTGAACCCTCCGTCGCGGATCCAGAAGCTCGAGACGCACGTGACCACCATCGCCGCCGCCCACACGCCGCCGAGGATCCGGTGGGCGCGGTCGCGGCGCCGACGGAGGATCTGGAAGGGCCCGAGCAGCAGGACGACGAGGGCGGAGACGGCGTGGAGGGTGATCACTGGCGTGAGAGCGTCCATGCACGAGACGATAGTGCCGCTATCCACACCGGCGCCATCAAGATAGTCGCTGGTCGGCGCACTATCCGAGGGGAGGACGGGTCATGCTCCTGCACGAGCTCGCGGAGGCGACGGGGGTCTCCTCCGCCTCGATCAAGTACTACCGGCGCGAGGGGCTGCTGCCGCCGGGCGAGAGGATCACGACGACCCGGCAGGACTACGGCCGCGCCCATGTCGAGCGCCTCGAGCTGATCCAGGTGCTGCGCGAGGTCGCCGGCGCCCCGATCGCGCGGATCGCACGGGTGACGGCCCTGCTCGACGATCCCGACGTCCCGCTGATCGAGGTGCTCGCCGAGTCGCAGACCCTCGCCCTGGGCCTCGAGGATCCGACCGACGAGGAGAGCGCAGCGGTCGAGGCGGACGGGGCGAAGGCGGCGGGAGGCGAGCATCCCTCGATCGCCCCGCTGCTCGCCCACCTCGGCTGGCCGGACGTCGACTCCGCCCCGCGCCGTGCGCTGGACCGGCTGCTGCGCTCCCTGGAGGAGTGGGAGGCGCCGACGGATCTCGGGATGCTGCTGCGCTATGCGGAGCCGATGGCGCAGATCGCCCGTTCGGACGTGGACTGGATGAGCACCGGGGCAGGGCCTGTCGAGGCAGGGCCGGCGGGGGCCGGGCCGTCCGTCTCGCAGGACGTGGCGGTGATGCGCGCGGTGGCGGGCGCGATCGCCTTCGACCGACTGGTCCGACTGCTGCGTCTGCTGGGGCACGCGAGCTTCTCGATCCTCGATGCGATGCAGGTCAGCGAGGACTCCGGGCCGCCCGGAGCCCCGATTACCAGGGAATGAACAGCCTCGGCACAGTGCTTTTCCCGGCAGCGCGTGTTCACTGTTCTCAACGCGTCACCGGAGGACCCGCTGACTGAGGAGGAGGCGGGATCCGCTGATCCGGGACGCGGGGGAAAGGGATGGCCCCGGCTCGTGGGGACGAGCCGGGGCACTTTCCTGTCCGGGGGTATTCCGCTCCGGCGCCGCCCTCGCCGTGAGCGCTCTCAGCGCCGCAGGTCGATGCCGAAGACGCGTCGGATCTGCGCGACGGCGTGCCGGGTGAAGCGGCGGTCCGAGGGGGTCGAGGCGAAGGGCAGCACGAGGCCGGGATGGTCGGGATGCGTGACGCGGCCGTGCGTCGCCCCGGGGGTGATGACGAACCCTGCCTGCTGCATGCGGCCCAGCAGCTCGCGGCGCGAGGTGGGGTGGCGCGTGCCCTGCCCGCCGCGGGTGGAGGGGCCGGCGGCGTCCTCGGCGATGTCGAGCGCGGGCTCGTACTCGTCGGGGCGCACGCTGAGCGCGTAGCGGGCGGAGAACAGGCCGATCACGGCGTTGTCCGCGCGGCGCACCTGCACGACGAGGTCGCCGCGGAGGAAGTGGTCGCTGGTCCCGGCGTCGGCGGTCCAGGCGTCCTCGGGGTCGGCGACGGCCTGCACGATCCGCTCGCCGTCGGCCCCGGTCACGCCGACGGCGCGGATGTCCTCGTCGCGGATCCGCAGGGGCCGGGGCAGCGGTCGCGGATCGTCCGCGTCGAGCGTGTGCACGGCGTCGCTCGGAGCGGCCGACGCGGCCCGCGGCAGCTCGACCGTCCGGGCCCGTCGGCGCGGCAGCGGGGCGGAGGGCAGGTCGGCCCGCTCGGGCCGGGCGCCCGGCTCGGGTCGGCGCCCCGGTACGGCGGTCCAGTCCACGGGCCGCACGGAGCGGGCGGGGTCCCTGCGTCCGGCGAGCGCCTTCGGGCTCGGGACGGGTCGCTCGGGCCTGCTCGCCATCTCGTCCCCTCCCCTGCGCGCTCGTGACCGCCCGACTGCCGGGCTCCCCCGATGGTGCCACGAGGGCGCCGGTCCGCTAGCGTGTCGCCCGTCTCGTCCCGTCCTGCCGTGAGGATCCCCGTGGCCGTCACCGTCGCCCGCCGTTCCCGCTCCGCACGCTTCGCCGCCGTGCTGGCCGCCGTGCTCCTCGCCGCCGGGTGCAGCGGCTCCCCCGGGGAGGAGACCTCCTCCCCCGCCGCCCAGGGCACGACCGCCGAGGAGCCCGCCGCCTCGGACTGGGACGACTCCGCCGGGGACGACTCCGCCGGGGGCGCCTCCGACGAGGGCGGGAAGACCGCGGCCGTCGTGCCGCAGGAGTCCTATGAGGTCACGCCCGCACCGGAGGGCTTCGTCCCGCCGGAGCCCTGCACGGGCGAGGGCGCCTTCTACGCGGAGCTGGGAGGGGAGGCGAACCCCGGCCTGCCCCAGCGCGGCGGGGAGCCCCTCACCGTCTCCCTCGAGAGCATCGAGGGCGACAGCGCGCAGCTCATGGCGCAGGTCGGCGACAGCCCCGCCCGGGAGATCGGACCGATCACCCTGGGCGAGACCGTCGCCGTGGACCTGTGGACCCTCTCGGTGACGAGCGTGTGCGCCGACACCGAGCAGGTCGAGTTCGACCTCATCGACTGAGGCGCGACCTCCGCACCGGGGATGATGGGGGCATGACGGACCGCTCCCCTGCCCTGCACCGCTTCGACCTGGACGTCGTCGGGGCGGGGCTGCCCGTCGCCGCAGCACGGGAGGAGCTCGGGGCCGCGGCGCGGACGGGCGCGATGGTGGTCACTGCCCCGCCCGGCACGGGCAAGACGACACTGGTGCCGCCTCTGGTCGCGAACCTCGTCGGCGGACTGACCCTGGTCACCCAGCCGCGCCGGGTGGCGGTGCGCGCGGCCGCCCGCCGTCTCGCCTCCCTCGACGGCAGCCCGCTCGGCGGCCCCGTCGGCTTCACGGTCCGCGGCGAGCGGACGGTCGGGAAGGGCACGGCCGTCGAGATGCTCACCCCGGGCGTGCTGCTTCGGCGCCTGCTGGCCGATCCGGAGCTGCCGGGCGTCTCGGCGGTGGTGCTCGACGAGGTCCACGAGCGGTCCCTGGAGACGGACCTGCTGCTGGGAATGCTGGCCGAGACGCGGCAGCTGCGGGAGGACCTGCTGGTCGGGGCGATGTCGGCGACGCTCGATGCGCGGGCTGTCGCGGAGGTGCTGGACGGTGCGGCGATCGTGGAGGTGCCGAGCGCCCTGCACCCTCTGCGCACCGAGCACGCCCCCTCCCCGTCCCCACGCCTGGACGCCCGCGGCGTCACCCGCGAGTTCCTGGACCATCTCGCCCGCACCGCGGCCCGCGCCCAGCGTGAGGAGGGCCGCGACGCCCTGGTCTTCGTGCCCGGCGCTCGGGAGGTCGACCAGACGGTCGCCCGCCTGCAGGGCCTGGTGGACGGCGTCGAGGTCCTCCCCCTCCACGGCCGTCTGCCCGCCGCCCAGCAGGACCGCGCGACCGGCGGGCGTCGCCCCGGTGAGCCGCCCCGGATCGTGGTCTCCACGGCGCTCGCGGAATCCTCCCTCACGGTGCCCGGGGTGCATCTGGTGGTCGATGCGGGACTGTCCCGCGAGGTGCGGCGGGATCGCGGCCGCGACATGTCGGGCCTGGTCACGGTCAGCGCATCGCGGGCCGCGATCGAGCAGCGCGCCGGCCGTGCCGCCCGACAGGGCCCGGGCCGGGCGGTGCGGGTGTTCTCCGAGGCGGAGCTCGCGGGGATGCCGGCCCAGTCCCCGCCGGAGATCACCGCCGCGGACCTCACCGATGCGGCGCTCTGGCTCGCCTGCTGGGGGACGCCGCGCGGGGAGGGTCTGCCGCTGCTGACCCCGCCGCCGGCCGCGGAGATCCGCGCCGCCGAGGACACCCTGCGGGCGCTGGGCCTGGTCGACGAAGAGGGCCGCCCCACCCCGGCCGGTCGTCGCACCGCGAAGCTCCCGGTCGGGGTGCGCGAGGCGCGGGCCCTGCTCGCAGGCGGGCCGTCGGCCGCGGAGATCGTCGCCGCGGTCTCCGACGACCACCGCCCCACGGGCGCCGATCTCCCCCGCCTCCTCGCCGATCTCCGCGCCGGCCGAGCCCCCGGCGCCGAGCGCTGGCGCCGAGAGCGCGACCGCCTGACGCGCCTCGCCGGCTCCTCGGACGGGAGCGCCTCCCCCGGCGCGGTCCTCGCCCTCGCCCGCCCGGAGCGGATCGCTCGCCGGGTGGGCGACGGCTCCCGCTCCTATCTCCTCGCCTCCGGCACGCGAGCGGCCCTGCCCGAGGGCAGCGGCCTGCTCGGCGCGCCGTGGCTCGCGGTCTGGGAGGTGCAGCGCGCGGAGGGGCGGGCCGCCGACGGCACGGGCGCGGTGATCCGTGCCGCCGCTCCGCTCACGGAGGACGAGGCCCTCGACCTCGGCGCCGGTCTGCTCGTCGAGGAGCGCACGGCGAGGCTCGAGAACGGCACCGTCCGTGCCCGCCGCCGACGCGCGCTCGGCGCGATCGAGCTGTCCTCCACTCCCGTCGCCGCGACCGCCGACGACACCGCCCCGGCCGTCCTCGCTGCGGTCCGCGAGCGCGGCCTCGACGCCCTGAACTGGTCCGACACCGCCCGCAACCTCCGCCACCGGCTCGCCCTGATCCACCGCGAGCTCGGCGACCCGTGGCCGGCGATGGACGAGGACGCACTCCTGGCCACCCTCGAGACCTGGCTCGCCCCGCACGTGAGGACCCGCCTGGACGGCATCGACCTGGTCTCGGCGCTGCGCACCCTGCTGCCCTGGCCGGAGGCGTCCGAGCTCGACGCCCTCGCCCCCGAACGGCTCCCCGTCCCCTCGGGATCCACCGCCCGGATCGACTATCCCGCGCCGGATGAGGAGGGCGGCCGACCAGTCCTCGCGGTGAAGCTGCAGGAGCTGTTCGGCCTCGCCGAGACGCCGCGGCTGGTGCGGGGCAGGGTGCCGGTGCTCTTCCACCTGCTCTCCCCGGCCCGTCGGCCGCTCGCCGTCACGGACGACCTGCGCTCCTTCTGGGACGGACCGTACCGGGAGGTGCGCAAGGAGATGCGGGGCCGCTATCCGAAGCATCCCTGGCCGGAGGATCCGTGGACGGCGCCGGCCACCGCGCGGACCACGGCGCGGCTCAGGTCGAGCTGACCGTCGTGACCACGGTGGCCGCGGCGAGCGCCGCGGTCATGTCGTCCACGACCCGCTTCACGGCCGTCGCGGCGGGGCTGTCGATCTCGAGGGCCTCGATCCGCTGATCGAGCTCACGACGGGAGAGGCCGGGCAGGTCGTCCTTGAGGATCCGGTGGGCGATCCCGAGGGCGCGCAGGATCTCCAGCAGCAGCCCGTCCTGCAGGGAGGCGCGGGAGGGGTCCTCGACGGCGGCGGCGAGACGGGCGCGCAGCGCGGTCTCGAGCTCGTCGTCGTGCGTGGGCCAGGTGGTGGTGAACCAGCCGTCCTTGCGCTGCACGGCGCCGACGGCGGCGTAGCCCTCGCCGATCACCTCGGTGAGGTTCATCGTGCGGTGGCCGATCGCGGACTTCAGCGACTTCCCCTCGAGCTCGGCGAGCGCGCCCAGGGCCTGGTCGAGGACGGGCAGGTCGGTGGGCTCGGTGGAGAGCACCTGCACCTTCGGACTGCGCTCCTCGGTCAGCGCGATCCGCTCGCGCAGGGCGAGCTCGGCGATCGCGGCGGCGGCGAGGGCCTGGGTGCGGTACGAGGTCGAGTCCTGCCGACCGGCGTCGTTGGTCAGCAGCAGGAACAGCTCTCCGGGGATCGTGTGCGTCGTCATGACCCCACCCTTCCAGGCGCGCCGCCGCACCGGATCCGACGATCGTCGCACCCCGCCCCTGCTCCCGGGTGGGATCCAGCGGGCCTCTGGCACCATGAGGACCATGCGTCTGATCCGGACCCCGTCCCGCCTGTACCGTCTGCTGGCCCTGGCCGAGATGGTCACCTGGACCCTGCTGCTGCTCGGCATGCTGCTGAAGTACGCGCTGCAGGTCACCGAGGTGGGGGTGCGGATCGGCGGGAGCCTGCACGGCTTCGTGTTCCTGTCCTATGTGGTGGTGACGGTGCTGGTCGCGGTCGATCAGCGCTGGAGCCTCGGGCGCCTGGCGATGGGGCTGGGCTCCGCCCTGGTCCCCTATCTCACCGTCCCCTTCGAGCGCTGGGCGCACCGGAAGGGCATGCTCGGGGACAGCTGGCGGCTGCGCGAGGACTCCCCGCGCTCGTTCCCGGAGAAGGTGGTCGCCCTCGCGCTGCGCCGGCCGCTGCTCGCGGGCCTGATCGCGATCATCGCGGTCGCGGTGGTGTTCTCGGTGCTGCTGCAGCTGGGCCCGCCCACGGAGTGGTTCGCCTGATCGGCGCGGCGAACGGGGTCAGCGCGGCCTGATCAGCGGGTCGATCTGCACGCTCCCGCCGCCGCGGAGGTGCAGCCGGCCCAGGTGCGTGACGGGCGTCGCCTCCGCCAGGCGCGGCACCTGCGGCTGATCCGGCTCCGGCGGCAGCGCCTCCCCGAAGCACACCCCGCAGCCCAGCATTCCGACGGCCTGCGCACGCCGTGCCTCCCAGTCGAGTTGCGCCTCCTGCGAGGCGCGGATCCAGGGGCCGCCGACGGGCCGGCAGGGCCCGCAGCCGTCCTCGCCCTGCAGCGGGCACTGCGCGGGCCGGGCCGTGACCTGCAGCGGGAGCCCCTCCAGCACGGGGACCCGCGGGTCCGCGCCGGTGGGGTGGACGTCGAGCCCGTCCGGCCCGATCCGCAGCACCGCCACCTGTCCGAGCTCCCGCGCGACCGCCAGCGCGCTCTCGAGCGCCTGGTCGGGATGGGCGCCCAGCAGGTCCTCGCGCGTCGCGACGGCCGGCTCGAACCACTCCCGGCGAGGGCCGACGAGCGCTCCGCGACCTACGATTCCTCCCCTCGCCCGCAGCGCCGCCGCCACGGCGGGGACGCGGAACCAGCCCCAGCGCGGGGAGAGCGGACGCCGCCGAGGAGCCCCGATCGGAGCCCCGACCTCCGCACCCTCGCGACTGGGACGGGCCGGCAGGGCGCTCTCTCCCCGCACCTCCACGGGCGGCCGCAGGCCGGACAGGTCGCCGACCAGCCTCACGCCCTCCTCCACCGGCAGCACGGGTCCGAGCGCCGGTACGACGAGCCAGGTGTGCTCGAGCTCGAGCGGCGGACGCGCGGCGAGCGTGCGGCGCACCGTCTCCCGCGCCGGCGGCACCGTCGGCTCCCTCCGCCGGAAGCCGGGCTCGTCCTCCGAGGCCTCCACCGCGGGCGACCCGTCGTCCACCCGTGCCGTCACCGCCCCGACCCCGGGCAGGGACAGCTCGATGAGCTGGTCGCGCCAGCTCGCCGCGTGGTCGTCGAGATGCATGCGAATCACCTTCCGAGAAGGGCCCGCAGAGGACCCGAGCCGTCTGACCGGATGGGCGGACGCCCCCGGCCGGGTCTTCCTCGACGGGCACCGGGTTCGGTTCCGGTTGCCGCGCGGCCTCTGTCGAGGGAGTCCGGCCGCGTCTCGTGACCCGTCGGCGACGGTAGCGCGGGGGTGCGACAGCCGACGGCCGGGCTCGTAGACTCCTGGGGTGCGGTGCCACCACTTCGACTCCGGCGCGTGCAGGTCCTGCACGCTGCTGGACCTCCCCCGCCCGCGGCAGCTCGCCCGCGGCCGTGAGCGCGTCGAGCAGCTGCTCGCCCCGCATCTCGCGTCGGGCACGATCTGGTCGGAGCCGATCGTCGGCGCGGAGCAGGGCTTCCGCGCCCGCGGGAAGATGGCCGTCGGCGGCACCGCCCAGGCACCTCTGCTGACCCTGCCCGGGCAGTCCGCGGGCACCGACCTGTGCGACTGCCCCCTCTACCCGGACGGGGTCGAGGAGGTGCTCGAGGGGGCGAAGGCCCTGATCCGTCGGGCGCAGATCCCGCCCTATGACGTCGCCCGCCGCCGCGGCGAGATCAAGAACGTGCTGGTCACCAGCTCTCCGGACGGGGAGCACCTGCTCCGCTTCGTGCTGCGCAGCACCGCGGCGCTGGAGCGGCTGCGCGAGCACCTGCCGCGGCTGCTCGAGGCGCATCCCTCGGTCGTGTCGGTCAGCGCGAACATCCACCCCGAGCACACCACGCGCGTCGAGGGCGAGGAGGAGATCCCGCTGGCCGGGGCCGGTCGTCTCGCCGTGCGCACCGGGGACGTCACGCTGTACTCCCGCCCGCAGTCCTTCCTGCAGACCCACACCGAGGTCGCCGGCGCCCTGTACCGCCAGGGCGCGGAGTGGGCGCGCGAGATCGCGGGGACGCAGGAAGACCAGGAGACGGGCCCCGGCCTGCGGATCTGGGACCTGTACTGCGGCCTCGGCGGCTTCGCCCTGCATCTCGCCCGCGCCCTCCCCGCCGCGCGGGTCACCGGGGTGGAGGTCTCCGCCCAGGCGATCGACGGGGCGCGCGAGGGGGCGGAGGCCGCGGGCGCCGACGTCCGCTTCCTCGCGGCCGACGCGACCGCGTGGGCGATCGAGGAGGCCACCGGTCCCGCAGGCCCGCCCGATATCGTCGTGGTGAACCCGCCGCGCCGCGGCCTCGGGCCGGAGCTCGCCGGCTGGCTCGAGCGCTCCGGGGTCCGCGACGTCCTCTACTCCAGCTGCAATCCGGCGAGCCTGGCCGACGACCTCGCCGCGATGCCCTCGCTGCGCATCGTCGCCGGCCGCTACGTCGACATGTTCCCCCACACCGAGCACGCCGAGGTGATCGTGCGTCTGCGACGCATCGCCCCCGGCGAGGAAGGCCTCTCATGACTCCCACCCCCACCGCCCAGCTGACCGCCGTGACCCGCACGGTCACCCCTGCCAAGAACGGGAACACGGTCGCGCTCTCCCAGACCTTCGACGCCGCCCCGGAGCAGCTGTGGGAGGCGCTGACCACGGCCGAGCGGCTCGCCCGCTGGTTCGGCACCGCCAGCGGCGACGTGGTCCCCGGCGGGCGCTACGAGCTGCCCGAGATGGAGACCAGCGGCCGCCTGGTCGAGGTCGAGCCGCCGCATCGTCTGCTGCTGACCTGGGAGTTCGGGAAGAGCTCGAGCGACCTGGAACTGCTGATCACCGCTGCGGGAGAAGGCGCGGACGGCGACGGCGGGGGCAGCATCCTCACCCTGCGCCACACCGTCCCCGCCGACGCGCACTGGGCGACCTTCGGACCCGCCGCGACCGGCTGCGGCTGGGACGCGGCGCTGTACGCGCTGGCCCAGCACCTCGAGGATCCGGGCAAGGACCTGATGCGTCGCCTGGGCAGCTTCGCCGGCTCCCCCGAGGGCGCGGAGTTCACGCGCGCCACGGCGGATGCCTGGTACGAGGCGCACGTCGCCGGGGGCGCGGACCGCAAGCCCGCCCGCAAGGCCTCGGTGCGCACCGCCGCCGCCTATCTCGGCGAGGAGATCGAGACCGAGTGAGCGCCTTCGTGGAGGTGCTCTCCCTCGGCGGCACCATCTTCATGACCGAGGACGCCCGCGGCGAGAGCGCCCGCCCGGACGACGACGCGGGGGCGCGGCTGCTCGCCGCCGTCGGCGGGGACGTCGAGCTGCGACCCCGAGCGCTCGCGAACATCTCCTCCTCCGATGTGCGCCCCCACCACCTGCGCGCCGTGCTGGAGAGTGCGCGAGCCGCGGTCGATTCCGGCGCGGCCGGCGTGGTGCTCACCCACGGCACCGACACCCTCGAGGAGACGGCGTTCCTGCTCGACCGGTTCTGGGACCGGGAGGCGCCGCTGGTGGTGACCGGGGCGATGCGTCCGGCGAGCGCGCCCGGCGCCGACGGGCCCGCGAACCTCCGCGACGCGGTCCGCGCGGCGACCGCCCCGTCGGCCCGCGGCCTGGGCGTGCTGGTCGTGTTCGACGCCCACGCGCATCTCGCGGACCGGGTCGTGAAGGCCTCGTCCCGCGGGGTCTCGGCCTTCGCCTCGGAGCCCTCGGGGCCGCTCGCGATCGTCGGCGGGGAGGACCTGCGCCTCCTCCATCTCCCGCTGCCGCGTCCGGCCCGTTCCGGCGGACTCCCGCCGGACCGCTTCCCGGCGGTGCCGCTGCTCACCGCGGGCCTCGACGAGGACCTCGCGCTGCTGGACCATCTCCCCGCCGAGGCGCTGGCGGGACTGGTGGTCGACGGGGTCGGGATGGGGCACGTCTCTCCCGCCGCGATGCCGCGTCTGCGCCGCCTGCTGGGCGAGGGGGTGCCTGTCGTGGTCGCGGCGCGGCCCTTCGGCGGCGGCACCTCCACGCACCACTACGGCTATCCCGGCTCCGAGGTGGACCTGCTGGACGCGGGCGCCGTGATGGCCGGGCTGCTGCCCGCCCCGAAGGCCCGCCTGCTGCTGCAGGTGCTGCTGGCCTCCGGGGCGTCGGCCGACGGGATCCGCGCGGCCTTCGAGGCCTACGCGTCCTGACTCACCGCCTCCTGACCCACCGCGTCCTGATGGACGGGCGCCGGCCGCAGGATCTCCTCGACCACGCGTCCGTCGGCGTCCGGGATCTCGAGGCCGAGCAGGTGCGCGAAGGTGACGGCCTCGTCGGTGACGGTGCAGCGGGTGATGCGGCGCCCGGTCTCGATGCTGGGCCCGGTCATCGCGAACACGGCCTGGATGTCCTGCTCGGGGAGGTGTCCGTGCTGGGAGAGCAGGAACTCGTACTCGGCATCGAAGCGGTCGATCAGCCAGCGGCCGTCCCAGAGGTTCTGGAAGGCGGTGCCGCTGACCCCTTCGAGGATGCCGAGGAAGGGGCCTGACCAGCCGTAGTCCTCGTGCATGTCGGTCAGCGGGTGGAAGGCCTGGACGGGCACCTCGGGGTCGGCGACCCAGTCCTCGACCAGGGCGAGCACCTTCTCGCGCGTGGTCTCGTCGGCCTCGGGGTGCAGGTGGAGCTGGCCGGTGAGGCCGCAGCCGTGCACCCAGGCGTCCCAGCTGCTGACCTCGCCGTCAGCGTCGAGGCGCACGAAGCCCTGCCGGGCCAGGAGCGCGTTGGCGCGCAGCACGCGCCCCACCTCGACGTGGCCGTGGTCGGAGACGATCGCGATGTCGGTCTCGGCGGCGGTGCCGGCGTCCTCGAGGGCGGCGAGGAGCTCGCCGAGCCAGCCGTCGACCCGCTCGAACGCCTCCTTGACCTCGGTGGTGAAGCGGCCGGTGGCGTGGCGGGCGGAGTCGACGTCGACGAGGTGGAGGAAGAGCACGTCGGGCGCGTCGGTGCGGAGGATGTCGGCGGCGACGGCGGTGTTGAAGCGGCCGAAGCGGTGCTTGCGGTCCCAGCCGATCTCGTGCGCATGGCGGTCGACGTACTCGCGGCCACGCGGGGTGGCGGCCTCGCGCAGCACGGCGAGGGTGGGCTCGAGCCCGGCGCGGTCCCAGATCTCGGGGACGGCGATGTCGAGCGAGGGTGACCAGCCGGTGGCGGGCCAGCCGACGGCGGCGGTGCTCAGGCCCTGCTCCTTCGCGAGGTCGAAGAGGGTGGGGCAGGCGATGTCGCGGGCGTCCCAGAACCAGTCGGGGACCCGCTCCCCGGGGGTGACCTTCTCGTTGGCGTAGATGCCGTGGCCGTCGGCGGTGCGGCCGGTGGTCTGCGAGGTGTGGTTCGGGTAGGTGACGGACGGGTAGATCGCCTCGGCGCTGCCCCAGCTTCCCTCGAGGATCCGGGCGAAGTGCGGGAGGGTGCGGGCGAAGGGCACGTCCACGACGCTCATCGCGTCGACGGAGATGACCAGGAGGCGTCGTCGGGGGCGGGCGGTCTCGGTCATGGCGGGGCTCCTCCGGGCAAGTGATCGCGGTGCCCTCACGCTAGGAGTCGCGCGTCTCCGCCTCCGGTCGCGGCGGTGAACCGCGGGCGAACAGCACGGTCGGCGCCGTTCATGGTCGACCTGGCGCCGCGGCGGGGCGTCCGGATCAGTACACGGCAGTCAGAACGGCGGGTGGTCCACGTCGAGCGGCGGCCCGGGCGGGATGATGCGGCGCTTCGTCCGCACTCTGGTGAACTCGTCCTCGAGCTGGATCTCGGCGAGATGGTCCTCGGCCTCGTCGAGGGCTCGGCAGCGGGGCTCGTCGCGTCCGCGCTGCCTGGCCTCCCGGGCGCGGCGGTGCGTCCGCTCGGCCTGGGCGAGGCGGCGGGTCATGCGCGGGGTGAGCAGATCGGTGTTCTCTGCGGTGCGCACCCGGAGGTCCTGCTCGAGCTGCCAGGTCGTGACCAGCGGTTCGGCGCTGGTGCTGCGGTCCCCGCGGTCGGGGTCGTCCTGGGGATCCCTGGCGGGGTCGATCAGCCCGGCGGTCTTGAGCTGGTGGTGGCGCCGGCACAGCCGGTGGAGGTTCCAGAGGGAGGTCGGGCCGCCTCGGGCGGGATCGTGGTGGTCGTACTCGATGATGTGGTCGTCCTCCGCGGCGAGCGCGGTGGGGCGGGTGCATCCGGGCGCCGCACAGACGGGGTGGCGCAGCCGCAGCTGCATGCGCTGCTGCGCGTCGGGCCGGTAGGTGTCGATCCGGGCGGGGAGGTGGGTCCCGCAGACCGGGTCGGTGAGGATCCGGTACCAGACGGAGGAGGTCGCGGCGAGGTCCCGGGCGAGGTCGGCCGGGATGGGGGTGAGCCCGTCGAGCATCGCCGGGGAGTCGTCCATCCCGAGCAGGGTCGTCACGGGCACGGTGACGAGGATCTTGAACGGCTGCGCGGTCTCCTCGACCGGGTCGAGGTCGAGCATGGTGCGGGTGAGGATCGCGTAGCGCAGGGCCGACAGGCTGAGGGGGCGCTCCCGGTCGCGGACGTCGCCGTCGAGGTCGAAGGGGAACGGCTCCTCCTCCCCTGCCTCGAGCGCGACGCGCTGGGCGCGCTGGACGGCGCGGGCGCTCGCGTCGAGCCGCAGGCCGAGGCTGCGGATCTCGGGGATCGGGCCGGTGATCGTGATCCAGGCGACGCCCTGCTCGGAGTCGACACCGTCGATCCGTACCTCGCGTGCCTCGCGGGGCGGCTTCAGCTCGTTCCCGACGGAGGCCACGGCCAGTCGCACCTGGGCCTCGAAGGTGCTGCGGGGGATCGAGGGGATCTCCACGCCGGCCAGGTGCTCGTCGACCAGGCGGATCTGGTCGGCGTCGAGCCGTCGCACCTGGCGCAGCAGGAAGCGGTGGTAGTCCTCCGGCAGGTCGCCGGCCTCGAGGTGCGCGAACATCCGGGGCAGGTCGACGACGGCGTGGTGGGCGTCGCGGATCTGTGAGGTGGCCTGCGTGATGGAGCAGCGCAGTCCCACGGCGACCTTCATCGCGGTCATGTCCGCGTCGATCAGCGAGCCCGCGTTGTCCGGGTCGACGGCGAAGAAGTCCGCGAGATGGCGGAGGCGGCGGGCGTGGAGCTGCGTCTCCTCTCGCATGAGGGAGTGGAGCGCGAGCACGCGGCCGGCGTTCTTCCCCTCGATACCGCCGACCTCCTCGAGGATCAGCTCCTCGGTGAGCTCCCGCCGGGCGCGCACGCGCCATTCGCGCTCGGGTCGGTCGGGAGCGGCGGGGCCGACGGCGGGGTCCGAAGCGGGGCCGTTGTCCGGGTCGACTGCGGGACCGTTGTCCGGGTCGGCTGCGGGACCTGCGGTGGGTCCAGCGACGGGGTCAGCGGCGGAGCCGGGGCTCGACGGACCCGGCACCGAGGAGGCATCGCTCGACGAGGACTGTCGCGCGGTCTCGGACGATGAAGCGTCGCGGCGCGCGTTCTCGTCCTCGATGTCGTCGAACTCCCCCACTGCCGCCACCTCCCTGCTGTCCGGGCACTCACCGATGAGCCCTTCTTCGAATACCTAGACACTACCGACCACACGCCCATGTCAGAACCCCCAGAGCGAAATGGGGATCGTTTTGTGGATAACCACCCCGTGGGGAGGAGAAGTCACTGTGGACGAGCCCTCCGCGCGAGGATCGAGCGCGGAGTCATCCACCGGAACACACCCCGCTGTGGACGACGATGCTTGTTTGTCGCACCCTCCTGCTAGGCGCTCGACCTGCACTCTCCCCCGACTCCACGTCGACGCATCCGGCGCCGAGGGCGGACCCTCGAGACGCACTGGACGCCACGCGCCACGACCACGGAAGGCCAGGCGACAGGCCACGAGAGGCGGCGGGCGGAAGGAATGGACGACACTCTCACCGAATACACCGAAATATCGAACGATCCAGAGAACCAGCATTTTCGAATTCCCCTCAACCTCCACCTGACGTCGTGACGAAAGGCGACTCCCGACGACGCACACAGGGCCCTCGCCCATGCCGGCGCAGCACGGCGTCGACCGCTCCCGGCATCAGGGGATCGTCGTCGGCCGCACATCCCCGCCGCCTCACCGCGCCGAGCCTCTCCACGACGCAGAGCGCCCCTCCGTGCACACACGGAGGGGCGCAGGGACGGGGCCCGGCGGCGCCGGCTCGTCAGGCGGACGTCACACGGACCCAGCCCTCAGGCCGTCAGGCACAGGCAGAAGGGGTGTCCCGCAGGATCGAGGTAGACGCGGAAGCTGCCGGAGGCGGAGGGCTGGTGCTCGTGGACGGTCGCGCCGAGGGCGAGTGCCCGGGGCTCGGCGCGGTCGATGTCGGTGACGGAGAGATCGAGGTGGAACTGCTGGGGGTGGTCGCCGTCGGGCCAGGTGGGGCGGCGGAAGTCCGCCACCTTCTGGAAGGCGAGGGAGGCCTCGCCTTCGGGGTCGTCCTCGCTGCGGCGGCCGCGGGGCGGGATCAGCTCCGCCCAGTCGGAGTCGCTGCCCTCCTCGACCCGCCAGCCGAGCAGCTTCGCGTAGAAGGTGGCCAGCTGGAGGGCGTCGGGGCAGTCGAGGACGGTGAGGTCGAGGCTGGGGATGACGGGCTCTGTGTCCAGGTCTTCCATCATGGGGCCACCGTAGGAGCACGGGCCCCGCAGGGGAAGCACATCGCGCGTGTCCGCGCGGTCTCCTCCCGCGTGTCCGCGCACAGCGTCATCGCCGGATCGCCACTGCGCGCACGACGGTGACAGACTGGGGGCATACGTCGTGCGATATCGACCGTCGAAAGGTGAACTGATGACCATTCCCGCCGATCCGGCTCCTTCTCTGCAGGACTACGCCCACCCCGAGCGGCTCGTGACCACGCAGTGGCTCGCGGACCGGCTCGCCGCGGGCGAGACCGAGGGCCTCGTGGTCGTCGAGTCCGACGAGGACGTGCTGCTGTACGAGACGGGGCACATCCCCGGCGCGGTGAAGATCGACTGGCACCTCGACCTCAACGACCCGGTCACCCGCGACTACGTCGACGGCGAGAGCTTCGCGAAGCTCATGGACGCCTCCGGCATCACCCGCGAGACCACCGTGGTGATCTACGGCGACAAGTCGAACTGGTGGGCCGCCTACGCACTGTGGGTGTTCAGCCTGTTCGGCCACGAGGACGTGCGCCTGCTCGACGGCGGCCGCGCCGCCTGGGAGGCCGAGGGTCGCGAGATGACGACCTCGACCGAGGGCCGCCCCGCGCCGACCAGCGGCTACCCCGTCATCGAGCGCGAGGACGCCCCGATCCGCGCCTACCGTGAGGATGTGCTGGACTTCCTCGGCGGGCCGCTGATCGACGTGCGCTCCCCGCAGGAGTACTCCGGTGAGCGCACCCACATGCCCGACTACCCGCAGGAGGGCACCGTGCGCGGCGGCCACATCCCCACCGCGCGCTCGGTGCCGTGGGCCCGCGCCGCCGCGGAGGACGGCCGCTTCAAGTCCCGCGCGGAGCTCGAGGCGATCTACCAGGGCGAGCTCGGCTTCGAGACCGGGACGCCGACGGTCGTGTACTGCCGCATCGGCGAGCGCTCCGCGCACACCTGGTTCGTGCTCACCCACCTGCTCGGCTTCGACTCGGTGCGCAACTACGACGGCTCCTGGACCGAGTGGGGCAACGGCGTGCGCCTGCCGATCGCCCAGGGCACCGAGCCCGGCGGGGTCCCCGCCCGATGAGCCCGACGCACAGCGCCGACGCCGCGACCTCCGCGCTGCCCGAGGGCTTCGCGGAGATCGCCGACGACTTCCACGCGCTCGGCGGGAAGGATCGCCTGCAGCTGCTGCTGGAGTTCTCGCAGGGCCTGCCCGAGCTGCCCGAGCGCTACTCCGAGCACCCGGAGCTGCTCGAGCCGGTGCCCGAGTGCCAGTCCCCGATCTTCCTGGCCACGGAGGTGGAGGGGCAGGGTCGTGAAGCGACCGCGCACCTGTTCTTCTCCGCCCCGCCGGAGGCGCCGACGACGCGCGGCTTCGCCGCGATCCTCGCCGAGGCCCTCGACGGTCGCTCCGTGGGCGAGGTGCTGGACACCCCGGACACGGTCACCGGGGAGCTGGGCCTGGCCGAGGTGGTCAGCCCGCTGCGACTGAACGGCATGTCGGGGATGCTCGCGCGGATCAAGCGCCAGCTCTCCGAGAAGGCCGGGGTCTGAGCCGGTCCCTCCCACTGCACTGCGGCGCCGTCCCCGAGGGGGCGGCGCCGCAGTGCGTCGAGGGGGACGGCGCGCCGGCTTGCCGACGGGCTCGACCGATGGGTCCGGCCGATGGGCCCGACCGACGCCCGATCAGTCCGATCGCGGGTCGTGCACGGTCTGCTCGGCAGCGCGGTGCCCGCCGGTCTGCTGCCCGCCCGACCGCTGGTCCCGGGCCCGGTCCGCGGCGCTCCGCGCCTCCCCGCCCCGCACGTCCCCGCCGTCGTCCCCTCGGCCGTAGCGCTCGAAGGCGCGGCCGGCACCGCTGCGCAGGGCGCCGAGGGCGGCACGACCGGCCTCGGCGCGGGCGTGGTCCATCGCCGAGCGGGCGCGCTGCGAGAGGGCCTCGCGGGCAGCGGCGCCGACACCGCTCGCGCCGCTCCCCGCCCCACCGGCCGTCCCGGCACCCGTCCCGGCTCCGTGCGCGGTGCCCGCGCGTTCGGGGGCGAGGCCGCTCGCGATCCGGTTGTGGCGCTCACGGGCGCTGCGCAGCTCGAGCGGCACCCGCACCAGGCGCACCAGCGCGCTGCGCATGTCCTCGCGGATCTGCCTCTCGTGCCGGTCGAGATAGGCGTCGAGGTCGCGCTCCTCGTCGCGCAGCAGGAAGGCGCGGCCCAGCAGGTAGGACGCGAGATCGGAGGCGACCTCGGGCGAGAGGCCGTAGGCGTCGGACGAGGCACGGGCGTCGCGCAGCGCGACCGCGTCGTCACTCTCCAGCGGGCTCGGCACGATCTCGACGGCGCTGAGCACGTCCTCGACGACCGCGTGGAAGGCCGCGTCGGAGGCGAGGTCGGCGCGGCGCAGCTCGGCCCGTCCGGTCGCCTCGGGGACGGGGATCCGCGTGATCCCCTCGCGGGCGAACTCGTCCTGCGCGGCGCGCCGCACCAGGCGTCGGGCGGCCCGCTCGAGGTGGCCCGCATCGGCGTCGCGCGGCAGCTCGGGGACCACGGCGCGCGCCTGGGCGAGGACGTCGGCGCGGGCACCCGCGATCTCAGCGCGTCGGCGCGCGGCGTGGAGCCGGTCGCGCAGCTCGTCGACGGGTCTCATGGGCGCTCCTTCCGCACGGGACGTTGACGGGACCATCGTACGGGGCAGGAGGGAGGTCCCTGTCGGCGGCAGGGGGTCGATGACAGGATGGAGGGGAAGGATCCGTACGTCCCCGGCACCGCCGCCCGGCCGCCGGGACCCGACCACGACAAGGAGCACTCATGACCGACCTCAGCTACACCGTCCCCGGCCTCGGCACCGACGACTCCCGCCGACTCGTGGAAGCACTGCAGGACCGCCTCCACGCCCTGAACGACCTGCACCTCACCCTCAAGCATGCCCACTGGAACGTGGTGGGCCCGCAGTTCATCGCGGTGCACGAGATGCTCGACCCGCAGGTGGAGCTCGTGCGCGGCTACGCCGACGAGGTCGCCGAGCGGATCGCACAGCTGGGCGCCTCCCCCGTCGGCACCCCGGGTCGCCTCGTCGCCGAGCGCGGCTGGAGCGACTACGAGCTCGGCAGGGCCGGCACCCAGGAGCACCTCGCCGCGATCGACCAGGTCTACGACGGCGTCATCGCCTCCCACCGCAAGGCGATCACCCTCGCCGGCGAGCTCGACCCGATCACCGAGGACATCCTGATCGGGCAGTCCGCCGAGCTGGAGAAGTTCCAGTGGTTCGTGCGCGCGCATCTCGAGCGTTCACAGTCCTGAACCTCTCCCGTCGGGGCCGGGTACGGTGAACGGACCCGACCCCGAGGAGGACCCGGCATGCCGATCGCCGCCCCCACCGCCGACGAGCTCGCCCTGCTGCAGGACGAGGCCGTGCGCTTCACCCGCGAGCTCATCCGGATCGACACCACGAACTTCGGCGGGAACGACCCCGAGACCTGGGGGAAGGGCGAGACCGAGGCGGCGGAGTACGTCGTCGAGCGGCTGTGCGAGGTGGGCCTCGAGCCGCAGGTGGTCGAGTCGCACCCCGGCCGTCCCAGCGTGCTGGTGACCGTGCCGGGCGAGGACCGCGAGCGCGGCGGCCTGATCCTCCACGGCCACCTCGACGTGGTCCCGGCTCGCGCCGAGGACTGGTCGGTGGACCCCTTCGGCGCCGAGATCATCGACGGGATGATCTACGGCCGCGGCGCCGTGGACATGAAGGACATGGTCGGGATGATCCTGGCCGTCGCCCGTCACCTGGCCCGCAGCGGGCAGGCCCCGCCGCGCGACCTCATGTTCGCCTTCTTCGCCGATGAGGAGAATGCGAGCGTCTGGGGCGCCCAGTGGCTGGTGGAGAACCACCCCGAGCTGTTCGACGGCATGACCGAGGCGATCAGCGAGGTGGGCGGCTACTCGATCACCCTGCCCGAGGAGTCCACCGGCGAGGACGTGCGCGCCTATCTCGTCCAGACCGCCGAGAAGGGCCTGGCCTGGGGGCGGCTGCGCGCCACCGGCCGCGCCGGGCACGGCTCGGTCCCCAACGACGAGAACGCCATCGTGCGCCTGGCCCACGCGATCACCGCGATCGACGAGCACGAGTTCCCGATCGAGTACATCGCCAGCGTCCGCGCGCTGTTCGACGGGATCACCGAGATCACCGGGCAGGGCTGGGACGAGCAGGACATCGACCGCTTCCTGCCCCTGACCGGCGGGGCCCGCCACTTCGTCGCCGGGACCCTGCGCGACTCGGCGAACCTGACGATGCTCGAGAGCGGGTACAAGGTCAACGTCATCCCCCAGACCGCGGAGGCCGGCTTCGACTGCCGCTTCCTGCCCGGGCACCAGGAGGAGCTGCTGGCCCTGCTGGACGAGCTGGCCGGTGAGCACGTCGAGGTGGTCGTGGACCACATCGGCGTCTCCGTCGACTCCCCGCGCGAGTCCCCGCTGGTGGACGCGATGACCGCGGCGGTGCAGGCGGAGGACCCGGGCTCGAAGGTGCTGCCCTACTGCCTCAGCGCCGGCACCGACAACAAGCCGCTCAGCCTGCTCGGCATCGCCGGCTACGGCTTCGCGCCGCTGCAGCTGCCCGCGGACCTCGACTTCGCCCCGCTGTTCCACGGCGTGGACGAGCGGGTGCCGGTGGACGCGGTGCGCTTCGGCGCGCGGGTGCTGCTGCGTCTCGTCGCGACCTGCTGAGCCCGCCCCTGGGTGGCGCTCAGTACTGGTCGGCCGCGTCCTCGCCGTAGGTGCGGGCCGAGGCCAGCAGCTCCGCGGCCGGGATCGGCTCGTCGGGCCCGAGGCCGACGTACCAGGACGGCGCGGTGGCGAGCATGACCTCGAGCAGCTCGGTCGCGTCCAGCTCCTCCCCGGCCCTCGCCGCCTCCTCGGTGGCGACGAGCCAGTGGTCGGCGTGGACGAGCTCCCCGCCGGTGAGGCTGCGGGCGAGGGCCTCGATGCCGGGACGGGGCGGGAGCCTGTCGGGCATGCGCTTGAGCGCCTCGACGTGCAGCGCGGCCATCGTCCCGGTGAGGATCATGTAGGTACGGTGGCTGGACTTCCAGTCCAGCGCGCCACGGAGGAAGGCATGGTGCCGCTCGATGTAGGCGGCCATCATCGCGTAGCCGTGCTGCACGTGCTGCACGATCGTGTAGCCGGCGGCGCCGTTGGTGCGTCCCCGCTCCCAGGCGGCATCGAACATCTCCTGGAGCATCGCGCCCATCAGGTCGTCGAGCCCGGTGAAGTGGCTGTAGAACGCCGCGCGGCTGACGCCGGCGCGCTTGGCCAGGGCGTTGACGGTGACCTCGCCGTCGCCCGCGCTCAGCTCGCGGGCGGCGGCGAAGATCGCGGCGCGGGTGCGGGCGGGACGGGGATCCGGGGCGCGTTCGCCGGACGGCGTCGATGAGGTCATTGCGTCATCGTAGTCCAGCACCCGGGCACCGACCGGCGAGCCGCGCGGCGGCCGGAGCGTGCGGCAGGATGGGTGCATGCGCGCCTTCCTGTCCGGCCTGGCCGGATCTCCCGGCCCCGACGGCCGACGGGCCCACGGGCTCCCCGCCCCTCTCGCGGACCTGATCGGGCAGACGATCGTGCACACCCGGGTCGCCGCCCGCGGCACCTGGACCGTGACCGCCCGCGGCAGCGTGCTCTCCTCCCGGGCCCAGCTGCTCGAGGGAGCGCACGACCTCGAACGCGGCGTCGCCCCCGGGACCGACCCGGCCGTCGGCCTGCGGGATCCGCGCGTCGTCGGCGCGCAGGTCCTCGACGCGCAGCTGCAGGAGGACGGCGCGGTGCGCCTGGCCCTCCGGAGCACGCAAGGCCCCACAGCGCTCCGCACCGCGGCGCCGTGGCGGCTCGAGGGCCCGCGGGGCGCGCTCGTCGTCGCGGACGAGGAGGGCGGGATCCGCGCGGAGCCGGCCGGGGCACCCGTCCACGCGACCGAGGCGGCGCTCGCCGCACATGCGGCCTCCTCCCCCTCGGGCATCGAGCGCCGCCTGCTGGGCCTGGCCCGGCGGCGGGTCCTGCATCCCGGGGACGTGGTCGAGGAGATCTCCGCCTCCGGCGCGCTCGAGGACGAGGAGTTCGCACGGCGCGGACCGGTGCTGCTGGCGAGGATGCTGGTGCGCGGCGAGCTGGCCGCGGGCTTCGTGGTGGAGGGCCGCTTCCGGCCGTGGACGATGCCGGTCGCAGAGGTGGTGGAGCACGTGGGAACCACCTGGCAGGCGATCGGCGGACGCACGCCCGGCCCGGACATGATCGGCTGGTTCGCGCTGACGGAGGCGGGCCGGGCGGCGCTCGGACCCTCCGGTGCAGAGGCCCTGCCCCCGGGGATGTCGGGCTATGACTCCCCCGGGGTCGTGGGGCCGTTCCGCTGAGACGGCCCGGGACGCGGCTCCCCCGAGCGCGTCGCCGCTCCGTCACCCCTGACGGCCCGCACCACCGTAGCGCCCGCCGACGCCCCCGAACGCACTTCTCGGACGGATGTAAGGGGGATCTCCACCTGTCGGAAACCTCGGTGAACGGCGCGGCAACACCGGATGAACGCCCGCGAGGGCACTCCGCGGCGCTACCCTGGGGCGACCATGTCGAGAAAGGCCTGCCAGATGTCAGCACGAACCGTGAAGGTCGCGAGCGCGAGCGGCCTCCATGCCCGCCCGGCGGCACTCTTCTCGCAGGCCGCGTCCGAGCAGCCTGCCGCCGTCACCATCGAGACCGCGGACGCCGGCCCTGTGAAGGCCTCGAGCATCCTCATGCTCCTCACCCTCGACGTCGCCTTCGACGACGAGGTCACGCTGCGCGCCGAGGGCGAGGGCGCCGAGGAGTCGCTGGACGCCCTCGCGGCGCTGCTCGAGACGAACCTCGACGAGGAGTTCCAGGAGAGCTGATCGCCCCCCGCCCGCCGCATGCACGAAGGCCCCCGCCGGATCGGCGGGGGCCTTCGTCGACCGGGAGGAAACTCCAGGTCAGGGGCGGTAGCGGCGGGATTTGAACCCGCGGTGGCTATGAACCACACATCATTTCGAGTGATGCACCTTCGGCCGCTCGGACACGCTACCGTCGAGCAGAATAACCGCATGGACACCCTGCGTTCAAACCGGTGAGCGTCGGACGCGAGTCACGTCACGTCCTCGTTCGCCGCCGCCCAGCCCTCGGAGGCGTGGCGGACCACGGTGACGTTGCCGGTGGCGTGCAGCACCGTCGCATGGGCGGTCGAGCCGAAGCGGCCCCGACTCAGCCCGCGGTGGCCGAGGACCAGCATCCGCGCACCGGCCGCCGCGTCCAGCAGCCCCTCCGCAGCGGTGCGGGCGTCGAGCATACGCGACTGCACCTCGACCCTCGCCTGACGGGCGCGCGCCCGGGCCACGCCCTCGTCGAGCAGGACACGGGTGCCCTTCCCCGCCTCCCAGGCCTCCCCGCCGCTGCCGTAGGGAGCGTGGGGGACGGTGCGCACGTGCACCACGCGCAGCGTCGACCCCCAGGCCGCGGCGAGGTCGGCGGCGACGTCGACCGCCTCCCCGGCGGTGTCGGAGCCGTCGTAGGCGACCAGCACCGGGCCCGCTCGGTGCTGGTCCGAGCGGATGATCGCGACGGGGCAGCCGGCGTCGTGGAGCAGCCCGCGGCTCACGGAGCCCAGCAGCGTCCCGAGCACCGCGCCGAGCCCCCGGGTACCGACGACGAGCAGGTCGGCACCGGCGGAGGCCTCCTCGAGCACCTCGCGCGGCATGCCGGCGACGAGCTCGGCGGTGACCGGGACGTCGGGATGGCGGGCGGCGATACGCTCGACCGCGTCGTCCAGCAGGCGGCTGGCCTGGTTGCGGGGACCGGCGGGGTCGAGCACGGGGATGCCGGCCAGGCCCTGTCCGAGCAGCGGCCAGGTCCAGGCGTGCAGGAGGCGGATCCCGGCGCCGGTGTCATGGGCGAGCTCGGCGGCCCAGCGCACGGCGGCCATCGCGGCGCTGGTGTCGTCATATCCCACCAGGATGCTCCGAGCGGACGGCTCCATGTCCCGCACCTCCCCGTGCGACCGTGCTGTCGCCTCAGGATACGCCGTGGTCACCCGATCAGTACAGGTCGTCGAAGTCGTCGTCGAAGCCGTCATCGGCGCCCCAGGACCAGCGCAGGCCGAAGGTGCCGGGCCCGAAGCGCGCCTCGCTGATCTGGAGGCGGTCGCGGTGGTCGAGCCGCAGGGAGGAGACCGTCTCACCGGCGTCCGTGCGCCGGTAGCGCTCGCAGTCCAGGGGGCGGCGCGGGCCGCGGAACTCGACCTCGAGCAGCACGTCGTTCGCGGGTCGGGGGACGGAGTACATGCTGCCCGTGACGTCGGTGGCGCTGGCGTGCATCTCGACCCGGTAGGCGAAGGTGGCGACCTGGCCCGCGTCGAGGCGCCCGTCGAGCAGGAACTCGACCCCGTAGGCGCGGCGGCGGGGCCAGGCCACGCGCCTCCTGATGGTGCAGCCCTCGGTCGCGATGTAGCGGGGAGCGATGTTGGGCTCGTTCTGCCCCAGCACGTGCACCGCCGGGAGCCGGCAGGTCCCCGACTCCAGCGCACGCACGGTCATGCGGTGCTCGAAGCGCTGCACCGACTGGGTCGAGTCGATGATCGCGAGCTGTTGGATGACGCGCTCGTGCGCGTACTGCTGCGCGCTCGCGAAGCCGAGCTCCTCGAGCGCCTCCTGGAAGACCTCACGGCTGGACGGACGCCCGACGAAGCTCATCTCCTGCACCGCACGCCCCTGCAGTCGCGGCCCGCCGACGAGTTCCGCGAGCGAGTCCGGGGGCCGCCCGAGCAGCTCCTCCAGGGCGGCGACGACACCGAGGGACTGGTCACCGCCGGGCAGGCTCCGGCCCGACTGCCAGTTGCTGAGCGTCGCGACGCTCACGGGACGGTTGCGCGCGCGCAGACGCTGGGAGATCACGGTGAGGGTCAGCCCGCTGCGCTTGATCGCCGCGCGCAGCTCGGGAGCGAACCTCCCGTGGTCATCCGTCGCCATCTCGTCTGGCCCTCCTCCAGCCGCACTCCGTCGATCATCCCCCGCCGAGGGTGCGCGCACTCGTTTTCAGGACTTTTCACATACCTGTAAAACACTGAGGGTAGCGTCCATGGCGCATGTCACAGAACGACGTTTCAGCACGGCCCTGCGGCCGTCGCACCAGCTCCGAGAAAGGGGAGGGTCCCCACCATGAACGGCACGCCGGCGCACCGGGCGCTCTCCGCTCTCCACCACGTTCCCCCTCGCCGCGGTCGAGTCCGTGCGCGCGGGCGTCCCGATCACGGCGGCGCCGTCTCCGCCGACCTCCTCGATCGGGTCCCGACTCCGGAGAGCTGATCACCCGCAGTGCCCCGCCGTGGCCCGTCCGGCCGAGACGCCACGGAACCGGGATCCTCCCCCACCGGCCACCCCGAGAGGAACACCGCTCCGATGACCGATCACCTCGTCCCCGCCGCCCCGCACCCCCCGCTGCACGCCGCGGAGACCCTCCTCGCCCCCCGCCCCGAACCCCGCCCCGTCCAGCGCATCCTCTTCGGCGACGCCGCCGAGCTGCCCTTCCGCTGGCTGCGCAGCATCCGCACCGCCGAGGTGCGCCAGCACCTCGCCGCCGAGAACGCGCACACCGACCGCGCCACCTCCGCGCTCGCGCCGCTGCGTGCCCGCCTCGCGGAGACCCTCGCGGACGAGGTCCCGCAGGAGCTGTCGGTGCCGGTGCTGCTGGACGGCTGGTGGTACATCGACCGCACCCACCCGCTGGACGGCGTCACCTTCTCCCGCGTCCGCGACTGCGAGGCCGTGCGCGGCCCGGCCGGCGTCCCCGTCCCCGTCCCCGGGCAGCTGCTGCCCGGCGAAAGCGTGCTCGTGGAGGACTGCCGGAGGGTGCTGGGCATCGCCCTCTCCCCCGACCACCGCCTGCTCGCCCGGGCCGAGGCCGCCGCGGCCGGCTGCCGCCTCGTGGTCACCGACACCGAGACCGGCGTGGTCGTGGACGACTCCGTGCACGGCGCGGGGCCGGATGCCGTGTTCTCGGCGGACTCGACCGCGCTGCTCCACACCCGTCTGGACGATCTCGGGCGCCGCGCCGAGGTGCGCCGCCACGTGCTGGGCAGCGACCCCTCCACGGACCCGGTGCTGCTCGAGGAGCCCGACCACTGGTCCGAGCTCACCCTGAGCCGCTCCCGGGACGGGTCCGCCCTGATGATCCGCTCGACCTCGCCGGTCGCCGCCGAGGTGTGGACGCTGGACCTCGCCGCACCGACGGCGACGCCCGTCCAGGTCACCGACCGCCTGGCCGGCAGCTCCACGGTCGTGGAGCATGCCGGCGACCGGCTGCTGCTGCTGCACGCGGACCCCGTCACCCATCGCTGCGTGCTCGCCGAGGCGCCGCTCGGGCCGGGGACGCTGCCCGAGGGCGCGACCCCCCTGCTGCACGCGCAGGAGGGCGAGAGCTTCGAGTCCGTGGAGGCCTTCGCCGGCTTCGTCGCGCTGCAGCTGCGCGTCGGCGCCCTGCCGGCGGTGCGGGTGATCCCGCGCCGGGCCGACGGCTCTCTCGACGTCGGCGCCGTGCGACAGATCGTCACCGACGGCCCGCTGGACGCGGTGCGGCTGGAGCACACCCCCGACTGGGATCAGCGCACCGTCCGCTGCCGGGTGGACAGCTTCCTCACCCCGCCGACCATGATCGGGGTGGAGCTCGACGGCGGCGCTCAGCACGTGCTGCAGCGCGTCGAGGTCCCCGGCCTCGACGCCTCGCGGTACGTCGAGAAGCGGCTGTGGGCGACCTCGCCCGACCGCACCCGCGTCCCGATCTCGCTGATCGCCCGGGCCGACGTGGTCGCCGACGGCACCGCCCCGGTGCTGCTGCACGGCCACGGCGTGTTCGGCCAGTCCCTCGACCCGCTGCTGCAGCCCGAGGTGCTCGCGCTCGCGGACCGCGGCGTCGTCGTGGCCGTCGCGCACGTGCGCGGCGGCGGCGAGCTCGGGCCGCAGTGGCACCGCGACGGCCGTCGGCAGCGCCGGACGCACTCGGTGGACGATTTCGTCGCCTGCGCGGATCACCTGGTCGCCAGCGGCTGGGCCGCGCCGGACCGGATCGGCGCCGTCGGCTCCGGGGCGGGCGCGCTGGTCGTCGGCGCGGCCGTGAACCGGGCGCCGGAGCTGTTCCGGGCCGTGCTCGCGGAGACGCCGCTGGTGGACCCGCTGGAGACGATGCTGGCCGCGGAGGTGATGCTCACCCTCGAGGAGTGGACCGAGTTCGGGGACCCGGCCGAGGACGAGACCGCCTACCGGACGCTCCGCGCCTGCAGCCCGGCGGAGAACATCCGCGAGACCGAGTACCCGGCCGTCTTCGCGCTCACCGCGCTCGAGGGCACGGACTACCCGCCGTCCGGCGCGGCGATCTGGGTGGCGCGGCTGCGGGAGCGGGTCACCTCCGATCCGGCCGAGCGTCCGATCCTGCTGCGCGTCGCGGACTCCCTGGAGGACGGCGATGACCTCCGCGTCGAAGGAGGCGCCTGGCTCCTGGAGCAGCTGGGCGTCGCGGACCTCGCATGATGACTAGTCTCGAGGGATGACGAGCCAGCACCCGGACGCCCCCTCCCCCGAGCACCGTCCCACCGAGCGGATCCACCACGGCGATGTCGTGGTGGATCCGTACGAGTGGATGCGCGACAAGACCGATCCCGAGGTCATCGCGCACCTCGAGGCGGAGAACGCCTATGCCGACGCCCGCACCGCGCACCTCGGCGCGCTCCGGGCGCGCCTGGTGGAGGAGTTCGTCGGCCACACGCAGGAGACGGACCTGTCGGTGCCGGTGCGTCGCGGGGACTGGTGGTACATCACCCGCACCACCGCCGGAGACGACTACCCGAAGTTCACGCGCGTCGCCGACGCAGGCTCGATGCCGCAGGTCGAGCCCGGGGTGATGCTCGAGAGCGAGCAGGTGCTGCTGGACGCCCAGGCCGAGGCCGCGGGGCACGAGTTCTACTCCCTCGGCGGGCTGACTCTCTCCCCCGACCACAACCTGCTCGCCTATGCGGTGGACACCGCCGGGGACGAGCGGTTCACGCTGCGGGTCCTGGACCTCTCCGCCGGCGAGGTGCTCGACGAGTCCGTGGCCGGCACCGGCTACGGCATCGCGTTCTCCACCGATCAGCAGTGGCTGTTCTACGCGCGGGTCGACGACGCCTGGCGGCAGCACCAGGTCTGGCGCCATCGGATCGGCGCCGATCCGGCCGAGGACGTGCTCGTGCTCGAGGAGGGCGACGAGCGGTTCATGATCGGCTTCGAGCGCTCCCGCGACGAGACGACCCTCGTCATCCAGTCCGCCTCCACCACGACGGCGGAGGCGTGGCTGCTGGACCTCGCCGCGCCCGAGTCCGCGCCGGTGCCCGCGGGCGGGCGGCGTGACGGCGTGGACTACGCGGTCGAGCACGCCGGGGACCGCCTGCTGGTGGTGCACAACGACGGGCACACCGGCTTCGCGCTCGCGCAGGCGCCGCTCGAGGCCCCGGACCAGTGGGAGGAGCTGCTGGTCGCCGGCGAGGGCGAGCGGCTGCTGGCGGTGGAGTCGTTCGCGGGCTTCGTCGCGCTCGAGCTGCGCGCCGGCGGGCTCGCCTCGGTGCGGATCATCCCGCGGGCGGCCGACGGGTCGCTGCGGCTCGATCAGGCCGAGGACCTCACCCACGGCGGGGAGCTGGACACCGTCGAGCTCGACGCGAACCCGAACTGGGACCAGCAGGCGGTGCGCTACGAGCTCACCAGCCTGCTCACCCCGCCCACCGTCGCCGAGCGGGAGGTCGCCACCGGTGCGACCGAGATCCTGCGCGTCACCCCGGTGCCGCGCTACGACCCCTCGCTGTACGTGGAGCGTCGGGAGTGGGCGACGGCGGCCGACGGGACCGCGATCCCGCTCTCCGTCGTCGCGCGGAAGGAGGTCGCGGCCGATGGGACCGCGCCGGGCTACCTGTACGGCTACGGCTCCTACGAGGTCTCGATCGACCCGTCCTTCGTGCCGACACGGCTCTCGCTCCTGGACCGCGGGGTGGTCATCGCGATCGCGCACGTGCGCGGCGGCGGCGAGATGGGCCGCGACTGGTACGACCACGGCAAGCTGCAGGAGAAGAAGAACTCCTTCAGCGACTTCGACGCCGCGGCGGAGCATCTCGGCGCGAGCGGCCTCGTGGACCCGGCCCGGCTCGGGGCCGAGGGCCGCAGCGCGGGCGGGCTGCTGATGGGCGCGGTCGCGAACCTCGCCCCGGAGCGGTTCCGGGCGATCATCGCCGGGGTGCCCTTCGTGGACGCGCTGACCACGATCCTGGATCCCTCGCTGCCGCTGACCGTCGGTGAGTGGGAGGAGTGGGGCGACCCGCTGCACGACCCGTCCGTGTACGAGTACATGAAGGAGTACACGCCCTACGAGAACGTGCAGGCGGTGGAGTACCCGGCGATCTTCGCCTCGACCTCGCTGAACGACACGCGCGTGTTCTTCGTCGAGCCCGCCAAGTGGGTCGCGCGCCTGCGCGAGACGGTCACCTCCGACCAGGCCGAGCGCCCGATCGTGTTCCGCTGCGAGATGGTCGCCGGGCACGGCGGCCGCTCAGGCCGGTACCGCAAGTGGGAGCAGCGGGCCGACGAGCTGGCCTGGCTGCTGGACCAGCTGGGGGCGATCGAGCTGCTCTGACGGGCCGCGGTCGGGCGCTCAGCTGACCAGGTACCCGCCGTCGACCGGGATCTCAGCGCCGTTGATCATCGAGGCGGCGTCCGAGGCGAGCCAGACCGCGACGTCGGAGACCTCGCGCGGCTGGGCGAAGCGGGACTGCGGGATCCGCGCGAGCATCGGCGCGGCCTTGTCCGGCTGCTCACCCCACACCTTCTGCCCCATGTCGGTGAGCACCACGGTGGGACAGATCGAGTTGGCGCGCACGCCCCGCTCCCCCAGCTCGAGCGCGAGGGTGCGGGTGGCCATCACGAGGCCCGCCTTCGCGGTCGAGTAGGCGAAGTGCTCGACCAGGGGGCGCAGCGCGGCGGCGGAGGCGATGGTGAGGATCGCCCCGCCGCCGGAGGCCGCCATCGCCGCGCCGGCCCGTGCCGCGAGCAGTGCGGGGGCGCGCAGGTTCACCTGCAGCGTCTCGTCGAAGCGGGCGGTCTCGAGCGCCTCGACCGTCTCCGGATGGGACAGGCCGGCGTTGTTCACCAGCACGTCCAGTCCCTCCATCAGCCCGCTCGCCTCGTCCCAGAGGCGGTCCGGGACGTCCGGGTCGGCGAGGTCCGCGGAGAGGACCACCGTGCGGACGCGGTGTTCGGCGGCCAGTCGCTCGGCGGGCGCAGCCAGGACGGCGCCGTCGCGGGCGGTGAGCACCAGATCGGCGCCGGCCGCCGCGTAGGCGCGGGCGATATCGGCGCCGATCCCTCGGCTCGCTCCCGTGATGAGGGCCTTGCGGCCGGACAGGGGACGCTGGTGCTGGTCGGGGCTCATCGCCCCAGGCTACTGAGCCCGGGCTCAGAAGGCGGGGATGACCGAGCCGTCGGTGTAGGTCTCCTCGATGAAGGCGCGCACCTCGTCGCTGTGGAGCAGCTCGTCGAGCTTCACGAGGGCCTCGTTCTCCGCGTCGGCGGTGCGCACCACCATCATGTTCGCGTTCGGGTTGCCCTCGCCCTCCTCGATGACGATGGCCTCCTCGGAGGGGTTCAGGCCCGCCTCGAGGGCGTAGTTGCCGTTGACGACGGCGATCGCGAAGTCGGCGAGGGAGCGCGGGATCTGCGCGGCCTCGAGCTCGGTGAACTGCAGGTTCTTCGGGTTCTCGGCGATGTCGCCGGTGGTGGCCGAGGTGGGGGCGACGCCGTCGGCGAGGGTGATCACGCCGTTGGCGGCGAGCAGGTCCAGCCCGCGGCCGCGGTTGGTGGGGTCGTTCGCGATCGCGACCTCGTCCCCGTCCTGCAGCTCGTCGAGCGAGGTGAGGGTCTCGGAGTAGACGCCGAGCGGCTCGACGTGGACGCCCTCGAAGGCGTGGAAGTCGTAGCCCTTCTCCGACATCTGCCCCTCGAGGAAGGCGGGGGTCTGGTAGAAGTTCGCGTCGAGGTCGCCGTCGTTCAGCGCCTGGTTGGGCAGCTGGTAGTCGGTGTACTCGCTGATCTCGAGCGCGAGGCCCGCGCCCTCGGCGAGGTTGTCCTTCACGAAGGTGAGGATCTGGGCGTGCGGGGCCGGGGAGGCGCCGATGCGGATCGTGGTCACGCCGTTCTCCTCCGTCGGCCCCTCGTTGCCGCCGGCGCCGCAGGCGGCGAGGGCGAGCGCGGCGAGGCCCGCGCCGGAGGCGAGCAGAGTGGTGCGGCGGGAGATGTGGGTCATGGGGATGTCCTTCTCGACGAGGGTGGGATGAAGCAGGTCAGCGGGCCGCGGCGCGGTGGTCGACGGCGCGGGAGAGGGCGGAGCCGAGCGCCTGGACGGCGATCACGATGACCACCAGCACGACCACGGTCGCGACCATGACCACGTTGTCGTAGCTCTGGTAGCCGTTGCGGATCGCGAGGTCGCCCAGGCCCTTGCCGCCCACGGTGCCGGCCATGGCGGTGTAGCCGATGACGGCGATCGTGGTGGTGGTGAGGGAGCCGATGATGCCGGGCAGCGCCTCCGGCAGGAGGACCTGTCGGATGATCTGCCAGCGGGTGGCGCCCATCATCTGCACCGCCTCGACCTTCCCGGCGGAGATCTCGCGCAGGTTGATCTCGATGAGACGGGCGAGGAACGGGATCGCGGAGATCGCGAGCGCGAACATCGCGGCGTTCGGCCCGGTCACGCGGCCCACGATGAAACGGGTGACGGGGATCAGCGCGATGATCAGGATGATGAACGGGAAGGACCGCCCGACGTTCACGACGAAGCCGACGACGCGGTTCACCCAGCGGGCGAGACCGCCGCGGGCGCCGGAGGTCTCGAAGAGCAGCAGGCCCAGCGGAACACCGATGAGGGTGGAGAACAGCATGGTCCCCACGGTCATGTACAGGGTGATCAGGGTGTTGGACCACAGCGAGGTGTTGGAGTCCCAGGTGGTGAAGACGGGGTTGGCGAGCCACTCGATCATGCGGTCACCTCCTTCGCGACGACGCCGGCGCTCTCGAGCTCGGCGAGGAAGTCATCGAGCCCCTGGCGGGAGATCGGCTGTCCGGAGCGGTTGCGCAGGGCGAGCTGGACCCGCCCCACCTGGCGGCCGCCGATGGTCTCGATGGTGCCGGCGACGAGGGTCGCCTCGGCCTCGTAGGTCTCGGCCAGACGGATCAGGTCATCTGTGGTGCGGAAGCGCTCGGAGTCGCCGTAGTCGCAGTTCACGACCAGCGCCTCGATGCCGGTAGGGGCCGGCGGCAGCGGGATCAGCTCGGCGCTGAGGGGGCCGTGCGGATCGGCGGCGACCTCGAGCAGGTCGCCGCTCTGGGTGATCCGCCCGTCCTGGAGCAGGGTGACGGTGTCGCACACCTCGCGCACCACGCCCATCTCGTGGGTGATGATCACCACCGTGATGCCGAGGCGCTCGCGGAGGTCCGCGAGCAGGCGCAGGATCTGCCGGGTGGTGGTGCCGTCCAGGGCGCTGGTCGGCTCGTCGCACAGCAGCACCTTCGGCTCGGCGGCGAGGCCGCGCGCGATGCCGACGCGCTGGATCTGCCCGCCCGAGAGCTGCGCGGGATGGTTGTGCTCGCGGCCGGTGAGCCCCACGAGCTCGACCAGCTCGGCGACGCGGCGCTCGCGCTCGGCGCGGGGCACCCCGGCGATCTCGAGCGGGTGGGCGATGTTCTGGGCGGCGGTGCGGGAGTCCAGCAGGTTCGCGTGCTGGAAGACCATCCCGATGTTCCGCCGGGCGGCGCGCAGCTGGGCGCCCTCGAGCGCGGCGATGTCGGTGCCGTCGATCTCGACCCGGCCCGAGGTGGGCTTCTCCAGCCCGGTCAGGCAGCGGATGAGCGTGGACTTGCCCGCCCCGGAGCGGCCGACGATCCCGTGGATGCGGCCCGGCCCGAGGTGGAGGTCGATCCCGTCGAGCGCGACGACGGGGCCTCCGCCGCCGGGTGCGGGGAAGACCTTGCGCAGTGCGTCGAGAGTGATCACCCCGGAATTCAAGCATCGAGCGCCCCGCACGCCGAGCACGCGTTCATCTGCCGCAACAAACGTCACAGACCTGCAGGTCCCCATGTGGACGGGGTCACGCCGTGCGGTCTGACATCTGTCATGGGCGGGCCGTGAGAGACACATCCCGGTCGATGACACCGCGCCCTGCCGCGCAGCGACGTGCACGAGGAGGCTGGAACCATCAGCCACCCGGAAGGACTCCACCCATGTTCCAGGACCTCCTCGTCCAGCTCCACGACCTCGTCTCCGGCCTCGCGCCGTGGCAGCAGGTGCTCGCGCTCGTCCCCGCCGGAGCGGCCCCCTTCATCGAGAGCTATCTCGGCTCCTTCCTGGGCACCGCCCTCGGCATCCACCCGGCCCTCGCGATCCCCGCGGCGGTGCTGGGGAACCTGGTGGCGACCTTCGTGGTGATCGCGCTGGCCGGCCGCACCCGGGACGCGATCGCCCAGGGTCGTCGGATGCGCGGGGGCCGCTCCGCCGAGGAGCCCAGCCCCTCCCGCTTCCGGACCAAGGTCGCCGCGGCGCTGGAGAAGTACGGCGTGCCCGGGGTGTGCCTGCTGGGGCCGTTCGTGGTCGCCTCGCAGATCTCCGGACCTGCACTGATCGCGCTCGGCGCCGCGCGCGGCCGGGTCTACCTCTGGATGGGCATCTCCATCGTCCTGTGGGGCATCGTCTTCGGCGCCTTCGGCGGCCTGTTCCTCGCCGCGATCGGCTGAGCGGATACGCTTCGCCCCAGCTCGTCGACCGTTCCCGCGCCGAGGGGAGGACCGCTGTGGAGACCCGCACCGCACGCCAGTGGAGCGTGTTCTACGCCTACACGGCGTGGTCGGTCGTGCTCATCCAGGCGATCTTCCCGCTGGGGGTCCTGCTCGCGTTCGGCACCCCGGTGCCCGCGCTGCTGGCCGAGGCCCCGGCGGCGACCGCGGTGCTGCTCGTGCAGATTGTGGTCGGCGCCTGGTCCGGGCACCGAGCGCTCGCACTGTGGTCGGCGGACGCGCTGCCCGAGGCGCGAGACCGCTGGGACCTCCCGCAGGTGGGCAGCATCCCGGCGGACCGTTCGCTGCTCGCCACCGCGGTGCCGTCAGCGGTCATCGTGCTGCTGCAGCTGCTCGGCCTCTCCGCGGCCCCCGTGCTCGCCGCCTCGCTCACACTGCTCGCCGCCGCAGCGCTCCTGCGATGGCGCTGGCAGATCGGGGCGGCGGCGGCAGTCGCGACGACGGTGATCGCGATGGCGTTCGGGCTCTCCGCCCCCGTCGCCTTCCCCACCGGCGCGCTGCTGCTCGCCGTGGTGCTCACGGTGCGGATCTCCCTGTGGCTGGCGGCGATGGTGCGCGAGCTCGACGACGCCCGCGAGGCGCAGGCCCAGCTCGCCGTCGCCGAGGAGCGGCTGCGCTTCGCCCGGGACCTGCACGACGTCACCGGTCGCGACCTGTCCGTGATCGCCGTGAAGTCCGAGCTGGTGGCGCAGCTGGCCGAGCGCGGCGACCCCCGCGCCGCCGAGCACGGCCGGGAGGCGGCGCAGATCGCCCGCACCTCGCTCGCCGAGATCCGCTCGCTCGTGCGCGGCTACCGCGAGGCGGATCTCGCGACCGAGCTGCAGGGCACCGCATCCCTTCTGCGGTCCGCGCACGTCGAGGTCACGGTCCACGGCGCGGCCGAGGACGTCCCCGCGGCACGGGCCGGCACCGCCGCCTGGGTGCTGCGAGAGGGCGGGACGAACATCCTGCGCCATGCCGACCCGTCGGCCGTGGAGATCACCCTCCGCGCGGACGGCGTCACGATGGTCAACGACGGCGCGCGCGAGGACGCCGAGCTCCGGGAGGGCAGCGGGCTGGCCGGGATGCGCGAGCGCCTGGACGGCGAGGCCCGCCTGGACGTGCGCCGCGAGGACGGCACCTTCACCCTCGACGTCCGCTTCGATCCCCCGGGAGGGTCCCGATGACCGGCACCGCTCCTCCGGCCGCGCTGCGCGTGGTGCTCGTCGACGACGAGCACCTGATCCGCTCGGCGCTCGCGACGATGCTGTCCCTCGAGGAGGACCTCGAGGTGCTCGGCGAGGCCGGGACCGTCGCCGAGGGCGCGCGGCTGATCGCCGAGACCACGCCGGACATCGCCGTGGTGGACCTGCAGCTGCCCGATGGCGACGGGCTCGAGCTGTGCGAGCAGATCGCGGAGGCCTCCCCCGCGCCCCGCTGCCTGATCCTCACCTCGCATGCGCGGCCCGGCTATCTCAAGCGCGCCCTCGCCCAGGGCGTGCTGGGCTTCCTGCCGAAGACCACCTCGGCCGAGCAGCTCGCTCGCGCCGTGCGCTCGGTCGCGAACGGGCGCCGCGCGATCGACCCCGAGCTGGCCGCGGAGACGATCTCCTCGGGCGATTCGCCGCTCACGCCGCGCGAGGCGGACGTGCTCGAGTTCGCGGCCGACGGCGCCCCCGTCGAGCAGATCGCTCGCCGCGCCCATCTGGCCCCGGGGACCGTGCGCAACTACCTCTCGAGCGCCCAGGCGAAGCTGCAGGCCGCGAACCGGCACGAGGCCGCCGCGATCGCCCGCCGCCAGGGCTGGATCTGAATCCAGCGAAGAACCCGGACTGCCGCACTGTCACCAGATCCGCTGGAGCGAGCCGAGATCATCGAATACTCGGTCCGCGCTGATCAGCGGGATCCCCCGACGGATCGCCTGCGCGGCGATCATGCGGTCGAACGGGTCACGGTGGTACCAGGCGAGTGTGCCGCCGACCAGTGCGTCAGCGCTCTCTATCGGCAGTGCTTCGAAGTAGCCGCGCCGGAGATGGTCTCCGTAGTCCAGCACGAGGAACTCGGCCTCGGGGAGCTTGCCTAGGCGCACCTTCGTGGAGATCTCCCAGGCAGTGGCGGCGGAGACCAGGACCTCCGTGTCGAGATCGGAGATCAGGGCTTCCACCGGGCTCGTGAGCTTCGAGGGATCCGTCATCGCCCACAGCAGCACGTGAGTGTCGGCCAGGACCGTGGTCACTCCTCGCCCTCCCAGGCGTCCATTTCCTCAGGCGGGAGCTTGTCGAAGAACGTCACGGGGAGCTCGTAGCGGAGGTAGCCGAGCGGCCTCCGCCGCGTTTCAGGCGCCGGAGGCTCGACCGGTACCAGGCGCGCCACAGGGGTCCGCCCGCGCGAGATGGTGATCTCGGCGCCTTCCTCGACCTCGCGCAGGAGTTCGGAGAGGCGGGTCTTCGCCTCCTGCACCTTGACCGTCCTGGAATCGGGAACCGACGTCTCCGCTGCGCTCATGGCCTCATCGTAGAACCAGGTCGACCAGATGGACAGCGATCTGGTCGACCTGGCTCTGGCAACCTGGTCAGGTCGAGGCCCGGGCTGCTCAGCCGGCCGCGTTCTCCGCGAAGCTCGCATCGACGATGCCGGCGATGTCCAGCGGCTCGGCGTAGGTGATCTGCTCGGCCTCGATCCACACGGACTGCATCGCCTCGAGCTGATCGGGCTGCGGGGCGAGATCCGGCAGGTAGGTGTACATCGGGGAGGCCTTCAGCACCTCGATGTCCTGGCCGAGGGTGTCGGCGAGGATCTGGTAGACCTCGTCGGTCTGCTTCCCGTCGGCCGAGAGCTCCTGGGCGCCCTTGGCCAGCGCGGTGAAGAAGCCCTGCGCGAGCTCGGCGCCGACGAAGGTCTCGGAGTACATCACGCCCGTGCCGGTGGTGCCCTTCGCGGGGACCGCGAGCGGGGAGGCGATCCCGGCCTCCTCGATCGAGGAGGAGAAGGGGGCCGACGGGGTGGCCGCGTCGACGGAGCCGTTGGTGAGCGCCGGCTCCTGGTCGGGGGTGGCGAGGTTGGAGATCTCCACGTCGTTCAGGGTCAGCCCGCCCTCGTCGAGCATCGCCGCGAGCAGGTAGCCGCCGGTCGCGCCGGGTCCGCCGGCGACCCCGATGGTGCGGCCCTGGAGGTCCGCGACCTCGCTGACGGTGCCGTCGTCCAGGAGGTCCTGGCGGACCTCGAGCGCGGTGGGCGAGTTCTCGGGGTCGCCCGGGGAGATGCCCATGGAGCCGACGAGCTTGAAGGCCACGCCCTGCTCGAGGGCGTTGAACATCCCGGCGCTGAATCCGGCGACCATCACGTCGAGCTGGTCGTTCGACAGCATCGGCACGCCGTCCTGGCCGGACTTCAGCGGGGTGAGCTCGAGGGTGATGCCCTCCTCCTCGAAGTAGCCCATCGCGTCGGCGACGTACAGCGGCGCGAACAGGGCCGAGGGCAGGTGGCCCACGCGCACGGTGCCGTTGGCGCCGCCGGAGCCGCCGGAGGCGTCCTCGCCGGTGATGGCGGAGCCGCAGGCGGTCAGGGCGCCGCCGAGGGCGGTGGCGGCGGTGAGGGAGAGAAGGGTGCGTCGTCGCATCGGTGCTCCTGGGGGTGCAGGTGGTGGGGTGGGAGGTGGGGGTCAGCGCTCTCGGCGCCAGGGCAGCAGCAGCTTCTCGGAGCGGCTGAGGATCGTGGTGACCAGGGCGCCGATCAGTCCGATGACGACCAGGCCCACGTAGAGCTTCTCCGGGATGAACAGCTGCCAGGAGTTCCAGATCAGGTAGCCGAGCCCGGTGGTGGTCGCGCCGGTGAACTCGACGGCGGTGACCACCACGACGGCGGTGCCGGTGGCGGTCTTCAGCCCGGAGAACACGAAGGGCATCGCCCCGGGCAGGATCACGTGGCGGAAGCGGGAGAGGCCGGTGGCGCCGTAGGCGGCGCCCGCCTCGAGCAGCTTGCGGTCGATCGCCCACACGCCGGAGACGGTGTTGATCTGCATGATGAAGAAGGTCGTGATGAACACGGCGATGATCTTCGGCAGCTCGGTAGGCCCGAAGATCATCAGCAGGATCGGGAAGATCGCGATCTTCGGCAGCGGGTAGAGCGCGGAGAACAGCGGGCCGAGCGCGGCGTTCAGCGCGCGGGAGGAGCCCATCAGCAGGCCGACCACGATCCCGCACAGCGCGCCGAGGCCGCCGCCGACGGCGAGTCGCATCAGGGTGGGCGCGGTGTGCTGCCACAGCTCGCCGCTGACCAGCATCTCCCCGCCGGCGGAGACGATGCGGGTGGGCGGCGGGAAGAAGCGCGGGTCGATGACCTCGACGCGGGCGCACAGCTCCCACAGCACCAGCAGCAGTATCGGCGTCGCGATCGAGAGGACCAGGTCTCGGGTGGCCAGGCGCCGGTCGCGGGCGCGCTGCGCGCGGGCGGCGACGAGGGTGCGGTGCTCGCGGTCGTCGGCCGTCGTCGTGGTGCGGGCGGCGGGTGCGGTGCTCATGCGGTCTCCTCGGCGGTGCGCGCGTCCTCGCGCAGCAGGTTCCAGATGCGCGAGCGCAGCGCCGCGTACTCGGGGTCGCGCTCGATCTCGAAGGAGCGCGGACGGTCGAAGGGGACGGTGATGTCCTCGCGGAGGGTGCCGGGACGGCCGGACATCACGATCACGCGGTCGGAGAGGACGATCGCCTCGTCGATGTCGTGGGTGACCATGAGGACGGTCTTGCGCTCGGCCTCCCACAGGGCGATGAGCTCCTCCTGCATGAGCATGCGGGTCTGGGCGTCGAGCGCGCCGAGCGGCTCGTCCATGAGCAGCACCGGGGAGCCGGTCGCGAAGGCGCGGGCGATCGCGACGCGCTGGCGCATGCCGCCGGAGAGCTGATGGGGGTAGGAGTCGGCGAAGTCGGTCAGGCGCACCCGGGCGAGCCAGTCGTCGGCGATGCGTCGGCGCTCAGCCGTGCCGGTGCCGGTCATCCGCAGGCCGAAGGCGACGTTCTCCCGCACCGTCATCCAGGGGAAGACGCCGTGCTCCTGGAACACGAAGGCGGCGGGGATCCGGTGGCCCTCGTCCGGCATCGTCACGGAGCCGACGGTGCGCTCCTCGAGCCCGCCGAGGATGCGCAGGAAAGTGGACTTCCCGCAGCCGGAGGGGCCGACGATGCAGGTGAAGGAGCCGGGCTCGAGGGTCAGGGAGAAGTCCTCGAGCGCCCAGACGGGGTCGGTGCCGGAGAAGAAGACCTTCGAGACGTCCTCGGCGACGACGGCGCCGGGGGCGGGTGGTGTGGTGTGCATGCGGGCTCCTGGGTCCCGGGGCGGCCGGCGTCATCGGCGACCGACGGGGACGTGAGGGATCGGGCGGACTGGGGCAGGGATCGAGGGCGGGACAGCGAGCCCACACTAGTCGAGCGTCTCGAAGTGCGGACCCTCGATCTCGAACAACGGACCCTTCGACCTCCCTTGACAGGGGCGACGACGAGGAGGATTGTGTAAGCAGTTTCTTACTTAAGGAGTTGGTGACATGCAGTCTGCGGCGGATCCGCTCTCGCGGGTCTTCCACGCCCTGGCGGACCCGACCCGGCGCGCGATGATCGAGCGCCTCTCCCGGGGGCCGCTGCGCGTGGGCGACCTCGCCGAGCCCTTCGCCGTCTCCCGTCCCGCGATCAGCCAGCACCTGCGGGTGCTGGAGGAGGCGGGGCTGATCACCCGGACGCCGCAGGCGCAGTGGCGACTGTGCACCCTCACCCCGGAGCCGCTCGAGGCGGCGACCGACTGGGTCGAGGAGCACCGACGGATCTGGTCCGGCCGCTTCGACGCCCTCGAGGACGTGCTGCGCACCGCGCAGGCCACACAGGACGGAGACCCCTCATGACCGACAGCGACACCACCACCCCCACCTCCTTCACCCTCACCCGCACCCTCCGTGCCCCGCGCGCGCTGGTCTGGCGCGCCTGGACCGATCCCGCGCTCACCGCCCGCTGGTGGCACCCCGCGGAGGTCGAGGTCGAGCCCGACTCGGTCGCGATCGACCTGCGCGAGGGCGGGCAGTACGCCTACACGATGACCGTCGACGGGGAGCGCTGGCCGACGGCCGGCACCTACCTCGAGATCCGCGAGCCGGAGCTGCTGCGCTTCACCTGGCACGGTCCGGAGGACGCCGACGAGATCGCGCCTCTGGTCACCGTCCAGCTCGAGGAGGCGGGCGCCGACCGCACCCTGATGGTGTTCACGCTCGAGCGGCGGGTGCCCGCCGAGCCCGGCGAGGACGAGGACGTCCAGGACGGCTGGCGCTCCGCGCTCGACGAGGTGCTCGTGCCGCTGCTGGGCGAGCTGTCGGGCGACACGGGCCGGGGACGGCCGCGGATCGTGCTCGAGCAGCTGGTCTCGGCCGACGGCTTCGCGGCCGAGCCGGACGGCGGGATGCGCTTCGTCGAGGCGGTGAGCTTCGAGGACCTCGACCGCACCGACGAGCACCAGATGGAGTTCGTCGCGACGGTCGATGCGATCGTGCTGGGGCGGGTCACCTACGAGATGTTCTCCTCGTACTGGCCGACGGCGGACCCGGAGCACGACCGGCTCGCCGGGCCGATCAACGCCCTCCCCAAGCTCGTGGTGAGCGAGACCCTCTCCTCCGCTCCCTGGGGCGAGGACGAGGCCCGCATCGTGCGCGGCGGGGTCGACGGACTGCGCGAGGCGATCGCGCCGTTCGCGAGGGTCGTGGTGTGGGGCAGTCTCTCGCTCTCGAGGGCGCTGCTCGCCGCGGAGCTGGTGGACACGATCCGGCTGCGCACCGTCCCGACCTTCGTCGGCGAGGGGCTCGGCTTCACGCCGCCCACCCGGGAGCCGCTCGTGGGGCGCCTCGGCGAGCAGTGGCGATACTCCACCGGGCACGTCACCACCGAGTACCACCTGCGGGACTAACGTGCACAGGCGTCAGCGCTTCCGGCGGGCGCGGAAGAAGTCCCGC
Organism: Brachybacterium paraconglomeratum; assembly: GCF_003994255.1. GTDB lineage: Bacteria > Actinomycetota > Actinomycetes > Actinomycetales > Dermabacteraceae > Brachybacterium > Brachybacterium conglomeratum. The sequence goes on along the minus strand of NZ_ML133857.1, from coordinate 104,338 downwards.
AGCAGGTCCCCGCACTCCTGCTCCCGCACGCCGCTGGTGAGCTCGACGCGGTGGTTCAGCCGCGGCTCGCGCACCAGGTCGTAGAGGGAGCCGGCCGCCCCTGCCTTGGGATCGGGGGCGCCGACGACGACGCGGCGGACCCGGGCGAGCACGATCGCTCCCGCGCACATGGTGCACGGCTCGAGCGTGACGGCGAGCGTGGTGCCCGTGAGGTTCCAGCGGCCGGTCGCCCGGGCCGCGGCGCGCAGGGCGAGGATCTCGGCGTGAGCGGTCGGGTCCTCGTCGGCCTCGCGGCGGTTGCCGGCACCGGCGAGCACCCGACCGTCGGCTCCGAGGACGACGGCGCCGATGGGGACGTCGGCGGGCTCGCGGTCGGCGGCGGCTCGCGCCTCGGCGAGCGCGAGGCCCATCAGCTCGTCATCCGTCATCGCGGCGTCCGTCGGCACGGATCCCGTCGGCGCGCTGTCGTCCAGGGGGTCGGTCATGGGGCCATTGTCCCGTCCGCGCTCAGCGCCGCTCCCCCACCAGCGCGTAGCGCGCCTCGAGGAGCGCGCCGTTGGTGCCGTGCTCGCGCAGCTCGAGAGCGAAGCGTCCGCCGAGCAGCGGCCTGCCCGCGCCGAGCGTGACCGGGGCGATCGAGACGAAGACCTCGTCGAGCATCCCGGCGCGCGCGAACTCGGCGGCGAGGTCGCCGCCGCCGACGATCCACACGTCCTTCCCGTCCGCGGCCTGCTCGATCGCGGCGCGGTGCTCGGTCGGAGATCCGGAGACCGCGGTGATCCCGGACCGCGGCTCCGCGATCGGCCGATGGGTGAACAGGAAGGTCGGCTGCGTGAAGACCCAGGCGCCCTCCACGGAGTCGCCGTGCTCGAGCACCCAGTCGTAGGTGGTGCGGCCGGTGACGATCGCGCCGACTTCGGCGATGAAGTCGTCGAAGGGCAGGATGCTCTCCTGCCCGGTGGGCTGGGAGAGGAGCCAGTCGAGGCTGTCGTGCTCGTCGGCGAGGAAGCCGTCGAGCGAGGTCGCGGTGAAGAAGCGGTAGCGGGTCATGGCGTCTCTCCTGTGCGTCGTCGGTGCCAGAGGATCGGGTCGGGGTCCAGGGGCGGCGCGCCCAGGTCGACGCCCGCGTCGGCCAGCATCCAGCGCGTGAGCTGGCGCCGGTGCGCGGAGAAGGTGAGCTCGTGGGCGAGGATCTGCGAGAGCAGGAACGACTCGGGCGGGTCGCACAGGGCATCGACGATGGCGTCCTGCCAGGCGCCGCGGCGCTCCACGTCCCTGACCATCGCGAGCCAGCGCGGGGCGGTGCGCCGGTGGCGCTCGGCGAGCGCGGCGGGGTCGTCCGGGCCCGAGAGGTCGGGCTCCGCCTCCCCGGCGATGCTGGCCAGCCACGGCTCCCGGCTGAGCACCAGGTGGCGCATCACCTGGGCGAGGGTCTCGTCGGGTCCGTCGAAGCCGCGCGGACGGCTGCCGTGCAGGCGCACGGCCCGGTACTCCTGCTCCGGCAGCTCGTCGGCCGCGCTCAGCAGTGCGTCGATGTCGTCGAGGTCGTGCTGGACCAGCAGCATCAGCACGTCCCCCGAGGAGTGCTCCTGGGGGCGGCCCGCGTCGATGTACAGGGCGGTGGGCGAGTGGAAGTGGATCCCGTTGGGGGCCGGGAGCCAGTGGCCCCGTTCCGCGCGGGCGGGAAGGTCCGACGGGGCGCATCCGAACGCCCGGCGGAAGGCCCGGGAGAACCCGTCGACGGAGTCGTAGCCGGCGGCGAAGGCCGCATCGGTGACCGACGTCCCGCCCTGCAGACTCCAGGCGGCCTGCTCGAGCCGCACCCGTCGGCGCATGGCTGAGGGACTCTCCCCCGCACGGCGCCGCACGGTGCGCTGGAAGTGGAAGGGAGAGAGGTGGGCGTCGGCGGCCATCTCCTCGAGGGAGGCGCCCTCGGCCTCGAGCACCGCGTCGAGCAGCCGTCGCAGGGGGTCCGTGCCGGTCATGGCTCCAGTATCCGCACGGCCCGGCCACGCCGCCCGACCGAACTTGCGCACCTCGGCGGCGGTACCCGCGGGAGGGGTTCCGCACGCGCGCTGCCGATGGGTCGGCCGCTCCCCGATCGCTCCGGTAGATTCCCTCCCATGCGCGTTCTGGAGATCGACCACCCCCTCGTCGCCCACAAGCTGTCGGTGCTGCGCAATCGCGCCACCCATTCCTCGGTGTTCCGCCAGCTCGCCGACGAGCTGGTGACCCTGCTGGCCTACGAGGCGACCCGCAACGTCGCCGTCGCGCCGGTGGAGATCGAGACGCCGGTGACCACGATGACCGGCACCCGCCTGACCAACCCCAAGCCGATGGTCGTGCCGATCCTCCGCGCGGGCCTGGGCATGCTGGACGGCCTCACCCGCCTGCTGCCCACGGCCGAGGTGGGCTTCCTGGGCATGGTCCGCAACGACGAGACCCTCGAGGTCACCACCTACGCGAACCGTCTGCCCGAGGACCTCTCGGGCCGTCAGTGCTTCGTGCTGGACCCGATGCTCGCCACTGGCCACACCCTCATCGCCTCCTGCGAGTACCTCCACGAGCGCGGCGCGAAGGACATCACCTGCGTGACCCTGCTGTGCGCGCCGGAGGGGCTGAAGGCGCTCGAGGAGCAGCTGGACCCCGCGATCGACCTCACCGTGGTCACCGCCGCGATCGACGAGAAGCTCGACGAGAAGGGCTACATCGTGCCGGGCCTCGGCGATGCCGGCGACCGCCTCTTCGGGGTCGTCGACTGAGAACGCGGCCACTGACCTGCACGAAGGCCCTCCGCGAGGGCCTCGACGCAGGACCCTGACGCCCCGTCGCCGTCCCGGAATGTGAACAGCCGCTTGCTCCTCGGGACGGGGCGGGGCATCCTCGTGTCATGACCTCGATCGCCGCGCACCGCGAGACCGCCCCCCGGGTGGTCCGCTCCGCCATGCGCGCGATGATGTTCATGATGATGATGCCGATGATGCATCGTCAGCCGAGCCTCTGAGCGCTCACGACCTCTCCGAGATCGGCTGACAGGAGCCGGCCGGAGGGCGCGGGCTCCAGGTGCCACCGGGAGCACGCCCCTCACCGATCCGCCTCAGGCGTCGATCACCCAGGGATCCCGGGCCCACCGCCCGCCGCGCAGGACGCGCCGCATCTCGGAGAACTCGCATCATGACCATCGCCCTGGATCGCCCCACCACCAGCACCACCAGCAGCACCGCCGCGCATACCCGGTCCGCGGCTCCCCGCCTGCAGCGGGTGGGCGGGACCACCTCGCGCCCCGTCGCCACCGAGGACGCCGTCACCATCACGGTGTCGGTCTCCCTGCCCGCCGGGACCGGTGACGTCGAGGCCGCGCTCATCGCCGACGAGCTGCGCACCCGGGCCCAGCGCCTGGTCGCCGCCCGCGACGGCCGCACCACGGTCTCGGTGGACAGCCCCCGTCCCTTCGCCGCGACCGGCCGCGGCACGACCCGCCCCCTGCCGCCCCGCGCCCAGGGTGCCGCCGCGGTGAGCCCGCTGCGGCCGCGCCGCAAGGGGATCGTCTCCCCGAACTCGCCGGCGCGCCGCGACGCGGAGGCGGCCCGCCGCCGCCAGCTGCAGGCCACGGCCGTCAGCCCCGCGAGCCCCTCCCTGGCCCCTGAGGACTCGCTGGTCATCGACCTGTTCGGCCGACGGGTGCGGATCGACGGGCAGGATGTGGACTTCACCCACAAGGAGTTCGAGCTGCTGGCCAAGCTGGCCCGCGACTCGCGCCGCACCATCTCCCGCACCGAGCTCATGGAGTCGGTCTGGGCCGATGCGCCCGAGGACACCGGTGAGCGCACGGTCGACGTGCACGTGCGCCGCGTGCGCACCAAGCTCGGCCGCTACCGCCGCCTGATCTCGACGGTGCGCGGCGCCGGCTACCGCCTGGACCCGGGCAGCGACGTCGCGGTCCTGGGGTCCTGAGGCGCCGGGCCGGGCGGGGTCGTCCCCGCTCCGGGCCCGGCGCGCTCCGGCCGCGTCCGCTGCGCGCCGACCGGGTCTGCCGGGCTCCGGCTGGGTCGCCGGTCGCGCGTGCCGTGCTCCGGCCGCGCTGTCGGCCGTGCGGGACCGGCGGGGAACTGCCATGGAATGCGACGAGCGGCCCGGAGCTCTCAGCCGACAGTGTCGGGGGCTCACGGACCGCTCGTCAGGCCTGTCGTCCGTCAGGGGTGGGTGCGGGCGAACAGGCTGGACGGGCTGCCACAGGTGGGGGAACCTGGCATTGTCGCCCGTCCGGCCGCTCCCCATGAGGGGGGTCTTGAGGAACGGCACATCTCTCAAATTTTCAATGTCTTCCGACGCTCGGAACACTACCAGCCGAACGCGGGGGTTTCATCCCCCGAAGACCGACTCCGTCTGTTCTTCACGTCACGCTCCCCGCTGGGGCTCGCAACGCCTTCCCGATCGACGTCGTGAGACCGAGTCTAGGCCCTGGATCGCCGTCTGTAAACGCAAGGGGGCTCCCTGTTCTTGCAGGTGACGTGCAGGAAACATAGCTCGGACGACACGCCGGGAAAAGGTCGAGCGATCCCCATGAAAGCGTCAAGAGACGCGGCCGGAGGGCCCTTCGCGAACGCGGCGCCGTCGCCCGGCCGGATGGTCGGCGCTCCGGTCACCCTCGACGTCGGCTCCGCGCTCCCTCCGTGCATGCACGGTTCTCCCAGCCGCGCCTCAGGGGCGATTGGTCCGAGATGCCCGATCCCCCGTGGTGGGCGCTCGGAGATGGAGGGTGAGCGAGGTCGCGTCGTCGTGGCGCTTGCGCGGTGCCCGCTCCGGGTCCAGCGCGTCCTCCGCTCGCCGGATCGAGGAGATCACCGCCCGCGGATCCGCGCAGAGGGCGCGAGCGAGCGAGTCGTCGTCGTGCAGCCCCAGCAGCTCCACCGCCCGGGTCACGCCGTCGCTGAGCAGATGGACGGCCGCGAGGTCCGCGAGCGGGACCCGGCCCGTCAGCGCCTCGTCCGCGGCCGCCGGCTCGTGACGGGCGACCCAGAAGCCGCCGGGGGCGTTGCGGCACGCCTCGATCGCCTCGGCGCCGCGCTCGCGGCGCACCACCTCCTCGATCCGCCGGTCGGTCAGGCGCACGACGGAGCCGTCGCAGTGCTCCAGGAGCAGGGAGGCGTCGCAGAGCACGAGGTGCTCGAGATGCGTCCCGGTGCGGCGCACCGCGGCGACGGTGGCCGAGGGACCGCCCGCCTCGAGGTCGCACTCGTGCTCGTGCAGGGAGCGGACCTCGCCGATCGCGGCGGCGAGTGCGCCGGCGAGCGGGACGGCGGGGTCCTGGGCGCGGGCGAGGAGGCGGGAGGCGAGGGAGTGGGAGAACCAGGCGACGCCGTGGCGGCAGCCGGAGCGGAAGCGGGCGGGCACCCCGGCCCCGTCCAGGACCACGGCGACCTCGCCCAGCACCCCCGCCGCGTCCTCGTCCGCACCGGGCACGGCCGGGTCGCTGAGGGACGTGATGTGCACGCCGCCACTGTAGGCGCGGGAGGGGGCCGCCGCGCCCGTAGAGTGGTCCCGGACCTCTGCCGCGGACCCCGTCCGGCGGCGCTCAGCATGGAAGGGATGACCAGATGATCGCGCAGGCGCGCATCACCTCCGAGACGACCGCCACGGTGCATCTCGCGGACGAGTCCGTCGAGGTCTCCGGGGCCGACCTCCCCGAGATCCGGGACCGGGTCAAGCAGGTCTTCATCACCTCCGCCAAGAGCGCCGACGAGGAGCTCGACGTGGTCATCGTCGAGCCCGACGTGCGTCACCACCTGCGCGTCGAGCCGAGCGGGCGGATCTCCCCGCGCGAGGCCGACGACCGCCCGCTCTTCGGCCCCGGGGCCGACGATCCGCTGATCGCGCCGCCGCTCATGGTCACCGGCGAGCAGCCCGCGGTCGACGCCGAGGGTGCCCCTGCTGCGCGTCCGCACCGCGCGCGCCGGCGCCGGGCCGCCGCGAAGCCGCCGAGCACCGTACCGGGCTCCGCCGGCGGCTCCGCCGAGTCGACCGGGGAGCATGCGGCGGTGACGACGGGCGAGCACGCCCGCATCTCGCCGTTCGCTCCCGAGGCCGGCGACGTGCCGGTGGCCGGTGTCGCACCGTCAGCGGCCGCGTCCTCGGCGTCCGCACCGTCGGCTGTCGCGTCCGCCTCGAGCTCCGCGGCCTCGGCCGCCTCCGCCTCCTCGGCGGCCTCCGCGCCGTCGGCCCGCTCGGCCCGTTCCGCACCGTCCGCGCCCTCGGCCGTCTCCGCACCGTCCGCGCCCTCGGCCGTCTCCGCGCCGTCCGCACCGTCGGCCGCCCCCGCACCGTCCTCCCCCGGGGTCTCCGCCCCTGCGCCGTCCGCCGCGTCGTCGACCCCCGCGGCGAAGCGGCCGCTGCCCTCGCGCGCGACGGTGCCCGCCGACGGGCGCCCCACCCTGCAGGACCTGCAGTCCTCGACCGCGAAGCACCGGAAGGTGAAGGCCACCCGCGGGTTCCGCGGCGTCATCACGCGCGCCACCCGCGGGGTGATCTCCCCCGGCCCCGGGAAGAAGGAGCGTCTGGAGATCGAGCGCCTGGAGCGGATCCGTCGACCCCTGGACGGCCCGCGGAACATCGCGGTGGTGAACCTCAAGGGCGGCGCCCACAAGACCACCGCCTCCCTCATGATCGCCGCGACCCTCGGCGTGAGCCGCGGCGGCAACGTCCTGGCCTGGGACAACAACGAGACCCGCGGCACCCTCGGCTGGCGCGGCGTGCCCACCGAGCACCACCGCACGGCCGTGGACCTGCTGCACGACATCGAGTCGCTCCGCTCCCCCTCGGCGAGCAACGCGGACCTCGACCCGTACGTCCGGCCGCAGGGCGAGATGCGCTTCGACATCCTCGCCTCGGACGAGGACCCGGGCTCGGCCGCGCTGATCGACGACCACGCCTTCGGCGAGCTCGACGAGGCGCTCTCGCGCTTCTACCGCATCAAGGTGATCGACACCGGCAACAACGTGCGCGCCTCGAACTGGCTCGCCGCCGTGAAGAGCGCCGACCAGCTGGTGATCATCTCCACCGTCCGCGAGGACACCTTCAACGCCGCGGCCTGGATGATCGACGAGCTGCGCGCGACGGGGCTGGGCGAGCAGGTCGACCACGCGGTGACGATCCTGTCCCACTCCTCCAAGGGGAAGTTCGATCCGACGCTGCGCTCGCGCCTGCTCGCGCACTTCGGCGCGCACACCCGCGCGGTCGCCGAGGTGCCCTACGAGCAGCAGTTCGTCGACGGCACCCACCTGGACTGGAGCCGGGTCTCCAAGGCCACCAAGAAGGCCTGGCTGGACGCGACCGCGCTCATCGTCGACGGGCTGTGAGCCGTCGGGCGGTGAACGGGCGGGCGGTGGACGGGCGGGCCGCGAGCAGGTCGGCCGAGCGCGGTCGGGCCGCGCCGGGGACGTCCCCGCGGCCGTCCGGACCGTTCCTCCCCAGCGTCCCGCCCCGCGCGGCCGTCCACAGCGCGGCGCCGACCGGCTCGTCCGTCGGCGCCGACGCCTAGGGTGGGCGCCATGCCCGATCGCCGCCTCCACCTCGTCGTCGACGAGGACCTCGGGCCCGCACTGTGGGTGGCCGAGCAGACCGGCCCGCGCCGTTCCCGCGCCCTGGAGGACCTCGCCGGCCTGCGCGCCGACGCCCCCGCCGCGATCGCGGCGGCGCTCGAGGACGCCCCCGACCAGCTGCGCCACCGCGTGCGGATCCCCGGTAAGGACGGGGACCGTCGCCTGCCCGCCCTGCCGCTGTCCGGCACGGGCCTGACGGGCCTGGTCGGCGCCGCGACCGCCCTGCTCGAGGCGCGCTTCGGGGACGAGCTGACGGACCGGCTGGCCGAGCTGCTCGCCGACGGGACCGCCGCCCGCCTCGCCGACGCCCTGATCGCGATGCCGAACCTGCTGGCCGCCTGCGTGCTGGACCTCCGCGCCCAGGAGCTGCTCGCCGCACGGCACCTGCGCGCCCGCGCGACCGAGCGCTACGGCCGGCCCGTCATGCAGTGGCGCGCCCCCGATCCCGCGGCGCCGCCGCTGCTGCACGCGCTGGTCGACGGCCATGCCCGCACCGCCTTCGCCGAGCACCTGCGCAGCGCCCCGCCGCCGTCCGCCGATCCGACCGGGGTGCTGTGGGCGCTGGCCGACGACGGCGAGCTGCGCGCCGACCTGCCCGCCCAGCGCCGCCTCACCACCGCCTTCGACGCCTTCGTCGACTCCGGCCGCCCCGGCGTGCGGCTCGGCCCCGGGGACAGCGAACTGGTGGTGCGGCTGTTCCAGCCGCCGGTCGGCACGGCCTGGCCGCTGCAGACCTGCCTGCGCGAGGACGACGGGACCGTGCACCCCGTCGCGGACCTCCGCGCCGTCGGCGACCTCACCGCCGCCGGCGCCGCCGAGGCCTCCGCCGCCGTGCTGCGACTGGCCCCCACCGTGCGCACCGCCGCCGTGGACGACACCGGCGTGGACTGGCTGCTGACCACCGAGGAGGCCTCCGCCTTCCTCGCCCTGGACACCCCCGCGCTCGAGCAGGCCGGGGTGACGGTGCTGCTGCCCCGCGACTGGACCGCCCAGCGCACCACCCTGCGCCCCCAGGAGGCCGAGGAGGAGCCCGGCGAGCGCAAGGGCTCCGGGGTGGGGCTCGGGGCGATGGCGTCCTTCCGCTGGCGGGTCGCCGTCGGCGACACGGAGCTCACCGAGGAGGAGATCGCGCAGATCCGCGAAGCGCAGGCCGAGATCGTGCAGCTGCGCGGCCAGTGGGTGCGCCTGGACCCCACCACCCTCCGCGCCGCCGAGCGGTTCCTCGACGCGTTCAGCCGCCGCACCCGCAGCAACCGGCTCGCCACCGGCGAGGACGGCCAGGTGCAGGAGGGGCACCGCGAGGAGGCGGAGCGAGCCCGCGACTCCCGGCGAAGGCCGGACCGCCCCGCCGCACCGGCGCTGCCGCCACCCGCACCGGTCCCCGCCGAGATGGAGGGGCGCGCGCCGTGGATCGAGATGTTCTCGATGATCCTCTCCCCCGAGGTCGCCGACGTCGACTTCGGAATGTCCGCCCTGGTCTCCGGCGGCAGCCGGGGCCTCGCCCGGCTGCTGCCCGGCGCGGAGGGCCCCTACCCCTATCCGCAGCCCGAGACGCTGCAGGCCACGCTGCGGCCCTACCAGCTCGACGGGCTGAACTGGCTGTGGGCGCTGGATACGCAGTCCCTCGGCGGGATCCTCGCCGACGACATGGGGCTCGGCAAGACGATGCAGGTCCTCGCGCTGCTGTGCCGGGAGCGGGAGGGGGTGCGCAGGGAGCGCCTGGTGGACAGCCCGCTCACGGACCGACGCGAGATCCCGCCCATGCCCGTCGGCCCCACCCTGCTGGTGTGCCCGATGTCCGTGGTCGGGGCGTGGCAGCGCGAGGCGGAGAAGTTCGCGCCCTATCTCTCGGTGCACGTGCACCACGGCGGGGACCGGCTGCGGGACGAGTCCTTCGTCGACGGCGCCTCCGACCTCGACCTCGTGATCACCACCTATTCGCTGCTGGCCCGGGACCTGCCGCTGCTGCAGGCCGTGCCCTGGCACCGGATCGTGTTCGACGAGGCGCAGCACGTGAAGACCCCCGGCACGCAGGTCACGCAGGCCGCCCGCGCACTGCAGGCCCCGCACCGCCTGGCGATGACCGGCACCCCGGTCGAGAACCGCCTCGGCGACCTGCACTCCCTGATGGAGGCGGTGAACCCGGGCCTGCTGGGCAGCGCGGCGAGCTTCCAGGAGCGGATCGCCACCCCGATCGAGGAGGACGGCGATGCGAGCGCGATCAGCCGCCTGCGCTTCGTGACCTCGCCGTTCATCCTGCGACGGGTGAAGACGGATCGCTCGATCATCCAGGACCTGCCCGAGAAGATCGAGCTGCAGCGGGTGGTGAACCTGACCCCCGAGCAGGCCGGGCTCTACGAGGCGATCGTGAACGAGCTGATGGTCCAGCTCGACGGGGCCGAGCAGAACAAGCGGCGCACCCTCGTGGTCTCCGCGATCACCCGGCTGAAGCAGGTGTGCAACCACCCCGCCCACTATCTCGGGGACGGCTCGCCGCTGGTGCGCGGCGGCGAGCACCGCTCGGGCAAACTGGAGCTGGTGGACGACCTGCTCACCTCCGCCTTCGAGAAGGGCGAGAAGGCGCTGCTGTTCACGCAGTTCACCACCTTCGGGCACCTGCTGGTCCCCTACTGGACCGAGCGCTTCGCCGAGCTCGGCATCGACTCGGTGCCCTTCCTCCACGGCGGGGTCGCCAAGCGCGACCGGGACGCGATGGTCGCCGAGTTCCAGGAGCAGCGGGACCGGCCGGGGCTGATGCTGCTGAGCCTGCGCGCCGGCGGCACGGGCCTGACCCTCACGGCCGCGAACCATGTGGTGCACCTGGACCGCTGGTGGAACCCGGCGGTGGAGAACCAGGCCACCGACCGTGCCTTCCGGATCGGCCAGCGCCGCGACGTCACCGTGAACACGCTGGTCAGCGCCGGGACGGTCGAGGAGAAGATCGACACCGTACTCGAGGACAAACAGGCCCTGGCCGACCTCACGGTGGGTCACGGGGAGGACTGGCTCGCCCAGCTCGACGACGACCGCCTGCTGGATCTGCTCTCCCTGGACGAGACGGACGAGGACCGAGGGGACGGGATCCGATGAGCATCCAGCTGCGCTCTCGTCGGGGGCCGATCGGCACAGCGTGGCAGGCGGTCGCCCTGCGCGAGGCCGCCGAGCGGCTCCTCGGACCGGGCAGGGCCGGCCGCGGCCGCACCGACGCGCGCGCCGGCCGCGTGCAGTGGCTCGAGGTCGAGCCGGGCGCCGCCCGCGCCGCGGTCGAGGACCCCGATGGCGGCCTGCACCAGGCCCGTCTGGACCTGCCCGCCTATCGCGACGGGGACCGGGAGGTGTTCCTGCAGGTCGCCCGCGCCCATCCCGAGCTGCCCGCACGTCTGGCCGCCGGCACCTATCCCGAGCAGATCGAGACCGAGCTCGCCCCCTCGATGCTCTCGCTGCTGCCGCGGGACGCCGCCGAGCTCTCCCACGACTGCGACTGCCTGGACTGGCCCGGTCCCTGCCGTCACGTCTCCGCGCTGGTGTACGTGCTGGTGGAGGCGGTGGACGAGCATCCCGTGCACCTGCTGACCCTGCGCGGGATCCGGCTCGAGGAGCTCGTCGCACCGGTGGCCCCGGCGGCGGGCGCCGCGGGCCCGCCCCGCGGCGAGGACGCGCACGGCTCCGGCGACGGGCCGCCCGACGCGTCGGACGAGGCGGAGGCGGCGCCGGAGCCTGCGCCCTACGACCCGCGGCACACCGATCCCGCGCGCCTGGCCGAGGTGGTCGGCGAGGAGGTGGCCGCGATCATCGCTGCGTTCTACCACGCGGGGACCGCGGAGGCGTCGAGCGGAGGCCCGGCCGGGCACCCGGGTGGGGAGCTGGTGGACGGGTCGGGCGGGGAGCCTGTCGACGGGACGGGCGGAGGCCCGGAGCGGGACTGAGCGCCCGCAGCGCGGTCCACGATCGGGCCGTCCACAGCGGCAGCGCGTCCGGTCGGCGCGGTCGCCGTGCCGCACTACAGTGGAATCCATGCCGTCCAGCGCCGAGAGCCCCCGTCCCCACGTCCCCGCGGAGGCGGTCACCGCCATCGCCGCCCTCGCCGAGAACGCCGTCGCCGAGCACCGCACCTCGGGCGTGACCTGGGCGATCATCGGCGGCTACGCCCACGATCAGGCGATCCTCGCCCACGGCGCGGCCGGGCACCGCGAGCTCGCGGACGGCCGCCCGGCCCCCGGCTCCTCCCCGATGGACCGTGCGACCGTCTCCCGCATCGCCTCGATGACGAAGTCCTTCACCGCCGCGACGATCCTCGCCCTGCGCGACGAGGGCCGGCTGTCGCTGGACGACCCGATCTCCGCGCACGTGCCCGAGGCGGAGGGTGCCTTCGAGCTCGCGGACGACGACCGCGAGCCGACCCTGCGCCGCCTGCTGACCATGGACGCCGGGCTGATCACCGACAACCCCTGGGGCGACCGCCAGGAGGCGATGACCCGCGAGGAGTTCGCCGCCGTGCTCCGCAGCGGGCTCGGCCACGTGCACCGGCCCGGCGACGGGTTCGAGTACTCCAACACCGGCTACGCGCTGCTGGGCCGGGTGATCGACGAGGTCACCGGCTCGGACTACGCGACCGAGATCCGTCGCCGCTTCCTGGACCCGCTCGGCCTCACGGCCACGGGCTGGTCCGCCGGCGAGATCGACACCGGCCGCCTCGCGACCGGGCACCGGCTCGCCGACCGCACCGACGCGACCCGCTTCGAGGCCGTGCCGCTGGACTCCCCCGGCGTGTACGGGGCGATGGCGGGGCTGTTCTCGAGCGTCGACGACGTGGCGACCTGGGGGCGCTTCCTCGCCGCGGCCGACGCCGAGGGCAGCGCCTCGCGCGGGGCGGGACCGCTCGCGACCGCCTCCCGCCGGGAGATGCAGCAGCTGCACCGCCATCAGGCGCTCGCGCCGCTCCCCGCCGGACAGGACGGGGTCTCCCCCGGCTTCGACCGGGTGCGCGGCTACGGCTTCGGCCTGGTGATCGAGCACTTCCCGGACCTGGGCGAGGTGATCTCCCATTCCGGCGGTTACCCGGGCTACGGCTCGTTCATGGTCTGGCACCGCGACTCCGGCGTGGGCGTCGTGGCGCTGGCGAACTCGAAGTACGCCCCGGCCACTCCCCTGTCGATGCAGGCGCTGCGGATCCTGCAGCGCGAGGCGCCGGAGCTGCTGGCCCGTCGCGCGCCGGAGCCGGCGCCGCACACCCTCGAGGCGGCCAGCGCGGCGCTGGACTGGCTGCGCACGGACGAGGACGCCCTGGCCGACGCCTGGTTCGCGGACAACATGGACCTGGACGTGCCGCGGGCGGAGCGACGCCGCCGACTGGAGAAGGCGCTGGCCGCGACCGGTCTCGACACCTCGGCGCTCGAGGCGCTGCGGGTCGAGGACGCCCAGGTGCTGAGCCGGGCACGGCTGCGCTGGACGGTGCCCGCCCGAAGCGGTGCGGGCTCGGCGGGGAGCGCGAGCGGCAGCGGGGCGGCTGCCGGTGGAGCCGGGTCAGCCGGCAGCACCGCGACGGCGCCGTCGGCGCTGCAGGTGGAGATGCTCATGGACCCGCGGCGCGAGGGGCTCGTGCAGTCCCTGGACACCATCGCGCGCTGATCGGGGCGCGGGGCCGGGTGGTCAGGCGGGGTGCCCGTCGGCGGCGGGGAGATCCTCTGCCGCCTCGACCTGGGCGATGGCGGCCCCGTCGGCCGCCGGCCCCTCCGGCAGAGCGGTCGCGGTCCCGTCGAAGATCACCAGCAGCACGATCGCGACGATCACGCCGAGCACCAGTGCGGAGCCCGCGCCGAGCCCGATCGCGATCATGGTGCTGCGGTCGCGCGGCGGGCGTCCACCCGTCGTGCCGCCGGTGGTCGTGGTGGTGCCGGCGAAGGTGTGGGGCGAGGTGCCCGGGCCGGGCTGGCCGGGGCGGGTGCCGGGACCGCCCGCGCCCGGTCCCTGACCACCCGCGGGGCCTCCGCCGACAGGGCCCTGGCCGCCGGGGCCCTGCCCCTGCGCCCACTGCGGGCCCGTCTGCGGCGAGGCCGAGCCGACGGAGAAGCCCTGCTGGACCTGGCCGGCGCGGATCGCCTCCATCGAGGAGGGCGCGACCTGGGCGGCGGGCCGCTCGGGACGGACCGCGCCCGGGCCGTTCGGCGGCAGCGGGTCCAGGGTGTCCTGGAAGGTCAGCGGCGCACCGTCGGCGTGGGTGAGCGGGTAGCCGGGCGGCACGCGCGGCAGATCGCGGCGCACCGCGTCGGCGTCCTGGTAGCGGTCCTCGGGCTGGGCGGCGACCAGGCGGCGGATCACAGCGGAGAGCTTCGGGGTGACGCCGCGCAGCAGCTGGCTGAGCTCGTCGGGGCGGAAGGCGCCGTCGTGCAGCTTGATCGGCCCGTTCAGCGCGACCAGCGCGACCACGCCCGCGGCGTAGAGGTCGTGGGAGGGGGCGGGCTCCGCCATCGCGAACAGCTCCGGCGCCATGTAGCCGGGGGTGCCGTTGACCATGCCGACGTGCGTGAAGCGCACATCGGTCTCGTGGACGGCGATCCCGAAGTCGGCCAGGCGAGAGACGGGGAACTGCCGCCCGCGGGGCTCGAACATGATGTTCGCGGGCTTCACGTCGCGGTGGATCCAGCCTTCGGCGTGCACATGGGAGAGCCCGTCCAGAAGCTGGTCGAGGATCACCACGACGGCGGGCTCGGCCAGCTTGCCGCGGGTCTTGACCACCGACTCGAGAGTCCCGCCGGAGACCAGCGGCATCGCGATCACGACGTGCTCGTCCTCAGCACCCCAGCCGTAGGGGGTCAGCAGGTGCGGATGGTCGAAGCTGACGCCCTTCTCACGCACGAAGCGCATGAGGTCGGCGGAATCGCGTTGGCGCAGGACCTTCGCGGCGCACAGCTCCTGGGTCTTCGAGTCCCAGGCGCGCCACACGGACCCGGACCCGCCCTTGGCGATCAGGTCGATGAGCGCGAAGCGCCCGACAATAACGTCAGCCATGATTTTCCCAGCATAACCTCAGCGCTCCGGCCGAGGTTATGCTGACGTGGATCCCTGCCGTCCGGGCGTCTGCCCGGCCCGACCGTCCCGACCTAAGGGGGTGCCCGTGGACGCGCTGCTGCTCGCCGCCCCGTCTCACGCAGCCCCGGCGGGAGGCTCGTTCTGGGACCCCGTCGCGGCGACCTGGCCGCTGATGGCACTGCTCGGCGCGGGCTTCCTGCTGCTGACCATCGGCTTCGTGGTGTGGCTGGTGCTGCAGCCGGACGAGCCCGAGCAGGACACCACGCCGCTCGTGGACAAGGCCGTCGACGGCGACCGCGGCCGTGCCGCGCTGATCCGGCGCCGCCTCGACGCGGACTCCGGCCGCGCGGACGTCTCGGACCCCGAGCTGCGCTGACCTCCCCCGGACGGTCCGCCGCGCGATCCCAGGCGACCTGCCGCACAGGTCGCCTCCTGTTCACCTCTCGGTGACCGCCTGCTCATCCACCCCCCGCACCGCGGCCAGACTGCACCCCTAGGGTTCCCGGCACGGCGACGGACGACACTCGGGGGTGCACATGGATTCGGGACGGACCCTGATGATCGCGGTCGACGGGCTCGACGAGCAGGACCTCGCCGACTGCGCACGCACCGGAGAGGGCACGCGCGGTCCACTGGCGGCGCTCGCGGCCGCCGCCTCGCCGCTGCGGATCCGGCCGGGCGGCCCCTCGGAACCCGCCCCGGCGCTCGCGACCCTGGTCACCGGCACCACCGTCGCGCACACCGGCGTCGCGACCGAGCAGCCCTTCGACCCCGAGCGACCAGAGAGCCGTTCCACCTGGTACGCCGAGGCGATGGCGACGCCGAGCCTTTTCACCGCCGCGCGGCAGGCCGGGCTGCGCACCGCAGCGCTGCAGTGGCCCGCGACGGCCGGCGGCGACATCGACCTGTGCCTGCCGCTGGTCGAGGACCTGCGCCGCTACCGCAACCGCTGGGACATGGCCGAGCGCACGAGCTCGCCGCGGATGGTCGCCGACCATCTCGCGCCGCGCCGCGAGATGGGCGTGCAGCTCTCCCAGGCCGTCCCCGACGAGCTCGTCTCCGAGATCGCCGTCGAGGCCCTGGCCCGCGACCGCATCGACCTGCTCGCCGTGCGGCTGAGCGGTCTGGGGATCGCGCGCCGCGCCGCCGGGCTCGACGCCCCCGCCGCGACGCGGGCGCTGCGCGATGCGGCCGAGGAGATCGAGGCGATCCTCAGCGCCTTCTCCCCCGGTCCCGAGGACCGCGTGCTCCTGGTCCCGGGGCGCCGGCTGGTCCCCGCCGCGCTGCTCGTGCACCCCAACGCCGTGCTCGCCGAGGAGGGGCTCGTCCGCACCGAGGGCACCCGCCTGAAGGACTTCCGCGTCCTGGTCTGGCCCGACGGGCCGCGCGGCGTGGTGCACGTGCGCCGCGGCCAGGGGACGGCGGTGCGGGACCTCGCCCTCGAGGCCCTCACGGGGCTCGCCGCGCACTCGCGCCTGCAGCTGCGCACGGTGGACGACGGGGTCGGCGCGACCGCCGAGACCGACGTGGTCGCGGTGCTCGAGGGCACCTCGGGCACGGTCTTCGGCCTCTCCGCCACCCGTCGTCCGCTGGTCGAGGGCGATGACCCCTACTACGCGGGGCCGCGCGCGGTCAGCGACCCGTCCGCCCCGGCGGTCGCCCTGGCGCAGGGGCCCGGGCTGCCGCCGGCCGGGGTCGAGGGCTCCTGGGCGGATCTCGGCGTGACCCTCGCCGCGTCGATGGGGCTGACGCTGCCGGGTGCGACCGCGGCGGGGATGTGCCCGGGTGCCGGCGCTGACGGGACCGGCACGCACGCCTCCGCCCCGGTCGTCGAGAGCAGCTGACGGGGAGCGTCACTCCCCGGAGCGTCAGGCGCCTCGGACCGACAGACGTCCCGGGGCGTCAGAGCCTCGGCGCGTCAGGCGCGTCGGTGCGCGAGGCTCTCGCGCATCCGGCCCAGCACGCGCCGCAGCGGGCTCGGCGCCGGCTCGGCGACACGGTCGCGCAGGTCGTCGAGCGCGGGCGCGTGGTGATGGATGTGGAAGTCGCCGTCGTGCAGGGCGGCGGGGGCGGGATCGTCCTCCAGCTCGCCCGGGGAGACCTCGACCTGCAGCAGCAGCCGCACCTCGCGGCGACCGTCGCGGTCCAGCACCACCTCGAGCGAGTCGACCGCAGAGGTGAGCTCCTCGGCGATGTCGGCCCGCAGCTGGGCCAGGGCGCCGTCCAGCGCGGCGGAGGCGGCGGCATCGGCCCGCACCGCCTCCCGCACCGGATAGGCGACGAGGTTCCCGCCGACGTCGACGATCGCGTCGATGATCTCGTGGACGCCGACCTCTCGCCCCTCCTCGTGGAGGGCGAGCTGCTGGACGACCAGGCGCAGCGTCCCGGTCGCGGCATGCCCGACCACCGCATCGCGCACCCGCGCGACCGCCCGCGGACTGCTGTCCCAGATCACGTACCCGCCGACCCCTCGGTCTGCTCCGCTCATGGCGAGAGGATAACCCCTCTCCCCCGCGGAATTCTGAACAGCGTCATGTTTTGAGCGGGTGCCGTGGAGGCCGACGCGCACCGCCGGCCGGGCGGGTGCTGTCGCGGCAGGTCAGCGGGCGGCGCGCTCGTCGATGCCGAGGGCCGTGCGGACGGCGGTGATCTGGAAGCGTCGCGCCTCCTGCGCCGCAGGACCGTCGGCCGCGACGGCGACCTGGTGGCCGCTGCCGGGCAGTTCGAGGACCTCGTGCTCGGCGCCGGCCTCGGCGAGGGCGGCGATCAGGCGCCGGCTGTCGTGGACCAGCGGGTCGCGGTCCCCGCCGACGAGGTGCACGGGCGGCAGACCGGTGAGGTCGCCGAGCGCGGGGCTGAGCCGCGGCTCGGTGCGGGGCACGGCGCCGGCGTAGAGGCGGGCGGCGACCTTCAGGCTCTCCTCCCCGTGATCCTCGCGCGAGAGGTCCGACCAGGGCGACTCGAGCAGCAGCGCGGCAGGGACCTCGCCCGCGGTGGCGGCGAGGGTCTGCGCGACGGCGAGCGCGAGCCCGGCCCCGGCGCTGTCCCCGGAGAGCACCCAGCGGCCCGGGCGCAGCACGGTCTCGCGCTGCATGTCGGCGAGCGCGCGCAGCACGTCGTCGACCGCCGCCGGGTAGCGGTGGCGGGGAGCGAGGCGGTAGTGGATCATCGCCCCGGCGGTGCCCGCACGGCGGGCGACCTCCTCGAGCCACTCCCAGGTCTGCCGGGACTCGCCCTGCACGTAGGCGCCGCCGTGCAGGTGCACGATCGTCGCGGTGCTCGCGAGCTCGGGATCGATCCAGGTCACGGGCACGTGGTCATGGCGCACACGGCGCACCCGCGAGGGGTCGGCGACGGAGCGAGGGGGCAGGGACGGCCGCTGCGAGGCCAGGATGCGCAGGGTGCGGACGAGGCTCATGGGGGCATCTTCCCACGGGATCCGCGGCGACGCGTCGGAGCGCCGCGAGTTGCCGGGCGCACCGGCGCGCGGGCGGCCCGTCGGCCCTCGCTCAGCCGGCCAGCTCGTCGTCGACGATCCTGGGCAGCCCGGAGCGGAAGCCCGCGATCGCGAGCAGCACGCCGGTGCCGGCGAGGAACCACAGCACCACGGCCGCGGAGCCGGTCGCGTCCAGGAGCACGCCCGCGAGGATCGGGCCGATCGCGGCGAGGAGATAGCCGACGGGCTGGGTCGCGCCGGAGAGACGGGCGGTGACCTGCGGGGAGCGGGTGCGGGCGGGCAGCAGCGCGATCGCAGTCGGGAAGGCGAAGCCGCCGATCCCCAGCACGCACGCCCACAGCAGGGGGCTCGCGGTCGGGGCGAGCAGCAGACCGAGATAGCCGATCGTGGTCAGCGCGCCGAAGCTCGCCACGACGAAGCGCAGGCCGGGGGCGCGCGCGATGACCGTCGGCATCACGAGCCCGCCCACGAGTCCCCAGCCGGCGATCACCCCGACCAGCATCCCGGCCTTCGCGGGGCTGATCCCGGCGTCGGCGAGGATCTGCGGGAGCATGCCGAACTGGGTGTAGGCGTTCAGCGACTGGAGCGCGAACATGAACGTCAGCGCGATCGCGGTGGGCGAGCGCAGCAGGGAGGCGCGGGGCGCGCCGGCCCGGCCGGCGCTCGGCGCGGCGGGCGGGAAGTCGTGCCCGGTGCGGGTGAGGGCCACGGCCCACACCACGATCGGCAGCGCCATCACCGCCCCCCAGAACAGCAGGGAGCCGCGCCAGCCGTCGGCGGCGCCGCCCGCGAGCGGCACGGCGAGGGACGCCCCGGCGGAGCCGCCGATCGCGAGGACCACGCTGTACAGGGTCATCAGCCCCACGGTGCGGCGCCCGCCGTGCAGCTTGATCCACGCCGGCACCAGCACGTTCCCAAGGGCGGGCCCCATCAGGGCCAGCACGGACAGCGTGACGAACAGCCAGAACACCTCGGTGCCCGGCCGCAGCAGCAGCGCGACCCCGGAGAGCACGAAGGCGGCGACGATCGAGCCGGTCAGGCCCAGGCGGCGCGATATCGGCACGGCGAGCAGGCCCAGGGCACCGAAGGCGAGGCAGGGCAGGGCGGTGAGCAGGCCGGAGGCGGCCGGTCCCTGCCCGTAGGCGGCGACGATCGGCTCCATCAGCGGTCCGACGCCGGTCGCGCCGGGCCGCAGGTTCACCGCGATCGTCGCGACCGCGAGCACGGCGAGCACCGCGCCGACGACCCGGCCACCCCGGCCGACGTGGGCGGTGGGCGCGGCAGGGGCTTCGGCCGCCACGGCGGCGGGCGCGGCGGTGCCGGGCACGGCCTCGCCGGGCGCGGCGGTGTCGGGCTGGGCGGTCTCGGGCGCGGCGCTCCGGGGAGCAGGGACGTCGACGCGGCCGACGGCATCCGCGGGCACACAGGCCACGGAGGTCCTCGAGGTCGGGTCGTCGGACTGCTCGGGGGTGCTCATCCCACCCTTGTACCCCTCCCCGCCGCGATCGGCCAGGGCGTTCCATCCGGTGCCATCGATCTCACGTCGGCCCTCGCCGCGCCGGTCAGGGGCCCGTTCGACCCTCGGAAGGGCCGGTCGCGGGCCGAACGGGGAGGCCGCGGCCGCCTGCCCCGCCCTACGCTGGTGCGCGGCCCGGTGCGCCGGGCCCGCCCCCACCCCTGCGTCGGCCCCTCGCCCGACGGATCCCTAGGACGCCCATGACCTCCGCCGCCGCCCCCGCCCCGGACGCGACCGCCCCGCGCGCCGTGCACCCCGTCGACCAGGTGCCGCCGCCCGGCCGGCTCACCGTGCTCTCGATACAGCACGTGCTCGCCTTCTACGCGGGCGCCGTGATCGTGCCGCTGCTGATCGCCTCGGGCCTCGGCCTCACGCCCGAGCAGACGATCCACCTGATCAACGCGGACCTGTTCACCTGCGGCATCGCCACCCTGATCCAGTCCGTCGGCTTCTGGAAGGTGGGCGTGCGCCTGCCGATCATCCAGGGCGTGACCACCACCGCCGTCTCCCCGATCATCGCGATCGGCCTGGCGGCCACCGGCGGCGAGGGCGGCGCCGAGGGCCTGCCGATGATCTACGGCTCGATCATCGTCGCGGGACTGTTCACCTTCCTGGTCGCACCGTACTTCGCGCGGATCCTCCGGTTCTTCCCGCCGGTCGTGATCGGCACCGTGCTGACCACCATGGGCATCACGCTGCTGGGCGTCTCCGCCGGGGACATCACGAACTACGCCGAGGGCGTCCCCGCCACCCGCGACATCCTCTACGCGCTCGGCACCCTCGCCGTGATCGTCCTGGTCCAGCGGTTCTTCCGCGGCTTCCTCGGCACGATCGCGGTGCTGCTGGGCCTGGTGATCGGCACCGCCGTGGCCGTGCTGCTCGGGGACACCTCCTTCAACGGCGTCACGGAGGCCTCCGCCTTCGGGGTCACCACCCCCTTCTACTTCGGCATCCCCACCTTCTCGCTCACCGCGATCATCTCGATGATCATCGTCATGCTGATCACGATGGTGGAGACCACCGGCGACGTCTTCGCCGCCGGCGAGATCGTCGGCAAGCGCATCCGGCCGAAGAACATCTCCGAGGCGATCCGCGCCGACGGCCTGTCCACCCTGCTGGGCGGCGTGCTGAACTCCTTCCCCTACACCTGCTTCGCGCAGAACATCGGCCTGGTGCGCCTGACCCGCGTGAAGTCCCGCTGGGTCGTCGCGGGCGCCGGCGTGATCATGATCGTCCTCGGCGTGCTGCCGAAGGCCGGCGCGGTCGTCGCCGCGATCCCCTCCCCCGTGCTCGGCGGCGCCTCGCTCGCCCTGTTCGCCTCGGTCGCGCTGGTGGGCATCCAGACCCTGTCGAAGGTCGACCTCACCGACAACCGCAACTCCGTCATCGTCGGCACCTCGCTGGGCCTGGCGATGCTGGTGAGCTTCAAGCCCGACATCGCGGGCGTGTTCCCCTCCTGGGCACAGGTGTTCGTCTCCTCCGGCGTGACAGTCGGCGCGCTCACCGCGATCGTGCTGAACATCCTGTTCTTCCACCTCGGCCGCCAGCGCGGCGCGAACGTCGCCACCGACGCCGCCGGCCGACGGATCGGCATCGAGGACGTGAACGCCATGGACCGCGACGAGTTCGTGGGCACCTTCGGCACCCTGTTCAACGGCGCGACCTGGCCGCTCGAGCGCGCCTGGGAGGCACGCCCCTTCACCGACGCGCCCGCGCTGCGCGCGGCGATCGAGGACGCGGTGCTCACCGCCGAGCGCGAGGAGCAGGACGCCCTGGTGCGCGCCTATCCGGACATGGCCACCCTGGTCACGGCCGACGAGGAGCATGCCGGCAGCATCAGCCAGGACGTCGGCTCCCTCGCCCTGGACAGCCTCGCCGAGGAGGACGTGGAGGCGCTGCGCGACCTCTCCGCCCGCTACGAGGAGCGGTTCGGCCTGCCGTTCGTGGCGTTCCTGGGCCGCACCGACTCCTTCCGCAAGATCCTCGAGGACGGGGTGCGACGCCTCGCCCACTCCCCCGAGCACGAGCGGCGCGTGGCCCTGACCGAGGTCGCCGAGATCGCCGGGGACCGCTTCGGGATCATGGTCGCCGATGCGAACCCCATCGGCTCCGCCTGGGCGAGGAAGTTCGAGTCGCTGCAGTGAGGTGACGGGGCCGGGGCCGACGGCTCCGCCGGGCGGGCATCGACGTGGGCGCGGGTCCGGGCTAGCGTGGCAGGAGCGCCCCCGCAGGAGCGCGGGCGCGACCCTCGACCGAAGGAGTCACCATGCCCCGCACCGTCGTCAGCACCGCCTCGACCGCCTGGAACGGCGACCTGATCTCCGGCTCCGGCAGCACCACCCTGGAGACCTCGCAGCTCGGCACCATGGACCTGTCCTGGAAGGCCCGCTCGGAGGATGCCGAGCAGGGCACCACCTCCCCCGAGGAGCTGATCGGCGCCGCGCACAGCGCCTGCTACTCCATGCAGTTCTCGAACATGCTCGCCGAGAACGACACCCCGCCCACGTCGATCAGCACCACCGCGAAGGTCTCCTTCAACGCGGGCGAGGGCGGCATCACCGGGATCGCCCTGACCGTCACCGCGCAGGTGCCCGGCATCGAGGACACCGACTTCCAGCGCCTGGCCGAGGAGGCCAAGCAGACCTGCCCCGTCTCCAAGGCGCTCGCGGGCGTGGACATCACCCTCGAGGCCTCGCTCGGCTGAAGCCCCTCCCGGCGGGCGGCCCGTGGCGGGTACGGTCGGCTCCATGCAGCCGATCCCCCGTCACTGGGCCGCCGTCCGCGCGACGCACACATTCCCGGGCCACGGCCCCTTCGCGCTGACGATCCACGGCTCCTCCGACATCTCGGTCGAGGACGCCCGACGCGATGCCCGCGAGCGCATGGACGCGCTCGTCGCCGCGGGCGGCCCCGAGCAGGAGCACGACTCCGGCCTCGAGTACTACCCGAGCCGGCGCCTGCCGGAGGAGCTGCTCGAGGACGTCCACAGCGAGGACGGCACGCTGATCGCGGCGATCACCCGCAACCGCTACGGCGCGGCCGTGCTGAACACCGATGCGCTGCTGATCTGCGACGTCGACCTCCCCCAGGAGGATGTCGGCCGGTCGCGGTCGAGTGGCGGCCGGGCCGGGAAGCGGCCCGGCCTGCTCTCGCGGCTCTTCGGCGGCGGCGCGATCGGCAGAGCCGACGGCGCGACCGACGGGATCCGCGACGCGGCAGGCCTGCCCGACGAGCTCGGCGGGCCGGGCTCCGGCGAGCGAGGCCGCGTCCACGCCGAGCTCCTGACCAGCATCCGCGACTTCGGGGCGCGGCATCCCGAGCTGGGCGTGCGCGCCTATCGCACCCGCCACGGCTTCCGCCTGCTGGTCTCCGGCGCGGATGCCCATCCTGCGAGCGAACGGGCCCGGACGCTGATGGCGGAGGTGCGCAGCGATCCGCTGTACATGCTGCTGTGCCGGGTCCACGACACCTACCGCGCCCGCCTCACCCCGAAGCCGTGGCGGGTGGAGGTGGACCGCTTCGAGTCGCTCGGAACTCGCACTGCCTCGGCCCCCGAGCACCAGGACTGGGTGCGGCGCTACCGCGACGCCTCCGCGCAGGTCGCGGTGTGCCGCCTGCTCGAGGTGACCGGCCCTGCCCCGTCGGCCGAGGAGCAGCGGATCATCGACCTGCACGACCGGGCGACCCGCCCGGAGTCCGGGCTGCCGCTCGCCTGAGCGCGGACGGCAGGCGCCCGCACCATGTCATGTGACGCCCTGTTCCATGGGTGGAACAGGGCGTCACATGACATGGCGGCAGCGGGAAGAGGAGCCGGGGCCGGGTCGCCGCTCCTCCGGTCCGGCTCCCCGGCTCAGTGCGCCTGGGTCGCCTTCTCCGCGCCGGCGCCGGTCATGGAGCGGACCTCCATCTCGGCCTGCTTGAGCTCGTTGGTCTCCGAGGAGGTGACCGAGCCGAGCCAGCCGAGGAAGAAGCCCAGCGGCACCGAGATGATCGCCGGGTTCGTCAGCGGGAACCAGGCGAAGTCGGCGCCGGGGATCATCGCCGTCTCGGAGCCGGAGACCACCGGGGAGAAGGTGATCAGGACCAGGGCGCTGCCGAGGCCCCCGTAGATGCTCCACAGCGAGCCGCGGGTGTTGAACCGCTTCCAGTACAGGGAGTACAGGATCGAGGGCAGGTTCGCGCTGGCCGCGATCGCGAAGGCGAGCGAGACCAGGAAGGCGACGTTCTGCTCGGCGGCGAGGATGCCGCCGATGATCGAGACGCCGCCGATCACCACGGCGGTGCGCCGGGCGACCCGGACCTCCTGCGCCGAGGTGGCGCTGCCCTCCTTGATCACGCCGTTGTAGATGTCGTGCGCGAAGGAGGCGGAGGCGGTGATCGTCAGGCCCGCCACGACCGCGAGGATCGTCGCGAAGGCGACCGCGGAGATGATGCCCATCAGCACGGTGCCGCCGAGGGCGTAGGCGAGCGCCGGTGCGGCGGAGTTCGAACCCCCGGGCAGGGTGCCGATCACGTCCACGCCCACCATGTACGCCGCGGCGAAGCCGAGCACCATGGTGCACAGGTAGAAGAAGCCGATCAGCCCGATCGCCCACACCACGCTGCGGCGGGCCTCCTTCGCCGTCGGCACCGTGTAGAAGCGCATCAGCACGTGCGGCAGCCCGGCCGCGCCGAACACCAGCGCGATCGCGAGGGAGACGAAGCCGAGCTTGGACGCGCCGGAGGTGCCGTACTGGTGCATCGGCTCGAGGATGGTCGCGCCGTCGGGGTGCTCGGCGACGGCCTTGCCGAGCACCTCGGAGAGGTTGAAGCCGTTGAGCGCCAGGATCCACACCGTCGAGACGCCGACGGCGGTCACCAGCAGCACCGCCTTGATGATCTGCACCCAGGTGGTGCCCTTCATCCCGCCGATCAGCACGTAGGCGATCATCACGACGCCCACCACGGCGATCACGATCGACTGGCCCACTCGGCCCTCGATGCCGATCAGCAGCGAGACGAGCGCGCCGGCGCCCGCCATCTGCGCGAGCAGGTAGAAGAAGGTGACGGCGAGGGTGGAGGTGGCCGCCGCCGTGCGCACGGGGCGCTGGCGCATGCGGAAGCTCAGCACGTCGGCCATCGTGTACTTCGCGGTGTTGCGCAGCGGCTCGGCGACCAGCAGCAGCGCCACCAGCCAGGCGACGAGGAAGCCGACGGAGTACAGCAGCCCGTCGTAGCCGTAGAGCGCGACGGCGCCGACGATGCCGAGGAAGGAGGCGGCCGAGAGGTAGTCGCCGGCGATGGCGATGCCGTTCTGCCGGCCCGAGAACGCGCGGCCGCCGTGGTAGAAGTCGCCGGCGGTGACGTTCTGCTTGGAGACGCGGATGACCACCACGAGGGTGACGACCACGAAGGCGAGGAAGATCGCGATGTTGAACAGGGGGTTGCCGAACTCCATCAGTGCTCCCCCTCCAGCTCATCGCGCAGCTTCTCCGCGATCGGGTCGAGGTTCCGGTTCGCGTGGCGGATGTACAGCCAGGTGATCAGGAAGGTCATCAGGAACTGGCTGATGCCCATCAGCAGGCCGAGGTTGAGATTGCCCAGCACCGGGGTGGACATCAGGCCCTCGGCGTAGGTGGACAGCAGCACGTAGGCGAAGTACCAGACCAGGAACGCGACGGTCATCGGGATCGCGAAGCTGCGGAAGCTCGAGCGCAGGCGGCCGAACTCCTCGGACTTCTGGACGGCCTGGAACTGCTCGGGGGTCGGGGAGGGCGCGGCGCCGGGAGGCGACGCCGGGCCGCGGTCCGGCGAGAGGCCCGGCTCGGGCGAGGGGCCGGAGGCCGCAGGGGGCGGGGTGGTCACGGACACAACTCCTTCGTTCTGTTCATCGCCCCGGCCCGGCGAGGAGGACCGACGCTCCCGGAGACCGTAGCAGGTGTGACCCCGGTCATAGGCAGAGTCCGCGATGACCCGCCGGCCGATCGAGAGGTCGGGACCGTCGTGCCGGTCCGGGCCGCCGCATAGGGTGAGGAGGTGCTCGACATCCTGGACCGCGCCCGGGAGCGCCTCGCCTGTGCCTCCGATCCGGTTCCCTGCGCCGTGGCGACCATCGTCTCCGCTCAGGGCTCCGTGCCGCGGCCCGTGGGCACCTCGATGCTGGTGGGTGCCGATGGCGAACTGCACGGCTCGCTCTCCGGCGGCTGCGTCGAAGGGGCGGTGCTCGAGGCCTGCCGCGAAGCGCTGGAGACCGGGAGGAGCAGCGTCCGGAGCTTCGGGTTCAGCGAGGAGGACGCCTTCGCCGTCGGGCTGATGTGCGGGGGCTCGCTCGAGGTGCTGATCCAGCCGTTCGCTCCCCTGCCCCCGGGGGCGCAGAGCCCCCTCGGCACGGTCGACGACCCCGCCCCCGCCGCCTACGTGACCCGGCTGCCGCACGGGTCCGACGCACCACGGACGGTCGCTCCCGAGGGCGACGACGCACGGCGCCCGGCCCGGCCGGAGGGCGACGGCGCCGACGGTCCGCGCGCCGTCCTGCTCGCGGGCGACGGCGCCGACGAGGTCCGCGGCGCGCTCACGACCCTGCTCCCCCCGGAGATGCTCGAGGCGGGGAGCGCCCGGGTCGCCGCCATGCTCCGCGAGGCGCGCACCGGCACCCTCCGCCTCCCCGCGGGCGCCTCGACGATCGCTCTCTTCGTCGAGTCCCGCATCCGGCCCGCGCACCTGGTGGTGTGCGGGGCGAACGCCTTCGGGCAGGCGCTGGTGGAGGCGGCGCGGCCGCTCGGGCTGCGGATCACGCTGTGCGACCATCGGCCGGCGTTCACCGATCCCACGGCGTTCCCGGGGGCGGAGGTGGTGCGTGCCTGGCCGCACCGGTTCCTGGCCGCGGCCGCGGAGCGCGGTGACCTCGATGCCCGCAGCATGGTCTGCGTGCTCACGCACGATCCGAAGGTCGACGTGCCGGTGCTCGCCACCGCTCTGCGCCTGGACATCGCCTACGTCGGTGCGATGGGGTCCCGGCGCAGCGACCACGATCGGCGCATGGCGCTGAGGGAGGCCGGGGTGGGCGAGGAGGCGCTGTCGCGGCTGCGCTCCCCGATCGGCCTCGATCTGGGGGCGGGGAGCCCGGCGGAGGTGGCGGTCGCGATCCTCGCGGAGATCCTGGCCGTGCGGGCCGAGCGCCGCACCGTGGAGCCGCTGCGCGACGGCAGCGGTCCGCTGCATGCGCGCAGCGCTGCGAGCGGCTGAGAGGTCAGCCCCGCACGTCCAGCCGCCACAGGTCCTCGGGGAGGTCGAGGTCCGCGCCGTCGTCGAGATCGGTGCAGTCCACGAGCTGCACCTGATCCCGTCGGGCGCGGAGCAGGTCACGGGCGCCCATGTCCGCGTGGGCGGCCTCCGCGGCGGCGGCGGTCCAGGCGGCGTCGAGCAGCACCGGATGGCCCCGTCGGAGCCCGCCGGAGGCCTCGCGGTGGGCGGCGGCGGTGATCCCGCCGCGGCGGTGGGCGGCCAGCACCCGGGCCACCTCTGCCGCGCACGTCCCGGGGCGGTCCACCGGCGTGACCAGCACGTCGCGGCCCGGGCCGATCGCGGCCAGGCCGGTGCGCAGCGAGGTGCCCATCCCCTCGCGCCAGCGCGGGTTCTGCTCCGTGCGCACCCACGGCATCCCGTCCACGACGGCGCCCACCCGCTCGGCGCCCGCGCCGGTGACCACCACGACCTCGCCGCAACCGCCCTCGCGCAGGGCGCGGGCGACGTGCTCGACCAGGGTGGTGCCGCGCAGGAGCAGCAGCGCTTTGGGGCCGCGGCCCAGGCGCCTTCCGGTGCCCGCGGCGAGGATCAGGCCGACGGGAGGCGCGGCCGCCTGTCGGGGGCCGTCGAATGACGCGGCGCTCACCGTGCCAGGAGGTCGCTGCCGAACCCGGGCAGGTCCCGCACCCTCGCCCCGGTGGCGTGGTGGATGGCGTTGGCGATCGCCGCGGCGGCGCCGACGGTGCCGATCTCGCCGATGCCGCGTGCGCCGAGCGGCCCGGCCTGGGGGTCCTGCTCGTCCAGCCAGTGCACCTCGAGGGAGCGGATGTCCGCGTTGACGGGCACGTGGTACTCGGCGAGGTCGTGGTTGACGACGTGTCCGAAGCGGGGGTCGAGCTCGCCCTTCTCGTGCAGCGCCATCCCCACCCCCATGGTCATCCCGCCCAGGAGCTGGGAGCGGGCGGTGCGGGGGTTGATGATCCGTCCGGCGGAGAACACCCCGAGCATGCGGTCCAGACGTATCTCGCCGGTCTCCTCCTGGACGCGGACCTGGGCGAACTGGGCGCCGTAGGAGTGCATGGCGAACTGCTTCTCGGCAGGGTTCTCCGCCGCCTCCCCGATCGCCTCGACGCCGTCGGCCGGGGCGGTGCCGTGCTCGCGACGGAAGGTGTCCGCGGCGGCCAGCACGGCCGCGCTCCAGCTGGCGAGCCCGGTGGAGCCGCCGGCGACGGTCGCGTTCGGCAGCGCGGTGTCGCCGATCCGCAGCGCGATGCGGTCCGGGTCGACCTCGAGGGCGTCGGCGGCGACCTGGGTGAGAGCGGTCCAGGTGCCGGTGCCGAGGTCGGCGGCGCCGATGCCCACCTCGTAGACCCCCGCCTCGTGACGGATCCGGGCCTTCGAGCCGGGCTGCCGGGATGCGGGGTAGGTCGCCGAGGCGACGCCGGTGCCGATCAGCCACCCGCCCTCCCGGCGTGCGCGGGGCCTCGGGTCGCGTTGGGCCCAGCCGAAGCGGGCGGCGCCCTCGTGCAGGCAGTCGATCAGCCGGCGCCGGTTGAAGGGCATCCCGGTGTCGGGGTCGCGCTCCGGCTCGTTGCGCACCCGCAGCTCGATCGGGTCCAGCCCGCAGGCCTCGGCGAGCTCGTCCATCATGATCTCCAGGCCCACCATCCCCGGTGCCTCGCCGGGGGCGCGCATCCAGGAGGGGACGGCGATGTCCAGCGGGAGCACGCGCTGGGTGATGCGACGGTGCTCGCCGGCGTACATCTGTCGGGAGGGTTTGATCGCCACCTCGGGGAACTCCTTGGTGCGCGAGGAGCTGGAGACCGCCTCGAGCCCGAAGGCGGTGATCGTGCCGTCGGCCCGGGCTCCGATCCGGAAGCGCTGGGAGGTGGCGGGCCGGTACCCGGTCAGCGCGAACATGTGCTGGCGGGTGACGGCATGCTTCACCGCGCGGCCGGGCACGGCGTGCGCGGCCAGCGCCGTGAGCATCATGTCCGCATGGGGCAGGCCCTTGGAGCCGAAGCCGCCGCCGACGTGCGGGCTGATGATCCGCAGCTGCTCGGGGTCGATGCCCAGCATCGGGGCGAGGGTCTGCCTCGCGGGGTGGACGCCCTGGGTCGAGGTCCACAGCGTGAGCTGCTCGCCGTCCCATCGGGCGATGGTGGTGTGCGGCTCCATCGGGTTGTTGTGCTCGAGAGGGGTGGAGTAGCGCTGGTCCACCACGATCTCCGCGGCGGCGAGCGCGGCCTCGAGGTCACCGGTGTCGATGTCGTCACCGCCGCCCTCGGGTTCGCGCACCGCGGGGTGGTCGTGGCGGAAGTCGGCGTCGTGCGGTGCGGCCTCTGCGGTGACCACCACGAGGTCGGCGGCGTGGCGGGCGGTCTCGGGGGTGTCGGCGAGGACGGCGCCGAGGTACTGGCCGCGGTAGCCGATCCGGTCGTCCTGGAGGATCGCGAGCTCGCCGTCCTCGGTGTCGGCGAGCCGGAGGGCGTTCTCGTGGGTGATCACGCGCACCACCCCGTCGAGCGCGAGCGCGGCCGTGGCGTCGATGGCGGTGACGCGGCCGAGCGCGATCGTCGAGCAGAGCGGGAAGAGATGGAGCGGATCCTCGACCGGGTGCTCGTAGGCGTAGGGGGCGAGGCCACGCACCTTGTCGGGTCCGTCCAGACGCACCCGCGGGGTGCCGATCGAGGAGGCGCGCAGGAGGTCACTCATCATGGGGCTCCTCGTTCTCCTCGCCCAGGCCGGCGAGCTCGGCGAGCACGCTCACCATCACGCCACGGGCCATCGTCACCTTGAACTCGTTGCCCTCCACGGGCCGGGCCTGCTCGAGCTCGGCCGCCGCGGCCCGGCGGAAGCTCTCGCGGGTGGCGGGGGCGCCGGCGAGGAGCTGCTCGGCGCGGCGGGCGCGCCAAGGGGCGTGGGCGACGCCTCCGAGGGCGATCCTCGCGGAGCGGACCGTCGGCTGCGCGGCGTCCGGGTCGAGGTCGAGCACCGCGGCGACCGAGACCAGGGCGAAGGCGAAGGAGGCGCGGTCGCGGATCTTGCGATACGTCGATCGTGTGCCGCTCGCCGGCGGGGGCAACTCGACGGCGGTGATCAGGTCGCCGTGCTCGAGGACAGTGTCGCGCTCGGGCTCGTCGCCGGGCAGGCGGTGCAGCTGCGTGACCGGTATCCGCGTCTCGCCCCCGGCGCCGAGCACGACCACGGTGGCGTCCAGGGCGGCCAGCGCTACGGCCATGTCGGAGGGGTGGGTGGCGATGCACGCGTCGGAGGCGCCGAGGATCGCGTGGTAGCGGGTGTATCCGCCGAGCGCCGAGCAGCCGCTGCCCGGGGCGCGCTTGTTGCAGGGGGTGGTGGGGTCCTGGAAGTAGACGCAGCGGGTGCGCTGCAGCAGGTTCCCGCCGGTGGTGGCGGCATTGCGCAGCTGTCCCGAGGCGCCGGAGAGGAGGGCGCGGGAGAGCATCGGGTGGTCGCGGCGCACGCGCGGGTCGGCGGCGAGATCGCTGTTGCGGACCATGGCGCCCACGCGCAGGCCGCCGTCCGGCAGCTCCTCGATGTCCGCGAGGTCGAGACGGCCGAGGTCGACCAGGAGATCGGGGGCGGTGATCCCGAGCTTGAGGTGGTCGACGAGGTTGGTGCCGCCGGCGAGGTAGGTCGCATCGGGCCGCTCGGCGACCGCGGCGACGGCGCCGGCAGGATCGTCCGCGCGTGCGTAGTCGAAGGGTCTCATCGGTCCGTCCCCTCGCTCGCGGTGCTCGCCCCGGCCGCCTGCTGGACGGCGGCGACGATGTTGACGTAGGCGCCGCAGCGGCACAGGTTCCCGCTCATCCGCTCGCGGATCTCGTCCTCGGTGAGCTCGATCGGCTGGTCGTCGACGTGGTCGTCGGTGACCACGCTGGGGCGCCCGTCGGCCGCCTCGCGGAGCACGCCGGTCGCGGAGCAGATCTGCCCGGGGGTGCAGTAGCCGCACTGGAAGGCGTCCTGCTCGAGGAAGGCGGCGTGCATGGCGGAGAGCTCGCCGTCGGGGGCGAGGCCGTCCGAGGTGAGCACCTCCGCGCCGTCGAGGGACACGGCCAGCAGCAGGCAGGAGTTCAGCCGCCTGCCGTCGACCAGGACGGTGCAGGCACCGCACTGGCCGTGGTCGCAGCCCTTCTTCGGGGACATGTTCCCCAGGTGGTCCCGCAGCGCGTCGAGCAGGGTGGTGCGCGGGTCGACGGTCAGGTCGTGCGGCTGACCGTCGATGACGAGGTGCACTGGATGGCCCATCGGGCGCCTCCGGATCAGGTCGGGATTCGAACGTACTGGCCGCCCGAGGACTCGGCAACCGGATCCGCCGGCCACCGACCGATCGTTCGCCTGCGCCGAGGGGGACGGTCGCCGCGGTCCGGTCGTCGCTGCGAGACCGTCGGCGCCGCGGGTCAGCCGCTGAAGCCGCCGGAGTGCGCCATGTCCTTGAACCGCGAGTAGTGGCCCTCGAAGGCGACGGGGATCGTCTTGGTCGCGCCGTTACGGTGCTTGGCCACGATCAGATCGGCCTCGCCGGCGCGCGCGGACTCCTTCTCGTAGTAGTCCTCGCGGTGGATCAGGAGGATGACGTCGGCGTCCTGCTCGATCGAGCCGGACTCTCGCAGGTCCGACATCATCGGGGTCTTGTCGGTGCGCTGCTCGCTGCCTCGGTTCAGCTGCGAGATCGCGATGACGGGGCAGTCGATCTCCTTGGCCAGCAGCTTCAGGGCACGGGAGAACTCCGAGACCTCCTGCTGACGGGACTCGACCTTCTTGCCCGAGCTCATCAGCTGCAGGTAGTCGATGACCACGAGCCGGAGGTCGTGCTTCTGCTTCAGGCGGCGGCACTTGGCGCGGATCTCCATCAGCGACATGTTCGCGGAGTCGTCCATGAACAGCGGAGCATCGGCGATGCGGCTCATGGCGCGGGCCATGGACTGCCAGTCGCGGTCGTCCATGGAGCCGTCGCGCATGCGGTTCATCGGCACCTGCGACTCGGCCGAGAGCAGACGCATGGTGATCTCGGTCTTGTCCATCTCCAGGGAGAAGATGACCGAGGTCTGGCCGTTGTGGATCGAGGCGGAGCGCAGCACGTCCATGCCGAGGGTCGTCTTGCCCATGGCGGGGCGGCCCGCGAAGATGATCATCTGCCCGCCGTGGAGGCCCTGGGTGAGCTCGTCGAGCTCGGCGAAGCCGGTGGGCACGCCGGTGACCTGGCCGCCGCGGTTCTGGGTCGCCTCGATCGCGTTGAGGGTCTCGTCGATCACCTCGCCCAGCGGCAGGAAGTCATCGCTCTGGCCGCGCTCGGTGACCGCGTAGATCTGGGCCTGCGCCTCGTTGATGACCTCGTCGACCTCGCCGCCGTCGGCCGCGTAGCCGAGCTGGACGATGCGGGTGCCGGCCTCGACGAGGCGTCGCAGCTGGGCGCGCTCGACCACGATCTCGGCGTAGTAGCCGGCGTTCGCGGCGGTGGGGACCATGTCGATGAGGTCCGCGAGATAGGCGCCGCCGCCCACGCGCTGCAGCTCGCCGCGCTTGGAGAGCTCGTCGGAGACGGTGACCAGGTCCGCGGGCTCGCCGCGGCCGTACAGGTCGATGATCGCCTCGTAGATCATCTCGTGCGCGGGGCGGTAGAAGTCGTTGCCGCGCACGGTCTCGACGACGTCGGCGATCGCGTCCTTGGACAGCATCATGCCGCCCAGCACGCCACGCTCGGCGGCGAGGTCCTGGGGCGGGGTGCGCTCCAGCGCGCGGTCGGATCCGGCTTCGAAGGCTTCGGTGGATGTCACCGAGCCAGTGTAGGAAGTCCGGCGGACGGGCGGGACGTGATCCTTCCGTCGGTGGAGGACGCCCCGATGGGGAGGAGAGGTCGGGCGGCGGATCGGCCGACGGGCTCGCGGCGCGCCGGCCGCTCCCGGTCGGTCCCCGTCGGCGCCGGTGGGTTCCGGTCGCTTTTCAGATCAGCCCCCGCCACAGCGGCCCCGGATCCCGAGAGGGAATGAGGCGCATCCCTCGCCGGGTCACTCAAACCTTGAAGTCAGGGCTGCTCCTCCTCTACGTTCGCCGGGCATTCTCCCCCGACGGAAGGACCCCCATGGCCGCCTCGTCCCGCACCGGAATGGCCTCTGACCTCGGCCTGCTCGTGGCCCGCATCCTGCTCGGCGCGATCTTCGCCGCGCACGGCTACCAGAAGCTCGTCACCTTCGGCCTCGCCGGAGCGACCGAGAGCTTCCGCAGCATGGGGGTGCCGGCCCCCGAGATCGCCGCTCCCGTCGTCGCGATCGTCGAGCTCGTCGGCGGCATCGCGCTGATCGCCGGCGCCTTCACCGGCATCGTCGGACTGCTGCTCGCGATCGACATGCTCGTCGCCGCGCTCCTGGTGCACCTTCCCCAGGGGGTCTTCATCGACGCCGGCGGCTGGGAGCTGGTCGGCGCGCTCGGCGCCGGCGCGCTCGCGATCGCCGTCGTCGGCGCGGGACGCCTCTCGCTCGACGCCCTGCTGCGCGGCCGACGCGGCTCCCGCAGCCGCGCCTCCTCCGCCGCCTCCGCGGCGGCCTGACCCGGGAGGGTCCCGCTCCGGCGTCTCCGGCCGCCACCACCTGTGCCCGGCACCGGCCCCTGACGGGGGCGGTGCCGGGCACAGCGCATTCGGCTCGGGCTCAGCCGCGCTGGGGCATCCCGAGCACGTAGGAGGCCTGGGCGAGGTGCTGTATCGCGTCGTCGACGATGCTCACCAGGCGGGCGCCGCGGGAGACGGCCGGGTCCCAGGCCTCGTCGACGATGTCGCCGAGGTCGAAGGCGGCGAGCTCGTCGAGGTAGTACTCCAGCGCATCGAGGGAGGCGAGGACGTAGTCCAGCAGCGCCTCGCCGTCCTGGACCTCGATCGCGCGGGCCTGTTCGGGGCTGTGGCCGTAGCCGACGGCGGCCCCCTCCGCGCCGAGCCCGAGGCGCTCGCCGAAGTCGCCCCTGGCCCACACCTCCTCCTGGCCGGTGAGCGCGGCGAGCTGTACGTCGATCTCGCGCCCGGTGTGCCACAGCAGCCAGGCGACGGAGTTGGGGTGCCCGCCGGGGTGGGCGGCGAGCTCGAGGGGCCCCAGTCGGCCGCGCAGCGAGTCGGCCACGTGACGGGGGCGGGAGGCGAGGTCGCGAAGCAGGTCGATGGCGTCCATGGTCCGACGGTACCCGTCGGCGCGCCCCTCGGTCCGCCGGTCGCCGAGGATGGCCTCAGCAGGTGCGGGCTCCGCGCCAGGACCAGGACCCGGGTCCGGCACATCAGGGTGCCTGCGGGCCGGAGGGCCGGCGGCGTGGTCAGGTCACGGCGCATGGCGTGCCACTACGGCTATATAGGCATACAGGTACGCCATACGCCACTACTCGACCAGGGTCCCCCGCGGCGGGGCGAGAGCAGGGCCGGGAGGGGCGGGGCCAGGCGAGAGCCGCGCTGGGCCGGGCGAGCAGGGGCGGGGTCAGGCGAGAGCCGCGCTGGGCCGGGCGAGCAGGGGCGGGGTCAGGCGAGAGCCGCGCTGGGCCGGGCGAGCAGGGGCGGGGCCAGGCGAGAGCCGACGGAACAGGTCCGTGCGAAGGCGAGCGGGACAGGTCCGAGCGGGAGCCGAGCGGGCGCAGGAGCCGGGCCGGGAAGGCGCGGCGCAGGTGGGGCGCGGCCCGTGCGGCGTTCAGTCCTCGGCGATGACGCCGACGGCCTGATCGGGGTGGTGCTGCAGCCAGCTCTCGAGGAAGGGGCAGATCACCAGCACAGGGAGGGCGGCGGCCCGCGCCTCGGCGAGCACCGTGCGCACGAGCACGGAGGCGACGCCCTCGCCGCGGTGCTCGGGGTCGGTGACGGTGTGGATCAGCTCGATCCGGCGCCGTGTGCGCTCGTAGATCATGATCCCGACGACCTCACCGCCCCGGACCGCCTCATAGCGTCCGGCCCGGGCGTTGTCCCTCACGGCGATCGTCTCCCCGGGCCCATGCGCGTGCGCCTCGGGGAGGCCGTCGGCTCCGATCGTCATGGCGGGGCCCCCTTTCGGCCGGTGCCTCCACGCTACGCCAGGCGGACGTCCCTGTCAGGACGCGCAGGCGGGTCGCCCCGCCCGGCCCTCCCGTCGGCCGCGCGCGTGCGACGATGCTGGACGTGATCCAGGACCCCGCGCAGCCCCTCACCCCCTCCCCCGCTCCCGACGCACCGGCACCGCAGAGCACGGCCCCGACCGCGGAGGACTCCGCCTTCTCCCGCGCCGCGGACGCGCTGCAGCGCCATCGCGAGCCCTCGGAGGTCTGGGGCGACGAGCGGGAGGCCGTGAGCCTCGCCCTGCGCTGGGCCGCCGCGCACACCACCGTCGCCACAGATCCCAAGACCACCGCCCGCAGTGCCGAGGAGCTGCAGGCCGAGGTGGGCGCGACCATCACCGAGGACGGCATCGGCGCCGCCCGCGCGATGGAGCTGTTCGACGAGGTGCTGCTGCCGGCGACCCGCTCGAGCGAGGACCCGATGAACCTCGCGTACATCCCCGCCGCGCCGACGCGGGCCGCGGTCGCCTTCGACACCGTCGTCTCCGCCGCGAACGTGTTCGGCGGGATCTGGGAGAACGGCGCCGGCGCGATCTTCGCCGAGAACCAGGTGCTGCGCTGGCTCGCGGACCTGCTGGGCTGGCCGGCGGACGCCGCCGGGGTGTTCGTCTCCGGCGGCACCCAGGGGAACCTCTCGGCGCTCGCGACCGCGCGCGACCACGCGCTGCGCGAGCGGGGCCGACGCCCAGGCGGCGGCTGGGCGCTGGCCTGCGCCTCGACCGCCCACTCCTCGGTCGCCTCCGCCGCGCGACTGCTGGACATGGACGTGGTCACGGTCCCGGTCGACGACCGCGGACATCTCACCGGCGCCGCGCTCGAACCGCTGCTGGCGGAGGATCCGCGGATCTGCGCGGTGGTCGCCTCGGGCGGCACCACGAACGCCGGGATCGTCGACGACCTCGCCTCCGTGGTCGAGGTCGCGCA
Organism: Brachybacterium paraconglomeratum; assembly: GCF_003994255.1. Taxonomy (GTDB): domain Bacteria; phylum Actinomycetota; class Actinomycetes; order Actinomycetales; family Dermabacteraceae; genus Brachybacterium; species Brachybacterium conglomeratum. The sequence goes on along the minus strand of NZ_ML133857.1, from coordinate 68,511 downwards.
CCGCCACGGCGCCTGGGTGCACGTGGACGGCGCCTACGGCGGCGCGGCGCTGGCCTCGCCGAGCGCGCGGGAGCGCTTCGCGGGCATCGAGCAGGCCGACTCCTTCATCGTGGACCCGCACAAGTGGCTGTTCGCCCCCTACGACTGCTGCGCGCTGCTGTACCGGGATGCGCGCCCGGCGGCGGCCGCGCACTCCCAGCACGCCGCCTATCTCGACTCGATCGACCGCGGCGAGTCCAACCCCTCGGACCTCGCCGCCCATCTCACCCGCCGCACCCGCGGCCTGCCGCTGTGGTACTCGCTGGCCACCCACGGCACCGCCGCCTATGCCGCGGCGGTGGACCGCTGCCTGGACTCCGCCCGCGCCGTCGCGGAGGCGATCCGTGCGAGCGAGCACCTCGAGCTGCTGGTGGAGCCGGAGCTGTCGGTGGTGGTGTTCCGTCGGCCGGGCTGGACCCCTGCCGCTTATCGCCGCTGGTCGCAGCGCCTGGCGAAGGACGGGACGATGCTGTGCGTGCCCACCGCCTTCCGCGGCGAGATCGCGCTGCGGCTGGCCTTCGTGAACCCGGCGACGGATCCGTGGGCCGTGATCGCGGTGCTCGAGGAGACGATGCGGGAGGCCGACGGGAGCTGAGCGCTCAGGCGCTCCCCGCCCGCTCGTCGCCGCCGTCCTCGCAGTCGCGCCCGGCCCGCGCGTCGGCGTCGCCCTCGGCTCCGTGCCCTGCCCCGTGCCCGGCCCGCTCGGCTCCGCCCTCGGCCTCGCGAGCCGCCTCCAGCTCCGTCACGAGCCTCGCGACGCGGGCGGCGTCCTCGTCCCGGCCCAGCGCCTCGTAGGCGGAGCGGGCCCGGCGGGCGGCGCGGCGCGCGGCCGCGGTCTCGCCGCGCCGGGCGAGCAGGTCGGCGTGGCGGTCGTCGAGATAGGCCGCCCAGTAGCGGGCGCGCGCGTCATGACCCTCGGGCATCCGCCCGATCGCCTCGAGCACCTCGCGGCGGCGGGCCTCGTAGCCGGTCTGGTCGGTCCCCTGCTCGCCGCGGGCGAGCGCGTCGCCGGCGACGATCAGCACCCCCATCCGGGCGTCGACCAGGTGGTCCCACAGCAGCTCGGGCGGCAGGTCCCAGCCGGAGTCGGGGCGGGTGCGGCGCTCGATCTCGCGGGCGGCGACGTGCACCGCCCCGGGGCGCCCCAGGTCCAGCGCCCGCCGCATCGCCAGGGCGTTCGCGCTGAGCTCGGTGCGCAGCCTCTCGGAGCGCTCCTCGCGCGGGGTGTCGAGGTCGTCGACGAGCCAGCGCGCCGCCGCGGCCAGACGCTGCAGCTCCCCGAGGGAGGCGGCGTGGTCGCCGACGCGCTCGTGGAGGCTCGCGGCCAGCCGCGCCGCCTCGAGCAGGGAGCGGTGGTCACGGTGCTCGCGGGCGAGGGCGCGGGCCTGTTCGAGCGGCACCCACGCCGCGTCCAGCCGCTCGGCCTGGAGGCGCTGGGCGGTGACGGCCAGGAGCGGGGCGATCCGCAGCCGGTCCTGCTCGAGGGTGCGCTGCAGGGAGAGCAGGCGTCCTGCGGTGAAGCCGGCGAGGTCCGTCGCGCCGGCCGCCATCAGCGCCTGCAGCAGCGAGGTGATCAGCCCGATCCGCAGCGGGGGGTCGTCCACGTCGGCGAGCCCGCCGAGCGCCTCGAGGGCGTGGTGCGCGGCGACGACGGGCCGCTCCTGCCGGAGCGTGCGGGCGAGGAGGGCGTGGGCCCCGGTCTCCAGGCGCCAGGGATCCGCGGGGGCCTCGCCGCGCTCCGTCGCCTGCTGCGCGGTCAGCTCGAGCACGTCGAGGGCGAGGCTCACGGCCCCGTCGACGTCCCCGACGGCCTCGAGGGCCTGCGCGAGCCGGAGACGCAGCTCGCGCTCGGGGTCCTCGAGCAGCGCCTCGCGCACCTCGGGAAGGGCGGCGAGCGCGGCACGGAGCCGGGCCACGGCGCGGCGCGGGTCGACGGTGCCGCCCCGTCCCCCGTCGGGCCCGGGCAGGGAGCTGGCCTCGAGGGCGCGCACGACGGCGAGCATCGGGGCGGAGGCGCGGAGGGCCTCGCCGCGGCGTCGGCCCCGGGCCCCGGCGCCCGTCCGCTCGGGCGCCTCGGCGAGGGGGCCGTGCTCGAGCAGGACCTGCACCACGGCCGCGGCCTGCTCGGTGCGGCCGCTGCGATGCAGGAGGGAGACGAGGTCCGCGGAGTCGCTCTCGGCCTGCGCGGCGTCCCCGCTCCGCAGCGCGCCGCGCAGCGCCGCCCGCAGCAGCGAGGCGCGGTCCGCGGGGCGGGCGGTGCGGCGTCGGAACTCCGCGGCGAGGCGGCGGGCCTCCCGGAGGCGACCGGCCGATATGAGATCGCTCACCCGGGCGGCCGCCTGCGCCACGTCCCGGGGGCGGGCGAGCGGCAGCTCGGCGGGATGCAGCGCGATGCGCAGCGCCTCGGGTCCGGGCAGGTCCCGCCCGGCGCGGTCGTCGCCCGGCACCGGCAGCGAGGCGGCACCTGAGGTCATCACACGACGAAACCTACCAAGCCGGGCATCACCCCGCCTGACCTCGCGCTCGGGCATCCTCCAGGGCTTCTCCGTACACTGTTCCCGGTCGCGCCGCCGCGGTGCGGGGCTCCGCGCCGCGCGCCGACCCGATCCTGAGAGAGAGGTGGAAGGTGACCGTCGACCTCACCGCGGACCCGTCGGCTCATGCCGACGACGACAGGGACCGGACCACGAGGGCACGGAGCGCAGAGGCTGCCTCCCCCGAGGCCGCCGCGTCCCCGGGCCCCGTCGGGACCCCGGATCCGCACGCGTCGATGCCGACCACCGGCCGCTACGCCGGCCATCTCCACTTCGACGAGACGATCACCCCCGTGCTGCGCACCGACTTCGACGTCGAGGCGTACACGAAGCGCGGCACCAGCCGGATCGCCGTCGACACCGAGCTCCTCGGCTCCCAGGAGCCGCTGCGCGACCAGGAGCGCCTCGCCCTCGGCGTGCTGCACCGCATGGAGTCCTCCGGGCTCGCCGAGGCGCGGACGATGCTCTCGACCGTCACCGCGAACGAGGCCCGGATCACCGCCTTCCTCGCGACCTGGCTGGTGGACCGCCACTGGCAGGCCCGTGCGCTGCGCGATCTGCTCACCGGCGACCACCCCGTCGAGCGCCCCGCCCCGTCCCGTCGGCCGGGCCGCGTCGCCGCGCTGCGCCGGATCCACGTGGACCGCGTCCAGCCGCTGCTGACCCCGCTGTGGAACGCCGCGGCCGGGGAGCCCGTCGCCGCCGGCCACATGGCCCGCATGGCGATCCAGGAGGCCTCGCTCGCGGCGGGCCTCGACGCGATCGCGCGACGCCTGGGCGGCGAGGCCGAGCGCGTGGTCCGCACCGTGCGCGCCCGCCAGGAGGCGGCGGTCGACTTCTTCACCCAGGAGGCCATCGGCCGCATCACCCGCTCACGCAAGGAGGCCGTCGTCGCACGGCTGGTGCTGAGCCTGAGCTCCCCGCTGCACGGCGGCGGGGTGCCCGATCCCGATCTCGACGCAGCGCTGCAGGTGCTGGGCGCTGATCCCCGCGACCGCGCCGGTCTCCACCGCGCCCGACGGGAGATCACCCGGCTGCTGCCCGGCCCGGACCTCCCCGACGCCCACCTGCTCTCCCTGCCCCGTTCCGGAGCGTGACATGGCCTTCGACATCGATCATTTCGCCGAGACCTCGCTGCCCGTCAAGTACGCGGATCTCGACTTCGACCTCTTCGACGAGCAGCCGCTGGACGCGCAGACCCTGCGCTCCCTGCGCTACATGTGCGACGTCGAGTACCACACCTCCTGCTTCCTGCGCGATCTGCTGGTGACCCCCTCGCACCGCGAGGAGGAGGCCGGCGGCTTCATGACCGTGTGGAACCGCGAGGAGTACTGGCACGGCGAGGCCCTCGCCCGGGTGCTCGGCCGGCACGGCATCGTCGTGGACTACGACGAGGTCAAGGCCAAGCGCGTCAAGCTCGGCTGGCGTGCCGCGCTCGGTCCGATGAAGCAGTCCTCGCTGTCGAACCTGGTGGGCAAGGACTTCCTCGCAGTGCACATGACCTGGGGCGCGGCCAACGAGCTCTCCGCCGTGGCCGCCTACCGTCGGCTCTCCGCCATGGTCGACCACCCGGTGATGACCCCGCTGCTCAAGCGGATCGCGCAGCAGGAGACGCGGCACGTCGCTTACTACACGACCTCGGCGCGGAGGTACCTCGAGGCCTCCGAGCGGGCGCCGAAGCTGGTGCGCCTGGTGATGTCGAAGGTGTGGAAGCCGGTGGGCAGCGGGATGATGGACGAGTCCGAGGTGCGCCACGTGATGAACCACCTCTTCGCCCATCAGGGCGACGAGCTGGACAAGCTCGACAAGCGGGTCCAGAAGATGCACGGCCTGGACGGGCTGACGATCTTCCGCAGCGCCTTCGCGCGCCTCGGCGTGCCCGCCTGACCTGCGGGTTCTTTCCTGAGATCCGTCTCATCATCGGTTCATCGGCGCTTCATCCGCCGCCGGTTCACTGCTCCTCGTACGGCAGGCCCGCTCCAGGGTCCGCCACGGACCCACCCACCGAGGAGCCCCGAGATGACGATCCTGCACCCCGAGACCACCGCCGCGCCGCTCACCGCCACGAGCTCCGCAAGGGCGCCGCAGGACGTGCGCTCCCGCATCGAGCGCGCCAAGCACGCCTTCTCCACCCGCACCGTCGGCGCCCACCTGCGCCGCGCCCGCGAGGTCGAGCTGATCACCGGCGAGCACGTCCCGCAGCCCGGCGAGGTGCTGCTCGCCCGGGTGACGAAGGTCGGCCACCACAAGCGTCTGGAGAGCCCCGTCTCCCGCCGCCAGATCCTCTTCCCCGGCGACGAGATCGTCGTCGCCTACGGCAGCCGCTACGCCGCCGACCAGTTCCTCGCGATGGTCCCCGCGGACCTCGGCCCCGCCCATCTCGCGGCCGCCGGCGGTCTGGCCTCCCGTGTGCTCGAGCAGCACTCCGGCGTCGGCTCCCCCACAGAGATCGAGCCGATCGGCGTGATCCGCGACGAGCACGGCCCCCTCACCCTCACCCGCACCGCCCCCCACCAGGTGCTGCGCTCGATCACCGCGCGCACCGACCGTCCCGCCCATCACGTCCCCGTGATCGCCGTGCTCGGCACCTCGATGAACTCCGGGAAGTCGACGGTGCTGGCCCATCTCGCGCACGGCCTCGCCGCGGCCGGGCTGCGCGTGGCCGCCGGGAAGGCGACCGGCACCGGCGCGGGCAACGACTACAACCTCTTCCTCGACGCGGGCGCGCACCGCGTCCTGGACTTCACCGACTTCGGCTACTCCTCCACCTTCCAGGTCGACGTCGAGGAGGTGCGCGACCTGTTCCTGTCGATGGCCGACGAGCTCGCCGGCGGCGCCGCCCGTCCCGACGTGGTGCTGCTGGAGATCGCCGACGGCGTCTACCAGGGCGAGACCGCGCGCCTGCTCGCCGACCCCGAGGTCGGAGCGGTCGTGGACCGGGTCGTGTTCGCGGCCGGCGACGCGCTCGGTGCCGTCGGCGGCGTCGCGGCGCTCGCGGACCTGGGCCGGACCCCGTCGGTCGTCTCCGGCGTGGTGACCAGCTCGCCGCTCGCGACCGCGGAGGCGCGCCGCGCCCTGGACGTGCCCGTGGCCGGCACCTTCGACCTCACCGAGGCGGAGGTGGCGCGCGGTCTGGTCGAGGACCTGCTGAAGGAGCGCCTCGCCGATGCGTCGTGACCGCGAGCCGGAGCTGCAGGCGAACGGCCTGCTGAAGAACCCTCCCCCGCTGCCCCCGCTGATGCGGGGACGGCGCCGGCTGTGGCTCGCCGGGCTGGTGCTGCTGGGGTTCGGGCAGGCGGCTCTCGGCGCGCTGTCCGCCTGGGCGCTGGTGACCATGCAGGGCGCACCGGCGGGCATGTCCCCGATCCTGCTGCGGGCCCTGCTGCTGCTGGTGCTGACCGCGCTGGCGATCGGGGCGCTTACCGTGCACCAGCGCGTGCTCGCCGAGAAGCTCGGCCAGGACTACGTCCACCAGCTGCGACTGACCCTGCTGGGCGATGCGCTCACCCCCGGGCACTCGACCTCGCTCGGCGTGACCGTCGCCCGCACCACCAACGACCTCTCCGGGGTGCGCAACTGGGTCACCCAGGGCATCGCCCCGCTGACGGTCGGGGTGCCGCTGATCCTGGGCAGCCTCGGCACCCTCGTCGTGCTGCATCCGCTGCTCGCTCTCGCGATGGCGATGCCACTGGTGGTGCTCGGGCTGTGCCTGCTGGTGTGGGCGCGGACCGCGCTGATCAAGACCCGCCGCATGCGCCGAACCCGCGGCCGCCTCGCCTCTCGCATCGCCGACACCGTCACCGCCTCCGAGGGGATCCTCGCCGCGGGCGGGTCGAAGCGGGAGCTGCGCAACCTGCGCGAGGCCTCCGGGAACCTGGTGGAGATCGCGGTGGACCGGGCCGAGACCGTCGGCACCCTCCGCGCCGGCGGCGTGGTCGCCTCGACGCTGACCACCCTGCTGGTGGCCGCGGCCGGGATCTACCTGGGCCAGTCCCCGGGCGTGACCATGGCGGCGATGGCCGTCGCCGGGATCGCCTCCTCGCCGGTGCTGGAGATCGGGAGGATCGTCGAGTACCGCCAGACCCACCTCGCGGCCCGCATGGTGCTGGGCCCGGCGCTGGCCGGTGCCGAGCAGCGCCGCCGCCGTGCCGAGGAGCGCCGCCGGCTCTCCGCCGAGGTCCAGGCGCCGCATCCGGTCGGGTCCGGGGACGCGCCGGTGCACCTGCACCTGCCAGGTCTCACCGCGGGCGACTCCCCGCTCGTGGCCGGGCCCCGGGACCGGGTGCGCCTGGTCTCCGAGGACCCGCGCTCCCCGCAGGAGCTGCTGCGCCGGGTGCTGGAGCTCTCCCCCGGCCCCGAGCTCGCCGCGCCGGACTCGGTGTGGGTCGACGGGCAGAACCTGCGTGCTCTCGGCCCGAAGCGGGTGCGGCGCCTGGTGGGCCATGCCGCCTCCGGCACCGTGTTCGAGCGCGGCACCGTGGGCCGGGCGCTGCACTACCGACGCCCCGACCTCGACGCCGCCCACGACCAGGAGATGCTGGACCTGGTGGGGCTGGACGTCGACTCCCTCCCCCGCGTGGGTCGCACCCCGCTGCGCCGCGGCGGCGAGCCGCTGGACCGCTCGGACCGGGCCCGTCTCGCACTCGCCCGCGCGATGTACGGCACCCCGCCGCTGCTGCTGATCGACGGCCTCGAGGGCGACCTCGACGACGACGGCCGGCGCATGCTGGACCGGGTGCTGAGCTCCTATCCGGGCGTGGTGGTGATGGCCGGCTCCGGGCAGCTCGCGCAGCTGCTGGGCGCGCGGGAGCACCGGCTGCACGCCCTGCAGGCAGGGACGATGCCGCAGCACGAGACGGTGGGCGGCCGCCCCGACGGCGAGGACGACGACTGAGGGGACGACGAGAACCCCGAGGCCACCGCAGGAGAGAGCCCGGACGGCGCCATTGCCGTCCGGGCTCGATCTGTGCGGGGACTGCGCCTGTGGGGCGGGCTCAGCCGTCCGCCGTGGGGCGGCGCCGGCCCGGGTCAGTCGTCGTCCTCGCCGTCATCGTCATCGTCATCATCATCCTCGTCATCATCGTCGCCGCCGTCGTCGTCGCACTCGAGCTCGCCGTCGTCCCACTCGCAGACGCCGGAGGGACGCTGCGGAGGCGCCGGTGCGGGCTTCGCGGGCGCGGGCCTCGAGCCCTCCGAGGAGGACCCGCCCGACGAGGAGCCGCCGGAGGACGAGCCGCCGGTCGAGGGGTTCCCGTCGGCCGGGGCGGCGGGCGCCGGGGCCGGAGCGGGCGCCGGGGCGGGTTCGGGCGAGGGCTCGGACTCGATCGCGCCGATGCCGGTGTCGGAGTGGATCCCGCCCACGGGCTGCTCGGTCGCGCTCGGGCGCGGCAGCGCCACGGCGGCGCCGTCGGCCGACGGATCCGCGCCCGCGGCGGCCGGGTCGGTCCCGTCGGCGGAGCGGGGCTCCTCCCCGCCGGCGCCACCGCCGGCGCGTGCGTCGCCGCCGGCATCGGAGGCGTCGCCGATCGTGATCCCGGCCCGCTCCTGCGGGCCCTCCTCCTCGACCGAGGGCAGCACGGCGAGCGCGGCCGCGGCGAGCGCGACGGACACGATGATCCCGGTGGTGCGAAGAGCCTTCATGTCGGCGAGGCTCCCAGCACGCGATGAGACCCCTGTGAAGGGTCGATGAGAGGACTCTCATGAACCCACTCCGTGGGCCGTGGCCTGCGGCGACGCGCCGTCGAGGGGGGCGGCCGGCGAGAGGCGCGGCCGGACCGCGGACGCGGCCGGAGAGGCGCGGCCGGAGAACGGGTGCGGTCTGCGGGGGCGCGGCCGACGGGGCTTCGACCCGCGAGGGCTCGGCCGGCGGGGGCGCTCAGGCGGCGGGGGCGCTCAGGCGGCGGGGTCGACCATCTTGTAGCCCGCTCCGCGCACGGTCACCAGGCGGGGCGGGCCGAGCTTGCCGCGCAGGTAGCCGACGTACACGTCCACCACGTTCGAGGCGCCGTCGTAGTCGTAGCCCCACACCTTCGACAGCAGCAGGTCCCGGGTGAGGACCTGGTTCGGGTTCTCCAGGAACACGCGAGCCATGGTGAACTCGCGCGAGGACAGCTCCACCTCGCGCGGGGCGCCGTCGACGGTGCACTTGGCGATACGGCTGCGCAGGTCCAGGGACAGGTCCCCGAGGGTGAGCACGTCGGCGCTGACGGCGCCGGCGCCGGCGGTCGCCTCCCGGGCGCGCAGCTTCACCCGCGCCAGCAGCTCCTCGAAGCGGAAGGGCTTGGCGATGTAGTCGTTCGCGCCGCTCTCGAGCCCCTGCACCGTGTCCTCCACGCCGGTGCGGGCGGTGACCATCAGGATCGGGATCTGCACGTCCATGTCGCGCAGCGCCTTCAGCACCTGGAAGCCGTCCATGCGCGGCAGGCCCACGTCGAGGATCAGCAGGTCGAACTCCCCTCCGGAGGCGAGGTCCAGCGCGGCGATGCCGTCCTCCACCACGGTGGTCGCGTAGCCGTTGGCCTTCAGGCCCCGCTCCATGAAGCGCGCGATCCGCGCCTCGTCCTCGGCGATGAGGATCCTCATCCCTGCTCCCTCCGGGGTGGCTCGTCGGTCTCGTCGTCGGAGCGGTACGTCGCCCGCGTCCCAGTATGACCGCTCCCGGGCTCCGCACCCTCGCCGACAGCCCTGGGGGCCTCGGCGCTGAACTGCGGGAACACGATCGTGAAGGTCGATCCCCTGCCGAGCTGGGAGAGCAGCCGCACCGCCCCGGCGTGGCCCTCCGCGATCGCCTGCACGATCGGCAGGCCCAGCCCGGAGCCGGCGCCGCGCGCGCCCTCGGCCCGGGCGAAGCGCTCGAAGACGCGCTGCTGGTCCTCCTCGTCGATGCCCACGCCCTCGTCGCGCACGCTGACGTGGATCTCCGGCCCCTCGGGCCCGAGCACCTGGTCCACGCCGAACCAGATCCGGCTCCCGTCGTCGCTGTAGCGCACCGCGTTCGCGGCGAGCTGCACGACCGCCTGGGTGAGGCGCTGCTCGTCGGCCTCGGCGACCACGTCGGCCGTGCCCTCGAGGATCCACTCCCGCTCCCCGATGTGCTCGATGCGGGCGAAGGCGGAGCGGGCGAAGGAGGCGAGGTCCACCGGGCGGAGCTTCACGTAGTCGGGGCGGCTGGAGGCGGCGAGCTCGGAGAGGTCCCCGACCACGCGGCCCATCCGGTCCAGCTCCTCCATCGCGATCTGATGCGACTCGACGACGTCGTCGGGATCCTGCACGTCGGTGGTCTCCAGCGTGCCGCGCACGATGGTGAGCGGGGTGCGCAGCTCGTGGCCGACGTCGCTCATGAAGCGGCGCTGCTCGGCGAAGCCCTCCTGGATCCGCTCGAGCATGCGGTTGAAGTTCTGGGCGAGCGCGGAGATGTCGTCCCCGCCGTCCGGGACCTGCACCCGGTGCTCGAGATCCGTGACCGTGACCTGCTCGGTCGCACCGCGAAGGTCCACCAGCGGCCGCAGCAGACGCCCGGTGACGACATAGCCCACCCAGCCGGCCAGCAGCAGCACCAGCACGGACATCCCCGAGAACAGCGCCACGCTCTGCCACAGCTCGCGTCGCTGCGCGCCGATGTCGTTGGCGACCACGAACACGCCCTGCTGCTCGTCGCCGGCCACCGAGACCGACGCGATCAGCACGCGCAGGTCCCGGCCGTGGGCTTCCATCGGCACGATCACCGTCCTGTCCGGCACCTGCGCGTCGAGGATCTCGGCCAGAACCATCTCGGACTCGGCCGTGACCGCGGCGGCGTCCGCGTGCGAGGCGTCCTCGGGCGGCTCGGGCAGCAGCGCGAAGTCCTGCTGGCGGGGCTGGTAGCGCGGCTCCCCGTCGATCAGGGCGATCACCGACTCGTGGTCGGAGGGAGCGGCGGAGTCGGTGGCGTTGACCAGCACGCTGTCGACCGTGGTGTGGATCGTCTCGCCCTCCGCGTCGGTGGAGTTCGCGATCAGGGACAGCTCGCTGTGCTCCTGCCACAGCTCGGCCTCGACCCGCTGGTCCAGGGCCCGGAACTGCGCGGCGAAGGTGAGCACCCCCGTGACGGCGAGGCCGCCGGCGATGAAGGCGAGGAGGGTGGACAGGACGCGGGTGCGGACCGTCCAGCGGCGGGGACTGCGCCGGATGCGGGGACGCGAGGAGCCGCGCGAGGTGCGGGGACGGCGCGTGGTGCCGGAGCGGCGCGAGGAGCGGGGGCGGGCGGAGGCGCCGGACCGGGGTTCGGTGCCGGGCCGAGGTCCCGTGCCGGGGCGAGACTCTGCGTCAGGGCGGGGCGAGGTGCGGGGGCCGCTGGGGCGGGTCTCGTCGGCCACCATGTGCTCCTCCCGCTCGTGCTCCGATTCCCACCCGGTCCCGGAGCGGGACGGCGCAGGGCCATGGTCGACCGATGGCGTATACCGCACCACTATGCCAATAACGGCATAGAGGTACGACATGCGCCATCACCTGACCATCCCGGACCGACGAGGCCGGCGGGACGGTGGGAAGGGACAGGCAGGCAGCGGCCGGACCGCGCCGGGGCGGACCGCGCCGGGCAGAGCGGGCCGGACGGGAAGGGGCCGGGCGACGCGTTGGTCGCCCGGCCCCTCGTGGGTCCGCCCCGTGGATCAGTCGCGGCCGAGGCGCCGCTTCACGATCCCGACGATCCCGCCGCGCTCCTTGATCGACCGGCCCCCGCCACCCCGGCCGTCGGCCCCGGTGGCGGAGCTCCCGCGCAGGTCGGGACGCCGCTGGGCGAGGTCCCGCTGCTGCTCGGTGGGCGTCGCACGACGGCTCGTCGCGCGACGGCCGTGTGCGGCGGAGGCGTCGCCGCCCGTCGCGGCTCCGCCGACGGTCTCGCTCTCGGCGAGGTGGTCCACCGGCGCGTCGCCCTCGGCCTCGCGCCGCTCGGCCTCCGCACGGCGGGAGCGGCCGCCCCGGCGCTCCGCGATCCGGGCCTCCTCCTTCAGCCGGCGCCGCTCCCCCGGGCCCTCCGCCATCCGGTACAGCACCGGCACGATCACGAGGGTGAGCAGTGTCGAGGAGATCAGACCGCCGATGACCACCACGGCCAGCGGCTGGGCGATGAACCCGCCGTTGCCGGTGATCCCCAGCGCCATCGGGATCAGCGCGAAGATCGTCGCCGCCGCGGTCATCAGGATCGGGCGCAGACGCTTGGAGGCGCCGAGGTGCAGCGCCTCGTCCAGAGCCATCCCGTGGCGTCGGTACTGGTTGACCAGGTCGATCAGCACGATCGCGTTGGTGACCACGATGCCCACCAGCATCAGCAGGCCGATCATCGAGGGCAGCCCCAGCGGCACGCGGGTGATGACCAGCAGGCCCAGCGAGCCGATCGCCGCGAAGGGGATCGAGACCAGCAGGATCAGCGGCTGGATCAGGGACTTGAAGATCCACACCAGCAGCACGTACACCAGCAGGATCGCGGCGACCATGGCGATGCCGAGCTGTCCGAAGGTCTCGTCGATGTCCGCGGCGGTGCCGCCCACGGTCGCCTCGACGCCCTCGGGCAGGTCCGCCGCGGCGATCGCGTCGTTCGCGGCGCGGGTCGCGATACCCACGTCCTCACCGGCCGGCGTCACCGAGACGGTCACCGTCTCGAGCCCGTCCTGGGTCGAGATGGAGGGGCGGGAGAGCTCCTCGTCGACCGAGGCGACGTCCGTCAGCGGGATCGAGCCCATCAGCTCGAGGTCCTGCAGCTGCGCGAAGGTGTCCACGCTCTCGCCGCCCTCGACGTAGATGTCCAGCTCGTCGTCCTCGAGGGTGATCGTGCCGATCGCCCCGGGGAACATCTGCTGGGCGACCAGGCCGACCACGGCCTCCTCGGTCAGCCCCATCCGCGCCGCGGCCTCACGGTCCACGGTCACCACGGCCGTCGGCTGGTCGCCCTCGAGGTCCGTGGCGACCTCGGAGACGCCCTCGGGCACCGGGTCGAGCTCGGCCAGGATCGCGTCGTTCGCGGCCTGACGGTCCTCCGCGGTGGGGCCGGTGATCATGATGTCCACCGAGTTCGAGCCGGTGGGCGAGGCGACGTCGGCCGCCTCGACCTCGCCGGGCTCGGGCAGGGCCTCGAGCGCCGCGACCATCTCGTCGCTCAGCGCCTCCTGGTCCGCGTCGGCATCGGTGGTGATGGAGAAGCTGACCTCGTTCTCGCCGCCGCCGCCGCCCATTCCGAACTGGCCGCCGCCGATGGTGGTCTGCACGGTCTCGACCCCGTCGATCTCCAGCAGCGCGTCCTCCGACTCGGCCGCCTTGTCGGAGGCCTGCTGGAGGTTGGTGCCGGCCGGGAGGGTCTGGGTGATCGAGGCGATGTTCTGCCCCGTGTCGCCCAGGAAGCTGACGTTGACCAGCGGGATCAGCAGCACGGTGCCGATCAGCACGATCACCGCGCCGCCGAGGGTGAGCAGGCGGCGGGGCAGCGTGTCCAGCGTCGCCCGCAGCACGGGGGCGTAGAGGCGGTGCAGCCAGGTGCCCTCCTCCTTCGCCTCGGCGTCCTCGCGGATCGCCGCGACCTGCGCCGCGTCGTCGGGGTCGATGTCCTCGTGGCCCTTCGGGGGCTTCAGGAACCAGTATGCGAGCACCGGCACGATCGTCAGCGCCACCAGCAGTGAGGACAGCATCGCGATGCCGACGGTGAGGGCGAAGGGCCGGAACAGCTCCCCGGCCATGCCCGCGACCACGGCGATCGGCAGGAACACCACGACGGTGGCGAGGGTGGAGGCGGTGATTGCGCCGGCGACCTCGCCGACCGCGTCGAGGATCGCGCGGCGCTTGGTCTTGCCGTAGGCGAGGTGGCGCATGATGTTCTCGATCACCACGATCGAGTCGTCCACCACGCGGCCGATGGAGATCGTCAGCGCCGCCAGGGTCAGCATGTTCAGCGTGTACCCGGTGACGTACATGCCGATGAACGCGATCAGCAGCGAGGTCGGGATCGAGATCGCGGTGACCACGGTGGGCCGCACCCGGCGCAGGAACAGCAGGATCACGCCGACGGCGAAGAGCAGGCCCAGCAGGCCCTCCTCGGCCAGCGCCAGGATCGACTCCTGGATGAAGGGGGCCTGGTCGAAGACGACGTCGGCCTGGGCGTCGCCGCCGACGCCCGCGAGGGTGTCGTCCAGGACGCTCTCGACGTCCCCGGAGATGTCCACGACGTTGCCGTCGACGGTCGCGGTCACCATCACCACGAGCGACTCGCGGCCGTTGGTGCGCGAGACGGAGGTGGGGTCCTGGGTGGTCTGCTCGACGGTGGCGACCTCGCCGAGGGTGACCGGCTCGGCGGGCTCGCCCGGGGCGGTGCCGGGCTGGGTCTGCTGCCCGTCGGCCCCCTGCGCGCCCTGCTGGTCGGCGCCCTGCTGGCCGCCCGCGGCCTGACCGTCGGCGCCCTGCTGGCCGGCGCCCTGCGCGTCGTCGCCGCCGGAGCCGGAGGCGCCGTCGGACGGCATCAGCACGATCCCCTCGAGGCTCTCGAGGCTGTCGAGGCTCTGCCCGAGCACGACGTCCATCGTGCGGTCCCCGTCGGTGACGGAGCCACCGGGCAGGGACAGGCCGCTCGCGTCCAGGGCGGTGGAGATGTCGTCCTCGGTCAGGCCGTTCTCGGCGAGCGCGGCCTCGTCCGGGGTGATGCGCACGATCTGCTCGGGCGCGCCGATCACCGCGACGGAGGAGACCCCGCCGATGCGCTCGAGCTCGGGGGTCACCGAGGCGTCCAGGCGGGAGGCGAGGTCGGAGGGGTCCAGGCGGGAGGAGACCGACAGCACCACGGCGGGCAGGTCGCTGGTGCCGCCGGAGATGACCTGCGGGTCCGCGTCCGAGGGGAGCTGCTCCTCGATGCGGCTCAGCGCCGCGTCGACCTGGTTCGAGGAGCGGGCCACGTCGGTGCCGTAGGTGAGCTCGACGGTGACCATCGACAGCCCCGCCTGGGAGGTCGAGGAGGTGGCCTCGACGTTCTCCAGCCCCTGCAGCGACTGCTCGACGGGGCTCGTGATCCGGTCCCTGACCTGCTCGGACGAGGATCCGGGTGCGGTGGTCATCACCTGGATCTGCGGCAGGGAGACCGAGGGGATCAGCTCCTGGCGCATGGTGGTCATGATGAACGCGCCGATGATCGACACGGCGATGCACACCAGGGCGATGAAGGACCTGTTGTTCAGGCTCAGGCGGGCGAGGCGATTCATCCTGCTCCTCGGGAAGGCGGTCCGACGGGGGTGGGTCCCGCCGACCGGCGGGGCGTGGGCCCCGTCGCCGCGCCGGGGGCGCAGGGCGGAGTGCTCCGCAGGAACTGTCTCATGTGCACCTGTGACCCCGGCACCGACGATGGTCGGGTGCTCGTCGCACAATGGTGGGGTGCCCACCCCTTCCTCTTCTCCCGACGAGCCCGACGAGCTGAGGGACGGCGGACTCTCGGGGCCGACGGCCGGAGACCGCGAGGAGCGGACGGGCGGCGACCGCGAGGAGCCGACGGTCGAGCCGCGGGAAGCGCCGATCGCCGAGCCGCACGAGGAGCGGGCGCGGTGCACCGTCGACCGCGACATCCTGCGCCTGGCGATCCCGAGCCTCGGCGCGCTCGTGGCCGAGCCGCTGTTCGTCCTGGCCGACTCCGCGTTCATCGCCCGCGTCTCGACGACCTCGCTCGCGGGCCTGGGCCTCGCCTCGACCGTGCTCACCACCGTCGTGGGCCTGGCCGTGTTCCTCGCATACTCCACCACCGCCGCGGTCGCCCGCTCCTTCGGCGCCGGCCGACGCCGCGAGGCGATCTCCCGCGGGATCGACGCCTGCTGGCTCGCCCTGCTCGTCGGCGCCGCCGCAGCGCTCGTGCTGCTGGTGGCCGGAGAGGCGCTGCTGGCCCTGTTCGGCCCCTCCCCCGAGGTGCTCGCCGAGGCGACGATCTACCTGCGCATCAGCGCCCTCGGCCTGCCCGCCATGCTCGCCGTGCAGGCCGCGACGGGTCTGGTGCGCGGACTGCAGGACGCGACGCTGCCGCTGGCGGTCGCCGTCGGCGGCGCGATCGTGAACATCCCGCTGAACGCGCTGCTGATCTTCGGGCTGGACCTCGGCATCGCCGGCTCCGCGATCGGCACGGTGATCGCCCAGTGGGGCATGGCGCTGGTGCTGCTGGCGGCGATCGTCCGTCGCGCCCGGCGCGAGGGGATCGGGCTGGGGCTGCAGCCGGCGAACCTCGTCGCCGTGGGCCGGGACGCCGTGCCGATGTTCGTGCGCACCCTGTCGCTGCGGGTGGTGGTGATCGCCTCGACCGTGGTCGCCACCGGGCTCGGGGACGTGCAGCTGGCCGCGCACCAGCTCACCACCACGGTGTTCACGGTGCTGTCCCTGGCGCTGGACTCCCTCGCGATCGCCGGCCAGGCCCTGACCGGGCGGTATCTCGGCGCCTCCGACCCGCGCACCGTCCACGCCGTGACGCGGCGGCTGATGGTGTGGGGCGTGGGCGGCGGCGCGGTCGTCGCGGTGCTGCTGCTGGCGGCCAGCTACGTGGTGCCCGAGCTGTTCACGCCCGATGTCGCTGTGCAGGAGAGCCTGCGCGCGGCGCTGTGGGTGCTGGTGATCACCCAGCCGATCGCCGGCTACGTGTTCGTGCTCGACGGGGTGCTGATGGGCGCCGGGGACGCGCCCTACCTGGCGAAGGTCGGCTCGCTCATCGCGGTGCTGGTCCTGCCCGGCGCGGTCGCGGTGGCGCTGTGGGCGCCGGGCGGCCCGCTGGGGCTCGCGCTGCTGTGGCTGGCCTGCAACTTCTTCTTCATGGTGCTGCGCGCGATCAGCCTCGGCCTGCGCGTGCGGACGGACGACTGGATGCGGCTGGGGTGACGAGACGCCACCCCTCCGGGCCGCGCATGATTCTGCGCTCCCTGCGTGACCTCAACGCCATATACGGGCTGAGGTCACGAAGGGAGCGCAGTTTCATTCGGCCCACCCGGCCGGACGTCCGCGGCCGAGCCCGAACCGCCGGTTCGGGGCCGCCGGCCTGCCGCCGTCAGCCGGCCTGCACGGCCTCGCGGGCGGCGACGAAGGCGCGCACGGCCGCCTCGATGTCTTCCTCGGTGTGCGCGGCGGAGAGCTGCACGCGGATGCGCGCCTGCCCCTTCGGCACCACCGGGTAGGAGAACGCGGTGACGTACACGCCCTGGTCGAGCATCGCGTCGGCGATCCGGGCGGCGAGCGCGGCGTCCCCGAACATGACCGGCACGATCGCGTGCTCGCCGTCGAGCAGCTCGAAGCCCTCCTCGCCCATCCGGGCGCGGAAGAGCTCGGCGTTGCGGAACAGGGTCGCGCGCAGCTCGGCGCTGCCCTCGACGAGCTGCAGCGCGGTGAGCGTCGCAGCGGTGATCGAGGGGGCCAGCGAGTTGGAGAACAGGTACGGGCGGCCCTTCTGGCGCAGCATCGCGACGATCTCGCGCCTGCCGGAGACGTAGCCGCCGCTCGCGCCGCCGAGCGCCTTGCCGAAGGTACCCGTGTAGATGTCCACGCGGTCGGAGACGCCGAAGTGCTCGGGGGTGCCGGCGCCGGTGGCGCCCATGAAGCCGACGGCGTGCGAGTCGTCGACCATGACCAGCGCGCCGAACTCGTCGGCGAGGTCGCAGATGCCGGGCAGCGGGGCGAGGTAGCCGTCCATCGAGAACACCCCGTCGGTGACGATGACGGTGCGCCTCGCGCCCCTGCCGTCGTGCAGCGCGGCGGCGGCCTCGAGCTGGGTGCGCAGGTCGTCGAGGTCGGCGTTGGCGTAGCGGAAGCGGGCGGCCTTGGACAGGCGGATCCCGTCGATGAGGGAGGCGTGGTTCAGGGCGTCGGAGATGATCGCGTCCTCCTTGCCGAACAGCGGCTCGAAGACGGCGCCGTTCGCGTCGAAGCAGGAGGAGAACAGGATCGTGTCCTCGGTGCGGAGGAAGGCGGACAGCGCCTGCTCGAGCTCGAGATGGAGGTCCTGGGTGCCGCAGATGAAGCGCACCGAGGCCATGCCGAAGCCGCGCTCGTCCAGGGCGCGCTTGGCGGAGGCGACGAGTCGCTCGTCGTCGGCGAGTCCCAGGTAGTTGTTGGCGCAGAAGTTCAGCACCTCGGCGCCGTCGCGGCCGACGGGACCGGCGGTGATGCGGCCGGACTGCGCTGTGGAGATGACGCGCTCGTGCTTGAAGGTGCCGGCCTGCTCGATCTCGTCGAGCTCGGCGGTCAGCTGGTCTTTGAGGTCGCTGTACATGGGTGTGGGTCCTTGGGGTCGGGAGCGGGGCTGGGGTGAGGTCGCGGGGGTGGGGGTGCATAGTTCTGCGTCCTGTGCGTGACCTCAGCGGCGTATGGGAGTCGAGGTCACGCAGGGAGCGCCGAATTGTGCGACGGGGTGGGGGGCGACGTAGGCATGGGCCGGCGCGGGGGTTGCAGGGCCGACGCCGGGGCTGCAGGGCCGGCGACCGGCCGAGGTCAGTCGGCGACGTCGCTCCAGTCCAGGAGCACCTTGCCGGCCTTCCCCTCGCGGGCGAGGGCGAAGCCGTCCTCCCAGTCCGCGGCGGGCAGCACGTGGGTGATGGTGCGCTCGATGGCGCTGCGCAGGGTGCGGGAGGTGGAGAGCATCGCGGACATCGCGTTCCAGGTCTCGTACATCTCGCGGCCGTAGATGCCCTGGAGGGTGAGCATGCGGGTGACGACCGCGGTCCAGTCGATCTCGAACTGCCGCGAGGGCAGGCCCAGCAGCGCGATCTTCCCGCCGTGGTTCATGTTCTCGATCATCTCCTGCAGGGCGCGGGCCTGGCCGGTGATCTCCAGGCCCACGTCGAAGCCCTCGCGCATGCCGAGCTGCCGCTGGGCGTCGAGCACGCGGGTGGTGGAGACGTCCAGGACGACGTCGGCGCCGCAGTCCTCCGCCATCGCGAGGCGCTCCGGGGAGATGTCGGTGATGGTGATGTAGCGGGCGCCGGCGTGGCGGGCCACGGCCGCGGCCATCTGGCCGATCGGGCCGGCGCCGGTGATCAGCACGTCCTCGCCCACCAGCGGGAACTTCAGTGCGGTGTGGACGGCGTTGCCCAGCGGGTCGAAGGCGGCGCCGAGTTCGGGGCTGATCAGCTCCTGCCCGCCCTCGTGCTCGTGGACCCACACGTTCTCGTGCGGGACGGTGACGTACTCGGCGAAGGCGCCCTCGCGCTGCACGCCGACGGAGCGGACGCGATTGCACATCTGGCGCCGTCCGGCGCGGCAGTTGCGGCAGGTCCCGCACACCACGTGCCCCTCGCCGGAGACGCGGTCGCCGACGCGCACGTCGTCGACCTGGGAGCCGACCTCGACGATCTCGCCGTAGAACTCGTGGCCGGGGGTGAAGGGGACGGTGTCGCACATCGCCTCCGCGGACGAGTCCCAGGCGAGGATGTGCAGGTCGGTGCCGCAGATCCCGGTGCGCAGCACGCGCACCTTCACGTCCCAGGGGCCGCAGTCGGGCTCGTCGACCCTCGTCCATTCCAGGCCCGCGCCGGGCGCGACCTTGCGCAGTGCGCGCATCAGACCTCCTCGTCCTGCTCCGCGCGGGAGCTGTGCGTGGCACGTCGATCGGGCGGGACGGGGGTGGGGCCCGCGGCGGGACGGCCGACGGTCCGGGGTGTGGACCGACGCGACGAGGATACGGTGCGAGTCGGAGAGGGCGAAGCCAGCGACGGTCCGCCGCGACGGCGACCGCGACGGGCCGCGGTCGCATCGAGGTCAGCAACCTTCGAGGTCACGACGGTCCCAGCGGCCCCGGCACTGCCCCCGGGGTCAGCGCCGCCAGAGCTCGCGTGGGTCGCGCCCTGGGTGGAAGCCCGCCCAGTCCGCCAGCGCCATCGCCTCGGGGAAGTTCGCGGCGAGGGCGAGCGGGGTGTGGGAGTCGCTGCCGAAGCTGATCGCCTCCCCGCCCTCCTCCGCCCACCACTGCGGGATCCAGGGGCGCAGACGGCGGGTGTTGATCTCGAGCGCGCGTCCGCTCGCGGCGATCGCGCGCATCGCGCCCCGGAGCTCCTCCTCGAGCGGGCGCGGGTCGAAGGGGCCCTCGACCTCCTCGGGCCAGTAGCGCACCGCGTAGTCGAGATGGGTGACGACCTCGTGCGGTCCCTCGCCGGCGACCTGCGCGGGCACCTCGGCGAGATAGTCGCGGATCACCTCGAGGGCGGGTTGCCGACGGAACAGCGTGTTCGGCTCGGCGCGGTGCTCCGGGCGCGGGGTCCGCGCCCCGTCGGCGGACTGCTCCTCGCCGGCGGTCTCCCCGTCGGCCGACGGACGCTCGAGCGGGACCGTGTGGAGGGAGCCGATGATGCGGTCGAAGGCGGAGAGGTCGAGCTGGGCGCGGGCGGCGTCGAGCCGCAGGCCCGGCTGGCCGAACTCGAGACCGGTGCCGATCCGCAGCTGCGGGAAGTCGGCGCGGCAGCGGTCGATCTCCTCGAGATAGCCGTCGACGTCGAAGCGCGGCACCGCGACCACGCCGTCCTCCCCCACCAGGTGCCGCTCATGGTCGGCGAAGTCCTCGAGGTCCGTGAACCAGGCGTCCTCGAGGTCGAGGTGCTCGGTGAAGAACAGCGCGGGCAGCCCGATCTCGACGGCCCGCGCGCAGGTCGCGCGCATGGTGCCGCGCGCGGCGGAGTCCGGGCCGCCGGTGTCCCAGGAGAACTCGCTGTGGACGTGGCTGTCGGCGGGGAGGCCGGCGGGAAGGGAGGTCATGGGGCCAGGGTGCCAGAGGCCGCGGGGCTCGTCAGCGGCCGGGCCGAGGTTCGGGACCGGGCGGAGTCCCGGCGCGGCGGACGGGACGCGCCCCCGCCCAGCCGATCACGATCCCGGCCAGAAGCACCACCATCGGGAACTCGTAGAGGTGGTCGATCATCGAGTGGACCGCCAGGGCGCTCCACGCGGCGACGCCGATCAGCGCTCGACCCCGCCCCCGCTGGGCGGCCAGGTTCATACCGGCGGCCAGCATCGCCCCGAAGAGGAACACGCCCACCGCGCCGAGCTCCGAGGCGACCTGGAGGACCGAGGAGTGGGCGGCGTACAGCAGCGGGTTGTACTCCGCGATGTCCGACCAGTCGGAGAACGCGCCGGGCCCGCCCCCGAGGACCGGGTGCTGCGCGAACAGGGTCAGCGCGTCCCGCCACAGCGCATGCCGCGCGCTGCTCAGCGACTGGGGTCCGGTCATCCAGGAGGGCCAGCGGCTGACGACTCCGAGCACCACCACGAGCAGCGCGGCGAGACCGACGGCGCCCAGGCCGAGGCCGACGATCGTGCGGCGGGAGAGGTGCAGGCGCCCCCAGGCGGCGAGCGCGGCGGCCAGCAGGACCACCGCGAGGGTGGCGAGGCCCGCCTTGGCGTTGGTCGCGAGCACGACGCCGAGCACGGCGATGCAGGCCCCGATCACCTGGACGAGCTGTCGGCGCCAGGCGATCTGCGCGCGGTCCCATCCCCCGAGGGCGACGTCGCCGGGGTCCCGGGTCCGCACCATCGGCGCCCCGCGCAGGCCCCGCACCCCGGCGCCCGCGCTGCCCTCGAGGATCAGCGCGCCGAGCGCCGCGAGCTGGACCCCCGCCGCGGCGAGGGCGTTCACGTAGGAGGGCGCGCCCAGCAGCAGCACCAACGCAGGAGCGACTACGAGGAGCGACACCACCAGGGGCAGCACCCCCCGCTTCGCGACATGGCCCAGCACCGCCCCCGCCACGAGCATCGGGGCGAAGGCGAGATACGGCCAGGACGTCGCGAGCACCTCGGCGGCACCGCCCTCGAGCCGGAAGCACGTCAGAGCGACGTACACCGTCCATGCCGCGGCCGCGATGAGGACGAACGTCTCCGCCGGGGGGAGCCGGGAGCTCTTCTCGGCATGCTCCTTCATCACGGTTCTCTGCACAGTGACCTCTCTCGGGCTCGGCGATGCCGGGGCTCGAGGAGCCCCTCCTGCATCAGTGGTCCGCCCGATCTACTCATCCACGGCGGGATGGGCTAGATTGAACGTGACCAGTATGTCCGATTTGAGCAGTTTGGGCCAGGGGGATCCTCGCCCGACCGCGCACCGGGAGCGGGGAGACCCATGACGATTCAGCGCTGCTTCGCGCTCGTGCAGGAGAGATGGCGCACCGCGCTGCTGGCCTCGCTGCTCGTGCTCGCGGCCGCCGCCGCGGCCATCTGGGTCCAGACCCCTGTCTACCAGGCCTCCTCGAGCGTGTTCGTGCGCACCGGGGCGTCCGGCGACGTGTTCGACCGCACGGAGGCCTCCGACTACGCGGTGCAGCGGATCACCACCTACGCCGATCTCGCCACCTCCCCGCTCGTGCTCGACCCCGTCATCGAGTCCCTCGATCTGCAGACCGACGCGGACTCGCTCGCCTCCGTGCTCACGGTCCAGATCCCCGAGGACTCCCTCCTGCTCACCATCTCTGCGGAGGACACGGACCCGGAGCAGGCGGCGCGCATCGCGAACCTCGTCGCGGCGAGCCTGAGGACCGAGGTGTCCGGGCTCGAGTCCGCCTCGGGGCCCTCCCCGATCCACCTGACGACCGTCGCGCCGGCGCTCCCCCCGGAGCACCCCGCACGCCCCGACCTGCCGCTCCTGCTCGGCCTCGCCCTGCTCGCCGCGATCGCGGCCGGGATCGCGGCCGCGCTCGTACGCGGCACCTTCGACGACCGGGTGCGGGACGCCCAGGACCTCACCGCGCTCACCGAGCGCCCGCTGCTCGCCTCGATCCCCGAGGCCCGCGCCGGGGAGCCGCCGTTCCTGCCGCTGGAGGACGTCGCCCCGCAGGGCCGACGCGCGGAGGCGCTCCGCGGGCTGCGCACGACGCTGCGCCACCTCGGGCTCGGCACCGAGCTGCGCACCCTGCTGGTGACCTCCGCCGTGCACGGCGAGGGCGCGACCAGCACCGCGCTCGACCTCGCCTCCACCCTCGCCCGCGAGGGGCACCGGACCCTGCTGATCGATGCGGACCTGCGCGGCACGTGGACGGACCACGGCCTCGGGCTCGGCCATCGCGACGGGCTCAGCACCGCGCTGCGGGGCGGGGCGGCCTGGACGGCGCTCGTCCAGCCCACGGCGCTCGAGGGCCTCTCCGTCCTCGCCGGCGGCCCCCGCCCGCAGAACCCCGGCGCGCTCCTGGACAGCTTCCGGATGACGACGCTGCTGCGCGACGCCGCGGACCGCTACGACATCGTGCTGATCGACACCCCGCCCGTCCTCGCGCTCAGCGACAGCACGACCCTCGCCCAGCAGGTGTCCGGGACGCTCCTGGTCGCCGGCAGCGGCAGGGTCCGCAGCGTCCAGCTCTCGATGGCCCTGCGGAAGCTTCAGCTCGTCGACGCGGACGCTCTGGGGATCGTCCTGAACCGCGTCCAGCGCGGCGACCTGGAGACCTACTACGAGCTGCCCCCGCAGGCGGCCGCCGCCGTCCCCGAACACGCCGTGGCGGCCGGTGCGGGGCCCCGCACCGGGCGGCGCCGACGCACCGTCCCGCTGGGGACCGACCTGCAGGGCACGAGCTCCGGGAGCGCCCGGAATGCCTCCACCACAAGGAGTGAAGCGTGAAGACCATCGCCGTCGTCGGCTATTTCGGCTGGGGGAACTTCGGTGACCAGCTGTTCCTCGACACCGTCCGTCGGCGTCGGGAGGAGCTGTGGCCGGGCTCCTCCGAGATCCTGGCCCTGACCAGCAGGGACCTCGGCCGCCATGCGACCGCGGGCCCCCTGGGCGCGCTCGTCCGCGCCGCACACTCCCTGCGGATCCTGCGCCGCGCGGACGTGCTCGCGTACTGCGGCGGCTCCGTGTTCACCGACGTGTCCGGGGTCGACGCGCTGCGCCGACGGCTCCGCCCCGCCCGTGTGCAGGCGCTCGGCGTCTCGGTGGGCCCGTTCGCCGACGAGCAGGCGCGGCAGGACGTGAGGCAGTACCTCGGCGAGTTCGAGCGGATCGTGGTCCGGGACGACTCCTGGACCCTCCTCCAGGAGGACCTCCCCCTCCTGCCCGAGCCGGTCGCCGGCCCGCCGGCGGGCATCGAGCAGGGCGGGGACCTCGCCGCGCTCAGCCCGCTGATCACCCGGGCGGCCGACGACGAGCGCTCCGGGCTGGTGGTGTGCCCCTCCGCGGCCGCCGACGCCGACGTGGAGCTGCTCGCCGAGCAGGTGCTCCAGGCGCGCCGCGCCATGCGGCTGCGCGGGCTGCCCGCTCCGGTGCGGATCCTGGCGCTGAACGGCCACCCCCGCAACGGGGACGAGCAGCTGGTCCGCGCGCTCGCCGCGGCGCTGCGCGATCAGGGCGTCGAGTGCACGACGAGCAGCTTCCTCGAGATCGGCCTCGAGGGCACCCTGGCGGCGCTCGGCTCGGCCTCCCTGGTGCTGAGCCAGCGCCTGCACGGGGCGATCGTCGCCTATCTCTCCGGCGGGAGGTTCCTGATGCTCGACCACCACGCCAAGTGCCGCGCGTTCGTCGAGGACGTCTCCGGCGATGCGGCCGTCTGCGTCCCGGTGGACGCGCCGGACCTCTCCGAGGCGCTCGAGGCGGCGCTCTCCCCCGAGAGGTCCCCGGTGCGGGCCCCGGAGGAGTACATCCGCCACGCTGAGCGCATCTACCTGGGGCAGATGGCCCATGCCTGAGACGCGCACCGCCCCCGCCGAGGCCCCGCCCGGCCGCTCACCCGGCCTTTTCGCCCGCGCCGGGAGCTTCCTGCTCGTCCTGGGCGGGACGATCGGCAGCGGGGTCTCCCACTGGTTCATCGTCTGGTTGATCGCGGCGACCTACGGCGCCGCGGGCCTCGGCGAGTACTCCGTGGTCCTGGCCGGCGCCACCCCGCTGTTCATCTTCCTGGGGCTGGGGCTGCGCAACGTCTACGTCTCCCTGGCCGGCTCCCCGCGCTGGGGGACGTTCCTGCGCTGGCGGGTGGGCGGGCTCGCCCTCGCCTTCGCGCTCCTGGCGGTGTACTGCCTGATCGCGGCGCCCTACTGGGGGATCTTCCTCGGCATGGCGGTGATGAAGGTGGCGGACGGCCTGTCCGAGCTGGCCCTCGCCCGCCTCCAGCGCCAGGGGCGCTTCACGGCGCTCGGCGCGCTCACCAGCGTCGGCGCGGTCGCCACTGTCGCCGCGATCTCCGTCGCCGCCTGGCTGTCGGCGCCCACCGGGGTGCTCCTGGCGTGCGTGGGCGGCGTCTCGCTGACGATGGGCCTGGTCGCCCTCGCCCTCTCGCGTCCGAGCCGGGCCTCGCTCGAGGCCGAGGAGGAGATCGGGGTGCGCCGCCTGCTGGCCGCCGCCCTGCCCATCACGGCCTCGACCGGGCTGATGAGCCTGGTCGCCTCGATCCCGGTGTGGTTCCTCGGGGCGCACACGAGCGCGCCGGAGGTCGGCCGCTTCACGGCCGCCGCCTATCTGATCGTCGCCGCGAACCTCCTCGGCGCCAGCGCGCAGACGATCCTGATCACCACCTACCGCCGCCATCTCGCCGACGAGGGGGCCGCCTCGCTGCTGCGCTCGATGGGGCGCCACACCCTGCTCCTGGGGACGGTCGCCGTCCCCGCGGTCGTGACCGTCGTGCTCCTCGGCGATCCGTTCCTGCGCCTGGTCTACGGCGATGCCTTCGGGGCGAGCCCGCTGGAGCTGCTCGCCTTCGGTGCGACCGCGGCGCTGTGCATCCTCGGCTATCTCAACTCCACCGTGCTGCTGGTCCTGAACTGGTACCGCAGCCAGCTCCTCACCACGATCGCGACCCTGGTGGGCGCGGCCCTCCCGCTCGCGCTCGCCACGATGATCGGCACCACGCAGTGGGTCCTGGTGGGGATCCTCTCCATGACCGGCGCCTATCTCGTCCGCTTCGTCACGGCACGACTCCTGCTGACCCCGCGAAGGGTGGTCTCCGATGTCCCTCACTGATCCGCACCCCGAGACCCGTCGACAGGGCGAGGAGCAGCCCGTCCCCGAGCTCTCCGTGAGCGTGGTGATCCCGCACTTCAACAGCACCGACACGATCGGGCGCGCCCTGGCATCGATCGCGGCGCAGACGCTGCTCCCGCTCGAGGTGGTCGTCGTCGACGACTGCTCGGCACCCGAGGAGCGCGAGATGCTGCGCGGCCTGGAGGAGGAGACGTTCCCGTTCCGGGTGCGGGTGCTGGAGCAGGAGCGGAACCAGGGTCCCGCGGCGGCCAGGAACCGCGGCTGGGAGGCGGCGCACGGCGAGTGGATCGCGTTCCTGGACAGCGACGACTCCTGGCATCCACGACGCCTCGAGCTGCAGGCGCGCGCGCTCACGCCCGCCACCCTGATGGCCAGCACGCATTCCCTGGTGCTCTCCGAGGACGACCCCTCCCCCGCCCCGCTGCCAGCGCGCGTGCCGGCGCCGGTGCGTCTCGGCATGGGCCACCACATCGTCAGCAACCCGCACACCACCTCCTCCGTGCTCCTGCGCCGCGACCTCCCGGTCCGCTTCACCCCCGGGCGGTTCTACGCCGAGGACTACGAGCTGTGGATCCGGGTCGCCGCCCTCGGCGACGTCCTCTCGGTGCCCGTTCCGCTGGCGTACTTCCACAAGGACCCCTTCGGCACGAGCGGCCTGTCCAGCAGGATCTGGAAGATGATCGCCGGCGAGCAGCGCACCTTCGTGCTGCTGCGGCGCGACGGCGTGCTCTCCCTGCCGCAGTTCCTCGCCGCGGAGGTGATCATGGTCGCCCGGATCGCCCGGCGCCTGGCGCTGCGTGCCGTGCGGGACCTCCCCGGCCGACTCGCCGGCCCTCGCCGCCCTCGATCGTCCTGAATCGGACATTCCGGACGAACCTACCCATATCGGGGCATTCTGGGGTAGATTCGGTCTCGGGGCGAGGGGCTCCACCGGGAGGCGAGCCGAGCCGGCCGCGCCGGTGCGCACCCCCAGCCACCCGAGCACATCGATTCGGACGAGGGGACTCCCGTGGAGCTGCAGCAGTACCTGACGATCCTGAAGGAGCGGTGGAGCACAGCCGCCATCGCGGCCGTGATCGTGCTGGCGGTCGTCAGCACTCTGACGCTCACGCGCACCCCGACCTACACCGCCACGAACCGAGTGTTCGTGCAGACCGAGGCGGGCGGCTCGGTCTCCGAGCGCAGCAGCGGCGTGAACTTCGCCAGCCAGCAGATCATCACCTACGCCGACCTCGCGAAGACGCCGATCGTGCTCGACCCGGTGATCGAGGAGCTCGGGCTGGATCTCACCGCCGACCAGCTCGCCGATCGCATCAGCACCCGGATCCCCGAGGACACGCTGATCATCGACATCACGGCCTCCTCGGTGGACCCGCAGGTCGCCTCTGCCATCGCGAACGCCACCTCGGAGAGCCTGCGCACGCAGGTCTCGACCCTCGAGGCGCCGACTCAGGAGGCGGCCGCGACGGGGACCACCGAGGACGGCTTCGAGGCCGTCCCCTCGACCGTCGAGCTCACCGTGATCTCCGCCGCCGCGACGCCGAGCTCCCCCGCGTCGCCGAACATCCCCCGTGACCTCGCGCTCGGCGTGCTGCTCGCGCTGCTCGCCGGGCTGGCGGCGGCCGTGGTGCGAGACTTCCTGGACAACCGGGTGCGTCGCCCCGCCGACATCGAGGCCCTGTACGACCTTCCGGTGATCGGATCGATCCCCTCGGTGCACTCCTCGCAGAACGTCGCGCTGATCGCCGCGCAGAAGCCCAGCAGCGTGCAGGCGGAGGCCTATCGCGAGCTGCGCACCAATCTCCACTTCATGCTCACCGCCGACAGGATGAACACCCTCCTGGTGACCTCCTCGCTCTCCGGCGAGGGCAAGTCGAGCACTGCGATCAACCTCGCCCAGGTGCTCGCCCAGGCCGGGGATCGTGTGCTCCTGGTCGACGCCGACCTGCGCCGTCCCTCCCTCGCCACGGAGCTCGGCCTCGAGCGGACCGTCGGCCTCACCACCGTGCTGATCGGCGATGTCGAGCTCGACGACGTCACCCAGCCGCTGGAGACGGCGGGCCTGGACGTCCTCACCTCGGGCCCCATCCCCCCGAACCCCAGCGAGCTGCTGGGCAGCGAGGCGATGCGCTCGCTGCTGGAGGCGGCGTCCGAGGCGTACGACTACGTGGTGGTCGACACCGCTCCCCTGCTCGCCGTGACCGATGCCGTGGCGCTCTCCCGCTTCGTCGACGGATCGCTGGTCGTCGCGCAGAGTGACCGGGTCAAGAAGCAGCAGCTCGGCGAGGCGCTCGCGAAGATGGACTCCGTCGACGCCCGAGTGCTCGGCGTGGTCGTGAACAACGCACCGCGGGACGTCCGCGACGTCTACACCTACCTCCCCGACGAGGAGTCCTCCGAGCCCGCGGTGAGCGTGGTGCCCGCCGAGGATCGTCCCGCGGAGGCGTGGCCCGAGGACGCCCGACCCTCGAGGTCGGCATCGTCCGAGCACCGGCACGAGGAGGCGCTGGAGGCCGAGGAGGCCACCGGCGACCGTCCGGAGGCCCTGCCGGCCGCCCGGGCCGCACGCCCGACCGCCATGCACGGCGGCCGCCCCGCCGCGCCGCGGCGCCGTGCGGTGCGCCGTCCCGAGGCCACGCGCCCCGACGGCACCGGGCCGGCCGACGCCGAACGCTCCTCCGGTGGCACCCACGAGGCCGACGTCCCGGCCGACGGCCCCACCCTGACCGTCTCCGGCGGCGCAGGTCGACAGGGGGCCAGGTCCGCATGACGACCGATTCGATCGATTCGATCCTCGTCGTCTGCACGGGGAACATCTGCCGCTCCCCCGTGGGCGAGGGGCTGCTGCGCCATCGCCTTGCTCCTCGGCGCATCGCCGTCAGCAGCGCAGGAACGCACGCCGTGGTGGGGCGCCGTCCGGTCCCGGAGGCGATCAGCACGGTGCTGGAGTCCACCGGCGAGGAGCTGCGCGGCAGGGGCACACAGCTCACCCTCGAGGCGGTCGAGGCCGCTGATCTCATCCTCACGATGAGCACGAGGCAGCGCGCCTCGGTCACCGCGCTCTCGCCCCGCGCGGTGCGCCGCACCTTCACGATGCTCGAGTTCGCGCGGATCACCGAGCTGCTCGGCGACGACGAGGTCCACGACTCGCTCGCCGATCTGGTCCGCGCCTGCGCCCCTCTCCGACGGCTCGCGAACGCGTCCCGGGCGGAGATGGACATCGCCGATCCCTACGGCGGCCCGCCGGCGGGATACGTGAAGAGCTTCGGCATGATCGCCGCCGCGGTGGACACCTCGGCCCGCGCGATCGGTCGAAGCCTCGAGGAGCCCCTGCCGAGCTGAGAGCAGCGTCGCTCTCCGCCCGGTGGGCGAGGGGACGAGGGGGCGTGCGCCGTTCAGGCGCATGCCCCCTCGTCAGTCCGTCGGCACGTGGAGCCGCTGCTCCGTCCCGCCGCCGGCCCGTCAGGCTGCCGCTCGGTCCCTCGGTCCGCCGGCCCGTCAGGCTGCCGCTCGGTCCGCCGGTCCGTCAGGCTGCCGCTCGGTCCGTCGGTCCGTCAGGCTGCCGCTCGGTCCGTCGGTCCGTCGGCGACGGCGCCCCGTCGCTGCTCGTCGGCAGCGCCCGTCGCCCCTCTCGGGGCCGGCGCCCGTCACTGCCCGAGGTAGGTGCGGTACGGGATGACCTCGCCGTAGTTCTGGACACCCAGGGCGTAGTAGGCGACGGCGGCCAGGAGGACCAGCAGGGTGATCAGCGTGCGGTCCTGCATCTTCGCGATGCGGTTGGGCACGAGCAGGATCGCGAAGATCCCGAAGTAGCCCGACAGTCGGCTGAGCACGATCGCCTGGGTCCCCACGATCATCAGGGCCACGCCGGCGAGGACCAGCACGGCGAGCTGCGACTCCAGGCGGGTCAGCGGCGCCTTCCGACTGCCGACGAACACGACCAGGATCATCAGCGCCAGGTAGGCGAAGATCGACAGGTACGAGCCGATGCCCGTCTGCCCCGAGTCGAGGTAGTCCCCGTAGCGCGGGTTGAGCACCTCGAGGAAGGAGACGAGGAAGGGCGCGGCCCGCACGCCTGCCGCGGCCACCAGCGCGCCTCCGAGGAAGAACAGCGTGGTCTGGACGGTGGGCCGCCAGCGGCGCACCACCAGCATCACGACGATCGCGAGGATCGCCGTCATGTGGAAGCTGAGGGCGATGATCGCGAGCACCCAGAACACGACGTTCTTCCTGCCCAGGTAGGTCCAGGCGAGGAAGAGGAGCGCGACGGCGATGTACTGGCGCAGCGCGTTGAAGGACGAGGTGTACTCGAAGGCGACGAAGAGCGCGACGGCGAAGCCCGGATCCATGGACAGCCGCTTGATCCCGAGATAGACGGGCAGCACGGTCAGGACCGCCGCGACCCAGAACAGCGCCTTCGGGTCCTCCGTGAACGTCTTGATCACCAGCATCAGGAGCGTGTACCCGACCTCCTGCGTGGACTCGGCGAAGTCGCTCGCCCAGTCGTCAGGGTTCATGCTGTTGAAGACCAGCTCGTAGGTCGGGTAGTCGGTGCCCACGTCGTAGCGGAGCCCGGAGAACGCGATGAGCACGGTGACGGCCGCGGCGTCGAAGACCGTCCATCGCCGTGCGGCCCGGGCGGTCTCCTCCTCGGTGACGATCGCGCCGGCGGACCGGGCGCGGTACCTGGTCGAGCTCGCCGTCCTCGTCGCAAGGCCGAGGCCGCCGGAGCGGGGACGGTAGCGGGACGCGGAGAGGCTCTTCGTCCCCGTCGCCCTCGCGCCGGCTGTCCTCATGCCGGGGGTCCTCATGCCGCCCGTCCGGGCCGGGGCGTCGGCCGCCTCCGTCGAGGGCGTCTCGCGCGGGTTCTTCAGGGCGACCCGGAAGCTGAGCGCGGCGAGCGCCGTCACGACCACGAGCAGGATGAAGTACGGCGTCATCGGGTCCCTCCCCCGTTCCCGAGGCCCGCGGCTCCCCGTGCGGCGGGCGGATGGCTCACAGCGCGTACCTCGTCCCGTGCGGGTACTCGCCGCTGATCGTCGAGCGCGCGAACTCCAGCAGGGTGTCCGCGGCATGGACGTAGGAGAGGGTGGACGCCTCCGGCAGGGCGGGGCCCTCGCCGCGGGCGGCGCCGAGCACGCGGTCGGCGAGCGCCTCGACGTCGTCCTCGGGGGCGAGCTGCACGGCGGGCAGGTCGCGCACGCCCTTGACGTCGAAGCCGACGACGGGCAGGCCGATCGCGATCGCCTCGAGGCCCACGCGCGGCAGGCCCTCCCAGCGGGAGGTCTGCACGAGCACGTGGGAGCGCTCGAAGTGCGGGACCGGGTCGGCGACGCCGTGGCGGATCACGAGCCCCTCGACGTCGCTGCGGGAGCTCGGGTCGTCGAAGAGCTCGCCCTCGCCGAGCATGTCCAGGACGACGTCCACGCCGCGGTCGCGCAGCACGTGCGCGAGCCGGACGGCGGCGGCGGGGTTCTTCCGCTCCGAGAACTCCCCGCACCACACCAGGCGAAGCGGCTCCTCCCCCTCGCGCCAGGGCATCGGGGCACGGCGCACGAAGCGCTCGGTGTCCAGGCCGACGCCGCCCAGGAGGCGCAGGCGCGGGATGCGGGTCGCGTGCCGGTCGAACCAGTCCTGGTCGGCGGAGTTGATGCAGACGATCCCGTCGGTGCGGTGCACGAGCGCGCGCTCGATCGCTCGGAAGGGCAGGTCGGCGAGGCGGTCGCCGTTCCAGTGCAGGCCGTGGCAGAAGTAGACGACCGGCACGCCCACCCCGGCGGCGCGCACGAGCATGGAGGCGGTCGCGGTGTTGGTGATGACCACGTCGATGCCCCTGCCGCGCACCCACTCGCGCAGCTCCGCCCGGGCGCGCCAGTTGCGCGGGGAGGGCCTGCGGGTGATCGAGGGCAGGACCGTCGCCTCCGCGAAGGTCTCGGCGAGGGACCCGGCGGCGCTCTCGACCACGGCTCCCTGCTCGCGCCACCGCTCGGTGATCTCGAGGAAGAAGGCGTCGAGCGTCCCCCCGATGGACGTCAGCAGCCCGACGACGGGCGCTGCGACGTCCGCACGCCGCTCGGGAGCCGCGGCGGTTCCGAGATCTGCACTTCCCGTCACGACGGGCCTCCTTGTCACGAGGGACGCCGGCGGGGCGCAGGGCGACCGCCTCGGCACCGCGTGCCGCGATGTCCGTTTTGTCCCATTGGGGTGGATCCTACTCTAGGTGATGGCGCCGACAGGCGGAAGCGCCTCACGACCTCGAGCGCCGCATCGGACGCCGCAGCCCGGCGTCGGCGAGGTGCCGGATGCGTCCGTAGAGCGGGAGCAGCCGCGTGAAGCCTGCGTGGAGCAGCGGCGAGAGGACCAGCTCCCAGCCGCCGATGCCCTCGCGCACCTCTCCGCCCATGTCCGCCTTGAAGACGAGCAGACCGGCCTCGGGGCCGTCGGCCTCGAGCGTCTCCGCGACGCCGCCGATGTCGAGCTGGTCGGCGCCCTCCGCGATCGCGCCGTGGATGATCTCGGCGTAGAGCGCGTTGGCCGCCTTGAGCTGTCGCCGCAGGTCGCCACGCGCGGCGAAGACGCCCTGGGCGTGGCCTCCGGCGCGGGCGGTGCCGTTGGCGGCCAGGACGTCCCCCTCGTGGAGGGCGAGGTGGAGGTGGAAGGTGCCGGGCTGGTCGCCGGCGAGCGCGTCCCACATCGACTCGAAGTACTCCAGCGGCTGTACAGAGAACCCCTGCCGCGCGGCGGTCTCCGCGTAGAGGCGCTGGACCGTGGGGAGGTCCTCGCGCGTCCCGTCGATGACCACCACGTCCTCCCGCTCGGCCTTGCGGATGTTCTTCCGCCAGGCGCGGGTCATGCCGGCCAGCACCTCCTCCTTGGTGCGCCCGCCCAGCGGGATCCAGAAGGTGAACAGCGGCTGGCTGGCGTCGAGCATCCCGTCCTGCGGCAGGCGGTGCCATCCCGCGGCGGCGAGGGCCTGGACGGCCCGGTGGCCGACGGGGTCCTCGCGATCGGAGGTCACCTGGGACCACTTGGTCACCTCGGGATCGGCGAGGGCGGCCTTGACCCCGGTCGGCCCCCAGACCCGCAGCGCCAGGGAGGGGACGACGACCAGCGCGAAGATCCCGTGCCCTCTCGCGTACGCCTCGAGGGCGGCGAGGAGATCCGGCAGGTCGCCGTGCTCCCAGTCGATCACCGGTCCCTGCGCCATCATCGCGAAGCGGCGACGGACCACCGGCAGGGAGCGGCTGCGCAGCAGCGCCACCCCGACCAGGCGGTCGTCGGCGTCGTACCAGCCCACGAGCTCCGGGTCCCAGTCCCCGCTGCGGGCCCTCCCCCACTGCGGGCTCTGCTGGTAGCCGGCATGGGCGGACGAGCCCAGGTACTCCCAGTAGGCGTCCTCGTCGATGCCGCGCACCGTGGTGCGGGGATGCGGGGCGAGGTCGCGCCTGCGTCCGGCCGAGCCGCGCGGGTGCCTGGTCCGGTCCCGCGCGTCGCTCAGCGTCACCACTCCGACCTCCAGGCGCGCAGCCGGCCGTACAGGGGCAGCAGGGTCGTGAACGCCCGGTACAGAACGGGGTTCAGCGGCAGGTCCCAGGTGCCGAGATACTCGTAGGTCACGCCGCCGGCCGAGGCCTTGTAGCGCAGCAGGCCGGCGTCGGCGGTCTCCGCGTCGAGCGAGCCGCCGACGCCGCCGAGGTCGTAGAGCACGGCGCCGTCGGCGTACGCACGGTGCAGAGCGGCGTCGTAGGCCAGGTTCGAGGCCTTGAGCTGGCGCTTCTCATCGCTGTTGGCGATGAGCACCGCCTGCGCCCGTCGGCCCGTCTGCACGGTGCCCATCACGGAGAGGACGTCCCCCTCGTGCACGGCGAGCAGGACGTGGAACTTCCCGGGGAACTCGTCCGTGAAGGAGTCCCACATCGACTCGAGGAACTCGAGGGAGAAGGTCGCGAACCCGTGCTTGGCGGAGGTGTCGTCGTAGAGCCGCTTCACCTCGGGCAGGTCCGCCTTGGTGGCCTCGACGATCTCGACGCCCTTGCGCTCGGCGCCGCGGACGTTGCGTCGGAAGGAGCCGCTGGCGAGGCCCCGGATCTCCGATTCCTCCACCGCGTCGAGCGGCACCCAGACGTTGTAGACGGACTGGGCGTCCTCGACCTTCTCCTGGTCCTGGCGGATCCAGCCGAGCTGGTCGAGGGCGATCATGGTGCGCCGGCCCGTCTCGTCGATCTCGTCGGGCGGCAGCTGGGACAGCGCCAGGTGGGCCTCGTCCTGGATCGCGGCTCGGATCGGCTCCGGGTCCCAGCGGTGGACGGTGAGCGGGGGCACGATCCGGATGGCGAACGTCTTGGCGTTGCGCAGGTGCGCGACGAGAGCCCCGAGGATCCCGGCGACATCGCCGTCCTCCCAGTCCATGACGGGGCCCTGGTTGATGTAGGCGAGCTTCCACGGCCCCACGGGGAGTGCCCGCAGCCGCACCGCGGCGATCCCGACGAGATCCCCGTCGCGGTCGCTGACGCCCAGCAGCTCCGAGTCCCAGTCGGTCTCCCTCGCGCGAACCCAGTGCGGGGTCTGCTGGAAATTGCCGGAGGAGGAGCGGTGCAGATGTGCGGAGAACGTGCGCTCGTCGATCCTTCTCACGGAGTACTCGGTGCGGACATCGAAGCCCGCATGCGTGTCCTGGCGCTGTCGGGGGTCGGTCTGCACCGCGCTGCTCATCGTCGATCGTCCGTTCGATCTCCAGGTGATTCCTCGCTCGGCCCGGGGCCCGCAGGTCCGTCGGTCCGGGGCGGGGCGGAACGGTAGAAGGGGAAGAAGGTGCTCTCGGCGCGGCGCTCCTGGGCGGGGGCGCAGAGTCGCTCGTAGGCCTCGGGCAGGAAGACTTGCTCGCCGGTGAAGTAGGCGCGGTCGCCGTCGCGGGTGAAGCCGCGCTTGAAGTGCAGCAGGCTGTCGTCGGCCGTATTGGTGATCCCGCCGGTCAGGACGTGCTCGCGGCTGCCGGCCTCGCGCGCGACGAGCAGCGCGCCGACGGCGGCGAGGGTGGTCGCGTTCCCGCGGAGGGCCTCGGTGAGGGTCCCTGCGATGTAGGCGACGCTGGAGTCGTCGCGCAGGATCACCATCTCGGCCGACTGCGGGACGCCGTCCTCATCGGCGAAGACGTACGCGACCTGGCCGGGGACGGCGCGATGGATCGTGCGCAGGAAGTCCTCGCCGATGTGGAACCTCTGCTGGGCCTCGCGGCGGTGCATGGTCTCGGCATGGATCGGCAGGAAGTCCTCGATGCCGGACTCGTCGCGCACCACGCGCAGGGTCATCCCGCCCTCGAGCGCCTTGCGGTAGCCGCGTCGGACGCTCTTGCGGAGCGCCGCGATGACGTCCTCCTCGCTGAATCCGTCGAGGTCCACGACGATGTGCGGGGCCTGCTCGCGCAGCGTGCCGGGATAGGGCAGGCGGTGGCGCTCGACGGGGGTGAAGCGGATGATCTCGCTGACGATCCCCTGCTCGTGCGCCCATTCGCGCAGCGCCGCCCAGAACTCGTCGAGCTGCGCCGGGGAGGCACCGGCGGAGAGCGGCCCGCCGTAGACGAGCGGGGTGTAGAGGTCGCGCAGCTCCTCGTCCAGCACGTTCCCGGCCGCGTCGTGGGTGATGGGGCGGACGATGAAGGCGTAGTAGATCTCGGTGCCGTCCGGGAAGGCCATCACGGCGCACATCGGCTGCTCGCCGTCCCGCGCCTCGGCCTCGACGAAGTCGGGATGGGTGAACAGGTCGCGCTGACCGGCGCGCTGCCAGGCCTCGGTCCAGCGGCGGCGCTCCTCGGGGTCGGCGCCGTCGAGCACGGCGAAGGAGACGTCCTGCGGGGCCGGGAGGGTCCCCTGCTCCCGGGGTGCGGCATCGGCGCCGTGGGCGCGGTGCGCACCGGCCGGGCTGATCGACAGCATGCTCATGAAGTCCTCTCCTCAGAATCTCTCACCGGCTGAAGGGGGCGTGCGAAGCCCTCCTCGGGCAGGCCGAGGAAGGCGATCAGGGCGGGCGTGCCGTCGGGGACCGTCGTGGGCGGCAGATCGGCGGTGGGGTGGCGGACGGCGGCGCCGGGGGCGGCGTAGCCGTTGCGGGCGAGGGAGGCGGCGAGCTCGGGGGCGGGCTCCTCGCCGGGGGCGAGGCAGGCCCATTCGGCCTCGTGCACGACGCGCAGCCTGCTGGCCAGCAGCAGCAGCGCCTCGTCCAGGAGGGTGTCCGCGGCCCCCTCCGCGCCCGGGCCGAGTCGGATCGTCAGCTCGACGAGCCCCGGCTCCAGGAGAGCGGCGGTGCCCTCGAGGACGATGCGTTCCTCACGGTCGCGGCAGACCCAGGTGCCGTCGTCCTCGGGGCCATGCAGCTCGAGGTCGGTGGTGGACTGGGGGCCGGGGAAGTCCGCCATGGACACCCCGCCCTCGTCGGTCACGCCGTCGCGGCGCAGCACCGCGATGACGGTGTCGATCAGGATCCGCAGGTCGAGGTCGGAGCCGATGCGGCGCACGTACTCCTGGTCCATCGTGAGCCGGTCGTCCCAGGCCAGGGAGTTGCGACCGTGCACCTGCGAGTACCCGGTGAGCCCCGCGGGGACCGTGTGCCGGGCGAACTGCTCGGCGCTGAAGCGGCCGATGTAGTCGGTGGTCAGCGGGCGCGGACCGACCAGGCTCATGTCGCCGCGCAAAACGTTGAACAGGCTGGGCAGCTCGTCGAGGCTGGTCTCGCGCAGCAGCCTCCCGAAGGGGACGAGGCGGGCGGCGTCGTCGTCGGAGCCGTCGGGGGCGACGGCGCGCATGGAGCGGAACTTCCGCAGGCGGAAGATGCGCCCGTCCTGCGTGACGCGCTCCTGGGTGAACAGGACCGGCCTGCCCATCGTCGCCATCACGCCGGCGGAGATCACGAGCATGGGAAGTGCGGAGACCGCGAGCCCGAGCCCCGCGAGGACCGCATCGGCTCGTCGGCGCCGGCGCAGATAGGTCTGCTGCGCCGGGGAAAGACGGATCGGGGTGAGGTGCTGGATCGGGCCCACGATCGCGCGGGCCCGGCGCCCTCGTCCCGGTGCGCCGGACTGCGTCATGTCGCTGCCTCCGTCAACGGTGCGGAGACCGCGCGTCGGTCGAGGGCCGCGCGGAGCGTCAGGTCGATGGTCTCGCACTCCGCCTCGGTGAGGGCGGAGCCGCTGGGCAGGGTCAGGCCCGTGCGGAACAGTCGCTCGGAGGCGCCGTTGACCGCGGCGGGGATCCCCGCGAAGACGGGCTGGAGGTGCATCGGCTTCCACAGCGGGCGGCTCTCGATCCCGGCCTCGGTGAGGGCGGCGCTGAGGGAGGCGGCGTCGACCCCGGCGACCTCCGGGTCGACGACGAGCGCGGTGAGCCAGCAGTTGTCCTGCTCGTCGCCGTCGCGCTGGAAGACCTCCACGCCGGGCACGTCCTCGACGATCCTGGCGTAGGCCTCGCGACGGGCGCGGCGGCGGGCGATCATCTCGTCGAGCCGGCGCAGCTGGGCGTTCCCCATCGCGGCCAGCAGGTTCGAGAGGCGGTAGTTGAAGCCGATGTCGCGGTGCTCGTAGTGGACCGCGGGCTCCCGCGCCTGGGTGGCGAGATGGCGCACGCGACAGGCGGCGTCCTCGTCGTCGGTGAGGTACATGCCGCCGCCGGAGGTGGTCATGATCTTGTTGCCGTTGAAGGAGAAGATCGCGGCGTCGCCGTGCTTGCCGGCGGGCAGCCCGGCGTGGTGGGCGCCAAGCGATTCGGCGGAGTCCACCAGCACCTTCGCGCCGGCGCGGTGGGCGATCTCGACGATGCGGGTGTGGTCCGCGCTGCGGCCCAGGAGGTCCACGGGCACGACGGCGGGGACGGAGACGCCCTCCTCGGCCAGCTCCTCGAGGACCTGGGCGAGCAGGCCCGGGTCCATCTGCCCGGTCGCCGGGTCGGAGTCGACGAAGTACGGGGTCGCGCCGGTGTAGCTGATCGCGTTGGCGGTCGCCGCGAAGGTCATCGTCGAGGTGGGGACCACGTCGCCGGGGCCGACGCCCCAGGCCAGCAGCCCCAGGTGGAGGGCGCTGGTACCGGAGGCGAGGGCGACGGCGTGGCGCCTGCCGATCCGCTGCGCCATGGCGGTCTCGAAGGCGTCGACGGCGGGGCCGAGCGGCGCGATCCAGCCGGAGTCGAAGGCGTCGGCGACGGCCGTGCGCTCGAGCACGGTGACGTCGGGACCGGACATGAGGATGCGTGCCATGGTTCAGAACCCCACTGCGATCGGGGCGCGGGCGGCGGCGGGCCGGGTGGCCTCCATCGCCTCGCACACGGTGGTCAGGACGTCGAGGACCTGCGCGTCGCTGTGCAGCGAGCGGAGGTCGGGCAGCTCGTCGGAGGCGACCGGGACGACCGGCACCCCGCGGATCAGCGTGTGGGAGGTCACCACGGAGTCCTCGCCGGGGGCGAAGAGGTCCTCGTGGAGCTTCTCGCCGGGGCGCAGGCCCGTGAAGGCGATCTCCACGTCCTTGCGGGAGGCGTCGATGAGCTGCTGGGCGAGCTGCACGATCGGGACGGGCTCTCCCATGTCGAGCACGAGGGCCTTGCCGCTCTCCCCCACGACCGCGGCCTGGAGGACCAGCTGCACCGCCTCGGAGACCGTCATGAAGTAGCGGGTGACATCGGGATCGGTGACGGTGACGGGGCCGCCGCGCTCGATCTGGGCGATGAAGGTGTGGATCACGGAGCCGCGGGTGGCGAGCACGTTGCCGAAGCGGACGCTGAGCCAGGTGCCGTGGCCGGCGGTGCGGCCCTTGTGGGCGGTGAGCCCCTCGGCGATGCGCTTGGAGTAGCCGAGCACGTTGTGCGGGTCGGCCGCCTTGTCGGTGGAGATGTTGACGAAGTGCTCCACGCCGTGGCGGTGTGCGGCCTCGAGCACGTTGTGGGTGCCGAGCACGTTGGTCTTGAAGGCCTCGTCGGGCGACTTCTCGAGCATGTTGACGTGCTTGAGCGCGGCGGCGTGGAAGACGACGTCGGGCTTGTGGCGGCCGAACACGGCGTCGAGGCGCTCGGCGTCGCGGATGTCGGCGAGCTCCATGTTGTCGTCGCCGAGGTCGGCGGTGCCGCTCATGCTCAGCAGCAGCGCGTGCAGGGCCGACTCGTCGCGGTCGAGCATCACCAGCTCGGCGGGGTCGAAGTCGGCGATCTGGCGGCACAGCTCGGAGCCGATGGAGCCGCCGGCCCCGGTGACCAGCACGGTCTTCCCGTGCAGCATCTCGGAGATGGTGGAGAGGTCGGTGGTGACGGGGCGGCGGCCGAGGAGGTCGGCGGGCTGGATCTCGCGCAGGTCGGCGTGGTGGACCCCGTCGATCATCTCGCCGAGCGGCGGGACGATCCTCACCGGCAGCTCGAGCTCGGTGGCGGCGGCGGTGAGGGTGCCGATCGTCTCGGCGGAGATGTGGGTGGTAGCGATGACCAGGACGTCCGCGCCGGTGCGCTCGAGGGCGGGGCGGAGCTGGTCGGTGGTGCCTGCGACGCTCACGCCGCCGTGGCGCAGGTGGCGCTTGCGCGGGTCGTCGTCGAGGAAGCCGACGGGCTCCCACGTCGACGAGGGGTCGCGCATCATCGAGTCGGCCAGTGCGCGGCCGACGTCGCCGGCGCCGACGATCAGCGCGCGGGAGGGCTCGGTCTCGCGCCGGGTGCGCAGGGCGCGCAGCTCGGCCAGGCGCACCAGGTAGCGCGCGGCCGCGACGGCGAGGATCACCAGCGGCGCGGCGATGACCGTGGCGGTCCTCGGCAGCAGCTGCGCCGGCCACAGCGCGTTGGCGGCGGTGATCACGAACGCGGTGGCGAGCACGACTCCGGCCAGCGGCGCCATCTCGTCGAAGCTGCCCACGAGGTGGCGGCCCTGGTGCAGGCGCACGGCGCGGGCGAGGAGCGTGTAGACGGTCACGGCGATCGCGGTGAGCACGAGCAGGCCGAGCACCGGCGTGCCGGTCCCGTCGAGGGAGAGGCCGAAGGAGAAGGAGAGAGTCTCCAGCCGCAGGGCGGAGGCGGCCCACAGGCCGACGAACCACATCACCGCGTCCACGCCGATGAGCAGCGGCGGTGCGAGGAGGAGGTCGCGGCCGTGGAGCGAGCCCTGCGCCGCTTCGGCGGAGAGCTCGCCCTCGCCGACGGCGCCGCGTCGGCGGGTCGACGAAGCACGCAGGACGGAGTGCAGAGAGATGATGGACACGGGTCCCCCTCGATCGGCGTTGCGGACCGCGGCCCCGCGACAGAGTCGCGAATGTCCGTTTTGCCCGCCTTAAGACGATTCGCACCATACGTCACTTTTGGGGGGTTGTGAAGCCGCATCCGCGACGGATCCCGGTCGCGCCCGCCGAGCAGGGCACGACGAAGGCCCCGGGCGCGACGCTGCGCCCGAGGCCTTCGGGGACGGCTCGCCGACCGGGACGCCGCAGCGGTCCCGACCGGCGGGGGATCAGGAGGTCGCGCCGGCCGCCTCGAGGAGGTCGAGCGGCTCCCCCAGCGGTGCCCGGTAGAGGGGGAAGAAGGCGGACTCCTCGTCGAAGGCGCGCCGGGCGTCGGCCGCCTCGGCGCGGCGCTCTGCGACGAGTCGGTCGTAGAGGCGGGCGTCCAGGACCCGCTCCGCGGTGCGGAACATCCGCTCGCCCTTCGGGGCGAAGCCGCGCTTGTACCTCTCGAGCCCGTCGCCGGAGGTCAGCCCTCCGCCGAGGACGTACCAGCGATAGCCGTGGTCGGAGAGCCATTCCATGACGCTCATCTTGACCAGGTCGTTGGGCCGGTCCCGGGAGGCCTCCATCTCCGTGCCGCCGAGGAAGTAGTAGGCGGTGTCCCTGCCCAGCAGCATGAGGTCGATGGAGATCGGGCGTCCATCGCGCTCGGCGGCGACGTAGAGCAGCCGATCCGGCACCCCGTCGTGGAGCGCGGAGAAGAAGGGGACGTCGAAGCGGTACCAGGAGGCGCTGTCCAGGCGCTCCATCGTCCCGGTGTAGACGGAGTGGAAGTCCTCGATCATCGAGGCGTCCTCCACGAAGCGCACCGTGAGGTCGGCCCGGAGCGCCCGACGGGCGTTCTGGCGGACCTTCGAGGAGCTCGCGGCCCACAGCGCCTCGCGGTCGGGCTCGATCTCGCGCACGAGGTTCGGGTTCCGCCCCCGGAGGCGCCCGGGGTGCGGCAGGACGTCGTCGAAGAGCGACAGGCGCGC
Source organism: Brachybacterium paraconglomeratum (assembly GCF_003994255.1). Taxonomy (GTDB): domain Bacteria; phylum Actinomycetota; class Actinomycetes; order Actinomycetales; family Dermabacteraceae; genus Brachybacterium; species Brachybacterium conglomeratum. The sequence goes on along the minus strand of NZ_ML133857.1, from coordinate 27,822 downwards.
GAACTCGCTGACCACCCGCTGTTCGCGCGCCCAGTCCTCGAAGTAGGCCCAGAACTGCGCGGCGAGCTCGTCGACCGGGGCGTCTCCGCTGACGAGCGGGCCGCCGTAGCCGTAGGGGGAGACGACGTCGCGGAGGCCGCCCGGTGCATCGCGCAGGATCAGCGGGTAGAGGACCGAGGAGTCCTGCCACTGCATCGTCACCGCCAGCAGGCGACCCGCGCCCTCCCCCAGGGGGCCGGCGACGCCGGGGTGCGCGAAGGGGAGCTGGTGCGTGCTCTCCTCCCACAGCCGGCGCCAGGTCGCGAGGTCGTCCCGGTCGGCCGGGTCGAGGACCCTCCCCTCGCCGTTCATCGAGCCTCCCCCTCGTGGCGGGCGGCTGCGCGGGCGGTGACGCCCGGGCGCGGCAGCACGGCCATCCCCTCGTCGTTCCTGGTGTCGCTGGCGGAAGACACGGCCGAGGCCCCCATCCCGGGGCGTCGTCTCGCGTGCGCCCCGCTGTCACTACCCTCCGGGCATTTCGCCCATTTCGGACACACCATAGCGCGGCGTCGCGGGGGTTCTCAATGACGGACGGGCGCCGGACGCCCTCCGCGCTCGGACGCACCGCACGCGGCCGCCCCTCCCCCAGGGCCGTCGGGGGCGAGGCGGCCGCGCGTCGGGAGCGGGATCAGCCGTTGAGGTGCTGCTGGAGCGCCTTGACGGTGCCGTAGCTGGTGCGGAAGTCCCACACGCCGTTGTAGCTCAGGCCCATCGCGGCACGGAGCTTGCCGGTGGTCTCGGAGCCGATCTTGCCGTCGGGGACCGCGCCGACCTTCTTCTGCAGCGCCTTGATGTCGGAGGTGGACAGCGAGCCGTCCTCCGGCACGCCGACCCAGGCCTGCAGGGCGCTGGTGGTCTTGGGGCCGAACTTGCCGTCGACCACGAGCTGCCCCGAGGCGGGGCTGGTGCGGTCCGCGTCGCGGGACGCGGAGGAGTCGCGGGAGGAGGACCCGCCGGGCTGCGCGTTCACGTCGGCGCCGCCGTTGGCACGGGTGAGGCCGGCCTTCTTCCCGCAGGTGGGCCAGGCGCCGGGCCCCTGCGCCTGGAGGGTGCGCTGGGCGACGGCGATCTGCTCGGCCTTGGTGGCCTGGTTCGCGGTCGAGGCGTACTCGCCGCCGCCGTAGGCCTTCCAGGTGGAGCTGGAGAACTGCAGGCCGCCGTAGTAGCCGTTGCCGGTATTGATGGACCAGTTGCCGCCGGACTCGCACTGGGCGACCTCGTCCCAGACGGTGCCGGCGGCGGTGGCGCTCTGGGTGCCGACGAGACCTAGCCCGGCGACGACCACGACGCCGCCGGTGGCGGCGGCGACCTTCGGGGCGACGCGCACGCCGCGGAAGGCGACGGCCCGGCCGGGGGCGCGGTGGGTATTGGGTCGGCTCGCGGTCATCGGGGACTCCTCGCGGGATGGGGATGGGGATCGGACGGGATGCCCGCGCGGCGGGCACTGCGGCCGACGGGGACCCCGCTGACCTGCGCGCCCGCGCCGGGCACCCCTCCACGGTGCCGCCCGCTCCCCCGTTCGGACAGCGCGATCCCGCGAAGATTCCCCGTCGCGGCGCAATTCTTTGCCGTTTCATGGGGAGACTCGTTACCGACCGGGAATGACGTCGCTGTGTTTATCGAGGAAATACAGCGCTGTCGTTCCCGCCCCGGGATCCGTCGGACCCGGACAGACGGCACCGCGCGGACGTCGGACATCGCACGCCGCTGTGATGCACCCGGAATTCTCTGTCCCGCCCGGATGCCCCGTGCCTACACTCCCTCGGTGACCCGCTCCCCCGCCCCTGCCGCGCCCTCCTCCGCCGCGCTCTCCCCGCGCGATCGCAGCGTCATCGTCCTGCTCCTGATCAGCGCTTTCGTGGTGATCCTGAACGAGACGATCCTGTCGGTCGCGCTGCCGCCGATCATGGACGACCTCGATCTGGCCGAGACCACCGCGCAGTGGCTCACGACGGGGTTCATGCTCACCATGGCCGTGGTCATCCCGATCACCGGCTTCCTGATGGGGCGCTTCTCCACCCGGCAGGTGTTCGCGATCGCGATGACGACCTTCACGGCCGGCACGCTGATCTGCGCGGTCTCCCCCGCGTTCCTGCCGCTGCTGCTGGGTCGGATCGTGCAGGCCTCGGGCACGGCGATCATGATGCCGCTGCTGATGACCACGGTGATGAACCTGGTGCCGCCCTCGCGGCACGGCCAGGTGATGGGCAACATCTCGATCGTCATCTCGGTCGCGCCGGCGCTCGGCCCCACGCTGTCGGGCCTGATCCTCTCCTTCGCGCCGTGGCGGTTCCTGTTCGTGCTGGTGCTGCCGATCGCGGTGGCGGCGCTGGCGATCGGACTGCGCCGCATCGAGAACGTCTCGGAGGCGGATCCGAAGCCGGCCGATGCGCTCTCGGTGCTGCTGTCCGCGGTGGGCTTCGGGCCGCTGGTCTACGGGCTGACCGGGATCAGCGGCGGCGGTCACGGCGGCGCGGCGGAGGCTCCGTCGGGCCCGCCCGTGGCGGCGCTGGTGGCGCTCGCGGTGGGCGTGGTGGCGTTGGCGCTGTTCGTGCTGCGCCAGCTGCGGCTGCAGCGCCACGAGCGGGCGCTGCTGGACCTGCGCACTTTCGCAAGCCGCAACTTCGCCGTCGCCGTCGGGCTGATGGTGGTGATGATGGGCTCGATGTTCGGAGTGGTGGTGCTGCTGCCGATCTTCCTGCAGCGGGTGCTGGAGCTGTCCACGCTGTCGGTGGGGCTGATGATGCTGCCGGGCGGTCTCGCGATGGGTCTGCTCGCCCCGTTCGTCGGGCGGCTGTTCGACCGGGTCGGCCCGCGGCCGCTGCTGCTGCCGGGCCTCGCCGCCGTGGTGGTGGGCATCGGGATCATGTCCCGCGTGCCGGAGCAGGCGTGGCTGATCGTGGTGGGCCACGTGGTGATGTCGCTGGGCCTCGCGTTCGTGTTCACGCCGCTGATGACCACGGCGATGGGCTCGCTGCCGCGGCGGCTGTACCCGCACGGCTCGGCCATCGTGGGCACGGTGCAGCAGGTCGCGGGCGCGGCCGGTGCCGCGCTGATGGTCTCGGTGATGGCGCGGGTCGCGGCGGGCACCACCGCGGGCGGTGCCACGGAGCTCGCGGGGATCTCCGCGGGCACCTCGGCGGCGTTCACGATCTCGGCGGTGCTGGGGCTGGTCACCGTGGCGATCGCACTGTTCATCCGCCGCAATCCGGCCGACGCCGGGGACCGTCCCGTCGAGGCCGGACCGGCCGAGCCCGAGGAGACGGCCGCCCCGACCTGAGCCGTCGCGGCCGGGCACCTCAGTAGTAGGTGGTCTCCTGGTTCCCGAACCAGGTGCCGTAGAAACGGCCGTCCCGGTCCATCATCCCGATCGCGGCTTCCTCGATCGGCACGCGGTGCACGGTGGTGCCCCCGTCCTCGGCGGTCACGGTGAACTCGGCCAGGCCGCCGTATCCGTAGGCGTCGTAGTAGCCCACCGCCCCGCCCGCGACGTGGATCTGCGGCGGGGTGAGGATCTGCCAGGCGCCCTCGCCGGTGACCTCCTCCGAAGCGCCGAAGGGGCAGTTCTCGGGGCGCGGCTGGGTGCTGCGCACGCACTCGAGCAGCGCCGTGTCGATCAGGTAGGTGCTGAACTGCTCCTTGCCGGTGTCGGTGAGGTCGTAGCCGATCTCGATGAGCGAGTTCAGCCAGGGCCCGAGCACGGGCGGGATGGTCGAGCGGACCGTGGTCGGGGTGACCGCCTCCCCGCCCTCGGGGGCGCTGACCTGATACACGCCGGGCAGCACCACCAGGTGCACCTCGACGAGCCCGAAGGCCTGGTCGGCCCGGGCCTCGTCCGACAGCGGGACCTCGACCCCGTTGATCAGCACCGCGGGGGCGCTGACGGGCACGGAGACCCGCATCACCGGCAGCTCCACGGGCTCCAGCTCCCACACGGGGCGGCGCAGCGCCCCCTCGCGGTGCCGGGTGAGATGAAGGGTCGTCTCCTGGGTGCGCCGGCCGAGCTGGAGCGTGGCCCTGACCTGGGCGGTATCGCCGTCGACGGTCGTCTCCTCGATCGTGAACCGGTCCACGCGCTCCTCGGCGGCCAGCACCACCTGGTCGGTGAGGGCGACGTCGAGCACCCCGTCCTCGGGCTCGACCATGTGCTCGCGCACGGTGTCGGTGTCGGCGTCGAGGATCGCCTGGACGAAGCTGCGCGCCTCGGTCTCCGGCGATCGCTCCCCCACCAGCACCTGCGGCAGCACCAGCACGAGGGCGAGCAGCGCGGCGATCCCGCCGAGCAGCCACCAGCGCCGGCGGCGGTGCGGCGCGGGAGAGGGCCCCGCGGCGGCGGGAGTCGGCGGCACTCCGGCCGCCGGGAGTTCGGCCGACGGGCTTGGGCCCGACAGGGGCCGCTCTTCAGCCCCGTCCCATCCCCCGGCGATGACGCGCCCGGTCGCCCGCTGATCCCGTCCGCTCCCCCGCCGGCTGCTGCGCCCCACTGCGCCCCCTGTTCGCGTCTATGCCTCGGGAGAGGGTATCCCGGTGCCGTCCATCCGGAGGCGCTGCCCTGCCGTTTCACGCGTTCGGCGTGGTCACGAGCTCGCCATCGCGATCCTGGGCGCCCGTGGCGTAGCCGGCCAGAAGTGGCACCGGAGTCCAGTGGCTCAGCAGCGGCAGCACGTTCATCCGGGCGGGGACCGGGTCCAGACGCCCATCGCGGCGCGGGGTCTCGATCTCGTAGGGCCCGGGCAGCGCGCGCAGGGTGATGATGCCGAGCCCTTCGGCACCGCCGCGTTCTCGGCGGCGACGAGCGTGGGCTGCGGGCGCGGATGGTCGGCCCGAGGTGCGATGCATGCCCGGGGCTCACAGCGCCCCGGGCGCCTCCTTCTCGCGGGCGCGGTCGGCGAAGCTGACGCCCACCGCGGCGAGGGTCAGCGCCATGATGATCACCAGCGCGATCGTGAACGCTTCGAGCCAGGCGGTGCCGCCGTCGGTGAGGGAGAAGATGATGCCGGGGATCATCGCGGTGCCGATCGCGGCGCCGAGGCGCTGGCCGAGCTGGAGGATGCCGCCGGCGACGCCGCCGAAGCGGGGGTCCACGGAGTTCAGGGTGAGGGTCTGGTTCGGGGAGATGGTCATGCCCTGGCTCAGGCCCATCAGCATCAGCGGTGCGGCGAGCCACCAGAACGCGACCGCGCCGGACTCCACGAAGCCGGCCAGCAGCGTCGTTCCCAGCAGGCCCAGGAACGCGACGCCGAATCCGGCGATCACCATGCGCCGGCCCAGGGTGAGCACGTAGCGGCCGGCGATCTGGGAGCTGATCGCGGCGGCGATCGAGGAGGGCAGCCCCAGCAGGGACGCCTCGAAGGCGGTGTGGTGGAGGTGCATCTGCAGGAACAGCGGCACGATGATCCACACGCTGGTCGCGCCGAGGAAGTACACCGAGACGATGAGGATGCCGTTGCGGAACGCCTTGTTGGCGAAGATCGCGGTGTCCACCATCGGGGCGGCGCCGCGGCCCTTGTAGCGCCGCTCCCAGGTCCACCACAGCCCCAGCACCAGCAGGCCGGCCGGGAACGAGAGCCACACCAGCACGCCCGCGCCCCGTTCGAGAAACGGGAGCATGATCCCGAGGATCGCCAGGCACAGCAGCACGGTGCCCACGGGGTCGAGGTCCGTCTTCTCCCTGCCGCGGGCGCGGTCGTCGGGGATGTAGCGGAAGGTGCCGATGATCGCGGCGAACCCGATGGGGACGTTCATGAGGAACATCCAGCGCCAGCCCCAGTTCGGGCCGAGGACCTGGATCAGCAGGCCGCCGATGACGGGGCCGATGGCGGTGGCGACGGCGACGGTGGTGGCCAGCAGCGCGAAGGCCCGCGCCCGGTCCTGGCCGCGGAAGTGCTGCTGGATCAGGGCGACGGTCTGCGGGTTCAGCAGGCCCGAGCCGATGCCCTGCAGGATGCGGGCGATGTTGAGCATCTCGGCGTTCGGGGCGAGGCCCGACATCAGCGAGCCGAGGGTGAAGAGCCCGACGCCGATCACGAACATCCGCCGACGCCCGGTCGCGTCGCCGAGGCGTCCGGCGGGGACCAGCAGGATCGCGAAGGAGAGGGCGTAGCCGGAGATGACCCACTGCAGCGACCCGGTGTCCGCCTCGAGACCCTCGCCGATCGCGGTGAGGGCGACGTTGATGACGCTCACGGCGATCAGGGCCATGAACAGGGGTGCGAGGAGGACGGCGAGCAGCGGCTTGCGACGCACCGCAGGGGTCGGCGCGCTGTAGTGGGGGATCACCCGGCCACCTTATGCAGTGAGTGCACCTTTGTGGAGGGTGGGGTGACCGGAGGGACACCGGCGCGGCCGGCCCGAGGAGGGACCGGCCGCTGCGGGAAGTGCGGGTCAGGACTGGGAGGGATCCTCGTCGCCCGGCCCGGCGGCGGACTCGTCCGTGCGGGGCCCCGAGGTCGTGTCGGTGCCTGCCGTCCCGAAGCCGGTGCCCGTCGCGGCCTGCTGCTCAGGGGCGGCGAAGGGGCTCGCGGACTCGTCGCCGGGCGGGGTGCGGCGCGCGTCGTCGCGGTAGGGGCCGGCCGGGATCACGTAGCCGGTGCGGTCGCTGAGCAGCGGCGCGGAGGTCTGCAGGGTGCGCACCCCGGGACGGTCCGGGGTGGGCACGCGGGTGAAGCGGCCGAACTGGTCGCCGTATCCCGCGGGACGGACACCGTCGGCGGCGTCGAGCAGCGTGATCGCCTCGCCGGGGCTCGGGTACTGGGAGGACCAGCGGTGCCCGGCTGGCAGCGGCGAGTCGAAGAGATGGCCCTTGGGGCGGATCCACAGCGCGCCGGGCTTGGAGCGGTCGCGCAGGGCGTGGGCGCGCCAGGTGGTGATCGGGTGGGAGGAGCCCCAGTTGACCCAGTGCACGAAGAAGCTCGGGTCGGTCGCGGCGCGGTCGGCGAGCTCGTGGACGTTGACCTCGGTGCCCAGGTACTTGCCGCCGGAGAGCAGCCCCATCACGCCGGCGGAGCCCTCGGGGGCGAAGCTGTAGCCGAAGTTGTCGGCGGTGTACTCCTGCGAGCGGGACAGGGCCGGGCCCAGGAGCGGGACCAGGGAGAGCAGGTTGGTGAACAGCAGACGGAAGTAGGAGACGTGGCCGGCGGCGAGGTGGCCCACCTCGTGACCGATCACGAACTTCAGCGCGTCGCGGTCACGGCCCTGGCCGCCGACCTCGAAAAGGTCCGAGTGCACCACCACGAAGCGGCGGAACCCGTGGCCGGCGGCGAAGGCGTTGATCACGCCGTTGCCCATGGTCACGTAGGCGTCGGGCACGTTGCGCATCCCGAATTGGGCGGCGGCCTCGGCCACCATCCGGTAGCCCTCGGGGAACTGGGTGGGGCTCATCCGCACGGAGGTCGCGCGCAGCTGGGCGTACATGATCGCGCGCATCCACCAGATCAGAAACGGCAGCAGCGGTAGCAGGAACACCAGCTGAATCACCAGCGGGAGCATCGAGGCGTACTCCCACGCCTTGGAGACCGCGTCCTCGCCCTCGGCGGCGAACAGCCAGATCGTGCCGCCGATCGCACCACCCCAGGAGAGGTAGCCGAGCACGGTCGCGGCCGCGCCCGCCCACAGCAGCGGCAGCTCCCAGGGGTGGCGGATCCGGCGCTGGCCGCGGACGCCGTGGGTGGTGGCGCCGTTGAACAGGGACGGCTTCTTCGGGGCCGAAGGCGTCGGTGACACCTGCGCGGCGGTGGGCGGATAGGTCATGGGGTACTCCTCGAGCGGTTCTGCTCACGGGGAAGGGTCGGTCGACCCGTGCGGGCCATGGTCCGACGGTAGACCCGCGAGCCTCGCTGCGCATCACCGATCGTGCTGGTCAGGCCCGATCATGGCCGCAGGGAGGAGGGAACGGCGACGTTCGTCGCAGTGGGGTCGTCCGCGCGGCCGACGGGGGTCGGGCGGGCGACCGATGCCCGTGGCGACGCGGGTGGCAACACGCCGGGCCCGCGCGGTCAGTAGGTGATGGTGATCGAGCCGGCGTTGCGCTGGCCCTCGACAGCAGAGCTGTTCCTGGCGTGCCCGGTCGTGCTCCCTGCGACCGCGGTGCTGATGTAGCTGCCACCGCCTCCGCCGCCCCAGCCTCTGATGCCACCGCCGCCGGTCCCCGTGCCGACGCCAGTGCCCGCAGCTCCGTCCAGTGCCCGCCTGATCTGCGTCGTCTCGGAATCCGTGCCGACCGCGAGGGCGACGTTGCCTTGCGCCCCGCCGAGGCCCGGACCGCTGTTCGAACCGGGCTGTCCGCCGCGTGCCAGAACCTTCGTACCGGTCCAGGACGTTCTTCTGCAGCAGGGCGATGAAGGACTCCATCGCGGCGTTGTCCCCAGCGGCACCGGCTATCCCCATCGACTCGATAAGGTGACGACGGTTCAGCGTCTGCGCGAGTTTGCGTGACCGAAACCGGGATCCTCGGTTCGAGTACACGACGCAATCGGCAGCGTCACGACGCCGGGATACCGCATTGTTCAGCCCGTTCACTGCGAGGCGGGCCTTCATCCGGTCGCTGATCGAGTGGCCCACGATCCGTCCGGAGAACACATCCTCGATCCCGCAGAGGTAGAGCTTTCCCTCGTCAGTCCAGTGTTCGGAGGGGGCACCTCGCGATGCGATCATGCGCCGAGCGCGCAGCGGGGGAGCGCCGGTCAGTCACAGCTCGTTCACGTCATCGGCGGAGAAGTCACGCTTGACCAGGTCCTCGTGGACGGGCGGTCCTGGTTGTCTTCCGTTCTTGCCGCGCTTCTTCCCGAAGACGGACCACCACCGGCTGACTCGACAGATCCGCCACGCAGTCCGCTCGCACATCACCTCGCCGGCATCGGCGGCCTCGTCGGCCAGGAAGCGATACCCGTACCCGGGATCATCCAGGTGAGCGTCGAACAGAGTGTTGGCGCGATAGGCCCCGACCAGTTCGGCCTCGGAGACCTAGTGCTTAAGCCAGCGGTAGTAGGGCTGGCGGGCGAGCTTCAGGGCCCGCAGGGACACCGAAACGGTGTTCCAGTCCGCGGCGCGCTCGCTCACGAGCGGGAAGAACCTTTTCCCGGAGGCTTCGCCTGGGACAGATTCGCGATATCGCGGCGGAGGACCTCGTTATCCTGCTCCAGCAGCCGGATCTCCTACCGAGCATCACGCAGTTCGGTCGACTCCTGCCGGGTCCTGCCCGGACGGTTGCCGTCGTCGATGTCGGCATGGCGAATCCACTATGGAGCGTCATCTCGTGGACACCGAAATCCTTCGCGATCTGCGCGATGGTGATGCCGTCCTCACGGGACCGGGCCACACCCACGATGTCCTCGCGAAACTCTCGGGGTTAGGGGGCGGGCGTGACGCACATCCCTACAGGCCGTTCAGCATGCAAGCCAGATCGGATGTCAACTATCAGTGCAGCAGTCCCATCTCGTGCGTTTGCCGGACGCGCGTTCAGCACTGAGTCGGCCGATTCGCTCGGAATCCGGTGATGAACACTGCCTGGTCATTATTCACGCCGCTGGAGATCGCTTGTCGCCCCAAGTTGTCGTAGCGGATAGTGAACGTCTCGACCGGCCCTGTGAAGGCGATGTCGATCTGTCCGCCAGGTTCATCCTCGCTCTTGTTCCCGTCGGTGCTGTTCCGCCACGGGCTCGCAACGGTGCCTGCTCCCGTGACGGTGGACCCGCTAGGGACGGTGGCAGTGAACCGCGAGCCGCTGGTCAGGGAGACGCCGTCGATGAAGTCTTTCGTCGTAGTCGTCCAAACGCGGTCGATGTCGGTGATGGAGAAGCGCAGGTTGCTGACGCTCTCGCTGAACGTGAATCGGATCGTCTGATAGTCGTTGGCGCTGGGCGTCGCACTTCCCGTCGCCCCGGTCTGCTGCCGGACGTAGTAGCCGACCTGACCGATGCCGCCGACGTTGAAGGTCGAGATGGTGCCGTTCGGGGTGGAGCCTCGCGCCTGACCGAAGTACGTGTGCACGATCGTGGCCCGGAGCGGCGAGTTGAGGCTCGGATAAGTTCCGTTCGGCGGGTTAGGATTGAAGGTCACGTTGGTCGTGAACGACGAGGTCAGCGACGGAGTCCCTGAATACTGGGCGAAGCCCCAGTTGAGAGTCACGTCCTGGCTCGCGCAGGTGGGGGAAACGGCGAGGGCGGGTGCCGAGACGCTGGCAATGGCAATCGGCGCAGCCCGCGCAGCTCCCCGCATCACGCTTCGTCGAGTCGTCGAGTGAGAACTTTGGGATCGTGGCACGTCGCCTCCAGGCCTGGGGGTCTAGAGATGTCCCGACGGCCGCGCGATGGCGCAGCACCCCGGGGCATCGTTGGTCTCGGTCGCACGTTACCCGCGGGTGACGAGTGACGAGCCGGCGCCTCCTGACATGTGATCGAGTCGACGATGAAGCTGAGAACCTCCAGGAAGAGTCCTGAATATCTGAGCCCCTTCACTTTGGATCCCAACGGTCCGGCAGGTACTTGCGCCACTACTACGCTGATGCAGGGTGAATCGCCCCGGTTTTGTTAGAGGCTCGCAAGCGCCGCGTCAGCGGTCGCCGGCACGGCCTGGTAGTGAAGGTAGGTGTCCTCTAGTTCGACGGGCGGGATCATGCCGATCTCGCCGTGGAGCCATCGATGGATGAACCAGTCGATGTATTCAGCGGTCGCGATTTCGAGCTCGTCGATGCTCCTCCAGGGTCCGCAGTTGCGGACCAGCTCGGCCTTCAACAGCGAGTCGAAGACCTCGGCCAGGGCGTAGCCATAGGAGTCGCCGGTCGATCCCACAGACGCGACTGCGCCGGCTTCGGCGAGGCGCTGGGTGTAACGGGTGGCGACGTGATGGACTCCCTCGTCACTGTCGTGCGAGAGCCCGAAGACGTCACGACCTGCGTACTCGCGGCTCCACGGCCCCATCTCTAGCGCGTACAGGGCTAGGGCGGTCCGCAGCGACTTCGACAGCTGCCAGCCGACCGCGCGGCGGGAGAACAGATCGATGACCAACGCAGCACAGATCCAGCCTGCGAACGCGCGGCTGCAGGTGATGTCCGCGACCCGCAGCTGGTTCGCGACCTTCTCGGTGAAGTCACGTTCGACCAGGTAGAGGCGAGTGCTCGGGCCATCGTCGGGGAGCGCGTTCTGCGAACCCTTCTTTCGCCTGATCCCGCGAAGCCTTTCCTCCCGCACCAGCCGTTCCACGATGCAGCGTGCAAACCGGACGCCTACCCGGCGCAGCTGAGCGCGGATCTTCTTCGCGTAGACCCCGAAGTTCCTCTCATGCACGCGCCGGATATGGACCAGTAGCTCCCGGTCACGGATAGCCCGCGTCGAGGGGGGGGAGGGTCCTGAAGGCGTAGGAGGTGCTCGGCGCGATCGGGGTGCCTGCTGCAATGAGCGTGCGACAGATCGGCCGGGCGCCGATTTCCTGCCTGTACTGTTCGATGAACTGGACGGTCAACGCGGTAGGCGGTCGAGGCCCGCCGCGAAAAATGCCGAAGCCGACCGCGGGATAGCGTTCGCTCGGCGAAGCTCGCGCACTTCCTTCTCCAGCTCAGCAAGCCGATCGGCGTTGTTGGCCGTCGTCCCAGGGCGGTGGCCCTCGTCGATCTCGGCCTGCACGACCCAGTTCCTCAAAGTCTCCGGATGGATTCCGAGGTGCTCGCCCACGCGACGGAACGGTCCCGACCTCGTCACAGGATCCAGTCGAGCTTCCACAGCAATCCTCGTGGCCCTCTCCCGAAGCTCATCGGGGGACTTCCTCGGGGCTGCCATGACGCTCATCCTCCCGTGAGATCAAAGCCGCCAACAGACCCCGGACGATTCACTTTAGAGCACGGCGTGCGGTCGCGGCCCATGCTCGCCGGCGCATTGGAAGTCCTGAACGGTAGCCAAGCTACGGTTCAACCTCGCGCCGGCGCAACGGTCTCGCGGCTATGTTCGACCGATGTGTCACGCCGCACGACGCACTACGCCCGGGTTCAGTCGTTTTGGGCGTTTTCCCAGGCAGTCAGCGAAACAGTCGCCCCAGCAGCGCCCGCTTCGCCCCGCGATACGGCGGGGTGACCAGTCGCAGAGTGTCGGGGCGCAGCGGCTTCTTCACGACGGGCTTGGCGTGGGTGAACACCTCGAGGCTCGCGCGGCCGTGGTACTTGCCTATGCCGGACTCCCCCACGCCGCCGAAAGGCATGGTCTGCGAGGCGAGGTGCGCGAGGGTGTGGCCGAACGCGAGGGATCCCGAGGAGGTCTCGGCGATGAACTGCTCCTCGATCTCGGGACGGGGACTGAACACGTAGGCGGTCAGCGGCTTCTCACCCCCATTGATGCGGGCGATCGCCTCGTCGGGCCCGTCCACGGCGAGCAACGGGAGAACGGGGCCGAAGATCTCCTCCCCCATCACCGGATCGTCCCAGTCCACGCCGTCGAGGATCGTCGGCGGGAGGTAGCGCTCGGCCCGATCGGCTGCGGAGGTGCCGCCGATGACGGCCTTGTCGTCGTCGATCAGGGCGAGCACGCGGTCGAAGTGCTTCTGGTTCACCATGCGTCCGTAGTCGCGGCTGCGCCGGGGGTCGCGCCCGTACATCGCGGCGACGGCGTCCTTCAGATGGGGCACGAGGGCGTCGAGGGTGGAGCGCTCGGCCATGAGGTAGTCGGGGGCGACGCAGGTCTGCCCGGCGTTGGTGAACTTCCCCCACACGATGCGGCGGGCGACGGTCTCGAGGTCCATGCCCGCATCGACGAACACCGGGGACTTCCCGCCGAGCTCGAGCACGGTGGGGGTGAGGTGCTCGGCGGCGGCGCGGGCGACGATCCGGCCGACGGTCCCGTTGCCCGTGTAGAAGATCAGGTCGTAGCGCTGCTCGAGCAGGAGCGTGGTCTCCTCGACGGCGCCCTCGACGACCCTCACCCAGGCAGGGTCGAGGTGGGTGCGCACGAGGCGGGCGAGCGCGGCGGAGGTGGCGGGCGCGACCTCGCTGGGCTTGAGGATCGCGGTGTTCCCGCCGGCGATCGCGCCGATCAGCGGGGCGAGCGCGAGGTTCACGGGGTAGTTCCACGGGGCGATGATCAGCGTGGTCCCGAGCGGCTCACGGCGGATCTGTCCACTGGCGGGGGCGAGCATCAGGCCGGGCCCGAAGCGCTCCGGTCTCAGCCAGGCGCGGAGGTTCTTCCGCATGTGCGCGATCTCCTGGGAGACGACGCCCAGCTCGGTGATCAGCGACTCGGTGCGGGACTTGCCGAGGTCCAGCTCGAGCGCCTTCAGCAGGCGGGGGCGCTCGGCGCGGAGCCCGGCGGCGAGCGCATCGAGCTGGGCGAGCCGCGCCTCGAGCGGACGAGTGGTGCCGGCGTCGAAGGAGTCCCGCAGCGCGGCGACGTCGGCGAGGATCTCGCCCCGTCGGACGTCGTCGAGGACGGTGGAGGCCTGCTGAGCGTCAGTCGACATGGCTCCAGGGTAGGGCCGACGGGCCGCGATGCGCCGTGGGCGAAAGGCTGGTCCGGCCCCGCTCCGACCGCCCTCGATATCGGAGAATAGTGGGTGACGCCGTCCCGAAGGCCGGGCCGACGTGAGGAGGCTCCCCGAATGGCTGTGCTGCTGGCGGCACCGATCCTGCTGTCGATCACCCTGCTGATCTCCGGGCTCGCGAAGCTCGGGGCACGCGAGGGGACGAAGGACGCGATGCGCTCGCTGCGCCTCCCGCTGCCGGCGTTCCACGCCTCGGTCGCCTCGGCGCTCCCGGCCGCGGAGATCATCCTCGCGCTCGCGCTGTGGATCCCGGTGCCGCCCCTGCAGGTGTTTCTCGCAGGGCTGGTGGCGCTCCTGATGTTCACCTACCTGGCGATCATCGCGCGGGCGCTGACCTTCGAGGAGCAGGTGCACTGCTCCTGCTTCGGCACCCTCGCCTCCCCCACCGTCTCCCGCACGACGCTGGTGCGGAACGTGCTCCTGAGCGTGCTGGGCGTCCTGGCCGTGGTCGCGGCGGCGAGCGGGGCGATGACCACTCTCCTGGTGCAGGCGCCGATGGGGCTGATCGGTCTCGGGCTAGCGCTGCTGATCGCGATCGCGCTGACGGCCGCCACGATCGGTGGCAGCGTCGCCGAGACCGATGCCGACGCCTCGACCGCTCCCGCCCCTGCGGCGGCCGATGCGGACGAGGACGAGCTGTTGGACTACGAGCGCTCCCCGATCCCGGCGGCGGTGCTGCAGCAGCCCGACGGCCGCCTGATCACCCTCACCCAGCTCACCGCGCAGCGGGCGGCGCTGCTGGTGTTCGTCACCGAGGGCTGCGGGCCGTGCGAACGGGTGCTGGACCACGCCGAGGAGTGGATCGGCGAGCTGGAGCAGACGCTGCAGGTGCGGTTCGTGTTCTCCCGCCCGCTGGACCAGCTGCGCGAGCGGACGACGGACCGCGTGGCGGGGTACGCCCTGCATGATCTGCAGTTCACCGCCCGCACCGCGCTCGGCGGCACGAGCGCGCCGAGCGCGGTGCTGCTGGGGGCCGACGGCCAGCTCGCCGGCGGCCCCGTCAACGGCGGCAGCGCGGTGATCGAGTTCGTGCAGGAGATCCGGGAGCAGTTGGCGGAGGCGCAGGCAGGCGGGGAACTGCCGGCCGACGGCTGAGTGCGAACAGGGAGGGAGGGCGGTCACCATTCTTCACCTCCGACACTTCTCCATGACTTTACCGTCGGGTAAGTTTCCATGAGTTTCCCGCGCCTCCGCTTCTGTCCGGGCATTTCCGACAAGTCTCCTGCGGTGTCTAGTCTGTGCACATGAGGTATCCCGCCCCCGCGCGCCGCCCGGAGCCGCAGCTGCCCTCGATCCTGTTCGTGTGCACCGGCAACGTCTGCCGCTCCCCCTTCGCCGAACATCTGCTGCGCGATCGACTGCCCGACATCCACACCCTGAGCAGGGGCATCTTCGCTCTCGAGGGCAGTGCGATGGAGTCGCAGATGGCGGGCGAGCTCTCGGCGCGCGGCGTCGACTCGCAGGGCTTCCGCGCCCGCCAGTTATCCGCCGCGGACCTCGGAGCAGATCTGATCCTCACGATGTCGCGTCGACAGCGCGCCTACCTCCTGGATGAATTCCCCGCCGCTGCCCGGCGCATCGGACATATGGGGCATATTCCAGAACTCGCTCGGATGGCGTCGGAGAATCCGGACGCTCCGCTGAAGGAAATCATCTCCGCGTGGACGCGCCGCGCGATTCCCTCCGGCCTCGACGTCCCCGATCCCTACGGCAAGGACGCGGCGCAGGCGACACGGACAGCCGCATTGCTGACCGAACGGGTGGAGCAGCTGGTGCCGGTGCTGCGCCGGGGCGTCGTCGCCCCCTGATCAGCCCTGGCGGGCCCAGCCGTGGTCCACGAGCTCCTCGACCGTGCCGCGGACGAGGGCCGTGCTCTCGGGGTGCTCTCCGATCTCCTCGACCACCAGCTGCTCGAGCTGGTCGACGGTGAGGGGGCCCGCGTCGGCGAGCAGGTCCCAGACCAGACCCGCGAGGCCGGGCAGGTGGATCGCGCCGTGCTCGCCGAGCACGAACAGCCCGGACTCGACGGCGAGCGCCTGGCGGAACGGAGCGGCGGCGATCGTGCCGGGCGCCGGCGCCGCGTCCTCTCCGGCCGCCGCGTCTCCGGGCCACGGCGCGATCTCGACCGTCTCGACGTGCTCGGCCGGCGGCAGGTGGCGCAGCAGCTCCTCGAGCTCGGCGGCTTCCCGGTAGCGCACCTCGAGCGCCCCGCCCACGGAGTCCAGCAGGGCGGCGAGCTCGGCGAGGCCGCCGGGCACCTCCCACAGCGAGGAGGTCTGCGACACGATCCGGGTCAGGGCCTCGGACAGCGGCACCCGCATCACCGAGGCCCCCTCCCCCGCCTCGTCCTCGTCCCGGATCCGCTCGAGCAGCAGCACCATCGCCGGCGCCGCGACGGCCACCTCATCGGCGGGACGGAGCCCCAGGTCGCCCAGGGCGAGATCCCGCTTCGCACCGAGCTCCGGGTCGTGCTTGGAGACCGGCTTGGGATACGGGGTGAGCGCGAAGCTGCCAGGTGTGATGATCGTCAGCTCGTCGGTGAGATAGGCGCCGGCCCGGCCCAGCAGGGACGAGGCGGTGGACTTCCCCGCCCCGGACGCGCCGACCAGCACGAGGGTCCCGAGCTCGGGGTGGGCGACGGCGCCGGCGTGGAGCAGCAGGCGCGTGCCGATCAGCCGGCGGATCACCTCGCGGGTGAGGTGGCCGGAGACCGTGTAGCTCGCCTCGAGCCGCGCCGGCAGCGGGACGGTCCCGGCGGGGAGGTCGCCGCCGGCGAGCGCATAGTCGAGACGGATCTGCGGCGTCGCGCCGTCGTCGTCGGCCGCGCGCAGGTGGGACCACAGGGCGTCGATCTCCTCGGCCACGGTCTCCAGGCCGGGCCCGAAGCTGAGCAGCACGCTGTGGCCGGCGACCTCGAGCCGGGTCGCGGCGACGGTGGTGGGTGCAGCGGTCATGCGGCGTCCTCCTCGATCGTCTCGAGGATCCCGCCCGTATCGAGCTCGGCGAGGAAGCCGGTGATGATCTGCTCGGCGTCCTCGGGCACGTCCTCGACCTCCTGCCGCAGCCGGTCGGCGAGCTCGGCGGGGCTCGCGGCGCGGTCCGGCGCCTCGGCGAGCAGCTCGAGCACGAGGGCGCCGGCGCCCTGGATGCGGGTGATCGGGCCGTGGGGCAGCGCCCCCACCCACAGGTCCTCCCCGTCCCACTCGCTGACCACGGGACGCAGCCGGTAGCGGGTCACGGGACGCTCGCCTGGACGAAACGGCCGGAGCCGCCGGCGTGGAGCTGACCGGCGGCGGCGGGCACGAACAGGGCCTTGCCGGCGGTGAGCACGTGGCGGCCCAGGGCGCTCTGCACCAGCACCTCCCCCTCGAGGCCGAGGAGGGTGCGGGGCCCGCCGCCGGGGACGCGGTGGCGGGTGCGGAAGGTGCCGGGCGGATCGGCGAGCGTGGTCAGCGACAGCTCGAAGTCGTCGACGGGCGCGTAGTAGGCGACCGACGTCGCGTTCTGCCGCTCCGGCGCGACGCGCAGCGGCGGCGCGGCCTGCACGCTCACGCACTGCAGCATCTCGTCGGCGTCGACCTTCTTGGGGGTCAGTCCCGCGCGCAGCACGTTGTCGCTGGCGGCCATGATCTCCAGGCCCACGCCGTGAAGATAGGCGTGCAGGGTCCCGGCGGGCACGAACATCGCCTCGCCGGGGCGGAGGGTGACGGGGTTCAGCAGCAGCGCGGCGACCACACCGGGATCGCCCGGGTGATGCTCGGCCAGCAGCGCGACGGTCTGATCGATGCGCGGGGAGGGCGAGTGGCCGGACTCGGCGCGTGCCCGGCATGCCTCGACGACCTGCTGCACCGCCTCGGGGTCCGGGCGCATCGCCGAGGAGACCAGGGTGCGGAACGCGGCGCGCATGCCGTGGGCGGTGGGGCTGCGGGTGAGGAGGGTGTGGAGCCGGTCGGTGAGGTCGGTGCCCAGCCCCTCCAGCAGCGCGGCGGCGCGGCGCGGGGTGCGGAACCCGCACAGCGCGGTGAAGCGGGTCAGCGCGATCAGCATCTCGGGCTTGTGGTTGTCGTCGCGGTAGTTGCGCAGCGGCGACTCGAGCGGGAGCCCGGCCGCGGTCTCCGCGGCGAAGGACTCCTGGGCGTGCTCGCGATCGGGGTGGACCTGCAGGGACAGCGGCTTCTCGGGAGCGATGACCTTCAGCAGGTACGGCAGGCGGGCGCCGAAGGCGCGCTCCACGCCGTCGCCGAGCATGCGGCGCGGGTCCGCGGCGATCGCAGCGTCGAGCCCGGCGCCGGCGTCCTGCCCGGTGGCGAGGGTGGAGGGCGCCAGCGGATGCGCCCCGTACCAGGCCTCGGCCCAGGGGGCGCCGTCGGCGGGACGGCCCAGGAACTCGGGGATCGCGGTGGTCGATCCCCAGTCGTAGCGCTGGATGCGGCTATCGAGCTCCCACACGTCCGCTCCCCCTTCCCTTCTCGTCCCTGCGTCCTATTGCGCTCATGACGAGCGTCCTTCCGCCCGTCGGCGCCGCTGTCGATCCTGCGGCAAGGGGCCTGCGGCTCCTACACTTGCCCCCATGACATCCGCCGTGCAGGTGCCGGTCCCGGTGCGTCTGCGCATGGCCCATGGCTGCCTCGACCATATTGCCCGAGGTGCGGGTGTGAGGATCCTGCATCTCAAGGGCGAGGCACTGCATCCGCTGCTGGCCGAGGGCCGCGCCGGCTCCTCGGACTGCGACGTGCTGGTGGACCCGGCGCAGGTCGCGCCGCTGGTGGCCGCGCTCGAGGCCGACGGCTGGGAGCAGGTGACCACCTTCGAGCACGGCAGCGTCTTCGCGCATGCGGCGACGTTCCACCATCGCGTGTGGGGCACGGCCGATCTGCACCGCGCCTTCCCGGGCCTGGACCGGGATGCGGCGGCGACCTTCGAGCAGCTGTGGGCGCACCGGGAGAGCGTGGATCTCGGCGGCGCTGCGTGCGCGGTCCCGGATCTCACCGCGCAGCGGCTGGTGCTGCTGGTGCACGCCGCCCGCGATGCGAGCGGCCGCTCCCGTCGCGATGTGCGCGTGGCCTGGACCGAGGTGGACGATGCCGAGCGGCTGCGGATCGAGGGCCTCACCGCCGAGCTCGGTGCCCAGGTGCCGCTCGCGCTCGCGATCGGTCGCCCGGAGACCGTGGAGGGCCTGCCCGGGGCGCGGGTGTGGCAGGCGGTGCACGACGGCGCCGCCCCGCGGGAGGTGTGGCGGGCGAGGCTGCGGGACGCCGACGGCGCGTTGGCGAAGGCGCGGCTGCTGGCCGAGGCGCTGCAGGTCAATCGTGATCATCTGGGCCTCCGCCTGGGCCATGCCCCGTCTCGGCGCGAGGTGCGCCGGGAGTGGTGGGCGCGCTGGGGGCGCTTCCTGCGGCGCTGAGTCCCGGCTGACGGGCCGACGCGTCGGCCGGCCGCTCCGTGCGGCGATTCCGTGCGCGACTCCCGGCGAACCGTCGCACGAGCAGCCCGAGGCCGACGCCGAGCGCGGCCCCGGCGGTGTTGGCGAGGATGTCGACCAGGTCCTGCTCCCGCGTGCCGATCTCGCCCTGGTAGAGCTCGACCGCGATCGAGAGCCCCGCGCCGGCCGCCACCCACCACCAGGTGGGCACCAGCACGGCGAGCGCCGCGAAGAACGGCACGAACAGCGCCACGTTCGCGAGCGCCGCGAACATCTCCGGGGTGACCTGCTCACGCAGGCCCAAGGCACCGGTGACGGCGTACCAGATCCGCACGTTCAGACGGTTCACGGCCCAGCCGTCCGAGGTCAGCAGCAGCGCGCCCGCCGCGAGCGGGTAGAGCAGCAGCACGAGCGCGGCGAGGAGGCGGAGGGGGCGGGGAAGGGCAGGGCCGGTGCGCTGCGCGGCCCCCGCCTCCGGGGCGAGCCGGGCCATCGTCAGTAGGCACCCGAGGAGGCGAGCACGGCCTTGACCGTGCGCATGAGGATCTGGAGGTCCTGGGTGAAGGACCAGTTGTCGACGTAGTACGTGTCCAGCCGCACCGTGTCCTCCCAGGAGAGGTCGCTGCGGCCGGAGACCTGCCACAGACCGGTGATCCCGGGGCGCACGTGGAGGCGGCGCTTCGCGTCGTCGTCGTAGCGCTCCACCTCGCCGGGCAGGGCGGGACGGGGGCCGACGAGGCTCATGTCGCCGCGCAGCACGTTCCACAGCTGAGGCAGCTCGTCGAGGGAGAAGCGGCGCAGGAAGCGTCCGGGGGCGGTGATGCGGGGGTCGTTCCTCATCTTGAACATGACCGTGTTGCCGCGGTCCTGGACGGCGCGCTCGACCATCTCGACCTTCACGGCCTCGGCGTCGGTGACCATCGTGCGGAACTTCAGGAACTCGAAGTGCTTCCCGTCGCGCCCCACGCGCTGCTGGCGGAAGATCACCGGTCCTCCGTCGTGGGCGCGGATGCGCAGCGCGATCACGGCCAGCAGCGGGGAGATCACGACGAGGACGAGCGCGGCGACGACCACGTCGAACAGACGCTTGGTCCAGCGCAGGGCCTGGCGGGCGCGGGGGAGATCCATGTGCACCAGCGGCAGGCCCGCGACGGGGCGCATCGTGACGCGGTCAGCGGAGATCTCGGTGAGGGCGGGCACCACGATCACGCCGATCCTCTCGTGCTCGAGCTTCCAGGCGGTGCGGCGGAATTCCTCCGCGCTCGCCGTGGAGCCAGCGGTGAACAAGAGCATGTCGGGCGCTGCGGTCTCCGCGATCCGCAGAAGCTCCCGCTCCGGGCCGAGCACGGGGATGCCGAGCTTGGAGGCGTCGGCGATGCCGCCGGGGGTCACCGCGCCGACGATGTCGTAGCCGAGCCATCGCTCCCGGTGAAGGGTCGCGGCGATCCCGTCGACGTGCGCGAGGGAGCCCACGGCGATGAGCGACTGGCGGAAGCGCCCGCGCACGCGGGCGGACGCCAGGGCGCGGCGCAGCAGCAACCGGTTCAGCAACAGAAGCGGCGGGCCGGTGACGAAGAAGGCGATGAAGAAGGCGCGTGAGAGCTCGAGGTCCAGCAGGTAGACGAGCGCGCCGATGACGCCGAAGGCGGCGCCGGAGGCGTGGAGCACGTTGCGGTAGAGCTGCGGGCCGGAGGTGAGCTGGCGACGGTCGTACCCGCCGAGCATCGCGATCGCGGCCAGCCAGCCGAGCGCCATGACGAGGGAGGCGCTGGCGACGTTCTCGCGAAGATCGCCGGCCGGGGGCAGGAGGAGCTGGCGGACGGCGAACGCGATGCCCACCGCGAGGGCGAGCGCGAGCACGTCCGCAACGATCATCGCCGGCAGGGTCAGTCGGCGCAGCTGTGCCACCGACGTGCGCTGGGACCGCGTCGCGGCTCGACGGCGTGCCGCAGCGGTCCGCTCGGCGTCCAGCTCAGTCATGGTCCCCACTCCCAGGTCCCCGGGAACAGCGTTCAATGGCCCTCCACGGCTCATCGGCAGCCACCGCCACCGTCTCACAGCCCTCGTCGGACCGCTCGGCCCGACCCCCACCGCCTCGAGCCCCCTAGGGAGATAACGGGCGAAGCGACGTTTGATTGCGACTTTAATGGTCGGTGGCGACAGTCGAGCACAGTTGTGCAGAAACTGTGATCAGAGCCGCTGAGCTCACCCGGGCGGCCACGCACCCGAGAGCGAGAGGTAGGTCCGCTGCGTGAGGGCACGAGAGAGCTGGAGCGGCTGCTGCGTGGTGCTCGGCGTGAGCGTGCCGGTGATGTCGGCGGCGATCTGGAAGCCCAGCAGGCCGGGCTTGGACAGCCCGAAGGTGTGCGGGGAGATGATCTGCGCGTACGGCTTCGCGGTGCCGGCGGTGACCGCCTGGTTCGTGGTGAACGTGTAGCTCATCGTGACCACGACCTGCCCCTTGCTGTTGGTGGTGACGGTCGGCGCGTTGAAGGTGGGGGATCCCTTCGCGGACAGGGGCGAGACGTACTTCGGGGTCCCCGAGATGCCAGCCGTGGAGGTGAAGGCCTTCGCCGCGTTTCTTGGACTGATGGCCGGGGTGAAGCTGCCCTCGCCGTTGTCGGCGTTCATGGCATTCCAGGTGGTCGCGGTCGTCCCTCGCCCGTCCACCCAGTTCAGGTCGGACTCCGCCCAGGTCGTTCCGTTGCGGAACGATTCCTCAGGGGTGTCGGCCGTGGTCTGGACTCCGCCGGCGTTGCCTCCGAAGTAGCCGACGCGTCCGACGGTGTCCGCCGACGCCGAGGCGGAGACGAAGATCCCGAGATCCATCTCGTGCTGCGCGGGCGGCCGACTCGCCGCGACCGCGGGCGCGGCGACGGTCGCGAGTGCGACGGGTGCCGCCCACGCGGCACCGCGTACGACGGCGCGGCGCGTCGTCCTGATCTCCTGCTCTGGCGTGGCCATCTCTCATCCCCTGGTCTCTCGATGCCCCTGAGCACTGTGCGAGCGGCGTGACGAATCCACGACGGCGTCGCCTTCAACGGGGCTTAGGGGGACCATGCTCAGCCGTCGCAGCCCCTGCTCAGGACCGACTTCTCGGATGCCGTCTCGGCACGGTCCCGCGGAACTCGAAGTTGGCATCGAGGCGCGTTGACCGGCGGGCTGGAGTCCCCGTGACTGTGCTGGTCCTGACGCCTCACTGCCGATGCCGCGCGCCCGTCTCGCGCGGCATCGCCGCTGAAGCGCGGCGACTCGCCCCGAGGGGTAACTGAGAACTTTTCTCGCTTGCGATCGGTGGGTGGCGTCACATCCGCGACCGTCCGACCGCGATGCACCCGGACTCGAGGCCCGATCGCGGTCTGAGAGGCAAGAAGAGGCGACGAGACTTTCGGCCCGGGCTGGTGAGTTGCCGCTATCGTTCGACTCGTCGCGCGCGCACCGAGCGCGGGCCCGGATGAGGAGCGAGGAGGGGACGTGACCGGTCCATCGGTCAGCGTGGTCATCCCGTGCTTCCAGGCGCAGTCGACCATCGCGCTCCAGCTGGCATCGCTCTCGGATCAGATCGACGCGCCGCCGTTCGAGGTGATCCTCGTGGACAACGACCCCGCGCAACGACTCGATGAGGCCGCTGCGGACTTCCTGCACTCCACCGCTTTCGAGCTGAGGATCGTCCGCGCACACGAGCACCAGGGCTCCTCCTATGCGCGCAACGTGGGGATCTCCCATGCTCACGCCGAGTCACTGCAGTTCTGCGATGCGGACGACGTCGTCTCACGGACCTGGGTGAGGAACGGATACCTCGCGTCCCAGCACACCGAGCTCTGGACCGGGGAGTCGATCCTGCTGGCCGAGGCGCCCTTTGCAGACGGCCTCGAGACGGTCCGCCGGGAGTTCGACGCCTCTCCCCCGGAGTGGACTGCGCCGGTGGACAAGCAGACCGGCCCGTTCCCCGTCCTGATGGCGGGAAACTTCGGAGGGGCCCGGTCGACGCTTCTCGAGCTGCGCGGCTTCGACCAGGGCTTCGCTCACTACGGCGACGACAACGATCTCGCCTTCCGTTCCCGGCGCACCGGCCATCGAGTCCCAGTCGCGGAGGCAGTCCGCATCGGCTATCGGGGGAAGTGGTCCGCGAAGCAGCGCATGCGCCGCGGGTTCCAGGACGCACGGGCCCGACGGCGACTGCTGATCGTCCACGGAGCGTCCTCTCAGTCGCCCGTCCCGCCGTGGCCGGTCGACATCGCCCGATGCCTGGCGGCGACGGTCCTGATGCCGTTCCGTCGCTCGGCCTCGCCGTTCGACGTCGGCATGCGGTGGTCCCATGCCCTCGGCAATGCGAGCGGTGCGCTCCGTTTCGGTTGGCCGCGCACGCCGCCCGTGTCGGCGCCGGGGCTCGGGCTCACCGCGCCGTCCACCCGACACAACGATCCTTCAGAGGGGACGATGTCCGCATGAAGATGCCGCTTGCAGGGTCCGTGAGGCGCGCGCTCTTCCAGACCGCCGGGTCTTCCGTGGTGCCCATCCGATATCGCGCTCAGCTCCTGGCTCGACTGGGGCTCGCCGGCATCGACGACGTAGCCCTCGGACATGGCATCACCTTCTGCAACCCGAACTCGATTCGTGTCGGCGCCGGCAGTTTCATCAACAACCAGGTCTATTTCGACGCCGGCCCGATCCAGCTCGGAACCAACGTCACCGTGGGGCCTCGAGCGATGTTCGTGACCGGCAATCACGGGATCGGCCCATCCGCTCGACGGGCCGCAGATGGCGCCCACCGAGGCATCACCGTCGGCGCCGGCGCATGGATCGGAGCAGGAGCCATCCTGCTCCCGGGCATCACCGTCGGCGCCGGAAGCATCATCGGCGCCGGGGCCGTGGTGACCTCCGACTGCTTCCCCGACAGCGTCTATGCAGGAGTGCCCGCCAGGAAGCTGCGCGACCTGGAGCCTGGAGATCAGGGCGGAGAGGCGGACTGACGTGAGCGAGACCCCGCCCCGGCTCAGTGTCATCATCCCCGCACACAATGCCGCGAACGTGCTGGGCGAGCAGCTCGAATCGTTGCGCGCCCAAGAAGGCGCAGAGCACTTCGAGGTCCTGGTGTGCGACAACAACAGCAGCGACGGAACCCGAGCTGTCGCCAACGCGCACGCAGGCGCCCTTGATCTCCGCGTGGTCGACGCCGCTGGTCCGTCGAGCGCGAGTCACGCCCGGAATTGTGGCGCCGCCGCCGCACGCGGTTCCGTCCTGCTGTTCTGCGATGCGGATGACCTCGTCGATGCGCATTGGGTGCGCGAGCTCTCGGCACCGCTCCTGGCCGGAGCTGATGTCATCTCCGCCGGTGCCCTGCACCATGAGCGGTTCAACGACACGGATGTCCTCGCGGCGTACAGCATCGCCCCGGATCCCGATCCGGCCTCCACTCCGGAATTCCTGACCCCAGAGGGGTACGCCGGCTACCTGCCCACCGCCCCAGGCGGGAACTTCGCCATCCGGCGCGACCGCTATCTCGCGCTCGACGGCATGGACCCCTCCTATCCAGGCGGGGCAGAGGAGACAGACTTCGCGTGGCGCGCGCAGCTGTCAGGGACCGAGGTGGTCACGCGTCCCCGAGCTGTTGTGCATTACCGACTCAAGCACGCGCCGAGGGCACTCTTCCGCCAACAACGCATCCAGCACTACGCACGGATCCTCCTGTGGACCCGCTATCGCTCGAGCAGCATGACCGGGCCGAGCCTCAAGTACTCGCTCATCCAGATCGCGCGCCAGGTCCCGAATCTGCTGCGACAACAGAGCCGAGCCGACCGCCTGCGCACGGCACAGATCCTCGGCGGCAACGTAGGGGCTCTGCAGGGCATTCTCGCTTTCCGAATCCTGCACCGTAACCCCGCACCGCAGTCCATCACGGTGACGACGTCGGAGGTGTCTGCCCGATGACTCTCGACATCCTCTACATCCGAGCAGGCGGGAACGGCTGGGGACCCATCGATCAGCTCGCCGATCTCACCGCACGGCTCCTGGAGGGCAATCTCGTCACCCTGCAGGACGAGGGCGAGGTCTCGATCGCCCGAAAGCTCCTCGGCCAGCTCCCTCGGCACCGTTCGGGCCGCCGGACGCTCCTCGTCCTCGCCTCGAACCCGGCGCACCTCGCCTACGCCGCCCGCCTCCGCCATTGGCTGCCCGGATATCGCACGACTGCCGCCTGGGTCATCGACTCGTTCTGGAGCGATCGCATCTCGCGCATGGCCCGGGATCGTGGCCACTTCGACCACATCTTCATCACCGACCGCGAGCTGCAGGACGAGTGGGCGTCCACGACGGGGACCCAGATCCACTGGGCACCGTGGGGCACGGACACGCTCGCGATCGACGAGCTGCCGACCGAACGCCCCGTGGACCTGCTCCGCATCGGGCGACAGCCAGCCGCCTGGGACGACGACCGTCGCACCGCGGAAGCCGCTGCGGCAGTGGGGCTGACGTTCGAGGGTCGGCCTGCCATGGACCCGGATCCTGCAGTGAATCAGCAGAACGTGCGCTCGACCCTACTGCGCTCCAAGTTCGTGCTCGCCTTCTCCAATCTCGTGAGCCCTGCCGACTACACACATCCGACCAGGGACTACGTCACCGGCCGTTGGACCGATGCGCTGGGTGCGGGCGCGATCGTCGCCGGGGTTGCGCCACGCGCCTCTGACCGGACGCTCGGTCCGGGCAGCACGGTCGAAATCGATCCCACAGACCTCTCCCACGGAATCAAGCAGATCCGTGAGGCCGTCGACCGTTGGTCCCGACTGGTCCCCGGGCAGGCTCACGCTCATGCACGTGCAACGTTGGACTGGCGATGGAGGATCCACGAGATCGCTCTCGCGCTCGGACTCGCACCGTCCGCACGATTCCAGGATGAGCTCTCCGAACTCGAGACGGGAGGGTGCAACCGATGATCAGGTCTGCGGCGGAGAGCGCGGCACGGCGCCTGTTGGACATCGTGCGCGAACGCCCCGGGGCGCGCACCGTACAGGGATCGTCGGACGGCATCCGAGGCGGGAACAACCTGTACCTCTGGCAGTGGGCCCATCAGGAAAAACGCGCCGGACGACGTGCCGCCGTGCTGCGCTCCGCCACCATGCCCGACTGGATCGAGGAGTTCCCGCTCCTCAGGGACCTCACGATCGACCAGAAGGACGTCTCGATCCTCGATCGCCGACGGTTCGCGACCCGCTTCTTCTTCGACCACGACTTCGATCGCTCGCAGAACCGGAACTTCTGCCTGGCGCTCGTGGACAGCAGCGACGCCTTCCGTGAACGACGGTCACGTATCCGAGCTCAGATCGATCCAGAGACTCTTGTCGTGAACGTGCGCCGTGGCGACTACTACGAGGTGCCCGAGTTCTTCGCACGATTCGGCCTGGACATCCACAGCCACGTCGCCGGTGCAGTCGAGCTCGCGCGACAGGCCGGTCGCCCTGTCGACGACGTCCTGGTCGTCTCCGACGACGTCGACTGGTGCCGTCGGGAGCTCACACCTGCGCTCGGCGACATCCGGACACTGGAGGGCAGATCCTCGCCGTTCGACGATCTCGCCGCCCTGTCCTCAGCCACCACACTGGTCCTCGCGAACTCGACGTTCTCCTACTGGGGTAGCCACCTGGCCTCCTCGTTCGACGACGAGCATCTTGCGATCGCGCCGTCCCATCACGAGATCGCACCGGATGGCAACCCCATCGCCCCGATGTTCGACCCGTCCTGGCCCCGCACCGAATACTCACCGCGCCGAGGAGCAACCGGATGAGCGCGCTGCCGTCATTCGATCCACTGGCGACCGCACGAGCCGCCAAGCATCGTCTCTTCGTCGCTCGCCGAAGCGCTGCTGCAGCCTCCGATGCCGTCACCTTCCGAGTTCGCCGTCGTGATGCACTGCGACGTGCAGCGACGGGGATCACTCTTCCCCCACTGCCGACCGCGGGGCGGGGCGAGATCTGGGGCATCGCCATGGTCCGGAACGAGGCTGACGTCCTGGAGGGCACGGTCACTCAGCTGGCATCACAGGGCGTGGACCGCGTGCTCTGCGTGGACAACGGCTCGACCGATGCCACGCGGGACGTTCTCGCCTCCGCCGCGCGAGATCTCCCGTTAATCGTCGGTCACGACTCCTGGACGGCGTTCGAGCAGTCCGCGAAGATGACAGTCCTCGCCGATGCCGCACGGCGAGCGGGTGCCTCATGGGTTCTGCCCTTCGACGCCGACGAGCGCTGGATGGGGCAGGGCGGCTCCGTCGCCGACGTGCTCCGCGGCACCGCAGCGCCCATCGTCCTCGCTGAGCTCGTGAATGCCTTTCCCGATCCTCTTCAGGACGGGGCGTGGCGGCTGGATCCGACGGCCCACCACGACCCAAAGATGGCCTTCCGCCCAATGCGAGGAACGGTGATCGGCATGGGGAATCACCGTGTGATGCGCCCCGGAGACATCGTGCCTGGACTCGGCATCGTCCATCTCCCCTGGCGCAGCTTCGAGCAGTTCCGGGCCAAGGTGGAGCACGGATCACGGGCACTCGCCGCGACTCAATTGAGCCCTGAAGCGGGGTGGCACTGGCGCCGCCTTGGGGAGATGGACGAGACCCATTTGCGTGCCGCATGGCAGGGAATGCTCTCCGGCGAGAGGATCCCTGAGAACGCCTGGCAACCGGGCGCGGCGACCGTGCCGTTTCCTGTCGCCGGTATACTTAAGTGGCTCTTCGCATTTAAGGGTGTAGGAGGGGTCTGAAGCCGCCGGCTTCGAGGAGGCTGCGAGCGATGTAGTGGACGAGGTTGCGGAAGCCCAGTGCGGAGCCGCGGAGGTGCTCGAGCCGGCCGTTG
>NZ_ML133856.1 GCF_003994255.1 Brachybacterium paraconglomeratum | reverse complement strand
CAACGGCCGGCTCGAGCACCTCCGCGGCTCCGCACTGGGCTTCCGCAACCTCGTCCACTACATCGCTCGCAGCCTCCTCGAAGCCGGCGGCTTCAGACCCCTCCTACACCCTTAAATGCGAAGAGCCGGATATCGCTCTCGTCCCGCGAACGCGGCCGGCAGGCGTGCTCCCCCGTCAAGCGAGCCGGAATCGCTACCACGTTGCTGTCAAACCACTCCGCAGGACACGATGGTGTCGCCGAAAATGAGCTCTGACCAGTGGGCCCGGAGGGGATCGAACCCTCGACCCGCGGATTAAAAGTCCGTCAGGGCGTGGTTAACCGACCAGGATCTAGCAGGTCAGAGCGACCGCACAGCCGGAGCGAGGTCGGCGGACGCCATCGCGTTGCTGTCAGCGTTGCTGTCAAACGAATCAACTTTGCCAGCAAGAGCAAAGCACCCACCTCAGCATCGAGCTTGGAGCCACAACAATCACGGGGCCAAGGAATCGTAGTCTGGCGACTCCCACGCCTCTGCTGTATACAATGACGGATTCGCTCGCACCTGGTCAGCGATGGCAGAAACATAACTCAACCTGCTTGAGACATACTCATCAAAACCATCGATTGAGACAAAGTCAATCTCAAACAGTCCCTTGAGGTTCAAGCTATCAAGCTCCCTCCTAGCAGAGAACCACTTGCACTCCGAAACGGTCGGCACTTCCGAGGTGGCGTCAACGACAAGCAGTGGAGCCGAGGTTACCACCACCGGAAAAGTTATGTCATAATGAATCCAGGAATGCGGATCTCGACTGATGCCTGCTGTGCTCACGCGCTGCTCACGGATACCTCGATGCGCATGAGTGACAGCCTTCGCGAGCGGCAAAACAAGCCCATTAAATATCCCGGCATTGTCGGCTTCCCACGTCTTCGACCGTTGCTCTAGTTTTGTGACCTGACTAGCGCGAAACCCGTCATCGCCGAATCTCCTATCTATGTCCACGAGGCGAAGCGCACGCCAGCTCGGCACCATCGAGTAGGAGCCCTCACCTCGACTAAACGGAAGCTCTCTAATCGATAAGCCATGCCGCTTTATGGCAGCTCCCGCCTGCCAGGGTGGCAGGTGTTGGCCAATCGCCGCAAATGGGGTTTTCGACTGCTTACATTCGACCAGAAACTTGGCGGCCACAGCCAATCTTCTTTTGTCATCTCGAAGAAGTTGTCGGAATCCGAAAACATCCAGCTCTCGACTTTTTGATCTGTCGTCCAGATCTTCAAATGCCCAGCTAGCTCGTGGATGGCAATTGGCAGCATCGAGGATCCTGTACGCACGCTGCTCCAAGAGCCATCCTGCGCGCTCGACCGCGTCAAGCAGTTCGGAATCTGAAGGCTTGTTCATACTCCGATTCTATGACGGAGATGTCCGATAGGGGCGCCGGAAGGGCGCAACTCGGGCCTTGGAGGGCTTGGCACTTAAAGCACCTGCCCCCGGATCCGGCAGCCGGCGCCAGCGGGGCAGAGCAGCGGCGCAACGAGTCCCGCAGCGGAGCGAGGACACGAGGACGCCCGCTGCTCGGCGCCGCGCGGTGGCGCAGCCGCCGCCTTGAGAGAGTAGGGAAAGTTCTCACAGGTGCACCTGAAGCTCGCCGTCCGGCTCCGCTCCGAGGCCCACCGATGCGGCGCGACGACTCAACTGCGTACCGTCGGAACAGTCCAACGTGCACACCCTCCTGAGCGGTCAGGGAGTCAGAGCCAGCGCCGCGAACCACGACGGTGACATGGGTCGCGATCCGCCGACGATCTAGACGAGGGCCGCTGCTCCTTGTAGGCTAGCCGTAGCTCATCGACCATGCGTTGAAGGAGTATCCAGGGCCGTCCACCACGTGGGCGGCCCTAGCTATGTGCGGACCAATAGTCCTCGCACTCACTCTTGAACTTTTCTCGGCGCCGACGCCTGTCGACATGGTAGGCAGTGACCAGCATCGCGTAAGTCGAACGCTGATCGACCATCACAACGAATCCGTAATCGCCGGTGGCGAGGATATACCGCGGATTCTGCAGTCTCCTACCACTCACCCACCAATGTAGGGAACCATCACCCTTGCCTGGGTAGATTGAATTAAACTCATTAATCATTGGGCGAATCCAATGAATACGGCGACAGCGATTAAAATCTACGAGACGAGCTTCCTCGTCGCCGTCCCCAGCTGACACACAGTGCCAGAATATTGCGTGACGGCCCTCAACTTCAGGCTGCCTTCGGCACGAAACCTCGCCTCCATTAGGCATCCAGCGAGCACGGCTACTAATCAAATCTCGAACAAACACGTCATAGACGGCGTCGACGTATTCTCTAGAAGACACTTGAAGATCTTCGAAGGATGCCGATAGGCTCAATTGTAGCGCCATCACACCCCTCCCCTGGAGCGCCACACAAAGACGTTGAACTTAGGTTCACTCGGGAGGGTCGACTGGGTCAGAATCTTGCCTGACCTCTGCTTCACTCTCTCCACAAGTGCCGTCTTCGCTGCACTCTGCCCTAGCAGTCCCCTATTTGCATAGTTTGTCGCGCCGATAAGCATGTCGGCCAGCTGCAGTTGATTTACGTGGTGCGACTCCACGATTTGGACCCGCCGAACGAGGCGACGGTCAAAATCGTAGGCACTGTTCGCCAGGACACTATGCAGCTTGTCGACCTTGACTCCGCTACGAGTGTCCTTTTTGTCAAGATAGATATTCACAGGCGCCTCCGAAGACAGATTATTCCGAAGGAGATAGAACATCATTTTGTAGTACCAGTCGTCGTGGGATTGGTTAAACGCCTGGTGGTTCAGACCACCCTTCGGTGCCACGACTGCACGAAAGGTCAAGTCGTCATCATCGAAGAAATAGTCAACGAGATCCATATAGAACGACAGCTGGCCAGGCGAGACCTTTGACCATTTCACCTCAAACGAATGAGGCAGGCCATGCTTCTTTCGGATGTCGAACATGCGCGCCGATACTTCTCGCGCCTTGTCCTGCTTGCACGCGATCGCGCCGAGCACCATGAACGGCATTCCATCGTTCGGAAGATGGGTACTTTCATCACAGTAAATATTTACGGAGGATGTCATCGCGTCGCGCCCTATCAGATACTGGCTGGCTGGAACTCAATCTGCACGATTGTCATTTATCGACTCAATCTTGGTAGTAATGTGAGAATCTAAAGTCTCAAGTAGCCGGCTGTTCGGCAAAGACTCTTAGTCGCTTCGCGGCCTCGTACAGTCGGCAGGGGTGACCCGTCAACCTTCCGTCGAATTCTAGTCCGGCACGTCGAAAGTGTAGTTCCACTGGAACCGGCTCGCACGGTGCAGGCCGATGGCGTACTCGATGGGGACGCCGCTGCCGTCGTACGTGCGCCGACGCATCTCGACGACCGGTTCACCGATGCCCATCTCGAGCGACTGAGCCTCGTCGCCGTCAGGCAAACGTGCATGCAGCCTCTCGTTGATGGTGTGCGGTTCGTGCCCTAGATCAGTCAGCACCCTGAACGCCCCCCCGCGCCCTGCCGGCCCCTGCTCCTCGCTCATGAGCAGTGTGCCCCTGGCGATGCGGTACGGGTAGTAGCTAACCAGAGTGTGCGTGACGGTGCCTCGAGAGTCTCGGATGACCCGCGCTCTCCGCACAACATCTTCCCCCTCGTCGATCTCAAGCCGCCCAGCCATCTCCTCGGTAGCTGGCTCAATGGAGATCTCGGTGGACTGCGCCGCCGGCTGCCACCCGCGCTCGTCAAGGTAGGGCGCTCCGTCCTCGTCGCCTGTAGGACTCTCCCATCGGCGTCGCGAGTAGCGGTCCATCCCCACCTTGCGCAGCGGGATCTGAGGGAGCACGACCGTGCCCTGACTGCGCCTCGACTGCACGAGCCCCTCGCGCTCGAGCAGCTTCAGCGCAGCAGACACGGTGTTGACGTTGACGTCGAACTCAGTTGCCAGCTCCGACTGTCGGGGCAGCACAGTGCCCTCGGCGTACTGCCCATCGCGCACGCGAGCACGCAGCTCTTCGGCGATCTGCACGAACTTGGCGACCATACGAACCTCACCTAGGGATAACTGGGACCTCGATCCTATCCCTAGTTGACAGCGGGCCGTCGGCATGCCAGTCTCGAATCGGTAGTTATCACTAGGGATAACTACCACCACCTCTCAACCACTAGGAGTAGACATGGCAGTCCAGACTCGGTTCCCCGTCCAGATGGAGGACGTTTTCCCCCAGGGTGCGTACATGATCGGCGAGGTCATGGCCGCCGATGACTTCGACAGGAAGAGGGCCGGCGAGGTCGACCCTCAGCTGCGAGACAAGATCTCGGGCCAGCGTGTCTGGCAGGTCCGGGTGCTCGATCCCGACCCGGAGAGCCGGAAGGGACAGGCCGAGGTGACCGTGAAGGTCTCCTCCGACCATCAGCCGGTGCCGCCCAAGGGCCCGACCACCGGCCCCTTCCGCGCCGTCGCTTTTGAGGGGCTCACCCTCACGCCGTACGTCGACACCAACGGGAACTTCCCGAAGATCGCGTACTCGCTGAGGGCGACGGGCTTCGCCGAGGCCAAGGCCTCCGCCCGCACCTCAAGCACCGAGGCGGCGTGATCATGGAGCGGAAGGCGATGCGTCTGCTCAACGTCGCAGCGGTCGGGATCCTGCTCTGGCAGGTCATCCCGCTCGGCTGGCAGCTGGCGTTCGGGGGTGCGTGAGCGATGCACACCGCCTCCCTCGCCTTCCGCTTCGGCCTCGCCGAGCTGCGATGGATCACCGCTGGCCTGTGGGGCCACGTGCGATGGTTCCATCGGTTCTGGTTCGTCGTCGTGATGTTCACCTGGCTCGCGGCCGACCTGCTCGAGAGCTGGAAGCCCTTCGCCATCGTCGGAGCGATCGCGCTGTACTTCGCGCTCTGGGCCCGGTTTTACCCCGAGTCCTACTACCGAGCCATCTCTCGCCCTCTCTGGCGCCGGGAACTCTGGCTGGATCTGATCGAGACCTGGCCGCTGCTCATGGAGGAGTGCGGGCTCACCTCGGTCGTGATCGACCGGGCGGGAGAGAAGCACCTGCGCGTTCCCTCGATCGACAGCAAGCACTGGCGTCACAACGAGCTCGTTCTCGCTCCCGGGCTTCTCACCGGACAGACTGTCGAGGACTTTCAGGCGGTCGCTGATCGCCTGCGGACCACTGTGGGCGCGACGCACATCCGGGTGACCGGAGACCTCTCCCCCACGCTCAGCTTCACCTTCGGCGATGCCCTCGCCGAGACCGTGAACCGTGGCCTCCCCGATGCTGGAGAGCCGTGGGATGGCCACTCGGTGTGGATGGGCGTCGACACGACGGACGATGACTGGTGGCTCCGCATCGCGGGTACCCACACCCTGGTCGCCGGCTCCTCCGGGTCCGGCAAGGCATCGCTCGTCTGGGGCGTCACCATCGGCCTCGGTCCCGCCATCGCTCGAGGTGAAGCACAGGTCCACGGGATCGACCTCAAGGGCGGCGTGGAACTGGGCATGGGCAAGAGCCTGTTCACCCGCTACGCCGTGACACCTGCAGAAGCTGTGGTGGTCCTCGAGGACGCCGTCGAGGCGATGAGCGCTCGCCTCGAACGAATGGCCGGCAACACCCGCCAGCACACCGCAAGTACCGATGAGCCGCTGGTCGTCGTCCTGATCGATGAGGTCGCCGCGCTCACGTCGTACATCGAGGACCGCGATCTCAAGAACCGCGCCCGCACCGCGATGTCGCTGCTCTGCTCCCAGGGCCGCGCCGTCGGCTACACCGTGGTCGCCTGCCTCCAGGATCCTCGGAAGGAGACGATCCCCAACCGCGGACTGTTCACCCAGATGGTCGGGCTTCGACTGCGGGACCGTGAGGAGACCTCGATGGTCCTCGGCGACGGCGCTATCGCCTCCGGGGCTCTCTGCCACAAGATCCCGCTCTCCTCACCGGGCATCGGCTATGTGGTTCCCGAGGACGGCTCCGAACCGGTCCGCGTGCGCGCCGCCTTCGTCGATGACGACCTGATCCGGGCTGCGGCCGAGCGGTTCCCCGCTCCGTCGACGATCCCCGTGGTACTCCCGGAGCCGACGGAGAAGCCGCGCAGCTCTCGGGCACGCACCCGGACCAAGCCCGACACGGAAGGAACGGCATCGTGAGCGCCAGCGATCTCTACTCCCTCGACGTGGAAGAGCCCACCGCCCTGACCCGGATGCTCTCCGACGGCTTCGAGGACTGGTCCAAGCAGGCCGCCTCGACGGGCTTCTGCTCCCGCCCCGTCCGCCTCTTCGGACAGGCACGCACCTTCGATCGCAGGTCCGGACAGCACCTGAGCACCTTCGACAGTCGCAACCTGCCCGACAGAGTCCTCTACGTCCGCTGCGGCAATCGCCGTGCCTCCCGCTGCCCCTCGTGCTCCCACGAGTACCAGGGCGACATGTGGCACCTCCTCTCCGCAGGCGTCTCCGGCGGAGACAAGGGGGTCCCGGAGAGTGTTTCCACGCACCCGCTGGTGTTCCTCACGCTGACCGCCCCCTCGTTCGGTGCTGTGCACTCCTCGACTCGGCCCGGTGCCCAGCCTCGGCCGTGCACCGTCAACGCGGCGCCGGGACTGTGCGAGCACGGGCGCCCTCGTCGATGCACGGAGCACCACGACGCCGACGATTCTCGGGTCGGTCAGGCGCTGTGCCCGGACTGCTATGACTACGAGGGCCAGGCGGTCTGGCAGTGGCACTGCCCCGAACTGTGGAGGCGGTTCACGATCCGCCTGCGCCGCCTCGTCGCCGCGCACCTCGGCATGAGCGAGAAGGCCTCGAGAGACCTCCTCCGCGTTCAGTTCGCCAAGGTCGGCGAGTATCAGAAGCGCGGCGCAATCCACCTGCACGCGCTCGTGCGACTCGACGGTGCGCCGACAGATGAGGACAGCTTCCCCTCCCCCGCCCTCGACGTCCCTGCTTCGTGGCTCGCCGAGCGCTGCCTGGAGGCCGCGCGTGACATCGAGGTCGATGCTCCTCCGGTCGATGCCTCCGACACCGCCCGGGTGCTCCGCCTCGGTCGCCAGGCCGATGCCCGACCCGTCCAGCGCCACTCCGACGATGGTGGCGACGTCTCCCCCGAGATGGTGTCGGCCTACCTCGCCAAGTACGCCACGAAGGCCGCCGGAGATGTCGCCGATGAAGGCACGCCGAACCGCCACCTGAAACGGCTGCGCGAGACCTGCCTCGAGCTGTGCGGTCGTGCGCTCCTCAGCGACGGCTTCTCCAGCCCCTACGCACTGCTCGGAAAATGGTCCGACGCCCTCGGCTTCCGCGGACATTTCGCCAGCAAGTCCCGGCGGTTCTCGACCACCCTCGGCACGCTCCGCGATGCACGGCGCAAGTACCACCGCGATCGCGAACAGCTTGAGGCACACACAGACCATGCGTCGACGGACGATCTCGTCGACGCCGCCGAGCACATCGTCGTGCTCAACGAGTTCCGCTTCGTCGGACAGGGCTGGCTCACCCCCGGTGATGCCGAACTCGCCCGCTCCGCCGCTGACGCAGCACGCGAGTGGAAGGACGCCCGACGTGCTGCACGCCAACCCCACGAGAAAGGAAAGAACCATGGACAAGCTCTGCTTCACCGCTGAGGAGGTCGCTGATCGGCTCAGCGTCTCCAAGACCCGGGTGTACGACCTGATGCGCTGCGGCGAGCTGCCCAGCGTCAAGCTCGGCCGCTCCCGACTGATCAAGGCCGCCGATCTTCTCGCGTACGTCGAGAACCTCGAGCCGGCCCCCGTCGTGGCATGAGCCGCTCGAACGGAGAGGGCAGCGTCTACCGTCGCCAGGACGGTCGGTGGACAGGTGCCGCCTACGTCCTCACCCCTGAGGGCACGCGCAAGCGCAAGGCCGTCTATGGGAAGACGCGGAAGGAGGCCTATGACAAGCTCACCGCGCTTCAGGAGAAGTCTCGAGCCGGCATCGCCGCCACTCCGGGCCGGCTGACGCTCAAGGCGTTCCTCGAGACCTGGATGCGCGACGTGCAGGAGGCGCGACTGAGCCCTGCGACCTACCAGACCTACGAAGGGTACATCCGCAATCACCTGGTCCCCGTGCTGGGGGCGAAGCGGCTCGGCCAGCTCACAGCGGCGGATGTCCGCGCGTTCCTCGCGATCAAGGCTCGCGAAGGGAAGAGCCCTGCCACCGTCAAGCAGATGCACGCCATCCTGCGGTCGGCGCTTCAGCACGCGATGCGCGAGGATCTGGTGCCCCGCAATGTCGCAAAGCTCGTCGTGGTGCCCACGCCTCCGAAGCAGGACGTCGCGCCGCTGACACCCGATGAAGCACGCACCCTCCTGAAGACAGCGCAGGGGACAATCTGGGAAGCTCTGTGGACGCTGTACGTGGGTCTCGGCCTCCGTCGCGGCGAGGCACTGGGACTGCGCTGGGAAGACATCGACCTCGAGAACGGCTACCTCAACGTCGTCCAGTCCCTCCAACGGTCGCGGGGCGAGCTGCGGCTGAAGAGCCCGAAGACCGACACCTCCCGGCGTCGAGTCGTGCTCCCCGGATTCTGTATCGACGCACTCATCCGGCACCGCACCTCCGAGCGAGAGAAGCTTGCTTCGCTCGGGCTGTCCATTGACCAGGCGACACTCGCGTTCACCTCCCAGGCCGGCACCGCGATCGAGCCCCGCAACGTGAACCGCGCCTTCGAGACGCTGCTGAAGAAGGCCAAGCTGCGCCGGGTCAAACTGCACGACCTACGCCACACCTGCGCCTCGCTGCTGCTCGCGGAAGGCGTCGCACCGCGCGTGGTCATGGAGCTCCTGGGGCACTCCGCCATCGCGGTCACGATGAACACCTACTCGCACGTGATCCCGGCCCTCCAGGACGAGTCCGCGAAGCGCATGGACGCACTCTTCGGAGTCGAAAATACGAAACTACGAGAGACCGAGAAGACGGAAACCTGAAAGTACGAATACATAGTTCGCCTTGCGTTCTTGAGAAAATCCACCTACGTTTTCACCGACTGAACAGACGAGGAGAATCACCATGCGACACCCGCTCGTTCCATCCCTCGAGGTTCTCGGGGCCATCTCCGTGAACGACCTGTCCGCGCACTCGTTCTTCGGGAGCAACCCGGAGAGTGAGCAACACGTCGCACCGCACACCTCCTCGTACCTGTCGGGCTCAGCCTCCTCGCTAACGGAACAGATCCTGTACGTCGACCGGATGCCGAGGCGGCGTCACACTGACGACTGCCAGATTGCGGTGGGTTACATCGCCGCGTGGCGCTCCCTGGAGGGCGCGTCTCAGGGGGTCTTCTTCCAGAAGGTCGACGAAGCTCGGGAGTTCATCCGTCTCACCCGCAGAGGCATCCACACTCGCGGATCGTTCATCTTCCGCGCTGCGTCCATCACCAAGTTCAACGCGGACACCGGCACGGACGAGCACTCCCTCGTCGTCGATGCTCAGCTTCGCAATGAACGGTCCGACGGCACGCCCGAGTGGAGCACCCCCTGGCATGTCGACCCCGTCTCCCGCACATAGAACCTGAGGAGGTTCCCCTTGGACCCCATCGAACGCGCCGAAGCCATCGCGCACCGCGCCCATACCGGGCAGACCGACAAATCAGGCCTGAACTACATCGACCATCCCCGTCGCGTCGCGGAGCGCGCAGCGCTCATCGCTCCGGCCGATCTTCGGACCGAATGCATCGCGGCAGCCTGGCTCCATGACGTCGTCGAGGACACCCCCGTGACTCTCGAGGATCTGCGCGAGCAGGGATTCCCTCAGCACGTCCTCGAGGCGGTGGACCGGCTGACGAAGAAGCCCGACCTCGCACGAGCCGACTACTTCGCGGCCATCCGCGCCCATGCGGTGGCTCGAGTTGTGAAGACCGCAGACCTCATCGACAACACCGATCCGGAGCGCGCCGCGCTGCTCGACGAGCCGACGGGGAACCGTCTCGCGGAGAAGTACGCAGAATCCTGGGCGCTGCTGCTCGGCGACGCCTGACGATGGTCGACTTCTACCTCGTCTTCCACGAGCACCACCCCGACGAGAACGGCATCATCGTCGCTGATGACGGAGTGTCGGAGTACGCGTACCTGGCGAACACCGGACTGTGGCATCGGGAGCCGATCGCAGGGACCGTCGCCCTCTTCGGCGACGAGCACTACGACCGCGTCCGCATCGGACCTGAGGACGTGTACGAACGCATCGGTCAATGTCGACCGATCTGGAACCAGGGCTTCGGGGCGAAGGTGCTTCGCTCACGACGACTCCAGGCCGATGTCGAGAAGCGGACTAGCTTCGACCTCGGTCTCGATTCTGCGCGAGTCCCTCCCCTCGCCGACGATGCGTGGCGCCGCCTCCCGCTGGTCGATGACGACCCCTCTCCGGAGCAGGTGAGCGTCGCCGACATCTGGGAGCAGGAGTCCGAAGGCCTCGAATGGTCCGACTGCGGCCATCGCCCGCTCACCGTCGAGCTGCTGATGGCAATCGCCGAAGAAGTCGTCGCGGTACCGGTGCCACACCACCTCAGACACAGCGACCTCGCCGCCATCCTCAAGGAGCTTTGGGGCCTGCGGACGGTCTGCCACTACTTCCGGATGGCGCTCGAGACAGCCGCACTTCGAGTCAACGTGACCGTCGACGCGAGCTACGAGCTACCCGCCGCCCTGGCCATCGCCAAGGACTTCAGCGACCACTGGGACGGATGCCCGGACGAAGAGTGAGCCAAGATGAGGGACGATCGCGATGGGTGCTGACAGCGTCAGGACGTTCTTCACCGCCGACACCCACTTCGGCCACCGCCTGATGGCGCTCCATCGCGGACATGCCCCCGGCGCGGATACTCGGGACGACGTCACCCTCGAGCAGGTTCACGCTCACGACGAGGACATCGTCGCCTCATGGAACAGCGTGGTGAGCGCTGAGGACGTCGTCTGGCACCTCGGCGATCTCACCCTCAAGCACACCACCGAGATCGGAGACATCTTCCGGCGCCTCAACGGTCGCATCCGCCTCGTCCTGGGGAACCACGACCGAGCACACCCCCACTTTCGCGAACGGGCCATCACTGCTCAGCAAGAGCTGCTGCGCAACCGGATCGAATACGTCTGCACGGCAGCGCGGGTCACGGTTCCGGGAGGAAACTCGGGCCGGATCCCGGTGATGCTCTCCCACTTCCCCTACAGAACAGCCGGCCAGGTGGACCACCGATTCATCGCATGGCAACTCGAGGCTTGCGGCGAATGGCTGCTCCACGGGCACACCCACTCGCACGCGGCGGTGCACGCCGAGCTCACTCGACAGATTCATGTGGGATGGGACGCCTGGCGGAGGCCGGTCAGCGAGGCCGAGATACTCCATCTCATGCGAGGCAGCTAGAGTTCTTGACGCCCGATCAAGTACAGATCATGCGATGCCTAGGGCATGTCTCTTGAATCTTGGTTCAGGCGATGCAGGCGGCGAGGACGATGGCGGAGCGGTGCGTGAGGGCGAGCTTGACATAGCGGGTGGCCACTCCTCGCCACTGCTTCGCCAGTGCGAAGGAGCGCTCGGCGACGTTGCGGCCCTTGTAAGCGACAGCATCGAACCCGAGCGGTCTGCGACCACTGGAGCCCTTGCGCTGGCGGTCTGCGATCTATCAACATCGCACCATCGTTGCGCTACCTGCCCGCGACGACCACAGCCAGCGGACTCCCGTTCCCATCGACCAAAAGGATGAGGTGCGTCTGAGCTATTTTGCCTTGCGGATCCACCATAGTGCTCGTAGTCTTCCTGAGTAACGGAGGGGCACAATCTATTGGAGGCGCGTTTCGCCGGGCCCGAAAGATCGGTCGATCTTTATTTACTGCGGGCACATGGCGACACTTGCTTGACTTGATCGCGCCGCCTCCAGTGTGGCACCACCAGTGAGCGATAGCCTGCTTGAGGAGAATAATGAACTCTGACCGTAAGACCCCCCGAGAGCAGCCGAGGGCTTGGTACGCCACATTCGCCACCACAACGTATCCAATAGCCCTTTTACTACTGGTCGTCGCGCTGTTGCTGGAATCCAACTGGCGTCCCGACGGCATTCCTAGATTTATGGCCCTCGGCGACAGGATTGCCGGACCAGGCTTCTGGTCCTCCTGGCTACTTGTTCCGTTCGGAGTTTTGTTTGCGTACGGTATTTGGATTGCGTTTAGAGGTCGGTTCTCTTGGGGGCGCGGCAACTCCGGACGCGCCGTTGCTTTGTTGACGGTGGTCGGCATCGGGTACGTCCTCCTCGTGGGATCTACGGTTATGCTTCAGCCGTTCCGCTCGGAGGTTATTGCCGTCGGAGAGCCGAGTGCCTCCGGATGTCAGATATACTCCACGCGGCGGGAGGTTCTCAGTGGCGTTGGAGGTGAGCTGCTGCTACTCCCGGCAGGGAACCGATTCCTCACCGAAACCGGCGAGAGGTGGGCTTCACGCGGGGGGCCAGAGTTTAACCTGAACCAATACCTGGAAGTTTCGTGGGACGCACACGCGCTGAACCTGAGGGACGTATCAGGGGATGACCCAAACATGTTCTACTATCGCGGTGCGGAGCGCATTACCTGCTAGACTATTCGGCTTTCCGCTCTAGGGCATGTCTCTTAAATCTTGGTCCAGGTGAAGCAGGCGGCGAGGACGATGGCGGAGCGGCGTGTAAGGGAGAGCTTGTCATAGCGGGTGGCCACCCCTCGCCGCCGCTTCGCCAGCGCGAAGGAGCGCTCGACGACGTTGCGGCCCTTGTAAGCGACAGCATCGAACCCGAGCGGTCTGCCACCTCTGGAGCCCTGGCGCTGGCGGCCTGCGATCTCGTCCCGCTTCCACGGGATCACTCCAGTGATCCAGCGACGGGCGAGGTGGCTGCAGTTGATCCTCGATGTGTCGGCACGGTCAGCGAGGACCCCGTCAGGGCGAGTGCGGGGCTGACCTCGGCCCGGGCGAGGAACTCCGATCTCGGCCAGCACCTCGATCAACATCGCACCATCGTTGCACTACCTGCCCGTGACGACCCCAGCCAGCGGCCCCCGTTCCCAGCGACCACGGCATGGGTCTTCGTCGTCAACCCGCCTCGCGACCGCCTAATACCGTGACCCGCAGGTTCACGCGCACCGCCCAGAGGGCTGTGGACGAAGCCCTCACCGCGAGGTCTGTGAGTCGCTCCGGCCCCCGGGTCCTGCTCGGAACGGGTCATGTTGCTCGCGTGCCGATGCGCATGCGTGATCGTCGCGTCGACCGGAACGTCCCAGGGGACCTTCCCGGCCGCATCGGCCGTGGCGAGGAGCTCATGCTGGACGTGATCCCATGTGCAGTTAGCGGCGTAGCGGCGATGCCGCTTCCAGACCGTCTTCCACGGCCCGAACCGCTCTCGCGGAAGATCGCACCACGGGTTCCCGGTGCGGTACCAGTAGATGATGCCCCCGACGATCTGTGACTATCCCGGTAAGGACGCCCCCGCCGACCATCGCTCGAAGGCAGACACCACTGGATCTGCTCCCACTGCCGATCAGACAGGGCCGCGAACCTCGACTCACTGACCCCGACATCTTCCCGCGAGCCTCGCCCACCATTAAGGAGACTCGCCCTAGCGGCCACCTGCCCCGGAGTGCGTGGACGCTGTGAGTGCCGCGTGACCGTAGGGTCCGACCGAAGCTCACCGGTTGCTATCGAGTAGCTCCGCACTGCGAATGCGTATGCGAGCATGCTGTGCATGTACCACACCGGGCCTCGCCAGCAGGGCGCATCGCCGAGCCCTGCGCTTGCTCTGAGATCCTGGCGAGTGAGCTTCTGGATCATGCTCGCGGGGTCGGCCGTGGGGCCGGTGGTCGGGTGGTTCTGGATCTTTGCGGCGTACTCGAGCCAGCACAACGGCACCGACGCCGACTTCTCTAACACTGGCGGCATGGGCTGGTCCTTCGGTGTCGTGCCTGTCCTCTTTGTGGGAGCGGTCTATCATCTCGCGCTGCTGCCGGTAGGCTTCAAGGCATACCGCACAAACGGCCTGTTGCTGGTGCTGATTGCCACCTGCTTGTCAGCGGGGCTGTACGGGTTCCAGATCATCCCGACGGCGATGGCCTCGGGTGGACCGGAGAGCTTCGTTCCGTAGCGCTGACGCCCCGTTGCGGGCAGCTCAGTTGCCCCTCGACGACAAGGTGACCGGCCAAGGGGAGATCCCTGCCCCATCTCCGCACCTCGTGTTACAGCGTTGTCACGGTTCTGACATCTCAATTGGACTCATCCTGCGGCCAGTTAGATTGCCCCGTATCGACTAGAGGTGGGGGATCTTTGTGTCAGGGCATCGCAAGCAGTCTTCGAGAGAGTCAGGTGGGGTCGCCGCAGCTCGAGTGAAGTGGCCAGCGCTGACCGTGCTTGCCGCCGTCGCGGCAGTCATCTGCATCATCGTTGCTTTCGCCGTCGTCTCCGGCGCGGGAAACAAAACGTCGGCTGGCTCTCCCCAGTCGGCTCCGGCCGAACCGGTGCCGTCTGACGGGGATCCGACTGGGTCGTTGGAGCTGCAGCCATTCGACGAAAGCGGCGAGCGGGTTGGCGACACCGAGCTGAACCCTGCGCCTGCACCAGGCGCGGACGCACCCCCGGACCCGCTGGACAGCTCGGCCAGAGAGCGCTCAGAGTACTTCGTACTCCCGGAGCGCTTCACCGCGCAGTGGCCGACTGAGCTGGAGACCTGGACCAAGACAGACACGGCGGACCGAGGCTTCGAGAGAACACATGCGACCACTCTCTCGCTGGATCCCGGTCCCGGGGTGCTCCCGGCCGAGATGGACGGGGCCCTGCTCGTAGAGGCAGGCACGGACTTTGTCGGTGACGAATCCGATTTCCGAGACGCCATGATCAATGGTGAGGATGAGTTTTACGAGGTTACCGAAGTCGAGGTGGGTGGGGCTCCCGCAGCACTGAGCTCACCCCGAGATCGGGTTGGCCCGGTTCGTGTTGACGCCGCCGTCAATGGGGAACTCATTTCCGTCGTCACCATCCGCTTGCAGACAGAGGACGGTGAAGTTGTGGGACTCACAGACGAGGAAATCGTGACAGTCGCTAACGAGTACGTCGATGCGCTATATGGCGGAGCAAAGTAGGCCACAACGTCCGTAGGTGGTTTTCACTGTTCTCGCGGTCGTCTTGATCTTCGCCTTCAGACACATGGCTCACCATCGTGGACATGCTCCCGGGAGCGCACGCCCGGGACGA
This sequence comes from Brachybacterium paraconglomeratum, assembly GCF_003994255.1. Lineage (GTDB taxonomy): Bacteria > Actinomycetota > Actinomycetes > Actinomycetales > Dermabacteraceae > Brachybacterium > Brachybacterium conglomeratum. The sequence continues at coordinate 206,359 of NZ_ML133856.1, read as the reverse complement.
CCTCGCCTTTGAGTAGGTCCGCTCCCATGACGACGACGTCTACACCTCGTGGGAAGAGCGTAGTGCGGGTTGGAGGCGCCGTGTGTCACCTCCAGGGCCTCACTCTCAAACACGCCACCGGGGTGGCAGACACCCTTCGCCGCCTCAACGGGCGCATCTGCCGCGTCCTCGGGAACAGGACCGCCGTGGCTACTCCGATTATCGGCAAGCTGTTTGAGGGATGGTCAGCACAAGCGCGCTACCTCGCGATCACTGCCGTTCTCAGTCGCTTGCTATGCGTGGCGGCCCTACTCGCTCGCGACCGCCGACTATCGCCGGCGCGATAGACGTTAGCTGCAGGGGCGCACCGTGAACTCATCAACGATGCTCACAGGGGCCCCTGCGGGATCCGGGGGTCAGGGACCAAAGCGACGGGTACGCCAGACACCATGAAGGCGACCGCGATGGTGCCCGCCACGAGACCCAATATTGCCCACGTTCTCCCGTTGTACCGGCGGCGCAGACTGACCACGCCGAGCCAAAGGGCGAGAATCGCGCAGATCAGCCCTGGAATGAACGGGATCAGCAAGAGGCTGTCCGCCGTCCCATGCCCGTTGAACACATAGAACGAGTACAGCTCTTGCCGCGCCAGCTGCGCCCAGACCGTAAGTGCGACGCCGAGACCTCCTGCGGTGGTTGACATGATGCCGAGGATGTCGAGCTTCCGCGAATCGATCGAGATGGTGATGGTCATCCATCCAGGCTATCCGAGTGCAATCTGAAGCTTGCGCCATAAACGGTCCGTTTCGACCCGGCTGCTGTCATGCCCGTCCAGCGCAGCACGCACAGCCGCGTTGCTGTCAAAGCTGCTGTCAACCCCGCCCCGGAGACTTTCCCCTAGGGGAAACTTCTCCGACCTGACCTGCCGTGGGCCCGGAGGGGATCGAACCCTCGACCCGCGGATTAAAAGTCCGATGCTCTGCCGACTGAGCTACAGGCCCGTGCCCGCTGAACGGGCGCACCCATCCTACCGGCGTGCACCCGCATCGGCGTCCGGGCGTCCGGGCGTTGTGCCTCGTGCGGGCATCGCGTCGGCCGCAGCATCGACGGCCGAGTCGACGACGGGGTCGACGGGCTGCGCGACCGCGGCGCCGGCCGCCCCGGCCGATGCCGCCGCGGCCTTCCGCGCCGGGAATGCGTACAGGAACCCGGTCACGGGCCGCAGCAGCACCGCGAGCACGCAGACGCCGATGGTCACCGCGTAGTACAGCGCGAACGTCCCCGGACCGGCGGGCAGGTCGCTGTGCCGGCCGAGGAGCTCGATCACCGGCAGGTGCACCAGATACGGGACGATCGAGTTGCGGCCCAGCCACTCCACGGGGCGCAGCGCGCGCAGCCGCGGTAGACGTTGGAGGACGCCCACCACCCCCACGACGGCCAGCAGCACCACGACCTGGGTGAGCACGGGCACCTGCGGCTCCGCGTCGAAACGGGCGGCGTGCAGCGCCCAGGCCGCCGCGACGGCGAGCGCGGGGACCGTCACCGCCCAGGGCACCGGCCGGCGGGCGAGCATCGGTCGCAGCGCGGCGCCGGCGAAGAAGAACACCGCGTAGAACACGAACTTGTCCGGGCGCGGCCCGACCAAGTCGTGCGCGGTCCCGAGCAGCGGCAGCGCCGTCCACGCCACCACCGAGGCGAGCGCCACCCAGCCGGGATGGATCCGCCTCGTGACCAGCCCGATCACGTAGTAGCAGAACAGCGCGGCGAGGAACCAGGTGTACATCCCGTTCAGCCACCACAGCGGCTCGTCGGCGTGGCCCCAGCCGAGGATCGGCAGCATCACCGCGGACCACAGCAGCCACGGCCACAGCAGCCCGCGCAGCTTCCCGGCGAGGAAGCGGCCGGGCGGGCGGCGCAGCGAACGGGCCAGCAGCAGACCCGAGGCGAACAGCAGCGCCGGCATCCGGAAGGGGGCGAGCGCCTCGGACAGCTCGACCATCGTCCAGGGCGTGCCGCCGTCCCAGATCTGCTGGACCAGGCGCAGGTGGTGCGCGATCACCAGCAGGATCGCCGTGCCCCGCAGGAGATCCATCCAGTGCTCACGGGTGGGCTCGCCCGTCGGCGCCGCGGCGCTCGTCGCGCGCGCAGGGCCCGTAGCGGTCGCAGGGCTCGAGAGGGCCCTCGTCCCCGTCGCAGGGCTCGCGGTGCTGCTGGTACTGCTCGTCATCGCGGACGAGGCTACGAGCGCGCCGCGCCGAGAGCGTGCACGTCCTCGGCGCGGCGCGTGAAGACTCTGTGCCCATCGGGGCGGGCGCGACGAACCTCCGAGGCGGGGTCGACGCCCACCGAGGCAGGGTCGACGCCCTTCGGACATGGGGCGACGAGCCCGTCGGCCCGCCGCGATCCCGACCGTCAGCGGGCGGCAGCCTCCTCGCGGGCGTCCTGGTAGTCGCACACGTCCTCGTCGACCCAGACCTCGACGTTCTTGATCTCGGGCAGGTCGGAGGCCAGGAAGATCGGGTCCAGGCCCTGGGCGCGCTGGGCGTTGTAGTGCTTCAGCAGCTTCACCGCCGTGGGGGCCAGCAGCGCGATCACCACGAGGTTGATCAGCGCGATGAACACCATCGAGACGCCCGCGATGGTCCAGGCGAGGTCGACGGCGATCACGGAGCCCATCAGCACCAGCGCCACGACGGCGACGCCGAAGGCGACGTGCCAGCCCCGCTTCGAGGTCAGGAAGTGCATGTTCGCCTCCCCGTAGGAGAAGTTGCCCAGCACCGAGGTGAAGGCGAGCAGGAACATGATCGCCGCGAGCAGGACCGCGGCCCACGGCCCGAGAGTCGAGGACAGCGACTGCTGGACCATCATCAGTCCCTCACCGCCGGTGGAGACGTCGGGGAAGGAGACCAGCACGATGAACGCGGTGATCGAGCAGATCAGCAGGGTGTCGAAGTAGACGCCGAAGGTCTGGACGAGGCCCTGCTTGACCGGGTGGCTGACCGAGGCGGTCGCGGCGACGTTCGGGACCGAGCCCATGCCGGCCTCGTTCGAGAGCATGCCGCGCTGGACGCCGTTGACGATCACGGCGCCGATCCCGCCGCCGATCGCGGCCTGCGGGGAGACCGCCTCGGTGACGATCTGGCCGACCACGCGAGGCAGCTCACCCAGGTGCAGGCCGACGATGACGATGCCGATCAGCAGATAGAGACCCGCCATGATCGGGACCATGTTCTGGGCGACGGTCGCCACGCGGCGCATGCCGCCGAAGATGATTCCGGCGGTCAGCGCCGCGAGCAGGATCCCCAGCACAGGGGCGAGCCAGGGCAGGCCGTCGGGGTCGGTGTACAGGGCAACCGCGCCGGTGACGGCGTCGACGATGGTGTTCGCCTGCAGCGAGGTGAAGGCGAAGGCGAAGCAGAAGATGAACAGCACCGCGAAGAAGGCGCCGAAGCCGCGCGAGCCGAGGCCGCGGTGGATGTAGAAGGCTGGGCCGCCCTTGTAGGTGTCGTCCGCGCGGGTCTTCCACAGCTGGGCGAGGGTCGACTCGATGAAGCTCGCTGCGCCGGTGAGCACGCACATCACCCACATCCACAGCACCGCGCCGGGGCCGCCGAGGAAGATCGCGCCCGCAACGCCGGAGATGTTGCCGGTGCCCACGCGGGCCGCGGCGGAGACGGAGAAGGCCTGGAAGGCGCTGAGGGACTTCGAGCGCTTCGCGTCGGTGGCGGGGTCCTCGACCTCCTCCTGCACGGGCTTCTGCGCGATCGCGGAGAGCATCGCGGGGATCATCCGCAGCTGCACCACGCCGGTGCGGACGGTGAAGTAGAGGCCGAGGAGGATGACCACGGGCATCCCTGCCCAGGTCCACAGCCAGCCCTCGGCGCTGCCGAGGAACTCGTTGAGGGATTCGAGGGGGTTCATGGGCTCGACGGTAGCGGGAGGGGCGGGCTCTCCCCGGGCTCTCCTCCCGGCGGGCCGGGCGCCGGAGACCTTTACGCCCCCGCGCGCGCGACGCTCGTGGCCCAGTGCACGGACACGTGATGCACACCACTCCCGCCCTTGCGCACCTCGGATCCGCTCACTGGCCTGCAGGACAACACCGCAGGTCGCTACACATCGAACGGGGTTGTCGGACAATCCGTGGAGCGGACGCCAGATCGTCACGATTGCGTCACGACACACCGAGGGACCCCCTCCGCGCCCCGACCGGGGGGTCCCGATCGTCGCGTCGCCGGGCTAGCGTGGACGTCGATATGGGCCCGTTGACGACGCACAGCGCAGACCACCCTTCACCCACCGATCAGGCCGCGGGAGACAGCCCCGGCGTTCAGATCCGGCCTCCGTCCCTGGCCGACGGCGCCGCCATGTGGCGCCTGGCCCGCGACAGCGGCACGCTCGACCTGAACACCTCCTACGCCTACCTCCTGCTGGCCCGCGACTTCGCGGCCACCTCCCGCCTCGCCGTGCGGGACGGGGAGGGCGTGGGCTTCGTGCTCGGGTACCTCCGTCCCGCCGCACCCGAGACGCTCTTCGTCTGGCAGATCGCGGTGGACGCCTCCCAGCGCGGCAAGCAGGTCGCCGGCCGGATGCTCGACGCCCTGCTCGAGGACCTCCCGCAGGTGAGGCGGCTCGAGACCACCATCACGGAGGAGAACACCGCCTCGCAGCGGCTCTTCGCCTCCTTCGCCCGCCGTCACGGCGCGAGCGAGGAGATCACCGAGCTGATCACCGAGGAGCACTTCCCGGACGCCGGCCACGGCGCGGAGCTGCTCCACACGATCAGCCCCCTGCACGCCGGGAGCTGAGCTCCCCACCCGTGCCCCACCACCGGGCAGGGGCGCCTCCGCGCGCCCTCCTGCCCTCCGCAGACCACCGCACCACCCCACCCGAGGAGATGGCATGACCACGACCGCCCCGACCGAGACCACCGCGAAGCCCCAGCCGGCCGACCAGGCCGGCGCCCCTGTCGCCGACCCGACCGAGCTCGAGTCCGGCGTCCGCTCCTACTCCCGCGGCTGGCCCGCCGTGTTCACCCACGCCAAGGGCTCCGTGCTGACCGCCGAGGACGGCACGGAGTACATCGACTTCTTCGCCGGCGCCGGCACCCTGAACTACGGCCACAACCACCCCGAGCTCAAGAAGGTCGTCATCGACCACTACCTCGAGGACCGCGTGGTGCACGGCCTGGACATGTTCACCGACGTGCGCCGCGAGTTCCTGCAGACCTTCGACGAGAAGATCCTGAAGCCCCGCGGCCTGGACTACAAGGTCGCCTTCCCCGGCCCCGGCGGCACCAACGCGGTCGAGGCCGCGCTGAAGCTGGCCCGCAAGGTCACCGGGCGCGAGTCCGTCGTGAGCTTCACCAACGGCTTCCACGGCATGACCCTCGGCGCGCTGTCCGTCACCGGCAACTCGATGAAGCGCGGCGGCGCCGGCATCCCGCTGGTGCACTCCACCCCGATGCCCTTCGACGACTACTTCGGCCAGGTCGTCCCCGACTTCATGTACCTGGAGCGCCTGCTCACCGACGGCGGCTCCGGGCTGAACAAGCCCGCCGCCGTGATCGTCGAGACGGTGCAGGGCGAGGGCGGCATCAACGCCGCCCGCGCCGAGTGGCTGCGGGGCCTCGCGGACCTGTGCAAGGAGCACGAGATCCTGCTGATCGTCGACGACATCCAGATGGGCTGCGGCCGCACCGGCGGCTTCTTCAGCTTCGAGGAGGCCGGGATCGAGCCCGACATGGTCACCCTGTCGAAGTCGATCAGCGGCTACGGCCACCCGCTCGCGCTCACCCTGATCAAGCCCGAGCTGGACATCTGGGAGCCCGGCGAGCACAACGGCACCTTCCGCGGCTTCGGCCCCGCCTTCGCCACCGCCACCAAGGCCATCGAGCTGTTCTGGAGCGATGACGAGCTGCAGCGGTCCACCGAGGCCAAGGGCGCCTACGTCGAGTCGCGCTTCAACCGGATCGCCGCCCGCCACGCCGACCACGAGCTCGTGGTCAAGGGCCGCGGTCTCGCCCGCGGCCTGCAGATGCCCTCCGGCGAGATCGCCGGCGCGATCGCCGCGCGCGCCTTCGAGGAGGGCCTGCTGGTGGAGACCTCCGGCCCCTCCGACGAGGTCGTGAAGCTGCTGCCCGCGCTCACCATCCCCGAGGAGCTGCTCGAGAAGGGCCTGGACATCATCGAGGCCGCCGTCGACGAGGCCCTCGCCGCCGCCTGAGGCGCCACCGCCCGAGGCACCTCGAGCCCGAAGCGTCGGGGCCCGGAGGCCCGGGGTCCCCGAAGACCCCGGGTCCGACGGTCCCGCGCGCGGCCGCCTCGGCCCCGCTCCCCGTCGGCCCGTCGCCTCGCGCGTCGGGCCGACGCCCGCGGGTCGCCCTGCGCGCCCGCGGACCACGACCAGAAGATCCCACCGGAAGGACCACGAAACATGCTCGTTCGCACTCTCGCCGAGGTCGAGGACACCGACGCCGACATCAAGTCGGAGAACTGGCGCTCCAAGCGCATCATCCTGGCCAAGGAGGGCGTGGGCTTCTCCGTCCACGAGACCACCCTCTACGCCGGCACCGAGAGCTTCTTCTGGTACGCCAACCACATCGAGGCCGTCTTCATCACGCAGGGCGAGGGCACCATCGAGGACCTCGCCACCGGTGAGATCCACGAGCTGGCCCCCGGCACGCTGTACCTGCTCAACGACCACGACAAGCACAAGGTGCGCCCCCGCACCGAGATCAAGTGCGTGTGCGTGTTCAACCCGCCCGTGACCGGGCGCGAGGTGCACGACGAGAACGGCGTGTACCCGCTGATCACCGAGGACGCCTGAGCGTCCCGCCCGCGCAGCCCCTGGGCTGGACGGCCGACGGGCCCGGCAGGAGCGATGCTCCTGCCGGGCCCGTCGTGCATCCCGGGGCGCGGCCTCGGCGGCCGTGGGCCGCTGGGCGGGCGTCCGCATCGGACGCGTCGGTGCTGTGCGGGCGCGCCGGTCCGGCTCAGTCGCGGCCGCGGCGCACGAGCAGGATGATCACGCCGACCATCAGCAGCAGGAAGCCGAGCACGCCGCCGCCGATGGCCAGGAGGATCCCGCCGAGGCCTGCGAAGATGCCGCCGATCGAGACGGGCGGGCCGACCATCACGGGCGTGCCGCCGCAGTCGATCGTGTAGTCGCCGGCCTCCTCCGCGGTGAAGGAGTCGAAGGAGACCCACTCCCGCCCCTCGTTGCCGAAGCCGCTGGTCTGGATGGTGCCCTCGCCGACCGCGGGTCCGTCGATCGTGCACTGCGGAGCGGGTGTGCCCTCCTCGGCGTACAGCTGCACCGTCTCGTCGGCCTCGGCGGTGTAGGTGCCGGAGCCACTCTCGAGGATCTGGTACTTCTCGGCGCCACCGGCGACCTGCCCGAACCCGATCACGGCCGTCACGATCCCGATCACGAGGCTGAGCCCGATGATCACGGCGCCGAGGATGATCAGGACCTTGGGCGCCTTCGACGGCTTCTTCGCCGGAGCGGCCGCGGGCTGGTTCCAGCCGCCGGGCTGGGGCGCGCCGCCGCCGGCCGGGGGCATGCCGCCGCCGGGCTGCGCACCGGCCTGTCCCCATCCGCTCCCGGGCTGCGGGCCGGGGTGGTTCCACCCGCCGCTGGGCGGCGGGGCGAGCGGGCCGGAGGATGAGGGCGGCTGAGTCACGGGGTGCTCCTGGAGGGATCGCGCAGTGGGACGGTCACGAGGAGCGGATGCCGACCCCCGACGACACCGACAGGCTATCCGGCGGACGCCGCGGCCGGCAGGCACATCCGACAGGCACCTGCCGCGGCCGGCACGCCTAGACTCGCCTGCATGTCCGCTCCCCTCGTCCTCGCCGCCGATGTCGAGACCGAGCTGGTGGAGAAGAAGTCCCGCTTCCTCACCCGGCTGCACCGGGTGAGCGAGGTCGGGCAGGCCGACGCCCTGCTGCGCGCCGCCCGCGCCGAGCATCCCGGTGCCCGCCACCACTGCACCGCCCTCGTGCTCGAGGAGACGGCCGAGCGGGCCGAGGTCCATCGCAGCAACGACGACGGGGAGCCCTCCGGCACTGCGGGCATGCCGATGCTGCAGTCGCTGCTGCACGCGGACCTGGTGGACGTCTTCGCGGTCGTGATCCGCTACTTCGGCGGGGTGAAGCTCGGGGCGGGCGGGCTGGTGCGCGCCTACACCGCCGGCGTCGAGCGGGCCGTCGCCGCGGCGACGCTGCTGCGGCGCACGGAGCTGCTGGAGGCGCGGATCGAGGTGCCGCCGGCCGAGGCGGGGATCGCGGAGAACGCCGTGCGTGTCTGGGCCGCATCCCGCGGCGCGGCGGTCGAGCCCACCGCGTACGGGGCGCGCGCGGCGCTGCTCACCGTGCTCGTGGACCCCTCGGACCTCGAGGACCTGCGCGAGGACACGGCCCGCTGGTCCGCGGGGCGACGCACGGTGGAGGTCACCGGCCGTCGCACGGCCGACGTGCCACTGTGACGACCTCCCGCCGGGCGGCTCAGATGTCGTCCTCGAGCGCGGGGCCGCCCTCGTTCTCCCAGTTCTCGATGCGCTTGACGGTGCGGGGGTTGAACTTCTGGCGCACGCCGTAGCCGACGCCGGCCTCGTCGTCGGCCGGGAGGAACTCGACGCCGAGCTGCTCGAGGCCCGCGCGCAGCACACGGCTCCGCTCCTCGTCGAGATCCTGGACGCCTCGCTCGAAGGCGCGGACGTCCTCGGCCTCCAGCCCCGTGCGCGCCGCAATCACGGCGGCGGAGACCTGGGCGAGAGCGCGACCGGCGCGTGCGAGATCGGCGGTGATCAGCGGGGATGCGGTGGCCTGTGGGTCGGTGGAGGTCATGCCCTCAGCCTCGCCCATCGGTGCGGGGATTTCCAGCGTTCCCCTCCACGAACGGCGCCGCGCCGCCCCGGGTTCCCGGGACGGCGCGGCGGAGGTAGGGCGCGGACAGGCCGCGCCCCCAGGGATCAGACGCGGTTCTTGGTCGCGAGTCCGTAGATCACCATGACGACGATCGCGCCGATCACGGCGAGCAGGATCGTGCCGATGCTCCACGGGTTGCTCATGATTCCCGAGATGCCGTCGCCGCCGAAGAGGCTGCCGATGAAGCCGCCGACGATCGCGCCGATGACGCCGAGGACGATGGTCTTGCCAATGCCCATGCCCTGCTTGCCGGGCATGACGGCGCGGGCGAGGAGCCCGATGATCGCGCCGATGATCAGCCAGGAGATGATCAGACCGATGAGTCCCATGGTGAAACTCCTTGAGATCGGGGAAGGGTGTGCGTATCCAATGTAACGCTCTGTGCGTTCATGTCCCGGCATTCGCGACCGACCCATCGGTCGGAGCGTTGATCCGGTACTGCCTTCCCGGTCCGGCCGCCTCCCATGAATCGTCCCCTGCCGCTCGGCCCCTCCGCTGGTCCGCGCGCGTCCGCCCCTCCGCAGAGGGAGCGTTGCGGGATCGGAGAGGGAACACCGCGGGATCACGGCGGGAACGGACGGGGAACAGCGCGGGAACGACGCCGAGGCGGGACCGGGGCGAGCGCGCGACGGCGCCGGGACAGGACCGGTCGCGAACAGGGGCGATGCGTGCGAGTCACCTCGTCCACGCGGGTCACAGGGCACCCGAGGTCTCCTCGCCCCGCCTGGTCACGTCCCCCGGTCCGACAGGTCGGTAGGGGACAATCAGGGCGTGACAGACCCTCACCCCGCCCTCCTCCCTGCGCTCCTCGCCGGGGACCGCGCCCCGGCGCCCAGCACGCTCGTCGCGATCTTCCGCCGCGTCGTGGAGGCGCACGGCGACGCGCCCGCCGTCCACGCGGGCGCCGAGGTCCTCTCCTACACCGCGCTCGCCGAGGCCGCCTCCGAGGTCGCCGGCCGGCTCGCCGCGATCGGCACCGGGCCCGGCACGAAGATCGGGGTGCGGATCAGCTCCGGCACCACCGACCTGTACGTCGCGATCCTCGGGATCCTGCTGGCGGGTGCGGCCTACGTCCCGGTCGACGCCGACGACCCCGACGAGCGCGCCCGCGTCGTCTTCGAGGAGTCGGCCGCCCTCGCCGTGATCGGCGACGGCCTCGTCATCACCCCCACCGGGGCCGGGACCGCACAGGTCCCCGCCGGTGCGTCCGCCGCGCCGCGGGACCCCTCCCCCGAGGACGATGCCTGGGTCATCTTCACCTCCGGCTCCACCGGCAGACCCAAGGGCGTCGCCGTCTCCCACCGCAGCGCCGCCGCCTTCGTCGAGGCGGAGTCGCGGATGTTCCTGCAGTCGGCGCCGATCGGGCCGGGCGACCGGGTGATGGCGGGACTGTCCGTCGCCTTCGACGCGAGCTGCGAGGAGATGTGGCTGGCCTGGGCGTACGGCGCCTGCCTGGTGCCGGCGCCGCGCTCGCTGGTGCGCTCCGGCGTGGACGTCGGCCCCTGGCTCGAGGCGAACCGGATCACGGTGGTCTCCACCGTACCCACCCTCGTCTCCCTCTGGCCCGACTCGGCGCTGCGCGAGGTGCGGCTGCTGATCGTGGGCGGTGAGGCCTGCCCGCCCGAGCTCGCCGCCCGCCTCCAGGCACCCGGCCGCGAGGTGTGGAACACCTACGGCCCCACCGAGGCGACCGTCGTCGCCTGCGGCGCGATGCTCGACGGCACCGCGCCGGTGCGGATCGGCCTGCCCCTGGCCGGCTGGGACCTCGCCGTCGTGGACGGCGAGGGGAGCCCCGTCGCCCCCGGCGAGAGCGGCGAGCTGATCATCGGCGGGGTGGGCCTGGCCCGCTATCTCGACCCCGCCAAGGACGCCGAGAAGTACGCGCCCATGCCCACGCTCGGCTGGGAGCGCGCCTACCGCTCCGGCGACATCGTGGTCAACGACCCCGACGGGCTCCTCTTCGCCGGCCGCGCCGACGACCAGATCAAGCTCGGCGGGCGCCGCATCGAGCTCGGCGAGATCGACGACCAGCTGCTGCGCCTGCCCGGCGTGGTCGGCGCCGCGACCGCCGTGCGCTCCAGCCGTTCGGGCAACAAGCTCCTGGTCGGCTACCTGACCGTCGACGATTCCTACGACGCCGAGATCGCCCGCGGCCTGCTGCGCCGGCGGATGCCCGCCGCGCTCGTGCCGCGCCTGGCCGTGGTCGAGGACCTCCCCACCCGCACCTCCGGCAAGATCGACCGCGACGCGCTGCCCTGGCCGCTGCCCGGCTCCTCGGAGCGCAGCGCCGAGCTCTCCGGCACCGCCGCCTGGATCGCGGAGATCTGGGCCGACGTGCTCGGCGCCGAGGTCACCTCCGTGGGGGACGACTTCTTCGACCTCGGCGGCGGCTCCCTCACCGCCGCGCAGGTGGTCAGCCGGCTGCGCGAGCAGCATCCCGAGCTGACCGTCGGCGACGTCTACCAGCAGTCCTCCGTCGCAGCGCTCGCCGCGCACCTGGACGCGATGGGCTCCACCGCGGTGCGCAGCGACCGGACCGTCGCCCCGCTGCGCCGCCGCACCCAGCTCGCCCAGCTGCTGGCGCTGCTGCCGCTGCGCGGCCTCGCCGCGCTGCGCGGCATCACCTGGCTGATGCTCGTCTCCACCGTGCTCGCCGCGGTCACGGACGTGCCGTGGATCATCGCCTTCCCGCTGTGGCTGGTGATCCCGATGGCGATCGTGCTCGTCCTGCCCCCGGGACGGATGGCCCTCGCCGCCCTCCTCGCCCGGCTGCTGCTGCGCGGCGTCACCCCCGGCACCCATCCTCGCGGCGGGAGGGTGCATCTCACGCTGTGGATCGCCGAGCACGTCCAGGACGAGCTCGGGGCGAACTCCCTCTCCGGCGCCGTGTGGTTCCCCTGGTACGCACGGCTGCTCGGCGTGAAGCTGGGCAAGGGCGCGGACCTGCATGCCCTGCCGCCCGTCACCGGGATGCTCGAGATCGGGGACGGCGCCTCGATCGAGCCCGAGGTGGACCTGGCCGGCTACTGGATCGACGGGGACGTGCTGCGCATCGGCCCCGTCCGCATCGGGAAGCGGGCCCGCATCGGCGCCCGCAGCACCCTCGGCCCCGGTGCCCGCATCGGGAAGGACGCCGAAGTCGCGCCCGGCTCGGCCGTGCTCGGGAAGGTGCCGGCCGGCAAGTTCTGGTCCGGCTCCCCCGCCGCCCGGCGCGCCGCTGCCCGCGGCCCCTGGTCCGACGAGGCGCCGCCGCGCAGGCCGCAGTGGGAGATCGTCTACGGGGCGCTGTCGCTGCTGATCGCCGCGCTGCCCGGCCTCGGCGTGCTGGTGGGCGGGGCCGTGCTGCTCCCCGCCCTGCGCGGCGCGGACACCTTCGGGCAGGCCGTGCTCGCGGCCCTGCCGTGGCTGCCGCTCGCGGCGCTCGCCGGCTTCGCGGCCGTGGCGCTCGCGGTGCTGGTGCTCACCCGCCTGCTCGCCCTCGCCATCTCCCCCGGCCACCACCCGATGCGCTCCGCGGCCGGCGTGTCGATCTGGGCGACGCTGCGCCTGCTGGACGAGGCCCGCACCTGGCTGTTCCCGCTGTACGCCGGCGGGCTCACCCCGATGTGGATGCGGATGCTCGGTGCGAAGGTCGGCCGCGGCTCGGAGATCTCCACCGCCCTGCTCATCCCGAGCCTCGTCACCGTCGGCGACCACTCCTTCCTCGCCGACGACACGCTGGTGGGTCCCTACGAGCTCGGCGGCGGCTGGATCCGCGTGGAGCGGGTGAAGGTCGGCAAGCGCGCCTTCGTCGGCAACTCCGGCATGCTCGCCGCGGGCCGCAAGGTGCCCAAGCAGTCCCTGGTCGCGGTGCTCTCCGCCGCCCCGCGCCGCAAGTCCGCGAAGTCCGGCACCTCCTATCTCGGCTCCCCGCCGAGGACGCTGCGCCGCGCCGAGGAGGAGCACGACTCCGCCCTCACCTACGACCCTCCGAAGCACCTGCTGGTCCAGCGCGGCCTGGTCGAGACCGCGCGCCTGGTGCCGCTGCTGATCGCGCTGCTGCTGCCGGTGGCGGTCTGGGGCGCGGTGTACGCGCTGCTGCTGCGCGGCGGTCTCGGGATCCTGCTCGCCGTCCTGCTCGGCGGGGTCGTGCTGCTGCTGGCCGGCATCGTCGCCGCGACGATCACCGTGATCGCGAAGTGGCTGATCATCGGCCGGCACCGCCCGGGCGAGCACGCCCTGTTCACCGCCTACGTGTGGCGCTCCGAGCTCGCCGACACCTTCACCGAGGTGCTCGCCGCGCCGTGGTTCGCGACCTCGACCGCCGGCACCGTGGCGCTGAACCTGTGGCTGCGGGCGCTGGGCGCGAAGGTCGGCGCGGGCGTGTGGTGCGACTCGTACTGGCTGCCGGAGACGGACCTGGTCACCCTCGGCGACGGCGCGACCGTGAACCGCGGCTGCGTGGTCCAGACCCACCTGTTCCAGGACCGCGTGCTGAGCATGGACACCGTGGCCCTCGGCGAGGGTGCGACCCTGGGGCCGGGCAGCGTGATCCTGCCCGCCGCGGAGATCGACCGCCATGCGACCGTCGGCCCCGTGTCCCTGGTGATGCGCGGCGAGCGCGTGCCGCCCGGGACCCGCTGGACCGGCAACCCGATCGGCCCCTGGGCCGACGACGACGCCCCGCTGAACGGCACCGCCGATGAGCACGACGACGAGGACGACGCGCGCGAGCGCGAGCACGTGGAGGAGCGCGCATGAGCATCACCCGACCGGGCAGCGACCCCTATCTCCCGGGGCACGGCGACGCCTCCTACTCCGTACGGCGGTACGCGCTCGACCTCGCCTACAAGGTCGAGACGAACCGCCTGGACGGCACCGCGACCCTGAGCTGTCAGGTGCACGAGGACACAGGCGCCCTGCACCTGGACCTCTACGGCCTGCAGGTCTCCTCCGTGAAGCTCGACGGGAAGCCGGTCAAGCACAGCCACCACGGAGGCGACCTCACCCTGAAGTCCTCGTTCACCGCGGGGCAGGAGGCGACGATCGAGGTGCGCTACGGCGGCAAGCCGCGCCCGGTCCGCTCGCGCCTGCACGGGCCGACCGGCTGGGAGGAGCTGGAGGACGGGGTGATCGTCGCCGCCCAGCCGCACGGCGCCCCCTCCTGGTTCCCCTGCAACGACCGCCCCGACGACAAGGCCGTCTACGAGATCAGCCTGGCCGCGAACCCCGCCTATCACGTCGCCGTCTCCGGCGAGCTGGAGGGCAAGCGCCGCAAGGGCAACGCCACCACCTGGAGCTACCGCCAGGACGTGCCGATGCCGACCTATCTCGCCACGGTCCAGATCGGCCGGTACACCGAGGTGCCGCATCGCGGGGCATCCGTGCCGGTGCGCTCCCTGGTGCCCGCCGGGGTGGGCGCGAAGGAGCTCGCGCCGGGCTTCGCCCGGCAGCCCGAGATGCTCGAGCTGTTCACGCGCCTGTACGGCCCCTACCCCTTCCCCTCCTACACCGCGGTGATCACCGAGGACGAGCTGGAGATCCCGCTGGAGTCGCAGGCGCTGTCCACCTTCGGCCGCAACCACCTGGCCGAGGACTGGGAGGCGGAGCGGCTGATCGCCCATGAGCTGTCCCATCAGTGGTTCGGCAACGCCGTGACCCTGGAGCGGTGGCAGGACATCTGGCTGCACGAGGGCTTCGCCTGCTACAGCGAGTGGCTGTGGGCGGAGGAGACCGGCCGCTCCACCGTCGAGGAGGAGACCCGCCGCCACCATGCGGCGCTCGCGGAGCTGCCCGAGGACCTGCTGGTGGCCGATCCCGGTCCGGAGCTGATGTTCGACGACCGGCTGTACAAGCGCGGCGCCCTGGCCCTGCACGCCCTGCGCCGCCGCGTGGGCGACGAGACGTTCTTCTCGCTGATCCGGTCGTGGCTGGCGCAGAACCTCGGCGGCTCGGTGACCACCGAGATGTTCGAGGAGCACGCCGCGCGCGAGAGCGGCGAGGACCTCACGGACCTGTTCGCCGCGTGGCTCCACGACGAGGAGCTGCCGGACCTCACCGATCAGCCGGTCTCCCGCGAGCCCACCCATCGCGGGCTGCGGTCTCTGTTCCCTCGCAGTTGACGGCGGGGCGCGGTCACTCCTGCGCCAGCGCCACCTGCGCCACGAACCCTGCCGGCGCCCCGGCCTCGCGCAGATCGTGCTCCGCGAGGCGCACCTCGGACATCGGGGTGCGCAGCCCGGTGCCGAGGAGCTTGAGCACCGCCTCCTTGCCGGCCCAGATCAGGGCCCGGCCCTCGGCGGTGCGGTCCTGGCCGGCCTCCGCCGGGTGCAGCACGAGGGCGGGGTCCCAGCCGCGGTCGACCGCCGCGATCTCTTCGAGGTCCACCCCGATCCCGCCGCCGACGCGCACGGCGGTGAGCAGATGCGGGCCCGAGCGGGAGAGGCTCACGCCGAGCACCGGACGCGGGCTCGTGGCAGCGCCTCGCCCTGCGGCCGCCCGCCCGTCCGCCCTGCCCCAGTTTCCCGTGCCCCTGTCGGCTGTGCCCACGACCCGCGCCCAGGGCCGGCCGTGGGAGACCGCGCCGCAGGCCGGGCAGTGCCGTCCCACCCGGATCTCGTCGGGCTGCACGCCCACCACGTCGGCGACGTGGGCGGCGAGGGCCCGGTCGGCGTCGGCCG
The DNA here is from genome assembly GCF_003994255.1 of Brachybacterium paraconglomeratum. Classification (GTDB taxonomy): domain Bacteria; phylum Actinomycetota; class Actinomycetes; order Actinomycetales; family Dermabacteraceae; genus Brachybacterium; species Brachybacterium conglomeratum. The sequence goes on along the minus strand of NZ_ML133856.1, from coordinate 190,794 downwards.
TGACGGGATGCAGACGCAGCGTGTCGGTGGGGAGACCGGCGCTCACGGCACGTACCGGTCGGGCGCGGACTCCAGCGGCACGAGCCAGCGCCAGGTCGTCACCGGGTCCTCCCGCACCGCGATCGGGTCGTGCACGATCGCGAGGCCTCGCCGACGCGGATCGACGGCCCGGAACAGGGCCTGCAGCAGCGGGTCGCCCCCCCGCGCAGGCGGATGGCAGGAGGCCCGGGGAGGCAGCGTGCTGCGTCCCCGGGCCCCCTCTGCGATAAGGGCTCAGAAGTCCCAGTCGTCGTCCTCGGTCTCGACGGCCTTGCCCATGACGTAGCTCGAGCCGGAGCCGGAGAAGAAGTCGTGGTTCTCGTCCGCGTTCGGGGAGAGCGAGGCGAGGATCGCGGGGTTCACCTCGACCTGGTCCTGCGGGAACAGCGCCTCGTAGCCGAGGTTCATCAGCGCCTTGTTCGCGTTGTAGCGCAGGAAGGTCTTGACCTCCTCGGTCCAGCCGACCGGGTCGTAGAGGTCCTCGGTGTACTCCTCCTCGTTGTCGTACAGCTCCATGAGCAGCGAGAAGGTGTACTCCTTCAGCTCCGCCTGGCGGGCGGCGTCGGCCTTCTCCACGGCCTTCTGGAACTTGTAGCCGATGTAGTAGCCGTGCACGGCCTCGTCGCGGATGATCAGGCGGATGATGTCCGCCGTGTTCGTCAGCTCGCCGCGGCTGGAGTAGTGCATCGGCAGGTAGAAGCCGGAGTAGAACAGGAAGGACTCCAGCAGGGTCGAGGCGACCTTGCGCTTCTCCGGGTCGTCGCCCTGGTAGTAGTCCATGACGATGTTCGCCTTCTTCTGCAGCGGCTCGTTGAACTCGCTCCAGCGGAAGGCCTCGTCGATCTGCTTGGTGTTCGACAGCGTCGAGAAGATCTGGGAGTACGACTTCGCGTGCACGGACTCCATGAACGCGATGTTGGTGTACACCGCTTCCTCGTGGGGCGTGATCGCGTCGGGGATCAGGGAGACCGCGCCCACGGTGCCCTGCACCGTGTCCAGCAGGGTCAGGCCCGTGAACACGCGCATCACCAGCTGCTGCTCGGACTCGGGCAGACGGTTCCAGGACTGGACGTCGTTGGACAGCGGCACCTTCTCGGGAAGCCAGAAGTTGCCGGTCAGGCGGTCCCAGACCTCCTGGTCCTTCGGGTCCGGGATCCGGTTCCAGTTGATCGCCTGGACCGTCGTCTTCAGGTGGTCGTTCACCGCAGCCTCACTTGCTCCTCAAGGGTCGTCGTCGTGTGCCCTCCAGTCTAGGCATCGAAGGCTCGCACGGGGCCCTCCGGCCCGCCGGGGAGAGGTGCTTCCCACCACCGTTCGAGAGCCCGATCCATGACTTTCGTCGTGGGGCGTGCGGGCGCCGGCGCACTAGCGTGACGGGCACGACGTCCGCCCCTCCGGAAGGCCCTGCTGTGACCTCCGCTCCCGTCTCCGCGCACGCTCCCGACCCCTCGTCCGCAACGGCCCCTGCGGTCGCGCCGCCCCGATCCCTCGCCCCCGATGTCGCGCGCGGGCTGATGCTCGCGCTGATCGCGGTGGCCAACGTCTCCTGGTACCTGTGGCGATCCTCGGAGACCGTCGGCGGAACCCCGCACATCCCGGCCGACGGGCCGCTGGACTCGATCGCGCAGGCGGTGATGACGATCGCGGTGGACCACCGGGCGATGCCGCTGTTCGCGTTCCTGTTCGGCTACGGGATGGTGCAGTTCTACCGCTCGAGGATCGACCGCGGCCTCGCCCCCGGCGCGGTGCGGGTGATGATGCGCCGCCGCCACTGGGCGATGCTGCTGCTGGGGGCGCTGCACGCGGCGCTGCTGTTCTACGGCGACATCCTCGGGGTGTACGCGGTCAGCGCGCTGGTGCTGGTGTGGTGGTTCTTCGGCCGGCGCTCGCGGACCCTGCGCATCTGGGTGATCGTGCTCGCGGCGGTGATGATGCTGTTCGCGCTGTTCAGCCTGCTCAGCGGCGTGGCGCTGACGTACTTCGTACCGGCCGAGGTGACTGCCGAGATGGCGGCGACGGACATGGGCACCGGTTTCGTCCGCCCCGTCGCCTACGACACCCCCTATCTCGTCTCGGTGCTGTACCGGCTCGGGCTGTGGGCGGTGTCGCTGCCCTTCGCAGCGCTGATGGGGGCGCCGCTGCCGATCCTGCTGGGCTGGCTCGCGGCCCGCCGACGGATCCTCGACGAGCCGTGGCGTCACGTGCGCCTGCTGCGGCGCACCGCGGTGATCGGCATCGCGATCGGCTGGCTCGGCGGCGTGCCGGAGGCGCTCGCGATCCTCGGCCTCTACGAGCTGCCCGCCGCGGCGCCGTGGATGCTGACGGGGCTCACCTCGCTCACCGGCATCGCCTGCGGGATCGGCTACGCGGCGCTGTTCGGGCTGCTCGCGCTCCGCCTCGAAGGCCGAAAGCCCGCCGACGAGGCGCATCGACCCGACCCGTCGGCCGACCGGGACCTCTCCCCCGCCGAGCGCGCCTACGGCGTTCCCCGCGCGGAGGCCGCCCCGGCCCGCACCCGCGAGCCCGGCGCGGTCGAGCGGACCCTCGCCGCGGTCGGGCAGCGCTCCCTGACCTTCTACCTCTTCCAGTCGCTGCTGCTCGCGCCGCTGATGGCCGCCTGGGGGCTCGGGCTCGGCGGGACGCTCTCCACCGCCCCGGCGCTCGCGATCGCCTTCGCGGTGTGGCTGGTGTCCCTGCCGATCGCGGCCTGGATGGGCGCGCGCGGGATCCGCGGACCGGCCGAAAGGCTGCTGCGGCGGATGACCTACGGGAAGATCGACGCGGCGCCGGCGACGCGGTGAGGCCGGACGGCCCTGACGCCATGCCGCCGGCTCAGCCTCCCTGGTACAGGGCCTCGTGGAGGCCGACTCACCGCGCGCCCGGCTCCTCCGCCACACGCTCCAGCAGCAGTCGCGCCTGCCGACGGCTCTCCTCGAGCTCGTGGTCCAGGTACGGTCTCACGGCCGCATCGAGTCCGACGGGGAGCGCGTCGAGCGGGAGGCGCCGGACACGGCGCATGAGGTGCGGGGCGACGGCGGGGTCCTCGAGCTCGCCGAGGGCGACCTCGAGCAGCTCGGGGTGACGTCGGGACACCTTCCTCGCCACGAGCCATTCGAGGATCGGGGCGCGCCCCTCGCCGAGGCTGCGATCGCACCCCAGCCGTGACATCACCGCCCGGTGCTCCGGGTCCGACGGCGAGGCGGTCGTGGACAGGAGGAGCATCACGCCACGCAGGTGAACCGCGCTCCCCGGCTCCGCGGACTCGAGATGGATCGCCGAGATCCGGAAGGCCTCCTCCGTCGGCGCTTCCGGGGTGATCAGCGAGCGCGCGAGAGCGCTGAGCATCTGCGCCCGGTCACGGGGAGCCGGGAGGGCGACCTTCGCATCGAGGTTCTCGTACCAGTCCAGCAGCGTGGGAATCAGCTCCGGGTAGCGCACGGAGTCATTGGAGGTCTCGGTGATCGTGCGCACGGGAGCCCCTTGTCTCCGCGCCGCACGCCGCAGGGAGCGGTTCAACCTCGCGAATGCCCGGCCACGAGCCGATCCCGCATCGATCATGACCCTCGGCTCCCCTCCCCCGCTCCGGTCCCTCCGCGAGCTCCTCGCCCGCATCCTCACACACGGGCCCCGGCACAGCGAGACAATGACCCCATAGTCCCCTTGCCGTACTACGCCTGTCGTAGTATCTTCTTCGCAGTACGCACCACTGCACCACGACGAGAGGCAGGGACCCGATGTGATCGGAGCCGATGCCATCCGCGGGCACATCGACCTGATCCTGCTGTCGATCCTCGAGGACCGCCCCTCCTACGCCTACGAACTCTCCAAGACCATCACCGACGGCTCCCGCGGCGAGTACCTGATCAAGCAGACCACCCTGTACACCGCGGTCAAGCGCCTCCAGTCCCAGGGTCTCCTGGACAGCTACGAGGACGTCTCCACCTCCGGCAAGCCGCGCACCTACTACAAGCTCACTGCCGCCGGCCTCGAGCAGCTCGACGTCAAGCGCACCGAATGGCGCAGCACGCGGGCCCTCGTGGACCGCTTCGCGGACGGGAAGGACACCTCGTGACCGTCATCGACTCCTATCTCGACACCCTCTTCGCCCCCTACCCGGACTCGCCCCGTCTGCGCGAGGCACGCGCCGAGCTGCGAGCACTGATGGAGGACCAGCAGCAGGCGCTGATGGACGCCGGCCGCACCGAATCCCAGGCCGTCGGCGCCGTGATCGCGGAGTTCGGCAGCCTCGACGAGGTCGCCGCCGAGCTCGGCATCACCGCGGAGCTGGACGGCACCGCGGCGGGCACGGCTCCGACGGCACCGACGATGCTCAGCACCGAGCGCGCCGAGGAGTACGTGGAGGCCGTGCGCCGCGGACGGTGGATCCCCGCCGTCGCGATCCCCCTGTTCGTGCTCTCCGCGCTCCCGCTGCTGCTCCTGATCGCCGTGGGCGGCGAGGAGCCGTCGGGCTGGGCGCTCGGCGCGGGGCTCACCGCGCTGCTGGTCCTCGTCGCCGTCGGCGTGATGCTCCTGGTGCTCCAGGGCAGCCGGATGGAGGAGTTCGAGGACATCGACGAGGCCCGCTTCTCCCCCACCCCGGCGGTGCGGGAGATCGCCCGCGACCTGCGCCGGGAGCACCGTCGTGAGCGCACCCTCGCCACGGGCGCCGCGATCATGCTGTGGATCCTCGCCGCGGTGCCGGTGATCCTCATGGGCGTCCTGACCGACTCCGGCTCGCTGGCCCCGCTGTACGGGGTGTGCGCGACGCTGGCGATGGTCGCGCTCGGGCTGTGGATCCTGCTGCGGTCGGCCTGGTCGGACACCGCCGCGGCCGCGCTCCTGCAGGAGGAGGACGAGGACGACCTCTCCGCCACCAGCACCTCCCCCGCGATCCGGGTGGTCGCCGCGGTGTACTGGCCCGTCGCCGCCGCGATCTACCTGGCCTGGAGCTTCCTCGGCGGCGAGTGGGGGATCAGCTGGGTCGTCTGGCCGATCGCCGGCGTGCTCTACGCGGGCCTCTGGTCGGCGAGCGCGGCGCTCGGCTCGGCGGCGGACGACACCCGCTCGCGCACCCGCCGGGCATGAAGAACGGCCCGCCCCCGGATCTCTCCGGGAGCGGGCCGTGTGCCGCGGGTCAGGCCGTCACAGCATGCAGCTGACGCAGCCCTCGACCTCGGTGCCCTCGATCGCCATCTGGCGCAGGCGGATGTAGTACAGGGTCTTGATGCCCTTGCGCCAGGCGTAGATCTGCGCCCGGTTGACGTCGCGCGTGGTGGCGGTGTCCTTGAAGAACAGCGTCAGCGACAGGCCCTGGTCCACGTGCTGCGTGGCCGCGGCGTAGGTGTCGACGATCTTCTCGTAGCCGATCTCGTACGCGTCCTCGTAGTACTCGAGGTTGTCGTTGGTCATGTACGGCGCGGGGTAGTACACCCGGCCGATCTTGCCCTCCTTGCGGATCTCGATCTTGGAGACGATCGGGTGGATCGAGGAGGTGGAGTGGTTGATGTAGGAGATCGAGCCGGTGGGCGGCACGGCCTGCAGGTAGGCGTTGTACATCCCGTGCTCGGCGACCTCGGCCTGCAGCTGCTTCCAGTCGTCCTGGGTGGGCAGGTGCACGTTCGAGTTCGCGAACAGCTCGCGGACCTTGTCGGTCGCGGGCTCCCACACCTGCTCGGTGTACTTCTGGAAGTACTCGCCGGTGGCGTACTTCGAGTTCTCGAAGTCGTAGAACCTCTCCTGGCGCTCCTTCGCGAGCTTCATCGACGCGAGGATCGCGTGATAGGTGACCGCGTAGAAGTACATGTTGGTGAAGTCGATGCCCTCCTCCGAGCCGTAGAACACCCGCTCCCGGGCGAGATAGCCGTGGAGGTTCATCTGGCCGAGGCCGATGGCGTGGGACTTCCGGTTGCCCTCGGCGATCGTGGGCACGGACTCGATGTCGGAGGTGTCCGAGACCGCGGTGAGGCCGCGGATCGCGGTCTCGATGGTCTGGGCGAAGTCCGGGGAGTCCATCGCCTTGGCGATGTTCAGCGAGCCGAGGTTGCACGAGATGTCCCGGCCCATCTCGTCGTACGTGAGGTCGACGTTCATGGTGGAGGGCGTGGAGACCTGCAGGATCTCGGAGCACAGGTTCGAGTGGGTCACCTTGCCGGCGATGGGGTTCGCACGGTTCACGGTGTCCTCGAACATGATGTACGGGTAGCCGGACTCGAACTGGATCTCGGCGAGGACCTGGAAGAAGTCGCGGGCCTTGATCTTCTTCTTCGAGATGCGGGGGTTGTCCACCATCTCGTGGTAGACCTCCGAGACGTTCACGTCCGCGAAGGGCTTGCCGTACTCGCGCTCCACGTCGTACGGGGAGAACAGGTACATCGGCTCGTTGTTCTTCGCGAGCTCGAAGGTGATGTCGGGGATCACGACGCCGAGGGAGAGGGTCTTGATGCGGATCTTCTCGTCGGCGTTCTCGCGCTTGGTGTCCAGGAAGCGCAGGATGTCGGGGTGGTGGGCGTTGAGGTACACCGCACCGGCGCCCTGACGCGCGCCGAGCTGGTTGGCGTAGGAGAAGGAGTCCTCGAGCAGCTTCATGACGGGGATGACGCCGCTGGACTGGTTCTCGATGTGCTTGATCGGCGCACCGTACTCGCGCAGGTTCGACAGCAGCAGCGCGACACCGCCGCCGCGCTTGGACAGCTGCAGCGCGGAGTTGATGGAGCGGCCGATGGACTCCATGTTGTCCTCGATGCGCAGCAGGAAGCACGAGACGAGCTCGCCGCGCTGGGCCTTGCCGGCGTTGAGGAAGGTGGGGGTGGCCGGCTGGAAGCGGCCGTCGAGGATCTCGTCGACGAGGTTGCGGGCGAGCTGCTCGTCGCCGCGGGCGAGGGTCAGGGCGACCATCACCACGCGGTCCTCGAAGCGCTCGAGGTATCGCTTGCCGTCGAAGGTCTTCAGCGTGTACGAGGTGTAGTACTTGAACGCGCCGAGGAAGGTGGGGAAGCGGAACTTCTTCGCGAAGGCCTGCTCGGAGAGCGACTCGATGAAGGAGAACTCGTACTGCTCGAGCACCTCCGGCTCGTAGTACTTGTTCTCGACGAGGTAGTCCATCTTCTCGCGCAGCGAGTGGAAGAACACCGTGTTGGGGTTCACGTGCTGCAGGAAGTACTCCCGCGCGGCCTCGCGGTCCTTCTCGAACTGGATGCTGCCGTCCGGTCCGTACAGGTTCAGCATCGCGTTCAGCGCGTGGTAGTCGAGCTGCCTGTTGTGCTCGACCGGGGGCATCTCGGTCAGTGTCGCCAAAACTCTTCCAATCCGTCGTGGACCCGCGTCACATCGCGCGGAGTGCCGAACAGTTCGAACTTGTACATGTGGGGGACCTGGCACTTGGCGGAGATGATGTCCCCGGCCAAGCAGTAGGCCTCCCCGAAGTTGGTGTTCCCCGCGCTGATCACGCCGCGGATGTGCCGCCGGTTGCGTTCGTCGTTGAGGAACTTGATGACCTGCTTGGGCACGGCGCCCCGGCCGTTGCCCCCGCCGTAGGTCGGGACCATCAGGACGAAGTCCTCGTCGACGACGAGGGGCTCATCCTTGGGGTAGAGCGGGATCCGATGGGCCGGCATGCCGAGCTTCTCGACGAAGCGCTTGGTGTTGCCGGACACCGAGGAGAAGTAGACGAGACGGGTCACGCCGACGCCTCCCCGGCCGCTCAGATCGCGGCGGTGCGGCGCTGCTCGGCGCCGACGCCCGCGAGCGCCTTGATCTTGTCGGGGCGGAAGCCCGACCAGTGGTCCTCGCCCGTGATGACGACGGGCGCCTGGACGTAGCCGAGGGACTTCACCTTCGCGAGCGCGTCGGCGTCCTCGGTGATGTCGACGACGTCGTAGGCGACGCCCGCCTTGTTCAGCGCGCGCTTGGTGGCATCGCACTGCACGCAGAGGGGCTTCGAGTACACGGTGATGTCCAAGGGAAGTGCCTTTCAGGAGCGTCGCGCCGAGGCGCAGGACAGGGGCGAGAAGGAGATGTTCAGGAGGTCCGAGGACCGTGTCGCGAGGCTGTGGACTCCCGCAGGAGCCCTGTGCGCCGCGACAACGTCAACACTACACCTAGTGGTGACTCGGCGCGACGACCACAAGATGTACTGAACTACAGGAGTGTCATCCACAATGCGTTGTTGACAGCATGTGGATGGAGGGGTGCTCGCTGGGGACGGAGCGGCCGCCTCCCGTGCGAGCACCGCTGATACGTGCACAACCCGCTGTGGACGGCGCTCCGGGCGGCCGACGCCGACGGTGGACAGGCACCCTCCGCAGCCCTCCCGGAGCGGTCGGAACAGGCCTCCGAGTGAGGTGTCTCCCGGCGTGTCCCGCGCGCGCCCCGGCGTGTCCCGGGCGTGTCGTCGGCGTGTCCCCCGCCGTCCCCCGTCCATCCCCCGGCCGTCCCCCGCCGGGGCGCCGGATCCGGGGCGCGGACCACCGGACCGGGGTCCGCACACAGGGGGCCGACGCGGAGAGCCCCCGCCCTCCCCGGCAGGGGACGACGGGGGCTCTCGGCGACGGTCTGCGGGCCGCCGGGGCCGACGGCGCGGCAGCGCCGACGGGACGTCTCAGCGGCGCGGGTCCTCCGGGACGGCGGGGTCCGCGGTCGCGGGCGGTACGTCCTCGGCCGCGGCCGGTGCGCCCTCGGCGCCGCCGGACCAGGCGTCGACGACCTCCTCGGTGCTCGGCGCCGCAGGCTGCTCGAGGGTCTCGCGCGCGGGCTCCGCGACGGGCGTCGCCTCCGGGGCCCGTCCGGGAGTCGGATCGGACGACGGCTCGGCGGCCGGCTCCGCGAGGGCGTGCGCCGCGGCAGGCCGCTCGCCGGAAGGGTCGGTCACGGGCTGCTCGAGGGTCTCGGGCGCGGGCTCCGCCCCGGGCAGCTCGACCTCGATGGTCGCGGAGGGGGCGGACGCCCCGTCGGCGGGCTCCTCGTCCGCGCGGACCGCGCCCATGGTCGCCGCCTCGGTCGACTCCTCTGCCCCGGACGTCGCCTCGGCCTCGGACCCCTCCTCCGGCTCCGCCTCGAGGCTGCGGCCGTCGGCCTCCACGATGGTGGCGAGCACCTCGCGCAGCAGCACCACCTGGCGCAGCGCCTCGGCGGCGCCGGCCAGCGGCGCCTCACCCTTCTCGACGAAGGCGTGGAAGGCCTCCCACATCAGCTCGGCCGAGCCCTTCGGCGCGGTGGTCGCGACCTCCTGGACCACGCCCGACTTCTTCTCCCGCAGAGAGACCGTCGAGCGGGCGTCGCCGTGGGAGGGCGCGGGCAGGTCCAGGCGCATGCGGCGCCGGGCGGAGAGCACCTGGAGCGTCTCGGAGTACTCGGGGGCGAAGGGGAGGTAGTGCCACACCAGGCGCACCTGCGCCCCGCTGCCGAGCTCGCCGAGCAGCTCGATCGATCCGGGGATCACTCCCTTGGGCCAGTGCCGCACCGCGACGAGCTTCTCGATCGGGCCGTAGGCCGCCTCGGTGACCGCCATCTGATGGGCGACGCCGGTGAGCAGACCCTTGACGTACAGGTCCCGGTCGCGCTGGGTGGCGCCGTCGCCGGTGCCCGCCTCGACGGCGGCCTGGAGCGCCTTGCGCCGCGCCGTGCGCTGCTCCGTGGGCAGGTCGTAGGAGGAGGTGGTGACGTGGGCCTGGCCGAACAGGGGCTGGCTCGCGGGCATGAGGACCTCGTGGTCCACCATCCGCAGGTCCTTGGTCGCGATGTGCTCGGACATCCGGGCCACGGAGTCGTCGTACTGCTGGGGATGGGCCAGCATCACCAGGCGCCGTCCCGCGATCCGCTCGAACTCGGCGACCTTCGCGATCTCCTCCTCGGAGTAGCCCAGCGGTGGCTCGACCATCACCGGGATGCCGCGGCGCACGATCGCGAGCAGGTCGTCGACGTGGAGCCCGTCGGTCGACAGCAGCACGCCGTCCAGGGAGAGGGTCCGCGCGCGCACCGCGGCGACGAGATCTGCGACGGTCTCGTAGCGGCGCTCCTCCTCGATGCCCCACACCTCGGAGGCCTCGCGGCGCCGACGGGGCGAGTGGTCCACCAGCGCGGCCACGCTGAAGCGGTCCCAGCGCCGGCGCAGCACCGGCAGGTGCACGGCCTGCGCCATGGTTCCGGCGCCGACCACGGCGATGTTCAGGATCTTCGGCATCGACAGGCTCCTCGGGGGCTCGGCAGGGAGGGGCGGCTGCGCCGTCGGGACGACGGGCGCCGGGCCGTCTCCGGCATCGCACCTGGACCGGGCACGATCGCACGCCTGTTCTACCACACGGGCAGGGACGACGATCACAGGGACGCCGCTCCGTCGCCCCCGCCCGCGGCGCTATCGTGGGGCGCTGATCGAACCCTGAGGAGGACCCGTGGTCGGACGCTTCTACACCGGTGTGCGGGGATTCGTGCGCCCGATCGTGAGGCTGCTGTGGAACCCGCGGGTCAGCGGGCTGGAGAACGTGCCGCCCGAGGGCGGCTTCGTGATCGCCTCGAACCACCTCGCCAACATCGACAGCTTCATGATCCCGGTGGTCCTGCCTCGAGCGATCCGCTTCGTGGCCAAGGAGTCGCTGTGGACGCAGAAGGGCCCGCACGGCGTGGTGCTGCGCTGGTTCTTCGACGCCGTCGGCGCGGTGCCGGTGGACCGCGAGGCGCTCTCCTCCGGCAAGGGCGCGCTGCAGGCCGGGCTCGAGGTGCTGCGCAACGGGGAGGGCTTCGCCGTCTACCCCGAGGGGCACCGCTCCAAGGACGGGCTGCTGCATCCGGGCAAGCAGGGCGCGGCCTGGCTCGCGCTCGAGTCGGGCTGCCCCGTGATCCCGGTCGGGGTCAAGGGCACACAGCACATGTTCTCCTCCCTGATCCCCCGCCGCGGCGAGATGACGATCCGGGTGGGCACCCCGATCACCCTCGAGGAGATCGACCCCTCCGCCTCCAAGGGGGCGCGCAGACGCCTCCTGACCGCCCGGATCATGGATGAGATCCAGGCGCTGTCCGGTCAGCGCCGGGCCGACGGTCCCTCGGCACGGTCCCGGGACCAGTAGGATCGCACCAGGCCGCACACCGAGGTCGCGGCCGTCGCCCGAGAGCACCCCAGCCAGGAGAGCAGATGGCCGTCGTCGTCGGATTCATCCCCACCGAAGTGGGCTTCAAGGCGCTGGCCGCGGCACGTGAGGAGGCCGAGCAGCGCGGCGGGCCGCTGGTCGTGGTCAACGTGCTGCGCGCGGGCGTCGAGGAGGATCCCCGCCACGCCGACGAGCAGCAGCTCGAGATAGCCCGTGACGAGCTCCGCCGCACCACCGTGCGCGTCGCCTTCCGCCAGGAGACCACGGAGGACGACATCGCCGACGTCCTGCTGCAGGTGGTCGAGGAGGAGAGGGCCGAGCTGCTCGTTCTCGGCGTGCGCCGTCAGAACGACCTCGCCCGCCACCTGCTGGGCCTGACCGTGCAGAAGCTCCTGCTCTCCTCCCCCAGCGACGTGCTCGTCGTCTGATCCCTCCCCCGGACGCCGACGCGGCCCGCCCCCCGCAGGGGACGGGCCGCGTCGGCGTCAGGGGTCGCCCCGCGGACGGCCCTGGAGGCCGGACCCTCAGGCGTTCTTGGGGTCGCCGCCCGGCTGGTCATCGCCCTGGCCGGCCATGACGGCCTGCACGATGCGCTCACCGATCGCCTGGTCCACGTTCTTCCAGTACTGGAAGGCCTTGGACAGCACCGGCTCCTCGACGGTGCTCAGCGCACCGGAGACCGTCTCGACCAGCCCCTCACGCTGAGCGTCGTCGAAGACCTCTCGCACGAGGATGCCCGGCTGGACGAAGTCCCCGTCCTCGGCGTGGAGGGTGTAGGCCGCGCGGACCATCTCGCCGTCGGACTCCCAGCCGTTCTCGACCGGACCCTGGGCGTCCTGGTAGCCGCGACCGTAGGAGTTCGGGGCGTAGACCGGCGCATCGCCGGAGTGCAGGAACTCCATGTGCCCCTCCTTGTCGTAGGAGTTGGTGGGCACGACCGGCTGGTTGACCGGCAGCTGGTTGAAGTTGGTCCCGATGCGGTGGCGCTGGGCGTCCGGGTAGGAGAACGAGCGCCCCAGCAGCATCTTGTCCGGGGACAGCCCGATGCCGGGCACGGTGTTCGAGGGGCTGAAGGCGGCCTGCTCGATCTGCGCGAAGTGGTTCCGGGGGTTCTTGTTCAGCGTGATCCGGCCGACCTTGATCAGCGGGTAGTCCTGGTGGGAGACCGTCTTGGTGAGGTCGAAGATGTTGAAGCGGTAGGTCTTCGCGTCCTCGTACGGGATCACCTGGACGGAGACGGTCCAGCTCGGGAAGTCGCCGTTCTCGATCGACTCGAACAGGTCGCGGCGGTGGTAGTCGCCGTCCACGCCCGCGAGACGGTCCGCCTCCTCGTTCGAGAGGAACTCCATGCCCTGATCGGTGTGGAAGTGGTACTTGACCCAGAACTTCTCGCCGGAGGCGTTGATCCACATGTAGGTGTGGGAGCCGTAGCCGTTCATGTGTCGCCACGACTTCGGCAGGCCGCGCTCGCCCATGAGGTAGGTGACCTGGTGGGCGCTCTCGGGGGAGTTGGTCCAGAAGTCCCACTGCATGGTGTTGTCGCGCAGGCCGGAGTCCGGGGTGCGCTTCTGGGAGTGGATGAAGTCGGGGAACTTCATCGGGTCGCGCAGGAAGAAGATCGGCGTGTTGTTGCCGACCAGGTCGTAGTTGCCCTGCTGGGTGTAGAACTTCAGCGCGAAGCCGCGCACGTCGCGCCAGGTGTCGGGCGAGCCGAGCTCGCCGGCGACGGTCGAGAAGCGCAGCAGCAGCGGGGTCTTCCGACCCGGCTGGAACAGGTCCGCCTTGGTGTACTGCGAGACGTCCTCGGTCACCTCGAGTTCGCCGAAGGCGCCGGAGCCCTTCGCGTGGGGGCTGCGCTCCGGGACGCGCTCGCGATCGAAGCGGGCGAGCTTCTCGACCAGGGCGACGTCGTGGAGCAGCAGCGGGCCGTCGGCGCCGACGCTCAGCGAGTGCGCATCGGACTCGCGGGGGGCGCCGGACTCGGTGGTCGACGGGATCGTCGAGTCGTGATGGGCCGTGGGATCCAGGTGGGTCATGGAGTTCTCCTCGGGGTGGTTTTTCTGACAGGTCGTGACGAAACGTTCTGACAGTCGTGGGCGGTCAAGGACCCTGATCCGGCCGGAGCCGGGTCAGGGGGTTCAGGGGGTGGCGGCCTCGCGCTCGCGGCAGTCGCTGCACGTCCCGCGGTAGACGACGTCGGCCATCTCGATCGAGAAGCCGTGGTCCTCGTGCGGGATCAGGCAGGGCGCGGCGCCGACGGCGCAGGGGACGTCCTCGAGACGTCCGCAGCTGCGGCACACCAGGTGGTGGTGGTTGTCGTGGCGGTGCATCTCGTAGCGCATGGAGCGCCCGCCGACAGAGACGCGTCGCAGCAGCTCGGCGTCGGAGAGGGCGTTGAGCACGTCGTAGACGGCCTGGCGGGAGACCGTGCCGAGGTTCTCGCGCACGGCCTGGGCGATCGCCTCCGCATCGGAGTGCGGGTGGGCCTCGACCGCGGCCAGGGTCGCGAGCCGCGGAGCGGTCACGCGCAGGCCGACGCTCCGCAGGGCGGAGGTGTGGTCGGTGGTCGTCATGGCCCCCACCCTAGCCCTCTATCTGGACAATCTCAAGAAAACGAGCGGGGCCGTCCACGCCGGCTCCTCCCCCGCCGACGAGAACGGGCCCGGCCCCCTGCGAGGGGCCGGGCCCGTGATCCGGAGCCGCCTGCCGGAATCGAACCGGCGACCTATTCATTACGAGTGAATCGCTCTACCGACTGAGCTAAGGCGGCGTCGCCGCGCACGCGCGGCGGACCGGTTCACTGTACGTGACCTGGCTGGCCAGGCGCAAAGCGTCCCGGCGCGATCCGCGTCACGCTCGTCGGATCCGCGTCCCGCTCAGCAGCGCAGCCCCTCCTCGGGCACGGTGCCCTCGAGGAGATAGGCGTCGACCTGCTCCTCGATGCACCCGCCCGAGCGGCCGTAGGCGGTGTGGCCCTCCCCCTCGTAGGTCAGCAGCGTCGCGTCGCCGAGCTGGGAGGCGAGCTCCTCCGACCAGGCGTAGGGGGTGGCGGGATCGCCGGTGGTGCCGACGACCAGGATCGGGCCGGCGCCCTCGGCGGTGATCGGCGCGGGCTCGCGCACGGGCTCCTCGGGCCACTGGGCGCAGCCGTCCCCGCCGAGCATCGGGCCGAAGGTCGGGAACTCCTCGGCGAGGCGCTCGGCCTCCTGCTCGACCCACTGCTCGTCGGCGACCCCGGGGTGGTCCAGGCAGTTCACGGCCGTGATCGCGAAGGCGGCGTTGGTGCGGTAGGTCCCGTCGTAGCGGCGCTCGGAGGAGAGGTCCGCGATGTACAGCAGCTGGGAGCCGTCGCCGTTCATCGCGGCGGCGAGCGCCTCGCGCCCGTACTCCCACTGCGCGTCGTCGTACAGCAGCGTCAGCACCGCGGAGCGGGCGAGGGCCCCGGTCAGCGGCCGCTCGGGGTCGCCGGTGTCCAGCGGGGTCTCGTCCACGCTCCCGAAGAAGCTCAGCAGCTGCTCCTTCGCCTCGGCCTCGTCGCCGCGGAAGGGGCAGGAGTCGCCGGCCTCGAGGCAGCGGGCCAGGAAGGCCTCGGTCGCGTGCTCGAAGCCCTCGGCCTGGCCGGCGGAGAACTCGTCCATGGACATGTCGGGGTCGATCGCGCCGTCCAGGACGAAGCGTCCCACCCGACCGGGGTGCAGCTCGGCGTAGCTCGCGCCGAGATAGGTGCCGTAGGAGTAGCCGAGGTAGTCGAGCTCCTCGTCGCCGAGCGCCGCGCGCAGCACGTCCATGTCGCGGGCCGCGGAGTAGCTGTCGAGATAGGGCAGGACGTCGCCGGAGTTCGCCTCGCAGGCCTCGGCCACGCGCGCACCCCACTCCTCGGCGAGCGCGCTCGCGTCCTCCGCGGCGGGGTCCCCGGTCGCGGCGAGGTACTCGTCGGTCTCCGAGTCGTCGAGGCATTCGATCCCCTCCGAGCGGTTCACGCCGCGGGGGTCGAAGCCGATGACGTCGTAGCTCGCACGCACCTCGGGCGAGATCAGGATCTCCGCCGAGGGCAGGAAGTTCACGCCCGAGCCGCCGGGGCCGCCCGGGTTGGTCACGAGCGAGCCCTTCGACTCGCCGTCGGCGGCGAGGCGGCCGACGGCGATCTCGATGTCCCCGGCCTCGGGGTCGTTCCAGACCAGCGGCACCGTGATCGTCCCGCACTCGGCGCCCTCGGCGTCCACGTCCTCGCAGGGGCCCCACTCGATCTGCTGCGAGTAGTAGGCCTCGTAGGCGGGGTCCTCGGCCGGGTCCGTCGGCAGGTCGACCGCCGCGGAGGTCCCGGTCTCCTCGAGCGCCGGGCCCTCGTCGGCGGAGTCCTCGCCGGCGCCGCCGGCATCGCCCGCGCCGCCGGCATCGCCCGCGCCGCCGGAGTCGCTCGCCTCACTGCCGGCCGGGGCGTCCCCCTCCGGACCGGCACCCTCCGTGCAGCCCGCCAGGAGCATCGTCGCGACGGCCGCCGCGGCGGCGAGGCGGGCGAGGGGGCGTCGAGTGCCGGGGAGGGGCGTCATGCGGGGTCCTTGTCCATGGGGGAAGCATCCGTGGGGCCCGGCCATCCTAGGACGCTTCCCGGCCGATCTCCCGACGTCAGGGCCCCGTCGTCGTCCGCGGAGCGTACGGCCTCGGCGGAGCGTCCGCCGTCAGCCGATCTCCCGGTGCCGCCACCTCTGCGTCCCGAGCGCGGCGGGGAGCAGGACGAGCAGGACCATCGGCAGCAGCTCGAACGCGCCGGCCTCCCCGTTCGCCAGGGCGAGCGACGCGCCGGTCAGGTCCACCGCGGCGATGACGTCGGCCAGGGTCTGCGAGCCGAAGGCCATGGCCAGGTTCGAGGCGGTCCCGATGACGAAGGGGATGCCGATCGCGGCGACCAGACCCAGCACGGTGGACTGCAGCAGCATGCCCATCGCGAGGGAGAACAGGAAGGTCGCACCGAGGTTCGCGAGCTGCGTGGTCAGCACCCCCTCGATGCTCGAGAGAACCGCCCCCTCGCCGATCAGCTCCCCGCCGATCCAGGTGCTCGCGGCGGCCAGGCCGATGCTCACCGCCGCCAGCGCGACGAACACCACCAGCGCCGCGATCGCCTTGGAGGTCAGGACGGCGAGGCGCCCCGGGCGCTGCAGGAGGGTGATCTGGATCGAGCCGTCGGACCACTCCCCCGCCGTGATCCACACGGTCAGGGCGGGGATGATCAGGGTCAGCGGCAGCGAGATCACGAAGAAGGTCATCTCGAGATCGGCGGTGCGGTCGGGGACCAGCGCGGGCTGGATCAGGCCGCCGAGCGCGGCGAAGCCGGCCACGGCGAGCAGGGACAGGGTCAGCAGGATCTTCGCGCCTCGGGTGTCGAGGAAGGCGCGCAGGTCGATGTCGGGTCGCACGGGGGTCTCCTGGCGGTCGGAGGGCGGAGGTCAGAGGGCGGGGGCGGGTTCGTCGGCGGAGGGCTCCTCGTGCCCGGTCAGGGCGAAGAACACCTCCTCCAGGCCGGTGCCGGCGCCCGCGCCGAGGGAGGTGAGCACGAGCTGCTCGCGCAGGGCGAGGCGGCCCATGTCCTCGGGGGCGAGGCTGACGGCGAGCTCGCCGCCGGCGCGCAGCTCGAAGGCGATGCCGTGGGCGTCCAGGGCGCGGCGCAGCGCCGCCTGGTCCAGCGCGGCGACGCGGGTGCCGGTCACGGCGGTGAGCTCCTCGAGCGGGCCCTCGCGCACCAGGCGCCCCTCGGAGATCACGACCAGCCGGTCCACGGTCGCCTCGACCTCGCGCAGCTGGTGGCTGGAGAGGAGTACGATGCCGCCGGCGTCGGCGAAGGAGCGCAGCAGGCGGCGCATCCAGCGGATCCCCTCGGGGTCCAGGCCGTTGGCGGGCTCGTCGAGCACGAGCACCGAGGGATCGCCCATGAGCGCGACGCCGATCCCGAGCCGCTGGCGCATGCCGTAGGAGTAGCCGCCCACGCGCTTGGTCGCGGCCTGCTCGAGGCCGACGGTCTCGAGCACCTCCTCGGCGCGGTCGCGCGGCATCCCGAGGGTGCGGGCGGTCAGGCGCAGGGTCTCGATCCCGGTGCGGCCGCCGTGGAGAGCGCGCGCATCGAGCATCACGCCGACGGTGCGGGCGGGATGCTCCAGCGCGCGGTAGCGGCGGCCGCCGATCAGGGCCATGCCCTCGTCGGCCTCCGCGAGACCGGTGAGGATCCGCAGGGTGGTGGACTTCCCCGCCCCGTTGGGGCCGAGGAAGCCGGTGACGGTGCCGGGGCTGCAGGAGAAGGAGAGGGCGTCGACGGCGGCGCGGGCGCCGTAGCGCTTGCTCAGCGCACGCACCTCGAGGGTCGGGGCGGTGGCGGTGGTGGAGGTCATGGCCTCACGCTCCTCCCCCGCCGCGGCGCGGCGACAGCGACCACGGGTCCGTGCGCGGGCGACGATCGTCGGCTCCTTGACGGTCCCCGTCCGACGATGGTCGCCGGCCCCGTCCCGAGCGGCTGCGCGGCCCGTATGCGCCGCTACAGTGACCGGGTGGACCACCCAGGAGCGCCCGCCCGTCGTCGCTGGCAGGAAGGGCTGATCGTCGTCGCCGTCGCCGCGGAGGCGGCGGCGACGACGCTGCTCGCCACCTCCGCGATCGGCCGCTGGCAGGGCGTCGTCGCGCTGCTGCTGGGCGTCGCGCTGCTCGCCCGGCACCGGCACTGGCCGTGGCTGCTGCCGCTGGTGCAGATCGCCAATGCCTTCTCGGGCTCGATCACCGTGCTGATCATCGCCACGTACACCTTCTCCACCCGCTGCCCGAACCGCGTGCTGACGCTGCTGTTCGCGCTGCTCGCGGCGGGCACCGCCACGCTCACCCCGCTGCTGCTGATGGGCGACCAGCCCGAGGCGGCGCTGATGACGATCGTGCTGACCACGCTGGTCGTGGCGGCGTCGACCTCGATCGGCCTCTACACGGCGGTGCGGCGAGCGCTGCTGGCGGAGCTGCGGGAGCGGGCCGAGCAGGCCGAGTCCGGACGGGCCGCGGCCGAGGAGCAGGCCCGACGCGCCGAGCGCACCCGCATCGCCCGCGAGATGCACGACATCGTCGCGCACAAGATCTCGCTGGTCGCCCTGCAGGCCGGGGCGCTCGAGGTGAACCCCGACATGGGCCGCGAGCAGGTCCAGCAGTCCGCCTCCCTGATCCGCGGCACCGCGACCACGGCGCTGTCCGAGCTGCGGGAGGTGCTGGGGGTGCTGCGCGGGGACGAGGAGCAGGCGCCGCTGGCCCCGCAGCCCACCTGGGAGGACGTGCGGCGCCTGGTGACCACCTCGCAGGAGGCGGGGGTGTCGGTGGACCTGTTCGACTTCATCGACGACCCGGTCCCCGATCCCCTGGCGCGCACCGCCTTCCGCGTGGTCCAGGAGGGCCTGACCAACATCCACAAGCACGCCGTGCACACCCGGGCCCGGGTGGCGCTGATCGGCGAGCCCGGCACCGACCTCGTGATCGAGGTCAGTAATGTGCTCCCCAAGGGGTTCACGACGGATCTGCCGGGGGCCAGGATGGGCCTGTCCGGCATCGAGACGCGGGTGACCCATGCGGGCGGGTCCATCACCTCGGGCCCGACCGACGACGGACGATTCGAAGTGAGGGCGGTGATCCCGTGGCCGACGGCGACGTGACGCGCGTGGGACTGATCGACGACGACTCCCTGGTCCGGGCCGGGCTGGCGATGATCCTCGGCGCCGATCCGGGGATCGAGGTGGTAGGTCAGGGGGCGGACGGCTCCGAGGCGGTGCCGCTGGTGCAGAAGCACCGGCCCGACGTGCTGCTGATGGACGTGCGCATGCCCACCCTCGACGGGATCGCGGCGACGAAGGCGGTCACCGCGCTGACCGGCGCGCCGAAGATCATCATGCTGACCACCTTCGACATGGACGAGTACGTCTTCCAGGCGCTCGAGGCCGGCGCCAGCGGGTTCCTGCTCAAGGACACCCCGCCGCAGGACCTCGCCCGAGCCGTGCACGTGGTCGCCGGCGGCGAGGCGATGCTCTCCCCGACTGTGACCCGCCGGATGCTCTCCCACTTCTCGGACGCGAACCCGGGCTCCCGGCAGGAGCGCCACCCGGGACTCGACCAGCTCACCGAGCGCGAGACCGAGGTGCTCGGCGCCGTCGGGGCGGGGCTGTCCAACGCCCAGATCGGGATGCGGCTGTTCATGAGCGAGGCGACGGTGAAGGCGCACGTCTCGAAGATCTTCGCGAAGCTCGACTGCACCAACCGCGTGCAGATCGCGATCATCGCCCACGAGGCCGGGCTGACGGACCTCGACGCCGACCAGCTCTGAAGGAAGCGGGGCGGTACGCGCCCTACCCCCAGCTCGATCGGCTGATCTCCTACCGGCTCGTCCCTCGCCAGTACGTCGATCAGCCCCAGCCCAGCTCGTGGAGGCGCTCGTCGCTGATGCCGAAGAGGTGGCCGAGCTCGTGGAGCACGGTCACCGCGATCTCGCGGACCAGGTACTCGCGGGAGCGGGCGTGGCGCTGCAGCGGTCCGCGGAAGACGAAGATCCGGTCCGGCTGGCGGAAGCCGTCGAACACGGAGCGCCGATCCAGCGGCACCCCCTCGTACAGGCCCAGCAGCTCGGCGCCGCGGGACTGCTCGGGCGTCGGCTCCTCCTCGACGAGGATCGCGACGTTCGCCTCCGCGATCGCCCGGGCGACCTCGTCCGGCAGCGAGTCCAGGGCGTCGTCGACCGCCTCCTCGAACTCCGCTCGGCTGATGTGGATCATGCGGTCATCGAACCACGCCCGCCCGCGCCGTGGGGCCGTCGGTCTCCGCGCCGGTCGGATCCGTGTCGGATAGGACGCACCTCGCCCGAACCCGCGAGCGTCGGTGCCCGGCCCGCAGGTATGCTCTGGCACGGGCGGTTCCGACCGCCCCGGGCCCCCATCGTCTAGAGGCCCAGGACACCGGCCTTTCACGCCGGCGACACGGGTTCGAATCCCGTTGGGGGTACGCTTCTGACCTGCACTGACGCTCGATTGTCACGGCTCCGGACTACGGTCCGGACTACATCCGAGTCTCAGGAGTGGGCATGGCATCGGTTTCAGCACGTCCGAGGGCGGACGGCACGGTCGCGTACAGGGTCCAGTTCAGGCTGGCCCGCGGCGGCCCGCCGACGACCGAGACCTTCGACACCGCACGTGAGGCCGGCGCCTTCGCGAAGCTCGTCGACACGATCGGCGGCGCCGCAGCCCGCGCGAAGCGGCTCGCGCTCGCCGAGGGCGGGCCGACGACGCCGTTGCTGTCCGAGGTGCTCGAGGACTACATCGCCGCGGCCCCGGACATCACGGCCGGCACCGCGGCGGAGTACCGGCGGGTCCTCGCCCGGTCGGGGCTCGAGGAACGGCTCGGCGCGTTCCCGGTCTCGATGATCGATCGGGTCGACGTGGAGCAGTGGGTCCAGGCGAGGCGCACCAAGGTCTCGGCGAAGACGAAGCGGCCGATCGCGCCGAAGACGATCCGGAACGAGCACGGGCTCCTCTCCTCGCTGCTGCAGCACGCGGTGGATCGCGGCTGGGCGACGACGAACCCGTGCGAGAAGGTGCGCCTTCCCTCGGCCGAGCACCACGAGCTGCAGATCCCGACGACCGAGGAGCTGGGCCGCATCGTCGCCGCGATCTCCCCGCTGTACCGGCCGCTGGTGCTGCTGCTCGCCGCGACGGGCATGCGGTGGGGCGAGGCGACCGCGCTCACGTGGCGCGACGTCGACGCCGCCGGCGCCCGAATCCGCGTTCGGCAGGCGTGGAAGCACGCCGACTCCGGTGGCCGCGAGCTCGGCGCGCCGAAGACCCGCACGGCGTACCGCACGATCGAGACCACGCCCGGGATCATCGCCGCGCTCGGCGCCCGCGGGAAGCCCGAGCAGCTGGTGTTCCGCAACCGGCACGGCCGCCAGGTCCAGCACCACACCTTCCACCAATACCACTGGACCAGCGCCTGCACCGCGGCGAAGCTCGACCCGCGCCCGCGCGTGCACGACCTCCGCCACTACGCCGCCTCGCACATGCTCGCCGCCGGCGCCGACCTCTTCGAGGTCTCCCGCGCCCTCGGCCACCGCTCGATCAAGACCACCACCGACGTCTACGGCCACCTCGTCCCGACGAAGACCCGCCCGACGGTCACGCACTCCCGCGACCTCGAGCACCTCATGAAGCCCCCGAGAGGCTCGCAGGCCGCCTGACCCCACCACGACGCCCCCAGGCCCGCTCACCGCGGCCCTGGGGGCGTTCTCGTGCGTCCAGACGCGACGTGCGCCTCAGCGCGCCGCCACGCTCACGCTCCCCACCATCCCGTGTCCTGGCTCCCCTCGGTCTCGTGCTCAATGACCTCGGCCCACCACGGCGCCGGCACCGGCTCCCGCAACTCGAGAGCGAGCTCGAGCTGCTCGGCTTCTTGGCGGTCGGTCATGGGAGGTCCTCCGGGGGCATGGTGTGGTGGGCGTCGTGGGCGGCGCGCGCGATCTCGAGCAGCTCATCGGCACGGAGCTCGGCGACGCGGGCGCGGAGCACGTGCACGGTCACCCAGAGCTCGTCGGCGAGCTCCGACTCGGACCGTGCCCATCGCACGGCGGCGAGGAGCCGCTCCCACGGGATGAGCCGGCGCGCGACTTCACGGTCGACCTCGGCCTCGTGGCCGGGGCTGCACGCACCGGTGTGGCCGTGCTCGAGATGGATCAGCTCGTGGGTGAGGGAGCAGCGCCGCTCAACCTGAAGGAGTCGACGGCGCATCCGGATCTCGTCGACGCCGTTGGTGTCCGCGCGGCGCCCGGGCGGGAGGTCGTCTGTGTGCTCGAGGATGACGTGGGGCCAGTGCCGGCCGAGGACGCGCCACGGGTGGTAGATCGGGGCCGGTGCCGAGTGCTCGCGCATGGTCCTGGACCATAGTGAGGAGGGCTGACGGACCGACTCGAAGGAACTGACATGGCGGGACGTCTGCCGAGCTGAGCCGACATGCCCCGACACGCCCAGCCGTCTACCACGAGTAGACGCAGGACGCCCGGGGGTGCGAAAATAGGCACCAGAGGATCTCGGCGCCGAGCTGAAGGTCCTCGATCGGCCCCTCGAGGAGGGTTGCCGGGATTGGCCGGAACCAGGTGACTGGATCCTTTCACCCGCTGAGGTGACTGTGGCCCCCGGGGCCCCCCTCGAGGGGCCGGTTCGTTGCCTGCCACCACCCTCGGGTGGTCAGGAACGAGGGGTCGCCGTGCACCTTCACTCCGTAGCCCATCACGCGCCCACGGGAGCTGCTTCGCACTTGGTGCCAGTGCCGTAACAGGTGCCGAGCTTCCCGGATGTCATCTCCCCCTCGCTCTACGGCTCGACGAAACATGCCGAGGTAGAGATCTGCCGCCTGGACGCCGTCGTACTCGTTGGTGCCGACCCAGCGCGGCGGCCAGTGCATCAGATGCCACGGAGTAGACCACGGGGACGCCTTCCTACGCACGTTCGCCAGGTACCCAATGCTCTCCGCGTGATCCATTCCCTTCACCGCCCCGAGCCGCACCATTCCGCGGCGCTGCCCTCCCTCCCACTCCTGAAGAGCGAGAGCGACACGTTCCAGCATGAGCCGCATCGTCCAGTGGTAGAACAGGTCCCCGTTGCTGCGCAGCTCGGGTGACGCCACCATCGTTGCCTTGTCGGCGACGACGTAGATCACCTTTACCCCCGGAATGGCTGCAACCATGTTGGACGCCATGTCGCGCCGCTGCTCGTGCCGGGCCTTCTTGAAGTGCTCGATCCAGTGCAGCGGCCTGTCGGTGCCAATCTCGGCGCGCAGCCCGCTTACGGTCGCGCGAAGCTGCGGAACGGACTCCTGCGGGACCATCACGGCACACATGCCGAACCAGGTGCTGGACTGCGACGTCCACCCCCGATCACCGGTCTCGTCGCAGAACACCTCGACAAGCTTCAACGCACCGAAGCCGTCGGGCACAGCGAACTTCGGAGCGGGCGTCCCGTTGATAATCCCGCTGAGATCCAGGTTCACGCCGGCTCTTCATTCCCTGGGTCCTGGGACTCCTCGCCAAGCGCCGCGGCGCGGGCGTCGTCTGCCTCGAGGAGCGAGGGGCCGGAGTCGTCGGCCGCGCGGTCGTAGTCCGACTGCCGCGGCCGGCGCTCGCTATACCGGGCCTCGCCCGACTCGGTGAGGCCCGGCGGAACCCAGCCTTGGCTGAGCGGCCCGACTGCGTGGCGAGGGTTGACGGGCACCCGGAGCTCGCCGGCGGCCGGCGTAACCCCATCTGGCTGAGGCGGATCCTCCAGGTCGCTGCCGCCGGCCTCTCGGCGCTCGAGCACCTCGCGAGCGCGAGCCTCGGCACGCACGAAGACTCCCTCGTCGGCGTCGTCGGGGATGAGGAGCGCGAGCTGGTCGAGCAGCTCGTGCAGGGCCTCGGTGTCCATGTCCGGGATCGAGAGCTCGTTGAGCCGGCGGAGCATCTCGTTGGGGTGCAGGGGTCGTTGGTGGAGCTCGTGCTCAAGGTCGGCCATCCTCGCGTTGTCGCGGACGAAGCCGCGGATCACATCTAGGACGACGCGTCGCTGGTGGACGGTGAGCTGGTCGGACCCTTCAGGCAGCGCCTCGGCGAGCGAGGCCATCGGCAGCGGGAGGCCTGCGGCTTCGTACACCTCGTCGACAGGCATCTCCGCGAGCACGGCCAGCGCCTCGATGGTCTGGCGCTGGGGCGTGCTCTCGTACTTGCCGGCGAGGATCCGGTCCACCGTCGCGTACGACAGCGTCAGGCCCTTGCTCTTCGCGATGCGCTGGAGTGCACGTCCACCCTTGCCGCCGTTCCTGTCGGAGGCGGTCCGGGCGACGTCCTGCAGCGTGAGCTTCGATCGGGCCATGTGGAGATCCTCAGGAGTCTGGTCAAGCTTCTACACCTGCCGTGAAAGGCCAGGCCGACAACCAGATTACCGGGAAGCGCCTCACATGCAGGGAAGTTGGCTCTTGCGCGGTGACAAGTGGATGCCTTACGGTACGGGTACCACTTGTCACCGACTCGAAAGGAGTGCAGGATGTACCTCATCACCCAGAGGCGCACCTATGGATACGGGCGCCCGAAGATCCGATACCAACGGGAGGCATGGATGCTGGTCAAGGACCCCGCAGCCATACGGCGGGCCAGGAAGGCGCGCGGCTTCTCGCAGCGCGACCTCGCCGCGCTCTGCAAGTGCACGCAGGCGGCGATCTCCGCACTGGAGACCGGGACGATGAAGTCCTGCAGCGCCGACCTCGCGAAGATCCTCTGTCGGCGAGTCGAGCGCGACCTGGAGGACCTGTTCATCGACCCGAAGGTCGAAGCCGTGCCCACGATGACAAGTGGTACCCGTACCGTCTCGCCGGCGAAGGCGGTGGCCTGATGACGATCACGCCTCTCACCACCGAGCGCCGAGCGCGTCACGTGCGCGCCGCGGTGCAGCGCGGCCTCGACGCCCGCGTCCGCCCGATCCGCACCGAGCCGCGGCAGCACTGCCGCTACTGCGGCGACCTCGCCGCCGGCGCCCGCACGGTCGAGCACATCTCCCGCGACATCACCGCGGTGGACCGCGCTCGCCAGATCCTCGCCCGCGACTTCGGCGACGCCTTCCCGTACGCGGATCGCGCGCTCGCCGATCTCCGCCGGGAGCTCGACTCTGCGATCGACGCCGAGCTCACCCGAGGCGGTGCCTCCCGATGAGCGCCGAGCGCACTCCCGTCTGGGCCATCGACTTCCCCACCGACGGCACGGCCCATGCCGCGAAGGTCCGGGGCGAGAACGTCATCGGCATCCCCCTCGACGTCCTGGACGAGATCCCCGAGGGCGACGTCCTGGTCATGCTCACGCCCACCGAGGCGCGCAACCTCCACGCCGCGCTCGGCGCCGCGCTCGCAGGTGTCAACGGAGGCGCCGCTGAAGCGGTTGGGTCGTCAGGCGCCGATCTGCAGGATTCCCGAGAGGGCCGCGCTGATCAGGTTTCCGGACGCGCCGGCAGCGGTGCCCGAGGCGAACGGGACGATTACCGACCAGACCGCGCTCGCGAGCCGATCTCTCTTTTCCGTGGGGAGGTCTCTCGCGTGGATGGCGACGAGTCCGACGGCCTCGTACGACGCAGCGCGGACGGCCTCGAAGTCGACGTCGTCTCCTTCGAGGAGCTGCTTGAGATGGCGAATGACCTCGCGGAGGTGCTGGAGCCCGTAGTCCTGTCCGACCGTCACCGGGTCGAGGATCTTCTCGCACTCATCAAGGGCCTCCTGAATGGCCTCGATCTGAAGCGGCGTCAGGCTCAGGGATCGGGCCGGTGAGTGCGTCATGAGCTTTCCCAGCTGCACGAGTCCCAGGCGCGTCGAACCCCTCAGCTTCACGGGTCCCTGCGCCCATCCCTGCTCTGGAACGAAGACGAAGTGCCGGAGCTCGTTGACGAACTCCGCGTACTCGTGCGTGTCCTCCTCCGCTTCGATGAACGCCTCGATCTCTAGGAGCAGCCGCACCGCGGCGAGCTCGTTCTTCCACAAGGAATCTCCGAGCCGCGTAGAGGTGCCGCGTTGCGTGAGTACTGACGGATTCGCTCCGCTCACTTCGTGCTTCCACGTGTCGATGAGAGCCAACAGCTCCTTCGCAGCGTTCGTTGCCAACTTCTCCCCCTCCTCATCGAGCCCACGTCGGCTCAGCGCATGAAGTGCGCCCCGCCGGCCAGGGCGGGGCGCTGACACCGAAGTGCCGCTCTATCGAAAGGAACGATCGTGAGCACCAGCATCATCCCATTCCAGTTCGAGGACCGCGAAGTTCGTGCGCTCGATGTGGAGGGCGAGCCGTGGTTCGTCGCCTCCGACGTCGCGAAGATCCTCGGCTATCGCATGGCATCGGACATGACCCGCCGCCTCGACGAGGACGACAGGGGTACGCGCTCAGTGCGTACCCCCTCAGGTGATCAGGAGATGACTGTCATCTCCGAGCCGGGGCTGTACGCCGCGGTGCTTGGCTCGAAGGTCGCCGGCGCGAAGGCGTTCAAGCGCTGGGTCACGCACGACGTGCTCCCTGCGATCCGCCAGTACGGCGGGTACCTCACCGAGCAGAAGATCGAGGAGGTGCTCACCGACCCGGACACGCTGATCCATCTCGCGACGCAGCTGAAGGAGGCGCGGGCCGCGCAGCTGCGCGAGCAGAAGGCACGCGAGGCGGTCGAGTCCTATGCCCGGGATCTCGAGCCGCGTGCCGACGGCTACGACCGCTTCATCGCAGGGGACGGCACGTACAGCGTGGGCTCGGCCGCGAAGATGCTCGGCCTCTCCCAGAACAAGCTCTTCACCGAACTGCGCAACGCCCGGGTCCTGATCGCGAAGGGCGCGATGGCGAACACCCCGTATCAGCAGTACATGCACCACTTCGTGGTCAAGGCCCACTCCTACGAGCGGCAGGACGGGACGACGGGCACCTCGTACACCACGCGGGTTCAGCCCTCCGGGCTCGGGTTCGTCGCCCGGAAGCTCGGACTCCCGCAGCCGCTCCTCCCCCAGGCCGCGGCATGACCGCCCCGCGCCATCGAGCGCTCCCCCGCCCTAGTGGCCGGCACCGAGGCCCCCGCCGCCGCGCCCGCGACCTGTTCCGCGCCCTTGCGGAGACCGCCCCGAAGCACAGGAAGGACCCGTCATGACCACGAAACACCTCACGACCGTGGAGGTCGCGGAGATCCTCCGCTGCTCCAAGTACTCGGTGCGCCGGTACGTGCAGCGCGGCCTGCTGCCGGCTGTGCAGATCATGCCCGGCACGACGTACCTCATCCCCGCGGACGCCGTCGACGCGCTCCTCGCCGAGCACGTCCAGCACCCGGAGCCCGAGGCCGTCGAGCTCGAGCCCGCGGGCCCGCTGATGTTCTCGCCGCGCAACGCGCGCTCCTCGGCGCAGGCCGGCCGACGACGGGGGCGTGCGGCATGACCGGCCACCTGCTCCCCTTCCCCACCGGCCGCCGTCTCCCCCGCGCCCAGGTGACGAAGGCGGGGTTCCGGGACGAGGACCTGCGGTTCATCGTCGGCTGCTCGTGCGGGTTCTCCCGCGTCGAGCACGTGAAGGCCGAGGCGTCCCGCGTGAAGCGCGACCACGACGCCGAACACCGCCGCGCCGAGGCCGCACACCCCGCGGGCAAGGCCCGACCGGGCGGGGGTGAGGGGGCATGAGCGCGCTCCTGATCCTTCTGACCCTGGCCGCGCGGGTCGTGCTCGCCGGCGTGATCATCGGCGCGATCAGCTTCGTGGTCTGGGCGCTCCTCGACTGCACGCTCGGCGACTCGGCCGCGCTCGCCGCCGAGGTGCGGCGCCGCGCTCGCCGGGAGGTGGCCGGCCGGTGAGGAGTCGTCGCCCCGGAACTCCGCGCCCCGCGCGTCCGGCACCGGTCTGTGAGGACTGCGGTGCGGATGTGTGGTGGGCGTGGGGGCTGCACGGGAAGGTCTGGACGCCGCTCGAGCCGGTGCGCTACCAGCTCGACGGCGGGGTCGGGACCTACGAGGTGTGGCGGGACGCGCACGGCGGGCTGCTGTGCAAGTACCGCGCGCCCGGTGAGCGGGGCGACATGGACCAGTCGTGGCGCGGGAACCACCACAACGCGAAGTGCGGGCGGTGGCGAGACGAGGTCACGGCGGGGCTCGTACGGGAAGTCGCTGCGGCGCTCCCAGTGATGGAGGACAGGGACTTGCTCGCGCTCGGCCATCGGCTGCGCGGGCTCGGAGACGAGATCTCCGGACAGATCAGGCGCCGGGCCATGGAGGCCGGCGAAGACCAGGAGGAGCAGGAGTGATGGAGCAGATCCAGGGAGTCATGGAGCAGGTGCAGATGGTGCACGTCGACGTGCTCCACCCGCATGAGCAGAACCCCCGCATCGACGCCGCGCAGGTGGAGGACCTGACCGAGTCGATCCGGGAGCACGGCATCGAAGTCCCCCTCGTCGCCGCACCGCGGGACGACAGCTGGACCGACTTCGTCGTCCTCGGCGGCCACCGCCGCCTCACCGCCGCGCACGCCCTCGGCCTCACCGAAGTCCCGGTGCAGATCCGCGGCGACCTCACAGACCCGAAGGCGCAGCTCGCGTTCATCGCGACGGAGAACATCCTCCGCGACCAGCTCACCGCCGTGGAGGAGGCCCGCCTCGTCCAGGACATGCTCGACCTGGGCATGACCCAGGCCGAGGTCGCGAAGCAGACCGCGCTCGGCAAGCAGCGCGTGAAGGAGCGGGCGAAACTCTCGAAGCTCGCCGACGACACCGGGGACAAGGTCCACCGCGGCCAGATCACCGTCGACGACGCGCTCGTGATCGCGGAGTACAGCGACGACCCCGAGGCCGTGGAAGAGCTCGAGCGCACGGCCGGCACCTACCAGTTCGACTGGGAGGTCTCCGCAGCGCGACGCCGCCGCGAGGACCGCGACCGCGCCGCCACTTCCCGTAAGGAGGCGAAGAAGCGCGGCCTCCGCATCGCCGAGGCGGCCGTCGGCCTCACCGATCTCGTGGAGGCAGGCGTCTGGGCCACCCCCGCAATCGAGGAGGCGGCCAAGGACGGCCAGACCGACCCTGGCGAGTGGGTCTCGCTCCTCGCTGACGAACACGCCGACTGCCCCGGGCACTGCGGCGTGATCATCACCCAATCCGGCATCCGCGTCCCGGTCCTGGGCCACGTCCCCGTCGGCACGCTCGTCGTCGGCTGCGACCAGCAGAAGACCCTCCACCCCAACGACAGCCCCGCCGAAGCCCCCGCCCCGGAGCCCGAGCCCGCCGACCCGTGGGACGACCTCGACGCCGAGGACTTCGCCACCGCGAAGGTCCACCGTGAACGTCACCTCGCCGCCACCCTCCCCGGCCTCGACCTCACGAAGGAAGCCACCGACGCCACCGCCGCCAGGCTCGCCAAGCAGGGCTGGAACGGCTACGGCGACGACAAGGACGCCATCGCGCTCCTCGAGGCGCTCACCGGCGCCGAGGGCAAGCCCAAGGTGACCAAGGCGCTCACCACCTGGCCGCTCCCCGTCCTGTCCTGGCTCGAGACGCACTGGTGGACGCTCAAGTCCGACCACCGCGCCATGACCCTCGGCCGTGCCGGCTCCTCCTACTGGACCGCCACCTCGAAGCTCCGCCAGCTCCTCGAGCTCAGCGGCTACGAGTGGACCCCCGTCGAGCAGCAGGCCATCCTCCTCGCCACCGGCATCCCCCACGACGCCGACCCGGCCGACAGCGCCGAGGGCGACGCTGCGCTCGCCGAGGGCGGTGAGGCGGCATGAACATCCGACCCACCAGGTTCCGGAAGAAGCCCGTCGAGATCGTGGCGATGCGGGTCATCAACCCCGTCGACAGCATCGAGACGGTCCTCCGTTGGATTCGCCGTGAAGGCGGGACTGCCTACCTGCATCTGAACTGCGGCGACGGTGAGTCCCATCTGCTGATCCGCACGCTCGAAGGCGACATGATCGCGGCGCTGGGCGACTACGTGATCCGCGGCGTGCAGGGCGAGTTCTACCCATGCAAGCCCGACATCTTCGAGGCGACCTACGAGCTCGCCGAGGGCGGTGAGGCAGCGTGAGCACGTCGATCTCGTTCGAGGTGTACGGCCTCGAGTTCTGCCGGATGCTCGGCGCCGTGGGGCTGTTCCAGGCGCGGCCGCAGGACTTCCCGTCCTACGCGGCGGTGCGCTGCTTATCCCGGCACGACGGGCTGTCCCTGGCGGCGCTGAACGGCGGCGCGGCGGCGGCCGGCCTGGTGCAGACCGAGGACGACGACGGGTTCGGGGCGTTCTCGATCCCGGCCGCGCAGGTGAAGGCGATCCTCTCGGTGTTCAAGGTGACGCTCCCGAAGGAGGTCTCCGCGCAGGAGTACCGCCTCGCGGTCGAGGTGTCGGATCGGCAGATGACGATCCGGGACGTGTCGGGCCTGATCGATGGGTCGTCGCTGACGGTCGACGTCGCGGAGGACCCAATGACGCTCGAGCGCGGCGACAAGTCGTCGTTCGACCTCGCGCTGCAGGCGTTCGAGGTGGTGCAGCGCGGCCTGGACCCGCGCCCTGCTATCGCGCTGGACTCGGGGATCTTCTTCTCGCCGGCGCAGTGGGGTCGGGTGGCGCGGGCCGCGACGGCGCTCGGCGTCGAGCTGCATCTGCGGATGCTGGGCCGCACGGCGGTGTTCCCCCTCGCGGAGGACTTCGTTGCCTACGTCCCCTCGAGCGAGCACCGCGAGGACGACGAGCACCGGGCGCCGTGGATCGATGAGCGGTCCCTCGCCGAGTGGCGGGAGCGTCTGCGCGAGGTCATCGATGAGGGGGCGCTCTGATGCTCCGCATCGACAGGAAGCTGGTGTTCCTCGACATCGAGGCGACGTCCCTGGACGTGCACTCGGCGAGGCCGTGGGAGATCGCCACGATCGAACGCCGCATCGACGGCACCGAGCAGCGCACCTGGATCATGGTCTCCGACGTCGACCTCACCGACGCGGATCCGCGTGCGCTCGCCGTGGGTCGCTTCGAGGAGCGACGGGTGCGGGATGGCCGTGCTCGCTGGCTGTCGGAGGAGATGGCGGCGCTGTGGCTGTCGCGTCGCCTCACGCCGGGCTGCACCGTCGTCGGCTCGAACGTCGCGGGCTACGACCTGCCGATCCTCGCCGCGATGCTCGGCCGCTGGGGCCACTCTCCGGCCTGGCATCACCATCCGATCGACCTCGTGACGTGGACGCAGGCTCGCGAGGCCGGGTCCCCGTTCGCGACGGTCGGCCTGACCGCGGGCTCCTACGAGCTGTCCCGGATCGCTGGGGTGCAGCCGCCCGCGGCGGACGTCGCGCACACCGCGATGGGTGATGCGATGTGGGCGCGTGCCTGGTGGGACGCGCTGACCGAGACGGCGGTGACGGTCTGATGCCGGCCCGGTCTCGGTCGAGTGTGCCGGTGGTGTGCGAGTGCCCGCGGGTGCGGCACGTCCACGGCGAGTACACCTGCTACGCGTCGTGCGGCTGTGGCTGCCCGCCGTGCATGGACGCGGCGCGCCGATACCGCGCGGAGTC
The DNA here is from genome assembly GCF_003994255.1 of Brachybacterium paraconglomeratum. Lineage (GTDB taxonomy): Bacteria > Actinomycetota > Actinomycetes > Actinomycetales > Dermabacteraceae > Brachybacterium > Brachybacterium conglomeratum. The sequence goes on along the minus strand of NZ_ML133856.1, from coordinate 159,621 downwards.
GCGGATCCGTCTCGCCCGGGAGGGGGCGTCGTTCCTGCCGATCGGGCCGGTGCAGGAGCACATCAAGGTGCTGCGCGGTCGCGGGATCGGCACGCGCCGCCTCGCGGAGCTGTCGGGTGTCCATGCGCGGATGATCCAGGCGATCGTCGTCGGGTCCCGGGGGCCTCGTGATGGGGAGCTGCGGTCGGTGCGCCGGGCGACGGCCGAGGCGCTCCTCGCTGTCGCGCCGTCGGCCGCTGCCGTCGCTCCGCAGCGGCAGCTCGATGCGACGGGGACGCGGCGCCGCATGCAGGCTCTCGCGGCGATGGGCTGGTGCCGTGCGGAGCTCTCGCGCCGTGGCGGGTTCACGCCGACGACGGCGGGCCGGCTGATGGTCGCCGAGTGGTGCTCGCTCAGCTCGGCGCGGCGCGTGCATGCGCTGTACGAGGAGCTGTGGGATCAGGCGCCGCCGTCGGCGACGCGCGCCGAGCGCTCGGCGGTCTCCCGCATCCTCCGCGAGGCGGAGCAGCAGCAGTGGGCGCCGCCGGCCGCCTGGGATGACGAGCTGATCGACGACCCGGCCGCGGAGCCGACTGTTCTCGAGCCCGAAGGCGACGACATGGACGCCCGCCTGGATGAGCTCGTGTTCCTCGCGTCCACGGGTGAGGACCTCGACCGGGCGGCGCGCCGTCTGGGCTGGGGGGGCGTGGGAGTCGGCGCGGTATCGCGCGGTGGTCCGCGGTCACCGCGCGGGCAAGCTCCGCTCCCCCGAGGTCTCGGAGGTGGCGGCATGAGCGCGGCCCAGCAGGCCGTGTCCGGAGCGATCACGGCGCGTGGCCGGTTCGTGGCGACGTTCCCGTACTACGGCGGCTTGACGAGGGAGCGGCTGGCCCGGCATGTGCGGTGGCCGTTCCTCGAGCTCGCTGAGGCGGAGGGCGTGGAGCTGCTGCCCGGCGACCCCACGGTCCGGATCGACCGGACCGGCGCCGGCGACTTCGTCGTCGTCTCGCAGGCCGCGGTGTCCCGCCGCCCCGTCGCGGAGGTGCGCCGCCGCGCGGCGGAGATGGCGTACGAGCACGAGCAGGCCCATCCCCTGCTCGCGAAGTGGATCAGCAAGCACCTGCAGGAGGTGGCGTCGTGATGGACGGAACCCTGGCCCGGCCCGAGCCGTGGATGGCCAACGCGCTGTGCGCCCAGGTCGACGGGGACCTCTGGTTCCCCGACAAGGGCGGCTCGACGAGGGAGGCGAAGGCGATCTGCCGCCGCTGCCCGGTCCGTGCCCAGTGCCTCGCCCTCGCGCTCGAGCAGGGCGAGACCGGGATCTGGGGCGGCACGTCCGAGAACGAACGCCGCCGCATGAAGACCAGCGCGGAGGCCGCGTGATGCACGTCCTCCACCAGATCCCCGCTCGGCAGACCCGCCGGCACGACAGGACCCTCGACTGCCCCTGCGGCCCCTCGCAGACCGTCATGAAGCGGCCGGGCGAGCAGCCTGCCGTGACCATCACCCACCACGCGCTCCCGAAGGAGACCCGATGACCACGCGACGGACCCTCCTCCGCGCCGCGGCATGGACGGCACCAGCTGCGCTCGTCGCGGTGGCCGCGCCCGCGATCGCGACCTCGCAGCTCCGCGACGTCCTGGTCTTCACGAACCTCACCGCGACCGTCGGCGCGGAGGCGCTCGCCGTCTACGCGAACACGAAGGTCATGACCCGCGGCGGCGACCCGGTGCCGGGACTGGTGGTCACGGTCGCGGTCGGGGCGGATGCCCGCACCACGACTCATCGCCTCGATCCCTGGGGCGCGACGGACCTCGTCTCCGTCGTGTTCGAGGACCAGCCGGCCGATCACCCGATCGTCGTGCAGTTCCGTGCGGAGGCGCCGGGCGTGCAGCCCATCTCCGGCACGGTCACCGTCACCCCGCCCGCGTGGTGGGAGAAGGAGCAGACCCGATGACCCTCACCGACCGCCGCCTGTACGCCGCCGCCGTGGATCACGCCCACCTGACCATCTGCCTCGTCCTGTACCCGCTGACCGCCGTGCTCGTCGCGGTCGGCCTCGCCCTCTGAGGAGACACGACATGACCAGTCGCAAGCCCCGATGCCCCATCTCTCCCGGAGGCGTCCTCGACGACTCCCGCCACTGCGGCCGCGAGCTCGGCCACGAGGGGCCGCATCGACTGCCCTCCGGCCTCGAGTGGGGCGAGCCCGGATCGTACATCCGCCACGAGAAGGACGAGCTCACCCTCGCCCTCGTCCAGCAGCAGCGAGACCAGGCCGTCGCCCGCGCGGAGAAGGCCGAGAAGCGGGCCGCGCTGTGGAAGGAGACGGCCCGGCGGGCGATCCGCTGGCGGAACTACTTCCGTGACGTCCGGGATGACCTGCTCCGCGCTCATCTGGTGTTGCAGGAGGAGCTGGGCGCGGGGGCGACACGCCTCGCCGAGTCCCGTCCCCTCACCCCGGACGCGATCACCGACGAGATGCTCTACCGGGGCCTGTCCGCCTACTACAACATCGAGACCACCACGGCTCGATGGGACGCCGACCGGGCAGAAGACTTCCGCCGTGCTCTTGCCGCCGCGCTGACCGAGCCCCCGAAGCGGCCCGAAGGAGCCGAGGAGATCGAGCGGCTGCTCATGGACGCCGACCGCGACGGCGGGGAGGTGTACCGCACCGACGGCTACACCCGCCTCGCCGACTACCTCGCGGAGGGCCTCTCGAAGGGCGGCGCCCGCGCCCCCGAGGACGGTGCCGCATGAGGCACCGCGCCGAGGTGTTCCGCGCCGCCCCCGGCGTGTGGTGCGCCTCCCTCTACCGCTACGGAATCGTGCTCGTGGGCCGAGCCGGATACCCCACCCACCAGGAGGCCCTGGACGCGCCGCTCGTCGCCGTCGGCCTCGCCAAGCCCGCCGAGCACCGGGAGGCACCGTGAAGCACATCCGAGTCAGCCTCACCGACACCGAGGCCACCGCTCTCGAACGGGAACTCGCGGCACCTCGCGGATGGGGTGTCCGTCCGTCGAAGCCGCTCCTCACCGCCGAGGCGAAGATCCTCGCCGCCCTGGCCGAGGTCGGCCTCACCGAGAAGGAGAACGAACGATGAAGCGCAACGACGGCATCACCGACGAGCAGCAGTACGCCGCCGCGCGCGCGGACCTTGCCACCTTCCCCGACGGACTCGACCCGCTCACAGCGTGGCTCTCGGGCTCCAAGTGGGCGCGCACCCACCTCGCCGCACAGGAGCCGACCGACGCCGAGGTGCAGGCGTACCTCGCCGCGTTCAGCGCGGACCTGCCGCCCGACACCGAGTGGACGCCGGACACCATCGAACGGGTGAAGCGAGGCCTGTCCGCCGCTCGACGGGGCACGGCACGAGGAGGAGCAATGAACCCCGAAGACCCCCACCTGCGCAACCTGGTCGCGGGTGCGGTCATGGACGCGCATGGCGAATGGGTGCCGCTCTCGCTCCGCTATCGCATCGCGGAGAAGGTGCTCGAAGCCCTCGCGCCGCTCGTGGGTGAGGAGGTGCGGGCTGCACAGCGCGTCCGCGACGTCCACGCCATCGACGCGGACGGGAACTGCGGCCACTGCACTCGCGGCCGCGTCTACCCCGTCCCCGCGCCGTGCGAGACCGTGCGCGCGCTCGCCGGAGGCGGTGAGGGTCGGTGATCCGCTTACCTCGTCGTGCCCGCGCTGTGCTGCGCCTCGTCGCGCCGTGCGTGTTCGGGATCGCGGCCGGTGGCTACGTGATCCCCGCGCTGCTCGCCCAGGACTGGATCCTCGCGCTCTGGGCCGGCGTTGCCGCTCTGTGGACGTTCCTCTACGCCGCGCACTCCTGCCCGCCCCCGCCCGCGCCGGCCGAGCCGACCCCGCCGTCGCGCGGCGTGCAGTGCGTCCACTTCATCGGCGGTGCGCAAGACGGCGGCCAGGGCATCGTCGCCACGAACGGCCGGGACCTCGACCAGGCGGTGCTCTCGATCGACGGGACGGACTACCGCGTCACGAGCGTGCGGACCACCTGCTACACCGCGGAGGCCGACGCATGAGCCGCCACCGTCCCGGCACGAGGGTCCGGCTGCGCCGCGGCCGCGTCGCCCACGTCGTCGCCTCGATCGGCACGCCGGACGACGGCTCCCGCTTCACCCTCTGCGGCATGCCCGTCCTCCTGGACGACCGCGCCGCGCTCGACACCGATCCCGACTGCCAGGGCTGCTACACCCGGCCCGCGGCCCGTCCCCGAAGGAAGAACCGATGACCCAGACCTCCCCCTCGACCGTCGGCGCGCTCGCCGCCGACGCGATCGGCCGCGACCGCATCATCGTCCAGCACGAGGGGAGCACCCTCTCGGGACTGCTGGTCGACCTCAGTATCGACTCCGACGTCCTGGTGGACGGCACGTGGGCCGAGCCGAGCCGCACGATCGTTGCAGACGTGCGGGTGTCTATCACGCTCGGCTCGATCACCATCGCCGGCCTCCGCCGCGAGCACCCCTGCGAGGTGATCGCATGACCACCCTGTACCGCCCCGTCCTGATCGAGTCCGCCGAGCAGGCCGAAGCGCTCCCGGTCGGAACGATCGCGCTCCTCGGACCGGAGAGGCCCGAGGCCTTCGAGAACGCGGCCGCGGTCAAGGTCGGCCCCGAGGAGACCTCAGAGGGCGTGCCCCTGTGGCTGGTCCACTCGCAGGGCACAGCAGATGACGCTCGCATGGTCGGCTGGACGGCTCTCGTGCCCATCGAAGCCGAGGAGCAGACGCAGATCGACCCCCAGGTGTTCGCCGAGCTCGACGCCAGGATCGCGTACACACAGGCGGCCTACGCGCTTCCGCCCGGCGATCTGCAGGTCCGGCACGTGAAGCGGCTCGTTACCCCGTGGGAGGAGCGATGACCACCACCATCTGGGTCCCCACCCCGATCGAGTCGGCCGAGCAGATCAGCCTCCTGCCCGACACCGCAATCCTCGTCGGCACCGAACCGGGCGAGCCTCCCATCGCGCTGGTGCGCGGAGGAGAGATCGGTGGCACCCAGGTCTGGGAAGTGACCGGCAGCCCGGATTTCGAGTTCGAGTCCCGCCTGATGGCCTGGGGCGCCCGCTGGGTCGCGCTGCTCCCCGTCGAGGTCGAGGCCGAGACCCTCCGCCACCGCGCCGGCGGCCGCCAGAAGACCGTCTACGTCACGCCCTGGCAGCCCCTCACCGGCACCACCGAACCCGGCGACGACGCCGAGGCGCTCGCCGACTGCGGGGATCAGGCATGAGCGCTGTCCGCTGCCGTCGGCGCGCCCCGAGCTGGCTCGGCGCTGCTGCGCCGTGCCCTGTCCGCGCCGCGCCGCCGCGGCCGTGTCCCGACGGAGGGGAGGTGATGTCGATGGCTGGAGAGACCTGCCCGTCCTGTGACGGGCTGATCAACCCGACGACCGGTGAGTGCCGGTGCTCGGACTGACCGCGCTGGTGAACGAAGGAGAGGAGGAGGGACGTGCCGTTCTTCCAGGTGGACGACGATTTACCCACGAGCTCGAAGGTGAGGACGCTTGCCTACGAGCGCGCCGCGGCGGGTGACCTGACGGGGTTAGCCGCGATGGGGCTGTGGACGATCGCCGGCGCCTCGGTGCAGGCTTCCCTGACCGACGGGGTCGTGTCCCGGGTGGAGTTGATCCGCGCAACGCTGGATCCTCGCTCGGCGGACATGCTCGCGTCGCTTCTGGTCGAGGCCGGGTTCTGGCATGCGCCGGACCACGACTGCCCGCGCTGCCCGGCGGTCGAGGGCGGCACGTTCCTCTTCCACGACTGGTTCGATCTGCGCTACGACCGCGGCGAGCAGGTGAAGACCACGCGCCGCAAGCGCAAGGAGCTGCAGGACCCCGTGCTCGTCCAGTCCGTCTGGATGCGCGACTGCACGGATCCGCAGAACCCGACGATCGGGAAGTGCCGCTACTGCGGCGAGACGGTACGCCGGCAGGACAGGAAGTCCGACCGCGCACCGGAGATGGACCACGTCGATCCCACGAAGGCCTACGGGGCCCGGAACGTCGTGCTGTCCTGCCGGTCGTGCAACCGCAAGAAGGGCCGCCGCACGCCGGAGGAAGCGGGCATGGTCCTGCGCCCGGCGCCGAGGCACGAGGATCTCGTCGACATGGTGGACTCGCCCCGCAGGGACGAAGGGTCGCCGTCGACGGATCCCTGGGTGGACTCGCTCCGTATGGACGCAGGGTCGCCCAGCAGCCTCGAGGAGGACCCGGGCCCGCCGCCGGCATGGGCTGTCGATCCGGAGGAGGTGGAGCAGGCTCGCCCCGAGCGGACGCAGGGCAGCTCCACCCCTCCCGGATCCGGCTCCGCCGCACCGGCCCCGGCTCCCGCGGCCCCCGATCAGGCTGGATCAGATCTGATCGGATCTGATCCGCGCTTGATCTACCAGCGGGAACGTCCTGGATCAGATCAGATCAGGCCGGATCAGACCGGAAATCAGCCTGATCCGCTGTCCCGTGCGGGTGCGCGCCCGCGCGTGGACGCGCCCGGGCATGGCCAGGGTCAGGGTCAGGGAGAGGGTTCTGGGCAGGGCCAGGGTTCCGGCTCGGGTCACCGTCGGCGTCGTCGGCGGAAGAGGTCTCGTGGTGCTGGGAGCGGTGGTGCTTCTGGGGCTGGGAGTCGTGTGGAGGTGGGTGATCCTCCGGTGGTGGATCCGGGGTCTGTGCCTGGGAGGTTCGGGTCTGCCTGGTATCGCCATCATGGGCCGCCCTCTTCGCTGGGTGAGGAGACGACGTGTATGGAGCATGGGATCAACGCCCCGTGCTGGAAGTGTGAGGAGGAGCGGTGAGCGAGGGACTGCATGAGGCCTGGGACTTCGAGAACCGGGTGAACCGTCTGCGGAACGAGCTCGACGAGGTGCCGCGGCTGCTGGGCGAGGTGTCGGACGTGATGCTGTCGATCGGGCGGTCGTCGCTGTCGATGGCGCCGGCGAGGTCGAGCGAGCGGCCGTTGCCGGGTGGGCGGGCGTTGGCTCTGCTGGGTCCGGTGTCGGAGCATGCGACCGAGGGTGATGATCTGCCGCATCCGGTGACGGTGCTGCGGGAGATCGCCGACGCGGTGCGGGAGTGGCAGGGCGAGCGGTCGGTGGCGGGCGAGTCGATGGCGGCGGCGGTCGAGTTCGTGAAGGGTGCGGCGCGGTGGGTCGTGGCGCATGAGGAGCTGGCTCGGTGGGTCGAGCTGCGGCTCGGGCAGACGCTCGGTCTGCTGCGGTCGCTGGTCGGTGATGTCGAGCGGGTCGAGCCGAGGACGGTGGACCCGTCGCTGATCGAGGACCACATGCGTGCGCTGCTCGACGAGGCGCCGGGCTCGTACCGGATGACGCCGGCGGAGGCGGATCACTTCTGGCCGGGGATCTCGGATCGGATCAAGGCGCATCGCTCGAGGGCGAAGGCTCGAGCGCGGGAGGAGTCGAAGCGTGAGACCCGCGCGGCGGGCGAGCACGTGCACGTCGAGCCGGTGTACTTCGCGCTGCCGGACGAGCGGGGCCGGTACGGCGCCGACGAGCTCGCGGACTTCCATCGTGTGCGTGGGCATGTGCGGACACGCCGAGAGGAGGAGGGGTCGTGCACATCGGAGCCCGCCGTGTAGTAACCTGCAGGCGCGTGTTCAGCATGCCCTGATCCTGGTCGAGAACCCCGGTCGAGCCCCTCGAGGCTCCCGGGGTTCTCGCATGCTCGGGGCTGGTGGTGCATGCCCTTGACCGAGGTGGTGGTCCTGATGTGACCGCGCCTCGTGCTGCCGGGAGCGTCGGTGCTCCGCCCCGGCGCTGACCCCTCACCCGAGCCCCCTTGCCGCCGGCGGGTCCACCCGCGGCCCACTCCCCCGGGGTGGCCCGCCGGCGTGCACATCGTGGGAGGTGGCCATGCCCCGCGCACCCCGCCGCCCGTGCCCCGTGCCGGGATGCCCCGACACCATCGGGGTGGGCGAGCGGTACTGCACCGAGCACGCCTCTCGGCATGAGCGCGTGCGAGGCACACGGCAGCAGCGCGGCTACGGCCGGGAGCACGAGGTGGAGCGTGCACGGTGGGCGCCCATCGTGGCTACCGGCACCGCCCGGTGTGTGCGGTGCGGGGAGTACATCGCCCCCGATGCGGAGTGGTCCCCGGACCACACGGACGACCGCACCGGGTACCTCGGTCCGGCACACCGCCGGTGCAACCTCCGGGCTGCCGGTCGTGCTGTGCGATGGCGGGGCAACGCTCGCTGACCGTCGCGCGTCGGACCCGCGAAGGACCAGCTTCGGTCCCGAGCTCGACGCGCTGACCTCGCGCGATGCAGCGCTGATCGACGGCTCGTGCGCTCAGCCTTCGACGCTGTGACCTGCGGGTTTGCTGAGCGCTCGGCGCGCTCGCTCGTCGCGCTCGACGTTCTGACCTGCGCTTTCGTCGCTCGCATCACGAAGGACCGTCGAAGCGACGAGCCGCTGACCTGCGGGTTTGTCGGCCGCGCCGCGCGTCGCGCCGCGCGCTCGCCGCTCGCCGCGACGCTCTGACCTGCGGTGATGGGTGGGGGGACCCCCTCCCCCCGCCCCCTCCGGGACCGCCGGGGAGGAGAACTCGTGGCCCCGCAGGTTGGACAGTTCTGATCAGGGGGTCCCCTTCGGGATCTTCCGACCACCGAGGAGGTGCCCGATGGCCGGCCCCGCTGCGCGCCCGGCGCTCGCCGTGCTCCGCGAGGGCAACCCGAGTCACCGGCCCGTCGAGGAGGGCGTGAAGCTCCCGCCGGCGGAGTTCCCCGAGCCGAACTGGTCGCGGGAGTTCCCGGAGGCGAAGGCGCCGCGGCGTCCGAAGGAGCCGGAGCGCGAGCAGGGCGAGTCGATCGAGCACTTCACGCAGCGGCAGTACCGCTTCGACAAGCAGCTCGAGGCGTACGAGCTCCGCCGGCAGGCGATCAACGGCACCCGCTTCGTGCGGCGCCGCGCCGCGGAGGAGTGGAGGCGGGTCGTCCCGATCCTCCGCAACTCCATCGGCCTCTCGGATCCGGACTGGTCCATCGTCGTGGACATGTGCGTGTGCGTCGCCCGCCTCGAATGGTGCGAGCACGAGCTCGCCCGCGTCGGCCTGATCGTGATGGGCCAGCGCGGCCCCTCGAAGAACCCGCTGACGACCGTCGCCGGCCAGTACCGCGTGCAGCTGAAGACGTACATCCGCGAGCTGGGCCTCTCCCCCAGCGCCCGCACCGGCCTCCCTGCCGGGATGGGCGACGACGGCGACGACGAGGACGACATCTTCGACTGATCTGCCCGCCACGACCCCCGAGAGGGCGCTGCGCGCGACCCGACGGGAGGTGACAGGCCGTGGCCACCGCCGACTACGACGCTCTCCCGGTGCCGTACGACGCGCTGATCGAGCTCGGCCTCTCGCACGAGCAGATCATCGACGCGCTCGACCGCCGGCCCCTCGTCCTCGCCTGCCAGGCGAAGGACCATCCGGGCGCCTGGTACGACGTGCCGCGCGCTCGCCGGGCCCTGCAGGCCCTCGGCGCGTTCAAGCACACCAAGGGCCGCTGGGCGGGCGTGCGGATGCGTCTGGGCGAGGGCCTGGACCCGTGGCAGATCGTCTGGGTGATCGCGCCGATCTTCGGCTGGGTCTTCCACGACTCCGAGATCGACCGCGTCGTGCGCGTGATCCGCTCGGCGTGGATCGAGGTGCCGCGCAAGAACGGGAAGTCCACGCTCTCCTCGGGGATCTCCGGGGTGCTGCTGCTCGCCGACTCCGAGCCGGGCGCCGAGGTGTACAACGCCGCGGGCTCGACCACGCAGGCCGGCCGGGTGTTCGAGGACGCGAAGCGCATGCTGTCGACCTCGAAGGCGGCGCGGCGCCGCGTGGAGCCGCTGAAGGACGTCGTGCGCGTGCCGCGCACCGGCAGCATCCTCCGGGTCCTGTCCCGCGTCGCGGAGACAGCGCACGGCCTGAACGTCTCGGGCGCGATCATCGACGAGGTCCACACGCTGCGGCTGCGGCGCGCGCTGGTCGAGGCGATCGAGACCGGCGTCGGCGCGCGGGATCAGCCGCTGATCGTCTTCATCACCACGGCCGACGAGGCCGAGGAGGGGACGGTCTACGACGAGAAGCACCGCCTGACCCGGAACCTCGCGCTCGGGATCCTCACGGACCCCTCGCACTACGGCGTGATCTGGGCGGCGGAGCCGAGCGACGACCCGTTCTCGGAGGAGACGCAACGGAAGGCGAACCCCGGCTACGGGAAGTCGCCGACGAAGCGCTACCTCGAGGGCGAGGCGACGAAAGCGAAGTCCTCGCCGACGTACCTCCCGACGTACCTGCGGCTCTCGCTGAACTTGCGCAAGCGGGCGCAGAGCCGCTGGCTGGACATCGACAAGTTCGACGAGCTCCGCGCCCCGATCGACCGCGCCAAGCTGCGCGGCCGGCGCGCCTGGGGCGGACTGGACCTGTCGGCCGTCTCCGACTTCTCGGCCTGGGCCGTGTGGGTCGAGTCGAACCGGCCCGGCTTCGAGCTGGACCTGATGATCCGGTACTGGGTGCCGGGCGAGCGGGTCGAAGACCTCGAGAAGCAGCTGCTCGTCCCGCTTCAGCAGTGGATCGACGACGGCCATGTCGTCGCGACCGACGGCGACGTCATCGACTACTCGACGATCAAGTCGCAGATCATCGGCGACGCCAGACACTTCGACATGCGCCGAATCAGCTACGACCGGATGTTCGCGGGCCAGATAGTGCAGGAGATCGATCAGGAGCTCCGCGGCGTCGAGGTGAACCCCGTCGGCCAGGGCTTCCTCGGCCTGTCCGCGCCGGCGAAGGAGTTCGAGCGGCTGCTCGGCTCCCAGACGGTCCGCTTCCCCGACGACCCCGTGACCCGCTGGATGGCGTCGGTCGTCGAAGTGAAGCGCGACGAGACCGACAACATCCGGCCCGTGAAGCCGAACCGCCAGCAGGCCCTCACCCGCATCGACGGCATCCAGGCCGCCGTGACGGGCCTGGACGGCTGGATCCGCACGGCCACGCAGAACACGCACAGGAAGGTCGTCGTCGGCTCCCGGCGGTGACGCCAGGAAGGGGGTGCTCGTGGCCACGGAGCTCGAGACGTTCGAGAAGCTGGACCGCATCCGCATGGGCCGACAGCCCGCGCTCACGCACCTGGACCTGTACCTCAAGGGCGAGCAGCCGCTGAAGTACATGGCGCCGGCTCTCGAGGAGGAGTTCGGCGGCCGCGTCACCCAGCTGGTGATCAACTGGCCGAAGATCGTCACCGAGCAGTACGAGAACGTCCTCGACGTGACGGGGTTCCGCGCCCCCTCGACGGGCAACGGCGGCCCCGACGAGAAGATCGACGCCCTGATGTGGGACATCTGGAAGGACAACGACCTCGACGAGCAGGCGCCGATGCTGCACACCGAGTCGATCGGGCTCGGCGACGCGTACATGATCTCCGGCGAGGGCGAGTCGAAGGACGACCTCCCCATCGTGACCGCGGAGTCGCCGTTCCAGGCCTACGCCCGCCGCGACCCTCGCACCCGCAAGATCGCCGACGGCATCAAGCGCTGGACCGAGGGCGACGACGACGAGAAGGTCGAGTGGGGGAACCTCTACCTGCCCGACTCCCGCGTCACGTTCCGCAAGACCGGCGACGGATGGGTCGAGGACCGCCGCTTCAGCCACGGCTACGGCTCCCCGCTCATCGTCCCGTTCACGAACCAGCAGCGGCTCCTCGAGCCCTACGGCCGCTCCGAGTTCGCGGACATCATCGGGATCGCCGACGCGATCAACAAAATGGCCACCGACATGATGATCAGCGGCGAGTTCCACGCGATGCCGCGCCGCTACGCCTTCGGCCTCCGCAAGGAGGACTTCGAGGACGAGAACGGCAACCCCATCAGCGACTGGAAGAAGCTCGCCGGCGGCATCTGGGCCTCCGAGGTCCCCGGCACCGATGTGCAGGTGGGCCAGTTCCCCGAGGCCGACCTCACCAACTTCCACTCCTCGGTGAAGCTGCTGTTCCAGATCGCGTCGATCATCGCGTCCCTGCCCTCGTACGTGACCGCGTTCGGCGGCGACAACCCCGCCTCCGCCGAGGCACTCAAGGCCGCGGAGATCACGAAGAACAAGCGCGCCGAGCGGAAGGTCACCGTGCTCGGCGGCGCCCACGCCGAGGTGCAGCGCAACAACCTCCGCATCCTCGGCCGGTACACCCCGGAGATGCGGCGCATCGAGACCCAGTTCCGCCCCGTGGCCACGGCCAGCGAGGGCCAGCTCAGCGACTACGCGATGAAGCTCGTCTCCCAGGGCATCATCCCGCCGCAGCAGGCCCGCAAGGACCTCGGCTACTCCCAGGAGGAGCGCCGGCAGATGGAGCGCTGGGACCGCACGAACCTCGCCGACCCGTTCATCTCCCGGATCACCCGTGAGGACGACGCCGGGGAGGTCTGATGCCCGCCGAGCAGCACGTCCCCGGCCCGGCGACCGGACACTACCGCCGCATGCAGGACCTGCAGCTGCGCGCCGTGCGACGCGGCCGCCGAGCCTGGGTGCAGATCGACCCCGCCCACCTCTCCGCCTCCTGGCGCGAGCAGCTCCCGCTCCTCACCGCCGGGATCACCGAGGTGCAGGGAGAGGCGACCACGGCCGCCGCCGGCTACACCGCCGAGACGCTCGCGGCGCGCGGCGAGTACGAGTTCCCGCGCGCCTTCGCCGACCCCGCCGCGTTCACCGGCGTCCTCGACGACGGCGGCGACCTGACCGCCGCGATGTACATGCCCGTCATCACGACGAAGCAGGCGCTCGCCGGCGGGCTCACGATGCGGCAGGCGCTCGCCGCCGGCCGGGACCGGCTCGACCGGATCGTGGCCGGCGCCGTGCGGGACTCGTCCCGCGCCGTCGCCTCGGTCGACGTCACCGCGCGGGACAGCATCGGCTACACCCGGATGCTGAACCCGCCGAGCTGCTCGCGCTGCGTGGTGCTCGCCGGCCGCTTCTACCGCTGGAACAGGGGCTTCGACCGCCACCCGAACTGCGACTGCATCCACGTCGCGGCGAAGAACACGACGGCCATGCTCGACGAGGGCCTGGTCGCCGACCCGTACGAGTACTTCCAGAGCCTCTCCCCCGAGGAGCAGACGAAGTACTTCGGCCGCTCGGAGGCGCGCGCGATCCGCGACGGCGCCGACCTCTACCAGGTCGTCAACGCCCGCCGCGGCATGACCCGCGTAGGCGCCCGGCCCGGCCGACGCGCCCGCCTCACCTACGAGGGCACGTCGAGGTACGGCAACTTCGGCCGCCGGGGCGCGGCCCGCGCCCGCCTCACCGTCGACGAGATCTACCGCACCGCCGGCACTCGCACCCGCGCGCTCCGCATGCTCGAGGAGGAGGGGTACATCCTCCCCGGCGGCCAGGAGCCCGGCGGCTCGATCGCGGGCCCGTTCCGCCTCCCCAAGAACGCCTCCCAGGCGACGAAGGAAGCATGGCTCACCGGCCTCCGCGACCCCACGAGCATGGCCACCATGACCGAGGCGGAGAAGCGCCGCTACCGCGCCGACCGCGACTGGCAGATGGTCCGAGCAGGGATGAACCCCTACCAGGCCGGCGCCGCCCAGCGCTGGCGCTACCTCACCGAGGGCCGCGGCACACCCCGCGGCGGCTCCTACCCCCGGCCCCTCACGGACCAGGACCGCGCCAACGCCGAGGCGGCGTACCGCCGCTACGTCCTCGGGCTCGACGGCGGCGACGCCGCCCTCGGCACGCGGCACACCCTCCCCGCACCGGGGACCCGAATCTAGGCGCTGCCGCACCGGCGGCGTCGCGCTCGCCGACGGCGGGCATCCCCTGGCGGCTCTCGGCGTGATGCCGGGTGCCGCTCCGCCCCGGGCCGTTCCGCGTGATGCGGCCGGCCCACACCACTGATCCCAGGCCGTGCCGCGTGATGCGGGCGGCCGCGACCTCGTGACGAGGAGCAACCACATCATGAAGATCTCGAACCCCTTCCCCCACGGCATCGACATCACCGCCCCGGGCGGCATCGACCAGCTGATCGAGTTCCATCGCGGCACCTTCGGGGACTGGCAGATGAACGCGAACGTCGCCGGCAGCGCAGGCGGCTCCACGGAGTCCGGCGGCGACGGCGGCGACGGGGGCAACTCCGACGGCGAGCACGGCGCCGGGGACTCCGGCGACGGCGACACCGCCGACGACGGCAACAAGGGGCTGAGGTCCGCCCTCGCCGCGGAGCGCAAGGCGTCGAAGGACGCGACCACAGCGCTCGCCGCGGCGGAGGCCCGCGTGAAGGAGCTCGAGGACGCCAGCAAGTCCGAGGAGCAGCGCCAACAGGAGGCGCAGGAGAAGCGGGACGCCGACCTCCAAAAGGCGCTCGGCGATCTCGCTGCGAAGGACCTCCTGATCGAGCGGTACGAGGTCGCGGCCGAGAAGGGCCTGGACCTCAAGGCCGCCCGACGCCTGCAGGGCTCCTCGCGCGAGGAGCTCGAGAGCGATGCCGACGACCTGATCGCCCTGCTGGGCGGTGCGGAGCGGCAGTCCGAGCGTCGGGGTGATCCCGGCCAGGGCGCGCGCGGTGACGCGCAGGAGTCCTCGTTCGCGAAGGGCTCCGAGCGCGGCAAGGCCCGCTTCGGCGAGCAGAAGTAAGCGGTCGACCCCGCCCGGGGCGGCCGGAACCACCACTCCTGAAGGAGGAGAACCATGGACATCTCCGTCCGTGACCAGGTGTTCGGCGGCGACAACCGGGCGTGGCTCGGGTCGCAGCACGGCACCGAGAGCAACCGCTCGATCACCCTCGACGTCTCGACGTTCACCGAGGCGACCCACTACCCCGACGGCTTCATCCCGTCCGGGACCGTGCTGGGCGAGATCACCGCGACCGGCCTGTTCGGGCCGTTCGATCCGAACGCCGAGGACGGCCGCGACACCGCGGCCGGCCACCTCTTCAACAGCATCCCGGTCAGCGCGGGCGCCACCAACCTCGGTGCGCCGCTGCTCGACCACGGCGCTGTCGTCGAGTCCAAGCTCCCGGCCGACTCCGGCCTGGATGCGACCGCCAAGGCTGACCTCGCTGGTCAGATCCGCTACCGCTGAGGAGGAGCGCCATGCTCATGAACGACATCGTCCCCGGTGGCGCGCTGACCGCGTTCGCGCGTGAGGTGCCCACCCCGGCGAACTACATCCTGAACCAGTTCCTGCCCGACAAGGCCGTGCAGGACATCGAGGCGACCATCGACTCGGTGACCCGCACGAACCGCGCCGCGAGCTTCCGCTCGTACGACGCGGAGACCCCCATCGGGCAGCGCGACGGGTTCTCGCGCCGCAAGGTCATGCTGCCCCCGGTGGGTCAGAAGACCGTGATCGGTGAGCTCGAGCGCCTGCAGCTCGAGAAGATCCGCAACGGCGGCGGGAACACCGCGGCGATCGCCGACCAGGTGTACGACGACGTCGAGCTGAACGCGCGCGCCACCCTGGCCCGCGTCGAGCTCGCGCGCGGCGACGTCCTCGCGGACGGCAAGTTCACCCTCGCCGGGGAGAACGGGCTGACCCTCGAGGCCGACTTCGGCGTCCCGACCGACAACCTGGTCGCCCCGACCGTGCTGTGGAGCGACCACGCGAACGCGACGCCGCTCTCCGACCTCGTCACCTGGGCGCAGCGCTACAGCGACGCGACCGGCGAGATGCCCGGCTCGATCATCATGTCGCGGACCGCGCGTTCGCACATGCTGCAGTCGGCCGAGGTGAAGGCCGCGGCCCGTCCCGGCACCGCGCTCCCGACCGCGATCGCTCCCGCCGAGCTGAGCACCCTGCTCGAGAGCTTCGAGCTCCCCGCGATCACGGTCTACGAGACCCGCGTGGAGATCGGCGGCGCCGACACCCGAGTGCTCCCGTCCGAGAAGGTCGTGTTCGGCCCCTCGGACCCGGCCTCGCTCGGCGAGACCGTCTGGGGCATCACCGCCGAGGCGCTCGAGCTCGCCGGCATGTCCAACCCGGAGCTGACCTACCAGCAGCTCCCCGGCCTCGTCGGCGTGGTCATGAAGACCTTCGACCCCGTCCACACGTGGACCAAGGTCGGCGGCGTGGTCATGCCCGTCATCTACGACCCGCGCAAGCTGCTGGTCGCCGACGTGATCTGAGGAGGATCTCCATGGCGAAGACGCTGACCCGGACCGTGTACGTCGACGGCGTGGCCTACGGGCCCGCCTCGGCGATCCCGGAGGACGTGGCGAAGCGGATCACGAACCCGAAGGCCTGGGCCGACGCGGATGCTCCCGCGCCGGCCCCGGCCGGGGTCGTGCCGGCCACCGCCGCCGAACGCGCGGCGGACGAACCGCCGAGCGCGGAGTGGACCGTGCGCGAGCTGAAGGACTTCGCGAAGGCGGAGGGCATCGCCCTCGGCGACGCCCGCGCGAAGGACCAGATCCTCGCGGTGCTCGCCGACGCCGGCCACGCCGGCCCCGAGGGAGACGACGAGGGCGAGGACGCGGCCGACGCGGACGTGCCCGAGGCGGACTCCCCGGAGGACGTCGACGAGCAGCCCGCCGACGACTGAGCTGAGGAGGTGAGGCCGGGATGGAGAATCCGGCGAACATCGACGATGTGAAGGCCTTCTACCCCGGCCTCACCACCGAGCAGGAGGCCCAGGCCGAGCGGCTGATCGCCGTGGCCTGGGTCCGCCTGAAGGCGATCCCCGGGCTGCGGATCGTGGCCCGGATCGAGGCCGGGAAGCTTGACCGCGACGTCGTCGCCTCCGTGATCGGGGAGATGGTCGCGAACGTGCTCCGCAACCCCGAGGGCGCCCGCTCCCGGAACACCACGGTCACGATCGACGACTACACCGAGACCGATCAGCTCACGATTGACCAGGCCCGCTCGGAGGGCCTGCTCTACCCGACCGACAGCATGCTGGTCATGCTGCGGGAGAACCGCCGCGGCGCATGGACGGTGATCCCGTCATGAAGTCCCCTGCGGAGATCGAGGCCGTGCTCGAGCGCGGCCGTGCACGTGCCGCCTCGCTCATGACCGATCGGGTGCGGGTGTGGCGGCCCACGGGTCGCTCCACCACGGACGGCCGCGGGAAGGTCGTGGACGAGCTCGTGCTCATCTGGGGCGACCGCGACGAGGGCTCGCCGGCGAAGGCGCAGAACGACGCGTCCTACCCGTCCTCCCCGGACGTGGGCGCCGTCGGCCGGGCCACGCTCCGCGTCGCGCAGGTCCACTTCCCCTACGGCACCACCGAAGTGCAGACCGGGGACATCGCGGAGTTCGTCTCCTCGAAGAACCCCCGCCTGCCCGGCTCTCGGATGCGGCTCCGCGCCGACGAGGACAAGACGCACACCACCGCGGTGCGCATGAACGTGCAGGAGGTGCTCCGTGGCGGTCCGAGTTGACGTCTCCGAGCTCCGCACGCTCTCGACGGCCATGGCCCGGATCCCGGACAAGGTGCAGCGCGGCGTCCGCCCCGTCGTGTCGAAGGGCGCCCTGAACATCAAGCAGGAGCTGCAGATGGACCTCGCGTCCTCGCAGAGCTTCCGCGGGATCACGTTCTCGGTGAACTACGACGTGAAGGTCACCGCCGGCGGCGTCGAGGCGGAGATCGGCCCCGACAAGGACAAGTACGGCGGCGCGCTCGCGAACGTCGCGATCTTCGGCACCAGCCGAGGCGGCGGCACCGTCCCCGACCCGTCCATCGCCTTGATGGCGGAGGCGGACCGGTTCGAGACCGCTCTCGGCGACCTCTTCAAGGGGCTGCTGTGATCGCGGCGCACTTCACCGCGGTCCGCGACCTGCTCGCCGAGGCGGCAGCCGACATCCCGGTCTACGACACGGACGCCTCCGAGATCGTCGGCGACCCCGACGAGTACCCGTTCTTCGTCCTCTCGGGCGGGACGGTGCGCGGCTTCTCGGAGTCGCTCGGCGGCTGCGAGGACGGCGCGCAGGCCCTCGTCCGGGTCACGCACACCGCCCTCGCACCGGCCGCCGTGCGCGAGCTCGTGGAGATCTCCCGCGCCGCGCTCGAGGGCGCTGCTCTCGCCGTGCCGGGCCGGTACGGCTGGGAGCTCGCCCTGGACGACTCGCAGGACATCGAGATCGACCGGGACGTGCGCCTGAACGGCGCGGGCACGTCGGCGTTCCCGTACTTCGCGGTGGACATCTACCGGCTGGGATCGACCCGGTACGGCTGATGGCCGGCCCGCTGTTCCATCCATCCCCTCTCGCCCTCGGTCCCGTGCCGGGGGCTTCGTCATGAAAGGCGGTGCACGCCATGCCGCAGAAGCGCGTCGAGGCGTACGACACCCGGACCGGCGCGAAGCTCCCGCATCGCGTCCCCGAGAACTGGCTGCGAATCTTCCCGCACCTCTCCCTCACCCCGAAGACGAAGGCGGCCCAGAGCGCCGCCTCCGATGACGCTCCCGCGGCCGCCCCGGCCGAGGGCGTCGCCTCCACCCCGAAGACGGCTCGTCGCGGCCGCCAGACCCCCCAGAAGGAGTCCTGACCATGGCCACTGTCAAGTCGCTCGCCGACGGCCACACCAAGCTCGCGGTCCTCGCGACCGCTCCCGCCGACCCCGCCGCGATCACGCTCTCCGAGCTCGACGCCGGCCTCGACGCGTCCTGCCGGATCGCGAAGAACGGGTACGCGCTCGGCCCGACCGCGTCGGAGACCTTCGCGGATCCCGCCCTGTGCGAGGACGTGAACTCCTCGGTCTGGGGCGCCTCGAACTTCGAGTCGACGATCCCCGTCTTCCGCTACTTCGACGACACCACGAACCTCGTGGACGAGGAGGGCGACGAGGTCTACCAGGCGCTGAAGGAGAAGGGCACCGAAGTGTGGCTCGTCGAGCGCGAGTCGCTGAAGAAGTCCACCGACCCGTGGGAGGCCGGCGACGTCGTGAACGTCTACCGCGCCCTGCTGGACAACCCGCAGAAGGCCTCCGACCGCACCGGCTACATCAAGAACACGATCGCGCCGGCGATCCAGGAGGGCCACCTCGACGTCACCGTCGGCCCCATCGGCGGCTGACCCTCCACCGCCCGCACCCTTCGGGGTGCGGGCCACAGACCGCCGGGCGGGGTCGAGCGTGCTCCTGCGCTCCCCCGCCCGGCCCCCTCCGGGGGAACCACAGGAGCCCAGGAGCATCAGGAGAACAGGAGCACCACCATCATGACCAGCATTCCCGAGGACATCGAGGACTTCGGCGCCGACCCCGACGGCTTCGACATCGACGCCTGGATCGACCAGGGCGCCCGGCCGCGTCGCGAGGTCACCGTGTACCGCAGCTGGGACCTGCTCGAGGAGTACGAGCGGCTCGTGAAGCAGCTCGACGAGGACGCCGCCGCGGACGACGAGTCCATGGGCGAGGTGAGCATCCGCGAGCAGATCGAGGACGTGATCGCCCGCATGGAAGCGTCGCGCCTCGTCTTCACCGTCCAGGCCCTCACCGGCGAGGAGCTGAAGGCGCTCGCCGAGAAGGCGCCGACGAAGCCGATCCTCGACGACGACGGCAAGCCGATGCTGGGCACCGACGGGAAGCCTCGCAAGCGCGTGGACCAGGTGACGCTCGGCGACATGACCGCGGCGGCCGCGGTGATCAAGGTGACCGACGGCGCGACCGGGAAGTCGAAGTCCACCATCTCGGAGAAGCAGCTGCGGAAGCTGCGCGTCACCCTCGGCGACGGGCCCACCTACGGGCTCTACCGGGCCGTGACCGAGCTGGCGCAGGCCGGCCAGGTCATCCCCTCGGTCCCTTCCTCGCGCGAGCACTGAGGCGCTTCCCGCACGTCCGTGCGCAGCTCGACGCGGCGAAGTCCTGGGGGACGACGCTGTCGCATCTGCTCACGGGCGTGCCGGGCTGGCAGCTGTGGGACCGGCTGCTGGTGCTCGCGCAGCCTCTGCATGACATGGACCTGTGCCCCTCGGGTGCGGGACCGGAGCATTACCGCGACGAGTGCGACGCCGACACCACGGACATCGAACCCGAGGCCGTCGAGGCGACGTGCGTCTACCTCGTCGCCCGCGAGGAGTGGCAGGCCGAGCGCGACCAGGACAAGAACCCCGAGAAGGGCGTCCTGGTCGGGTTCAAGGACGGTGCCGCTCAGGAGTGAGGCGGGCGCCGCTTCTGCGGGTCGAGGTCAGGCACCTCGGCGCGCCGCGCCTCCTGCTGCCGGCGCACGGCGATCGGAATCCGGTCCCGTGCGGCGCGTTCCGCCCGCGCCTCGGCGGCGGCCTCCGCACGCCCCTCGCGGAACAGCTCGACGAGCACGCGCACCACCGCGAGCACGAAGAACACGGTCATCACGAACCCCACGAGTCCGTGGAGCGGCTGCCCGGTCAGCGCCGCGGCGATGAACCCGAGCTGTCCCGCGATGAGGAACAGCAGACCGATCACGAGGCTCCCGCGCGGCCCGTTCATGGCGACTCCTGAGATGAGAGGGGGCTGACGTGGCTGACCGTTCAATCGTAGTCCGCCTCCGTGCCGAGGTTGATGGGTTCAAGCGGGAGATGGCCGAGGCGACTCGGGCTGTCGATCAGACCGCGAAGGGCACCGAGACCGCGGCGAAGCAGGCCGACACCGCGATGGGCCGCATGGTCCAGTCCGCGCAGAAGAACCGCGCGGCGTGGGACACCGTCGGCACCACCCTCACCGGCTTCGGTGCCGCGGCTGTGGGTGGGCTCGCGCTCGCGGTGAAGGCCGCGATGGACTGGGAGTCGGCGTGGGCCGGCGTCCAGAAGACCGTCGACGGCACGGCCCCGCAGATGGCCGCGCTCGAGCAGGGCCTGCGCAGTATGGCGCGGGAGCTGCCGGCCTCGCACCAGGAGATCGCGGCCGTCGCCGAGGCGGCTGGTCAGCTCGGCATCGCGACGCCGAACATCCTGAGCTTCACCCGCACGATGATCAACATGGGCGAGGCCACGAACCTCTCCGCTGACGAGGCCGCAACCTCCCTCGCCCGGTTCGTGAACATCACCGGCACCTCGCAGAACCAGATCGGTCTGCTCGGCGCGTCCATCGTCGGCCTCGGCAACAACTTCGCGACGACGGAGTCCGAGATCCTCGCGATGTCGATGCGCCTCGCTGGCGCGGGCGCGCAGGCGAACATGTCCGAGGGCGACATCCTCGGCATCGCCACCGCCATGTCCTCCGTGGGCATCGAGGCGGAGGCCGGCGGCTCCGCGATGTCGCAGACGATGAAGCGCATCGGCAAGGCCGTCGACGAGGGCGGCAGCTCGCTCGAGCTGTTCTCCCAGGTGTCCGGCATGTCCGCGCAGGAGTTCTCCGACGCGTGGCGCAACGACCCGACCACCGCGCTCGACGCGTTCATCACCGGCCTGTCCGGTGTCGAGTCGCAGGGCATGACCACCAACGGCGTCCTCGCCGAGCTCGGCATCACCGGCATCCGCGAGGCCGACTCGCTGCTGCGCCTCTCGGCCGCGTCCGAGCAGGGCGCGAACGGGATGAGCCTCCTTGCCGACGCCGTCCAGACCGGCAACTCCGAGTTCGACAAGGGCACCGCCCTCATCGAGGAGGCGTCCAAGCGGTACGAGACCGCCGAGTCCCGCATCGCGATGGCGCGGAACGCCCTCGTCGACTCCGCCATCAGCATCGGCGGCGTCGTGCTGCCGGCCGTCGCCGGCCTCGCCGACGGCGTCGTCAACCTCGCCGGCGGGTTCGCAGACCTCCCCGGCCCTGTCCAGGGCACCGTCGCGGCGCTCGGCGGCCTCGCCGGCGTCGCCGCGCTCGGCGCCGGCTCGTTCCTGCTGCTGTTCCCCCGCGTCATGGACACCGTCTCCGCGTTCCGCGAGATGGGGATCCTCAGCGACTCGATGGCCGGGAAGCTCGGCAGCGCCACCCTCGCCGTCGGCAAGGCCGGACTGGCCTTCGCTGCGCTCGCCGCTGTCCCGCCGATCCTGAACTCGGTCACCGACGCGATGCGCGGCATCGACGATGCCGAGTTCGACCTCGGGATGGGCGAGCTCACCGCGGGCCTCCTCGAGGGCGAGCGGACCGGGCGCATGTTCGACGCCGTCCTGGGCGACATGTACGACTCGGGCGCGCTGAACAAGCAGATGTTCGCCGACCTCGGCAGCACCGTCTCCCAGGTCGCGGACATCAACTGGTTCCAGAAGCTGGTCGGCCCTCTCGCCGCCTCGGGCGTCAACGACGCGAAGGACCGGCTCCTCGAGCTGTCCGACGCGTTCGTGCTCCTCTCCCAGACCGACCTGTCGAAGGCCCAGTCGACGTTCGCCGCGTTCATGGCGGAGGCCGAGAAGTCCGGCGCGACGTTCGACGACGTCATGAAGGTCATGCCGTCGTTCCGCGACGAGCTCGCCGGGATCGCGACCCAGATGGGTCTCGACGGAACCGACTCCGCCGTGCTCTATCGCATCGCGATGGGCGAGCTCTCCCCCGTGGTCAACGAGACCACGGGCGCAGTCGAGGGGTACTCCGACGCGATCGAGGGCGCAGGCGAGGCCACGGAGACCACCGCGGACGCCGTCGGCGACCTGCAGGAGAAGATGTTCTCCCTCGCCGACGGGTTTCTCAACGCCCGCCAGGCAGCCCGCGACTACGAGGACGCGCTCAAGGCCGCGAAGGAGGCCATCGACGAGAACGGCAAGGCCTGGGAGAACGGCACCGAGGGTGCACGCAGCAACGCCGAGGCCATCGACGAGCTGTCCCAGGCCGCGCTCGACAACGCCGAGGCGATGCAGCGCAACGGCGAGGACGTCGGCGGCTACCTCGAGGAGCAGCGCAAGGCGATCTACGACGTCGCGATCGAGATGGGCGCGACCACCGAACAAGCCGAGGCGTACGTCGACGCTCTGGGGCTCACCCCGGAGAACATCACGACGCTCATCGAGCTCGAGGACCAGCTGGCCCGTGAGCGGTGGAACGCCCTCTGGGAGGACCTCGGCTACCACCCGCCCCTCGTCATCGACCCCACCGTCGACCCCGAGGGCAAGGTCCCCCAGTTCACCGGGCTCCTCTCCGACATCCCGCCGGAGAAGAACACCGCCGTCGGCGTCCAGACCGACGAGGCGATCCAGAAGACCTACGGCTTCGGAGACGTCCTCGAGAGCGAGACCCAGGACCAGACCGCCACCATCAACGCGGACACCGAGTTCGCGATGTGGGAGGTCAACGCCCTCAACGAGGCGATCGGACTCGCCGGTGGAACCGTCACCATCAACGGCTCCACGGTCACCGCCGAGCAGGCCCTCTCCATCCTGCAGGGCACGATCAACGAGTCCGACGGAACCGTCGACATCAACGGACGCACGGTCCCCGCCGACGAGGCACTCCACACGCTCATCGGCGTCGTGAACGAGACGGATGGCACCATCGATGTCCTCGCTGACACCGACACCGCCGAATCCGCGGCGAACCGCGCAGCCCGCGACCGGGACTCCACGATCGACGTGCACGCGAACGACGGCCGCGCCGAGAGCGACCTCAACTCCACGTCCAGGGACCGCACCTCGGACGTCACCGCCCGATCCCATACCGGCGGAGCTGAGTCGTCTCTCAACTCGACTGCCCGCAACCGCAGCAGCCACATCGACGTCAACGACAACTCCGGCGGCGCGAACTCCCGCATCAACAACGCCGCCCGGAACCGCAGCATGACAATCTACGTCGGGTACTCCGACCCCGGATTCCGCGGAAGCGGTGGCGGCTCGCGCTTCGCCACCGGTGGCCCCGTGCACGGCCCCGGCACCAGCACCTCCGACTCCATCGCAGCGCTGCTCTCCAACGGCGAGCACGTCCTCACCGCGGCCGAGGTCGCGCTCGCCGGCGGGCACGACTCCATCTTCCGGATGCGAGCCGCGATCCGTGCGGGCGCGCTGCGCTTCGCGGAGGGCGGTGGGGTCGAGTCGGGCGGGTACGCGGCGGCGCCGGCCATGGTGTCGGCGTCGTCGATGCGTCCGCAGACCGTGGCCGCGGAGGTGGACTCCCGGGTGATCGCTGGTGCGGTCGCCGGGGCGATCTCGGCCTACGAGCCGATCGTCGCGATCGGTGACCGTGAGTTCGTCGGCGTGATGCGTCGCGCAGGAAGGCTCGGTGCGAAGTGACGGGATACCTGGGCACGACGGCGAGGATGGTGCCGGTCGCGCCGGCGTCCGCGCAGTCGGAGGCCCGGCCCGAGCGGTTCGTGGTCCAGGCGGCCGCGTCGCGCAGGTGGGCGTTCGACACTGCGCGGCGCGGCGGCGTGCAGGGCAGGGAGTGGGCCGTGGAGCTCGGCCTGCTCGACGCTGCCGAGATGTCGGCGGTGGATGAGTTCGTGCAGGGTGCGTGGGGGCCGGGCCCGTTCCGGTGGGTGTCCTGCGCTGCGCATGACTCGAACGTGCTCACGCCCGGGCAGTCGATCCTCGCCGCGCTGGATGCGGGGACGGGGATGGACACCGCCACGGGCTGGTCCCCGCGGTCGGTGCTGGGCCCGGGCCGGGTGGTGCTCGCGGAGCGGGTGCCGGTGATCCCAGGGAAGCCCGTCACCGTCGCGGTGGACACGACCGGGGCGGCGACGCTGACGGTGACGTTCCGGTCTGCGGCGGGGGCTATCGACTCGACGCGGACCGTCTCTGCGTCGGGCACGCTCGCGCAGCGGCTCGTCTACTCGGCCCCGTCGGTGATGTGGTCCTCGCGCTCGGTCGACATCGAGGTGTCCGGGCACATCCGGGCATCTCGTCCGCAGGTGTCGTGGACGCGGGAGGCGCGGCCGTGGGTGCCGGGCAGGGGCGCTGAGCAGGTCATCATCCAGTCCGGGGTCGCTGACCCCCTCGTCATCAACCCGGCAGGTGGGTACTGGTCGGGATCGCTGAATCTGATCGAAGTGGGGTGAGCTCATGGCTCAGTCCGGTGTCTACGCTCCCGGGCCGGTGATCGACGCAGACGTGACCATCCGAGTCAACGGGATCGTGCGCGAGCACGTCTCCATGGACTGGGCTGGGGACACGACCGGAGGTCTCCCGGACCAGGTCGTCTCGGCCGGGACCGGGATGCGATCCCGCACCGGCACGATCCTCTGGGCTCAGGAGGATGTTCAGGCGGAGCCGCCGCACCCTCTGCGCCAGGCGGGTGGCTGGCCGCCCCGTGAGGGCGACGGGGTCGTGATCGATGCGACCGTCGACACCGGGCAGGGCCCGTACCAGTACCGTCGCTTCACGGGCCGTCTCGGCCGCACCACGGGGTCTCTCATCGATGGAACTCTCTCCTCGCAGATCACGGACACGCTCGGTGATGCACTGCAGGAGATGGTGACGGTCCCGCCTATGGCGTGGAGGCCGGGCGCTGACCCTTCGGCGTGGGCGGTCGCGTACCGGGCATTCGAGGCGGCTGGGCTGGGGCATCTCCCTCCGCCGGATGATGACGTGGTCGTGCACTACACGGGGCAGGGCGAGACTTCGGCTGTCGCCGGGACGGTTGCTGCGCCGGGGGGCATGTCTGGCGACCCGTACTACGGGCTCTGGCATCGGAACCCCCGGCTCACTCCGGCGTCGTCTCCCGCCCGCTCGGGGCGGGACGTTCTCGTGATCGCCCGCGGTGCCCCGCTATGGGCGTCGTGGGTGCAGGTCGCCCTCTCCGACGGGACGAGGGTCCGTCTGGACATGACCACCGCTGGGGAGATGACGGTGACTCACAACGGGACCGTCATCGGGACGGCACAGTGGGCGGACGACACCCCCGTCCCGGTGCTCGCATTCCAGCTGACGACGACCGGGGTGCGCGTCTGGACGAGCCTCTCGCGGTTCCGGCAGGTGATCCCGGCGACGATCTCCCGCACCGCGACGATCGCGGAGGTGACGGGGGCTGGGTCGGGGTTCTCGGCCCGCTACCTGACCTACGCCGCGACCGGCACGGACGTGGTCGCGTCGACGCCGAAGCACCCGCTGCGCTGGTTCCGGTCGTCCCTGTCGGGGGCATCGGTACGCGCGACCCGCGGGGTCGAGAACGTGCGCGCCCGCCAGGTGGTGGACGCCTGGGGTGAAGCGACGCTGAACGCAATCTGGATGGACGAGCACGGCGTGCCGACGACTCGTCCGCGCGATCACCTCCTCGCTGCGTCGACGGCGCGGACCGTGCATGTGCGGGAGCGGGTGCTCGACGGGAGATGGTCCGTCGGCGACGACCAGGTCCGCTCAGGCGTGATCGTGAACGGTGAGGAGGGGCTGCTGGACTATCCCTCCGACATCCAGCCCCGAGCGACGCTGTACCAGGAGTCGTCGGCGCGGTCGCTCGATGCGCCGGAGGTGACTGAGCGGTTCCTCTCCGTCCCGTCAGAGGAGGAGTGGGGTCCCGTCGACCTGGTCCCGTCGAAGTTCGGGATCGACCCGATGCTGGGGTCTCTCCCCGCGATTGGGACGTGGATCGCTGCCGTGTCGTCGCTCAGCAACTCGTCTGAGGATCCGGAGACGTGGGTGCACCAGAACAACATCACCTACACCGCACAGTTCGAACGGCTCGGGCAGCGGACGATCAAGGTCACGGAGACGGTCGCGAACATCACTGGCGGCCGGACGGTGTACTTGAAGACCCCGCTAGAGGGGACGCAGATCCATTACACGTTCCGCGGCGTCGCCTCGCCGACGATCCGCGGGTTCTGGAAGTCGACGTGGGCGGACTACCAGGTCAGGTCCGAGCAGCGGGGCCCGGCGTGGGCCGAGCCGCTCGTGCTCGAGGCCGGGTCGTGGCTCACCCCCACCGAGGCGCAGGCCGTCGCCGACGTCCTCGCTGCCGAGGTCACGTCTCCGATCCCGACTCTGTCCGGGGTGCAGGTCCTGTGGGATCCGACGCGGCAGATCGGTGACGTCGAGGAGTGGGTCGCGCACGACAAGAACGGTGACGAGTCGTGGCGGGCCCGCGTCCTCGTCACCGGGTACTCGGAGGCGTGGACGGGGCAGGTCCCGGAGCAGTCCGTGGACGTGCGAGTGATCGCGTGGACCGACCCCATCGCGGGGAAGACCTACGACCACCTCTCCTCCGCCTACGCCACTTATGCCGGGATGACCGGCACGTATCAGCAGGTCTACGACGCGCTCCCCGGGGCGCGGTGAGGAGCCGATCATGCCCGCTACCCCGTCCCGGGGCTACACCTACCCCCTCACGTCGTCGCCCGCGACGGTGCCTGCTGATCTGCGGGTCCCGCTCGAGCAGATCGACGCAGACGTGCAGGACCTCGCTGACCGGGTCTCGGCGCGAGAGCTCCTCACCATCACGCATGCCGGTGACGGGTCGTGGGCGGTGACGGACGGCCTCGCCGAGCCGGTCCCGGTCAATGACCTCGGTGACGGCACCTACTCGATTGGAGCATGACCATGGCGAACACGTTCCGGGCCCTGCTGCCCGATGGGCGGCTCCCCTCGGACGCCGTCGCGCACGTCCAGGAGATCGCCGGCGGCGGGGCCGCGGGCGGGTTCTACATCAACGAGGACGGTGAACAGGTTCCGTACGTGATGGTCGCTTCGGTGGAGGAACCGGAGCCGACGATCGTGATCGGGGATCGCATCTACGAGGTGTGGTGGATCCAGACCTCTCCGCCGGATCCGAATGCGTGGGTGCCGAAGCTGGTGACGGCGAGCCTGTCCGGCCGCTCGTACACAGTCCCGTCGGATGATGGGGCGACGTACCGAGTGGGTGGGCAGGTGAAGGGTGCGGGGACGTACCCCATCAACTCTGCGGGCGAGACGACGCTTTCCTGGTCGGCGGAGCCGAAGCCCGGCTACACGTTCGCTCCTGGCGCGGTGACATCGGGCGAGATGGCGTGGCCTGCACGCTCCTACCAGTCCGGGGATGTGGTCACGTCGGATTCGTTCGAGCGGGCGGATGGGCCTCTCGCGGGCACGACGACGGATGCGTACGCGGGCGGTGAGGCGATCACGTGGTCACCGGACGCTGCGGGGGCGACGACGATCCTCGGGGGGAAGATCACGGTCGCCTCGGGTCAGTCCATGGCGTGGCCGCGACTGGTGCTTCCGGCTTCGTTCTCGGCGATCGCGGTCGAGTTCACATGCGACCTCGGCACGTCCCAGAACTTCTCGGTGATGGAGCTCTGGGGACCGGGCGGGTCGCTCGGCTTCCTCGCGTCGAAGGAGGCGTTCCTTTGGCCCGCCGGAGGTGGCCAGACCAAGGCGTTCAACGGCCTCGCCATGACGAACGGGGACACGGTCCGGATGACCATCAACCGCACTGCGGGCACGTGGTCGATCCAGAACGTCACCACCGGTGTATCCGCCACCCAGGCGTCGGCCACCGTCGGCCAGATCACGGCGGACATCACGGAGATCCGCGCGGACTTCCGCACGCAGGCGAACCTGCTGCGCGACTTCAAGGTGTTCATCCCGTGACCGGCATGGACAACCTCGCGATCCACACCAGCGGCTCATGGGAGGGTGTGACTGTCGCCCGCCACGTGGGCGGGGAATGGGTGCCCGTCCTGGGCGGCGGGGGCTCGTACACCCCGCCCGAGTTCACCCCCGATGACGGGCCCGTCCAGAACATCGCCACGAACACGGGCGTCCTGCAGAACCAGTGGACACCCGGCACGACGGGTGCCGCGTCCGCGACCCGGCACATGCTGTACGCCAACGCCGCGGAGATCACCCTCGGCTGGTTCGCCCGCCCGAACCCGAAGTTCGGGGCCGGGGCAGACACCCCTCTCCGCGCCTGGGTCCGACGCCCGGGCGAACCTTGGGTCGAGTGCACGTTCGACGGGGCCACGGAGGTCAGCCTCCACGGCGCAGTCAGCGAAGAGGCGCTCCTGCCCTCCGATGCCCAGAACGTCTACGCCGACCCCATCCCCGGCCCGTTCTATCTCGGTGACACCATCGAGGTCATGACGTGGGGCCAGGCCGCGACGGGGACGATGGGCGTGCAGGGCGACCTCGACGGCACCTACGATCTCGGCAAGACCAGCGGCGACCCCGCCACGGTCGAGCAGGCCCCTGCGTCGGCGTTCTCCGCTACCGGAACAGGCGCGCGCCCGTCGGTGGTCCTCGCCCCGTCGGCGCAGTCGTCGTCGTGGGCGCTGATCGGGGACTCCAACTCCGTGAACCCGGCCCGGTCCTACCTCGCGCAGGCGTTCCGCGCCCGGGCACTCCCCCACATTCTGAACGGGAAGCACGGACTCGGCACCTACCACCTCGCCGAGGGGTGGTGGGACTTCCAGCTCGGCGAGCAGCTGAAGTACGCCGACTCGGTGTTCTCCGCGCTCGGCACGAACGACGGAAACAGCGTCGGTGCGGACCTGCGGGCCAACATGGTCACCGCATGGGAGACTGCCCGCGCTGCGGGGGTGGTGCGCTGGGTGCAGGGCACTGTCGCGCCCCGCGCGATCGACAACGGGGACGGCACGACCAGCGGCGTGTACAAGCCGGGGGACGTGCTGAATCCGTGGCTGCGCGACGGCGCACCGATCATCGGCGGGGCGCCCGTCACCCCGGGCACTGCCGGGGCGGTCCGGGCCACGGTCATCACCCTCGCAGGTGACGTCGTGCCGGGCGATCCCGCGCATCCCCTCGGGACGGGTTGGGTGAGCGACACGGGCGGGGTGCTCGAATCATCGGTCGGGTCCGGCGAGTACAGGCAGGACGAGCCCCGCGTCTACAACCCCGGAGACCTGACGCACTACGTGCAGGCCGGGCAGGACATCCAGGCCGTCCTGCTGGGACGGGACCTGGCCCTCATGGGGTTCTGAGCGCCTCCGCGACGGCCTCGTAGCCCTGCCCGGTGAGGTGCACGCCGTCGTCGGTGAGCAGCCCGTCGAGTGCCGGGGTGACGTCCACCCACGTCGCCCCGGCCCCCTCGGTGGCAGTCTCGAGCGCGGTGTTCGTGTCGGTCACGTCGACCCATTCCAGGGGCGGCAGGGACAGCACGACGATCTCAGCGCCCGGGGCCGCGACCTCGACAGCGGCGAGCAGCTCGGCCATGTCCTCGCCTGCCTCGGCCGGCGTGCGTTCGTGCAGGGCGTCGTTCGAGCCCGCCCAGACGATCACGCGCGCTGCATCACCGGGCACCGTGTCGGGCACGGTCGCGGTCACCTCCGCGATCAGCATCCCGCCCTGACCACGAACCGCGACCGGGGTGTCGAGCACCTCGGACCACGGCCCCCGCTCGATCTGCGAGTCACCGATCAGCACCGTGGGCTCGCCCTCGAGCTCGGTGAACCGCTCGGAGGCGTACACGTCGTAGGCGGGGCGGCGCTCCTCAACGATGCCGAGGTCCTCGGCGATCGGTCGGGCGCCGCGCTCGGAGAGGTACCAGCCGCCGGCGGCGAGCAGCGCGACGTTGAGCAGCAGGGACAGCACGAGCACCAGGGAACGCTTCACGCACGAACCATACTCGCGGAAACGCGGCTAGAAGACTGCGATGAGCAGAAGCCCGGCACCAACGATCCCGGAAGCGGTGCCAAAGAGATTGATCCAGTCCCAAAGACATTTCCCACCGAGTGGCTTCTCGCTCCAGGGGAGCAGGTAGCCCCCGGTTGATCCCGCCCCAACCAGGATGACTCCGATTGCGGTTACGAGTGCGCCGAAGAGGGCGAACGGATCGATGCTCATGCCCCGAAACATAGCCTGGCCCTCGCACACCGCGGGGGCCTTTCTCATGCCCGAGGAGGCACCCCATGACACCCACCCTGCAAGCGCTCCCCGCGTCCTGGGGCAGCCGAGACCAGATCGAGAAGCTCACTCCCGCGGCCGCCAGCTCGCTGTCCAGGATGATCGCCCGCGCGGTCGCCGAGACGAGCGTGAACTTCCAGCTCAACGACGCCTACCGATCGAAGGCCGAGCAGATCGCTCTGTTCGAGGCGAACTACCGCAACCGCGGCACCCGGGCGAAGAAGGCATCCTCGGATCGCATGTACGGCGGGACCTACTGGGCGCGCCGCCCCGACTCGGTCGCTGTCGCGTCCCCCGACCTCTACGGCACGGGCACGGGCGCGAACCACACCCGCGGCATCGCGATCGACATCGCCCCCGCCGCGATCCAGACCTGGATCCAGGCCAACGGGTCGCGCTTCGGCTGGACCTGGGACGAGGGCCGGCGGAACGGCGAGCCGTGGCACTTCGTCTACAACGGAACCGACCGGTACACCGCCGAGGGGTGGCTCGATCATGCCGCCGTGCAGCGCGCCGTGGGCGCCACCGTCGACGGGAAGATCGGCACCGGCACCGTCCAGCTGATCAAGGCGAAGCAGAAGCAGCTCGGCCTCGAGCCCGACGGCAAGGTCGGCCCCGCGACGAAGAAGGGCCTGGGACTGACGGGAAAAGGTGACGCCGCCCCCGCGGTCCCGGTGACCGTTGGCGGCGGCACGAGCGTCCCCGCCCCGGCACCGGCCGCGCTGCCGAAGCCGGTGCCGCTCGCCGCCGCGGTCGACGGGATCTTCCCCTGGGCCGACGCCACCACCCAGTTCTGGGACGAGAAGTACTCGACCCAGACCTACACCGGCGGCAAGCCGATCGGGCTGCTGCACTCCACCGAGACCGGCACCTGGCCGGGCTACGGGGGCGGCTCGTCCGCCCCGCACCTCACGGTCCGCTTCGACCCGACCGCGCGGACGATCTCGGCGCGGCAGCACTTCTCCACGACCCGCCCCTCCCGCGCGCTCGTGAACAAGGCCGGCGGCGTCCAGACCAACAACTCCCGGGTCTTCCAGATCGAGCTGATCGGCTCGTGCGACCTCGCCTTCGCGAAGAAGCACGGCTACCTCTACCTCCCCGACGTCCTCGAGGAGGCGTGGGCGCGCGACGCGCTCGCCGCTGTGCTCGCCGCGGTCTCGGAGTCGCTGGGCATCCCGCTGATGTCCTCGGTGGTCTGGGCGGCCTACCCGGGCTCGTACGGGGAGAAGGCCGCGCAGCGGCTCACCGGCGTGCAGTGGGAGGCGTACACGGGGTGGCTCGGCCACCAGCACGCCCCGGAGAACGACCACGGCGACCCCGGCGACATCCCCGTCGCGGAGATCCTCGCGGCCGCCGGCGGCGACCCCACGGCCGTGATCGCCACGCCGCCCGGCGGCGGTTCCTCTTCCTCGTCGAAGCTTCCCTCCGGAAAGGCAGCTCTCATGCAGCTCAAGAACGTGCCCGACTTCCCGCTCCTGCGCACGCCGGGGCACCTCTGCTACTACGGCGACGCGTCTGGACCGATCGAGTCCGTGTCGGGGAAGTCGGCGAACTCCCTGAACCCGGGCGAGATCTACACCGAGGGCGGCAAGACCCGCTCGAGGGGGATCGTCACCGCGCAGCAGCAGCTGAAGGCCCGCGGCTACGACGTGGACGTCGATGGCCGCTGGGGCGCGCAGATGGACAACGCGGTCGGGAACGTCCAGCGCCTCGCCGGGCTCACGGTGGACCGGAAGCTCGGCCCGGTGACCTGGTACGCGCTGTGGCTGCTCCCCGTCCAGTGACTCGATGCAGTGCCCGGTGAGGCGGTGAGGACTGTGGCATGGACTGGAACGCGGTACTGCTCGCGATCATCCCTCTCGCGGGCGCCGGGATCGGCTGGCTGGTCATCCAGTCCTACCGCCGCTCCGACGAGCGACAGGAGCGACTGCGCGTGATCTACAAAGAGCTGGCCGAGAAGGCCGAGAAGCGCGCAGCCGATGCCGAGGCGCGCGAAGAGCGGGCGTGGGCGAAGGCCCGCGCCTACTGGCGTCTGCTGGTGGAGCACGGGATCGACCCGGTCCCCCCGATCGAGGACGGTGACGACCTGTGACCCAGGAAGAGCATGACGCCCAGGACGAGGCCCACCTGATCGAGGAGGTCGAGGAGCGGTCGAGCCGCCGACGACGACTCGGCGTGTGGGCGCTCGTCGCCGTGCTCGCGGTGCTGTCCGGCGTGCTCGCCTATGTGCTGATCGCGGGCGGGCAGCGCCAGGAGCAGGTCGATGCGCTCGAGGAGCAGCTGTCCGACACGGACAAGGCCGCCGTCGAGGTCGCGGAGCAGCGACAGCAGCAGGCCCGCACCGTGCTCGAGCTGTGCGAGTCCGGCGCGATCGAACAGGACGACGCAGGGAAGGCCGCGTGCGCGGAGGCTGAGCAGGCTGCGGAACAGGATCCCGCCCAGACGGTCGCGCAGGCGAAGTCCGGTCCTCCTGGCCCACCCGGGCCACCTGGCCGTCCCGGCAGTGATGGAGCGGACGGGCAGGACGGTGCTGCCGGCGAGGCTGGTCAGCAGGGTGCTCCCGGCAGCGCGGGCGCCGACGGCGCACCGGGCACCGATGGTGCCGACGGCGACGACGGCTCAGCGGGCGCTCCTGGCGAGCAGGGCGAGGCCGGCCCGGCCGGCGACCCCGGCAAGGCGGGATCCGACGGCAAGCCCGGCTCGACGGGCGCCCAGGGGGCGACCGGAGCGAAGGGCGACCCCGGCACGGCCGGGCCTCCCGGCGCGACCGGTGAACAGGGCCCGAAGGGAGACCCCGGGCCGTCCGGTGAACGTGGCCCCGCAGGGGCTGACGGCACCGACGGCGTGGACGGCCGCGGCATCGCCGACGCGCAGTGCGGCAGCGACGGCCGCTGGGACATCACCTACACCGACGGGGCCGTTCAGGACGGCGGCCCGTGCCTCGTCACCCCCGAGACCCCTGACCCGACACCCACCCCGACCGAGGAGACCCCGTGAACACCCACCGCAAGACGACCCCGGCCAACGAGCCGGTCCTGTCGGCCGGCGCGATCATCGCGCTCATCGAGGCGATCATCGTCGCCCTCACCTCCTTCGGTGTGGCGATCACGCCGGAGCAGCACACCGCGATCATCGGCCTCGCCGGTGCGGTCCTCGCGATCGCCGCCGCCGTGCTGCCGCTGATCGTGGCCCGCCGGAAGGTCACCCCGACCGCGTCCGTCGTCGAGCAGCGCGTCGGCGACCTGGTCGTCGCCGGTGCTGGGCACGACACCATCGCGGAGGGAGAGGCGATCCGGGATGTCCACGACGCCTGAGTGGGCCGGCGGCCTCACCTGGCCCTGTCGGCTCTGCCCGGCCACGTACGCGGACGAGTGGCAGCGCGACCAGTGCGAGCGCGAGCACCACGAGGACGACCGCGACGCCCGCCGCCGTCACTCTGCTCACTGACCCCCTCACTCGATAGAGTGACGCCCTCACTGACGATCACTGACGCGCAGTGACGACGAACTGAAGCCCCCACCGTGGACCCTCGAGGTCTGCGGTGGGGGCGCTTTCGTCGTGCCCAGGGTCAGCGGCGCCCAGGGTTCGCGTCCCTCCATGCCCGCATCCATACCTCGTCGTACCGGCGCGCGGCGGGGCGGGGCCGGGCGGCGCGGAGGTCGACATGCTCGAGCAGCCACGCGAGGACGTGCGCGTCGAGCTCGGCGCGGCGCCCGACCCAGTCGCCCGGCCGGATGAGCAGCTCGGCGTCGCCGGCGCGGACCTGGATCGAGTGCTCGGGGAGGGTCGGGTCGAGCTCGGAGTGGGCGACGTCGACGCGCGGGCCGATGAGCGCGAGCCGGTACCGGATCGCGATGCCGTGGACCGTCTGCACGGCGCGCTGGTGCGCGAAGTAGAGCTCGTGGCCGCTGGCGTCCATGGCGCAGAGTCTCGCAGGGCAGCGTGACAGCTGGCGTGCGGGAGAGCGGCCTCCATTCCCGGCCTTTCGAACGGCCGCTGTAGTCCTGGCTTCACCCCTGCGCTATCGGTGCAGGTGGGGTGCGTCCGGGTGCTCGCGGTAGCATCGGGGTCAGATCGGGCGCACGCCCAGGTCAGGCACCGAATCTGCCGACTCTCCGGTCGGGTTCGAATCCCGTTGGGGGTACTGCTCCGCCGAGGTGCGAGGCGGCTCACAGCGAAAGTGGTCGTGAGAGCCCAGAACCTCCGGTAGAGTTATCCGAGTCGGAAGGCGAGAAGCCGGAAGACACGAGAGGCCCTGTAGCTCAGTTGGTTAGAGTGCCGCCCTGTCACGGCGGAGGTCGCCGGTTCAAGCCCGGTCAGGGTCGCCCCTCGAGAAGGCCCCGGAGCATCGCTCCGGGGCTTTCTTCGTGCCCCTGCGGAACTGCGTACGCTCGAGGCATGAGCACCGACCTGCAGAACCGCCGGATCCGCCTCGCCTCCCGCCCGCACGGCGAGCCGGTCCCCTCCGACTTCCTCCACGACACCGCACCCGTCCCCTCCCCCGGTCCGGGCGAGGCGCTGCTGCGCACGCTCCACATCTCCCTGGACCCGTACGTGCGCGGCCGGATGAACGATGCGAAGTCCTACGCCGCTCCGATGGAGGTCGGCGACGTGATCGTCGGCGGCACCGTCTCGGAGGTCGTCGAGTCCGCCGACGAGTCCCTCGCCCCGGGCGACGTAGTCCTCGGCTACGGCGGCTGGCAGGAGTACAGCGTCGAGGAGGTCGCGGGGCTGCACCGCCTCGACCCCGCGGCCGCGCCGGTCACCACCGCCCTCGGCGTGCTCGGGATGCCCGGCTTCACCGCCTACGCGGGGCTCACCGCGATCGGGAAGGTGCAGCCCGGCGAGACCCTCGCCGTCGCCGCGGCGGCCGGCCCCGTCGGCTCCGCGGTCGCGCAGATCGCCCGCCTGCGCGGTGCCCGCACGATCGCGATCGCCGGCGGCGAGCGGAAGGTCGCGCTGCTCGAGGAGCTCGGCGTCGACGCGGCGCTCGACCACCGCGCCCCGGATCTGCCGGGCCGACTCGCCGCGGCGGCGCCCGACGGCATCGACGTG
Organism: Brachybacterium paraconglomeratum; assembly: GCF_003994255.1. Lineage (GTDB taxonomy): Bacteria > Actinomycetota > Actinomycetes > Actinomycetales > Dermabacteraceae > Brachybacterium > Brachybacterium conglomeratum. The sequence goes on along the minus strand of NZ_ML133856.1, from coordinate 123,987 downwards.
TACTTCGAGAACGTGGGCGGCGCGGTGTGGGACGCAGTGCTGCCGCTGCTGAACGAGTTCGCGCGCGTGCCCGTGTGCGGGCTCGCCGCGAACTACAACGCCACCTCCCTGCCCGACGGGCCCGACCGCAGCGGCGCCCTGATGGGTCAGGTGCTGGCCAAGAGCCTGACCCTGCGCGGCTTCATCCAGCGCGAGTTCGCGCCGACGATGTTCGAGGACTTCCAGCGCGAGATGGGCGCCTGGGTCGCCTCCGGCGAGGTGCGCTATCACGAGGACGTCACCATCGGGCTGGACAGGGCGCCGGAGGCGTTCGTCGGGATGCTGAAGGGGCGGAACCTCGGCAAGGCGCTGATCACGCTCGACTGACGCGCTCGCAGAGGCTCAGGGCCGATCGCCGTGGTCTGCCTCTCACCGGGGCGGATCCGGTGCGCACCACCGCGCAGGGGCTGTTACGCTTGTCCTCGGTCGTCACGGCGACCACGGCTCTGTAGCTCAGTTGGTAGAGCGTTCGACTGAAAATCGAAAGGTCACCGGATCGACGCCGGTCGGAGCCACCACCACGAAGCCCCCTGGTCCGCCAGGGGGCTTCGTCGTTGCTCGGTACTGTCCGCCGGGACTCTCGCACCCCAGCTTCTCCACCTTGAGACTGCTCCGCTTCGGCACGGCGGCATACGACCGACATGACGCCCGATGGCGCCCCCGCGTCCGAAAGTCAGGCTGGTTGACTATTCTATTGCTGATGTTCAAAACAACATGACGGCAAGACACGGAGGAAAACTGTGGAGTTCAGCGAGCGGCTCGAAGCCCTGGCTACCAAGGTGCAGAACCAGGCCTCGGCGATCGGCACCGAGGAGGCAACGAAGAACGCCTTCGTGATGCCCTTCATCGCGTCGATCCTCGGATACGACGTTTTCAACCCGATGGAGGTGATCCCTGAGTTCACCGCCGACGTCGGCGTCAAGCGCGGCGAGAAGGTCGACTACGCGATCGTCCGCGATGGGGAGGTGCAGATCCTGATCGAGTGCAAGACGTCGCAGAGCACTCTCAAGCTGGAGAACGCCTCGCAGCTCTTCCGCTACTTCGGAACCACGAATGCCCGTCTTGCTGTCCTCACTAACGGCGTCGTCTGGCAGTTCTACACGGACCTCGATGCACCGAACAAGATGGACTCGAAGCCGTTCCTGGTCCTCGATCTGCTGGACATCGATGAGACGCTGATCCCCGAGATCCAGAAGCTCAGCAAGGAGAGCTTCGACCTGGATTCGATCATCAACGCCGCGGAGGAGCTCAAGTACGTCGGCGCGATTCGCCGTGAGATCGCCGCGCAGTTCCGAGAGCCCTCGGACGAGTGGACCAAGTTCTTCACCACGCGCGTCTATGAGGGAAGCTTCACGGCCAAGGTGAGAGAGCAGTTCACGGAGCTGGTGCACAAGGCGTCCAAGCAGTTCCTCACCGAGCAGGTGAATGACCGGCTGAAGACTGCTCTCGGTGTGGGTGTGACGGCACCGGCGCCCTCAGACCCTGTCGAAGAGGTGTCCAGCCAGCACGCTGCAGAGGCAGACCTCGAGCGTGACACCGAGATCGAGACGACCCTGGAGGAGCTCGAGGGCTACCAGATCGTCAAGGCGATCGGGTGCAGCGAGATCAAGCCGAACCGCATCGTCCACCGTGATCAGAAGTCGTACTTCGCGATCCTCCTGGACGACAACAATCGGAAGCCAATCGCACGGCTGCATTTCAACACCAAGCAGAAGTACCTCGGGCTCCTCGACGAGGACAAGAAGGAGACCCGCCACCCGATCGACTCGCTCGACGAGATCTACGGGCACGCAGACGCGATTCGCAAGGCTGTCCAGCGCTATGCCTGATTCGCGACGAGCGCTCACGTCTGAGGGGGCTGTCGCGCCGGCACTCTAGCGAGCCACTACCTGCCAGCTCGAGTTCCGACATCTCTGTTTCCGCAGAGAAGCAGATGGCGGCAGTAGATGACTGCGAGTTCATCTCCTGCCGCCCTTTGCGCTGGGGCAGGAGGCCGGTCACCCAACACGGGCGGGGCGGCGACGAGGCGGAGCGCCTACAGTCACCGGTCCGCGCCCCGCCTCTCCGTCATCCGACGTCAGTCCCGCGCGTCGTCCACGGGCGAACCCTCGCTCCGCTCCTCCGGCGGGAGGTCCAGGTCGACCATCTCCCGTTCGGCCTCGACGTCGGCGACGATCTCCTCGACCGCCTCGTCCAGCGACATCCGGGACGAGTCGATAGCTCAGTTGGTAGAGCGTTCGACTGAAAACCGAAAGGTCACCGGATCGACGCCGGTCGGAGCCACCACCACGAAGCCCCCTGGTCCGCCAGGGGGCTTCGTCGTTCCCGAGCACGGTGCGATTGGTCATGTGATGGCGTATGGCGTACCTCTATGCCTATATAGGCATAGAGGTCGCTGTGGCGCCGGTGACCGACCACGATGCTGTCGGCCTGCGCCGGTCCCGCGATCCATCGCGCAGCCGTCCCCGGCCGCCGGACGGCTGGTCGGTCACATCGCTCGGGGACGACGCGCGGCGAACGGGCCGACAGGGCGGTCGGCACGCCGCGTCGCGGCCCGACGACCGGGCGCCGCCCATCCGACAAGGGGACGGCATATGCCCAGAATCTGCCCCGTAAGGTGGGCCACGACCCTGCCCGGACGCCGATGCCCGGGTGAGAGACCACGAAGTGGAGGACGACGATGTCAGCCGACAACCCCGATCTCGCCATCGCCCAGGCGGCGACCCTGGAGCCCATCACCGAGATCGCCGAGCGCGCGGGCGTGCCCGCGAAGGCTCTCGTGCCCTACGGCTCCTACAAGGCCAAGGTGGACGTGCGCCAGATGACCCCGAGCGGGAAGCAGGGGCGCCTGGTGCTGGTCTCGGCGATGTCCCCGACCCCGGCCGGCGAGGGCAAGTCCACCACGACCGTGGGCCTGGCCGACGCGTTCTCGCTGATGGGCCACCGCACCATGGTCGCGCTGCGCGAGCCCGCGCTCGGCCCGATCATGGGCATCAAGGGCGGTGCGACCGGCGGCGGCCACGCCCAGGTGGTGCCGATGGAGGACATCAACCTCCACTTCACCGGCGACTTCCACGCGATCCAGATCGCGAACAACACCCTCGCCGCCCTCGTGGACAACCACATCCACCAGGGCAATGCGCTGGGCATCGACCCGCGCCGCGTCCAGTGGAAGCGCGTGGTCGACGTCAACGACCGCGCCCTGCGCAGGACCGTGATCGGCCTGGGCGGCGCCGCCCAGGGCGTCCCGCGCGAGGACGGCTTCGACATCGTCGTCGCCTCCGAGATCATGGCCGTGCTGTGCCTGGCCACGGATCTGAAGGATCTGCAGGAGCGGATCGATCGGATCGTCGTGGGCTTCACCTACGACCGCAGGCCCGTGACCGTCGAGGACCTCGAGGTGGGCGGCGCGATCACGATGCTGCTCAAGGACGCGCTGCTGCCGAACCTGGTCCAGACCCTCGGCGGCACCCCCGCGCTGGTGCACGGCGGCCCCTTCGCGAACATCGCCCACGGCTGCAACTCGCTGGCCGCGACCCGGCTCGCGCTCTCGCTCGCTGACATCACCGTCACCGAGGCGGGCTTCGGCTCCGACCTCGGGGCGGAGAAGTTCCTGGACATCAAGTCGCGGGTGGGCGACCTCGCCCCCGACGCCGCGGTCGTGGTCGGCACGGTGCGCGCGCTGAAGATGCACGGCGGCGTCGCCAAGACCGATCTGGCGACCGAGGACATCGAGGCCGCGCTGCGCGGCACCGAGAACCTCGCCCGCCACGTCGAGAACCTGCGCAAGTTCGGCATCGAGCCGGTGATCGCGCTGAACCGCTTCCCCACCGACACCGAGGCCGAGCTCGAGGCGGTGCTCGACTGGGCGAAGGAGCAGGGCTTCCGCGCCGCGCTGTCCGAGGTGTGGGCGAAGGGCGGCGAGGGCGGCCGCGCCGTCGCCGAGCAGGTCCTCGCCGCGATCGAGCAGGACGAGCCCGACTTCCACCACCTCTACGATCCCGTCGACGGGATCGAGGAGTCCCTGCGCACCCTCGCCCGCGAGGTCTACGGCGCCGAGGACGTGGTCTTCGAGGACCGTGCGCCGGCGCAGCTGCGGATGCTCAAGCGCAACGGCTGGGACACCCTGCCGGTGTGCGTGGCGAAGACGCAGTACTCGTTCTCCGACGATCCCTCCGCTCTCGGCGCCCCGACCGGGCACGTGCTGCACGTGCGCGATCTGGTGCCGAGGATCGGGGCGGGCTTCGTCGTCGCGCTCACCGGCGCGATCATGACGATGCCCGGACTGCCCAAGGAGCCGGCCGCCCTGCGCATGGGCGTGACCGAGTCCGGGGAGTCCATCGGCCTGTTCTGAGCCGGGCCTGCCCGGGACGCCCCGCGCGTCCCGGCCCCCCGTTCCCCGCACGACGACGCCCGTGCCCGCTGATCGCGGGCACGGGCGTCGTCGTCGGTGTCGCCGGGCGATGTCGCCGGTCAGCGCCGCTCGTCGCGCTCGGCGACCTCCTCGGCCTCGAGCTCGGTCTCGTCGTCGAGGTCGATGTCCAGCCCGTCCTCGTCCTCGACGTCCGCGGCGCCGCCCTCCGGCTCCTCCCAGTTCCGTCCGGTGAGGGGCGCGACGGTATCCGTGACGACGTTCTCGGGGAACAGCTCATGGCCGCCGCCGTGCAGGTCCTCGTGGTCGTCGTCCGGCTCGTCGACGAAGCCGTCCTCGTCGTCATCGTCGTCGGACGGGGTGGCGAGCCGCTCGCTGAGCTCGTCGATCGCGTAGTCGCCGCCGCGCACGAAGCCGCGGCGGAATGCGGCGCGCCCCACCATCGCGCTCGCGACGGGGACGGTGAGCATCTGCGCGAGCAGCACGACCAGCAGGAACGCCGCGACGCTCCACGACCTCGCGGCCAGCGCCGCCCCGGCGAAGACCAGGATCAGGCCGAGCACCTGCGGCTTGGAGGCGGCGTGGATGCGCATCAGCACCCCGTCGAAGCGGTTCAGCCCGATCGCGGAGAGGACGCCCAGCAGGAGTCCGGCGCCGATCAGCACCGACGCGATGATCTCGACCGCGCTCATCGTGCACCTCCCGTCGGACCGCCCGCGAGCCGGTCGTCGTCCTCGAAGCCCCGGTCGCCCGCGTCGGAGCCGTCCGCCGTGCCGTCGAGGCCGAAGCCCTCCTCGGAGCCGTCGTCGGCCTCCCCCGCCGGGTCCGCCGCCCCGAGCACGCGGGCGTGCTCGTCTTCGGGCACGAGGGCGCCGTCCTCGGAGGCGGTGCCGGCCTCTTGACCGAACCCGTCCTCGCCGCCGAAGCCGTCCTCGGTGGCGAACCCGTCCTCGGAGGCGGAGTCGGTCTCGAGGTGGATCGCCTCGTGCGGGCCGGTGTCCGCATCGGGCTCCTCGGGATGGGGGCGGCGCCGCCCCTGCATCGGGTCCTCCCGCGCGACGAAGCGCGCGAAGGTCACGGTGCCGACGAAGGCGAGCCCGGTCAGGCTCAGCATCGCGGGCCCCGCCCAGGCCGCGCCGGAATGCGCGACGTGCAGCGCCAGGCCCATCACCACGAGGGTGACCAAAGAGTCGCTGGAGATCGCACGGTCCAGAATGGTGGGGCCCACGATCATGCGGTACACGATCGCGAGGCCGGCGAGGGTGAGGATCACGGCGTAGATCACCAGGACGACGTCGAAGGCGCTCATCGCAGACCCGCCTCCTCGAGGATCTCGCGGCGGCCGACGGCCCACAGCAGGCGCTCCTCCTGCGCCCGCACGCTCTCGCGGGCCTTCTCCACGGCCTCCGGGGTGCCCGCGTTGAAGGTATGCAGGAACAGGGTGCCGGTGGCGCGCTGCGCCTCGACCACGACCGAGCCCGGGATCAGAGTGCACAGCACACCCGTGAAGGTCAGGAAGAAGTCCGAGCGGGAGGCCATCTGCACCGCGATCACGGAGCTCGGGGGCTGCGGGCCGGGACGCACCGCGAACCAGCCCACCTGCACCGCCGAGATCGCGCAGTCCGACAGGAAGCGCAGCACGAAGAGGGTGAAGCGCACAGGGCGCAGGGTCAGCTCATGACCGGTGGGAGGCATCGGGAAGAGCACGAAGACGAGCACGGCCACCAGGGCGCCGCCGAGCACGTTCTTCAGGTCGACCCCGCCCCACAGCAGGCACCACAGGGCCACGGCCGTGAGCACCCACAGCCAGGAGCGGCGCAGGTCGCGGATCCGTCGCGAGATCATCCGTCCACCTCCACGGCCACGCCGTCCTCGATCCGGTGGCCCTGGTCGTCGATCCGGTATCGCAGGTCCCCGGCCGCCTCGTCACCGAGCACCGCACCCACGTAGGGGGTGCGCTGCAGCACCGAGTGCGCGGCCTCGTCGGCGTAGTTCATCAGCGGGCCCGCGAAGACGGTCAGCGCCAGGGAGAAGCCGATCATGGCGGTGGTCGCGCCGGTCATCACCTTCGGCATCGGCACGTCCCGGGCGATGATCTCCTCGCTCGGCTCCTGCCAGAAGGCGCGGTTCCAGATCTTCGCGATCGCGTACAGGGTCAGCAGGCTGGTGATGACGCTGACGGCGATGAGGATCCACCCGGCGGTGTTGTCGTAGGCGATGCCCGCCTCGATCAGGCCGACCTTGCCGATGAAGCCGGAGAACGGCGGGATGCCGGCGAGGTTCATCGCGGGGATGAAGAAGAGCACCGCGATGAGCGGGGCGAGCTTCTGGAGTCCGCCGAGCCGGATGAGGTTCGTCGTCCCTCCGCGGTGCTCGATCAGCCCGGCGGCGAGGAACAGGGTGGACTGCACGGTGATGTGGTGGGCGACGTAGTAGATCGTCGCCGCCATGCCGAGCTGGGTGACCATGCCGATGCCGAACAGCATGTAGCCCATGTGGGAGACCAGCGTGAAGGACAGCACGCGCTTGAGGTCCGTCTGCGCGACAGCGCCCAGGATCCCGATGAACAGGCTCAGCCCGGCCGCGGCCAGCAGCAGGTTCGAGATCTGCGAGAAGGGGAACAGCAGCGTCTCCAGACGCAGGATCGCGTAGATGCCGACCTTCGTGAGCAGTCCCGCGAAGACCGCGGTCACCGGCGCGGGCGCGGTCGGGTACGAGTCGGGCAGCCAGGCGCTCAGCGGGAAGATCGCGGCCTTGATCGCGAAGGCGACCAGCAGCATCAGCTCCAGGATCATGCGGGTGCCGGGCTCGAGCCCGTCCAGCCGCACCGCGAGCTCGGCCATGTTCACGGTGCCGGCGGCGGCGTAGATCGCCGCGATCGCGGACAGGAAGATCACCGAGCTGAGCACCGAGACGATCACGTAGGTGGTCGCCGCGCGGACGCGGCTCGCGGAGCCGCCGAGGGTGAGCAGCACGTAGCTCGAGGCCAGCAGCACCTCGAAGCCGACATAGAGGTTGAACAGGTCCCCGGCGAGGAACGCCATGGACACGCCCGCGACGAGGGTGAGATAGGTGGGGTGGTAGATCGCCACCGGCGTCCGCTCGACGTTCTCGCTCACGCTCTGCGCGCTCGAGTAGACGAGCACCGCGAGGGTGACGAAGCTCGAGACGGTCAGCATCAGCGCCGTCAGCCGGTCCGCGACCAGCACGATCCCCAGCTGCGGGGTCCAGTTGCCGATCTGCAGGACCAGCACGCTTTCCTGGGTGACGTGCCAGGCCAGCACCAGCGCGATCGCGAAGATCGCCAGCAGCGTGACCACCGCGAGGCCGAGCTGCAGCCGGGTGTGGTGGCGCAGCAGCAGCGTGATCGCGGCGCCGACGAGCGGCAGCATCACGGGCAGGGCGAGGAGGAGCTCCATGCTCAGATGTCCTCCTCGTCGCTCGTGCGGTCGCGGATCTCGTGGCGCAGCGCCACGGCCTCCCCGCGGCGGTGCTCGCGGCGGCGGCGCACGGTCTCGCGCAACGAGTCGGCGTCGCCCTCGTCGGCCTCCGTCGCGTCCTGGGGGACGTCCTCGGCGCTGGTGAGGTCCGAGCCCAGCGGGTCGTCGTCCTCGTCGTCCAGCCCCTGGGACTGGGCGAGCGCGCCGCGCCGCGCCTCCTCGCTGAGAGCCTGCGACCAGGGCAGGCGCTCCGCGTCCTCGCTGCGACGCCGACGACGGCGCAGCACGCGCCGGTCCTCGACGTCGTCGGGGACCTCGTCGTGGCCGAACAGCTGCCAGGCCCGGTACGCGAGCGCCATGCCGAAGGCGGTGATGCCCAGCGAGATCACGATCGCGGTGAGCACCATCGCGAAGGGCAGCGGATCGGTCATCTGCTCGGGGTCGCCGCTGCCCTCGAAGGGCGGGGTCCCGATCGGTCCGGCGGCGACGATGAACAGCAGGTTCACGCCGTTCCCGGCGAGGACGAAGCCGAGCATGATGCGGGTCAGCGTGCGCTCGAGCACGAGATAGATGCCGCAGGCGATCAGCACCCCGGCGGTCAGGAGGAGGGCGAGGCTAACGGGCATCGACATCGGCCTCCTGCTGCTGGTCGATCTGGGCGCCGAGGGAGCGCAGGAAGTCGAGCATCACGCCGACCACCACGAGGTACACGCCCAGGTCGAACAGCAGCGCTGTCGGGAAGTGCAGCTCGCCCAGCAGCGGCACGTGCACTACGGGCGTCGCCTGGGAGAAGACGTTGCCGCCGACGAGGAGGGGCAGCACCCCGGAGATCACCGCGAGGGCCATGCCGGTGCCGAGCACGAAGCCGGCCTGGACCGGGGCGGCCTCGGTGAGCTCGTAGCGGCCCCCGGCGAGATAGCGCACCGCGAGGGCCAGCCCCGCGACGAGGCCTCCGGCGAATCCGCCGCCGGGCAGGTTGTGACCGGCCATCAGCAGGTACACGGAGAACATCATCATCATCGGGAAGGCGATGCGGGTGATGACCTCCAGGATCACCATCCGCCGCTCGGGCGCGAGGGTCAGCCCGGCCGAGAGCCAGGTGCGCCAGCGGTTGCCGCCCGCGACGTCATCGGGGCGCGCATCGAAGTCGAGCGCGTTCTGCGGCAGGGCCGGGTCCGCGCGACGGCGCCAGATCGAGGTGCGCGAGGCGTCGAGGTCGCGCACGCGGGCGATGGGCCGCTCGCGCCGGGTCACGAAGATCAGCGAGGCGACGCCGGTGGCGACCACGAGCAGCACGGAGATCTCGCCCATCGTGTCCCAGACGCGGGCGTCGACCAGGGTCACGTTGACGACGTTGTGGCCGCCGCCGATCTCGTAGGCCGGCTCGATCAGGCCCGTACCGAGGGCCTCCCGGTAGCGGGCGTCGGCCGCGTACAGGGCGCCGCCGCACAGCACGAGCGCGGTCGAGATCGCGATCGCCCACCGGCCCCAGGCGCCGATCCGCAGCGGCCGGCGCGAGAAGTGCAGCGGCAGACGGCGCAGCACGAGCACGAGCACGACGGTCATCGCGGTCTCGACCAGCACCTGGGTGGTGGCGACGTCGGGAGCGCCCGCGACCATGAAGAGCACGGCCACGCTGTAGCCGGTGACGGTGATCAGGAAGACCGCCCGCAGACGGCGCCGGGAGCGCGCGGCGCCGATCGCGGCGAGCGCCGCGACGGGCAGGACGATCAGCTCGACCGGGTGCTGGAAGAGCACCAGGTTGTCCGGCAGCGGCGACTGGGTCAGCGCGACCGGGGCCACCAGCGCCAGCAGCACCACGAGCATCGTGCCCAGGGTGTAGGGCAGCGAGCCCCGCTGGAACAGGGGCGTGATGACGATCGAGAGCTTGTCGACCGTGCGCAGGATGCGGCGGAAGCCGCGCTCGGCGTCGAGCACGTCCAGCGCCCGCTCGGGCGCCCAGGTCAACGGGGAGACCGCCTTCTGGAGCAGCGCCACGGGCCGCGGGATCAGGCACAGGACCATGCCCAGGCCGAGGGTGATCGCCGAGGCGAGCAGCGGCACTCCCAGGTGCGGGATGACCACGAGGTGGATCCCCTCCCCCGTCTCCGGGAGCACCGAGGCGTAGGCGCGCAGCATCTCCTCCAGCGGCGAGGTCAGCACGATCAGGGCGAGGGACGCCGCGGTGATCAGCGCGGGCGCGAGCAAATACAGCGGGGTGATCCGCACGGCGGCGACGCGGGGGGCGCCGGGTGCCGGGCCGAAGGCACCGCGCACGAAGCGCCAGGAGTAGGCGACGGTGAGGACGGATCCGGCGACCAGCGCGATCAGGAGCAGGCGCTGCCATCCGCCCGCGTACCAGAGCGCCGAGTAGATCGACTCCTTGGCGACGAAGCCGTACAGCGGCGGGACCGCGGCCATCGAGGCCGCCGAGAGCGTGCCGATCACGGCGAGGACGGGCGCTACCCGGCCCACGCCGGAGAGGATGCGCAGGTCGCGGGTGCCGAACCGCTTGTCGATGATGCCCACGACCATGAACAGCGGTGCCTTGAACAGCGCATGGGCGATCAGCATCGCGAGCCCCGCGAGCACCGCGTCGTGAGTGGCCAGGCCCGTGACGGCGGCGAGGAATCCGAGCTGGGAGACGGTGCCGTAGGCGAGTAGCAGCTTGATGTCGGTCTGCCGCAGCGCGCGCCAGCCGCCGAGCAGCATCGTCGCCGCGCCGAGCACCGCCAGGACGACCGTGATCACCTCGAGGTGGGTCAGCGCCGGCGCCATGCGGAGGATCAGGTAGATGCCCGCCTTCACCATCGCCGCGGCGTGCAGGTAGGCGGAGACCGGGGTCGGGGCCGCCATCGCGCCGGGGAGCCAGAAGTGGGTCGGCACGAGCGCGGACTTGCTGGTCGCGCCCGCGAGCATGAGCACCATGGCGGTGATCAGGAAGGGGCCTGCCTCGGTCCACATCGGGTCCGCGACGATCTCGGACAGGCGCAGGGTGCCCGCCTCGGCGGCGACCATCAGCATGCCCACCAGCATCGCCAGGCCGCCGGCGGTGGTGGAGATCAGGGCGTTCAGCGCCGCACGGCGAGAGGCCTGCTTGTCCTGGTAGTGGCCCACCAGCAGATAGGAGAAGACGGTGGTGAGCTCCCAGAAGGTGTAGATCACCATGACGTCGTCGGCCAGGACCAGACCCACCATCGCGCCGGCGAAGGCGGTGAGCACGCCGGCGAAGCGGCCCAGCCCCGGCTCGGAGTCCTTGAAGTAGCGCGCGCAGTACAGCAGCACCATCGCCCCGATGCCGGTGGCGATCAGGCCGAGCACCCAGCTGAGGGTGTCCAGGCGGAAGGCGAGGTCGATCCCGAAGGCGGGGATCCAGGGGACGGACACCTCGACCGGCGCCTCCCCGAGGGAGCGCGGATCGAAGGTCGCCAGCCACACGGCGGAGGCGGCGGGCACCACGGCCAGGGGGTAGAAGGCGCTGCGCCCGATCCAGCGGACGAGGAGGGGAGCCACGAGCGCCGCCACCATGTGGGCGAGCAGCATCGTGAACACGGAATCTCCGTCCGGCGCGGGGAAAGGGCCAGGTGCCATCCTACGGGAGGGGGCGGCTCCGTTCCTGGGCCTCCACTGATCTCACAGCGGGCGGGGCCCACGGCACGGGGCCCGTCGCTCCGTAGAGTATGGCCATGACCTCGCCCCGACGGCTCCGTCCCCCGGTCGTCCCCTTCGCACTGTGGGACGGCGGCATGTCCGCCTTCAGCTCCGTCATCCTCACCTTCGTCTTCGCCACCTACGTGGCCAGCGGCGTCGCCTCCGAGGGCGCGGTCGGCGAGGAGGCGATCACCGCCGCGCAGGCCCACGGCTCGCAGGTGCTGACCACCTGGCAGTCGATCGGCGCTGTCGCCGTCGCGCTGCTCGCCCCGCTGCTGGGCAACCTCGCCGACTCCGGCGGCGCCCGCAACGCCCTGCTGCGGATCACGACGCTCGCCACCGTGGCGACCGTCGCGCTGATGCCGCTGGTGAGGCTCGACTCCGACTACCTCACCCTCGGAGCGGTGCTGATCGCGCTCGCGGTCGTCTTCAGCGAGCTCGCCGGCGTGTTCGTGAACTCGGTGCTGCCGGAGATCTCCACCCCCGAGAACCGGGGACGGATCTCGGGGACCGCCTGGGCGGTCGGCTACTGGGGCTCGATCGTGTGCCTGGGCCTGGTGCTGGTGCTCTTCGTGATGCCGGGGACGGGAATGCTGGGGATCACGGGCGAGGACGGCTGGAACTACCGGGCGATCCCCCTGTTCGTGGCGCTGTGGATCCTCCTCGGGACGCTCCCGCTGATGCTCCGCGCCCCGCGCCACCCGGCCACCGCGCCCGGCGAGCGCTGGAGCCCTTGGCAGGGCTACGCCTCGATCATCCGCCGCGTGCTCCGGGCGGTGAAGGAGGAGCCGGTGATGCTCCAGTACCTGGTCGCCTCCGCGATCTACCGTGACGGACTCGGCGCCGTGTTCTCGATCGCGGGCGTCCTCGCCGCGAACGCCTACGGCTTCGGGGCGGTGGAGATCATCGTCTTCGGCATCGCCGCGAACCTCGTCGCCGGCGTCGGGGTGTTCCTCGGCGGGAGGGTCGACGACCGCGTCGGCCCCCGCCCCGTGATCATCGCCGGCTGCGCCGGCATCATCGTGCTGGGCCTGGTGGTGCTCGCCTTCGAGCCGACGATCGTGTTCTGGGTCGCGGGCCTGGCGATCTGCCTGTTCGTCGGCCCCGTGCAGTCCGCCTCGCGGAACCTGCTCACCCGGCTCTCGCTCCCGGGCCGGGAGACGGAGAACTTCGGCCTCTACGCGACAACGGGCCGGGCGCTCGGGTTCCTCGGCACCGCGGCCTTCGCAGCGACGGTCGCGCTCTCCGGCGAGACCCGCACCGGGATCCTCGGGATCGTGATCGTGATGGCGCTGGGCCTGGTGGCGTTCCTGCCGATCCGGCTGGGGGCGGCGGGCCGCGCCGCCTCGGCCGCGCGCTCGGGAGCCCCGGCCGCCTGACCGGGATCACACGTCCGACCGGGTTCAGCCGCCTGACCGGGATCAGGCGAGGTCGGCGGGGTCCACCAGGAGGCCGTCGAGGTCCAGGACGTAGCCGCCGACGCTCTCGGCGATCAGCCCGGCGATCACCCCGATGCGCCGGTACGCCTCCTGCCAGCGCTCCGCCGTCGGGGCGTCCGGCGTCTCGATCGCGTCCTCCTCCGGGTCCGCGGTGACGTGGACCAGCTGGTAGTCCACGGCATCGCCCAGCCATTCGAGGGCGCTGAGGGCGACGGGGCGGGCGCTGCGCCCCACCCGCACCTCGATCACGTCGCCGCCGGGCAACGGCGCGGTGAGCCCGTAGCCGGTGCGGGAGGTCTCCTCGGGGGCGCGGTCCAGCTCCGCCTCCGGCTCGAGCGGCGCGAGCAGCTGGGCGAGGGACTCCGGCGCGAGGGCGTGGGGGCTCGTGACCGTCAGGTCCCGCACGTGGTACGGATGCGGCTCGAGGCGGACGTGGTCGTCGGTGACGACAGCGCCGTACATACGCCGTGCGAGCGCCCAGGCCAGGTCGAGGCTCTCCCGCTCCACGCCGAAGGGCAGCCCCTCGGGGAAGGCGCGGCCGTAGCCGTGGGAGTCGACCATGCCCTCGGGGACGGGGTCCTCGCGCACCCGTGGGGTCTCCAGGGTCCAGCGTCCCGCCCCGCGCGGCGTCCGGTCGGGGACCAGGCGGACGTCGTCGCCGATCTCGATCACCCCGCCCTCGCCCTCCCGGGCGGTGGGGCGGACGTTGAGGATCATCGTGAGCACCTCGGCGGGGTCGGTGTCCCGCGGCAGCTGGAGACGATGGCTGGTGCGGACCGGCTCGGTCACTGCTGCTCCTCCTGGAGAGGGATCCGGGTGCGATGGAAGTTCTGCGCCGAGCGGGAGGGGGTGGGCCCGCGCTGGCCGAGATAGCGGTTGAGGTTCCCGGCGCTGCCGTAGGGGTTCTGCGACGGGCTGGAGAGGCGGAAGAAGCACAGCTGGCCGATCTTCATGCCGGGCCACAGCGCCACCGGGAGGGTCGCCATGTTCGACAGCTCCAGGGTGATGTGCCCGTCGAAGCCGGGGTCGATGAACCCGGCGGTCGAATGGGTCAGCAGCCCCAGCCGGCCCAGCGAGCTCTTGCCCTCCAGCCGGGCGGCGACGTCGTCCGGCAGGGTGATCTGCTCATAGGTCGAGGCGAGCACGAACTCCCCCGGATGCAGCATGTACGCCTCGTCGGGATCGACGGCGACCTCGCGCGTGAGGTCCGCCTGCTCGATCGAGGGGTCGATCAGGGCGTGCTTGTGGTTGTCGAAGAGGCGGAAGAAGCGGTCGATCCGCACGTCCACGGAGGCGGGCTGGATCATCGCCTCGTCGAACGGGGACAGCCGCACCCGTCCGGCCTCGATCTCGGCCCGGATGTCTCGATCGCTCAGCAGCACGGCGAACAGACTAGTCCCCCGCCGGCGCCGTGCGTGAGCCCGTCCCGAATCATCCCGGTTCGCGGACCACTCCGGAGAGGGGGTATGCTGTCTCCCGTTCGCTCGGACGGCAGGCCTCCTGCTCCGGCCGGGCACCGTTTCGCGGGTGTAGTTCAATGGTAGAACTTCAGCTTCCCAAGCTGACAGCGCGGGTTCGATTCCCGTCACCCGCTCTCGCGACCAGAGCCGCGATCTCCGTCCCCGGAGGTCGCGGCTCCGTCATGTCGGGGTCATGCCAGGGGTCGAAGTCCAGGATCACGTCCGAGTGGGCCCGCGCCCTTCTCCCGCCTCGCTCCCCGCCGCGGCGTGACGCGCTCCGATCCCCCTTCGCGCAGGGGTCTGCGGCACACGGGTTCTGTCGAACGTCCCGGTGAGTGTAAGAATGCGGCATGCCCAAGATCATCGGAGGGTCGCTCGAGGAGCACCGCGAACGCACGCGGGAGAAGATCTTCGCCGCCCTGGCCGAGCTGCTGGAGACCCAGGAGTTCGAGACCATCACCTTCTCCCGCATCGCGGCCGCGGCCGGCGTGGGCCGCACCGCGATGTACAACCACTTCCCCGACCGCGAGACCCTCCTGATCGAGTACGCGATCCACGAGACGACGGACTACATCACCCAGCTGCGGGCCGGGGTCAGCGACTCGGCGACCCCGCGCGAGGCGGTCATCGCCTACGTGCGCACCCAGCTGGAGCTCACCGTCTCCTTCCACGTCCCGCAGGCCGCGGGCCGGGCCTCCCTCACCCCCGACGCGGCCTCGCGGATGCGCGAGCACGTGGTGCTGATCGAGGAGGTGCTCAGCACGATCGTGGAGGCCGGGATCGCGGCGGGCGACTTCTCCGCCGACCTCGACGTGACCGGCACCGTCCGGATCATCAACGGCCTGCTCGTCGGCTCCTCCGCGAAGCGCTACCCGCGCGAGGCGCTGGAGCGCTTCGTGCTGCAGGGGCTCGGCGCGACCGTCTGAGCGCCGGCGCCTCAGCCCTTGCCCTTGCGCTTCCTGCGGGTGGGCCGGGCGGTGACGGTGACCTCGTGGCGGTCCTCCTCGTCGACCTCCCAGTCCATCGCGTCCAGGGATTCCTCCGGGGCCTCCTCCGCGCTGCGGGAGAAGAGCGGGCGGGACAGCTCCTCGTGCTCGTCCTCGAGGTCCACCTCGGGCGCGGTGGCGGTGATGACCCAGCAGGTCAGCGCGATGATGATCGCGACCACGGCGATGCCCCAGCGGAGATAGGAGCTGGTGCCGTCGGTGCTCATCCCCACCACGGCGCTCACCGCGAGCGCGGAGAGCAGCGAAGCGGTCAGCGCCAGCGGCAGCGCCACCGAGCCGATCACGGAGCGCAGGATGCCGGTGAGCACCGCCCCGCCGAGCGCGCCGGAGTGCCCCCAGGAGCCGGGGCCGCCGTAGCGGCCGGAGCCGATCACGGCGGAGGCGCCGGCGAGGGTCGAGGCGGAGCCGAGGGTCCACAGCCCCAGGCCCGCCGCGGTCAGCACCACGCCGACGACGAGGCCCGGTAGGGCGGCCGGGCCGAGCCCGAAGCCGGCCACCACCGGGGCGAGCACCGCGACGACCACGGGGGTCAGCGCGGCCCGTCGCACCATCTCGGGCAGCTCGGGCAGGTCCGCGCCGTCACGGCCCTCGAGCATCGCCGCGCGGGTCTCCACGACCGCGTTCGCGCCGAGCCGGCGGGCGCCGTCCAGGAGCGAGGAGGTCATCAGCAGGACGGTCACCACGCCGAGGGCGACGCCGCCGAGCAGGGTGAGCGAGGCGGGGGTCGCCAGGTGCAGGGCCCGGTCCTCCCAGACGGTCGCGGCGCGCGGGGCGAGCTGCAGCGCGGAGACGACGGGTCCGAGGGCTCCGAGGCCGATCAGCACTGCGGCGAGCAGCAGCGCGCCGAGCGGACCGGTCGCGATGCCGCCCGCGGCGCGGCGCGAGCCGCTCTCCGCCCCGGCGCGGTCCAGCAGCGTGGAGGCCAGCAGCGGCCCCGCGTGGCCGGCGACCACGATCAGCGCGCCGAGGCCGGCGTGGACCGCGAGGGTCAGGGCGAGGGAGGGCACACCGGCGGCGAGCACGGAGAGCACGGCGGCGATGAGGACCACGAGGGCGAGCGCCCCGGCGGCGGTCAGCGCCGTGGAGCCCAGGCCGGCGGTGAGGCCGAGCGCCCCGCCGGTGCGGGAGGTGCGGGCGGCGCGCAGCACGGAGCCGCCCAGGCGGTGGCCGGTGCCGCCCAGCAGCAGCACCGCCGCGAGCGCGGCGAGGGCGCCGAGGCCGAGCGCCACGGCGACCACGACGTTCGGGGTGATGCCGTAGAGGGCGAGCATGTCGAGGAAGGCGGAGGCGTACTGCGAGTCGTCCGTCTGGGAGATGAACTGGCTCAGGTCGCCGCCGAGCTCCTCGATCTGCGGCTCGAGCTGCTCGCGCGGGGTGTCGGTGCCGCCGGTGATCGCGGGGTCGGTGAAGTTCTCGAGCCCGACGTCCTCGAAGCGGAGGTCCTTGTACTGGGAGGGGATCCACAGCGCCGCGGCGGCGACCGCGCCGGCGGCGCCGAGCACGGAGGGGATCAGTCCGCCCAGCTGCAGCGCACCGCGCTCGTGGCCCTCGCGGCCCGCATGGGGGACGACGGCGGCGACGCCCGCGGCGAGCAGCGCGGTGCCCAGCGCCAGCAGCGTGACGACGAAGCCCTCGGCCGCGAGGACGGGCACGCCGAGCAGCACGCCGAGGGCGGCGCCGGCGGTCGCGACGGCGACGAGGTCGGCGCCGAGGGCCCCGCCGCGGCGCACCATGCGGGCGCTGCGCAGGTGGGGGCCGCCGAGGTTCTCCTCGTCGTCGACGTCGAGCTCGTGCTCGTCGGTGCCGACCAGCACCGCGGCCGCGGCCGCTCCCGCCTCGACCGGGGCCGCGCTGGCCCGCACCACGAGGGCGGAGATCGCGGCGCCCGCGGCGAGGGCGACGAGCGCAGGCCCGGCCGTGGTCTGCAGGAACCACACCGCGATCACCACGGGCAGCGCGGCGAGCGCGAGCGCGCCGGCGACCGTGAGCGCCCCCAGACGCGGGACCATCGCCCCGCGCCGCTCGGGATCGACGCCGAGCGCGGCGAGCTGGATCGCCAGGCCCCGCCAGGCCGCGAGCGGGCCGAGCGCGAGCCCGACCAGCAGCATCGCCGAGCGCAGGATGCGGTCGTCGGTCCCGCCGGGGGCCAGGTACACCACCACGGCGAGCGGCAGCCCCACCCACAGCAGGATCGAGGCGGAGGACAGCAGCGGCGCGCCGAGCCGCCGTCCGAGGGTCGGGTCCACCTCGGCGCTGTCCTCGTCGCGCCGCAGCCGGGTGGGCACGACCGCCCCGGCGACGAGCGCGGCCACGGCCAGCAGGCCGAGGACGAGCAGGGTGACGGCGAGATCGTCGCCGAGGGGGAATTGCGTGATCAGATCCACGGGTCGGCTTCAGCTTCCGTCGGCGTCAGAGGTCAGGCGAGCAGGGAGAGGTCCAGATGATCCGGGCCGCCCTCGACGACTCGGATCGGGACCCCCCAGTCCTGCTGGTGCATGTGGCAGGCGGGGAACTCCACGGCCGGGTCCGCGTCGCAGGAGGCGGCGCGGGCGCTGACGTGGAGGACGCCCTCGGCGTACGCGGGGTCGAGGGTCACGGTGCGCTCGAGAGCGGTGTCCACCCCTCCCCCGCCGGTCAGCATCGAGGTGGGGGTGGTCGCGATCGTGACCTGCGTGGACGGCCCGAGGGAGTCGTCGAGCTTGTGCCCGGGCGGCGGCGTGAACAGCACGCGCACGGTGAGCGGGCCGGGACCCACCTCGGTCGCGGGCCGCTCGGAGCGCTGGGCGCCCTCGTCGATCACGCGCTCGGCGGCCTTCGCGACCGGCACCCAGGTGATGCGGTGCGCGCCGGACTCGACGACGATCAGCTGGCCGATCCCGTCCACGGGCGGGCCGACGATCGCATCGGAGGGCTCCTTGAGGTCGGTCGCGACGGTGACGACCTCGCCGGTCTCCTCGTCCAGGAGGCGGATCGCGCCGTTGTAGGTGTCGGCGATCGCGATGCGCCCGTCGGGCAGGGCGGTCACGCCGAGGGGGTGCTGGAGGCGGGCCCGGTCGAGCGGTCCGTCCACATGGCCGAAGTCGAACAGGCCCTTGCCCACCAGGGTGCTGACCTGCATGGTCTGCGGGTCCAGGAGGCGCACCGCGGAGGACTCGGAGTCCGCGATCACGATTCGGCCGTCGGGCATCTCGTCCAGGCCCGAGGGCTGCGCCCACCAGGAGGTGACGGCGGGGCCGTCGACCAGGCCCTCCTGGGTGGTGCCCGCGAGGACCAGCAGGGCGCCGGTGGCGGGGTCGTAGGTCCACAGCTGGTGGATCCCGGCCATGGCGATCACTGCCCGGTTCAGGGAGTGGCTCCAGGTGAGGTCCCAGGGGGTGGAGAGGCTGTAGGAGCGGGCATCGCCCTCGCCGCGCGGCAGCGGCTCGCCCTGCATCCACTGCTCGCCGGTGCCGGCGAGGGTGGTGACCTCGGTCGTGGTGCGGGAGCGCAGCAGGCGGTCCTGCCCGATCTTCACGCCGCGCAGGCGGTGCCCGGCGGTGTCGGCGACCAGGAGGTCGTAGCCGACCTCCTGGGCGACCTCGGCGGGCAGGGCGAGGACGCCGTTGGGCTCGGCGAACCGGGCGGTGTCCTCGTCGCCGTCGGCATGGCCGCGCTCCCCGGTGCCGATGATCGCGTCGACCGTCGCGCCGTCGGCCTGGAAGACGACCAGGCGGTGCTGGCCCGCGTCGGAGACCACCAGCCGGCCGTCGGGCAGGACGGCGAGCTTCGAGGGGAAGCGGAGGGTCTGCTCGGTCCGCTCGGCGAGGACGGTCGGCGCGGGGCCGCGACGCAGCGAGCCGTCGGCCTCGCCCTCGGCGACGAGCTCGGCGACCAGGCGGTCGAGGTTCGCGGCATGGCCCTCGCCGGAGAGGTTGCCGGCGATGCGGCCGTGGGTGTCCAGGACCATCAGGGTGGGCCAGGCGCGGGCGCCGTAGGCGCTCCAGGTCTCCAGCTCCGGATCGTCGATCACGGGGTGGGAGACCTCGTAGCGCTCGATGTTGGCCTGCAGCGCCTCGGGGTCCTTCTCGAACTCGAACTTCGGGGAGTGCACGCCGATGACGACGAGCTCATCGGCCCACTTCTCCTCGAGGGGGCGCAGCTCGTCCAGGACGTGCAGGCAGTTCACGCAGCAGAACGTCCAGAAGTCCAGCAGCACGATCTTCCCGCGCAGCGTCTCGAGGTCCAGCTCGGCGCCGCCGGTGTTCAGCCAGCCGCGGCCGCGCAGCGGCGAGCCGTGGGCGCGGGAGGTCAGGGGCGCGGAGGGGTCCGACGAAGTGGTCATGGGGTCCAGTGAACACCGGATCGGCGCCCGGGGGCCAACTCGGGTGACATGCGCGGACATCCGCGCGGGATCCCCTCCCGGGTCACCAGGTCGCGATCCAGGCCGCGAGCTCGGGATCGGTGAGGGAGGTGAGGGCGAGGTCCGCGGGCGGGACGGGGTGCCCGGGGGCGGGGACCGCGATGAGGCGCAGCCCCGCGTCGCGGGCGGCGCGGGCTCCGGTCCCTGAGTCCTCCAGGGCCAGGCAGTCCTCGGGCCGCTGTCCCAGGGCGCGGGCCGCCGCAGCGTACATGTCGGGGGCCGGCTTGGGGTTCTCGACGGTGTCCGAGGCCTCCAGGACGGTGAAGTGCTCCCGCAGGCCGCCGGCGACGAGCTTATGGTCCAGCGCCTCGAGCCAGGAGTTCGAGGCGCAGCCCAGCGGCACCCGGGCCGCTGCCGCCCGCAGCACCTCGGCCGCGCCGGGCAGGGTGCGCACCCCGCCGGAGAGCTCGTGGTCGAACTCGCGGTGCAGGTCGGCGAGGACCTCGGCCTCGGTGTGGTTGGAGCGGCGGGCGATCAGCTCGGCGGCGACCTCGATCGTCGAGCCGTGCAGCACGGCGTCGTCCTCGGGGTCCAGGACCGCGCCGCGCGCGGCGACGACCGTGTCCTGGGCGCGCTGCCACACCGACTCGGTGTCCAGCAGCAGGCCGTCGCAGTCGAAGACGACGGCGCGCGGGGTCCAGTCGCCGAAGGCGCGGGCGAAGCGGTCGGGCGCGGTGCTCATCGGCGGGCCTCCCAGGTCGAGATCCAGTCGGCGAGGACGGGGTCCTCGAGGGAGTCGAGCCGGCGCGGCGCGACGGGGTCCTGGCCGGGGATCGACGGCACCGCGATGAGCTGCATCCCGGCGGCGAGGGCGGCCCGGGCGCCGGTCTCAGAGTCCTCCAGCGCCAGGCAGTCGGCGGGATCGGCGCCGAGCGCCGCGGCGGCGGCGAGGTAGAGGTCGGGGGCCGGCTTCCCGGCGGCGACGTCGTCGAGGGAGACCCGGGCGTCGAAGGCGTCGGTGAGGCCGAGCGCGTCGAGGGTCCGCTCCAGCAGGTCCCGCGGGGAGTTCGAGGCGACGGCGACGGGGCGCACCGCGGCGACCGCCCGGACGGTCCTGACCGCTCCGGGCAGCGGCACCAGCGGCTCCTCCAGACGCTCCTGGTGGGCGGCCATGAGCTCCGCCCCGGCGCGGTGCGGGTCCTTGCCGATGGCCTCGGCGATCGCGGTGACCACGACCTCGATCGGCCGGCCGGTCAGGGCGCGGCGCGCCTCCGGGTCGAGGGACGCGCCGTGGTCGGCGAGATAGTCCTCCTGCAGCGCGAGCCAGCGCCCCTCGGTGTCCACCAGCAGTCCGTCGCAGTCCATCACCACGGCGGCCGGGGACCACGCGGGCGGCCACGTCTCCAGCGGGGAGGGTGCCAGGAGGGCACCGGGGTCGCTCGCATCGGTCATGGCCCCAGCCTAACGATCACCGCGGCCCCGGCGTCCAGCGAGCTCCCGCCCGCGGAGCGGCCGCTCAGGCCGACACCGCCGCGAGCCCCTGCTCCAGGTCGGCGAGGATGTCCTCGATGTGCTCGATGCCCACGGAGAGGCGGACGAAGCCGGGGGCGACGCCGGCGGCGCGCAACTCCTCCTCGGTCAGCTGCGAGTGGGTGGTCGAGGCGGGGTGGATGACGAGGCTGCGCACGTCGCCGATGTTCGCCACGTGCGAGTGGAGGGTGAGGGCGTCCACGAAGCGGCGCCCGGCCTCGAGGCCGCCGGGCAGCTCGAAGCCGAGCACGCTGCCGGAGCCCTTCGGGAGATAGCGCTGGGCCCGCTCGTGGTGCGGGGAGGAGGGCAGGGAGGCCCAGGTGACCGTGCCCACCCGCTCGTCGGCCTCGAGGAAGTCGGCGACGCGGCGGGTGTTCTCCAGGTGGCGCTCCATCCGCAGCGGCAGCGTCTCCAGGCCCTGCCCGATGAGGAAGGCGTTGAACGGGGAGACGGCCGGGCCCAGGTCGCGCAGCAGGTTGGTGCGGGCGCGGGTCGCGAAGGGGCCGGGCACGCCGGCGAAGACGAGGCCGTTGTAGGACTCGTCGGGCTCGGTGAACTGGGGGTACTTCTCGGCGTGGGCGGTGAAGTCGAAGCTGCCGCCGTCCACGATCGCGCCCGCGATCGAGGTGCCGTGCCCGCCGAGGAACTTGGTCGCCGAGTGCACGACCACGTCCGCGCCGTGCTCGAGCGGGCGCAGCAGGTACGGGGTCGCGACGGTGTTGTCGACGATCAGCGGGACGCCGACCTCGTGGGCGACGTCGGCGAGGGCGCGCAGGTCCGGGATGTCCTGCTGCGGGTTCGGGATCGACTCCACGAAGAAGGCGCGGGTGGTCCCGTCCGCGGCGGCGCGCCAGGAGGCGGGATCGGTCGGGTCCTCGACCCACTGCGGGGTGATGCCGAGGCGGGTGAGGGTGTGCTTGAAGAGGTTGAAGGAGCCGCCGTACAGGCTCGGGGAGACGGCGACCGAGTCGCCGGCCCCGGCGAGGTTCAGGATCGACAGCGTGATGGCGCTCTGCCCGGAGGCGAGCAGGAGCCCGGCCACGCCGCCCTCGAGCGCGGCGATGCGGTCCTCGACCGCGGCCTGGGTGGGGTTGGTGATGCGGGTGTAGATCGGGGCGGCCTCGGCGAGCGCGAAGCGGTCCGCGGCGGACTGCGCCGAGGGGAAGACGAAGCTGGTCGTCTGGTGGATGGGCAGGGCGCGCGAGCCCGCGTCCGCGTCGGGGGTCTGGCCGGCGTGGACGGCGAGGGTCTCGAACTTCTGGTCCTGCTGCGTCATGGCTGCGCTCCTCCTGGGCGTCGGGGGTTGCGCTCAGCCTGTCCGTCGCACGCCGGCAGGGCGAGCACTGTGAACGTCTGTGTCGCCGAGCTCGAGCAGCTCCCCGTCCCAGCGGCGGCGCAGCCAGCGGTCGTGGGAGGCGATCAGCACGGTCCCGCCCCAGTCCGCGAGCGCGGCCTCGAGCCGGGTCGCGGTGACCAGGGCCAGGTGGTTGGTGGGCTCGTCGAGGATCAGCAGCTCGGGCGGGTCCAGCAGCACCGCGGCGAGCATGACGCGGCGCAGCTGCCCGCGGGAGAGGGTCTCCAGGGGGCGGGAGAGGTCGCGGGGGTGGACCAGACCGAACAGCTCCGGCTGCTCGTCCTCCTCCAGGCCGGCCGCGCGGCGCAGATGGGCGCCGACGGTCCGGCCGGGCACGGGCTCGTCGTCCTGGCGGAGGTGCCCGATCCGCAGCGAGCGGGGCCGGCTCACGGTGCCGGAGGTCGGCGCGAGCCGGCCCGCCACCACGTCGAGCAGGGTCGACTTCCCGCTGCCGTTCGCGCCGGTGACCAGCAGGTGCTCCCCTGCCGAGAGGGCGAGGGAGACCGGTGCGAGTCGGCCTTCGACGGCGACGTCCGCCAGGGCGAGCTGGACCTGGCCGGCGCCGCGGGGCGCGTCGGGCAGGTGGGTGAGCTCGAGCTCGGCCGGCGGCTTCCTGACCTGGTCCTGCTCGAGCTGGGCGAGGCGCTGCTCGGCGTCGCGCACGTGTCGGGAGACGCGCAGGGCGTTGCGGTCGGCGAAGAACTTCCGGGCCATCTTCACCTCGGCCCGGCTGCGGGACTCGCGGCCGAGCGTGTGGGCGTCCCGGGCGACCTCCCGCAGCCGGGTCAGCTCCTCCTGCTCGGTGCGATAGCGGTGCTCCCACCGGTCGCGGGCCTCGTAGCGGGCCAGCAGGTAGTCGCTGAAGGTGCCGGTGAAGGCGCGCAGCCCGCCGGGCTCCTCGCCGAGCGGCGACTCGGCGGGGTCGAGGTCGAGCTGGGCGGAGGTCGCGTCGTCGAGGAAGGCGCGGTCGTGGCTGGCGATGAGGACGGGGCCGGGATGGGCGGCGATCGCCCCCGAGACGAAGGCGGCGGCCTCGTCGTCGAGATGGTTCGTCGGCTCGTCGAGCAGCCAGCTGGTGGGGCGGGCGATCAGCAGGTGCGCGAGCGCGAGCCGTTCGCGCTGACCGCCGCTGATCTCCCCGAGCGGGGTGTCGCCGGGCAGGTCCGCGAGCCCGAGGCCGGCGAGGGTCTCCTCGGCGCGGCGCTCGGCGTTCCAGACGTCGGCGAGGGTGGCCTCGGCGAGGACGTGGTCGTAGCGGGCGGCGGCCGCGGCGGTGCCGCCGGCGAGCTCCTCCCCCGCCGTGATCAGCTCCCGCTCGAGGCGCCGGGAGCGCTCGAGCGCGTCGGCGAGGACGCCGGCGAGCGGGGTGCGGGGGCCGAAGGGCAGCTCCTGGCGCAGCATCCCGACGGGGCCGGGCACCTCGCAGGTGCCGGCGTCGGGGTGGAGGTCCCCGGCGAGGACCCGCAGCAGGGTGGACTTTCCGCTGCCGTTCTCGCCGAGCAGCCCGGTGGGGCGCCCGGCGGGCACGACGAGGCTCACGTCGGTCAGGACGCGGCGGTCCGCGGCGAGGCCGGGATAGGTGAAGGAGATCCCGTCGGCTCGCAGGTGCAGGGAGGGGTCGGCGGCCGCGGGGGCGGCGGACGGGGTGTGGGAGGGCATGGATCAGCTCCTCGGCGCGGAGGGACGGCGGGCGCGGGGCTGATCACAGACGCATGGCGACCACGGTAGGGGCCGCGCCCCGGCGCCGTCGAGGGAATTATCCGCCCAGCGCCGCGACCGCGGAGCGGATCCCGGCGGGGTCGCCGATCCGGCGGGGGTCCCGGGGGAAGTCCTCGAGCGCGGCGGCCGACGCCCGGGCGTCCGTCCCGGACAGCAGCGCGACCAGCGCGACGCGCACGCTGCCGCCCGCGTCCTCGAGCACCCGCGCCGCCTCCTCGGGCTCGGCGCCGCTGGCCTGGACGAGCATCCGCACGGTGCGGGCGACGAGCTTCTCGTTCGTGGGCCGCACCTGGATCATCAGGTTCCCGAAGGTGGTCCCGAGCCGGACCATCGTCGCGGTGGAGAGGGCGTTGAGGGTGAGCTTCTGCGCGGTCCCGGCCTTCATGCGGGTGGAGCCGGTGACCACCTCGGGGCCGACGTCGAGGAGGATCGCATGGTCCGCGAGCGGGGCGAGCGGAGCGGCGGGGTTCGCGGAGATCAGCGCGGTGGGCATCCCCGCGGCGCGGGCGGCCTCGAGCGCGCTGGCCACGAAGGGGGTGCGGCCGCTCGCGGCGAGGCCGATCACGACATCGCCCTCACGGCACTGCTCGCGCACCAGCTGCGCGCCCTGCGCGGCGGAGTCCTCGGCGCCCTCGACCGCGGTGAGGAAGGCGCCGGGCCCGCCCGCGAGATGGGCGGTGACCATCGACTCGTCGGCGTCGAAGGTCGGGGCGAGCTCGACCGCGTCCAGCACCGCGAGCCGGCCCGAGGTGCCGGCCCCGAGGTAGTGGACGGTGCCGCCGTCCGCGATCGCCGCCACGCACGTCTCCACCAGCGCGGCGATCTCGGCGGAGCGCGCCTGGACCGCCGCGGCGACGGTCGCGTCCTCGCCGAGGATCACGTCGACCATCCCGCGGGCGTCGAGGGTGTCCAGCTCGGCGCTGGCGGGATTGCGCTCCTCGGTGGGCGAGGCGAGCCCCACCAGGTCGACGTCGAGGCGGCTCGGGTCCCTGCGGGGGTTGCTCACGTGGTCTCCAATGATCGGTGGGCGTCGCACGGGACAGCGTAGGACAGGCGGGCGCGGCCCCTACGATGTGGGGGACGCTCGACGGGGAACGCTGGAGGAGGGAGCCCTATGCGCCAGCACCTGGTGCTCGCCGGGGATGTCGGGGGGACGCGCTCGCGGCTGGTCGCCGCGTCGGTGGGCGGCGGGCTCCTCGCGCAGGTCGAGGGGCCGGGAGCGAACCTCCGCTCCTCGGGTCCGGCGGCCTTCGACACGCTCGCGGCCACGATCGCCGAGGTGCTCGAGCAGGCCCGGCTCGCACTGCGCGCCGCCGACGCGGACGTCGACGACGACACCTCCGACGGGCCCGCCGGCCCGCTCGCCGACGGCCCCGCCGCCGAGGTCGCGGCGGTCGCGCTCGGCATCTCCGGGGCGGGGCCGGCGCGTGCGGCGGAGGTCCGCGCCGCGGTCGGCGAGCGCCTCGACCCGCTCGGGATCCCCGCCGAGCGCCTCCTGGTCACCGACGACCTGCACACCGCCTTCCTCTCCGGTGGGGTGGGCGACGACGGCCTGCTGGTGCTCGCCGGGACCGGCGCGGTCGCGGTCCGCTTCCGCGACCGGGAGGCGATCGCCCGCCGCGACGGGATGGGCTGGCTGCTGGGCGATGTC
The DNA here is from genome assembly GCF_003994255.1 of Brachybacterium paraconglomeratum. Lineage (GTDB taxonomy): Bacteria > Actinomycetota > Actinomycetes > Actinomycetales > Dermabacteraceae > Brachybacterium > Brachybacterium conglomeratum. Next base: position 97,986 of record NZ_ML133856.1, on the reverse strand, counting down.
GGCTCCGCGGTGTGGCTGGGGCGGCGCACCCTCGAGGCGGTCGCCGCGGACCTCGACGGCCGCGGTGCCCGCACCCTGCTGACCGAGGAGGTCGGCGCCGCGCTGGGCCTGGACCTGCGCGAGGGGCATCGCCCGCCCTCCCCCACCGGCGACCCGCGCCAGGACCTGATCCGCGCGCTCGACGAGCACCTGCCCGCCGGGGCGCCGGCGGCGCTGGGACGCTTCGCGCCGCTGCCCGCCCGGGTGCGGGAGGACCCGGTCGCCCGCGGCATCCTCGCCGCCGTGATCGAGCACGTGCTGGACACGGTCGAGGCGCTGGATCCGGAGGCGGTGCTGCCCGTCGTGCTCGCCGGCTCCGTGCTCACCGGCCCGGGCCCGATCCATGACGAGGTGACGGCCTCGCTGCAGGACCGTCGCCGCTCCGTGAGCCCCGCGCCCGACGGGCTGCCGGGCGCGCTGCTGCTCGCACGCGAGCTCGCGGACCGGGTCGCCGGATGACCCGCGCACGTCGCCTGGTGCGCCACCAGGTGGTCCTCGCCTATGTCATGACGACGCCCATCACCACGCTCGGCGTCTTCGCGGTGATCACCGCGGTCGCCTGAACCGCCCCCGCGCGGAGACTAGGATGGCGGGCGTCAGCAGGCCGTCCACCCGGAAGAAGGCTCCTTTCGATGCCCGAGCTCCACGACCAGATCCCCACCCGTGAGAAGGTGCTGATCATCGGCGCCGGCCCCGCCGGCCTCGCCGCCGCGGCGTCGCTGAAGGCGCTCGAGGTGCCCTTCGACATCGTGGACCGCGCCGACCACGTCGGCGGCATCTGGGACCCCGAGCGGGAGGACTCCCCGATCTGGCCGACGATGGAGATGATCTCCTCGCGGGAGCAGACCCAGTACGAGGACCTCCTGCAGCCGGTCTCCTTCCCCGAGTTCCTCACCCCCGCGCACATGGCGAAGTACCTGCGCGCCTACGCCTCCCGCCACGGGATCACCGACCACTTCCGCCCGCGCACCGCCGTGCGCGCCGCACGCCCCTTCGAGGAGGGCGTGTGGGAGGTGGAGCTCTCCACCGGCGAGATCGGGATCTACCGCGCGGTGATCTCCGCGCACGGCATCTCGCAGCGCCCCCACCGCCCCGACTGGGCCGCCGACGTCCCGGGCACCGTGCAGGTCATGCACTCCTCGGAGTGGACCGGCGCCGACGGTCTCGAGGGCAGGCGCGTGCTGGTCGTCGGCTCCGGCCAGTCCGCCGCGGACATCGCGGTCGACGCCGCCCGTCGCGCGCTCGAGGTGCGCTGGTCGATGCGCACCGGCCACTGGGTCGTGCCGCGCCGCATCGCCGGGATCCCCGGCGACGTCGCCTCCGCGCGCGAGCCCGCGATGCTCGGCGGGCTGAACGCGAGGATCGCGGAGACCGTGGTGCGACGCACCGTCGGCGACCCGGTCGAGGCCGGTCTGCCCCGCCCGGCGCAGCCCCTGCTCGAGGACCGCGTGATCGTCTCCGACGACCTGCTGCAGCGGGTCCGCGAGGGGCGCATCACCCCCGTCGGCGAGGTCCAGGGCGTGGACGCCGAGGGCGTGGTCACGCACGCCCGCGGCCGCGACGCCTTCGGCACCGACACCTACCGTGCGGACCTGATCGTGCTGGCCACCGGCTACGAGACCGGGGCCGACCACCTCCCCGAGGACCTCGTGCCCCGCACCGCGAGCGGCGAGAGCGACCTCTTCCTCGGCGCCTTCGCCCGCGGCCGCGACGACCTCGTGATCCTCGGCCAGCAGCGGGTCTCCGGCGGCGTGCTGCCGCTCCTCGTCGAGCAGGCCGACATCGCCGCCTACATGCTCGCCGCGACCCGTGACGGCGGCACCTCCCCCGCGCTCGAGCAGTTCCGTCGCGTGCGCGGCGGCGCCGAGGCCGCGATCCCGGCCCGTCCCGCCCCCGCCTCCGGCGGGCTGCGCGGCCGGCTCGAGACCGCCGTCGGCACCCGCCGCGTCACCCCGCGCGAGGTCCCCTCCGGCGCCGGCGCCCGGGAGGGCCTGGTCCCCGCCGTGGACCGCGAGACCCAGCTCGCGCGGCTCCGCTCGGTGCGCAGCCTCTTCGGCTGAGCACCCCGGGGCCGACGCCCCGCCGCACGCTCCGACGAGGGGCCCGCGCCACGGCGCGGGCCCCTCGTCGTGCGGTCAGCCGCGGCGCCCGCGGATCCGCAGCGCCACCCCGCCGGCCACGAGCGCGACGAGCACCACGACGACGAGCACGAGCGTGCCCGCGGACTGCTGATCGGCGAGCGCGTCGGCCCGCCAGGTGCGGCCGGTCGCGCCGAACCAGCTCGCCGCCAGCAGGCGCTCCGTGCTGCGCAGCGCGATCCCCCCGGCGGCGCCCAGCAGCAGCGGGACCGCCGCGACCCAGGCCCGACGCGGCGCGGGCGCGAGCCGCACGGCGAGCGCGATCAGCGCACCGGCGGCGAGGGCCAGCAGCTGCAGCGCGAGATGGGCGGCGTGGCTGTCCAGGGCGGCGCGGAGCAGCGGCGGGCTGATGTAGCAGGCGGCGAGGAGCAGGGGTCCTGCCGCGGCGAGCAGCGCCGCGAGCGGCCAGCGCCCCTCCAGCAGGGTGCGCAGGCGCGGCGGGAGCGTCATCGCGCAGCCCAGCAGCACCCCGGCGGGCACGAGCAGCAGCACGTGCTGGAGGACGTGGGCGGAGACGAGCACCTTGCCGTACACGTTCAGCGGGCCCGAGGTCAGCAGCACGAGCGCGGCGGTCCCGAGCAGGAGCTGCAGGCTGCGCCCGCGCGGACGCGGCGGGGCGCTCGGCCTCCACCACAGCAGCAGCAGGACGCAGGCGAGCGCCGCCCCGAAGGGGTCCGGGCGCCACTGCCCGAGCACGGTGACGAGGTCCGGGGCGGGAGGCAGGGGGTAGCCGGTGAGGGTGCCGGCGGTGCCCGCCGGCGGGGTGCCCTCCTCCGCGGGCGGCGGGGAGGAGCTCATCGCCGCGGCGAGCGCGACGGCGAGCCCCATCAGCGCCAGCTCGAGCAGGGCGAGGCGCCGGTAGGTCCCCAGCGCCCGGCGCCCCTCGGCGTCCGTGCCGAGCCCGGTGGCGAGCTGGCGCCGCTGGAGCGCGCCGAGCAGGCCCAGGAGCAGCAGCACCACGGCCTTGCCGAGCCCGATCTGCACGTACGCGCTGGTGAGGAGCTCCGCGGGGGTGTTCATGCGCACCGCGAGCGCGAGCACCCCGCTCAGCGCCAGGGCGATCCAGCAGATCAGCGCGAGATGGGAGAAACCTCGCAGCACGCGCACGTCGTCGCGGCTGCGGCCCGTGAGGACCTGCAGCACGGCGAGGCCGCCCAGCCAGATCCCCACCGCCAGCAGGTGCACGAGCATCGTGGAGGTGGCGATCTCGTGGGTCTCGTCGCCTGCGGCGTGCCCGGTCATCGCGGCGGCGAAGGCGACGACGGAGGAGAGGACCGCGACGGCGCGGGCAAGGCCGACCGAGGTGCCGAGCACGGCGACGGTGGTGGTCGCCGCGGCGGCCAGCAGCCCGCACAGGAGCCAGACGCCGAGCTCCGTGGCGAGGAAGACTCCGAGGTCGGAGCCGAAGCGCGGCGAGCCGACGGGCTGTCCGGTCGCGATCGCGTAGGAGAACGTGAGGGAGGCGCCGCGGGCGAGGGTGGTGGCCGCGGCGGCGCCCGCGACGATGCCGAGGGCGCGGGTGCGGTCGGCCTCCTCGCGCAGGAGCCAGCCGGCGACCACGGCGCCGCCGAGGGTGAGGGCGGCGGCGAGGTCGGCGAGGTTCGCGGCGACCGGGGCGCCGATCCGGGCGACGGGACCCGCGTCCAGCAGCACGAGGCTGTCGCCGCCGGCGGCGTCGGCCGCGAGGACGGCGAGCAGGCTCAGCACCGCGAGGGCGGGCAGGAGGGCGAGGAGGGAGCGGCGCAGCGTCATGAGGCGATCACCAGTCCCACCCAGAGGGCGCCCATGCCGGTGCCGACGCTGAGCATCAGGTAGGCCAGCGCGATCGAGTAGGCGCCGCGGCGGACGAGCACGACGATGTCGTGCGCGGCGGTGGAAAGCGTGGAGAGCCCGCCGCAGAAGCCGCCGCCGAGCAGCACGTAGAACACGCCGCCCGCACCGGTGGCGGAGCCGAGCCGCGCCACGACGATGCCGAGCAGGAAGCAGGCCGCGACGTTGACCAGGAAGGTCAGCCAGGGCACGAGCCGCTCCCCGTTCTCGATGCCGCGGGTGGCGATCATGCGGGTGCCGGCGGTCTGCACGCCCCAGCGGGCGACCGCGCCGAGGCCGCCGCCCACGCAGACCACGGCGAGGCCGAGGACGAGCTGCAGCGCCGTCATGCCGCCCCTCCGTCCGTCGCCTCGAGCCCCCGGGCGCCGAGGCGGTTGCCCAGCAGCAGACCGAGGACGATCGCGCCGAGGCACAGCGCGAGGGTCAGCGCGGCGTACAGCAGGGCCAGCAGCGGGAAGTCCGCGCCGATCATCGCCGAGCCCTCGAGCACCACGGTGGACATGGTCGTGAAGCCGCCGCACAGCCCGGTGCCCAGCAGCGGGCGCATCCACGGCCGTCCCTCGCGAACCTCGAGCACGCCGTTGAGCGCGCCGAGCCCGAGGGAGCCCAGCACGTTCACGGTGAGGGTCGCCCACGGCACCTCGACCAGCGTGGGGGTGGTCACGGCGGGGTCGAGCACGGTCAGCAGGAAGCGGAGCATCGCCCCGAGCGCCCCGCCGGCGGCGACGAGCAGGGCGATCCGCCAGGTCGCCGGCGCCGGACGGACCGGGCCCGAGACGAGGGTCTCGGAGTCGGCGACGTCCACGTCGCGCAGGGCCGTCATCTCCACGGTGTGCATGCGGGGGTCGTCGCGCCGCGGCGGCGGGGAAGTGGGCGGGCTCGAGGTCACCGCACAAGGGTACTAAGGAGCGACCTCTCGCCTCTCAGCCCCAGACCAGGCCCAGGGAGGGGTCCTCGAGCACGGCGGAGACGTCGCGCAGCAGCTCCGCGCCGAGCGCCCCGTCGATCAGGCGGTGGTCGAAGCTCAGCGAGAGGGTCGCGACCCGGCGCGGCTCGATCCGCCCGTCCACCACCCACGGCTTCTCCTTGATCGCGCCGACGCCGAGGATGGCGGACTCCCCCGGGTTCAGGATCGGGGTGCCGGAGTCGATGTCGAAGACGCCGTAGTTCGTGATGGTGATGGTGCCGTCGCGGGTGTCGCGCAGGGAGGTGCGCCCGGCCCTCGCGGTGCGGGCGAGCTCCCCGATCCCCTCGGCGAGCTCCCGCAGCGTCATCAGGTGCGCGTCCTTCAGGTTCGGGACGATGAGGCCGCGCGGGGTCGCCGCGGCGATGCCGAGGTTGACGTAGTGCTTGTAGACGATCTCCTGGGCGTCCTCGTCCCAGGAGGCGTTGACCTCGGGATTGCGGCGGATCGCGACCAGCAGCGCCTTCGCGATCACGGCCAGGGGGCTGACCTTCACGTCGGCCCATTCGCGCGAGGCGCGCAGCTGGGAGACGATCCGCGTCACGCCGGTCATGTCGATCTCGTTGAACACCGTGACGTGCGGGGCGGTGAAGGCGGAGGCCACCATCGCCTCGGCGGTGCGCTTGCGGACCGAGCGGATCGGGACGCGGGTGGTGCGCTCGTCGCTCGTGACGCCGGAGAAGGGCTGGTCACGGGTGGTCTTCATGACGTCGCCGAGGTGCTCGGGCGCCTGCGGGGACTCCTCGGGGAAGTACGCACCGGCGCCGTCGTGAGCGGCGGGCTCCGCGCCGTAGGAGCGCTGCTGGGCGTTGAGCACGTCCTGCCGGGTGACGGTGCCCTCGGGGCCGGTGGCGAGCACGTCGTGCAGCGCGATCCCGAGGTCGCGGGCGAGCTTGCGCACCGGCGGCTTGGCGAGGATCCGGTCGATGGGGACCTGCTGCTCCGCGGCGGGCTGCGCGGGCTGGGCCCGGCGTCGGCGGCGGCGCGTGCCCGTGGCCCGCTCCCCATAGCCGACGAGGTTCTTCGGCTCCTGCGCGGCCGGCGCGCCCTCGCCCTCGCCCGCGGCGGCGGGCTGCTCCGGCTGCCCCTCGGCCTGCTCGGCGGCCTGCTCCGTCGCCTGGGCGGAGAGCTCGGCGGCCGACGGGTCCGCCTCCGCCGCGGCGGAGGGGGCGGCGGGTGCCGGGGACGGGGCGGTGCCGCCGGTGGTGTCCACGCGCATCAGCGGGGCGCCGACGAGCACCTCCTCGCCGACGGCGACGAGGACCTCGACGACGGTGCCGGCGACGTGGCTGGGCAGCTCGACGGCGCTCTTGGCGGTCTCGACCTCGACGACGGGGTCGTTGATCTCCAGGCGGTCGCCGACGGCGACCTTGATCTCGAGGATCTCGGCCTCGGTGAGGCCCTCGCCGGGATCGGTGAGGGCGATCGTGACGATCGAGGAGGCGTTCATGGTCGTGATCCTTTCACGCGGCGGGCGCGCGGGTCAGTGCTCGAGCAGACGGTCCACGCCGTCCAGCACCCGGTCCAGGTCGGGGAGATAGGCGTGCTCCATGCGGGAGGGCGGATAGGGCAGGTGGTAGCCGCCCACGCGCAGCACCGGCGCCTCGAGGTGGTAGAAGCACTGCTCGGAGATGCGGGCGGCGATCTCACCGCCGAGCCCGCCGAGCACGGGGGCCTCGTGGACGATCAGCAGGCGCCCGGTGCGCCGCACCGAGTCCGCGATCGTGGGGTAGTCGACGGGGGCGAGGGAGCGGGCGTCGATCACCTCGAGGTCGAGGCCGTCGGCAGCGGCGGCCTCGGCGCTCTCGAGGACGACGGGCATGCTCGGCCCCCAGGCGAGCACCGTCGCGTCGGTGCCGGGGCGCACCACCTGCGCCTGCCAGGGCGAGAGCTCGGGGCGGTGGTCGGGGTCGACGTCGCCCTTGACCCAGTAGCGCCGCTTGGGCTCGAGCATGATCACGGGATCCTCGGACTCGATCGCCTGGCGGGTCAACCAGTACGCGTCCTGCGCGGTGGAGGGGGCGAGGATCCGCAGGCCCGCGGTGTGGGCGAAGAGCGCCTCAGGGCTCTCGGAGTGGTGCTCGACCGCGCCGATGCCGCCGCCGTGCGGGATCCGGATCACCATCGGCATGTTCACCCGGCCCGAGGTGCGGTTGTGCATCTTCGCGACCTGGGTGGTGATCTGGTTGAAGGCGGGGAAGACGAATCCGTCGAACTGGATCTCGACCACGGGCCGGTAGCCGCGCAGGGCCAGACCCACCGCGGTGCCGACGATCCCGGCCTCCGCGAGCGGAGTGTCGACCACGCGCTGGGAGCCGAACTCGGCGTGGAGCCCGTCGGTGACGCGGAAGACGCCGCCGAGCACGCCGATGTCCTCGCCCATCAGCAGGACCTTGTCGTCGGCGGTCATCGCGTCGCGGAGGCCCGCGGTGATGGCCTTCGCGATCGGGAGGGTCGTGGAGCCGGCTCCCTGGTGCTGCACGGCGCTCATGCGCTCGTCCCCTCCTCGTCCTCGAACTGGGCGACATAGGCGAGGTACTCCTCGCGCTCGGCGTCGACGATCGGGTGGGGCTCGGCGTAGGGGTGGTCGAACATGCGCACCGGGTCGGGGTCCTCCATGCCGTGGATGTGGTGGTGGAGCTGCATCGCGAGGTCGTGCGCCTCCTCGTCGCAGCGGGCGACGAAGGCCTCGTCGATCTCGCCGAGCTGCTCGAGGTGGCGGCGCAGGCGCAGGATCGGGTCCTTCTCCGCCCACTCCTGCTCCTCCGCGGCGGGACGGTAGCGGGAGGCGTCGTCGCTGGTGGTGTGGGCGGCCATGCGGTAGGTGAGGGCCTCGACGAAGACAGGTCCGCCGCCGGAGCGCGCCGAGTCCAGGGCGGTGCGCACGGCGCCGAGCACGGCCAGGACGTCGTTGCCGTCCACGCGCACCGAGGGGATGCCCCAGCCGCGGGAGCGCTGGGCGAGGGGGACGCGGGTCTGGACGGAGGTGGGCACGGAGATCGCCCACTGGTTGTTCTGCGTGTAGAACACGACGGGGGCCTGGAAGGAGGCGGCGAAGGTGAAGGACTCCGAGACCTCCCCCTCGCTCGAGGCGCCGTCGCCGAAGAGGGCGAGGACCGCGGTGTCGGTGGCGCTGTCGCCGGTGCCGACGACGCCGTCGCGCTGCAGGCCCATCGCGTAGCCGACCGCGTGCGGGGCCTGGGAGCCGAGCACGATCATGTACGGGTGGGTGCGCAGCTCGTTGGGGTCCCAGCCGCCGTGGCTGATGCCGCGGAACATCTCCAGCAGGCGCCACGGCTCGATGCCGCGGGCCCAGGCGACGCCGTGCTCGCGATAGGTGGGCACGAGATAGTCCTGCTCGCGGGAGGCGTGGCCGGCCCCGATCTGCGCGGCCTCCTGGCCGAGCGCGCTCGCCCACAGGCCGAGCTGGCCCTGGCGCTGCAGGTTCGTCGCCTCGAGGTCCGCGGCGCGGATCATCACCATGTCGCGGTAGTAGCCGCGCAGCCGCTCGGGGGTGGCGAGCCCCGCCTCCTCGAGCACGGCGTCGAGCTGCTCGTGCGGGGTGCGGGTGCCGTCGGGCCCCAGGAGCTGGACCATCGGCTCCTCGGCCGCGACGTCGGGGATCGTGGATCGGAAGACGCTCACGGGAGCGAGCGTAACCTACGGTGCCGTAAGTTCCAAGGAGGGGACGGCCCGCCCCGCCTCAGCGCCGCCGCGTGCCGAGGGCTGCCCGGGAGCGGCGCAGCGCCCCCTCCCCCGCGTCCGGCAGGGCCGCCGCGAGCGCGATGAGCAGGCAGTCCGCGATCGCGAGCTGGGCGATGCGGGAGGAGGTCGCGCCGGCGCGGAAGGACGGCTCGCGCGAGGCCGTGAGAAGCACCTCGTCCGCGCCGCGCGCGAGCGGGCTCGCCGGGGCGCCGGTGACGGCGAGGGTGGCGGCGCCGGCGGCGGCGGCGAGCTCGAGCGCGTCGAGCACGTCGACGGTGCGCCCGGAGTCCGAGATCGCCACCAGCAGGTCCTCCTCGCCGAGCCCGACGACGGCGGGCAGGGCGTCGTGCGCGCTGGTCAGGGCGTGGGCGGAGAGGCCGAGGCGGGTGAGCTTGTACTGCAGGTCCAGCGCCGCGAGCCCGGAGGCGCCCACCCCGATCAGCAGGATCCGCCGCGCCGCGGCGAGGCGGGCGGCGATCCTCGCGAGCTGCTCCAGGTCGAGCAGGCGCACGGTGTCCCGCACGGCACGAGCATCCGCCGCGGCGATCCGATCGACCGAGACGGACAGCGGGTCGCCCGGGTCGATCTCCAAGGGGAAGGCCAGGTCGCCCTGGTCCCCGACCGCGCGGGCCGTCTCGGCGACGAGCGCGGCGCGCAGCTCCCGGTAGCCGGTCAGCCCGAGCTCGCGGGCGAGGTTCACCACGGAGGACTGCGCACAGCCGGCCGCGCCGGCGAGCTGGTCGATGGTCATCGTCCCCGCGGCGAGGGGATCGGCGAGGATCACCTCCGCGATGCGGCGCTGGACGGGGCGGAGGTCGTCGAGCCGGCCGCGGAGGTCCTGCAGCAGCGCGGCGCTCACCGCCCCTCCTCCGGGACGAGGCGGAGACGGCGGACGGGCAGGCCGTCGGCGGGCGCGGCGTGGGCGGCCGGGCTGCGGTGCGGCGGGGTGAGGGAGCCGAGCACGACGGGGGTACGGGCGCCGGTGTGCGCGGTGCCGTCCGGGAGGGCGAGCGTGCCGGGCAGTCCGTGGGCGCCGTGATGGCCCAGCAGCGCGATCAGCAGCGCCTCCTTGCCGTCGGCGGGAATGTCGAGCTGGTCGGCGTCGAGCAGCGGGAGGGGGTCCAGGTGGGCTCCGAGCCGTGCGCGCAGCAGCGGATTGCGGATCCCGCCGCCGGAGGCGACGACACGGCGGGCTCCGAGCGGGGCGACGGCCCGGGCGATCGTCACGGCGGTGAGCTCGACCAGGGTCGCCAGCAGGTCCGGCAGCGGCAGCGCGGCGAGCGCCTCGTCGCCCAGCACGCGTCGCACGTAGCCGGCGTCGAAGTGCTCCCGTCCGGTCGAGCGCGGGAGGGGGCGGGAGTAGAAGGGCTCGGCGTCGAGCAGCCGTGCGAGGGCTGCGGGGTCGACCACGCCCTGGCGGGCGAGGGCGGCGTCGTGGTCGGCGGGGGCACCGGTCGCGGCGTGGACGGCGGCATCGAGCAGCGCGTTGCCGGCTCCGGTGTCGCCGGCGACGAGCTCCTCGCCGCCGACCAGGGTGAGGTTCGCGATCCCGCCGATGTTCAGCGCCGCCGTCGGCTCCTCATGGCCCAGCAGCAGCTGGTCCAGCAGCGGGGCGAGCGGTGCGCCCTGGCCGCCGGCGGCCACGTCGGCGGCACGCAGGTCGTGCAGGACGGGCAGGCCCGTGGCGGCGGCGAGGCGGGAGGCGTCGCCGATCTGGAGGGTCGCGCCGACGGTGCCGTCCGCGCGCACGTCGTGGTGGAGGGTCTGGCCGTGGGTCGCGACCAGGTCGGCGCCGCCGTGGGCGGCGAGGACCCGTGCGGCGGCCGCGGCGAAGGCCTCGCCGACCGCGGCGTGCAGGCGGTTCCAGGTCGCGACGTCGGCGGGCGCCGGGGACAGCGCGGCGCGCAGGGCGTCCCCCGTCCCCTCGGGCCAGGGCTCCTCGCCGAGGTGGACGAGCCTCGCCTCGAGCACGGAGGGGTCGGCCGGATCGCGGGTGAAGTCCACCAGCGCCACGTCGATCGCGTCCAGGCTGGTGCCGGACATCATCCCGAGCACCCTCATCGCGCTCCCCCGTGGGCGGCGTCGCCGTGCAGGAGCAGGTCGACGACGGCGCGCATCATCGTGCGGCCGCCGCCGTGGGCGAGGACGAGCAGGCGGTGGTCGGGGGCGGCGGCCGGGACGCCGGTGTGCACCACGATCGTGTCGGGGCGCTGCGCGAGGAGCGCGACGAGGCGTCGGCCCTCCTCGGCATCGCTGCGGGGCAGACGGGTCACCGCGAGCACCTGCGCGGCCGGGTCGCCGTGGGAGGACCGCGACGGGAGATCCGGTCCTCCGTGGGGCGAGGGCGGCTCGGGATACGAGGGCGGCTCGGGATACCGGTACTGCTCGGGCCCGCCCTGCTCCGCGGGGTCGGACGCTTCGATCCCGCGCTCGCGCAGCGCCGCGACCAGCTGCTGGGTCCGGGCGCCGGAGGCGTGCTGGGCCCGGTGGCGCAGGTCGAGCACCACCACGGGTCGCCCCTCGAGGCGGGCGTGGCCGTGCCGTGAGCGGACGGCGCGCGCGGCCGCCTCCGCGCCGAGGGCCTCCCCGTGCGCGAGGGCGTCCTCGAGCTCGGGGGCCGGGACGAAGCGGCGCCGGGTGCGCAGGCTGCGCAGCCGCTCCCGGGTGCGCTCGGCGCGCTCGTGCAGCGATCTTCGCGGGATCCGCCCCGAATCGACCGCGGCGAGGATCGCGTCGTGGGCCTCCCGAAGCATCTGCTCGTCGTCCCGGCGCAGCGAGGTCCCCAGGCACAGCAGGTCCGCGCCCGCCTCGAGGGCCCGGACCGCCGCCTCCCCGTACCCGGGGTCCTCGGCGACGGCGGCCATGTCGAGCGCGTCGGTGATGACCAGGCCGTGGAAGGTGCCGCCGACGGCGCGGTCCAGGAGCGGCCGCGACCAGGAGGCGATCGAGGCGGGCCCCTCCCCGAGCGCGGGGACCAGCACGTGCGCGGTCATCACCGCGTCGAGCCAGGGCGCGATCCGCCAGGGTGCGAGATGATCGGCCTCGAACTGCGCCGGGCCGAGGTCGATCCGCGGCAGAGCGGTGTGGGAGTCGGTGGCGGTCGCGCCGTGGCCGGGGAAGTGCTTCGCGCAGGTGCCGATCCCGGCGTCGATCAGCCCGGTCGCGAAGGCGCGGGCGTGCAGGGCGACCCGGTCGGGCTCGTCGCCGTAGGCGCGGGTGCCGATCACGGGGTTCGCGGGATCGGTGGAGACGTCGAGCACCGGGGCGAGGTCCAGGTCGATGTCGCAGGCGGCGAGGAGGTCGCCGAGCGCGCGCCCGGCGTCCCGGGTGAGCTCGGGGTCGTCGGCCTCGCCGAGCGCCCAGGCCGTGGGCAGGGACGAGCCCGTCCGCGCCTGGAGCCGGGTGACGTCCCCGCCCTCCTCGTCGATCGCGACGACGCAGTCCTCGGACCGGGCGTGGAGGGCGCGGGAGAGCTCCCGCGCCGTCGCGGGATCGGGGGTGTTGTGCCCGAAGAGGATCACGGAGGCGAGACCGTCCTCGAGCGCTCCGTCGAGCCAGGCGGGCACCTCGGTGCCGGTGAAGGGGGCCATCAGCACGCCGAGCACGTCGGCGTCGTGGCGGGTCCGGGGCGCCGCCGCGCCCGGCCGGGAAGGGATGCTGGTCATGGTTCAGCCCTTCACGGCGCCGGCGGTGATGCCCTTGGCGAGGTTCCGCTGGACGAGCACGAAGAAGAGCACCACCGGCAGGGCGATGATCGTCGAGGCGGCCATCACCGAGCCCCAGTCGGCGGTGTTCTGGGTGAAGAAGGTCCGCAGCCCCACGCCCACGGTGTACTTCGAGCCGTCCTGCATGAAGGTGAGCGCGAAGATGAACTCGTTCCAGGCGGTGATGAAGGAGAACACCGAGGTCGCCACCAGGCCCGGGGCGACCAGCGGCAGCAGGATCGAGCGGAACATCCGCCACCAGCTCGCCCCGTCCACGTAGGCGGCCTCCTCGAGCTCGCGCGGCACCGCGGCGACGAAGCCGCGCAGGTTCCAGATCGCGAAGGCGAGGGAGAAGCCGAGGTAGACGATGGTCAGGCCCAGCAGCGAGTTGAGCATGCCGAGGGTCCGTGCCTGCAGGAACAGCGGGATCACGAGAGCCTCGAGCGGCACCATCTGCACCATCAGGACCATCACCAGCACCTGGGTGCGCAGCCGGAAGCGGAAGCGGGCGACCGCGACGGCGGCCAGCAGCGCCACCGCGCCCGAGAGCACGACGGTGCCCAGGGCGACGACCAGGGAGACCCGCACGTAGCGCAGGAACCCGGCGTCGACCAGCACGTGCTCGAAGTGCTCGAGGGTGAGGCCGCTGGGCAGCAGGCTCGCCCCGCGGGAGAGCGGGCTGGTGTCCACGGCGGTGGAGAGCATCCAGTAGAAGGGGAAGAGGGTCAGCGCCAGCAGCACGACGACGCCGATCGCCCGGGCCGCAGTGGTGGCGGGGGTCCGACGGTTCACAGCTCCTCCTCCTTCATCAGGGTGCGGATGTAGACCACGGAGATCACCATCAGCAGCGCGGTCAGCAGCACCGCGATGGTGGAGCCCATCCCGTACTCGCCCTGGGCGAAGGACTGGGTGTACGACCAGACGCCGAGGTTCATGACCTCGCGGGTGGAGCCGTCACCGCCGGGCATCAGGAAGATCTGGACGAACACCTTGAAGTCCCAGATCGTCGAGAGGATCACGCACACCGCGATGATCGGGCGCAGGGTGGGCACGGTGACCTGCCAGAAGCGGGTCCAGGCGCCCGCGCCGTCCAGCGCCGCCGCCTCGTACAGCTCGTCCGGCACGGTGGTGAGCCCCGCGAGCATCGTCACGGCGATGAACGGGAAGCCGTGGTAGACGACGTTCAGCGTCGCGATCGCGTAGAAGCTCCACCGGTTGGTGAACCAGTTGACGCTGCCGGCCTCCATCAGCCCGAGCCCGTCGAGGGCCGAGATCACGAGCCCGGACTGGGGGTCGAAGAGCCAGACGAAGATGTAGGTGCCGGTCAGCGCCGGCACCGCCCAGGCGACCATGATCGCGGTGGTGCAGATCGACCGCCAGGCGGTGCCCAGCGTGTTCAGGAACAGCGCCACCACGGTGCCGACGGCCATGGTCAGCACGACGCACACGATCGCGAACCCGACCGTGTTGGGCAGCACGATCTGCCACAGGAACGGGTCGGTGAGGACCTGGACGTAGTTGTCCAGCCCCACGTAGTTGCTGTCCCCGCGCAGGAGGTTCTTCAGCTCGTAGTCCTGCAGGGACAGGTTCAGCACCCGCACCATCGGCCACAGCAGCAGCACGCCCAGCACGATCAGGGCGGGGGCGAGCAGCAGCCAGGGGGCGAGGCCGCGGCGCAGACGGCGGCCCGGCGGGACGGCGCGGCGCTCGAGCGGCGCCGCTCCGTCCTGCCGGTCGCGGAGGTCGGGGGCGGCGGTGCTCATTCGGAGAAGAAGCCGTCCATCTCCTCGGCGGCGGTGTCGGCCGCGTCCTGGACCGCGGTGCCGTCCAGGACGGAGGAGATCATCGTCCCGAGCGTCTTGGCGCCCTCGATCTTGCCCCAGGCCGGGGTGACGGGCACGGACTTGCCGCCCTCGGTCATCTGGGTGGCGAAGACCTTGGTGATCTCGTCGCCGCCGGCGACCACCTCGTCCAGCGCCGCGGTGGTGCCGGGGAAGTAGTTGGTCTCCTCGGCCCAGCGGGTGGCGAAGTCGCCCGTGGTGACGAGCTTGATGAGCTCGAAGGCGAGCTCGGGCTCCGCGGTCTCGGTGAAGCGGCACATCAGCGAGCCGCCGAGGAAGGACGGCGCGACCGCGGAGTCCTTCGCCGGGATCGTGAAGGCGACGAGCTTCTCGGCGAGCTCGGGGTTCTCGGCCTCGATGGTGGCGGGGACCCATGAGCCGGTGATGAACATCGGCACCGTCTCCTGGAGGAAGGCGGCCAGCGAGTCGGTCTCCAGCCAGGTGGTGGCCGCGGAGGTCGAGGCGTCGTGCTTCAGCGCGAGGTCGGTGTACCAGGTCAGGCCCTCGACGGCCTCGGGGCTGTTGATCGCCGCGGTCCAGGTCTCGCCCTCCTGCGTGGCGATCTCGCCGCCGGCGCCCCAGACGAAGGGCATGGCGGAGAAGATGCTGCCGCCGGCGACCGGGAAGGGGATCCAGTCCGGGTCGTGCTCCTTGAGCGTGGTGATCATGGTGAGCAGGTCGTCCCAGCTCTGGGGCTGCTCGGCGACCCCTGCCGCCTCGAGCATCTCGCGGTTGGCGAGGATCGAGCGGACGCCCGCGTACCAGGGCATGCCGTAGGTCCCGCCGTCGAGGCTGCCCGCCTCGACGAGCCCCTCGACGAGGCCGTCGGCGAGGCCGGCGGCCTCGATGTCCTCGGA
Organism: Brachybacterium paraconglomeratum; assembly: GCF_003994255.1. GTDB lineage: Bacteria > Actinomycetota > Actinomycetes > Actinomycetales > Dermabacteraceae > Brachybacterium > Brachybacterium conglomeratum. The sequence goes on along the minus strand of NZ_ML133856.1, from coordinate 82,908 downwards.
CAGGTCGTCGATGCCGCCCGCGTCGGCGAACTCGGGCACCCAGGTGGTGCCGACCTCGGCGACGTCGGGGCCGGTGCCGCCGGCCATGGCGGTGACGAACTTGTCGTGCGCGCCGTCCCAAGGCTGGACCTGGACGTCGAGGGTGGCGCCCGTGGCCTCGGTGAACGCGGTCTTGAGCTCCTCGATGTAGGCGTCGGCGGAGGCGTTGGTGCCCTCCATCAGCCAGAAGGTGAGGGTCTTGCCCTCCCCGTCGACCTCTCCGCCGGATCCTCCGGAGTCCCCGCCGCAGGCGGCGAGGGCGAGGGCTGCCGAGCCTGCGGCACCGGCGGCCAGGACGTGTCGTCGAGCGATCATGAGGGACTCCTTCGTCGGCTCCCACCCACCGGTGAGAAAACTTCACTTCTCGGTCATGTGTGAGTGAAGTTACCACGTCAGGAGTGAGGTGGAACACCTCGTCGCGGCGCGGCGACGCCCGGCCCTCCGACAGGGGCACAGGCGGCCGAACACGACGCCGCCCCGGTTGCTCGACATCCGGTACCACTTTTCTGGCACCTCCCGTCGAACAACCGGGGCGAGCGGAGCAGATCCGGGCAGGTCCCGCCGTCAGACTCCCGCAGCCGGCGCCGCCGAGCAGTACCGGCCGCCCGGCACCGTCGGGCGGGCGACGCCGAGCAGGACCGGGCGGTCAGGCGCCGGCGGCGACCGCGGATGCCTCCTCGATCGCGGCGGCGAGCGCCTGCGGATCGAGGGCTTCCTGCTCGGCGTCGAGGTCGACCACGGGCAGCGGGCAGTCGCCGAGGTCGTGGATCTCGAGCCGCTCGCCGCCGCGGTTCATCGACTGGTGGGCGATGACGCCGGGCAGCGTGTAGCGGGCGGCCTGCCACGCGTTGACCACGGGCTGGTGCCCGCCGACGACGGCGCGCGCGAAGTCGTCGACGAGGAAGTGGTGGGCACCCTCGTGCCCGTTGGGCATGCCCTGGAACTCGGCGGGCAGGCGCTCCTGGTGGTGGGCGCGGGAGGCGCCGGCGACGAAGGCGTCGCGCAGGGTGGGCGAGACGTCCGCGAGCCGCGGGTCGTCCAGGCTCATGGTGCGGTCGGTGCGGATCAGGTCCGTCACCTCGAGCACGTCCTTCTTGTCGTGCCAGTAGGTGACGTCGATGGTCTCCTCGAAGGAGGAGGCCTCGCCGAAGAAGCGGAAGCGGCTCTCGCGCTTGTGGGAGGGGTAGCCCACGCGGCGCAGCTCGTTGGTGCGGAAGGCGCCGCCGTTGTCCATCCCGAACAGGGCGAAGGCGTTGGAGACGTCGTTGCCGAACATCGAGACGTCCTTGTCGAAGACCCCGTCGCCGCGGGTGTCGGGGCGCCCCAGCGCCGAGACGGAGACGGCGTGCCGCTCCCCCAGCACGCCGAGGATCCCGCCGATGGAGTGGGTGGGGTAGAGCAGCGGCGGGTAGGAGGCGGTGGACTTCCACTGCTCGCCGCCGGAGTACCTGTAGGCGTCGTAGAAGCCGAGGTCCATGTCGTGGACGTAGTCGCCCTCGGCGTAGAACACCTCGCCGAACGCGCCGGAGCGGTGGATGCGCCGGGCGAGGACGACGGCGGCGTTGTACTGGCTGGTCTCGCCCATCATGTAGACGAGCCCCGTGCGCTGCACCTCCTCGGTGATCTGGCGGATCTCGTCCCCCTCGATGGCCATCGGCACCGCGGAGTAGACGTGCTTGCCGGCGCGGAGGGCGGCCAGGGCGTGCTGGCCGTGGGTCCAGCGCTGGGTGAAGATCGCGACGGCGTCGACGTCGGAGGCGAGCAGGTCCTCGAGGGTCTCGTACCGGCCGGCGAAGGCGACCCCTCGCGCCTCGACGGCATCGATCCGCTCGGGGACGGAGTCGACAGCGTAGAGCGCGTCGATGTCGGGATGGGCGGCGAAGAGCTCCGCGAAGTGGGACCCGAACTGGCCGATTCCGACGATGCCCAGCGTGAACGACATATTTCCTCCTTGAAAGTAAGTGTTGGGAGGAACGCTACGGCACGGCGGGGACGGCGGCAAGCCCGGCCCGGCCGACGAGGGCCCCGACGGCGGCCGCGGAGCGGACCGAGCCCGACCGACGGGCTCCGGGGCCGACGGGACAGGGGCTCCTCAGAGCTGGCGCCAGCGCCCCGAGCGCCACACCTCGCGCCACGGCGGGACCTCGCGACCCTGCACGGCCATCCGTCGGCGCAGGTTCCGACGGGTCATCAGCATCCCGACCACCCCGATCGCGAGCAGCGGGAGCTGAACGGCGAAGGCGAGGCGGAAGGAGGCCAGGTCGTACTCCCCGTCGGGGCGCAGCAGGTCCAGCACCACGCCGATCAGGAGGATCGCGACGAGGGCGCCGATGAAGCCGCCCATGATCACAGCGCCGGTCGCGGTGCCGAGCCGGTGCTTGGCCAGGTCCGTGCGAGGGAAGTCGAAGCCGACGGAGCTCGCGGGGCCGCCGATCGAGAAGCCCGAGACCAGCACGATCAGCAGCCACATCGGGGCGTTGCCCGGCCACAGCACGAGCGCGAGCAGCGGCACCACGATCGTCGCGACGATCAGCAGCACCAGCGTGGAGCGGCGCAGCGGGTGCCGCTGGGTGAGCGCGCCGATCAGCGGACCGCCGACGATCGCGACGACCACCAGCACGGTCATCACCGCGGAGGCGGCGGGGCGGCTGAGCCCCTCCCCCGCGGTGAGATACGGGTAGCCCCACATCATCGAGAACGCGATGCCGGGGAACCCGGCCGTGAAGTGGGTGAAGAAGCCCAGCTGCGTCGAGGGGTGGCGCACGATCCGCCCCAGCACCACGGGGATCCGTCGGAGGTCCTGCTTCACCGTCGGCCGCGACATCCCCGGCGGCGTCGCGCGGACGACGAGGAGCACCAGCCCGGCGGCGATCGCGCTGAGCGCCGCGGCGGAGGAGAAGGCGGGCGTCCAGCCGGCCACGCTCAGCACGGCCACGAAGGGGACGGCGGAGAGAATCTGCCCGACCTGGCCGAGGATGCCGGTGAGCTGGGTCAGCAGCGGCACGCGTCCGGGCGGGAACCAGGCCGGGACCAGCCGGATCGCGCTCGCGAAGGTCAGCGCATCGCCTGCGCCGAGCACGATGCGGGCGATCATCGCCACGCCCACGGTCTCGGTCTGGGACATGAGCACCTGGCCGAGCGCCATCAGCACGGCGCCGGCGGTGAGGGTGACGCGGGAGCCGTAGCGGTCCAGCAGCACGCCGGCGGGGATCTGGGCGAGGGCGTAGACGCCGAGCTGGAGCACCACGAAGGTCGACACGATGGTCGCCGAGGCCCCGAACCGGTCCGCGGCCTCGAGCCCGGCGACGCCCATCGTGGTGCGCTGCAGCACGGCGATCGAATAGGCGGTGACCGCCGCGATCCAGACCGCGTAGGCGCGGGGGCCGCCGAGGGCGGCAGCGGGGACAGGGACGGCGGGGGCGGCCATGGGGTCCTTCGTGCGAGGAGGTGCGGGGCGACGTGCAGTCGGACCGGACGCCTCGGGCGCCCGTCCCGCAGCGGCAGGGGCCCGACCGCTCTCAAGACTATCGGCGGCGACCGTGGGGCCGGTAGTGATGTCCGCCCCTCCCCCGCATCACCGGGGGCGTCCGTCGGCCGAGCCCGGGTCGCCGGCCGGACGCGGCGCGCAGCACGGCCGGGGCTGGGCTATGGTGCCGCCATGCGCGCCGCGACGATCAGCTGGTGGGCCGCCTGATGGCGGTCCCCTGTCGCATGCGCTGACACCGAAGCCGCCCGTCACCCGGGCGGCTTCTCGTCTCTGCGAGCCTCCCGGTCCGGGCCCGATCACGGGAGGTTCCCATGCCCAGCACCACCGCACCCGCCGCCCCTGTCGTCGACGGGGCTCCCGCCCCGCGCACCCTCGCCGAGGCCGCGGCGCTCACCCGCTCCCCCGCCTTCGCCGGGAACACCGGCGGTCGCTTCGGCGACCACGGCGGCGCGATCCTGCCGCCGCCGCTCGTGGAGCCGATGGCGGAGGTCGCCGCCGCCTACGAGGAGGCCCGGCACGACGAGGAGTTCTTCGCGGAGTACTCGCGCCTGCTGCGCGAGGTCGTCGGCCGACCCTCCCCGATCACGAGCGCTGACCGGCTCTCCGACCAGCTCGGCGGGGCCCGGATCCTGCTCAAGCGCGAGGACCTCAACCACACCGGCGCCCACAAGATCAACCACACGATCGGCGAGGCGCTGCTGGCGAAGCGGATGGGCAAGCGCACCCTGATCGCCGAGACCGGTGCCGGCCAGCATGGGGTCGCGCTCGCGACCGCCGCGGCGCTCGTCGGCCTGGAGTGCGAGATCCACATGGGCGCGGTCGACGTCGCCAAGCAGCGCCCGAACGTGGTGCGCATGCGCCTGCTGGGCGCGAAGGTGGTCGCGGTGGAGACGGGCCAGGCCACCCTGAAGGAGGCGGTCGACTCCGCCTTCGACGTCTACGCCGCGGATCCCGAGCGGTACCTCTTCGCGATCGGGTCCGTGGTGGGCCCGGCGCCCTTCCCGGACATGGTGCGCGACTTCCAGTCCGTCGTGGGGCGCGAGTCCCGTGCCCAGCACCTCGCCGCGCACGGCCGCCTGCCGGGCGCGGTCATCGCCTGCGTGGGCGGCGGCTCGAACGCGATCGGCGCCTTCGCCGCCTATCTCGAGGACGAGGAGGTGCGGCTGATCGGGGTCGAGCCCGGCGGGCAGGGCGACGAGCCGGGCCGCCACGCCGCGACGATGACCTTCGGCCGCCCCGGCATGCTGCACGGGATGGAGACCCTCGTCCTGCAGGACGAGGACGGCGAGCCCGGCGAGGTCCACTCGATCGCCTCGGGCCTGGACTACCCCGGCGTCGGACCGCAGCACGTGCATCTGCGGGAGCTGGGCCGCGTCGAGTACGCGCGCGAGGGAGACGAGGCAGTGCTCGATGCCTTCCGTCTGCTCAGCCGCACCGAGGGGATCATCCCCGCGCTCGAGTCCGCCCATGCCCTCGCCCATGCGATCCGGATCGCGCCGACGTTGGGCCGTGAGACGCACCTGCTGGTGAACCTCTCCGGGCGCGGCGACAAGGACATCGACTACGTCGCCGAGCAGATCGGGATGACCGGGGAGGCCGACGCCTTCGTGCGGTGACCCGCTGGTCACCGCGGATGTCCCCTTGCCGCCGGGCCGCGGCGGTGCTTGGCTCGTGGGCATGCACCCCCTCGCGAGGCACCGCTGCCTGGCCCATCTCACCGACTGCGCCGGCTGTCTCGGGATCGCCGTGTCGATGTTCCCGCTCGGCGCGGTGATCGTCCGGACCACGGACCTGGCGTCCAGGCCGTGGTTCGGGCACGTCGTCCGGACCCCGGAGCCCGTCGGCGTCTGAGGCGCCGCCCGCCCGGCAGACCTGCCGGGCGCCGTGCGGCCGGTCCCGCGCGCCCGGCGGAGGCTCAGCCCGCGATCCACTCCCCCGCGATGGCGAGCAGGCGGTCGTTCGCCTCCTCCTCCGCGATGGTGGCGCGCACCCCGTCGGTGCCGTAGGCACGCAGCACGAGGCCGCGGGCGTCGGCGAACTCGGCGAACTCCCCCGAGCGCTCCCCGAGCGGGAAGTAGACGAAGTTGCCCTGGCTCGCGGGCAGCTCCCAGCCCTGCTCGCGCAGTCCGGCCATCACTCGCGAGCGCTCAGAGCGGATCCGCTCCGCGCGGCGCTCCAGCTCCTCGGCCGCCTCCGGGGCGAGCGAGGCGAGCGCCGCGGCCTGGGCGGGGGCCCCGGCGCCGAAGGGCACGGTGACCTGGCCGAGCGCCCGGGCGAGCCGCGGATGGGCGACGGCGTAGCCGATGCGCAGCCCGGCCAGGCCCTGGAGCTTCGAGAAGGTGCGCAGCAGCACCACGTTGCCGTGGCGGCGGAAGATCCCGGCGGTGCCGAGCACGGTCGCGGGGTCGTGGAACTCGCGGTAGGCCTCGTCGATCGCGACGACGACGTCCTCGGGGACCCGGGCGAGGAAGTCCTCGACCTGCTCGGTGGACAGCGAGGGGCCGGTGGGATTGTTCGGGGTGCACAGCAGCACCAGGCGGGTGCGCTCGGTGACCGCCGCGGCCATCGCCTCGAGGTCGTGATCGCCCGCGGCGGTCAGCGGCACGGGCACGGGGGTGCCTCCGTGGGAGCCGACGAGGATCGGGTACGCCTCGAAGGAGCGCCAGGCGAAGACGACCTCGTCCCCCTCGCCGACCACCGCGCGCACGAGATCGCCGGAGACCGCGACGGAGCCGGTGGACAGCGCGATCTGCGCCGGGTCCACGCCGTGCTTCTGCCCGAGCGCGGCGCGCAGCTGCTGCGCGGAGGCGTCGGGGTAGCGGTTCGAGGACTCCATCGCGGCGACCGCGGCATCGCGCACCGAGGGGATCGGCGGCAGGTGCGACTCGTTCGAGGAGACCTTGTAGCGGTGGATGCCGTCGTCGGCCGCGGGCTTCCCGGCGATGTAGGCGGGCAGGTTCTCGAGCGCGGGGCGCAGACGGATCGTCTCGGCGGGCTGGTCGGGGTGGGCGGCGGGATCGGACATGTCGCCAGGGTATGCCCGGCGCCGCGGACCGAGCAGGGGCGTCCGGGGCGCCTCTCACTCCCCCCAGCATGCGGCGGATCTCCCCCACGATCAGCTCCGGCTCGGTCGCGGCGATGACGTGGCCCGAGTCCTCCGCGGCCACGAACCGCCCGCCCCGCGGGAGTGGAGATGCAGGGCGCGGCCCTCGGGCGTGCGCACGGACTCGGGCGTGCGCACGGAGGAGTCCTGTCGCATGCGGACAGCGTGACAGTGCTCCCCCGAGAGGCCACGGGGGCTCTCCCCCATGCACCGCCGAGGCATTGCGAGGACAATGGCCCCATGCGATTCCTCGGACACCTCATCGTCACCGGCCTCGCGCTGTGGGTCACGGCCCTGATCCTGCCCGGCATGCATCTGGGCGACGACTCGGCGACCCTGCTCAGCCAGGTCCTCACGATCGGCGCGATCGCGCTCATCCTCGCGCTGATCAACACCATCGTGAAGCCCCTGCTGTCGTTCCTGGCCTTCCCCATCACCTGTCTGACGCTGGGGCTGTTCCAGCTGGTGATCAACACGCTGATGCTGCTGCTGGCCGGATGGGTGTCGGGACTGGTGGGCCTGACCCTCGAGTTCGACACCTTCTGGTGGGCGCTGCTGGCCGGCGTGATCATCGGGATCCTCTCGGGGATCGTCGAGGCCGTCACCGGGCTCGGCGAGGGCGACCGCGAGCGGGCCTGATCCCGGATCGCGCCCGACGCGCCGTCGGCCGCCCGGTGCGCCCGCCGGCCGTCGGCCCCGCGCCGGATGCCGCGCGCCCGCCCCGGCCCCGCGCCCGCCCGTCGGCCCCGACGGCGCGGGCGCGCACGATTCTGGGAGAATGACCGCCATGGCTCACTCCTTCGCGGACATCACTCCCCCGATCGCCCTCACCCCGCTCGACGGCCGCTACCGCGGCCAGGTCGCGCCGCTGGTCGACCATCTCTCCGAGGCGGCGCTGAACCGCTCCCGCCTGGTGGTGGAGACCGAGTGGATGATCCACCTGCTGGACGGCGAGGTGATCCCCGGTCTTCGCACCCTGACCGATGACGAGCGGACGCTGCTGCGCGCGATCCCGGAGGACTTCGGCGCCGACGGCATCGCCGAGCACGCCGAGATCGAGCGGGAGACCGTCCACGACGTCAAGGCGATCGAGTACTACATCAAGCGCCGCCTGGCCGGCACCTCCCTCGAGCCGCTCGCCGAGGTCGTGCACATCTACTGCACCAGCGAGGACGTCAACAACCTCGCCTACGCGCTGATGATCCGCGGGGCCGTGCACGAGGTGTGGCTGCCCGCCTTCGAGGCACTGATCGACGACCTCGAGGCCCTCGCCCGCGAGACCGCCGAGGTGCCGATGCTCTCGCGCACCCACGGCCAGGCCGCGACCCCCACCACCCTCGGCAAGGAGATGGCGGTCTTCGCGCACCGCCTGGGCCGCCAGGCCCGCCGCATCCCCGCGAACCAGATGCTCGGCAAGATCAACGGCGCGACCGGCACCTACGCCGCGCACGCCGTGTCCGTGCCGGGCGCGGACTGGGAGCGCATCGCGCGCACCTTCGTGGAGCACCTGGGCCTGACCTGGAACCCGCTGACCACGCAGATCGAGTCCCACGACTGGCAGGCGGAGGTCTACGCCGACATCGCCCGCGCCGGCCGGATCCTGCACAACCTCGCCACCGACGTGTGGACCTACATCTCGCTGGGCTACTTCCGCCAGCGTCTGTCCGCGCAGGGCGGCACCGGCTCCTCGACCATGCCCCACAAGGTCAACCCCATCCGCTTCGAGAACGCGGAGGCGAACCTCGAGGTCTCCGGCGCGCTGTTGGACGTGCTCTCCCAGACCCTGGTCACCTCGCGCCTGCAGCGCGACCTCACCGACTCGACCACGCAGCGCAACGTCGGGCCGGCGCTGGGCCACTCGCTGCTCGCGATCGCGAACATCCGCAAGGGCCTGGCGGGCCTGGACGTCGACGCCGACGCGATGGCCGCGGACCTCGAGGGCAACTGGGAGGTGCTCGGCGAGGCGGTGCAGTCCGTGATGCGCACCCTGGGCGTGCAGGGCCACGAGGGCCTGGACAACCCCTACGAGCGGCTGAAGGACCTCACCCGCGGCCACCGCGTGGACGGGGAGGGGATGCGCGAGTTCATCTCCTCGCTCGGCCTTCCCGAGGCGGAGCAGGAGCGGCTGCTGGCCCTGACCCCGCAGACCTACGTGGGCCTCGCCGCCGAGCTCGTCGGCCACCTGGACGACCAGCGCGGCTGACGCGCCCCGCACGGCCGACGACCCCTCCTGCTCGGGCGAGCTGGAGGGGTCGTCCTGGTTCCGGCGGACGGGGCCCGGGTCGGGCCGGCCCGTCGGCCGCGCCGGGTCAGCCGATCGCGCGGGGGCGCAGGTCCAGGCTCGTCACCACTGCGTCCTCCGGGGCGCGCAGCACGAAGCCGATCGCCGCGGCGACCGTGGCCGGACGCAGGTACTGCTCGGCCTCGTAGGCGCCCTGCTCGGCGGCGCGCAGCTCGTGCTGCATCTCGGTGTCGACCCGGCCGGGGTGGACCGAGCTGACCCGCACGCCCGCGGCGAGCTCCTCCTGGCGCAGCGCGTCGGCCCAGGCGCGCAGCGCGAACTTCGAGGCGGAGTAGGCGCCGCGGTCCCCCTTCGCGGCGTAGCCGGAGCCCGAGTTCACGGCGACGACGGTGCCGCGCGCCGCGCGCAGCGCGGGCAGCAGGCGCCGGGTCAGCTCCGAGACGGCGGTGACGTTGACCGCGAAGTTCCGCTCCCAGTCCGCGGGCGTCAGCTCCTCGACGGAGCCGTTGACCAGGATCCCGGCGGAGTGGACGAGGCCCGCGAGTCCTTCCTCGAGGGCGAGGCCGGTCAGCGCCCGGTCGAGATCGGCGGGGTCGGTGAGCTCGGCGACGAAGGGCTCGGCCGACGGGAGCTCGGCGGCGAGCGCGGCGAGCGCCTGCTCGTCCCGCCCGCCCAGCAGCAGGTGGTGGTCGGCGGCCAGCTCGTGCGCGACGGCGCGGCCGATCCCCCGGTTCGCGCCCGTGACCAGGACGACGGGACGGGAGGTGCGGGCAGCGGGATGCGAGGCAGTCATGGGATCGAGTCTGGCACGGAGCCGGGGTGAGAGCATGTGCGCGTGGAGACGTGGAGACCGAGCCCGGCCTGGCTGCGCGCCGAGGTGCTGATCGTGCTGGCGCTCTCGCTGGGGCGCAGCGCCGTGTACTCGCTGATCGCGCTGGCCCAGGCCCTCACCGCCGGCCCCCTCTCCGGCCAGTCGACCTCGCTGAACTCCTCGCTGCGGGAGGATGCGTGGCTGGACCTGCTGTACCAGCTGCTCTCGATCGCCTTCGCCCTGGTGCCGGTCGTGCTGGTGGTGCTGCTGCTGGCCGCGACCGCGGGCTCGCTGCACCAGGCGCTCGGCGACCTCGGGCTGGACCTCGCCAGGCCGCTGCGGGACCTGGGCCACGGGCTGCTGCTCACCGCCGCGATCGGGGTGCCGGGGCTGGCCGTCTACTACCTGGGCCGGGCTCTGGGCGCGACCGTGGAGGTGATCCCGGCGACGCTCGCGACCCACTGGTGGACCACCCCGGTGCTGATCCTCCACGCGCTGAAGAACGCGCTGCTCGAGGAGGTGATCGTGGTCGGCTACCTCTACCAGCGCCTCGAACGGCTCGGCTGGTCGCCGGGGCGGATCCTGCTCGCCTCGGCCCTGCTGCGCGGCGCGTACCACACCTATCAGGGGGTGGGCCCGGGGCTCGCGAACCTGGTGATGGGGCTGGTGTTCGGCGAGTGGTACCGACGCACCCGTCGGACGATGCCGCTGGTCGTGGCGCACACCCTCCTCGACGTGGCCGCGTTCGTGGGCTACGCGCTGCTGAAGGACGTGCTGCCGCTCTGAGGGAGGCGCCTCAGAGGATGAAGGCCTCGCCCTCGCCGTCGGACTCGATCGGCAGCCCGGACTCGAACCACTGGTCCATGCCGCCGCCGACGTTGATCGCGTCGAACCCGTTGGCGTTCAGCCACTGCGCGACCTGGAAGGAGCGTCCGCCGCTGCGGCAGACGATGTACAGGTCCTCGTCCGTCTCCGGGAGCTGCTCGAGGTTCTGCAGGAGCGTGCTCGCCGGGAGGTGCTGGGCGGTGGGGGCGTGCCCGGCATCCCATTCGGCCTGCTCGCGCACGTCGATGAGATGCGCACCCTCGGGCACGTCCTGCGGGGCGACGGTCTGCATGTCCATCGCCCCAGCCTAACGGCCGTGCCCCGCCCCGCGGGAAGGCGGGGCGGGGCACGCGGAGGTGCCGCTCAGGCGGTGCGCATCGCGTACCGGCGCACGAGCGGGGAGGCGACGAGCACGGCGAGGATCACCAGGGCGTAGGCCCCGGCGACGCTGACCAGGTAGCGCACCGCCGCGCTCGGATCGGCGGCGCCGGACCCCAGCACCGACAGCACGACGAGCAGGGCGGTGAAGGTCGCCAGCACCGAGCTCAGCAGCACCGGCAGCGTGATCTCCGCGATGCGGGCCCGGTGCAGCTGGCCCACCTCGGCGCCGGCGATGTGCTGGGCGCGCAGCACCGGTGCCTGGTCGATCACCCGCGCGGTCTGCGTGACGCCGGTGCTGACCGCGGCGAGGACGGCCGCGATGCCGAGGGTGAGCAGCCCACCGGTGGACATGGCGGTGGCCATCATCCGGTCCTCGACCGCACGGGCCCCGTCGGCCGGGACGATCGTGGCGAGGGTGGTGAGGAAGCCCGCGATGACCAGGGCGAAGGTGATACCTGAGACGGCCCTCCAGCCGGACTTCGGGTCCGCGGCGAGGCGCCTCGCGCCGACCATCAGCGCAGGGGTCGGGGCCGTGCGCGCCGCGAGCAGCGCGACGCCCCAGACGAGGAACGGGCCGACCACGTTCACCCCGGCGACGACCGCGCCGATGAACACGATCATGATCCCGAGGAACAGCATCCCGTCGGCGACACCGCCGAAGATCGCGCCGCCCACCTGCATGAACACGAGGAAGCCGAGGATCAGCACCGCCCAGATCACCAGGCGGACCACGGACATCCGCACGGTGCGGGAGTCGCGGGCGACGCCGAGGGGGCTGAGCACCACTCCGGTGAGGGAGACGGCGGCGGAGCCCGCGGCGAGCAGGACCATGCCGATCACCAGCAGCGGATACGCCCACCACGGCATCAGCAGGTCCGCGGTGGTGAACGGGGCGATCCCGAAGTCGAGCGCGGTCAGGGGCGGGGTCACGACCAGGTGCAGCACCACGCCGAGCAGCCCGCCGAGCAGCGCCTGCGCCGCGACGTCGAGGACCGCCACGGCGCCGACCTGGCCGGCGGTGCCGCCGACGAGACGGATCGAGGCGAGGTCCTGCTCGCGCCGGGCGAGCGAGAGCCGCGCTGCGGAGCCGCCGAGGCCGACGGCGCTCGGGATCAGCAGCACCGAGGCGACCATCGCGCAGGAGACCAGGAAGGGGATCAACGAGGCCTCCCCCTCGAAGGCGACCTCGCCGTCGGCGGGGAGGCGGCCGACGAAGGCGGCGGCGCCGCCGAGCACGGTCCCGGTGATCGCGGTCGCCGCGGCGAAGGCGATCACGGGCAGGACGTCGGCGAGGGCGCCGCGGCGGCGCAGCAGGAGCGGGGCGGAGGCGAGCAGGGCGTTCATCGGGCGTCCCCCGTGCCCTGCGCGCCCTCGGGACGCACGTACTCGCGGGCGATCCGGCCGTCGCGCATCGCGACGGTGCGCCGGCAGGCCGCGGCGACCTTGGCGTCGTGGGTGACCATGACCAGGCTCGCACCGGTCTCGGCACACGCGTCGACGAGCGTCGCGAGGACGGACTGTCCGGTCTCCTGGTCCAGGGCGCCGGTGGGCTCGTCGGCGAAGACGACCGACGGACGCCCCGCGAGCGCGCGGGCGACCGCGACGCGCTGGGCCTGACCGCCGGAGAGCTGGGTCGGACGGCGGTGGTGCATCCCGGCGAGGCCGAGCCGGTCCAGCCAGGCGGTGGCCTCGGCGGTCGCGGCACGGCGCGAGGTGCCGCCGAGCATGCGCGGGAGGATCACGTTCTCGACCGCGGTCAGCTCGGGCAGCAGCTGGCCGTCCTGGAAGACGAAGCCGAACTCGCTGCGGCGCAGCAGGGTGCGCCGGCGGTCCCCGAGCTCGGCGAGGGCCTCGCCGTCCAGGCGCACCGTCCCGGAGGTCGGGGCGAGGATGCCGGCGAGCACGTGCAGCAGGGTGGTCTTGCCGCAGCCGGAGGGGCCCATCACGGCGAGGGAGTCGGCGCGGGCGATGTCGAGGTCCACGCCGTCGAGGGCGCGGGTGGCGGTCTGGTCGCTGCCGTAGGTGCGCACGAGCCCCCGGGCGGAGAGGACCGGCGTGGGATGGGCGGGCGCCGACGGGACGACGGAGGGATGCGAGGCAGGGGGTGCGAAGTTCATGTCCCCCACGATCCGCCGCGGACCCCTCCCACCGCGTCCACCCGGGGATCGGTTCCGCACAGGCGGCGTCAGACCGTGGGATGACGCCCGGATGCGACCGTCGGCCCCGGGACGACGGAGCGCCGGGACCCGGGCACTCGGCCCGGGGTCCCGGCGCTCCTCGCCAGTACGTCGATCAGACCCCGTCCACCTGGCTGATCTCCTACCGGCTCGTTCCTCGCCAGTACGTCGATCAGCCGAAGCGGCCGGAGATGTAGTCCTCGGTCTGCTTGTTGCTGGGGTTGGTGAAGATCGTGTCGGTGTCGTCGATCTCGATGAGGTGCCCGGGCTTGCCGGTGCCGGCGATATTGAAGAAGCCGGTGCGGTCGGAGACGCGGGACGCCTGCTGCATGTTGTGCGTGACGATGACGATCGTGTACTCCTCCTTCAGCTCGTGGATGAGGTCCTCGATCGCGAGGGTGGAGATCGGGTCGAGCGCCGAGCAGGGCTCGTCCATGAGGACGACCTCGGGCTTGACCGCGATGGTGCGGGCGATGCACAGACGCTGCTGCTGACCGCCGGACAGGCCCATGCCGGGCTTGTCGAGACGGTCCTTGACCTCGTTCCAGAGGTTCGCGCCCTTCAGCGCGCGCTCGACCAGCTCGTCGGCCGCGGACTTCGAGATCCGGCGGTTGTTGAGCTTCACGCCCGCGAGCACGTTGTCGCGGATCGACATGGTCGGGAAGGGGTTGGCCTTCTGGAACACCATGCCGACGCGGCGACGCACGTTGACCGGGTCGACCTTGGCGTCGTAGATGTCCTCGCCGTTGATCTCGACCTTGCCCTTCGCGTACGCGCCGGGGATGACCTCGTGCATGCGGTTCAGCGTGCGCAGGAAGGTCGACTTGCCGCAGCCGGAGGGGCCGATGAGGGCCGTGACCGAACGGGGCCGGATCTGCACGTCGACACCCTCGACGGCGAGGAAGTCGCCGTAGTAGATGTTCAGGTCCTCGACGTTGATGGGCTGGGGGGCTGCCATCAGATGTCCTTTCGCGTGGGTGGCCCGGCTCAGCGGCTGAGCTTCGGGGAGAAGTAGTGGCTGATCATGCGCGCGATGATGTTCAGGACCATCACGATCACGATCAGGGTGAAGGCGGCCGCCCAGGCGCGGTCGATGTTGGTGCTGACCGCACAGGCGTACACCTCCTGGTTGATCGGGTTGGTGACCGTGTCCGACATGCAGTTCGCGTTGCCGTTGCGGTACTGCTGGTTGATGAAGGTGGGCAGGGTCGCCATGCGGCCGTCGAACATGTTCCAGTTCACCGAGGTGACCATGCCGACCGTGAGCAGCAGCGGCGCGGTCTCGCCGATGACGCGGGCGATGGCGAGGGTGATGCCGGTGGTCAGGCCCGCGATCGCGGTGCGCAGCACCACCTTGACGATCGTGAGCCACTTGGGCACGCCGAGCGCGTAGGCGGCCTCGCGCAGGTCCATGGGGACCAGGCGGAGCATCTCCTCGCTGTTGCGGACCACGGTGGGGATCATCAGCAGCGAGAGCGCGACGGCGCCCATGATGCCCATGCGCACGGACTGGTCGGGCATGAAGGCGATGAACACCGCCAGGCCGAACAGGCCCGCCACGATCGAGGGGATGCCGGTCATCACGTCGACGAGGAAGGTGACGCCGCGACCGAGGGTCCGCTTCCAGCCCACGTTCGCGTACTCGACCAGGAAGATCGCGGTGAACAGGCCGACGGGGATCGAGATGATCGAGGCCCACAGCGTGATCAGCAGCGTGCCGACGATCGCGTGGAAGACGCCGCCGGCGTCCGCGCCGCCGATGATGCCGGACATGTCCTCGGTCCAGAACGCGAAGGTGGTCGGCCTCGCGGCGATCACGCGGGTCAGGCCGCGGGAGATCACTGACCACAGCAGCGACAGCAGCGGGAACATCGAGATCGCGAACGCGCCGATGACCAGCAGGGTCATGAGCCGGTCGGTCGCCCAGCGGGGGCCCTCGCGCAGGAGCGAGTAGCCCCAGCCGAAGAGCAGGTGGAGGACGAATCCCAGCAGGATGGCGCTGGTGACCGAGAGGGCGCCGACGATCGCCAGCACGGCGATGGCGACCAGGAGGCCCGCGATCCCGGTGAAGACGAGGTGGTACCAGGGCAGGCGGCGCTCGTCGCGGGGGCGGTGGACCGAGGGCTCGGTCCGCACGGTGGTGGGGGTGCTCATGGGGGACCTCTCAGCTCTTGGGGCCGCTGCGGGCGACGATCCACCGGGCGATGGCGTTGATGACGAAGGTCAGCACGAACAGCACCAGGCCGGTGAAGATGAGCAGGGACATGTCGACGCCGGAGGCCTCCGCCTGCTTCGACGCGATGTTCGCGGCGATCGAGTTGTGGCGGCCGACCTCGAGGATGTGCAGGGAGAAGGTCGCGCCGGGCGCGAGGATCATCAGCACGGCCATGGTCTCGCCGAGCGCACGGCCGAGGCCCAGCATCGACGCGGCGACCACGCCGCCGCGGCCGAAGGGCAGCACGACGGTGCGGATGGTCTCCCAGCGGGTGGCGCCGAGCGCGAGCGCGGCCTCCTCCTGCAGGCGCGGGGTCTGCAGGAAGACCTCGCGGGAGACCGCGGTGATGATCGGCAGGACCATCACGGCCAGGACCACGGAGGCGGAGGCGAGGTTGCGCATCGGGGCGGTCGGCTCGCCGGCGAACAGCGGGATCCAGCCGAAGTAGGTGTTGAGGAAGACGTAGAGCGGCTCGAGCTTGGGGACCAGCCATACGCCGCCCCACAGGCCGTAGACGACCGAGGGCACGGCGGCGAGCAGATCGATCATGTAGCCGAGAGCCGAGGCCAGGCGGCGCGGCGCGAAGTGCGAGATGAACAGGGCGATGCCGAGGGAGATCGGGATCGCGATCACCAGCGCGATCGCGGAGGCGAGCACGGTGCCGAACACGAGCGGCAGGGAGTACTCGATCAGCGAGAAGTCCGCGGAGCCGGAGAACTCCCGGCTCGCGATGATCGCGGGGAGGGACTCCAGGGTGAGGAAGATGGCCACCGCGGCGAGGGTGACGAAGATGAGGAGCCCGGAGCCGACGCTCAGGGCGTTGAAGAGCGCGTCGCCGAAACGGCGGCCACCGGACTTCATGGAGGCGGGCGGGGCCGATGCCGCGTCCGGTTCGATGTCAGCTGTGCTCATGGGGACCTTCCTCCGAGCTCACGGTTCGCGCACGGTGCGCTGGCCGGGGTGATGACGGCGGGGACAGCGATGTCGCCGGGCCGGTACGGCCCGGCGACATGCTGTCGTGAGGCGGCGGGATCAGCCGACGGTGATGCCGTCGATCGCAGCCTGGGCCTCGGTGCGCAGCTCCTCGGAGATCGGGGCGGAGCCGGCGGCCTCGGCAGCGGTGGCCTGGCCCTCCTCGGAGATCATGTAGGAGGCGTAGGCCTTGACGGCCTCGCCCTGTGCGGAGTCCGCGTAGGAGCCGCACAGTGCGAGGTAGGAGACGAGCACGATCGGGTAGACGCCGGCCTCCTCGGTGGTGCGGTCGAGCTCCACGACGATGTCGTTCTCCTCGCGACCCTCCTCGCGCGGGGAGACGTCGACGGCCTTGGCGGCGGCATCGGCGCTGTACTCGACGAACTCGTCGCCGACCTGGATCGCGGCGGTGCCGAGGTTGCCGGCCTGCGAGGCGTCGGCGTAGCCGATGGTGCCGTTGCCGCCCTCGACGGTGGAGATCAGGCCGGAGGTGCCGTCGCCGGACTGGCCGCCGTCGATGGGCCAGGTCTCGACCGGACCGTGGGTCCACGCGTCGGGCGCGGTCTCCGAGAGGTACTCGGTGAAGTTCTCGGTGGTGCCCGAGTCGTCGGAGCGGTGGACCGGCACGATGTCCAGGTCGGGCAGCTCGGCGTCCGGGTTCGACTCGGCGATCGCCGGGTCGTTCCACTTGGTGATGTCGCCCGCGAAGATCCCGGCGATGACCTCGGGGGTCAGGTTCAGGGAGTCGACGCCCTCGAGGTTGAAGACCACGGCGATCGGGGAGATGTAGACCGGCAGGTCGAAGGCCTGCGAGTCGTTGCACACCTCGGCGGACTTGGTGAGCTCCTCCTCGTCCAGGGCGGCGTCGGTGCCGGCGAACTGCACCTGGCCGGAGAGGAACTGCTCACGGCCGGTGCCGGAGCCGGTGGGGTCGTAGGTGACCGTGAGGTCGCCGCCCTCGGCCTGGGTGAGGCCCATGAAGGACTCGGTCCACGCGGTCTGGGCGTTCTGCATCGAGGACGCGCCCGAGCCGGCGAGGTTGCCGGAGAGCTCCGCGTAGCCGCCTGCCGCGCCGCCGCCGTCGGAGGCGCCGTCCGTGCCGCCGTTGTCCGAGCCGCCGCCGCACGCGGACAGCGCGAGGCCGCCGACGAGTCCGAGCGCTGCGAGCGAGACGAGCTTGTTCTTGCGAACGTTCACTGCGAGTCCTTTCGGGGCCTTCGGCCCGGGTTCACACCTGCTGACGTCTGTCAGCGGCGAACCTAGGGAGGGGAGATGACGCGGGGCCCGTCGTTGTGTGAACACCGGGTGAACAGCCCTCCCGCCCCCATGAACTCGCAGGTCATGGCCGGATCACGAACGGATCACACTCCCGTTTCGTCCGACTTCCAGTGGGCTGGGACACGTTCGGCATACCCCTCAGTAGCCGGAGCTGGCGGCCACCCCTGCGATCACGAACATGACCACGAAGTAGGCGATGATGAGCAGCAGCGCGACCGTGCCGATGATCGAGAGGATCAGCCCGGTGATCGTGAGCCCGCGGCCTCCCTTCGGCGGGGTCGCGGTCGGGGACGTCTCCCGCATGCCCAGGATCGACAGCACCAGGCCGACGGGCGAGACGAGCGTTCCGCACAGGGTGAGCCCGAGCAGGCCGACCACGAAGCCGGCGATCCCGAGCCCTGAGCTCTGCGGCGCCGGCTGCACCGCGACGGCATAGCCCGGGGCGGCGTAGCGGCCCTGGGACAGCCCCGAGGGGAGGGAGGCGTAGGGATCCTGCACCCCGGCACCGCGCTGCGGGGCCCCGTGCGGATCGGCCGCGCCGTACGGATCCGCCGTGCCGTGACGATCTGCCGTGCCGTACGGGTCCGCCGCCTCGTGCTGCTCCGCACTGCCGTACGGGTCCGCCGACGCCGAGGACCCGTACGGGTCGTACCGCTCCGACGAGGGCCCGTACGGGTCCTGCCCCCACTGCGTGCTCATCCGTGCTCTCTCCAGTCCGTCGTCAGCCGATGTTCGGCAGGTGTCGTTCGATCGCCACCACGACGCCCTCGGGCGTGACGTGCAGCAGCAGGGCCTCGCCGGCGGCGAGATAGGGGTCCTCGCGCGGCAGCTCGAGGGCCGCGCCGGGCCGAGAGACCCGGCGCACCGCCTCGATGACCGTGGGGAGCACAGGACGGTGCGTGCACACGACCGTCGGCCGCGCCTCGCTCAGCACCCGATCGATGACCGCCTCGGTGCGGGAGGGGTGCTCCGCGTGGCCGGCCTCGGTGAGCTCGCCCTTGGTCCGCACCGTGAGGCCCTCGTTCTTCGCCAGCGGCTCGACGGTGCTCAGGCACCGCTCCCACGGGCTGCTCACCACGCTCCCCGGGTCGAAGGCGTCCAGCAGCGGCGGGAGGGCCTTGGCCTGCTTCTTCCCCTTCGAGTTCAAGGGGCGGGCCCCCTCCCCGCGGCGCCACTTCGACCGGGAGACCGCCGCGCCGTGGCGCTGGATCACGACGGGCGCCGTGCGCAGCTCCCCCGCCTCCGCGAAGCGTCGCAGCGACTGCAGGAGGACCTGGTCGCCCTGGCGCGCGACCATCCCCTCGGCCTCCGCCAGCGGGACCCAGCGGACCTTGTCGATCTCGGCGGCGTTCTCCGGACCGGGCGCGACCTTCGCCCGGACCGTGCCGAGCCAGTACTGGACGATCTTGGTGCGCCCGTCCGGCAGCAGGTACACGGAGGCGGGCAGCGGCCGGTGCAGGCGCACCCGGTACCCGGTCTCCTCGGCGACCTCCCGCACCGCGGCCGCGGGGAAGGTCTCGCCCTTGTCGAGCTTGCCCTTGGGGACCGACCAGTCGTCGTAGCGGGGCCGGTGCACGAGCAGCACCTGGAGCTTCCCGCCCTTCTCGCGCCAGGCGAGGGCGCCGGCGGCGAGGACGGGAGGCGGTTTGCCCGGGCCGACGCTCACGCTCATGCCGAGGCCGCTGCGGGACGGCGCATCTGCACGTCGCGGCCCGAGACCTCGAAGCCCCAGCGCTCGTACAGGCGCAGCGCGGCGGTGTTGTCCGCCTCGACGTAGAGCTCGACGCCGGGGACCCCGCCCTCGGCCAGGCGACGCAGCGCGGTCGCCAGCAGCACCGCCGCGATGCGGTGCCCCTGCACCGCCGGGTCGGTCGCCACGACGTAGATCTCGGCGTCGGCGTCCGTCGCGCCGGGCCGCTCCCGCTTGACCCAGACGAATCCGATCAGCTCCCCGTCGCGACGGGCGACGACCATGTCCTCGGCGTCGAACCAGGGCTGGGCGAGGCGCTGTTCCAGGTCCGCGCGGGTGAGTGCCCCCTGCTCGGGATGGGAGGCGAAGGCGCGGGAGTTGACCCCGACCCAGGCGTCCGCGTCGCGCACCGGGTCGAAGACGCCCAGGGTCAGCCCGGACAGGGAGGACTCGGGCACGGGCTCGAGCGCGGCATCGGCCCCGAGCGCGCGGTGCAGGGTGAGCAGGCGGCGCGTCTCGACGAGCCCGGCCGCGGAGAGGAAGGCGAGGGAGCCCTCGAGCGCGCCGTGCGCCCAGACCCCGGCGTCGGGCCGGTCGGAGAGCGCGGCCTCGAGCAGGGCGGTGCCGTGGCCGCGGCGGCGCACCTCCGGGCGCACCATCCCCTGGACGGTGCCGTCGGCGAGCACGCCGGCGTAGGCGACCGCGCGGTCCCCCTCGAGGCGGAGCAGGTGCCGGGCGCCGTCGCCGTCGAGCGCGAGGCTCGCCGCCTCGTCGAGCGGGGAGACGCCGTCGTGCGCGGTCACCGCGCCGAGCAGATCGAGGATCTGGTCACGGTGCTCCTGTGACAGCTCGGCCGTGGAGATCATGGGGTCCTTCCGGGACGACGGACGGCGGTGGTGAGCGGCACGAGTATGCCTCCACCTGCGGGCACTCGTAGACTGCCACTGTAGCGCCGCGGACCTCGAGCCGTCGGCGACCCATCGAGCGACCGGCAGAGACAGCGAGGGAGGCCCCGTGACCGCTCCCGAGCGCGCACCCCTCGGCGCCGCCCTCGCGCTGCTCCTGGCGCTCGTCTCGCTCACCGGCCCCCTCTCCCCCGTGCTGATGGCGACCTCCGTCGCCCTGCTCGGGCTGCTGATCGGGATCTCCTGGCCCGGGCTGCTCGAGCTGCCCTCCGCGATCGGGACCCGCGTGGTCGTCGCCGGCACCGGGATCGGCGGCGCGCTGCTCGCGGTCCTCGTCCCCGAGCGCCTCACCCCCGTCTCCGCGATCGTGATGCTGTGCGCGGTGGGAATCTTCGCCTCCTTCGTCCATCAGATGCTCCGGCGCGACCGCCGCGACCTCACCTCCTCGCTCACGGGCACGGTCGCCGGGGTCTTCCTCGCCGGGCTCGCCGCGACCTGGGTGATCGCCCAGGTCGACGCCCAGGCCTCCGGGAGCACGGCCGTGGTCACCGCCGTCGCGACGGGCCTCGCCGCGACGCTGCTGCTGGACTGGACGCCGCTGCCCGCGCTGCCCCGCTTCGTGCTCTCGGTGGCGGTGGGGGCGGGTCTGACGTGCCTGCTCGCGGTGTCGCTGGCCTCGCTCGCCCTGCCGATCGCGGTGATGCTGGGCGTGGCGACGGCGATCGGGGCGAGCAGCGCCCATCTGCTGGTGGGCTCCTCGCTCGTCGCGCACGAGCCGGTCCCCTCGCTGGCGGTGGCGGCGGTGCCTGTCGCGACCGTGGGCGTCCTCGCGCATCTCGCGATCACACTGTTCGGCTGACGACGGTAGACTCGTCGCCATGTCTGCGCTGTCGCTGTTCTTCCTCGCCCTCGTCGTCCTGGTGGGCATCCTCGTCCTCGGCTTCTCCGTGCTGGTGATCAGCCGCCTGTTCAACCACTGAGCGCCCTGCGGCACCGATGCCCATCACGCTCGACCCCTCCCTCCCCCGCTCCCTGTACCCGCTCGCCTGGCTGATCGGCGAGTGGGAGGGCAGCGGTGCCCTCGCCGCCCCGTCCCCGGACACCCCTGACGTGCGCGTCGAGCAGCGTCTCGTGTGCACCGCCCAGGAGGACGGCACCCTCGCCTGGCGCTCGACGATCCACCGGGTCGACGCCCCCGCTCCCCTGCCGCCCACGAGCGCCTTCGCCCGCGCGGAGGACGGGGACGACGACGCCTCCGCCGCGCCGTCGACCGGCGAGCGGAGCCTGCTGCACCGCGAGGACGGCGTGTGGACCGTCGGCGATCTCCTGCCCGGGCAGGACCGCGCCGCCGCCGAGGCGGCACGCCCCGGCAGCCCCGAGGGGCAGCTCTCCCATCATCTGGAGGCGCGCTTCGAGCGCCGCGGCGAGGCCGCGGAGACCTGGCGCGGCGAGGTCCGCGGGCCGCGCCTGCAGCTCGCCCTGCCCGGCGCCGACGGCGAGGTCGCCGCGACGCGCATGGTCGGCTACATCTCCGGACGCCTCATGTGGCTCTGGGAGCAGCGCGGCCCCGCCCCCGAGGGTGCGCCCGGCGAGACGGCGCTCCTCCCCCACCTCTCCCTGGAGCTGCATCGTGTCTGATCCCGTGTCCGGTCCCGTGCGCGAGATCCGCCCCCTGTCCCTGCGCGGCGCGGTCCTCGGCGAGGGCCCGGACGAGTCCGTGCCCGCCCACTACGGCGCCCCGCTGCGCGAGCAGCGCCGCCTGCTGGAGCGGGAGGCCGTCGTCGACCTCGGCCAGCTCGAGCTGCTCGAGGTCAGCGGCGCCGACGCCCGCAGCTGGATGACCACGGTCTCCACCCAGGTCCTCACCGGCACGCCCGTCGGCGCCTCGTCCTCCCTCGCGGTGCTCTCCCCGCAGGGCCGCGTCGAGCATCTCGCCGCGGCCGTCGTGATCGGCGAGGAGTCGCTGCTGCTGGTCCTCGACGCCGGGGCGCGCGCGGGACTGCGCCGCTACCTGGAGCTGATGCGCTTCGCCGCCCGGGTCGAGATCCTCGATCGCGACGACCTGCGGGTCCTGGGCGCTCTCGCCCCGGCGGCCGAGGTGCTCGCGGACCTCGACCTGCCCGAGCCCGTCGCCGTGTGGTCCGAGCCCTGGCCCGAGGTCGCCCCCGGCGGCGTCGCCTACGGCCCTGCGCCCGAGGACCCGGCCGGCCAGGTCCTCTCGGTCTTCCCCGCCGCGGCGCTCGAGGCGCTGCCCTGGCAGGAGCGGCAGCTGGCCGGGATGAGCTCCTGGGAGGCGGTGCGGATCGCGGACCATCGCGCCCGCCAGGCGCGCGAGGTCGACGAGCGCACCATCCCGCACGAGCTCGACCTGCTGCGCACCAGCGTGCACACCGCCAAGGGCTGCTATCGCGGCCAGGAGACCGTCGCGAAGGTGCTGAACCTGGGCCAGCCGCCGCGGCGCCTGGTGATGCTCCATCTCGACGGCTCCCAGGACGTCCCCGTCGCCGCCGGCGGCGAGGTGCGCCTGGGCGGGGCCGACGGGAAGGTCGTCGGCGCCGTCACCTCCGCGGCCCTCCATGCAGACCTCGGCCCGATCGCCCTCGCCGTCGTGCGTCGGGCGGTGCCGCTGGATGCCGCGCTGTCCGTGCAGGTGCTCCTCGGCGAGGCCGACGGCGAGACCGGGGCGCTCTGGATCGACGCCTCCCAGGAGCCGGTCGTGGTACCTCGCGACCACGGCGAGCGTCCCGCGACCGCGAAGCTCTGAGCCCCGCCTCCACGCTCTTCGCACATCCCCTGCACCGCACCTCCTGCCCGGCCCCGCTGTGCTCGGCGCCGCGGCCTGGAAGAATGGCGTCATGAACCCCCAGGCCGAGCAGCAGGAGTGGTCCCGGCACCGACGCGAGGTGGTCGAGGCCAAGGAGCAGGCTCTCCGCGCCGCCCGTGAGGACGAGCACGCACGGGCCACCGCGCTGATCCGTGAGGCGGTGGCCGGCTATCTCGCCGACGGCATCGCCCCGGTGCCGCTGCGGGCTCGGCCCTATCGCGGCAGCGGCACCGTGCGCACCGGCCTGAGCGGCTGGTACCTCAAGCGCGACCGCTCCCTCGCGGTGGATGCGGAGGGTCGCTACTACGTGCTGCGCGTCGAGGGGGGCCTCCTCGCCCGGCTGCGCGGCGAGGCGCCCGAGCCCTCCCCCGCACCGCTCGTCGTCGGCCGCGGCGCCCGCGACGGAGACACCTTCGAGCTCGAGGAGCTGCTGCGCCGTCGGCGCCAGGATCCGGTGCCCGCATGAAGCACTTCTCGCTCACGCCCACCGGGCCGCTGCCCGTCATCGAGCGCGTCCGCGGCGCCCTGTCCGGCCGGCTGCGCGGCGGCGTCTCCCGCGGCCGCGCCGACGCGCTCACGGTCGCCCGCGCGGCGCTCGCCGCTTCGCTCGCCTATCTGATCAGCCAGTTCGTGTGGGGGCACGAGTTCCCGTTCTTCTCCTCGATCGTCGCCTTCATCATCATCGGCTTCGGCATCGAGAAGAAGATGCGCAAAGTGGTCGAGCTGGGCTGCGGCGTGATGCTCGGCGTGCTCCTGGGGGAGCTGGCCCGCCAGGTGATCGGCTCCGGCGCGTGGCAGATCCTGGTGGTCGTGTTCGGCGCGGGGATGCTCGCGCGCTTCCTCGAGTCCAGCAATCTCTTCGGCTTCCAGGTCACCATCCAGTCGCTGCTGGTGATGATCATGCCGGCCACCCCCACCATGACCCCGGGAGGGCGGGTGCTGGACGCGCTCACCGGCGTGAGCGTGGCGCTCGTCATCCACCTGCTGCTCTCCGGCAACCCGCGCCGACTCCAGTCCCGTGCCGCGGACTCCTTCTACCGTGAGCTCGAGGACGCGCTGGTCAGCCTTGCCGTCTCCGCCCGCACCGGGGACCGCGGGGTGGCGCGGGCGACGCTGCGGAATCTGCGCGACGTCTCCCAGAAGTACACCGACGAGTGGAGCCTGGCCAATGACGTCGCCAACGAGATGGCGACCTTCTCCCCCACCGGGCTGCGCCATGCCGAGGAGGTCGAGCGCATCCAGCACCTGCTGGTCGGCTCCGACCGGGCGATGCGGAACCTGCGCGTGATCGCACGCCGCCAGGCGGAGTTCCTGGAGGCCGTGCGCGGGGACGCCCATTCGACCCTCGCCGACGCGCTGCTCGCCGCCCGCGACGCCGTGCAGGAGCTGCGGGTCGCCGTCACCCATGAGGAGGTCGACTTCACCACGGCACGTCGCCAGCTGCGGCTGTTCGGCTCCTATCTCACCCCCGAGATGCTGCTGCGCAACGACGAGGGGCTGCGGCCGGGGCGAGCCGGCCACTTCGAGGGCGTGACCCTCACCATCCAGCTGCGCTCGCTCGCGATCGACCTGCTGCAGGCCACGGGGCTCACCGCCGCAGAGGCGAAGAAGTTCCTGCCGAGCCTGGTCATCGCCGCCGACGGCGACGCGATCGGCCCGCGCCCGATGACGATGGAGATGAAGGCCGTGGAGCCGCCCGCCACGACCGAGGCGCTCGAGCTGCTGATCACGGACCGCTCGGACCCCGACCGCCGCCGCTGAGCGGGCGGTGCGGCCCGGGGCGCGGTCGCCGCGGCGCCCCGGGCGCGAGCAGCGCGGTCCAGGGGGTGAGGGGCGCGTCTGCGGGGGAGCGTCCAGGGCG
The DNA here is from genome assembly GCF_003994255.1 of Brachybacterium paraconglomeratum. GTDB lineage: Bacteria > Actinomycetota > Actinomycetes > Actinomycetales > Dermabacteraceae > Brachybacterium > Brachybacterium conglomeratum. The sequence goes on along the minus strand of NZ_ML133856.1, from coordinate 58,098 downwards.
CGCCCCTATCCTGGGGCGATGATCGCCCTCATCCAGATGTGGATCTTCCTGGTCCTCGCCGTGGCCCTGCTCGCCCTCGAGATCTGGGCGTTCGTCAACGCGCTGCGCTTCCGCCCCGACGCCTACACGGCCGCGGGCAAGCGCTCGAAGGTGTTCTGGTGCGTGCTGACCGGCGTCGCGATGCTGCTGGGCTTCCTCTCCCTGCCGTACCCGATCGGCCGCGGCAGCAACATGCTGTTCATGCTGGCCGGCGTGATCATCGCCGGGATCTTCCTGGCCGACGTGCTGCCCGCACTGAAGCGGGTCATGGGCCGCGCCGCCGGGAACCGCTGGTGAGCTGACGGCCGCCGGCCACCCCCGGGGCCACCCCGCCGGCCGCCCCGACCGCCGCCTCGACGGCCGTCCCTCGGCCGCCACTCGTGCACCCCGTCGGGCGCCCTGCGGGCCGCCACCTTTTGTGAGTCCCAGGACCCATGCGTGACAGCGCATGGGTCCTGGGACTCACAAGACCTCGCCGCCCCGCCGCGCGCGGGGCAGGAGCAACGCGGGCGGGGCAGGAGCAACGCGGGCGGGGCAGGAGCGCCGCGGGAGGCGCAGGAGCAGCGCGGCGGGCCGAGGCGACCGGGTCGTCTCCGGACAGGGAAGGACCCCGGAGCCATGGGGCTCCGGGGTCCTTCTCGTGCAGGCGCCGGGTCGGCGCTCAGCGCATCAGCTCGTCGCTCAGGCCTGGTGGGTGCCGGCCGAGCGGAGGTTCTCGCAGGCCTCGACGATGCGGGCGGCCATGCCGGCCTCGGCCTTCTTGCCCCAGGCGCGGGGGTCGTAGGCCTTCTTGTTGCCGACCTCGCCGTCGACCTTCAGCACGCCCGAGTAGTTCTCGAACATGTGCGAGACGACGGGGCGGGTGAAGGCGTACTGGGTGTCGGTGTCGATGTTCATCTTGATGACGCCGTTGTCGACGGCCTCCTGGATCTCCTCCAGGGTGGAGCCGGAGCCGCCGTGCATCACCAGGTCGAAGGGCATGTCCTGGCCGTACTCGGCGCCGACGGCCTTCTGGATGTCCAGCAGGACGGAGGGGCGCAGCTTCACGTTGCCCGGCTTGTACACGCCGTGCACGTTGCCGAAGGTCAGTGCGGTGAGGTAGCGGCCGCGCTCGCCCAGGCCGAGCTTCTTGGCGGTCTTCAGGCCGTCCTCGGGGGTGGAGAAGAGCTTGTCGTTGGAGACGTTCGCCTCCACGCCGTCCTCCTCGCCGCCGACGACGCCGACCTCGATCTCGAGGATCTTCTTGGCGGCGACGGACTTCTCGAGCAGCTTCTCGGCGATCTCGAGGTTCTCGTCGACCGGCACGGCGGAGCCATCCCACATGTGCGACTGGAACAGCGGGTCCAGGCCCTTGCTCACGCGGTTCTCGAGGTCCCACTCGATGAGGGGCTCGACCCAGGTGGGGAGGACCTCCTTGGCGCAGTGGTCGGTGTGCAGCGCGACGTTGATCGGGTAGTTCTTCGCGACGGCGTGGACGTACTCGGCCAGCGCGATGGAGCCCGCGACGCGGTCCTTGATGGTGGAGCCGGAGAGGTACTCGGCGCCGCCGAAGGACACCTGGATGATGCCGTCGGAGTTCGCCTCGGCGAAGCCCTGGAGGGCGGCGGTGGCGGTCTGCGAGCTGGAGACGTTCACGGCCGGGTAGGCGAACTTGCCCGCCTTGGCGCGATCGATCATCTCTGCGTACTGATCCGGGGAAACGACTGCCATGGGGGCACTCTCCTTCGTCGGTGGGGTCGATGACGACCGGCGGTGCTCCGCGCGGGGTCGTCCGATCGTGCCCATTGTTCCACAGCGCACCCGGCATGCTCCGTCCGGAGGTCCCGCGTGGACGTCGGGGCGCAGGACGTCGGTCAGGGCGTGGACGGCGCGGCCCGGCCGTGCGCGTCTCCGGCGCCGTCCGTCGCCCGCTCCGCTCAGCGCAGCGGGCCCTCGGGGATCTCGGCATGCTGGAGGACCCAGGCGTGCATCGCGATCGCGGCGGCCGCGGCGACGTTGAGCGAGCGGGTCGAGCCGAACTGGGAGATGCCGACGACGAGATCCGCCGCCTCCAGCATCTCGCGGCTCACCCCGGGCCCCTCCTGCCCCACCACGAGCACGGCGTTCCGGGGCAGGGCGGTGCGCTCGAGCGGGACCGCCCCGGGCACCAGATCTATCGCGACCAGTGGCCTGCCCTCCTCCCGCGCCCAGGCGATCAGGTGAGCGGCGTCGGGGTGGTGGATCTCGTGCTGGTAGCGGTCGGTGACCATGGCGCCCCGCCGGTTCCAGCGGCGCCTGCCGACGATGTGGAAGGCGCCGACGGCGAAGGCGTTCGCGGTGCGCACCACGGAGCCGATGTTCGCGTCGTGCTCGAGGTTCTCGATCGCGACGTGGAGGTCGTGGCGGCGGGTGTCGAGCTCGGCGATGATCGCCTCTCGCCGCCAGTAGCGGAAGCGGTCCTCCACGTTGCGACGGTCGCCGCCGGCGAGCAGCTCGGGGTCCAGGCGGGGATCCTCGGGCCAGGGCTCGGGATGGGGGCCGACGCCGACCTCGCGGCCGGGGTCCGCTGCGCGGGGAGCCTCGCTCATCGCTCCTCGGCGCGCTCCTCCGAGGAGTCGGCGGACCCGGTGGCCCCCTGGCCCGGCTCGGCCTTCTCCTCGGCCTTCTCCTGGTCCAGCTCCGCGATCTCCTCCGCGTCGGGATCGGGCAGGCCCAGCTCGCGGCGCTTCTTCTCGCGCAGCACGAGCTTGACCGCGAACCACAGCACCACCAGCAGGATCACCGCGTAGGCGACGTTGGAGAAGATGTCGGTGTAGGGCTCGATGACGGTCCAGTTCGAGCCCATGAAGTAGCCGATGGTGATGAACAGGGTGTTCCAGATGCCGCTGCCGATCGCGGTGAGCAGGGTGAACATCCCGATCGGCATCGCGTAGAGGCCGGCCGGGATCGAGATCAGCGAGCGGATGCCGGGCACGAAGCGACCGAAGAAGATCGCCTTGTAGCCGTGCTCGTCCATGAACGCGACGGTCTTGTCGTAGTCCTCCACGTGCACCAGCGGCAGGCGGATGAAGAGGACCCGCAGCCGCTCGGGGCCCAGCAGGCGCCCGATCCCGTAGAGCAGCCACGCCCCGACGACGGATCCCGCGATCGAGGCCAGCAGCATCAGCCAGAACGACTGGTTCGGCCCGGCGGAGGTCACCCCCGCCAGCGGCAGGATCACCTCGGAGGGGATCGGCGGGAAGATGTTCTCGAGGAAGATCAGCAGGAACACGCCGAGCGGCCCGAGGGCGTCCATGGTCGAGACGGCCCAGTCGACGATGTTCATGCAGGTGGCTCCCGGAGGTCGTGGTGGAGGAGTCGGACCTCGTCGGCCCGCCCCCGAGTCTAGGTGCCCGCCCCGGGCGCGCGCCCCGGCCCGCCCGCCCCCTGCCCAGGACCTCCACGAACGCTGTTCCGGCTGTTCACAGCGGACTCCCGGTCTACTCTGTGCGCATGACCTTCAACCCGAACGCGGAGATCCGCTCCGACAACGTCTCCGCCGCTGGTCGCGGCGGGGGCGGCTTCTCCCCGCGCGGCGGCGGGCGGGGCGGAGGCGGGCTCAAGCTCGGCGGCGGCGCCGGCTGCCTGCTGCTCGTGGTGGTCCTGATCTACACGCTGATCGGCGGCAATCCGCTGGACCTGCTCGGCGGCGGCAGCAGCACGCAGCAGGGGCCGGCGGCCGAGGGCGGCTCGCTGGACCACTGCCTCACCGGCGCCGACGCCAACGAGCGCGACGACTGCCTGGTCCAAGCGACCGTGGAGTCCGCGGACTCCACGTGGGGGCAGCTCGCCCCCGCCGAGGGCATCGACTTCGTCGAGGCACAGGGCCATGTCTTCGAGGACCAGGTGCAGACCGGCTGCGGCGCGGCGACCGCCGACGTCGGCCCCTTCTACTGCCCGGCCGACATGACCCTCTACGTCGACGTGTCCTTCTTCGACTCTCTGGCCACCCAGTACGGGGCCGACGGCGGGCAGCTCGCGAAGATGTACGTGGTCGCCCACGAGTACGGCCACCACATCCAGTACCTCACCGGGGTGATGGAGACCGCGGACCGCTCGCAGACCGGTCCGCAGTCCGACGGGGTGCGGCTCGAGCTGCAGGCCGACTGCTACGCCGGGGTGTGGGCGCACCACGCCGCGAACTCGGTGGACGACGAGGGCAATGCGATGCTGCAGCCGCTGACCGCGGAGGACATCGAGTCCGCGCTCTCGGCCGCCAGCGCCGTGGGCGACGACCACATCCAGGGCGACGTCGCCGGCGGGCAGGTGCGGCCGGAGACCTGGACCCACGGCTCCTCGGAGCAGCGTCGGGCCTGGTTCACCACCGGCTACGAGCAGGGCACGATCGCCTCCTGCGACACCTTCGCCGCCGACCAGGTCTGACCGGAGCGGGCCCGGCCGGACGGGGCAGCGCGCCGTCCGACCAGGTCCGCACGGGCGGCGAGGACCGGGTCGGTCTCAGATCTCCAGCTCGGAGATGTCGTAGGCGGAGAGGTAGCGGTGCCCGGCCTGCTCGACCGCGTCGCGGGAGGCGTCGGCGCGGTGCACGATCACGGCGACCGCGGCGATGTCCGCGCCGGCCTCGGCGAGCGCCTCGCAGGCCGTGAGCACGCTGCCACCGGTGGTGGAGGTGTCCTCGACCGCGACGACGCGACGGCCCGTGACGTCCGGGCCCTCGATGCGGCGCTGCAGGCCGTGGGCCTTGTTCGCCTTGCGGACCACGAAGGCGTCCAGCGCATCGAGCGCCGGATCGGCGGCGGAGGCGTGCAGGATCGAGGTCGCCACGGGGTCCGCGCCCAGGGTCAGGCCGCCGACGGCCTCGACGCCGGGCACGAGGCCCTCGCGCCGCAGCAGGTCGAGCATGACGCGGCCGACGAGCGGCGCGGCCTCGTGGTGCAGGGTGATGCGGCGCAGGTCCACGTAGTGGTCCGCCTCCGCTCCCGAGGAGAGGGTGACGCGGCCGCGCACCACGGCGAGGTCGCGGATGAGGACGCGCAGACGCTCGCGGGCCTCGTCGATCGGGAGCTGGTGGACGGGATCCGTGCTGGTGGAGGACATGCGGTCAGGGTAGTGGATGCCCACCCCGTCAGAGAGCGTCGTCCTCGCGCTGCCAGGGGGCGCGGAGGTTGCGGCGGGAGGCCCGACGCCGGGAGCGATCCACCGACCGCGCCTGCAGGCGTCGGTACCAGTTCGGGGAGGTCATGGCGCGCACGAGCGGTCGCGGCGCGATCCGGGACATCTCCCCCGCGGTGCGGTACTTCACCGACGGGATCGACAGGACCGAGCCCTTGGCCGCGTCCTTCAGCGCCTGCTCGACGACGTACGGCGCCTTCAGCCAGGTGATGCGCGGCAGCCCGTCCATCGACATCGCGGCCCGCTCGTGGAACTCGGTCTGGACGAAGCCGGGCAGCAGGGCGGTGGCGGTGACGCCGGTGCCCTTGAGCTCCATGGCGAGGGACTCGGTGAACACGGTGACCCAGCTCTTGGAGGCCGCGTAGGGGCCGGCGGTGGTGTATCCGGCGAGGGAGCTGACGTTGAGGATCGCTCCGCGGCGGCGCTGGACCATGGTCCGGGCCGCGGCGTGGGAGAGCACGAGCACGGCCCGCATCAGGGTGTCGAGCTGCTTCTCGTGGTCCTCGACGCCCACCTCGAGGAAGCCGCCGCGCAGCCCGTAGCCGGCATTGTTCACGAGCAGGTCGACGGGGTCGACAGGATCGGTCAGACGGACCTCGACCCGCTCGAGCTCGCGGCGGTCGGAGAGGTCGACCGACATCACCTCGACGGTGACGTCGTGGACGTCCCGGATCTGCTCGGCGACGGCGCGCAGCCGGTCCTCGTCACGAGAGACGAGGACCAGGTCGTGCCCGGTGCCGGCCAGCTGCCAGCCGAACTCGAGTCCCAGCCCTGAAGTGGATCCCGTGACGAGTGCGCGCGCCATGGACAGAGTCTACGCAGGTCCGGAGCCTGCCATGGACCGTTCGAGGCGGACGCGCGCCCGCGCCCCGTAGGATCGGCGGCATGCGCATCGCGACCTGGAACATCAACTCGCTGCGGGCCCGGATGGACCGCGTGCTCGCCTTCCTCGAACGGCACGAGGTGGACGTCCTCGCCCTGCAGGAGATCAAGGCCAAGCCCGCCCAGCTCGACCTCACAGCCCTTGAGGCGGCCGGCTACGAGGTCGCGGCGCACGGACTGAACCAGTGGAACGGTGTCGCGCTGATCTCGCGCGTGGGCCTGTCCGACGTGCGCACGGAGCTCCCGGCCGTTCCCACCTGGCCCGAGGACGAGACCGGGGTGGTCGAGGCCCGGGCGCTCGGCGGGATCGTCGGGGACGGGCTGCGGATCTGGTCGCTGTACGTACCCAACGGCCGCGAGCTGGAGCACCCGCACTACCCCTACAAGCTGCGCTGGCTCGAGGCGCTGCGCGCCGAGGGCGCGCGCGAGCTCGCCGGGGACGCGGCGGCGAAGGTCGCGCTCGTCGGCGACTTCAACGTGGCCCCGCAGGACGACGACGTGTGGGACATGGACTTCTTCGAGGGCAAGACCCACGTCACCGAGCCGGAGCGGGCGGCCTTCCGCGCGGTCGTGGACGAGGGCTTCGCCGACGTCGTGCGGCCCGAGCACCCCGGGCCCGGGGTGTACACCTACTGGGACTACCAGGCGCTGCGCTTCCCGAAGAAGGAGGGCATGCGCATCGACTTCGTGCTCGGCTCCCCCGCCGTGCAGAAGGCGGTCACCGGGTCGTTCATCGACCGCGAGGAGCGCAAGGGCAAGGGCGCCTCGGACCACGCGCCGGTCGTGGTGGACCTGGAGCTCTGAGGACGCTCCGGCCCGGGCGGCTCCCGCACCGCGTCCGGACATGGTGGAGCGGCGGTGCGATCGAGTCGCACCGCCGCTCCTGACGGGCCGTCTGCATCGGGATCAGGCGTACACGTGAAGCAGCTGCGGTGACGCTGTCGACGTCTCACAGCCGGTCCGTTGCGGGGACCAGTCGTACGTGGGTTCCGATGCCGGTATCCGTCGTGGTACAGCTCACACTACGCGCCCGGAGGAGAGGACGCAAGGACCCTCGTCCCGGCGACCTCTCCTCCACAGACCCCGTCCGTCCACCGTCGCGCCGACGGCCTGTCGTCCTCCGCCCGTGCTCGCCACGATGGCGGCATGACCAGCACGATCACCTCCGCCGCCGACCGCTCGCCGAGCTCTGCAGGGCCCGGGCGGACCTCAGCTCCCGCCTCCCTCGACCCCTCCCCGGCCCGCGCGCCGCGACGGCCCCGCTCCCGCTTCCCGGGCGCCGGGCAGGACCGCGCCGAGAGCCCCGGGAGGCCCCGTCGGGGTGTCCGATGGGTGGGACCGGAGGGTCCCCTGCGGGAGCTCGTGGCGGACCATGCCACGGCGGCCGGCTCCTGGCTCCTCGAGGAGCCCCATGAGACGGCGGGCTGCACCGTCGTCCCTGCCGAGACCCTCCGCGACGGGGCGCCGCGCTGCCCCGGCGCCGCCCTGGGCCGCGCCCCGCTGATCGTCGTCCTCGCCGCCGAGGAGGTGCCCGCCGAGCTGTGGCCCCTCGCGCTCGAGGCCGGTGCCCTCGCGGTCCTGCCGCTGCCCTCGGCCTCGGAGGAGCTGCTCTCGCGCCTTTCCGAGCTCACCCGCACCCGCTCGGGCGCCCGGCTGATCGGCGTGACCGGAGGGTGCGGCGGGGCCGGCGCCTCGAGCTTCGCCGCCCGGCTCGCCGGGGCCGCGCGCCGCCACGGACCCGTCGTGCTGCTGGACGCGGATCCGCTGGGCGGAGGGCTCGACCTGCTGGTCGAGGCGAATGGCGCCCCGGGCCTGGACTGGTCGCAGACCGCCTCGCTCGGCGTCGACGACGGCGAGGCCCTGCGCTCGGGTCTGCCGCGCATCGACGAGGTGCACCTGCTCGTGGCCGGGGAGAGGGCCGGCCCCGACCAGGAGGACCTGCCGCGCGTGCTCGCGGCGCTCGGCCCCCTCGACGGCACGGTCGTGGTGGACCTCGCCGCTGCGCTCGTCCCCTGCGCGGTCCCGCACCTGGATGAGCTCCTGCTGGTGCTGCCCGCGAGCGACCATGCGGTGCGGTCCGCCGCGCGGCGGCTGCGGGAGTGGTCGCCGCCGGCCGGGCTCACGAGAGCGGTGGTGCGGCGCGGTCGCGGGCTCTCCCCCGCCGATGTCGCCGAGGACCTCGACCTCCCCCTCGCCACCTCCTTCCGCGACAGCACCCGCGGCGCGGTCCCGCTGCTGGACGTGCGACGCCGAGGTGCTGATCGGGCCGCCCGTGAGCTGGTCACCGAGCTCCTGACGCAGGAGCCGGCATGAGCGGGCGGAGCACGGACGAGGGCGCCCTCGACACCCTGCTCGCCGGGGTGAGGGAGGACCTGGTGCGCTCCCCCGGCGCGGTGGACGTGCCGCGGATCGCCCGGGTGCTGCGCGCCCAGGGGCGGGTGCTGGGCGCCGCGGCGACCCTCGAGCTGACCGCGCAGGTGCGGGACCACGTCGACGGCCTCGGCCCGCTGCAGGGGCTCGTCGTCCCCGGGGTCACGGACCTGCTGGTCAACGACGACGGGACGGTCTGGGTCGACGACTCGGGCGGGCTCCGTCCCGCAGGGCTGCGCCTCTCCGCCGGCGAGGCGAGGGATCTCGCGGTGCGCCTGGCGACCTCGGGCGGTCGCCGCCTCGACGACGCGGTGCCCTGGGCCGATGCGCACCTCCCCTCCGGGATCCGATTCCATGCCGTCCTCCCGCCGCTCTCCCCGGGCGGGGCGATCCTCTCGCTGCGCCTGCCCTCGCAGGACCGCCTGGACCTCGACGATCTCGAACGCCTGGGGGCGTTGACCCCCGCTTTGCGGGAGGTGCTTCGCGCGCTGGTCCGCTCCCGAGTGCCCTTCCTGGTCACAGGCGGCACGGGCACCGGGAAGTCGACGCTCCTGGCCGCGATGCTCCACGAGGCCCTGCCGCAGGAGCGCATCGTCGTGGTCGAGGACGTGCTCGAGCTCGCGGTGGACCACCCCCATGTCGTGCACCTGCAGTCGCGACACGCGAACAGCGAGGGCGCGGGTGCCATCGACCTCACCGCACTGGTGCGACAGAGCCTGCGCATGCGGCCGGACCGGATCGTGCTCGGGGAGTGCCGCGGCGAGGAGATCCGCGAGCTCCTGCAGGCGCTGAACACGGGGCACGACGGCGGCTGCGGCACGGTCCACGCGAACACTGCAGCGGACGTCCCCGCCCGGCTCGAGGCGCTCGGCGCCCTCGGCGGGCTGGACCGCGGCGCGCTCGCCGCGCAGGTGGCGAGCGCCCTCGAGGTCGTCGTGCACCTGGGCCGACGCGACGGGCTGCGCGTGCTGGAGGAGATCGCCGTGCTCTCGCGCGGAGCGGACGGGATGCTCACCGCCCGGACCGCGCTGCGCTCGCAGGGCGGGACGCTGCGGGAGGGGCCGGCCGCGGAGCATCTCGCCTCCCGCCTGCATCGCGGGGCGGACGAGGGGCCCGTCCGGGCAGCGGGACAGAGGGCGGCATGATCCCCGTCCTCGCCGTCGCCGCCCTCGCGCTCGTGCTGCTGTGGGTGCTCGTCCCGCCCGCGCTCCCCGCCGGAGCACCGGTGAGGGCCTCCCGGCCCCGCCGCGCGCCATCGGGTCCGCTGGACCTGGCCCGCACGGTCGAGCAGCTCGCGAGCGTGATCAGCTCCGGGGCGAGCATCCGGCAGGGCTGGGCCGCGCTCGCGCGCACCCTTCCCGACGGGGACCTGCGGGATCTGGCCCGCGCCTCCGCCGCCGGAGCGGATCCGCGCCGCGCGGCGGGCGGACGGCTGCGCAGCGCGCCGACGGTCGCCTCGCTCGGCGCCGCGCTCGCGGTGTGCGAGCGGACGGGCGCCCCGGCCGCCGTGATGCTCCAGCACCTCGCCGACGCCCTGCGCGACCTCCACGACGCCGCCCAGGCGCGGCGCAGCGCCTTCGCGGGCCCGCGCTCGACCGCCCGGATCCTGCTCGTGCTGCCGCTGGCCGGGCTGGGCCTCGGCATGCTCCTGGGCGGCGACCCGCTGCGGCTCCTGGTCGCCTCGACCTCGGGACGGCTGCTCGGCGGGGCGGGGATCGCCCTGACGGTGCTGGGCTGGTGGTGGATGCGCCGCCTGCTGCGCAGCGCCGACCCTCCCCTGCGCACGGAGGTGGACCCGTCGGTGGCGCTCGAGCTGATCGCCGGGGCGCTCGAGTCGGGGCTGCCGCTGTCCCGTGCCCTCGCCGCGGTCGCCGCGGCACTGCCGGGAGGGACGGACGCCGAGGCGATGCGGGCCGTCGCCTCCGCCCTCGCCGCCGGGGTCCCTGCACGGCTCGCGGTCGACGCGCTCCCCGCGGAGCTCGACGCCCTGGGACGCTCCGCCGTGCTCGCGGAGGAGACCGGCGCGGATCTCGCGAGGGTGCTGCGCTCCGCGGCGCGGGACGCCCGTCGCGGCCGCGCCCGGGACGCCGAGGTGCGCGCCGCCGAGCTCGCCGTCCGCCTCGTGCTGCCCACCGGAGCGGCGCTGCTGCCGGCCTTCGTCGCCCTCGGCATCGTGCCGACCGTGATCTCCCTGCTGGGCGGCACCCTCTCCCTCACCTCCGGCGGAGCGTGAGGCCACGGATCACCGGGACGGTCCCGGTCCGTCGTCCCCGCCCGGGGACGGCGTCGGCGGCGGGAGCCGCCACCGCGGGACGGCGAGCGCCGCCCGCAGAACGAAGGAGGAGCACCATGCACTGCACGAGGATCCGACTGCGCCGCACCCTCGCCCGCCGCTGGCGGGACGAGACCGGCGCCTCCACCGCCGAGTACGCGATCACCGTGCTCGCGGCCTGCGGCTTCGCCGCCGTCCTGGTCGCCCTGCTGGCGTCCGGGGAGGTGCGGACCCTGCTGATGGGGATCATCACCTCCGCCCTGTCGATGGGGTCGTGATGATGCGGTCCGCCCGGTCGTCCCGCCTGCGGGACGACCGGGGGTCCGCCACGGCGGAGACGGCGATCGTGCTGCCCGTCGTGGTGGTGATGGTGATGGTCGTGCTGCTGACCGGTGCGGGACTGGCCTCCCAGCTGAGGCTCGAGAGCGCGGCGCGCGGCGCGGCGCGGGAGCTCGCCCGGGGAGAGGAGACCGCGGCGGCGCTCGAGGTCGCGGAGCGGATCGGCGGGGAGGGCACGGCCGTGTCCGTCTCGGGATCCGGCCAGTGGGTGCGGGTCGAGGTGACGCGCACGCTGCAGGCCCCTGCGGGGCCGATGTCCGGCGCGTCCTGGTCCCTCAGCGCCGACGCCGAGGCACGGCTCGAGCCGCAGCTGCTCGAGAGAGGGACGCCATGAGCACGTCGAGCGCGTCGGTGCTGGCCTGGACGGGGACGACGACCACGGTGGTGGCCGCCCTCGCGCTGCTGGGCAGCGGGGTGCTCGCCCGGGCCGAGGCGGGCACCGCCGCGGATCTCGCCTCCCTCGCGGGCGCCGATGCGCTCGCGGTCGCCCATCCGCACCCCTGCCGGGTGGCGGCGGAGACGGCCGAGCGCAACGGCGCGAGGCTCACCGGCTGCGAGCAGCGGGAATGGGACGTGCTCGTCCGGGTCGAGGTCGACGCCGGAGCGCTCCCCTCCGCGGTCGCGGAATCGAGGGCGGGCCCCGGGCCGTCGGAGGTCCCGGAGACGTGAGCGAGGACGGGCTCCGCAGGAGACGAAGGCCCCGACGCCGCAGCGACCTGCCGCCAGCGACCTACCGGACGGCGGACCTCGGGGCGGGGCCGGGTGCCGCGGCGGGGACCGCCTGCCCGGCGCGCCGCGCGGCCCAGGCGGTGACCCGCTCCAGCGGTCCGCGCCCCTTGAGCGCGGACCAGGCGGTGCAGGCCACGAGCAGCACCACGGCGGAGGCGACCCAGACGCGGTCGTCCGCGATCCATCCGCCGGGCCCGGCGAGCACGACCAGGGAGACCAGGTGCACCGAGTAGGCGGTCAGCGGCATCGATCCCATCGCCGACAGCGGCAGCAGCACCCAGCGCAGGGGTCGCGCGATCAGCAGCAGCCCTCCGATCACGGCGAGCGCGATCCCGCCCGAGCGGAAGATCTCCAGCGTCGAGCCGGAGTGCGGCGTCAGCGAGATCACGGACTCGCCGAGCTCCCACGCCGGGTCCATCTCCGCGAGGGACTCCCCATAACCGTCCCAGCCGAGGCCGGGCTCGTCCTCCTCCTCGGCGCTCTCCTCGACGACCGCGCTCGATGCCGCGGACTCCGCCTCGGGCCCGTACACCTCAGGGGCGAGCGTGCCGAGCAGCGCCGCGAGCGCCATCCCGGCCACGGTCGCGAGCACCGCGGCCCCCGCGCCGATCGCGGCGATCCTCGCCGCCACCCCGGGACGGTCCAGCGGCATCCGGCCCAGCGCCATCCCCAGCAGGATCAGCGGCGCCCAGGAGGTGAAGCGATAGCTGCCGATCAGCACGAGATCGGCGCCGGGGCCGTAGGAGCCGAGCGAGAGCATCTCGGCGAGCGTGACCAGCACCGGCCCGAGCAGCGCGATCGGCAGCGCGAGCAGGAGCAGGCGGGAGGGGCGCAGCCGGATCACGGGCAGCGCCGCGATGTACACGACCCCGTAGAAGGTGAGGATCACCGCGACCCCGGTGCCCATCATCTCGAGCACCAGGCCGATGAGGAAGATCGCGATGCCCCGGCCCAGCAGGGAGGCGCGCAGCCGCGGCAGCTCGGCCGGCTCCGGGATCCGCCGCCGCCCGGTCACCAGGGCGATCGAGATCCCCGCGAGCACGGCGAAGAGCATCGAGGAGTTGCCGTGCACGATCGAGAGGTAGCTGGCCGGCCAGATCGGGTCGAAGGGCGGGATGTCCCCGACGTGCGCCCCGATCATCCCGAGGATCGCGAGGGCGCGGGCGATGTCGAGAGCGTTGACGCGAGGCGGGGAGACCAGGGCGGCCAGCCTCTCGCGCGGACCGCGGCGCGCCGGAGCACCGGACCGCGCAGCCGGGGCCCGATCCGTCCCCGCGCTGCCGGTCGCTGCACTGTCGGTCGCTGCACTGCCGGTCGCTGCGCTGTTCATCGGCGGCTCCTCAGCCCGATGCGGCCATGCCGCTCCACCCGCACCGCGGGGAGCTGCTCGAGAACGGGCCCCGACGGCCCCGCCCGTCCCGGGCGTCTCACCCCAGTATGGCCCCGAATCGGACATTTCGTCCATCGCGAAGGGGTGCGGTGCGTCCGTCGGCGCGCCGCCCTCACTCCTCGAGCAGTCCCAGGAGCCGCACGGCCTGCGCCTTCGACAGGGGCTCGTTGCCGTTGCCGCACTTCGGCGAGACCACGCAGGCCGGGCAGCCCGCCTCGCAGCCGCACTCGGCGATCATGTCCGCCGTGGCCCGCACCCAGGCGGCGGCATCGTCGGCCCCGCGCTCGGCGAAGCCCGCGCCGCCCGGTGCCCCGTCGTACACGAAGATCGTCGGCTCCCCGGTGTCCTCGTGCTCGGCGGCGGAGAGCCCGCCGATGTCCCAGCGGTCGCAGGTGGCCAGCAGCGGGAGCATCGAGATCGCGGCGTGCTCGGCGGCGTGCAGCGCCCCGGGCAGCTCCTCGGCAGGGATCTCGGCGGCGTCGGTGCGCTCGCGCGGGACCACCCACCACACGGCCTTGGTGGTCAGCGTGCGCGGCGGCAGGTCCAGCGGGTGCTGGGCGAGGACGGCCTGCGTGAACACGTCCCGCACCTGGTAGCCGGTGACCTGGTCGGTGACGTCCACGGTGCCGAAGCACAGCCGCACCCCGTCCTTCCAGGGCACCTCGCGGTCCACCTGGCGGATCCGCAGCGTCGAAGCGGACTGCGGATGGGTGGAGTGCAGCGGGTCCTCCCGTCGCACGAAGGCGACGGCCTGGTCCACGTCCAGTCTGTTCACCACGTAGCTGCGGCCCTGGTGGAGGTACACCGCGCCGTCGTGGACCTGGGTGTGGGCGCTCGCGGCGTCGACCGTGCCCAGCAGCTCCCCGCCCGCCTCCTCGACGATCCGCACCGGCTCCCCGCCGCTGCCGCGCAGGTCGGTGAGCTCGTGCGCGGACTCGCTCAGCGTCCAGTACCAGCCGGTGGCGCGGGAGCGCAGCACGCCGCGGGCGGCGAGGGTCGTGAGCAGCTCCCGCGCCGTCGGCCCGAAGATCTCCTCCTCGCCGTCGCGGATCGCGAGCTCGGAGGCGGCGGCGCACAGGTGAGGGGTCATCACGTAGGGGTTCGCGGGGTCGAACACGGCCGCCTCGACCTCGGCGCCGAACACCGTCTCGGGGTGGTGGACCACGTAGGTGTCCAGCGGGTCCTCGCGGGCGACGAACAGGGCCAGGGAGCCGCCGCCCGAGTCCTGCCGGCGGCCGGCGCGGCCGAACTGCTGCCACAGCGAGGCGCGGGTGCCGGGCCAGCCGGCGACGACCACGGCGTCCAGCCCCGAGATGTCGATCCCGAGCTCGAGGGCGTTGGTGGAGGCCAGGGCCCGCAGCTCGCCGCTGCGCAGGGAGTCCTCGAGCACGCGCCGCTCGCGGGCGAGATAGCCGCCGCGATAGGCGGCGATCCGCTGCGCGGCATCGGCCAGGCGCGCATCGGCGCCCTCCTCCGCCTTCTGCCCCAGCAGGCGCCGCGCCCCGGTGGAGACGAGCTCTGCCCCGCGCCGCGAGCGGGCGAAGACGAGGGTCTGCACGTCCCGCTCGACGAGATCGGCGAGCAGCGCGGCGGCCTCGCTGGTGGCCGAGCGGCGCAGCGGCTCCTCGCGACGGCCCTGCCCATCCTCGTCGGGGCCCTCGTCCTCCTCGCCGTCGTTCGCGTCGCGGCCCGGCTCCTCCCACCGCGCCGGGTCGCCGCGGCCGTCCACGCGGGTGCGCGTGCCCGGCTCCCACAGCCCGATCGTGAGCCCGGCCCGGGGAGAGCCGTCCTCGGTGACCGCCTGGACTTCCCGTCCGATCAGCCGCGAGGCGGACAGCTCCGGGTTCGCGGTGGTGGCGGAGGCGAGCACGAACGTGGGATCGGCCCCGTACCGCGCGGCGATCCGGCGCAGGCGCCGCAGCACCATCGACACGTGGCTGCCGAACACGCCCCGGTAGCTGTGGCACTCGTCGATCACCACGTAGCGCAGCGCCCGGAAGAAGTGGGCCCACTGCTCGTGCCCGGGCAGGATCCCGAAGTGGAGCATGTCGGGGTTGGTGAGCACCACGGTGCCGTGGCGGCGCACCCAGCGGCGCTGCTCGGCCGGGGTGTCCCCGTCGTACACGGCGATGCGGGCGTCGCGGATCCCGGCCCCGTCGGCGAGGGCGGTGATGTTGGTGAGCTGGTCCGCGGCGAGCGCCTTGGTGGGCGAGAGGTAGAGCGCCGTCGCCCGGGGCGCCCCGGGGTCGATCTCCCGCGCCCCGATCGCGGTGAGGGTCGGCAGCAGGTAGGCGAGGGACTTGCCGGAGGCGGTGGCGGTGGCGAGCACCACGTCCTGGCCGTCGTGCGCCAGGCGCGCCGCCTGCTCCTGGTGGATCCAGGGGGCGGTGATGCCGCGCTCGGCGAGGTGGAGGACCAGGCGCGGGTCGGTCCACTCCGGGAAGCTGCCCCGTCGGCCCTCGCGGGCGGGCCGCCGCTCGACGTGGGTGAGGCAGCCGTGGCGGATCAGCGGGGCGCTGAGGTCGGCGAGCAGCTCCGAGGCCCTGCCTGCCCGCATCCCTCACCGTCCTCCCGCGTCCCCACAGGGTCTGCGCATTCTCCGCACGTCCTCCCCGGAATCCTCCGGGCGCGCTGGGGCACAATCGTAGCCATGCCCGCCACCGCCCCGGAGCACGCACCGGCCGCCGCCCCGACCGTCCTGACCCCGGAGATCGAGGCCCTCGGCACGGACCTGCGCGAATCCCGCTACGTCACCGAGCACCTCGAGGAGGTCCTCGGCGCCGTCGCCTCCGCCGCGCTGCGTCGCGAGGACCCGGCGCCGGCCCGTCGCCGGCTCGCCGGGAGCACCGATCCGGCCGCGACGCTCCTGTCCCTGTTCGTGCTGGGCGAGACGCTGCCGGCGGCCCGGGTCGCCGCGGCGCTGCCCACCCTCGGTCTCGAGGGCGCGCAGCGCCTCGGTCTGCTCGCCCCCGCCGACGGGTCCGCGGCCGACGGGCACGACGGGCACCCCGCCGACGGGTCCGCGGCGGACGGGCCCTCCGTCCGCGCCCTCGTGGACCTGGCCCCCTACGCCGCCGAGGACGATGCCGGCCCGCTCCACTGGTGGATCGCCTCGGACCGCTCCGAGCTCGCGACCGGCGCCCCTCTCTCGCCCGAGCACGTCCTCGGCGTGGGCGGCGCCTCCCTCACACTGGCCCGGATCACGCCCCGCACTCCGGTCGGCCGGGTGCTCGACCTCGGCTGCGGCGGCGGGATCCAGGCGATGCACGCCTCCCGCCACGCCGAGCACGTCGTGGCCACCGACCTCTCCGAGCGCGCCCTCGCCTTCGCCGCCTTCAACGCCGCGCTGAACGGGATCGAGCTCGACCTGCGCCGCGGCTCCCTCCTCGAGCCCGTCGCCGGGGAGGTCTTCGACCTCGTCGTCTCCAACCCGCCCTTCGTGATCACGCCCCGCGCGGGCGACGACGAGCACGACCCCTGGACCTACCGCGACGGCGGCCGCGCCGGCGACACCCTGCTCGCCGAGCTGCTCGCCCAGCTCCCCGCGCACCTCGCCCCGGGCGCGAGCGCCGTCATGCTCGGCAACTGGGAGATCACCGACGAGGAGGACGGCTTCGCGCACCCGCGGGCATGGCTCGAGCCCGCCCTCGCCGACGGGGTCGACGCCTGGGTGCTGCAGCGCGACCGGGAGGACCCCGCCGAGTACGCCGGGACCTGGGCCCGCGACGGCGGGATCACGCCGCGCGATCACCGCTGGGACGCGCTGATCGACGCCTGGCTCGAGGACTTCGCCTCCCGCGCGGTCGAGGGCATCGGCTTCGGCTACCTGCTGCTGCGCCGTCCCGACGCCGGCCGACGGGGCCTGCTGCGCACCGAGCTCGCGACCGGCACCGGCAGCGGCACCCTCTCGGAGCACCTGGCCGCCTCCCTCGCCGCGCTCGACCGTCTCTCCGCGCTGGACGACGAGGCGCTCGCCGCGACCCGCCCCGTCCGCGCCGAGGACGTCGTGGAGCGCCGCCATCTCACCCCCGGCCAGTGGGACCCGCTCCTCATCGAGCTGGTGCAGGGGGCGGGCCTCGCCCGCACCGTCCCCGCGGACCAGGCGCTCGCCGCGACCGTCGGCGCGCTCGACGGGACGCTCACCCTCGGCCAGGTGATCGCTGCGGTCTGCGCCCTCACCGACGCCGACGTCGAGGAGACCCGCGCCCGGATCCTGCCCGCCGTGCGCGAGCTCGCACTGACGGGGATGGTGGCCCTGTGACGGCGCTCGAATCCCTCTCCGCGGCGGAGCCCGCACCGCCCTCCCCCGTCGGCCTCGCCCGGCCGCTGCTGTCGCTGCTGGTCGCCGCGGTGTGCGGCGCGGCGGTGGCGATGATGGCCCGCGGCGCGGTCGGCACCGCGAGCGGTCAGCGGCTGGACCAGCTGACCCTCTCCGGCTCCCGGAACCACGACGGCCTCCTCTCGCGGATCGCGGAGCTCGCGGTGGAGACGGTGAGCATGCCGGTGATCATCGCCCTGCTCGCGCTCACGGCCGTGATCGCGCTGCTGCGACGCCGTCCCGCGCTGCTGCTGCCGCTGGCCTCGCTCGTGCTCGGCGCGAACCTCACCACCCAGGTGATCAAGCACCTGCTGGTCAGCCGCGAGGTGCTGGGCCCCGGCATCGAACCGACCACGAACTCCTTCCCCTCCGGCCACTCCACCCTCGCGGCGACGACGATGATCGCGCTCGTGCTCGTCGCCGGACGGGCCCGGCCGCTGGTCGCCCCGCTCGGCCTGCTGTGGAGCGGCGCCGCCGGCATCGGCACCCTCGTCACCGGATGGCACCGACCCAGCGACGTGATCGGTGCGATCGCGGTCAGCGCCGCCTGGACCTTCCTCGTGCTCGGGGTGGACGGGCTGCACACGAGGCGGCGGCTGCGCCGCGCGGCCGCGCACGCCGGCCGGGGGCGGCGACGTCGCGGACGCGACCTCCGCCACGACGTGCCGCGCCTGCCGCGGGCCGAGCTGGCCTGCGCCCTCGTGCTCGGCGCGATCGGCGCCGTCGGCCTGGTCGCCGGCGCCGCGGGCATCGCCGGCCTCCCCCTCCCGCTGGACCTCGCCGACCGGGCCTCGCAGCTCGCGGCCTTCCGCGCCACCGGCGCCGTGATCGCCGGCGCGACCGCCGCCTGGGTGGCGCTGGTCCTGGTGCTGCGCACGCCGAGCGTCCTGCGGACACCTCCGGCGGAGCGTGTACCGTGAGCAATCGCCGCGCCCCGAGTCAGCGCGCGGCGGAGATGCGACCCCGCGACGGGGCGTGACGTACGGCCGCGAGCGACGCGGCGAGGAAGGACGCAGGCGACGTGACAGGCGGACGGCATCTGGTGATCGTCGAGTCCCCGGCGAAGGCACGGACCATCGCCCGGTATCTGGGCGATGAGTACGACGTCAAGGCGTCGGTGGGCCACATCCGCGACATCCCCGTGCCCCGAGACCTGCCCGCCGAGATGAAGAAGGGGCCGTACGGGAAGTTCGGCGTCGACGTCGAGGGCGGCTTCGACCCGTACTACATCGTCAGCCCCGACAAGAAGAAGACCGTCGCGGAGCTGAAGAAGTCACTCAAGGACGCCGACACCCTCTACCTCGCCACCGATGAGGACCGCGAGGGCGAGGCGATCGCCTGGCACCTGCTGGAGACCCTTAAGCCCAAGAAGTCCACGCCCGTCAAGCGCATGGTGTTCCACGAGATCACCAAGGACGCGATCCAGGGAGCGCTGGAGAACACCCGCGACCTCGACGCGCACCTGGTCGACGCGCAGGAGACCCGCCGCATCCTGGACCGCCTGGTCGGCTTCGAGCTCTCCCCCGTGCTGTGGCGCAAGATCAAGCCGTCGCTGTCGGCCGGGCGCGTGCAGTCCGTCGCGACCCGCCTCGTGGTCGAGCGGGAGCGGGAGCGGATGGCCTTCGTCGCCTCCGACTACTGGGACGTGACCGGCACCTTCGGCCCCGACGCCGAGCAGTTCACCGCGAAGGTCCAGACGGTCGACGGCGCCCGCGTCGCCACCGGCAGCGACTTCGCCGACGACGGCACCCTCAAGCCCCGCTCGAAGAGCGCGACGATCCTCACCGAGGCCTCCGCCCGCGAGCTCGTGCAGGTGCTCGACTCCACCCCGGCGACCGTGACCTCGCTGGAGTCCAAGCCGTACACGCGCCGGCCCGCCGCCCCCTTCACCACCTCCTCGCTGCAGCAGGAGGCCAGCCGCAAGCTGCGCCTCGGCGCGCGCCAGGCCATGCGCGTGGCGCAGTCGCTGTACGAGAACGGCTACATCACCTACATGCGCACCGACTCGGTGACGCTCTCGGGCGAGGCGATCCGCGCCTCCCGCGCCCAGGCCGCCGAGCTCTACGGCTCCCAGTTCGTGCCGGACAAGCCCCGCGTCTACACGAACAAGTCGCAGTCCGCGCAGGAGGCGCACGAGGCGATCCGCCCCGCCGGCGACCACTTCCGCACCCCGGCGGACGTCGCGGGGCAGCTCTCCGGCGACGAGTTCCGCCTCTACGAGCTGATCTGGAAGCGCACCGTCGCCTCGCAGATGGCCGATGCGAAGGGCACCACCTCCACCGTCGAGCTGAAAGTCGAGAACGAGGGCCGCAGCGCGACCTTCCGCGCCGCCGGCACCGTGATCACCTTCCGCGGCTTCCTCGCCGCCTACGAGGAGGGGCGCGACGCCTCCCGCTATGGCGACGACGACAAGGGTGACGACAAGCGCCTGCCGCAGATGGAGGAGGGCCAGACCCTCCCCACCCGCGAGCTGGTCCCCGACGGCCACACGACCACCCCGCCCCCGCGGTACACCGAGGCCTCGCTGGTCCGCGCGCTCGAGGACCGCGGCATCGGCCGCCCCTCGACCTACGCCTCCACCGTCGCGACGATCCAGGACCGCGGCTACGTGCTGCGCCGCGGCACCGCGCTGGTGCCGAGCTGGACCGCCTTCGCGGTGGTGCGCCTGCTGGAGGAGCACTTCGGGCCGTTCATCGACTACGACTTCACCGCTCAGATGGAGGCGCAGCTGGACCGCATGGCCCGCGGCGAGCTGGGACGCGCGGACTACCTGCGCGACTTCTACCTCTCGGACGGCTCGGGCGATGCCCCCATCGGGTTGAAGCCCATGGTCGACGACCTCGGCGAGATCGACGCCCGCGCCATCAACTCGATCGACATCGGCGAGGGGATCACCCTGCGTGTGGGCCGCTACGGCGCCTACGTCGAGCAGTACCCGACCGACGAGGACGGGAACGTCGTCGAGGGCGCGGACCCGCGGCGCGCGAACGTCTCCGACGAGGTCGCGCCCGATGAGCTCACCGTCGAGAAGGCGAAGGAGATGCTCGAGCGCGCCAAGGACGACGGCCGCGTGCTCGGCACCGACCCCGAGACCGGCCACGAGATCATCGCCAAGGACGGCCGCTACGGCCCCTACGTCACCGAGGTGCTGCCGGAGCCCGAGAGCACCGACGGCAAGAAGGTCCCCAAGTCGAAGCAGCCGAAGCCCCGCACCGGCTCGCTGCTGAAGTCGATGGACCTCTCGACCGTCACGCTCGAGGACGCGCTGAAGCTGCTGAGCCTGCCGCGCGTGGTCGGCACCGCCGCGGACGGCACCGAGATCACCGCCCAGAACGGCCGATACGGCCCGTACATGAAGAAGGGCACCGACTCCCGCTCGCTGGAGACGGAGGAGCAGATCTTCACGATCACCCTCGAGGAGGCCGAGAAGATCTACGCCCAGCCGAAGACCCGCGGCCGCGCCGCGGCGAAGCCCCCGCTCAAGGAGCTCGGCACGGACCCGACCTCGGAGAAGCCGATCGTCATCAAGGACGGCCGCTTCGGCCCGTACATCACCGACGGCACCACCAACGTGTCGCTGCGAGCGACGGAGAAGGTCGAGGAGATCACGGAGCAGGTCGCGATCGAGAAGCTCGCGGAGAAGCGGGCCAAGGGACCGGCGAAGAAGCCCGCCGCCCGCCGCACCACGACCACGCGGAAGAAGAGCACCTCCGCGAAGAAGTGAGGCGCCCGCGCCCCGCACGCCGCAGCGGCCCCGCTCCCTCGAGCGGGGCCGCTGCCGCGGGTGGACCCGACGTCGGTGCTCCTGGCCCTGCGGCGCCCCTGGTGCGCGGCATGACCGCCGGCGCGGTCGGACCGGACAGCGCCGATTCAGCCATCGGCGCAACCCCGTCCACAGACGTCCTCGGCACGCCCGTGGTGTCGGGGACGCTCGGTAGATTGGAGCCATGAGCCAGACCGACGAGACCCGCGGCGCCGCCCCGCCCACGCTGGTCCTGCCCGAGCCCTCCGTCCCCGATCCAGCCTCGGCGCCGGGTCTGCGCTGGGGCGTGGTCTCCCCCGGCCACATCGCCGGCCAGTTCACCGACACCGCCCATCGGGCGACGGCCTCGCGCATCGTCTCGGTCGTCTCCCGCTCCGCCGAGCGGGCCGCGGCCTTCGCGGCCGAGCACGGCATCGAGCGCTCCTTCGACAGCGTCGAGGGCATGCTCGCCGCGGGCGGCATCGACGCGGTGTACATCGCCTCCCCGCACGCCCAGCACCACGAGCTGGCCCGCCCGGTGCTCGAGGCAGGCGTGCCGGTGCTGGTGGAGAAGGCGTTCACCCTGAACACCCCGCAGGCCCGCGACCTGCTCGACCTCGCCCGGGAGCGGGGCGTGTTCGCGATGGAGGCGATGTGGGCGCGCTTCCTGCCCCAGTACGACCTGCTGCGCGGCGTGATCGAGGCCGGCCTGCTCGGCGAGATCCTCGAGGTCGCGGCCGATCACGGCCAGGCCATGCCCACCGACCCCTCCCACCGCATGAACGCCCCCGAGCTCGGCGGCGGGGCGCTGCTGGACCTCGGCGTCTACCCGATCTCCTTCGCACAGATGGTGCTCGGCGATCTCGAGGACCCCGTCGTCCGGGGGGAGCTGACCCCCACCGGCGTCGACGCGACGCTCGGCCTGCTCGCCCAGGGCGCGCGCGGCGGGTTCGCACGGCTCGGCACCACGCTGCGCACCCGCACCCCGGCCGAGGCGGTCGTCGCGGGCACCGCGGGCACGGCCCGTCTGACCGGTCCGTTCTACGCCCCGGGCACGCTCACCATCGAGCTGCTCGACGGCCGTTCCGCGTCCTTCGAGCATCCTGGCGCGCCCGGCGACGGGATGGCCTACGAGATCGCGGAGGCCGCCCGGCGGATCACCGCCGGCGAGCTCGAGTCCCCGCTGATGAGCTGGGCCGACACCCTGTCGGTGATGGAGACGATGGACGCCGTCCGCGCCGCGCTCGGCGTCGTCTACCCCGGGGAGGAGGGCGCATGAGCCGCACCGAGCCCGCTCCCGCGCCGCACGAGGACGCCCTGCAGGCCGCGGCACGGCACGCACCGGCGCTGCACAGCACCTCCCTGCGCATCCCCGCGACCCACCCGCCCCGCCGCGGCGTGTTCATCTCCTTCGAGGGAGGGGACGGCGCCGGGAAGTCCACCCAGATGAGGATGCTGCGGGACCACCTGGTCACCGAGCGCTCCGTCGCCGAGGACCTCATCCTCACCACCCGGGAGCCGGGCGGCACGCCGCTCGGCGAGAGCATCCGCGAGCTGCTGCTGCACGGGGAGCACGTCGAGCCCCGCGCGGAGGCGCTCCTGTACGCGGCGGATCGCGCCCACCACATCGCGACCGTCGTCCGCCCCCACCTGGCCCGCGGCGGGCTCGTGCTCGGGGACCGGTATCTCGACTCCTCCGTCGCCTACCAGGGCGCCGGGCGCGAGCTCTCGCCGGAGGAGATCGCGGGGCTGTCGCTGTGGGCGGTCGACGGGCTGCTGCCCCATCGCACGATCCTGCTCGACGTGCCCACCAGCGCCCTGGACGAGCGGCGCGGACCCGCCGGAAAGGACCGCCTGGAGAGCGCGGGCCTGGAGTTCCACGAGGCGGTGCGCGAGGAGTTCCTCGAGCTCGCCCGCGCGGATCCCGAGCGCTACGCCGTGATCGACGGGACCCGCCCGCGCGAGGAGGTCCACGCGGAGGTGCTCGCCTCCGTCGCCGAGGTGCTGAGCCTGTTCGACCCGACCTTCGAGCCGGTGCCCCCGCCCCGGCACAGGGACGAGCAGTGACCGCGGCCGCGCAGGCAGCCGGGACCCCGCACGCGCCCGGGGTGTGGGCCGACGTCGTGGGCCAGGACGCGGCGGTCGCGCAGTTCCGCCGCGCCGCCTCCCCCGAGGGGTCCCTCGCCCAGGCCTGGCTGATCACGGGTCCGCCCGGCTCCGGCCGCTCCACCGCGGCCCGGGCCTTCGCCGCGACCCTGCAGTGCGAGCAGGGCACCGGCTGCGGGCAGTGCCCGGCCTGCCGCACCACCCTCGCGGGGACGCATCCCGATGTCACCGTCGTCGCCACCGACAAGCTCTCCATCGCGAAGGAGGAGGTGCGCTCGCTGGTGATGACCGCGCAGCGCGCCCCCGCCACCGGCCGACACCGGGTGCTGATCGTCGAGGACGCGGACCGCATGACCGCGGGCACCTTCAACGTGCTGCTGAAGTCGATCGAGGAGCCGCCGCCGTCGACGGTGTGGATGCTGTGCGCCCCCTCGGCGGAGGACCTCGCCCCCACGATCCGCTCCCGCTGCCGCCTGGTGACGCTCACGGTCCCGGACTCCGACGTGGTCGCGGAGCTGCTGCGCCGCCGCGACGGGATCGAGGACCAGCTGGCACTGCGTGCGGCGCGCGCCGCCCAGGGCCACATCGGCCTCGCGCTGCGCTATGCGACGCAGGAGGGGGCGCTCGGCGCGCGGGTGGAGTCGGCGCGCACGCTGCTGGCCCTGCGCACCGCCGGCGGCGCCGTGCTCGCCGCCCAGGCCCTCGTCGAGCGGGCCACCGCCGAGGCGAAGGAGCACGCGGACCAGGTCGCGCTCGAGGAGAAGGAGCGCTTCCTGCGCTCGGCCGGCATCGACGACGGGAGGGTGCCGCCCTCGCTCCGCTCCCAGATGCGCCAGCTCGAGGAGGACGCCAAGCGGCGCCAGACCCGTCTGGTCCGTGACGTGCTGGACCGGTACCTGCTGGACGCCCACTCGGTGCTGCGCGACGTGCTGAGCCGTCAGCTGGCCACCGGGTCGGAGCTGGTGAACGTCGACGTGACGGGCGAGATCGAGCAGGCCGCCGCGCACGGCACGGGCCGCTCCACCCTCGCTCTGCTCGAGGCCGTGCAGGAGGCCCGTCAGCGGATCGCGGGGAACGTGCCGCCGCTGCTCGCGGTCGAGGCGCTGCTCTCCCGGATCGCCGTCTCCCAGCGCTGACCCCGCCGGGCACCGGGCCGGATCCGCCCCGCGCGCCCGGAGCACGTCCCACGCCCGGCCCGGTCCCGACCTCCCCCGCCTCGGCCCGGCGCCCCTGCCCCGCGCGGCCCCGCCCTGGTCCGGCGCACCTGCTCCGGTTCAGGGGGTTACCGCGAAGTCATGAGCGCCCCTGTTCCGGTTCTGGAACAGGGGCGCACATGACATGCAGGGCGTCGGTCCGCGGGGCCGACGCGGAGGATCAGTCCTCGGGAGAATCCGCCTCGGGGATGTCGAAGGAAAGGGCCGGGTGCTCCGTCGGGACCTGCTCCTGCGCAGCCTGCTCCGGCTCGGCCGGCGCGGGCTCGGCGTCGGCCGCCGGCTCCGTCCCGGCGATGTCCTGCGCGGTCGTCGCCTGCTCCGGCTCCTGGACCGGAGCGGGCTCAGCGGGCGTCGACGCGTCCGCGGACGGGGCGGGCTCAGCTGCCGGCTCGACGAGCGCGACGTCCGCCGGGGCGGAGCTGCTCTCGGCGTCCGAGCCCTCGACCCGAGCAGCACCCTCGGCCTGAGTCTCAGCCTCAGCGTCAGCGCCGGAGTTCCCGGCATCCGGGCCCTCGGTCTGAGCGGCATCCTCGGCCGCGGCGCCGTCGGCCGGTGCGTTCGCGTCCGCCGCCGCCTTGTCGTCGTCGACGACCTCGACATCGAGCTCGTCGACGATCACACCCGCGCCGCGGGGGATCTCGGGCTCGCCGTCGTCCTGCCCGGTCTCGGAGTGGGCACCGCAGCCGTAGCCGAGGTGGACCACGCGGCCGTCGGCCGGGGACCACTCGTTGGTGCACACGCCGAACTCGGAGCGCAGGGAGCCGGAGAGCTTCATCAGGAAGCCGCAGCTGGTGCAGCTCGCGGGGACCGTGCCCTTGCGGCCGCGGGAGGAGGTCTGGCGGGGGCCGAACTCGCCGGCCTGCCAGCGCTCGGCGGCCTCGCCGCGGCCCTCCTGCGAGAGCACGCGGGGGCGGCCGAGTCCCAGCTCCCAGAGGGCGACGCGGTCCTCGTCCTCGTCGCCGGTGGCCTCGTAGCCCTGCTCGAGCCGCTCGTCCTGCTCCCGGTAGGGCAGCAGGTCGTCGGCGCCGACGTCCTCGGGCTTCAGCCGCTCGGACCACGGCTCCCAGGCGGGGGCGAGGATCGCGTCCTCGCCCGGCAGCAGCGCGGTCTCGGCGACGGTCGCGGCCTTCGCGCGGGAGGCGCGGGCCAGCACGACCACCCAGGACCAGCCGCGGTAGCCGGGCATGGTGCACTCGAAGACGTGCGTGACCAGCCGCTCCCCCGTCGCCTCGACGCGGAGGTGCTCACCGACCTGTCCGGGCTCGGTGACGTCCTCGAGCGCCTCGCGGGCGAGCTCGACGGCGGCCGCGGCGACAGCGTCGAGCTTGGGACGTGCGGTGCGGGGACGGCGGGGGGCGGTGGTCGGGGACGTCATCTCAGGCCTCGAAGTTGTCGGCGACGGCTCGCAGCACGGTGGCGATCTTCTGGGAATGGCCGCGATCGGGGTAGCGGCCGTGGCGCAGCCCGGTGCCTGCGTCGTCGAGGAGCCGGATCAGGTCCTCGACCATGACGGCGAGGTCCTCGGGCTTCTGGCGGCGGGCGCGGGCGACCGACGGCGCGGGCTCGAGCAGCTGCAGGGAGAGCACCTGCGGGCCGCGGCGGCCGTCGACCATGTCGAACTCGACGCGGGCGCCGGGGCGGAGGGTCGTGACCCCCTCGGGCAGGGTGGTGGCGTGCACGTACACGCTCTGACCGTCCTCGTCGTCGAGGATGAAGCCGAAGCCCTTCTCGGCGTCGTAGAACTTCACCTTGCCTCGTGGCACCTGGATCCCATTCCTCATCTGGTGGTCGTCGTGGGGCGATTCTCGGATCCCGGGCGCGTGCGGACCGGCGTGCCGGCCGCCTCCACCCGGGAGGCTGCCGGAGCGGGTCCGGCAACACTCCATGCTATCGCGAGCGGGCCGGCAGCGGCGAGCGGGTTCCTGCGAGGTGACGACGGCCACCGCAGGCGCCGACAGGACGGCGCGGGCAGGACCCGACAGGTCGACGGCGCGGGCAGGACCCGACAGGTCGACGGCGCAGCGCAGCACCCTGCTCGACGGGACGGCACGGTCCCCCGCTCAGCGGCGACGCTCGGGCGGGATCTCGCGGGTCGGGGCGTCAGCCGGGACGGGGTCGAGGCCGAGCCCGGCGAGGACCTGCTCGAGGATCATCGCCGTGAAGCCCCAGACGAAGGCGTCCTCGGGCAGCTCGAACACGGGGCCGACGTCGTGCCCGTTCAGCCGGCCGCGTCGGCGCAGCGCGGCGTCGTCGAGGGAGTCGCTCCCGGTCAGCGGCGCCCACACCAGGCGCTCGACCTCGATCGGGTCCTGCACCCCGAGCGGCGGGACCTCGGCGGACCAGCTCAGCACCGGGATCACGAGCTGACCGCGCCAGGGCATCGGGATCGGGGCGAAGGCGCCGAGCACGTGCGCGTCGGCGGGGTCCAGCCCCGTCTCCTCCTCCGCCTCCCGCAGGGCGGTGTGCACGTCGTCGCGGTCGCCGGGGTCGCGCTTGCCTCCGGGCAGGGAGAACTGGCCGGGCTGGGAGCGCAGGCGGTGGCCGCGCTCCTCGAGGACGAGCCGGGCACCGGCCAGATCCGTGCCGGCGACGTGGATGAGCACGGCGCTGCGCCGCCCGCCGTCGGTCGGCATCGGAGGGGAGCCGCGCCCGTCCCGACGGTCCACGAGCACGTCCCCGCGCCGGGCCCGCTCGGCGAGCGGGGCGAGGAAGCCGGCCCCGCCGGGGAGCCCCTCGGCCGACGGGAGGGCCGTGCTCATGGCGCCTCCCCCGCGCTCGGGCAGAGGTCGGCCAGGACGCACTCCCCGCAGCGGGGCGCCCGCGCCGTGCAGACGCGGCGGCCGTGGAGGATCAGGCGCAGCCCGAGCATCGTGAGGTCCTCGGCGTCGGCGCCCGTGCCGTCGGCCTCCACCCGCGCCACGACGTCCTCCTCGACCGCTCGCGGGTCGGTGGCCGTCGTCCAGCCGAGCCGGCGCGAGAGCCGTCCCACGTGCGTGTCCACGGCGAGCAGGGAGCGGCCGAACCAGGCCCCGCGCACCACGTGCGCGGTCTTCCGGCCGACGCCCGGCAGCCGCTCGAGCGCGGCCTGGTCGTCGGGCACCTCCCCGTCGTGGTCCACGAGCAGCGCACGGGAGAGGCCGATGATCCGACGCGCCCGGGTCGCGCCCATTCCGAGCGGGCGCACCTGCTCGGTGACCGCGTCCTCGTCGGCCTCGGCGAGAGCGGCCGGACCGGGCCAGCGGGAGAACAGTCCGGGGGTGACCTGGTTGACGCGCACGTCGGTCGTCTGCGCGGAGAGCACCGTCGCGACCAGGAGTTCGAAGGCGTCGCGGTGGTCGAGCTCGGTGCGCGCACCGACGTGGAGGCGCTCGAGCCGGGCCGCGACGAGACCCGCGTCGGCGGGGGCCCCGGAGGCGGCCGCGGCGGGGCGGCGGGACGACCTGCTCGACATGCCGGAGACGTCTCCCTTCCTCGGTGATGGGCCATGACGCCGCGAGCGCGATAGTGTTTGACCATCATGTGACAGCCGCCACCGCTGAACGTGGCGACCGCCACAGGTTGCACAGCACGGTCCCGGAAGATCGGGACCCCACATCCAGGAGGTTCCGTGGACGAGAACATCGTACGGTCGTCGCCGCTGTTCGCCGCGCTCGACGAGGACGGCAAGCAGGCGGTCCTGGCGTCGATGAAGCAGGAGGACTACCACCGCAGCGCCATCATCTTCCGTGAGGGCGATCCGGGCGACCGGCTCTTCATCATCGGCTCCGGCAAGGTGAAGGTCGGCCACGCCTCGGGCGACGGCCGCGAGAACCTGCTCGCGGTGCTCGGCCCGGGCGAGACCCTCGGCGAGCTCTCCCTCTTCGATCCCGCGCCGCGCAACGCGACGGCCACGGTCGTTGCCGAGTCGACCCTGTACTCCCTCTCGCAGCAGGACCTGTACCGCGTCCTCGCGCAGCGTCCGGAGGTGGGCCGCCACCTGCTCGCCTCGCTCGCGCGCCGTCTGCGCAAGACCAACGAGTCCCTCGCGGACCTGGTCTTCGCCGATGTGCCCGGTCGCGTGGCGAAGAACGTGCTCGACCTCGCCCAGCGCTTCGGGCGTCAGACCGACGACGGCGTGATGGTCGCCCACGGCCTGACCCAGGAGGAGCTGGCCCAGCTGGTCGGCGCCTCCCGCGAGACGGTGAACAAGGCTCTGGCCGACTTCGCCTCCCGCGGCTGGATCCGGCTCGAGGCCCGCGCCGTCCTCATCGCCGACGTGGAGCGCCTGCGCCGCCGCGCCCGCTGAGGCGGGCCCGGGCGTCGCGTGCAGACGCCCGACGCTCCGCCCGCGGACGAACGGCCCTCCTCCCCGCACGGGGAGGAGGGCCGTTCGTCCGCCCGGAGCAATAGCGCCGCGCCCGGAGCCCGCAGCCGCGGGGGAGTCACGGCGCAGCGCCGCAGCGCGGGGTCAGCGCTCCTGGGCGAGGTGGTCGAGGGTGGCGCGGAGGTTCCAGCGGGCCGCGTCCTGCAGCTGCTCGGGCAGGTCCGGGCCGTAGACCACGCGCAGCAGCCGGTCGAGGGTGAGCACCCCGGCGGTGCGGGCGCGCCGCACCTGATCGATCCGCTCCTCGCGGTGCGCGATCGTCTCCTCGAGGACGGCGAGCACCTCCAGCGGGGAGTCGACGGACGGGCCGTGGCCCGGGAAGAACGCGCTGATCCGGCCGTCCTCGGCGAGGGCGTGGAGGATCGCGAGGGACTGCAGGTACTCGGTGAGCGAGCCGCCGTGCTCGGGCACGATCACCGTCGAGGAGCCGCCCAGGAGCGTGTCTCCGGTCAGCACCCGTCCACCCTCCACGAGCACGCCGACGGAGTCGGAGGTGTGCCCGGGCAGGTGGATGACATGTCCGACGGTCCCGTTGTCGCCGATCAGCGTCGCGGGCAACGGACGCGAACCGGGCACGGCGGACTGATCGGCCGCCCACAGCGGCACCTCCCGGCCGCTGCGGGCGGTGAGCTGCCGGGCGAGGGTCGCGGCGCCCGCAGCGTGGTCCGCGTGCCGGTGGGTGACCAGCACACCCTCCGGTCGGGCGTCGTCGCCGCAGGTCAGCAGCAGCTCGGCGAGGTGCTCGGGGTCCTTCGGGCCGGGATCGACCACCCACACCTGGCCCTCGTCGCGCAGCACGTGGCTGTTGGTGCCGCTGAGCGTCATGGGGCCGGGGTTGTCGGCCCGCACCACGATCAGCTCGACCGCCGGGGCATCGGGAGCCCGCTGCCCGAGATGCTCGTCCATCGCGACCCCGCTCAGGCGGTGGGGGCGAGAGACGCGGAGAGCTCGACGACGAGCTCGAGCTCGACCGGGGCGTCCAGGGGCAGCACGGCCACGCCCACGGCGGAGCGGGCATGGCTCCCGGCCTCGCCGAAGACCTCGCCGAGCAGGGTGCTCGCGCCGTTGATCACGGCGGGCTGGCCCGTGAACGAGGGGTCGGAGGCGACGAAGCCGGTCACCTTCACGATCCTGACCACCTGGTCGAGGTCGCCCACGAGCGCCTCCACGGCGGCGAGGGCGTTCAGGCAGCAGGTCGCGGCGAGCTCGGCGGCCTGCTCGGCCGTGACCTCGGCGCCGACCTTGCCGGTGCGCGGCAGCGCCCCGTCCACGAAGGGCAGCTGCCCGGAGGTGTGGACGTGGGAGCCGGTCCGGACGGCCGGCACGTAGGCGGCCACCGGGGCCGCGACCTCGGGCAGGGCGTGCCCGAGCTCGGCGAGGCGGGCGCGGGTGCGGGGGCTGCGCGCCGGGACGGCGTCGGTCATCGGCTCAGCCCTCGACCCGGGGGCGCTTGAGGTAGGCGACCAGGTTCTCCGGGTTCGGCCCCGGCACGACCTGGACCAGCTCCCAGCCCTCGTCGCCGTAGTTGTCCAGGATCTGCTTGGTCGCGTGGATCAGCAGCGGGACGGTCAGGTACTCCCAGCGGGTGAGTGTGCTCATGGGACGAGCCTACCCGGGGAGCCCGGTCCGAGGAGGTCAGCCGCCGACGGCCTGCTGCTCGGCACGCCGCAGCAGCGCGGACCAGTCGCTGACGTGCGGGTGGCGGCGCAGCAGACGTCGCCGCTCCCGCTCGGTCATCCCGCCCCAGACGCCGAAGTCGACGCGGTTGTCGAGCGCGTCGGCCAGGCACTCGGTGCGCACCGGGCACGCTCCGCAGGCCGCCTTGACGGCGTGCTGCTCCGCGCCCTGCACGAAGAACCCGTCGGGATCCATCGTCACGCAGGCGCCGCGGGCGGCCCAGCTGCTGTCGCCGGTGAAGGCGCTTCCCCCGATGGTCATTCTCCATCCCCTTCCGTCTTCCGGATCGACCTTGATCCGTTCCTCGCCCCACTGTATGGAGACGGTCGCCACATGGCAAAACGCGCGATGCTCCATGACGGCGGCCGGAGCCCGTGCTAACGCGCACATGAGCCCGTCGCGCCGGGGCAGGTCACGGCGCGGCATCGGCTTCGTGAAGATTCCGCGCGCGCGGCCTGCCTGATGGCCGCTCCGGGGAGGGTCGCCGTACTGTAGTTCCATGGCCCGCACCTCGCCCGCGTCCAGCTCGGGACGCTCCCTGCCCGTCGCCCTGGCGCAGACCGTCTACCTGCTGCTGGGGCTCCTCGCCGTCTCGGCCCTCGCCGGCGTCCTGCTCGCGGCGTTCTTCCTCCCCGCGGTCTCGGCGACCTCGGCCGTCGCCGAGGACGGGGTGGACCTCTTCGAGTCCTACCCCAGCGAGCTCGAGGTCGAACCGCTGAACGAGGCGAGCCGCATCGAGGCGGCCGACGGGTCGCTGCTGGCGACCTTCTACACCGAGAACCGCATCATGGTGCCGATCGAGGAGATCTCGCCCCACATGCAGAACGCGGTGATCGCGGTCGAGGACCGCCGCTTCTACGAGCACGGCGGCGTGGACCCCAAGGGCCTGGTCCGCGCCTTCGCCTCGAACGCCGCGGGCGGCGCGACGCAGGGCGGCTCGACGCTCACCCAGCAGTACGTGAAGAACGCGCTGCTCATGGACGCCGTGCAGCGCGGCGACCAGGAGGATCAGCTCGCCGCGACCGAGCAGAGCTACGGCCGCAAGCTGCGCGAGGCGAAGCTCGCGATCTCGCTCGAGAAGCGGTGGAGCAAGGACGAGATCCTCAACGCCTACCTGAACGTGGCGCAGTTCGGCCCCTCCCAGTACGGCGTCGAGACGGGCTCGCGCCACTACTTCTCCAAGAGCGCGAAGGACCTCAACCCCGGCGAGGCCGCGCTCCTGGCCGGCATCACCAACGGCCCGAACCAGTACGACCCGGTCGCCCATCCCGAGGCGGGCGAGAAGCGCCGCAACGAGGTGCTCGCGGACATGAAGCGCGAGGGCTTCGTGACCGAGGAGGAGTACGAGCAGTACACCTCCCAGCCCGTCGAGGAGATGCTGCAGATCCAGAACGTGCGGGCCGGCTGCGCCGACGCGGGCACGAGCGGGTTCTTCTGCGACTACGTCACGCGCTCCCTGCTCAACGACCCGAACTTCGCCCCCACCTACGAGGAGCGGCGCAAGCTGCTCTACGGCGGCGGGCTCACGATCAGGACCACGCTGGACCCGAACACGCAGGCCGCAGCGGTGGACATCCTCCAGCGCAAGGTCCCCGGCGACTCCCAGCACGGCTTCGGCCACTCGATCGTCACCGTCGAGCCGGGCACCGGCAAGATCCTCACGATGGCGGAGAACCGCACCTTCAACCCGCACGAGGACTCCCAGCCCGGCGAGACCGCGATCAACTACAACGTGCCGCAGGCCCTCGGCGGCGGCAGCGGCTTCCCCGTCGGCTCGACCTTCAAACCCTTCGTGCTGCAGAACTGGCTCGAGAGCGGGCGGAGCATCGACGACCGGGTGAGCACCACGCGCGAGTCGATGTCGAGCTTCCCGGCGGAGTGCCTGCCGCGCGGCGCCTGGCGCGAGAACCCCGGCTACAACCCGGACAACGCGGTCTCCGTGCCGATCGCGCCGATGGAGACGGTGCTGAACTCGACGAAGTTCTCGATCAACACCTCGTACGCGAACATGGCCCGCCAGCTCGACCTGTGCGGCATCGCGGAGACGGCGCGCGACATCGGCGTGGTCCCCGCGACCTACAACCCCTACGACCCCGCCACCTGGGACATGCCGATCGAGGACCTGTACGGCACCGAGCTGGCACCCTCCGTGGCGGTCCTCGGCGAGCTGCGGATCTCGGCGCTGGACATGGCCTCGGCCTACGCGACCTACGCCTCGGGCGGCACCTTCTGCTCGCCCCAGGCGATCACCGAGGTCGTCGACCGCAACGGCGAGGCGATGGAGATCTCCGGCGCCCAGTGCCACCAGGCGGTCGAGAAGGAGGTCGCCGACACGATGGCCTGGGTGCTCCAGCAGGACCTCGAGGACCCGCGCGCGACCGGCAAGGGCAAGACGATCCCCGGCCACGCCGCGGGCGGCAAGACCGGCACCTCCGGCTCGCAGTTCCACACCTGGTACGTCGGCTTCACCCGCCAGATGTCCACCGCGGTGTGGTTCGGCCACCCGCAGTCGAACATCCGTCCCGGCGGCTTCGACGTCGACGGGGAGATGCTCCGCAGCGGCAGCGTCTGGGGCAACACGGTCTCCCTGCCCACCTGGCAGGAGTACATGACCCGGGTGCACGAGGGGCTCCCCGGCGAGCCCTTCCCCGCCGCCCCCGCCCCGACGGACAGCGCCGCGGGCGACGCGGTCGAGAAGGGGAAGGTGCCCGACGTCGGCGGCATGCCGATCGAGCAGGCCCGCGCCGCGCTCGAGGCGGCCGGCTACTCCGTGCGGATCGAGCAGGCGCCGCACGGCGAGATCGGTGCCGGCCATGCGATCGACACCGACCCGCCGGCGGGCACCGAGCTGCCCGAGGGCCGTCCCGTCGTGATCCGCGAGTCCTCCGGTGAGGAGTGAGGTGAGGCCCGCGCTCGCGGCCGCCGGTGCGCTCGGCGGGCTCGGGCTCGGGCTCGCCGGGGCCGCCCACGTCTGGGCCCGCCATGTCGAGATCCATCGGTACACGCTGCGCGAGGCCGAGCTGCGGATCCTGCCGCCGGGCGCGCGCACGCGACGGGTGCTGCACATCAGCGACATCCACCTGCTGCCGGAGCAGCACCGCAAGCTCGCCTTCCTCGAGCACCTCGAGAGCCTGCGCCCGCACCTGGTGATCGACACGGGCGACAACATCGCCTCCGCGGCCGCGGTCCCGGCCCTCGCCGAGGCGATCGAGCCCCTGCTGCGCCGGCCCGGCGCCTTCGTGATGGGCTCGAACGACATGTTCGCGCCGATGCCGAAGAACCCCGCCAGGTATCTGCTGCCGGATCCGCGGCCCGCCGGGCTCACCGAGCCCCGGGAGCCGACGCTGCCCACCGCGGAGCTCGCCGCACGCCTCTCGGAGCACGGCTGGAAGGACCTGACCAACACCCGTGCCACGATCGAGCTCGGCGGCCTGGAGGTGCGTCTGGCCGGGGTCGACGACCCCCATCTCGAGCGCGACCGGATGCCCGCCCCACCCTCTCCGGCGCCGCGCACGCCCGAGCACGGCAACGTGCTCCAGGTGGGCGTCGCGCACGCCCCCTACCGCCGCGTGCTCGACGCCTTCGTCGCCGACGGCGCGGAGCTGATCCTCGCCGGGCACACCCACGGCGGCCAGCTCCGCCTTCCCGGCATCGGCGCGCTGGTCACGAACTGCGACCTGCCCCGGCAGCAGGCCCGCGGCCTCTCCGACTGGCAGGGCGTGCCGATGAACGTGAGCGCGGGGATGGGCGCGAGCCCGTACTCGAACTACCGTCTGCTGACCCCGCCGGAGGCGACCTTGCTCACGTTGCGGGCCCGGAGGCCCTCGGACGTCGGCTGACCGGCCGGGAGCCTGCTAGAGTTTCTCCTCGGTGACCCGCTCGAGCGGGTTCCACCGGGGTGTGGCGCAGCTTGGTAGCGCGTGCCGTTCGGGACGGCAAGGTCGCAGGTTCAAATCCTGTCACCCCGACCCTCTGGGGAGTCGCGAGATCCATCGATCTCACGACTCCCCTTCTGCGTCGGCCGGCGGTCCGACCGCCGGCCGCCCGCGGGATCGACGACGACGATGATCCCGCTCCGCACACCACCCTCGAGTTGTTACTTTATCGCCAAATGACCATTCTCGGTCGGGTCGATCGCGCTTTCTTTCGACGACCGTCAGGACACTCCCGGACCCCTCACGACCCATATCGGACTGTTCGGGCATATCGCCCCGACTCTCGGTGACCGACGGGTCGACCTGCGACATCACTCTATTTGGACATACCGGACATTCTGTCGACGTGAATGACAATGGAGTAGTTATCACGGTGGAATTCATTTCCCGGATGGAACACGCGGCATTTCGGGCGCGATTCGCAAAATCTTCGCAAAGAAGTGCACGCCCGACAGCAAATCCACCTGTGGTCATACATGTCCTCACCCCTACAGTGACCTGCGGCGCCGCCTTTCCGAGGCGGCTCCCACCGGGCTGCCGCCTCCCCGTCACCGGCCCGGTTCCTTCCTCCGCTTCCCTGGGTGACGGGCGCAGGCTCCGCGGACTCCCCCACGGGTCCGCTGTGCATCGACTGCGAGGCGACGGAGAAAGTGATCGCCACCGATGTTCCGCACCGCTCCACGCGCCACGCACCGGGCTCCCGGTCGTGCCGTGATCGACTACCGAGGGCTCGCCGCCCCGGTCGGCAAGGGCGTGGGAGGGGCCGCCGTGATCGGCGCCGTCTCCGCGACCGCCGCCCTCGCCGGCGGTGCCTCCGCCACCGCACAGGCGCCCGCGGCCCCCGCCGCCTCCGCCGCGCCGTCCGCCGGGACCGCCGCCGCGATCCCCGCGGCCGCGTCCGCCGTCGCTCCCGCCAGCACGCAGTACACCTCGGTGAAGCTGCGGCTCGGCTCCCGCGGCAGCGCCGTCTCCTACCTCCAGCAGCGTCTGAACGCCCACGGCGCGAACCTGAAGGTCGACGGCGTGTTCGGCTCCGCGACCCTGCGGGCCGTCAAGAACCGTCAGTCCGCGGCCGGCATCGGCGTGGACGGCGTGGTCGGTCCGAAGACCTGGAACGCCCTGACCGGCGGCTCGTCCTCCGCTCCCGCGGCCGGCTCGTCCTCCTCGCAGCCGAAGCTGCGTCACGGCAGCCGCGGCAGCGCCGTGTCGACCCTGCAGAGCGGGCTCAACGCCCGCGGTGCCAATCTCAAGGTCGACGGCGTCTTCGGCGCCGCCACCGGATCGGCCGTCCGCTCCCTGCAGTCCGCCGCCGGCATCGGCGTGGACGGCGTGGTCGGTCCGAAGACCTGGAACGCCCTGTACAGCGGCGTGTCGATCCCCTCGGGCGGCACCGGCGCGAGCTCGGGCACCACGGTCAACGGCAGCGCCATCGTCTCCGCGGCCCGCGCCCAGCTCGGGGTCCGCTACAAGTGGGGCGGCTCCACGCCCTCCTCCGGCCTGGACTGCTCCGGCCTCGTGTACCACGCGTACAACCAGGCCGGCATGAACATGCCGCGCAAGACCGCCAAGGGCTACACCTTCGGCGGGCGGATCATCCCCAAGTCGCAGGCCAAGCCCGGCGACCTCGTGGCCTTCACCGGCAACGACTACGGCCACATGGGGATCTACACCGGCGGCAACGGCATCATCGACGCCTCCGGCTCGCGCCAGCAGGTCGTCGAGCGCACCATCTGGAACGCCCCGCACGTGTTCGTCACCTACCGCTGAGTCGGCAGGGGTCGCGTAGAGGACCATGACGGCCTGCTCGACGCGAGAGCGTCACCGGGAAGGAGCAGGGCGACATGGTGGAGGAGCCCGGTCGGCCTCGCCGACCGGGCTCCGCCGCGTCCGGGCCGGTGCATGCCGCGGGATGTGTTCCACGGGGCAGACTGGTCGGGTCACGAACTCCCACGTCCCTCAGGAGATCCGGATGCCCGACCCCATCGCCCTCGTCCCGCTGCCCCGATCCGTCGTGTGGTCGGAGGGCACGTGGGAGACGACCGACCCGTGGGAGGGTCTCTCCGTCGGCCTCAGCGAGGACCTGCCCGCGACCGAGTACGCCCTCTCCATCTCCCCGCAGGGCGCGGCGCTGAGCGCCGGCAGCGAGGCGGCCCTGGCCGACGGGCGCAACACCTTCGCCCAGATCGTCACCGGGGCCGACGGGTCGATCCCGTGCGTGACCATCGCGGACAGCCCGAAGCACGCCTGGCGCGGCATGCACCTGGACGTCTCGCGCCACTTCCTCCCGGTCGAGGAGATCGAGACCCTCCTGGACGGGATGGCCCTGCACCGCCTGAACGTCCTGCACCTCCATCTCACCGACGACCAGGGATGGCGCGTGGAGATCAAGGGCTACCCGCGCCTGACCGAGGTCGGCGCGTGGCGGGAGCAGACGCTCGTCGGCCATATGAGCGGGGACGCGGAGTCCTGGACCTTCGACGGCGTGCGCCACGGCGGCTCCTACAGCCAGGAGGAGCTCAAGGGCCTCGTCGAGTACGCGCGGCGCCGCGGGATCATGATCGTCCCCGAGATCGACCTGCCCGGGCACATGCAGGCCGCCGTCGCCGCCTATCCGGAGCTGGGGAACTTCCCCGAGCAGCAGGTGGGCGTGCGCGAGGTGTGGGGGATCTCCGACCACGTGCTCGGCGTCTCGGACCAGGTGTTCGACTTCCTGCGCGACGTGCTCACGCAGGTCGCCGGCATCTTCCCCGCCCCCTACGTGCACATCGGCGGCGACGAGTGCCCCACCGGCGAGTGGGAGCGCTCCTCCCAGGCCCGTGCCCGCATGAACGAGTGGGGCCTGACCCGTGTCTCGGAGATCCAGGGACGCTTCACGACCTTCGCCTCCGAGGTGCTCGCCGAGCAGGGCAAGCGCGCGATCGCCTGGGACGAGGTCCTGGAGACTCATCTGCCCGACGACACCGTGATCATGAACTGGCGCGGGCCCGCGGGCGTCGGGGAGGCCACCTCGCGCGGCTTCCAGACGATCGTGGCGACCTCCGACCTGCTCTACTTCGACCACTACCAGGCGGACCCGGCCGACGAGCCGCTCGCCATCGGCGGGAGGACCACGCTCGAGGACGTGTACACCGGTCGTCTGCTGCCCAAGAAGACGAGCGCGGACCAGGAGCGTCTGGTGATGGGCCTGCAGGCGCAGCTGTGGACCGAGTACCTGCCCGACGCCGGCGCCGTCCAGTACATGGCCTTCCCGCGCCTGTGCGCCTTCGCCGAGCGGGCCTGGGGCTCACCCGAGCAGGGCTGGGACGAGTTCCAGGAGCGCCTGCGCGCCCACCTGCCGCGCCTGGACGCCTTCGGGATCCGGTACCGCCCGCTCGACGACTGACACCTGCGATGCCCACCTCCCACCGCGACGCGCACCCCTACGGCCGCTCGGCCGACGACGTACGCCGTCGTGACACGCGGCTGCGTCGCACGCGCCGGCTCCGTGCGACGCAGCTCGCGTTCTTCTCGGTGCTCGCCGTGGCGCTGATCGCCGTGGGCGTGTACGCGGTGGGCGAGCTGCGCGAGCCGGTCGAGGAGCCCGGGATGATCGCACCGAAGGAGTTCGGGCCGGACCCGGTCGCCGTGGAGTGCCCCGACGAGGGCGCCGTGCCGCTGCCGCCCGCCGAGGTGACGGTCACCGTGCTGAACGGGACCACCCGCAGCGGACTCGCCGGCGAGGTCGCGCACGAGCTCGCAGGGCGCGGCTACGAGACCGGCGAGCCGGGCAACACACGCAGCGCGAGCGGCCCCGCCACGATCGTCCACGGGCCGGCCGGCTATCTCGCGGCCCAGTCCGTGCGCGCACAGCTCGCCACGGCCGACGTCGAGCCCGTGCTGAAGCTCGACGAGGCGAAGGAAGGCACCGCCGTGGATCTGCTGCTCGGCGACGGCTTCACGGTGCTCGCGCCAGCGCCCGCGGCCGCAGATGCGCTGGAGGCGCCCGTCGCCGCTCCCGAGGGCTGCTGAGCCCGTCCCACGAGCGACCCCCGGGTCAGTCCTCCCAGTCCCGACGATCGACCTCGCTCCGCGTCCCGGTCCACAGCGAGATCGCGCCGCCGAAGAGCAGCAGCATCACGATCGTGCCGAAGACCAGAGCGGTGCTGGGCGAGGAGGGCATCAGCCCGGCCAGCACGCTGTTGATGCCGGACACCTCGGGGCCCGAGTCGCCGGCGTCGGCCAGGCCCGGGTCGACGTCGACCGCGAGGCTCGCCCTCGCCGGGATGCCGGTGCTGTCGACCACGTGGTAGGTGATCGTGGAGGTGCGCCCCGAGAAGCCCTCCTCCGGGGTGAAGGTCACCGCGCCGTTGCCGCTGACGGTGAACTCCCCCTCCCCCGGGATCACGAGGCGCTTGCCGCGCCCGTCGCGGAGGTCGGCGAGGTTGGTCGCCTCCAGGGCGCTGATCTCCACCGTGGCCGGCTCGAGGGGCTGCGAGCCGCTGCCGGCGGTGTCGTTGCCGAGCACGTCCACGGAGACCGGGCTTCCCGGTGCGGTGCGCGCCTCGTCGTCACGCAGGGTCGCGACGATCGGCGAGTAGATCGCCGTGAGCGAGGCGCTGACGGGGTTGTCGGCGTAGACGCCACGGGCGGTGATCGCCACCGGATCGGCCGTGCCCTCGAAGCCCTCCTGCGGGGTCAGGGTGACGGTGCGGGACTCGAGGTCGATCCGCCAGGTGCCCTGGTCGGGGACCGTCAGCGCCGTCCCGTCGGCCGAGACCTCGGCCCCCTCGGGGGCTTCGGCGGCGTCGAAGCGCAGCGAGTCCGAGCGCACGTCGCGGATGCCGGTGCTGAGGTCGAAGACGATCTCCGTGCCGGGCAGGGCCGCCTGCTGGCGGGAGAAGAGCACGGGATAGGCGGTGCTCAGCAGCGCGGTCGCGGCCGTCGCGCCCTCGCCGTCCCCGCCGGTGATGCCCATCGGCGCGACCACGCGCACCTCGTCGCTCTCCGGGGCGAAGCGGACCGTGGCCGTGGCGCGGTCCAGCGTCCACACGCCCACGTCCCGCTCGGTCACGCGGGTGCCGTCGGCGGAGGCCTCGTAGGCCCCCTGGTCGCCGAGGGGCTCCAGGCGCAGCGTGGTCGGGTCAACGTTCTGCTGCCCCTCCCCCACCACGAACACGATGTCCTCGCCGAAGGGCGCGGAGCGGTCGAGATCGGAGATGATCGGGATGGTGAGCGTGACCTTCCCGGCCCGCACGACGGCGCCCTCCTCGTCCTCGACCACGTAGAGGACCGGGTTGAGCTGACGGCCGAGGTCGGGGCCCGCGGGGGTGTGGGTGAGGCTGCGACGATCGCTCGAGAGCTGCCAGGTGCCCTGGTCGGGGACGGTCGCACGGCTGCCGTCGAGGCCGACGGTCGAGCCGGCCGGGAGGTCCGCGAGATCGAGCCGCACGGCCCCGTCCTCGGGCAGGTCGCCGGGCAGCCCCACCGTCGTGGCCTCCCCTGCGGAGCCGTGCGCGTCGAGCTGCTCGAGGTCGAGCAGCTCGGGCGTCAGCACCACGGGCAGGGAACGGCTGTCGTGGAGGCTCCCGATGGTCAGGGCGATCGGGGTGCTGGGACCCTGCACCCCGAGAAGCGGGGTGAACACCAGCTCCTGGCCCAGCAGCGTCCAGGTCCCCTCCCCGGCGACCGCGATGCTGAGCGAGTCCTCTCCCAGCTCCATCGTCGAGCGGACCGAGTCGTCGAGATCCTCGGGCACGGCGAGGCGTGCGGAGTGCAGGTCGACCTGGTCCTCGACATCGTCGGTGACCAGCGCGCGCAGCGGGATCCGCGTGACCGTCCCGGGCCCGGGGATCACCGAGAGGGTCTGCGTCTGGGCGGGGAACTCGAAGGGGCCGTCCTCCCCGAGCGCCGACGCGGCGGGCGCGAGCGAGACCGCGAGCGCGGCGGAGGCCAGGAGCGCCGCCGCGCGGGTCAGCGGCCGTGGCCCACGCGCGCGCGGAGGACGGGGCGGGGGCTCGAGCACCGGCCCAGCCTAGCAACGGCCGCGGCGCAGGCCCTGGGGAGGCGGCCCTGCCCCTCCCTCCCGGTCCCCTCGACCGTAGAGTGACCTCATGGCCGATGCGCGCTCCACCGCCCTGCTGGACATGACCCTCCTGCCACCGCTCGAGGAGGTGCTCGACCTCGCCGCCGCGCAGCTCGCCGCCTGGATGCCGAACCAGCGCTGGTACGCGCACAAGGGCGCCGGCGCACCGCAGGTGGAGGTCGCCGGGTGGGCACCCCTTCGGATCGCCCCGGATCATGCGACGGTCCTGCTCGTGGCCGCGGTGCATCTCGGGGACAGCGGCGGCGCCGGCACCGGGCCGACCGGGCCCCGGGAGCCGGACGCCCTCTACCAGATCCCGCTCGTGCTGCGCCGTCCCGAGGGCGCCCCCGCCCCCGAGGAGGGCGCCGAGATCGGGGTGCTCGCGGTCTCCGGCGGTCCGCTGCGGGTGGACGACGCGACCCGGGACGCCGACGGGCGCGCCGCCCTGGTCGCGACCCTCGTCTCCGGCGACGGCGCCGCCGGCCCCGGGCTGTCCCTGGCCTCCCACCGCACCCGCCCCGGCTCCCCGTTGCCGCTGGGCCGAGCGATGCGCAGCCGAGTGCTGGCCGGGGAGCAGTCCAACACCTCCCTGATCATCGAGACGGAGGGCACCTCCCCGCTGATCGTGAAGCTGCTCCGGGTGCTGCAGGACGGGGAGAACCCCGATGCGGTGCTGCAGGGCGCGCTCACCGCGCAGGGCTCCGCCCACGTGCCCGCCGTCGTCGGCGCCGCAACCGTGCGCACCGGCGCGATGCGCACCCACGCCCTCGTCGCCCAGGAGTTCCTGCCGCAGGTCGAGGACGCCTGGCGGGTCGCGCTGCGGCTCGCGCGCGCCGGCGAGGACTTCACCGCCCCCGCCCGGGCGCTCGGCACGACCCTCGCCGAGGTGCACCGCGATCTCGCCGCCGCGCTCGGCACGGTCGCGGCTGACGAGGGCGCGGTCCGGGCCGTGCTCGCGCAGATGCACAGGCGTCTCGCACAGGTCGCCGCGGAGGTGGAGCAGGTCGCCGCGCACCGGGAGCGTCTCGCCGCCCTGCTGGACACGGCCGCGGGCCAGACGTGGCCTGCGATGCAGCGCATCCACGGGGACCTGCACCTCGGACAGGTGCTCGCCTCGCCCGAGCGCGGCTGGGTGCTGCTGGACTTCGAGGGCGAGCCGCTGCGGCCGCTCGCCGAGCGCGCCCTGCCCGACTCCCCGCTGCGGGACGTCGCCGGGATGCTGCGCAGCCTCGACTACGCCGCCGGCGCCGTCGCCCTCGAGCACGGGGTCGACGCGGGCTCCTGGGCGGCCGACGCCCGCGCCGCCTTCCTCGAGGGCTGGGCGGCGGAGGCCGGGACGCCCGCACCCGCGGTGCTCGCCGCCTTCGAGGCCGACAAGGCGGTGTACGAGGCGCTGTACGAGTCCCGTCAGCGCCCCGACTGGCTGCCGATCCCGCTCGCCGCGCTCGAGCGGATCAGCGCACGAGGCGCGGGGGCGGGGTCGGCGGGCTGAGCGCCGAGACCGGGCTGGTGGTGGTGATCGGCGTGAGGGAGCCCGGCAGGAACGGGGCGCTGATGGCCCGCACCGCGACGCGCACGCCGACGATCACCTCGAGCAGATCGCCGTCGGCCCCGCCCCAGGTCGCATCGAGGATCCCGTTCGCCTCCTCGGCGGAGCGGCGGGTGAGGCCGTGGGCCGCGGCGCGGCGCTCGACCGCCTCGAGCAGCCTCGCGCTCGCCGCCTGATCGGGATCGGGCGTCCCGTCGGCCGCGAGGAGGGCGCTGACGTGGCAGAGCGTCTGCAGCCCGTGCCACGAGCCGCCCGAGGAGCGGTCGCGCTCGGGGCGGTGGTCGCGGAAGGCGATCAGCCCGGGCTGCTGCTCGAGGAGCACGGCGGTCACGTCCTCAAGCAGGGAGCGGATCCGCGCATGGGTGGCGTCCTGGCCCTGGATCTCGTCCTCGGTCCCTCGGGGGAGCGCTGACATCCTCGACCGCCTCTCCCGTCGCGCCGCCCGCGGCGACGTCCTGCTCCGTCACCCGTCCGCGCGGGTGGCGACCAGGGTATCGGCCCCTCGGGGAGCCCTGCGATGGGGAGAACTCCCCATCGGCCGGCGAGCGCCGAGCTCAGCCCTCCTCGACCGGCACGAACTCGACCGGGGAGACCGAGGAGTAGCGGTCCTGTCGGATCGAGACCACGCCGACGCCGCCGATGAACGGGGCGAGCGCCTGCGGGTTCTTGCCGGGGTTGGCGAGGATGACCTGGAAGCCGAAGTGGCGGAAGGACTCCATCGCGGCGGTGATGAACTTGCCCGCGCCCTTGGAGAACGCCTCGTCGATGATGATCGGCGCGTAGCGGGGCACCTCCTGCCCGGTGCCGGCGAGCTGGTAGCGCAGCGCCGCGGCGAGGCAGAAGGTGGCCAGGCGCTCGTTCTGGCCGCCGGAGAGGGGGCCGCCGGACTCGTGGGCGTGGACCACGGTGCCCTCGGCGTCGACCTCCTCGGCATGGAAGTGCACGTGCCGGCGCACGTCGAGGATGACGCGGGAGACCTGGTCGTCGCGGGTGCGGGCGGCGCCGATGAGGTCCATCAGGTGGCGCAGGGACAGGAAGCGCTCCTCGGCCAGCTCCCGGTCGCGGGAGATGTCGTTCAGCGCCGTGTCCGCCACGGCCTCCTCGAGCGCCTTCCTGAACTCGTCCAGGGCCGCGAGGTGCACGGGCCGCATGGACAGCTGCAGGAAGCGGCCGGAGTGGAACTCGACCTGGGCCAGCAGCGCGTTGATGCGCTGGAGGCGCTTGCGGATCTCGGCGGGCTCGCGCGCGATCGCGGTGGCCAGCGCCTGCACGTCCCCGAGGGTGTTGCCGGTGAAGAACTCGAAGAAGCGGTCCTCGACCTCGGGCAGCTTCTCCTCCTCGATCCGCTGGAGGATCGCGAGATAGTCCTCGATCCCCTCGAGGGTGGGGGCGGTGTCCCCGGCCTGCGCGGGCCAGCGGCGGGAGAACTCGCGCATGGCGGTGCGCATGTCCTCCTCGGCGCGGGAGGTGCGCTTGGTGAGGTCCATCAGCTCCGCGTCCAGGGTGGCGGAGGCGTCCTTGGTGACGCGGTCGATGGTGGACAGCACGAGCGTCGGGGCGATCGCGGCGAAGCGCGCGGCGAGCTCCTCCTCGACCTCGGGGTCCAGGCTCGTCTCGGCGATGCGCTCCTTCGCCTGGACGAGGCGCTCCTCGGCCCGCTCGGCCTGCTCGGAGGTCTTCCCGGCCGCGCGCACCACCTCGAGCAGCTCCTCGTCGCTCGCGGCGATCGAGGCCTCGACGTCGTCGATCTGTCGGGCGAGCTCGGTGAGGGCGGCGGAGCCGTCCTCCGCGGCACGGACCATGTCGCGCAGGTTCGCCACGCGCCGCGCGACCGAGGCGGCGTCGATGTCGTCCCAGGTGACCGCACTGATCGCCTGAAGAGCGTAGAGCCGCTCACGGCGCCGCTCACGCTCGACCTCGACGTCCTTGCGGCGGGCCTGCGCCTCGAACAGCGCCTGCTCGGCGCGGGTGCGCTCCTGCTCGAACACGGCGCGCTTGGCGCGGTTGTCGAAGCCGAGCACCCACTGGGAGCGGTCGTTGATCTGCCGGTCCGCGCTCTTCTCGTGCCGGGTGGCGGAGTGCTTGATCTGGCCGGAGCGGAGCACGGCCCGGTTCAGCCGGGTGAACTCCTCGAGGTTCTCGGCGCAGGTGTAGTCCATGCGGGCGGCGATCTCGTGGGAGAGCCAGACGTGGAACTCGCCGTCCTTGACGTCGAGCTTCGCCGCGAGCGAGCGCTCGTCGATGTTCTTCGCGGGGCGGCGCAGATCGGTGTTCACGCGGTTGTAGGAGATCCGACGGCGCAGCTTCGTGCGGTCGATGACCTGCGCGACCTGGCGGTACGCCCGGTCCGGGACGAGGATCGAGCGGGCCAGTCCCCGCAGCGCCTGCTCCGCGGCGGCGGTCCACTCCTCCTCGCCGTCGCGCACCTGCAGCAGCTCGGCGGCGAAGGGCAGCTCGGTCGGGGCGATGCCCACCTCGGCGGCGATGTGGTCGCGCAGCGCCACGTCCTCGGAGTGGAGGTTCGAGGCGCGGGAGGTGAGGGAGGCGAGCTCCTCGCGGGTGCG
The DNA here is from genome assembly GCF_003994255.1 of Brachybacterium paraconglomeratum. Classification (GTDB taxonomy): domain Bacteria; phylum Actinomycetota; class Actinomycetes; order Actinomycetales; family Dermabacteraceae; genus Brachybacterium; species Brachybacterium conglomeratum. Next base: position 13,397 of record NZ_ML133856.1, on the reverse strand, counting down.
CTGGAGTGTCGCGCCGAGCTCGCGCACGGTCGCCTCCGCCTCCCAGCGGGCGGCGTCGGCGCCCCGCTCCTCCTCCTCGAGGGACTCGCGCAGCTGCGCGACCTCGCGCTGCAGGCCGAGGAACATGTCCTCCCCCGCCGGGGTGCGCAGCTCCACGGTCGCCAGCTGCGAGGCGAACTCGGCGGCCCGCTCGCGCCGGCGCTCCCGCTCCACCTCGAGCCCGGCGATCTGCTGCTTCCAGTCGTCGATCTCCCCGCCGCCGGCGCGGCGGCGCTGCTCCTTGAGCTGGGCGAGGTCGGAGCGGGCCTCGGACACGTCCTGGGTGAGGCGGCGCTGCTGGGCGGTGAGGGAGTCCCGCTCCAGCTGGAGCCGGCCGGTCTCCTCCCCCAGCAGCCGCACCAGGTGCTGGGCGGCGAAGACGTCGATGTCGGCGCGGCGGTCCACCAGCTCGCCGCCGCGCTCGCGCATCGCGGACCAGTCCTCGTGGGTGGTGCGCAGGGTGCGCAGCAGGTCCCGCTGCTCGCGCGCGGTCACCAGGGCCTCGTACACCTCGGAGAGGTTGTGGAAGTTCGCCAGCGCCTGGTCGGCGAGCTCGAAGGTGCGCGGCTCGTCGAGCATGTAGTCGCGCAGCAGCGCGTTGACGTCGCCGAGCTCCTTGGCGGACTGGATCTTGTGCAGCAGCCCGAGCGCCTTCTCGTCGGGGATGCCCAGCAGCTGGCAGAAAGCGGCCCGGTACTCGCGGAACTGGCGGAAGGTCTGGGTGCCGGGATGGGCGGCCTCGAGCGCCTTGCCCTCGATCTGGGTGGAGACGAACTGGCGCAGGTCGGTGACGTCCAGGGGCTTCCGGGCGATCACGTAGAGGGACTTCACGTCGGAGTCCGCGGAGTGGCCGGCGTGCAGGAGCAGCAGACGGGAGAGCTGGACCGTGCCGCCGCGGCCGTCGCCGTAGCGCAGGGTGAGCACCGACAGGGTCGTCTTCTCGCGCAGCACCTCCTGGCTGAACTCGCCGGTGGCCTGGTCGTAGTGCATCGCCCAGGCGCCGCGGACGTAGCTGGCGACGGTGCGGCGGTACTTCGAGCGCTGGGGGCCGGCGTCGGAGGCGGCGGCGTTGAACTGGAGCGTGCGCGGCGGGGTGAGCAGGGCGCTGATCGCGTCCAGCAGCGTGGACTTGCCGGTGCCGGGTCCGCCGGTGAGGAAGAAGCCCTTGGAGGAGATCGCCAGGTCATGGGTGCCGTGGAAGGTGCCCCAGTTGGAGATCTGCACATGGGTGAGCCGCCACTGCCCCGGGTGCGGATGATCGGGGTCGGTCACCGCCGGCTCGGCGGGGGCGTCCGGCCCGGCCATGCCGGGGAGGTCGAGGACGTCCTCTCCCCGGGTGTTCGCGGCGTCAGTCGTGGTAGGCACCCCGTCAGGGTACCGAGTCCGATCGCGATGCGGGGCTGACCGGGGTCGCCCCGCTCACGGCCGGATGACGCCCACCCCGGCCGGCGCCCGCTCCCCGAGCTCGACGAGCGCTTTGCAGGCCTGCTCGAGGTCGAGGGTGCGGGTGACGAGGTCCTGCGGTCGCAGCGAGCCCTCGCGCACCAGGGCGAGCAGCCCCGGATAGTCCGCGGCGGCCATGCCGTGGCTGCCCAGCACGGCGAGCTCCTGGGAGATCACGCGAGGGATCGCGAGTCGCGGCGGCTCCGCGTACAGCCCGATCTGCACATGACGTCCGAGCGGCGCGAGGGCGAGCAGCGCCGCGTCCGTCGTCGCCTCGCGGCCGAGCGCCTCGACGCTCGCCGTCGGCCGCTCCCCCGCCGCCTCGACGATCGCCGCCGCCGTCGCCGCCGGATCCAGGCCGCGGGAGTCCACGGCCACCGCCGCGCCGTGCTCGCGGGCGAGGGCCAGGGCTCCGGGATCGATGTCGACGGCGATCGGCCGGGCGCCGAGCGAGGCGGCGATCATGATCGCCGAGAGCCCCACCCCACCGCAGCCGATCACGGCGACGGACTCCCCGGCGCGGAGCCCGGCGCGGGCGGTCAGCGCCCGGTAGGCGGTCGCGAAGCGGCAGCCGAGGGTCACGACGGCCTCGGCGGGCAGCTCCTCGCCGACGGGGACGAGGTTGTGGTCGGCGGCGCGGATCACGACCTGCTCCGCCCAGGAGCCGTCGTGGGTGAAGCCGGGCTGGGTCTGGTCCGGGCAGATCTGGGCAGCGCCCTGCCGGCACCAGCGGCAGCGCCCGCAGCCCTCGACGAAGGGGGTGGTCACCCGGTCCCCGACCCGCACCGCCCGGACGCCCTCGCCGAGCGCCGCGACGCGGCCGACCATCTCGTGCCCGGGCACGCGCGGGAGCGTCACCGAGTCGTCATGACCGGCGAAGGCGTGATGGTCCGAGCGGCACAGCCCCGTCGCCTCCACGTCCAGCACCACGCCGCCGGGCGGGGCCGACGGGGCGGGGAGGTCGCGGACCTCAGGACGGAGACCGAACTTCTCGATGACGACGGCGCGCATGGGAGGAGTCTGTCAGCCCCGCGGGTGGGTCGCCTTCGTGCTCACCCTTCGGCACGCCCCTTGCGCCAGTAGCCCATGAAGCTCACCTGCTTGCGGTCCACGCCGAGCTCCTTGACGAGGTGGCGGCGCAGGGTGGTGATCACCCCGGCCTCCCCGGCGAGCCAGGCGTAGAAGGGGCCGTGCCCCTCGGTGGTCTCCCACAGGATCGCCTGGTCGATGTCGACCTCCTCGAACTCGCCCGGCTCGGCAGGCACGCCGACGGAGCAGTCCTGGCACAGCTGCGGCCGCTCGTCCAGGAGGCGCCGCACCGCGGGGTCCAGGAGCGTGCCGTGCGGGGCGTCGCCTCGGGCGAGCCAGGTCAGCTCCACGTCGGAGCGGGAGAGGACGCGCTGCTCGTCCCGGGCGTCGGGCACCTCGATGAAGGCGTGGCCGGTGAAGCCGGCGGGGAGCGTCTCGAGGATCGCGCAGATCGCGGGCAGGGCCGTCTCGTCTCCGGCCAGCAGCAGGCGCCGGGCGGTGCCGGGTCGGAACTCGATCCCGCCGTAGTCGGGGCCGACGAGGCGGCGGTTCGGGCCGAGCATCGTGATCGTGTCGCCCACCTCGGCGGCGGCCGCCCAGCGCGCCGCGACCCCGGAGCCGGGGACGGCGGGCTCCTCGAGGTGCAGGACCATGTCGATGTCCAGCTCGGGATCGTCCCCCAGGTTCCCGGGATGGCCCGCGCCACGCATCTCGCGGATCGAGTAGGTGCGCATCCAGCCGCGCTCGGCGGTGTCGACCTGCAGCCAGTCGCGGTACCAGCCCGCGAAGGCGTCGGGATCGGAGACGGCGTCGGGGCGCAGCGCGGCGAAGTGGTCCGCGCTCGCCTCGGGGCCCGGGATGATCAGCTTGATACGCACGTCCAGCAGCGGCCCGCCCACGCCGAGATGGCGCAGCTCGGGGCTGGTCAGGGTCAGGCGCACGAGGTTCTCGCCCACCATGGTGCGGGCGCCGACCGTGAGGGTGAAGGCGAGCTGCGGGCTCCCCTCGAGAGCGGGGACCAGCACGGGCTCCTCCGAGGCGCGGGCGGCGGTGCGGTGCTGGTCGGTGGCGACGGGCATGGGGTCCTCCTCGGACTCGTCGGCCGTGCCGGGGGCGGTCCCCGCGGCGGCCTGGCGTGCGGATTCGGGGTCGGTGCCGTCGGCGCCCCGGGAGGCGACGGCGTCGGGGGCGGTCTCCCGGCCCAGCGGCAGCACCATCGGGGTGCCGGTGACGGGGTCGGGGGCGATCAGGGCGTTGAGGGCGAAGACCTCCTTGACCATGGCCGAGGTGATCACGTCGGCCGGGGCGCCCTGGCAGTGGACGGCGCCGCGGTGCACGGCGACGAGATGGTCGGCGTAGCGGGCGGCGAGCTGGAGGTCGTGCAGCACGATCGCGACGGTGGTGCCGCGGGTGCGGTTCAGCTCGCTGACCACGTCGAGCACCTCGAGCTGGTGGGTGACGTCGAGATAGGTGGTCGGCTCGTCCAGCAGCAGCACCTCGGTGCGCTGTGCGAGCGCCATGGCGATCCACACCCGCTGGCGCTGCCCTCCGGAGAGCTCGTCGAGCAGACGGCCCTGGAGCTCGTCGGTGCGGGTGAGGGCCAGCGCCTCGGCGACCGCCTGCTCGTCCTCGTCGCTCCACTGCGGGAACAGGCCCTGGTGCGGGTAGCGGCCGCGGGTGACCAGCTCGCGCACGGTCACCCCGTCGGGCGCGAGCGGGGACTGCGGCAGCAGGCCGAGCCGGCGGGCGAGCTCCTTGCCGCGCAGGGAGTGGATGTCGGCGCCGTCCAGCAGCACCGACCCCTGACGGGGCGGCAGCAGGCGCGACAGGCCCCGCAGCAGGGTCGACTTCCCCGAGCCGTTCGCGCCGACGATCATCGTCACCTTCCCCTCGGGGAGGGTCAGGTCGAGGTCCTCGACGACGACGCGTCGCTCGTAGGCGAGCTGCAGGTTCCGGGCGGTCAGCTGGGCCACGGGATCACCTTCCACTTCCGGAGGTCTTCGAGCGCACGAGCATCCACAGCAGGAACGGCGCCCCGAGCGCTCCGGTGATGACGCCGGCCGGCATCTCGTGCCGGCCGAAGAGGTTCTGGCCCGCGACGTCGGCCGCGAGCACGAGCACGGCGCCGAGCAGCGCCGCGAGGAGGAAGCTGGGCCGGGCCGCGATCATCCGCGCGAGGGGTCCCGCGAGGAAGGCGACGAAGGCGAGCGGGCCGGCGACCGCGACGGTGAAGGAGCTCAGCAGCACCCCTACGATCACCAGCGCGATGCGGGTGGCGGGCACGGGCAGTCCGAGGCTGGTGGCGGTCTCGTCCCCGAGCTGCAGGATCCGCAGCCGGCCCACCAGCCCGGCGAGAAGCGGCACGAGCACCACCAGAGAGCCGGCCAGCACGGCGGCGCGCGGCCAGGTGGCGCCGGCGACGGAGCCGACCAGCCAGTGCATCGCATCCCCCGCCTGCTGGGACTCCATCCGGCTGAGCAGGTACTGGATCACCGCCGTGAAGCCGGCGGCGACCCCGAGGCCCACCAGCACGAAGCGGTCGTCGACGGCCCCGGCGCCGCCGGCCCCCGGACCGCCGGGTCGGTGCGCCCGCGCCACCCACAGCACCAGCAGCGCGGTGCCGAGGCCGCCCAGCAGCGTCCACCAGAACAGCGCCATGCCCTGGGCGTCCAGCACGGCCATCGCCAGCACCGCAGCGGCGGCGGAGCCGAGGGTCACGCCGATCACGTCGGGGCTGGCCAGGGGGTTGCGCAACAGGGTCTGGAAGACGGTGCCGGACAGGCCCAGCGCCGCCCCGGCGAGCGCGCCGACGACCGCAGCGGGCAGGCGGTCGTCCATGACGATGAAGGAGACGCCGGGGATCTGCTCGCCGAGCACGGCCCGCACGGCGAGGTCGGCGTAGACGAAGGGGGTGCCCAGCAGCACCCTGGCGGTGAGGAGGCCCGCCACGGCCAGGACCAGCAGCAGCGGGAGGAGGAGGCGGCGCGAGGTCACAGGGCCACCCGCTTCCGGGTCCGGATCAGCACGAGGAAGACGGGCACGCCGAGCAGCGCGGTCATCACGCCGACCTGCACCTCGGCGGGTGGGGCGATGACGCGGCCGACCACGTCGGCCAGCAGCAGCACCACGGGGCCGAGCAGCGCGGTCAGCGGCAGCAGGCGGCGGTGGTCCGAGCCGACGAGCAGGCGCACCGCGTGCGGGACCACGAGGCCGAGGAAGCCGACCGGTCCGGCGAGGGAGACCGCCGCCCCGACCAGCAGCACGATGCCGACGCCGAGCACGACCCGGGTGCGGCCCACGTGGACGCCGAGCCCGGCGGCGGCGTCGTCGCCGAGGGCGAGGGCGTTCAGGGCACGGGCGGCGCCGAGCACGATCACGGCCCCGATCAGCAGGGCGGGCGCCACGGCGGCGAGGTCCCCGAGGTCGCGGGCGCCGAGAGTGCCCACCTGCCACAGCCGCATCCGGTCCAGCGCCCCCTGGTCGAGGATCACGAGGGCGTGGACGAGGGAGCCGAGGCCCGCGGTGACGGCGGCGCCGGCGATCGCGAGGGTGATCGGGGTGGCGCCGGTGCGGCTCGCGGCGGCCAGGGCGTAGACGAGCACGGCGGCGAGGGCCGCGCCCACGAAGCCCGCCGCCATGAACTGGGTGACGCTCGAGAAGGAGAAGAGGTAGACGCCGGTGGCCACGGCCGCGGCCGCGCCCGAGTTCAGTCCGAGGATCCCGGGATCGGCCAGCGGGTTGCGGGTCATGCCCTGCAGCCCGGCGCCGGCGAGCGCCAGGGCCACGCCGACGGCGAGCCCGGCGAGGGTGCGCTGCAGGCGGCTGGCGAGGACCACGTGGTCCGCGCTGCCCGGGTCGAAGGCGAGCGCGGCCTGCCAGGCCGCGTCGAGGGGGACGGTGCGGGCGCCCACCAGCAGCGAGAGCACGCACGCGACCGCCAGGGCCACGAGGGCCCCGGCGGTCGCGAGCAGGGTGGGGCGGGCGGGCACCGCTCAGGCCTGGGCCGTCTGCGCGGCCTCGATCACGGAGGGGACCACGTTCTCGAGCGCCCAGGGCAGGCTCAGCACGCTCGCCGCGGAGATCGAGAGGGTCTGGTGGTCGTCGGGGGTGAGGACGAGGGCGCCGCTGGCGACCGCGGGGATCTGCGCGAACAGCGGATCGTCCTGGAAGGTCTCGACGGTGTCGCCGGCGGCGGCCCAGGTGTACAGGACGTCCGAGACGAGCTCGTCGCCGCGCTCGGCGGACCAGTCGAAGTAGAAGGTGTTCTCGTCGGCGGTGTTCTCGGTGACGACCTCGGCCTGGGTCATGCCGAGCGCGGTGAAGAAGCGCGGGCGGGTGTCGTCGCCGGAGTAGATCGAGATGGTGTGGTCCGTGGTGGACAGGCTCGCGGCGATGAAGGTCGACTCGGCCACGGCCGGGTTCTCCTCGCCGACGGCGGCGAGGTCCGCGGTGAGCTGCTCGGCGAGCTCGGCGGCGGCGTCGCTGCGGCCGGTGGCGGTGCCGACGGCGGTCAGCACCTCCTCCCAGGAGGCGGTGTAGTTCGCGGCGAGCGGGCCGATGGTCGGCGCGATCTTGGAGAGGGTCGCGTACTCCTCCTCGGTGAGGCCGGAGTAGGCGGCGATGATCAGGTCCGGGGTCAGCGCGGCGATCTCGTCGGTGTTGACGCCGTCGGCCTCGGAGTAGGTGGTCGGGGCGTTCTCGCTGCCCCAGGAGGCGCCGAGCTCCTCGAGCTTGGCATCGATCCAGTCGGTGGACTGGTTGTCGTTGCCGCCCCACTCGACCAGCGGGAGGCCGACGGGGACGATGTCCAGGGCGAGGGCGGTGTCGGCGTTGACCCAGGAGACGGTCGCGATGCGGGTGGGCTCCGCGGCGATCTCGGTGGTGCCGTAGAGGTGCTCGACGGTCACCGGGAAGGCGTCGGCCGCGGCACCGGAGCTGCCGCCCGCGTCGGAGGCGTCGGTGCCGGCGACGTCGCCGCCGCTGCAGGCGGCGAGTGCGGGCAGCGCGAGGGCGGTGAGCACGACGGAGCGGCGCGTGAACGAGCTCGGCATGGGGCGATCCTTCTCTCGGCACCCCCGGTCCAGGGGTGAGGTGAGCCTGACCTTATTACGCAACTCTCGCGTCACTCAATTGTCGAGAGGGTCGTCGCGGCCTCCGACACGGACCCTCAGGACAAGCGTGCCGGTCACAGCCCCGCACCCCGACGGGAAAGCGTCTCAGATCACGCCGAGGATCAGTCGGTCGGCGCCGCCTCGTCCTCGCCGTCCTCGCCGTCCGCGCCCTCCGGATCCTCGGCGTCTCGAGGGTCCTCGAGCCCGTCGACCCCGGCCTGCCGGTACAGGGAGATGAACTCGCGGGCGGTGTCGGGGCCGATCATCAGGCGCAGCACCGGGGAGACCTCGTAGTCGTCGCCCTGCTCGTCCAGCAGTCCGGCGCGCTGGACCTTCGCGATCGAGGCGCGGACCTCCTTGGCGAAGCCGGCCTCGTCGGTGGAGGTGGTGCGTCGGTAGGCGGCCAGTGCCTGCTGGATCTCCGCCTCGGAGACGACGGTGCGCTGGCCGCGGGAGGACTGGGTCAGCAGCATCTGGCGCAGCACGAGCAGCAGGACGGAGTCGAGCCGGTTCATGCCGGTCAGTCGACGCAGGAGCTTGGGCGCGTCGGGGTCGTCCTCGCTCTGGCGCACGAAGGCGACCTGGGCGTCGTCGTCGACGATCAGCTCGAGGAAGAGGTCGGCGAGCCGGGCCTCGATCGCGACCCGGTCCCGCAGCAGCTGCGCGTAGCGGCCGCCGTCGCGGCGCCCGTCGAGGAAGGGGCCCTGGAGCAGGTGCACGAGCACGCGGCGGGACTCATCCACGAGCGCGCCGCCAGGCACGGAGGGGCTCGCCTCCTCGGTCGGCGCGAGGTCGTCGGGGGCGGTGCGGTGCGCAGGACTGGTCACGGCGAGACAGCCTACCGGCGCACCGCCCGGCGGGAGGGGATCCCGTCATGACGACCCGATCCCGACCACCTGTTGAGAAATCCACCCAAAACGGACATTCATCTGATGGAATCAGGGCAGGCCAGGACCAGAGCCGCCGTCCGGAGCCCGTCGACGACCACGAGGAGCCGTCATGTCCGATCTGCCCGTGCCCGCCGTCCTGACGATCCTGGTGCTCGTCCTGCTGGTGCTCATCGTGCTCGTCGTCCTCGGGGTGCGCGGACGACCGGGCACCGCAGCCCCGGCGGGCACAGAGCCGGAGCAGGAGGGAGAGGAGACCGAGCGCCCGAACGGCGCGACGGCCGCCGAGGCTGCGGAACCGGCCGACGCCCCCGAGGATCCGGCCGACGCCGAGCCGATCGACATGGAGCCGGCGGACGCAGCGGCCGCCGACGCGGACCCCGACCTCGAGAATCCCGTCGACGAGGATCCCCGGCCCTGGCGGGAGCGCCATGGCCGCCGCGCCCCGCGTCCGCTGCTCAGCGAGCGCTCCGAGGCCCGGACCGCCGAGGAGGAGCTCGCCCCGGCGCAGAACTGGGAGAAGCCCCAGGACGGGGAGGCCGAGCTCCGGCGCTGAGCCGCGCCGACAGCTACCGGCACGGGCGGACGACCGCTCCCCCGCCACGCTCAGGACGCGCCCGTCGACGGCTCTGCGGGACACGTCGGGCCGATCGACTGGTCGAAAATCCCTCCGGATCCGTCTCGGTCTGGTGGAATCGGGGCATCGCCCTGTGCCGGGACCCCCGTCCGGGGCGCGCTCCGCCGCCCGGCGGTGGAGCAGTCGAGCGGTGAGGAGCCGACCATGACCGACCTGTCCACCCCCGTGATCGTCGGGATCATCCTGCTGGTCCTGATCGTCGTCATCGTCCTGATCGTCGTGGGCGCGAACGCCTCGAAGCGTCGCAAGCAGCGACAGCAGGAGGAGGATCGACGCCGCGCCGCGGAGATCCGCGAGCAGGCCGCCCAGAAGGAGCAGGCCGTCCAGGACCGCGATCTGAAGGCCCGCGAGTCCGAGATCGAGGCCGACAAGGCCCGTCTCGAGGCCGAGCGGAAGGCGAACGCGGCCGAGCAGGAGCAGCTCGCCGCCGAGCGTCGCCGGAGCGAGGCCGAGACGCAGCGCCAGGAGGTCGACCAGGAGCGCAGCGCCCTCGAGGAGCAGCGCGCCGAGGCGGACCGCCTGGACCCCGATTCCCCCACGCCCCGCGACGGGGACCGCACCGCGCCGGCCGCAGGCGCTGCCGGCCACGACCGCACGGCTGGCGAGCGCATGTCCGACGACCGTGCGGCCGACGGCCGACGCGTCGATGACCGCGCCGCCGACGATCGCTCCGCTCGCGACGACCAGCGCACCTTCCGGGGCGATGAGCGACCCGTGCAGCGCGAGGACGAGCCCCGCAGCGGGGCCGGGACCGCAGCCGCGGCCGGTGTCGCAGGCACGGCCGGCGTCGCCGCCGGGGCGGCCGCCGCGCATGGCGGCTCGCCGGAGGATCGCGCTTCAAAGGATCGCTCCGCAGTGGCCGACGACGCGTCGTCGCACGAGCGCCCTCACGGCCGTCGCGCCGCTCGCACAGAGCAGGAGCCGCGCGACGACCGGAACCCCGAGGGCGACGTCCGCGAGGGAGGTGCCCGAGAGGACCGGACTCCTGAGGATCGCGCCCCTGTCGACCCGGCCCGCGATGACCGCGCCCACGAGGGCCTGGATCGGGACGGTGCCGTTCGCGACGGCGGGGCCGCCGGGGTCCGTGAGGCCGACCGTCCCGTCGGGGCCGGCGAGGCCCGCCCGACCGACCATCCTGTCGGGACCGGCTATGAGGGCGAGGCCCACCGGGCCGAGCAGCGCCCGGTCCGCGACGAGTCGATCGACCGTCACGACATCGATCAGCAGGACGTGGCCCGGCACGATGCGGACCGCCGGAATGACCTGAACGATCACTCCGCGGGTCGGCAGCAGGCCGACCCGCAGCGCATCGATCAGTCGGCGGTGGACCGCAGCGACGTCGACCGGTCCGCCGTCGACCGCGGCGAAGCCGATCGCAACGACGTCGATCGCGACGACGCCGCCCGTTCCGAGGCGGACCGCCACGACCCGGTCCGCTCCACGGACGAGACCGGCGACCTCGGCCGGGCCGGGACGGAGCGCGACGAGCGCGGCATCCGCGACGACCGCGTGGGCGATCGGCCGGCGCGCGCCGAGGACCGCTCGGGCATGGAGCCTCCCGTCGCGCAGGACTGGTCCGGCGGCTCCGCGGACCGGCGCGGCACGGAGCAGGATCGGCTCAGCGTCGATCAGGACCGGCTCGGCGCCGATCGGCAGGCCTCGCAGCCCCAGGACGGTCCGGAGTTCCGTCCGGCCGGGGCAGATCCGGCGGTTCCGCAGGACGGTGCTCGCCACCAGGGCGAGTTCCGCCCCCTGGACAGCCGCGACGGTCGCCAGGACGGCTTCCAGACCCAGGAGTCGCGACAGGGTGAGTTCGAGGACGATCCCTTCTTCCGCCAGGAGCAGCAGCTGCGGGGCCAGAACGGCGATCTCCCGCCGAAGGCTCCGGAGTTCGGTGCCCCTGAGGACGGCATCGGCGGCGAGGGCGGGGGCGCACGTCGCTGACGCCTCCTGACCGCGGACGCGACCCCGGCGCCCCTCGGCGCCGGGGTCGCTCCCTGTTCGGGCCCGCATTCGGTCCGGGGCGGCGGATCGTCCGGAGCCGCGTGCCAGACTGTCGGCCATGCCCGAGCGCACGCCCCGCACCCGCATGGACGACCTCACGGTCGAGCGGGTGCTGCGCGTGGTCGAGGCGATCCCGCCGGGACGCGTCGCCGCCTACGGCGAGGTCGGCGCGATCGTCGGCGTCGGCCCCCGACTGGTGGGCCGCATCATGGGCACCTGGGGCTCCTCTGTGCCGTGGTGGCGCGTCACCAACGCCTCCGGCGACCATCCGCTGCTCGCCCGCGCCCTCCCCCATTGGCAGCAGGAGGGGATCGCGGTGAAGCCGAACGGGCTCGGCTGCAGGATGAAGGACTTCGGCGCGGATCTCGAGCGGCTGCGCGCCGAGGCCGCACCGGGACTCGCGGAGCTCGAGGAGGACGACGCATGAGCCCCTCGCTCCGCCGGGCTCACTCCACCGGGACGTCGTCCAGGAAGTAGAACGAGGGGACGCGGGCGGCGTAGTCGTTGCCGTCCAGCTCCCGCCAGGTGACGATCTCGGTGGAGCCCTCGCGCTCCTGCGCATGGCTGGTCGCGAGGAACATCAGCCCGATGACGCTCGCCAGCCCCTGCTCGGCAGGCTTCTCCCGCAGGATGTCGCCGATCGAGGCCTGGCGGGAGCGGCCGCGCACGTCGTTGACGTGGGAGGTGAGGCCGACGAGATCGATGTCGTTGGTGCGCACGAGGTCCTGGAGCACCTCGACGCTGAGAGAGGTCGCATCGTGCACCTCGGCCTCCGCGGGGGCGCCCGGATCGGTGGGGTCCTTCAGCCGGTGCTGGGAGACGGAGGAGATCTGGACCCGCGAGAGGTCGAGCTCGAGCGGGAAGGGGGCGCGGGTGGGCACCTCGTCCTTCTGCGCCAGCGCCAGTCCCTGCGCCTCCTGGAGAGCCTCCAGCAGCACCCGGTGCTGGCGGAAGTCCTGCGATCGCACGAAGCGGGCCAGCGAGCGGTACAGCTCCGTCTTGACGTCCAGCACCTCCTGCGCCGGCTCGTAGAGGTCGCTGAACACGTTGGCGAGGCGCTCGCGCTCGTCCCGGGAGAGGGAGCGGGAGAAGTCCCGCTCGAGCAGACGGTCCACGAGCTCCTGCGTGGCACGGGTCTGCGCAGGGTCGTTGAGCATGCGGAAGAAGGCCGTGAAGGTGCGGCCGACGGTCGACTGGCCCAGCAGGTCGTCCCCGGCCAGCAGCTGCTCGAGGATCTCGCCGCGCGAGCCCTCCGGGGAGAGGATCTGCTCGCGCAGGTGCAGGTCCACGGCGCGCAGGTCCTCGCGGTACTGGAGGAAGTCGCCGGAGAGCTCCTGGGCGATCTGCAGGATGTCCCGCAGGCGGTCCACCGACGCCTCGGCGCTGGGGAGCATCAGCTCGCCCTCGGCGAGCTCGCGGATCTCCTGCTCGATCCGCTCGCGGCGACGCTGGAGATCGGCGAGCCGCACGTCGCGGTCGGTCTCCGTCTCCTGGGCGAGGCGGTCGAACTGCTGGATGACCAGCTGCAGACGCGACTGGGTGGTCGTCGGCCGGTGCTCCTCGAGCGAGGCGATGAACTGGATCGCGTCGATCGTGGCGGGGCTCGGCTCGAAGGTCGTCTCGGTGCGCTGGGGGTCGTCGCGACGGGTCAGGTAGCCCTCGCGCACCCAGCCGTCGACGTACTCGGCGGCGCTGCGACCGCCGCGCGCCTCGTCCCCGGCGCCGTCGGCCGAGGCGGCCCCGTCCGCCGCGGAGGTCCCGTCGGCCGGGCCCTCGTCGTCGTGCAGCAGCGAGAGGTGCGCGCCCACGCGGGCGATGAGCTCGCTGCGCGGCAGCCGACGATCGCCGGCCGGGAAGGTGGCCTGCAGGATCGCGAGCACCGCCGGGGCCTTCGTCGCGGCGAGCAGGCGCCAGGTGCTGGCCCGCCGCAGCTGCTCGTAGGCCTGCTTGCGCGCGGACACGGCGTCGCTGCGGCGGTCCGTCCACCGGTTCGGCTCGGTCGTGGTCACGGTCAGCGAGTCTAGCGGTCCGCTCCCCGCCTCGATGCAGGGCCTCGACTCCGGCCGATGCCGGGCCTTCCCCTGCGCCGTCGCCCGGTGCTGCATCAGGACCATCACCAAGCCGGCCGCCTCGGTGACGGTCCTGATGCAGCTCTCGGAGCGTGTGACGGGCCGCGCGCCTGCCCCGCCCCAGCCCCCCGCCCGGCCCGGACCGCCCCCGGCCATCGGCCCTCACCGCCGAGTGGCG
>NZ_ML133855.1 GCF_003994255.1 Brachybacterium paraconglomeratum | reverse complement strand
CGCCGCCCCGACCGACGAGGCGCTCGTCGCGGCCGTCCTCGAGGCGCTCGACGCGGCGCCGCACGAGACGCCCCCGTCGGGGCCCCCCCCCCGACGCCCCCCCCCCCCCCCCCCCCCCCCGGAGGGGGCCCCCCGGGACCCCCCCCCCCCCCGCCCCCCCCCCCCCGGGGGGGGGGCCCCCCCCCCCCCCCCCCCCCCCCCCCCCCCCCCCCCCCCCCCCGCCACTCGGCGTCGTGCGGACCCAAGGCTCCGCACACAGGCCGACGAAGGCGTGGGTACACTCGTTCGTGAACGTTCACGACACCGTCTCGTGACCGCCCCGCCGACCCAGGAGAGACTCACCGATGAGCACCCCCACCCCCCAGGACACGCGCACCTCGCAGGACGGCGCCCTCCCGCCCGCCGACCGCACCGACCGCTGGTGGGAGGACCTCGCCGGCGGCCGCAACCGCCTCCGCGGCCGCGCGCACCTGCACTCCGACGCCCCCGCGCTGAGCCTCGACGGGACCTGGCAGTTCCGCTATGGCACCCGCGCCGACGGCACCGACCTGGGCGAGCCCGGCGAGATCGCCGTGCCGGGGCTGTGGCAGCTGCAGGGCCACGGCGCCCCGCAGTACACCAACGTCGTCTACCCCATCCCGATGGACGTCCCCCACGTCCCGGACGAGAACCCGACAGGCCACTACTCCCGCACCGTCACCGTCCCCGCCGACTGGACCGACTCCCTCGCCTCCGGCGCGAAGGTGCTGCTGCGCTTCCAGGGCGTGGACTCCGCGGCGAAGGTCTGGATCGACGGCACCGAGATCGGCGTGACCTCCGGCTCGCGCCTGACCCAGGAGTTCGACGTCACCGACGCCCTCTCGGCCCCGGGCGAGCACCGCCTGGACGTGCGGGTCGTGCAGTGGTCGGCGAACACCTACGTCGAGGACCAGGACATGTGGTGGGCCTCCGGCATCTTCCGCTCCGTCGACCTGCTGCTGCGCCCCGCCGGCGGGATCCACGACCTCGCGACCCACGCGGACTTCGACCCCGCGACCGGCCGCGGCACCCTCACCGCCACCGCCTACGGCGCGGACGGCGGGATCGTCCCCGCGACGGTGCGGATCCCGGAGCTCGGGATCGAGGCCGCGGCCGACGGGACCGAGATCGCCGCTGGCGAGGTCTCCCCCTGGAGCGCCGAGTCGCCGCGGCTGTACGAGGCGAGCGTCTCCACCGACGCCGGCACCGAGACGGTGACGCTGAAGCTCGGCTTCCGCCGCGTGGAGGTGGACGGGGAGATCTTCCGCGTCAACGGCGAGCGGATCGTGTTCCGCGGCGTGAACCGTCACGAGGCGGATCCGGTCGTCGGCCGCACCCAGCACCTGGAGAACCAGGACCTGGACGTCGCGCTGATGAAGCAGCACAACCTCAACGCCGTGCGCACCTCCCACTACCCGCCCCACCAGCGCTTCCTCGAGGTGTGCGACGAGGCGGGCCTGTACGTGATCTGCGAGGGCGACTTCGAGACCCACGGCTTCCACGTCGACTCCACCTGGGGCGAGGACGGCACCGGCGCGGCCGAGCGCCCGGCGGCGGACGACCGCTTCCGCCCGATGCTGTGCGAGCGGTCCGAGCGCTTCGTGCTGCGGGACCGCAACCACGCCTCGATCGTCATGTGGTCGATCGGGAACGAGGCCTCCACCGGCCCGGTCACCGAGGCGATGATCGAGACGGTCCGCAACACGGACCCGACCCGCCCCGTCATCTACGAGCAGGACTACCGCGCCGAGACCGTGGACGTCTTCTCGCTGATGTACCCCACCCATGACGAGACCGAGCAGATCGGCCGTCGGGCGCTGACCGAGGAGTACCGCGAGAAGCTCATCGGGATGCTGCACCACCTGGGCGTGGACCCGGGCGAGACGGGCTTCGGCTCCGACGAGTCGCCGATGCCGGCGCTGTCGAAGCCCTTCCTGTGGATCGAGTACGCGCATGCGATGGGCAACGGCGCCGGCGCGCTGAAGGAGTACATGGACCTCGTCCACCGCTACCCGGCGCTGCACGGCGGCTTCATCTGGGAGTGGATCGACCACGGCCTGCTCACCACCGACGCCGAGGGCAACGAGATCTACGGCTACGGCGGCGACTTCGGCGAGCGCCTGCACGACGGGAACTTCGTCGCCGACGGACTGCTGCTGCCCGACCGCACCCCGTCGCCGGCGCTGCTGGACGCGAAGCACCACTACTCCCCCGTCGGCCTCGAGGTCGGCGCCGCCACGGCGAGCATCGTGAACCGCTATGCCTTCTCGGACCTCTCCCACCTGCGCGCCGAGGTCTCCACCGACCTGCAGGCGAGCTGGCAGGAGCTCGAGCTGCCGGCCCTCGCCCCGGGCGAGAGCGCCGAGCTGGCGCTGCCGGAGGGCGAGCATGCCGCGGTGACGGTTCGGCTCACGACCCGGGAGGCCGACGGGCCGGTCCCGGCCGGGCACGAGATCGTCGCGGCCTCGCACGTGGACGCGGAGCGTCTGGCCGCCTCGGTCACCCCGGCCCCCGCCGCGGCGATCGCGCCGCAGCAGGCGGCCGACGGCACCTGGCAGGTGGGGCCCGCGCGCCTGGACGACCTGGGCCGGCTCGTCGGCCTCGGCGAGCTCGCCCTCGGGCACGCGGGGGCGGACCTGTACCGCGCCCCGGTGGACAACGAGCGGGCCCGCACCCGCTACCCGCTCGAGGCGCGGTGGAAGCGGATCGGGCTGGACGTCGCCCGTCGCCGCCTGGTCGGGATCGAGGCGAGCGGCGAGCAGCTCGTGGTCCGCTCCCGGATCGGGCTGGACGGCAACGCCCTGCACGCCGACGTCACCGAGTCCTGGCGCGCCGACGCGGACGGGGTCGAGCTCGCGGTGACGGTGACCCCGTCGGCGCTGTGGCCCGAGGACCTGCCGCTGCCGCGGATCGGGTGGAGCTTCGCACTGCCGGCGGCACCGGGCGAGGTGGAGTACGAGGGCTTCGGCCCGCACGAGATGTACCCGGACACCGGCGGCGGCACCACCTTCGCGCGCCGCACCGCGAGCGTCGAGGAGCTGCAGGTCCCGTACGTGTTCCCGCAGGAGAACGGCAACCGTGCGGGCGTGGTGCGGGCCGTGCTGAGCGGCGGGGAGGCGGGCTCCGGCCTCGAGCTCACCGCGCCGGAGGGTCTCGGCCTCGCGGTACGGCCGTGGTCGACCGCGGAGCTCGACGTCCGTGCGCACGACGGGGCGCTGCGTCCCGACGGCCGCACCT
The DNA here is from genome assembly GCF_003994255.1 of Brachybacterium paraconglomeratum. Lineage (GTDB taxonomy): Bacteria > Actinomycetota > Actinomycetes > Actinomycetales > Dermabacteraceae > Brachybacterium > Brachybacterium conglomeratum. The sequence continues at coordinate 313,397 of NZ_ML133855.1, read as the reverse complement.
GGGTGACCCTCTCGGCGGCGCTGCACGGCGTGGGCTCGGCGGCCTGCGGTCCGGAGCCGCTGCCCCAGCACGTGCTGACCGCCCGGGAGGAGAGCTTCCGGATCCGCTTCGCGCCTGCCGGGCGCTGAGCCTCGCTCGGGCCGGCGGCCACCTCGCCCTCCGCGGGGAGGCCGCCGGCCCAGCCACGTCCCGGCCCCAGCCCCAGGTCCTTCCCGGGCACCGGTTCCTACCACCTGCTCCGGGTGAGGGTCGACGATCGCAACCCGCTCGTCACCTCCGGGGCGCCTGAGCCGAAGTGCGGCCCGCTACGCTGGAGCGGGCGCCGTCGTGGCGCCACGACGCAATAGCCCCGTCATACGGGGCGATGAGGGAGAAGCATGACTCAGGGGTACGGGCCGCAGAACGGCCAGTGGGGCGCCGACGGCGATCAGGGACAGTGGGGGCAGAACTCCCCGCAGGGGCAGCAGCCGGCTCCGCAGTCGCAGTGGGGGCAGCCCTCTCCCGCGCCGGCCGCCCCGCAGTGGGGTGAGCAGTCGGCGGGCCAGGCCTCGCCCGCCCCGCAGCAGTGGAGCCAGGCCTCGCCGCCGCCCGCCCCGGGCGGGTACCCGGGCACCAGCGGCTACCCCGGCACGGCCGCGGCCGCGTCGACGTCACCCGTCGCCGGGAAGGGCGCGCTGGCCAAGAAGCTCGGAATCGCCCTGCTGGTCCTGTCGGCGCTCGCCGTGATCGCTCGACTGGCGACGCCGATCTTCATGTTCATGATGGCGGCCAACGGCAACCCGGCGGACATGGAGGAGATCTCCGTGGGCATGGGCCTCGGGAGCATCGGCACGCTCCTGGCATGGATCGCGAACCTGATCTTCTCGATCGGTCTCCTGGTCGTCTCGATCATCGCGGCGATCCAGTTCAGCGGCCGTGGCCGCACGGGCGCGATCATCGTGGCGGCGACCGTCATCGTCTCGGTGGTCCTGTACTGGATCGTCAGCTTCGTCGCCGGGTTCCTCGGCGCCGCCATCGCGGGCAACTCCTACGACATGGGCACGATCTACACCGTCGCGGGCATCGCCGAGCTCCTGCGCGTGCTCGTGGTCGCCGCAGCGCTGCTGGTCGGCTCGTACATGGTCATGGCCTGGGGCCGGAAGAACGAGGCCGCAACGGCCTGAGGCACGGCCGCACTCCGGGACGGGCCCGGTCTCCGCATGCGGGGACCGGGCCCGTCACCGTCCGCAGCGGCGGCCCGATCAGCCCCCGAGCAGCACGGCCCCCTCGTCGGTGCTGATCAGGGCGCGTCCGCCGCTGAGGGGGTGCCAGGCGGTGACCTCCTCGTCGAGGACGAGCTCCTCGCTCACCTCGCCGTCCTCGGCGGTGATCACGCGCAGCCGCTGCGCGCCGCGGGGGTCCAGGGGCTCCTCCCGCGCGATCTCGTCGAGCACGACGGCGGTGCCCGAGGCGAGGCCGCCGCGCACCTCGGCCTCGGGGTCGTCGAGCGGGAGGGTCCAGCTGTTCGTCCCGGTCGCGGTGTCGTAGGCGAGGAGCTGCCCGGCCTCGTTGGTCAGCACCATCCGGGTCCCGTCGATGCCGATGCGGGCGGTGAACGCCTCGGCCTGCGCCACGCCGTCCCCGCCCGGCGCGGTCCAGTCCGCACCGTGCTCGGAGGCGAGGATCTCGCCCTCGGTCGTGGTCCCGGCCTCGGTGCCGGAGGCGAGGACGCGGCCCGCCTCGAGCAGCACCGTCCAGTCCCCGGCCGGGGAGGGCGCGGACTCCCACCTCGGTGCGCCGTCGCGGAAGGCGGTCGCGGTCAGCGCACCGTCCTCCCCCGCGCAGACGGTGAGCACGAGCGGTCCCTGCTCCTGCACGGACTGCGGGTCGGGCGGGGCGGGGGTCGCCGCGATGCGGCAGTCGGCGTCGGCGGGGGCGAGGACCCGGCCGACGGGGAACCCGGTGGCGGCATCGATCTGCAGCCAGCCCTGGGCGGGGTCGAAGCGCAGCGGCACCGACGGCAGCACCCCGGTCGCGGCGACGGCGTCGAGCAGGCCGGGCGGGGCCTCGGCCCGGGCGGGGAGCGCGAGGCCGGCCTGGTCGGGTCCGCGGGTCTCCTCGGCGTCCATGACGGTCCACAGCGGCTCGTCGGGGGCGGCCAGGTCGATGCCCCGCACCCGGCAGACGTCCTCCTCGCAGTCGCGGACCACGAGCAGATCGCCGTCGAGGGCGAGCGGGGTCCCGGCCACCTCGACGGGTGCGGAGCGGCCCCCGACCTCGCCGGCGCCGCTCCCCTCGGCATCGCTCCCGCCGCCGAGCTCGTGCACCCGCGTGACCTCCCCGCTCACCTGGACGAGCCGGGTCCCGTCGGCGGAGAGGGCGAGCACGTCGTCGGGCGCGGACTCGACCTCGCGCGCTCCGGTCGCGGGCTCGAGCAGCTGCGCGGTCCCGTCGGCGCGGCGCACCAGCACGGGCCCCTGCCCGCCGGGGGCGGAGGCGACCGTGTCCCCCTCGCCGAGCGGTGCGATCTCCGCGGCGGCGGCGCTCTCCAGCGAGTCGACGCGCGTGGCGAGCACGGCGGGGACGGTGAGGGCGAGGGCCACGACGAGCGCGAGGCCCGCGGCGAGGAGCGTCCGCGTCCGTCGGCGGAGGCGACAGCCGAGCAGTGCGATCAGCAGCGCCCCGACCCCGGCCCCGGCGAGCATCCCGGCCGCGAGACGCAGCGCACCGAGCACGAAGTGGTCGCCGAGCAGGGCGCAGATCCCGGCGAGCGCGAGCAGCACCACCGCCAGGCCCAGCGCCGTCGCCGCATCCGGCGCGTGCTCACCGGCCGGCGCCTGGTCCTCGCTCACCGCGGCTCGCCGTAGTAGGCGCCGGTGGTCTCCTCCCGCAGGGCGTCGAAGGTGCCGTCCTGGAGGGAGGCCCGGATCCGGTCCACCAGCCGCACCACGAAGCGCTCGTTGTGGATCGTGCACAGGGTCGAGGAGAGCATCTCCTTGGCCCGGAAGAGGTGGTGGACGTAGGCGGCGGTGTAGTGGGTGCAGGTGTAGCAGTCGCAGGTCTCGTCGATCGGCGCGAACTGGCGGCGGTAGCGGGAGCCGGTGAGGTTCACGCGGCCGGTGCGGGTGTAGACCGCGCTGTTGCGCGCCACGCGCGAGGGCGAGACGCAGTCGAAGGTGTCGGCCCCGGCGGCGATCGCGACGAAGAGGTCGTCGACCTCGCTGATGCCCAGCAGGTGGCGGGGCTTGTCCTCGGGCAGCTCGTCGGTCACCCAGCCGACGATGGTGCCGAGATTCTCCTTCTCCAGCGCCCCGCCGATCCCGAAGCCGTCGAAGGACCAGCCCTCGACCTCCATGCCGCCGAGGTCATGGGCGGCCTGTCGTCGCAGGTCCTCGTACTGCGCGCCCTGGATGACGCCCCACAGCTGCTGGTACGGGCGGTGGGTGCGCTCGTGGGTGAGACGGGCGTGCTCTGCCAGGCAGCGCAGCGCCCACAGCCTCGTGCGCTCGAGCGCCTGCTCCTGGTAGCCGCGGGAGTTCATGAGCGTGGTGAGCTCGTCGAAGGCGAACATGATGTCCGCGCCGAGGCCGTGCTGGATCTGCATGGAGATCTCGGGGGTGAAGCGGTGCTCGTCGCCGTTGATGAAGGAGCGGAAGGTGACGCCGTCGTCGTCGACGTGGGCGAGACGCTCCTTGCCCTCGCGGACGGCGTCGTCCTCGCCGTTGGCGGTGCGGGCCTTCTCGCCGCCGGAGAACTCGGAGGAGAGCACCTTCTGGAAGCCGGCCCCGAGGCTCATCACCTGGAAGCCGCCGGAGTCGGTGTAGGTGGGACCCGGCCAGTTCATGAAGGCGCCGAGGCCGCCCGCCTCGTCCACGAGGTCGTGGCCGGGCTGGAGGTAGAGGTGGTAGGCGTTCGCCAGCAGCGCCTGCGCGCCGAGCTCCGCCATCGACTCCGGCAGCACGCTCTTCACCGTCGCCTTGGTGCCCACCGGCACGAAGGCCGGGGTCGCGATGTCGCCGTGCGGGGTGGTGATCACCCCGGCGCGGGCCTTCTCGCCGTGACGGGCGGTGATCTCGAAGCCGACGTCGGCGGGGGACGGGGCGGCGGCAGGCGTCTCGGCCGCGGAGGGCGCAGGGGGCGGGGGCGTGGTCACCGTCCCATGGTCCCACGGCCTACCGCGCCGTAAGATCGCGGAGGCCGCACGACCCGCACCGCAGGAGGGACCATGTCGACACCCCCGACCGACGCCTCGGCGTCGTCGCTGCCGTCGACGATCCCCGTGGCCCGCGCGGTCGGCCGGGCCTCGTCGGGAGGGGTGCGCGATCAGCTCCCCCAGTGACCCGCTCGCTCCGCGCCGCGGGGGCGGACCGGCACGGCCGCAGGAGGACGGGGAGCACGCCGAGGGCGACGCCCCGCGCCTGGCCGACGACCTCTCCGACTGGACGCAGGAGGCCGAGGACGCACCGGCGCTCGGCCCGACGCCCGAGCCCGCAGCCACGACCACCCCCGCCCCGTCCCGTCCGCGCTCCTCCCTCGCCGCGTGGACCGCGGACGCCCTGCCCTCCTCGACCTCGTCGCTGGACGACTGGCTGCAGGGCCCCGTCGAGGCGCATGCCGAGCGGGAGGCGGAGGACGCCTGGTCCACCAGCGGCTCCGTCTCCGGCACCTGGCGGCCCGAGGGCGAGGAGAGCCGATCGCGTGACGCGGCGAGCGCCCCGTCCGTCGGCGTCGCCGCCGGCCCCGCACCGACCGGCGCCCCTACGCCGCCGCGGCCCGCATTCCGCCGCGAGCTGCACGGCCTGCGCGCCGTCGCGCTCGGGCTCGTCGCCGTCTACCACATCTGGCTCGGCCGGGTCTCCGGCGGCGTGGACGTCTTCCTGTTCCTCTCCGCCTTCTTCCTCACCGGCACCTTCGTGCGCCGCCTCGAGAGCGGCCGCCCCCTCGGCGTGCCCCGCTACTGGCTGCACACCTTCAAGCGCCTGCTCCCGCCCGCAGCGGTGACGATCCTGCTCACGCTGCTGGCGACCGCGCTGCTGCTGCCCCCCTCGATCTGGCCGACGATCATGCAGCAGGCCGTCGCCTCCGCGGTCTACCTGCAGAACGCGCTGCTGGTGGCGATGCAGGTCGACTACCACGCCCGGGACGCCGGGGCAGCCTCCCCGCTGCAGCACTTCTGGTCGCTGTCGGTGCAGGGACAGGCGTTCATCGTGTGGCCGCTGCTGTTCCTGCTGGTGGTACGACGGGCCCGCGCCGGGAGATCGGTGCGCCGACCGCTGATCGCGATCATCGCGGTGATCGGTGCGGTCTCGCTGACCTGGTCGATCCTCTCCACCCAGTCCCAGCAGCAGATCGCCTACTTCGACACCGCCGCCCGGATGTGGGAGTTCGCCGCGGGCTCTCTCCTCGCCCTCTCCCTGCCGGTGCTGGACCGGATCACCGGCGCCCGCCGCCCCGAGGACGGGGTCCCGCCGCGGATGCGCACCCTGCGCGCCCTGGCCGGCTGGGCCGGCATCGCCGCGCTCCTGGCCTGCGGGATCGTGCTGGACGTCTCCTCGATGTTCCCGGGCTGGATCGCGATCTGGCCGCTCGCCGCGGCCGCGGCCGTGGTCGTCGCCGGGCACTCGGGGCGACGCTGGGGCGTGGATGCACTGCTGTCCACCCGTCCGGCCGCGTTCATCGGCGACATCTCCTACGCCCTCTATCTCGTGCACTGGCCGCTGCTGGTGCTCTGGCTGCACCGCAGCGGCCAGGAGCGCGCGGGCCTGCTGGACGGGTTCGCGGTGCTCGCGGCCGCGGTGCTGCTGGCCTGGCTGCTCACCCGCGCCGTCGACGCGCCGGTGCGCCGCTCCCGCTGGCTCGAGGCCCGTCCCTGGCGCGCCCTCGTCGCGGTCGCGGCGAGCGTCGCCCTCGTGGCAGGAGCGGCCGGCGGCTGGTGGGGCGCGCTGCAGCGCACCCCGTCCTCCCCGCCGGTCGCGGGCGAGGACGCGGTCCCCACCGACGAGGTCGCGACCGAGGCCCCGGCGCAGCTGCGCCCGGAGGGCTGGGACCTCGGCAACCAGTGGCCCGAGCTGCCCGAGAGCTGCTCGGGCGCGTGGGATCCCGCGAGCGACTTCCCGCACACGCGCTGTCAGCAGCTGCTGCCCGGGGACGCGGAGCCGTCCGAGACGATCGTGGTGGTCGGGAGCTCCCACGCCCGCCAGTACATCCCAGCCCTGCTGCCCACGGCCGAGGCCCGCGACGCCCAGGTGGTGAACCTCGCGATGGACGGCTGCGGCTTCCTCGCCGGCACCGAGCGGTGGCCCTACTGCGCGGGCTACGACGAGTGGGTGCTGGAGTACCTCGACGCCGTCGAGCCCGACCTCGTGGTGACCACCGTGACCCAGACCGCCCCCGACTCCGCCGCGGAGACCCTGCCGGAGGGCACCGAGGGCGCCGTGCAGACCCTGCTGGACCGCGGCATCGACGTGCTCGCGATGCGGGACACGCCGCGCTGGGAGGCGGACCAGTACGCCTGCCCGGAGGCGGTGATCGAGGGCGGCGGCACCCCGGTCGAGGCCGACGAGGCCTGCGGCGCGGACGCCTCCGCGAAGCTCGCGCCCGAGAACCCCGGGACCTCGCTCGAGACCCTCACCGGTCCCGGCTCCTCCGTGAGGGTGCTGGACCTCACGGAGGAGATCTGCCCGGACGGTCGCTGCTCCCCGATCCTCGGCGACACCTATGTCTACATGGACGCCGACCACCTGACCCGCGTGTTCGTCGAGGAGGTCCTCGCCCCGGCGGTGACGCGCGAGCTCGCGGCGGCGACCGGATGAGCAGGTCGCAGGGCCGACGGACGACTAGCATGATCCGGACCCTCGGGGCGCCCACGCCCCGCCGACGTGATGCAGGAGGCCGTGCGTGGACGCTCTGAGAGTGCTCGCCGTGCTGCTCGCGGCACTCTTCGTGCTCGGTGCACCCGGACTGCCGACGGTCCTGGCGCTGCGGCTGCGGCCGCTGACGGCCCTCGCCGTGGTGACCCCGGTCTCGGCCGTGCTGATCGCCGCCTCCGCGGAGCTCGGCCGCCTCCTCTCCATCCCTTGGACGGTGCTCTCCCCGCTCGTGCTCGGCCTGGTCGTCGGCGGCCTGCTGTGGTCGGCCGGCATCGGCCGGCGCCGCTCCCGGCACACCCACCGCGCCGGCGCCGCCCCGGAACCCGTCGCGCACGACGCGGCGGAGCACCGCGTCGCGGCGGAGGACGCGGGCGTAGCGGCCGACGGCGCCGACGCGGCGACCCCCGACGCAGCGCACGACACCGAGGGCGCCGCCTCCTCCACGTGCACGGCGACCTCCACGTGCACGGCGACCGCCGCGGCGACGACCACTGCCACAGCCACGACGACCACGGGCGTCCCCGGCACCGCCCTCGGCCGCGGTCTCGCCACCCGCCGCGGCCGCGCCGCCACGATCCTGCTCGGCCTCGCGATCGGCGGCGGGTACATCCTGCTGCGCGCGCTGGACATGATGGGCGGCCTGTTCCGGGTCAACCAGTCCTACGACAACGTCTTCCACCTCAACGCCGTGCGGCACATCCTCCGCCTCGGCGACGGCTCCGCCTGGACCGTGGGCGGGATGACCACCCTGCCGGGCGAGGAGACCTTCTACCCCGCGCTCTGGCACCAGACCGTGAGCCTGGTCGTCCAGCTCTCCGGACAGGACATCGTCCTGGCCTCGAACCTCGTGATGCTGCTGCTGGGCACGACGGTGTGGCCGCTGGCGCTGATGGCGCTGGTGCGCACCGGCACGAGCGCAGGCCCCGCCGGCTGGCTGGCCGCGGGCGCCCTGGCCGGGGTCGCCTCCGCCTTCCCGCTGTCGATGATGTCCTGGGGTGTGCTGCTGCCCTATCTGTACTCGCTGTCGATGATGCCGCTGGTGCTGATGCTGATCGTGCACCTGGTGCGCCTGGCGCCCGACGGGGACCAGCGCCTCACCGGGGGGCAGCTCGGCGTGCTGGTGCCCGCCGTCTTCGGGGCGGTCGCGCTCGCCCATCCCCAGGGGGTGTTCGTCGCGCTCGTGATGGGCGTGCCGATGATGGTGTGGGCCGTGCTCGCCACGGCGACCGACCTCGTGCGCCGCCGCCCGCGCGCCGGGATCCGGCTGGCCGTGCTCGTGCCGCTGACCGCCCTCGTCATCGTCGTCGGCCACGACATCTGGTACCGGTTCCGGCCTGTGGAGGCCTCGGCCGCCGTGTGGGGCCCGACCGCCACGACGGAGGAGGCGATCTGGCAGACCCTCACTCTCGCCCCGAACGCGACCCCGATCTGGCTGCCGCTCGGCGTTCTCGTGGCGCTGTGCGCGCTCGCGGTGCTGATCGGCTCCCGCTCCCGCTGGCTCGTGATCGCCTTCCTCGCCGCGGGCGCCCTGTCGGTCGCGACCCGCTCGCTGCCCGTCGACGACCTGCGCTACGAGCTCACCGGCAACTGGTACAGCGACAACAACCGCATCACGGTGATGCTCGCGACCGCCGCCGTCCCGCTGCTCGCCGTCGGCCTGGACGTGCTGCTGCGATGGGCCGCGCGGCTGCTGCCCGTCCTGCGCGGCACCGCCGGCGCCGTCCTCGCCGTCGCGCTCTGCCTCGCCATCATCGCCGTGGGCTACTTCTCCCCGAGCACGGACATGTCCAAGACATATCTCGAGCGCGAATGGCGCAGCGACAACCTGCTCAGCGACGACGAGCGGGCGCTGCTGCTGATGCTGCCGGAGGTGGTGCCCGAGGACGCCGTCATCGCGACCAACGCCTGGAACGGCAGCTCGCTGGCCTACGCGATCTCGGACCGCGAGGTGCTCAACACCTTCATGAGCTTCCAGGCGGAGGACGAGGTGCACCTGCTCAACGGCCATCTCGATGATGCGCAGACGGACCCCGAGGTGTGCGATGCGGCGGAGGAGCTCGGCGTGGACTACGCGCTGGACTTCGGGCCGAAGGAGCTCCACGACCGGTCCGCGACCTACACCGGGCTCAACGAGATCTCCGAGACCGGCGCCGCCGAGGTGGTGCTGCAGGTGGGCGACGCGAAGCTGCTGCGCATGCTCCCCTGCCGCGGCACCGATGGTTCAATGAACGGGTGAGCCCCTTCTCCGCCGCGTCCCCCTCCTCCCGCGCCCGCGCCGCCGCGCTCGACCTCGGCGCCTTCGTCACGGCCTCCCCCTCGAGCTTCCACGCCGCCCGCGAGGCGGCCCGGCGCCTTTCCGCGGCGGGCTTCACCGAGCTGGTGGAGACCGCGCCCTGGACCGCAGGCGACGTCGCCGGCGACCGCTACGTGCTGCGCGACGGTTCGCTCATCGCCTGGTCCGCCCCCGAGGGCGCGGACGCGGCCACCCCCTTCCGGATCGTCGGATCCCACACCGACTCCCCCGCCCTGAAGGTCAAGCCCGATCCCCGCTTCGGCGCCGAGGGGCTCAGCCAGGTGGGTGTCGAGATCTACGGCGGACCGCTGCTGAACTCCTGGCTGGACCGCGAGCTGCGCCTGGCCGGCCGGGTCGCCCTGGCCGACGGGTCGACCGTCCTCGTGGACACGCCGGGGCTGCTGCGCATCCCGCAGCTCGCCGTGCACCTGGACCGGGGCGTGAACAAGGACGGCCTGACCCTGGACCCGCAGCGGCACATGCAGCCGGTGCTCGGCTTCGCGGGCCTGGACGTGCTGGAGATCCTCGCCCATCACGCCGGGGTGGGCCGCGCCGACATCGTCGGCCTCGACGTCGTCACCGTCGACGCGCAGGCCCCGGCGCTGTTCGGCGCCGACGAGGAGTTCCTCGCCTCGGGCAGGCTCGACAACCTCACCTCCGTGCACGCCGAGGTGGAGGCGCTCGCGACCGTCGCCGGCGCCGCCCGCCCGGAGACCGCGGAGGGCCCCGCCCCGATCGCGATGTTGGTCGCCAACGACCACGAGGAGGTCGGCTCGGCCACCCGCTCCGGCGCCGCCGGCCCCTTCCTCGAGGACGTGCTGGTGCGCGTCCACGCCGCGCTCGGCGGCGACGAGGCGAGCCGCCGCCAGGTCCTCGCCTCCTCCCTCGTCCTCTCCGCGGACGCCGGCCACGCCGCGCACCCGAACTACCCCGAGCGTCACGACCCCGTGACCAGGCCGCGCCTCGGCGAGGGTCCGATGCTGAAGATCAACGCCCAGCAGCGCTATGCGACCGACGCCGTCGGCATCGCCGCCTTCGTCGCCGCCTGCGAGCGGGCCGGCGTGCCGCACCAGCACTTCGTCTCCCACAACGCCATGCCCTGCGGCTCCACGATCGGGCCGATCACCGCGACCCGCCTGGGCATGACCACGATCGACGTGGGCATCACCCTGCTGTCCATGCACTCCGCCCGCGAGATGTGCGCGACCGCGGACCCGCTGCTGCTGCAGCAGGCCTGCGCCTCCTTCCTGCGGGGCTGACGCCCCGCACGACGGTGCCCCGCGCATCCCCTCTCCCCCTCCCGTCCCTCCCTGAGATCCTCCGAGTCCCGCTCCATGCCTTCGCAGTCCTCCTCGCCCGCCCGCGCCGGGACCGCCGCTGCCGGCGCCGCTCCCGCGGGCGGGACCACGCCCGCCGGTCGCTTCCGCCCCGAGCTGCACGGCCTGCGCGGCCTCGCGATCGGCCTGGTCGTGCTCTACCACGTCTGGTTCGACCGGGTCTCCGGCGGCGTGGACGTGTTCCTGTTCATCTCCGCGTTCCTGCTGGTGGGGACGTTCCTGCGCAAGGCCGATGCGGGCCGGGCGATGCGACCGCCGGCCTACTGGGCCCGCACCTTCAAGCGGCTGCTGCCGCCGACGGCCGTGGTCGCGCTCGCGACCCTCGCCGGGGTGTACCTCGTGCTTCCCGCGGACCGCTGGATGACCGCGCTCACCGATGCGATCGGCTCGGTGCTGCACGTGGAGAACTGGGTGCTGGTCCAGCGGGGCGTGGACTACTACGCGGCGGAGGAGACGGGCGCCTCGGCCTTCCAGCACTTCTGGTCGCTGTCCATCCAGGGGCAGGTGTTCCTGGCGTGGCCGCTGCTGATCGCGGGCGGCGTGCTGCTGGCGCGGTGGCGCGGCTGGTCCGTGCGCGGCGTGCTCGCCGTCGTCTTCGCGCTCGTGCTGGTGGCGTCCTTCGCCTGGTCGGTGCACTCCACCGCCGTCCAGCAGGAGATCGCCTACTTCGACACCTTCGCCCGGCTCTGGGAGTTCGCGGCCGGGTCCCTGCTGGGCCTGGCGCTCCCGGTCTGGGAGGAGCGCCGCGCCCGCACCGGCCGGCGCCGCCGTCCCCGTCCCCGCGCCGCCCTGGTCCCGGTGGTGATGGGCTGGGCGGGCATCGTCGGGCTCGTCTCCTGCGGCCTGCTGGTCGACGTGCAGGGCGCCTTCCCGGGCTGGATCGCGGCCTGGCCGCTCGCGGCCGCGGCGCTGGTGCTGTGCGCCGGCACCACCGGGCATCCCCTCGGCGTGGACCGTCTGCTCTCGACCCGTCCCGGCCGGGTGCTCGGCGACATCTCCTACGGCCTGTACCTGGTGCACTGGCCGCTGCTGACCCTCTACCTCGCCCGGGCCGGGAAGGAGCGCGCCGGCCTGCTCGACGGGCTGATGCTGATCCTGCTCTCGCTGGTGCTCGCCTGGCTGCTCACGAAGGTCGTCGACACCCCGGTCCGGCGCTGGCGCTGGGCGGGAGCGAAGGCGCGGCGCGGCGGCCTCGTGGTCCTCAGCTGCCTCGTCCTCGCGCTCGCACCGATGATCGGCGCGCAGCAGCACCTGCTGGGCGAGCAGCGCGAGGCGGAGGCCCGCGCCGTGGCCGACAACCCCGGCGCCCGCGTGCTGGACCCCGATTTCACCGTCCACCCCGACGCGGACCCGTCGGCCGAGCCGCTGCCCACTGCGGCGACGATCGGGAAGGACTGGTTCACCGGGACCGAGCCGTGCACGGGCGCTCTCGAGCCGCAGGGCGAGGCCGCCGAGCGGCTCTCCACCCGCTGCGCGCAGATCCCCGGCGAGGAGGGCGGCCCGGTGCTGGTCAGCGCCGGCAACTCTCGCATCGAGCAGTTCACCGGCGCACTGGCCCCGCTCGCCGCGCGCGAGGGATGGACCGTGATCACGCTGTGGGAGGGCGGCTGCACCTACGCGCCCGATGCCGAGGTCAATGAGGTGTGCGACCAGTTCAGCGCCGACACCGAGGCGTACATCGAGCAGATCGCGCCGGAGGCCGTGGTGCTGAACACGACCTTCCTCTCCACCGACTACGAGGAGACGCTGGTCCCCGGGATCGAGCAGACCCTCGCTTCGCTCAGCGCGCAGGGCTCGACGGTGATGGCGCTGCGGGACCAGCCGCGGCTGGAGGTCGAGCCGGTGCCCTGCACGCAGGAGAAGGGCGCGGAGGACCCCTCCTGCATCTCTCCCCTGCCGGCGCCGCTGGCCGAGGAGCGCCCGGACGCGGCGCTGCTCGAGCAGGCGCCGGGCCCCGTCGTGCCGCTGGACGTCAACGACCTGATCTGCCCGGGCGGCGAGTGCCCGCCGGTGATCGGGAACGTGCGCGTCTCGCTCGACAACGACCACATCACCGAGACCTACGCGATCTCGATGCAGGACGCGGTCGATGCGCGCCTGCGGGAGGGCGGCTTCCGCTGGTGAGGCGCGGGGCCGACGGGCCGAGGTCCGCGCCGGCTCAGCCTTGGCGGACGATCTCCTCGACCGCGTCCTTCGCGGCGCGCGCCCGGACGGTCGCCTCGTGCTCCTCGCCGTGCTCGCGCCGCGCGTCCTTGAGCAGCTCGTCGGCCTGGTAGTAGGCGTCCTCGAGCTGGCCCGCCTCGGCGGTGGCCTCGGCGAGCTCGGCGCGCAGCGTGATCGCCTCGGGCGTCGTGGACTCGCCCTCCTCGAGCAGCGTGAGAAGGCGTCGGGTGGTGTCGCGGACGCGCTCGGCCGGGGTGCTCATTCGGGTCTCCTCGTGCTGGTGGTCGACACCTGATCCTACGGTCACCCGCCCGGTGCGGCGGCCCCGCGTCCCGGCAGTAGGCTGGGCGCGAGATGGAGATCAACCCCTACGACTCGCGTCTGCGCATGCTGCAGCAGATCGACACCGTCGCGATGCAGCGCGAGGCGGCTCCCGACGAGGAGACCGCCGGCTGTCCGGGGTGCCCGTTCTTCTGGACCTGCCCGGTGCCGCACCGCGGCGAGGAGGTCCGCGTCCCGCAGGAGCCGGCGGCGGCCGAGGTCGAGGAGCTCCTGCCGGGCCGTCGCCCCTTCGTGCCCCGGGACGAGTCCGACGTCGGCTGGACCGACGTGTGGGTCGACGAGGACGGCCTGCGGATCGACCCCGAGGAGCTCGAGCACTCGCAGGAGACCGAGCCGTCGGAGGATCTCGAGCCGTCCGTGGCTCCCGCGCCTCGTCGCCGCTGGTGGAGGCGCTCCCGACGCTGACCGGCGGATCGCGGCTCCGGCCGCGGTCCCGGTCCCGGGAGTCTCAGCCCTCGGCGTCGTGCCCGGCCGGGCAGCCCCCGCCGCGCAGGGTCCGCCGGGCGAGCGCCGCGCCGGTGGGCCGGCCGCCGACGGCGAGGGCGGCCGCTCCCGCCGGGCCCGCGAGGTCGGCGGGGCCGGGCGGGACGGTGCGGTCCACGCGCATCCAGCCGGCCGGGACGGGCTCGGCCGCTCCGGGCGCGGCGGGCACCGTCGGGTCCTCGGCGCCCTGCGCGGAGGAGATGTCGATCCCGAAGATCGTGTGGAAGGCGGAGACGTACTCGTCGGCGAAGCCGGTCTCGGCCAGGTGCCGGGCCCGCTCGGCGGGCTGGTGCATGACCCTGGCGAGGATGCGGCGCACCGAGCGCTCGAGCTGGTCGGCGGTCTCCCCGGAGACGTCGCGGCGCAGGCGGTCGATCTCCCCGTCGGCCGCGTCGAACACCTCGCGGCGCAGGGCGGCCATCGCCGGGTCGATGCGGCGCACCTCCTGCTGCTGGCGGAAGGCCTCGACGTTCTCGGCGATGATGCCGCGAGCGGTCACCAGCGCCGGGTCCTCGCCGTCCGGGTCCTCCCGGCGCAGGTCCTCCAGCCCCAGCACGGTGATGCCCTTGAGGTGGCGCACGAGGGGGTGGAGGTCGGAGTGCAGCGCGAGGTCGAGCACGACGGTGCGGCCCGCGTTCAGGAACAGCTCGGGGAACAGCGAGGTGCCGCGACCGGAGGCGGCCAGCACCAGGTCGGCCTCGCGCAGGGCCCGCTCGAGCCCCTCGGCCTCGACGGCCTCCGCGCCGTGGCGCTCGGCGAAGCCCGCCGCCCGCCCGGACGGCGAGAAGACCTGCATCCGGGAGACGCCGCGTCGCGCCAGCTCCGACAGCCCCAGCCGGGCGTAGGCGCCGGTGCCGACGATCAGCACGCTGCGGCCCTCGAAGCCGCCGAGCTGCATCCCGGCGCGGTCCAGCGCGACGGAGGCGCCGGAGCGACCCGCGGCGCCGACGGGGGCCTGGGTGGCGACGCTCTTGGCGCAGCGGAAGCCGTGCTGGAAGAGGTCGTGGAGCATCGAGGTGGTGCGACCGGCGCGGCGCGCGGCCTCGTAGGCCTGCTTCACCTGGCCGGAGATCTCGGCCTCGCCCATCACGATCGACCGCAGCCCCGAGGTGACCTCGAACAGGTGCTGCGGGACAGGGGCGTCCATCGCGGCGTCGAAGCAGAGGGAGACCACCTCGCGGTCCAGGCCGCTGGTGCGGGAGACCGCGTCGATCACGAGCTCGACGCCCTCGTGGAAGCGCTCGGTGTCGAGGTAGACCTCGAGCCGGTTGCAGGTGCTGAGCACCACCGCTCCGGAGACGACGGGCGGGGCGCCGACGGTCCCGGCGCGCTCGGCCTGCAGCTCCTCGAGCGCCTCGGGCAGGGACTCCGCACCCCGGGTCAGGGCGTCGAGCATCTCGAGGTCGAGATGCTCGTGGGAGGCACGGAGAGCAGCGAGCATGATCCTCAGTCTAGACACGTCCGCCCCTCGCTCCGCCCCCGGAGGACCCGTCGGACGACGCCGCGCGCGAACGTGTGCACAATGGGGGCGTCATGAACCAGAACCCCATGTCAGAGCCCCTTTTTGCCGACGGTGCGTCAGATCGATCGCGACACCTGTCAGCATCCGGGAACGCCGCAGGCCCCGGGCTCGCCACCGCTGCCGCACCCCTTGCCGAGACCCCTTCCGCGCACCCCTCCACGGGCCCCGGATCGCTCCCCGAGGAGCACCCCGCGCGCCGCTCCGCCGTCGACGGCGGCGTGGCCGACGCCTCACTGCTGCAGGAGCTGCGCGGCGTGAGGAGCGACACACCGAGCGTGTGGTTCATGCGTCAGGCGGGCCGCTCGCTGCCCGAGTACCGGGCGCTGCGCGAGGGCACCACGATGCTCGACTCCTGCGTCCGCCCCGACATGGCCGCGGAGATCACGCTCCAGCCGGTGCGCCGCCACGGCGTGGACGCCGGGATCTTCTTCTCGGACATCGTCGTCCCCGCCCGCCTCGCCGGGCTCGGCGTCGAGATCCGCCCGGGCGTCGGCCCGGTCTTCGACCATCCCGTGCGCACCGAGGCCGACATCGAGGCGCTGCCCCCGCTCGGCGACGACTACGAGGAGGCGCTCGCCCCGATCAGCGAGGCGGTGCGCCTGACCGTGGCGGAGCTCGGCACCACGCCCCTGATCGGCTTCGCCGGCGCTCCCTTCACCGTCGCGAGCTACATGGTCGAGGGCGGCCCCAGCCGTGACCACCTGCGCACCCGCGCGCTGATGCGCTCGCGCCCGGACCTGTGGGAGCGCCTGGCGACCTGGGTTGCGGAGCTGTCGGGCCGCTTCCTGCGGGCCCAGGTCCTCGCGGGCGCCTCCGCGGTGCAGCTGTTCGACTCCTGGGTGGGAGCTCTCGGGCAGGAGCAGTACCTCGAGCACGTCCAGGCCCATTCCGCCGCCGCGCTCGCCCACGTCGCGGACCTGCCGGTGCCGCGGATCCACTTCGGCGTCGGCGCCGCGCACCTGCTGCTGCCGATGCTCGGCGCCGGCGCGACCGCGATGGGCGTGGACCACCGCCTGCGCCTGGACCGGGCGCTGGAGGTCCTCCCCGCCGGCACCCCGGTGCAGGGCAACATCGACCCCGCGGTCCTGTTCACCTCGGAGGAGGCGCGCTTCGCGGAGGCGCGCGGCGTGCTCGAGGCGGGCGCGGCCGCGGCCGGACACGTGGTGAACCTCGGCCACGGCGTCCCGCCGGACACCGACCCGCAGGTCCTCACCGACCTGGTCGCCTTCCTCCACTCCCAGCGCGTCGCGCGCGCCGCGGAGGCGCCCGAGGCATGAGCGCCCGGATCCTCGTCGTCGGCGGCGGCCTCGCAGGGCTGCTCGCCGCCCGACGCCACCAGCGCGCGGGACACCGCGTGGTGCTGCTCGAGGCCGAGGACCGCCTCGGCGGCGCGGTCGCGGAGCTCGCCCTCCCGGGCGCCGGCGACCTCGCCCTGAACGCGGGCGCGGAGGCGTACTCGACCGCCTCCGGCGCGGTCGACGCGATGGTCGCTCAGCTCGGGATCGCAGATCGGGTCGTCTCCCCGCGCGAGGGGCTCGGCAGCCGGATCGTCTCCGCCGCTGGGGTGCACCGCGCCCCGGCCGGCGCCCTGCTCGGGGTGCCCGGCCGACCGCTCGCCGCCGACGTCCGCGCCGTGCTCGGCTGGCCGGGGGCGCTGCGCGCGGCGCTCGAGCCCCTGCTGCCCGCCCGCGTCGGCGCAGGGCCCGGGGCGACCGTCGCCGAGACGGTGGGACGCCGGATGGGCCGACGGGTGCTCGAGCGGCTCGTCGCCCCGATCGTCGGCGGGGTGCACTCCGCCGATCCGGCCGAGCTCGAGCTCGCCGCCGCCTCCCCGCAGCTCGCGACGGGCCTGGCCGAGCACGGCTCGCTGGTGCGGACCGTGCGCCGCCTGCGCGGCGGGGGACGACGGGGCGACGCCGGCCGCACGGCCGGCGCGAGCGCCGGGACCCGTGTGCACGCCCTCGCCCCGACCATGGCGGCCCTTCCCGCGGCGCTGCGCGAGGAGCTGCTCGCCACGGGCGGAATGGTGCGCACCGGCGTGGAGGTCACGGGCCTGGACCGCGAGGGCGAGCCGTGGCGGGTCCGCACCGCCCGAGGCGAGCAGCTCGAGGCCGACCGCCTCGTGCTCGCCTGCCCTCCTGACACCGCCCGCTCCCTGCTCGCCGGGGCCGCGCCGGAGATCGCCGAGGCGATCCCGGAGACCCCGTCGGCCGCGGTGCGGCTGGTCGCCCTGGTGCTGGACGCCCCCGCCCTGGACTCCCATCCCTCGGGGACCGGTGCGCTGGTCGCGCCGGGCACCCCGGGGATCCGCGCGAAGGCCCTCACCCATGCGAGCGCCAAGTGGGAGCACGTCGAGCGCGCGCTGCGCGAGGCCCTCCCGTCGGCCGCCTCCCCGCACCTGGTGCGGCTCTCCTACGGCCGTCCCGGCGAGCAGCTGCCGGGGCGCGAGGAGATCGTCGACCTCGCCCTCGCCGACGCCTCCGCGATCCTCGGCACCCCGCTCACCCGCTCCCAGCTCGCGGACTCCGCCGTGATCGACTGGGACCGGGCGATGCGCCGGCCCCGGCCCGGCCACCGCGCCGCCCTCGACGCGCTCGCGACGCTCCTCGAGGCGCGGGACGACCTCGAGCTCGTCGGCTCCTGGCGGGCCGGCACCGGCCTCGACGCGATCGTCCGCGCCGACGACGCCCGCGCCGCCGCCGCGCAGGCCCCGCAGACCACCCCGATCTCTCCCACCGCTCCCACGGAAGGAACCCCACGATGAACGACGCCGCCGCCTCGACCCCCGAGGAGATCGCGCAGACCACCCGGTACACGAGCTACACCGTGTTCCGCCGCCTCTCGGGCCTGACCGAGGACGGCGAGCTCACCGCCGCCCAGGTCGCCGAGGCGCTCGCCCAGACGGTCCCGCTGATCGAAGCCGAGGGCGTCGAGGTCCTCGGCTTCTACGACGTCTCCGGCTTCCGCGCCGAGGACGACCTGATGCTGTGGCTCGCCGCCGAGGACCCCGAGGCGCTGCAGCGCGGCCTGCGCGAGTTCGAGCGCTCCCTGGTCGGCACCTGGCTGCACCGCGAGTGGTCGTCGGTCGGCGTGCACCGCATGGCCGAGTTCGCCAAGGGCCACGTCCCCTCGTTCATGGTCCCGAGCGCGACGCGCAAGCAGTGGATCACCGTGTACCCCTTCGTGCGCAGCTACGAGTGGTACCTGCTGCCCGACGAGGAGCGCAATCGCATGCTGCGCGAGCACGGCCTGCTGGGCCGCGACTACCCGCAGGTGAACGCCAACACCGTCGCCGCCTTCGCGCTCGGCGACTACGAGTGGCTGCTCTCCTTCGAGGCCGATGATCTGCACGACCTCGTCGACATGATGCGCCACCTGCGCTACTCCGATGCGCGCCTGCACGTGCGCGACGAGCTCCCCTTCCACACCGGCCGCCGCCTCGAGGACCTCGAGGACGTCGCCGCGCTCCTGGCCTGATCCCGGACGCCTCCCTGCCCGCACGACCTTCACCGAGGACCACACCATGACCGACACCACCACCCACATGCCCGCGCCGCGCACCGCGGCCCCCGACTCCCCCACCCATGCGCGACGCGGCGAGGCCCGTCCCTTCGACGCGATCCTGTTCTCCTCCTTCGGCGGCCCCGACGGACAGGACGACGTCATCCCCTTCCTGCGCAACGTCACCCGCGGTCGCGGGATCCCCGACGAGCGGCTGGAGGAGGTCGCGGGCCACTACCGCGCTCTCGGCGGACGCAGCCCGATCACCGAGCAGAACGAGGCGATGATCGCCGCGCTCGAGGAGGAGCTCGCACGCCGCGACGTGGATCTGCCGATCTACTTCGGCAACCGCAACTGGGCGCCCTACAACGCCGAGGCGGTGCGCGCTCTGCACGCCGACGGCCACCGCCACGCACTCGGTCTCGTCACCAGCGCGTACTCCTCGTACTCCTCCTGCCGGCAGTACCGGGAGGACTTCGGCATGGTGCTCGAGGAGACCGGTCTGGCCGGCGAGGTCACCATCGACAAGGTCCGCGTCTACTTCAACCACCCCGGGTTCCTCGCGCCGGTGGTCGACGGCGTCGAGGCCGCACTGGCGAGCCTCGCCTCCGAGGGCCACGACAGCGAGCGCATCGCGGTGCTCTTCTCCACCCACTCGGTGCCCACGGCGATGGCCGAGGCCTCCGGGCCGGAGGAGACGCGGGTCGAGGGGTCCGGCGGCTGGTACGTCGAGCAGCATCTCGCCGCCTGCCGATGGGTGATGGACCAGCTGCACGACGACGCCCCCGAGCTTCCCGACTGGCAGCTCGTCTACCAGTCCCGCTCCGGGGCCCCGCACATCCCGTGGCTCGAGCCGGACGTGAACGACGTCATCGCCCAGCTCGCCGAGGAGGACTCCGCCGACGCGGTCGTCGTCGTCCCCATCGGCTTCGTCACCGATCATGTGGAGGTCGTGTGGGACCTGGACACCGAGGCGAAGGAGACCGCCGAGGAGAAGGGCCTCGCCTTCCGCCGCGTCGCCACCTCCGGCGAGGATCCCCGCTTCATCGCCGCCCTCGCGGATCTCGTCCAGGAGCGGCTGGACGAGTCCTTCCCGCGACGGGTGGTCACGGATTTCGGGGGCACCCCGGACGTGTGCGGGGTGAACTGCTGCGCAGGACGCATCTGCCGTCCCACCACCAGCGCGGTGGACTCCGCGTCGGACGTCGAGCGGGCCCGGGCCGAGCGCCGCGCCACGGCCGGCGACGGCCAGGCGGGCACAGGATCCCTCTCGTGACCGCGTCCCCGCTCCGGCTCGGCACCCGCGCCTCCGAGCTCGCGCTCACGCAGTCCGGGCACGTCGGCGCCGCGGTCGTGGAGGGCACGGGTCACGAGGTCGAGCTGGTGCACGTGAGCACCCATGGCGACCGCGACCGCATCAGCCCCCTCGCCCAGATCGGCGGCACCGGCGTGTTCGTCACCGCCGTGCGACAGGCTCTGCTGGACGGCGAGGTCGACGTGGTGGTCCATTCCTGGAAGGACCTGCCCACCGCGCCGCTGGACGAGATCACGCTCGCCTGCTCGCCCGAGCGGGAGGACCCGCGCGATGCGCTGTGCGCCCGTGACGGGATGACCCTCGCGCAGCTCCCGGCCGGGGCGCGGGTGGGCACCGGCTCCCCGCGACGCGGCGCGCAGCTGCTGCGGGCACGGCCCGATCTCGAGGTCGTGGGGATCCGCGGCAACGTCGAGACCCGCCTGAACCGGGCGCTCGGGCCGGACGCGGACCTCCATGCCGTGGTGCTCGCCGCCTCGGGGCTGCGCCGCGTGGGCAGGGAGGCCGTGATCAGCGAGCTCCTGCCCGTCGAGGTCATGCTTCCGGCCCCCGCCCAGGGCGCGCTCGCGGTCGAGGCGACCACCGCCGCGCTCGCGCAGGCGCCCTGGTTCGCCGAGCGTCTCGCGGCGGTCGACGACGCGGCCACCCGCGCCGCGGTCACCGCGGAGCGGTCCCTGCTGCGGGCGCTCGAGGCGGGCTGCTCCGCCCCGGTCGCCGCGTACGCGGAGCTGGAGCCGGGCACGGATCCCGCCGCCGCGCAGGTTCTGCGCCTGCGCGCCCTCGCGATCCGTCCCGACGGGACGCACGTCGTCGAGGGCGAGGCCCGGGTGGACCTGGACCTCGCCGCCGATGCGCTCTCGGGGCCGGGCTCGGTCCCGGTCGAGCTCGGCCAGGAGCTCGCCGCGGACCTGCTCTCCCGCGGCGCCGGCGAGATCCTCGCGGAGGCCCGCGCCTGATGTCCTCCGCCGAGATGCCCTCCGCCCCGCCCCGCGCCGCCGGGCCCGTGCTGGTCACGCGCCCGGCGGGGCGGGGGGAGCGTCTCGCGAGCCTGCTCGAGGCGGAGGGGCTCACGGCCGAGCACGCCCCGCTGACCCGCCTCGTCCCGAGCAGCGGAGAGGAGCTCGAGGCCGCCCTCGCACAGCTCGCCGCGGGCGCGTTCACGCATCTCGTGGTCACCTCCCGCACCGCCGCCGAGGTCCTCGCCGGCGCGGAGGCCCCCTTCGAGACGGCGGTCATCGCCGTCGGTGGGGGCACCGCCCAGACCCTGCGGGCGGCAGGCCTCTCGCCCACCGCCGTGGCCGACGGCTCCGGTGCGGCGCTCGTCGCGGCGATGCCGCCCGCCGCCCCGGGCGATCGGGTGCTGTTCCCGGCCTCGTCCGCCGCCTCCCGCACCGTCCCCGAGGGGCTGCGCGCGGCCGGCTACGAGGTGGTGGAGGTCGAGGCCTACCGTCCCGAACCCGCGGACCCGTCCCCGACGGTCGCCGAGGGCCTGGCCGCAGGGCGCTACGCGGCGATCGTGCTGACCAGCCCGATGATCGCCCGACGCGCCGCCGAGCTCGGCGTGCACCCCGCCACCGCGGTGATCGCCATCGGCGACCCGACCGCCGAGGCCGTCCGCGCCGCCGGCCTCGGTCCCCTCCACCAGGCCGCCGCCCCGACCGACGAGGCGCTCGTCGCGGCCGTCCTCGAGGCGCTCGACGCGGCGCCGCACGAGACGCCCCCGTCGGGCCCCGCCCCGTCAGCCGCCCACCCCACGCACCCCCGATCGAAGGAGACCCGATGACCCAGCCGACCCTCCCCGGACCGATCGACCGCCCCCGCCGCCTGCGCAGCAGCGCCGCGATGCGCTCCCTGGTGCGGGAGCACGCCCTCCGCCCCGCCGACCTCGTGCTGCCGATGTTCGTGCGCGAGGGCGCGAGCGAGAGCAAGCCCGTGACCTCGATGCCCGGCGTCGAGCAGCACACGATGGACTCCCTGGTCCGCGCCGCGACCGAGGCGGCCGAGCGCGGCGTCGGCGGCGTGATGCTCTTCGGCGTGCCCGAGCACAAGGACGCCGTCGGCTCCGGCGCCACCGACCCGGACGGGATCCTCAACCGGGCGCTGGCCCGCCTGCGCGCCGAACTCGGCGATCAGACCGTGATCATGGCCGACCTGTGCCTGGACGAGTTCACCGACCACGGCCACTGCGGCGTGCTCGACGCCGACGGCCGGGTCGACAACGACGCGACGCTCGTGCGCTACCGCGAGATGGCTCTCGCGCAGGCCGAGGCCGGCGCGCACCTGCTGGGGCCGTCGGGGATGATGGACGGCCAGATCGCCGCGATCCGCGATGCGCTCGATGCCGAAGGGCATCTCGAGACCGCGCTCTTCGCCTACACCGCGAAGTACGCCTCCGCCTTCTACGGCCCGTTCCGCGAGGCCGTGGACTCGTCCCTGCAGGGCGATCGCCGCACCTACCAGCAGGATCCCGCCAACGGCCGCGAGGCTCTGCGCGAGCTGGAGCTCGACGTCGCCGAGGGCGCGGACCTCGTCATGGTCAAGCCCGGCTTGCCCTATCTCGACGTGCTGAAGGACGTCGCCGCCGCCTCCCCCGTCCCCGTCGGCGCCTACCAGGTCTCCGGCGAGTACGCGATGATCGAGGCGGCCGCGGCGAACGACTGGATCGACCGCGACCGCACGATCCTCGAGTCGCTGCTGGCCTTCCGCCGCGCCGGTGCCTCGACCGTCCTGACGTACTACGCGAGCGAGGTCGCGGGCTGGTTCCAGCAGGGCCTGCCCCCGCACCTGCGCGAGTTCGCCTGAGCCGCGGCCCGGCCCGCGCCCGTCGGCGCGCCCGCTGTGCCGCGGCCCGGCACCGCACCATCACCCGTCGTCCCCCGCCCCTCCCGCGAAGGAGCTCCGCATGACCCCCTCGACCACCCTCTCCGCCGATCTCTTCGACCGCGCCCGCCGCGTCATCCCCTCCGGCGTGAACTCGCCCGTGCGCGCCTTCGGCTCCGTCGGCGGCACGCCCCCGTTCCTCACCAGCGCGAAGGGCGCCCTGCTCACCGACGCGGACGGCAACGAGTACGTGGACCTGGTCGGCTCCTGGGGTCCGATGATCCTCGGCCACGCCCATGACGGTGTGGTCGAGGCGGTGCGGGAGGCGGCCGGTCGCGGCCTCTCCTTCGGCGCTCCGCAGGCCGGGGAGGTCACCCTGGCCGAGGAGGTCGTGCGCAGGATCGGCCCCGTCGAGCAGCTGCGCCTGGTCAACTCCGGCACCGAGGCGACGATGAGCGCGCTGCGCGTGGCCCGCGCCGCGACCGGCCGCGACGTGGTCGTGAAGTTCGCCGGCTGCTATCACGGGCACGTGGACGCGCTGCTGGCCGAGGCGGGCAGCGGGGTCGCGACCTTCGCCATGCCGGGCTCGGCCGGCGTCACCGCCGCGACCGCGAAGGACACGGTCGTGCTGCCCTACGGCGACCGCGAGGCCGTCACGTCCTTGTTCGCCGAGCGCGGCGGCGAGATCGCCGCGATCATCACCGAGGCCGCGCCCGCGAACATGGGCGTCGTCCCGCCGCTCGCCGAGGACGGCGTCGGCTTCAACCGCTTCCTCGCCGACACCGCCCACGCCGCCGGCGCGCTGCTGATCAGCGACGAGGTGCTCACCGGCTTCCGCGCGAGCCGTGAGGGGCATTACGGGGTCGACGGCCCGCGCGGCACCGGCGAGGACTGGGCGCCGGACCTGATGACCTTCGGCAAGGTGATCGGCGGCGGCCTGCCCGTCGGCGCCTTCGGCGGACGCGAGGACCTGATGGGCCTGCTCGCCCCGGCCGGACCCGTCTACCAGGCCGGCACCCTGTCGGGGAACCCGCTCGCGACCGCGGCCGGGCTGGCGACCTTCGCCGGGCTCGACGACGCGGCCTACGAGACGCTCGGCCGCGCCTCGAACGCGCTGCAGCAGCTGGTCGCCGACGCGCTGACCGCCGAGGGCGTCCCCCACGTCGTCCAGACCGCCGGCACCCTGTTCTCGGTGTTCTTCCGCGGTGAGCCGGTCAGGACCTACGACGACGCGAAGGCGCAGGACACCGAGGCGTTCACCCGCTTCTTCCACGCGATGCTCGAGGGCGGGGTGTACCTCCCTCCCTCGGCCTTCGAGGCCTGGTTCGTCTCCACCGCCCACACCGACGAGGTCCTCGACCGGATCGCGGCGGTGCTGCCGGCGGCGGCGAAGGCGGCCGCACGGGGCTGAGAGCGCGAGACGTCACGCGGTGCCGTGCCCGGGGAGTTCTCCCCATCGCTCTCGTGCAGGGCTCGCTCTACCATCGGACCGACGACGCGTGATGCGACAGATCGCACGGTGCCGAAGGGGCACGGAACCGCGCACGGGACGAGACGGGGGATCCCATGGCCTTCATCGGCATGAGCACCGACCAGGCATCGGCGCAGGCAGAGCGCACCGACACCGGTGCTCAGCAGCTGGAGCAGCTGGCCGAGGAGCTGGGCTCGGCCGTCGTGCGCAGTTCGGAGTTCTGGATCGGTGCCGATGCAGAGGCATTCCGCGCCTCGTGGAGCTCGACGGCGCAGGCGCTCCGCACCGCCGCAGGAGATCTGATCGCTCGCAGCGGCGAGCTGTGCCAGCACCGCGACGAGCAGGAGAGCGCCTCCGAGAGCGACGGGGCTGCTGCCTCCTCCGGCGCGGGCGACGAGGCCGGGTCGGCGACGGGCCCCTCGGCACAGGACGGCCCCAATGCACCTGGCGAGGAGCCGTACTACGGCAAGGTCGATCCGGAGGTCGCCGAGCGCTGGGAGTCGATGAGCAAGGAGGACCGCGAAGCGGTCGCCCGAGCGATCATCGAGGAGGAGCTGGAGCAGTACGGGATCGAGGACGTGCCCATCGATTTCGCCCTGACCGACGGGAACGGCCTGTGGTCGTTCGGCGAGGACGGACACTCGATCTCGATCAACGGCAGCGTCCTGGACACCCCGCGCCTGCTGCACACCCTCGCTCACGAGGCCCGTCACGCCGCACAGTGGGAGGCCGTACAGGATACGGAGCCCGGGTTCTGGGACTGGCTGCCCGGCGTGGATTCCACCGCGGACGACTACGAGCGCCTCGAGGAGGAGCACGGCTTCACCAGGGAGGAGATCGACTCCTGGCGTGAGCACTGGGAGGCCTCCGAGGAGGAGAAGGATCCGTATTACGACAGGTCCGTCGAGGTCGATGCCCGTAACGCCGGGGCAGAGTTCTCCGAGGAGCTGACGATGGAGGACCTCGACCGATACGAGGAGCGGGCAGGGGTCCGATGAGGAACACTCTGATGAGCAGTGCCGAGCGTCCTGACACCGACCACCACGAGGAGCGACGATGACCCCCTCTCCGAGCCGCCGGAGACTGCTCGGCGCGAGCCTGCTGCCCGCGGCGCTCTCCCTCGTCGGCTGCGGATCCTTCGGCGGCGGCGACGAGCCCTCGCAGGACCCGGTCACCGCCGACGGACCGGGGGAGACGAAGGCGGCCGCGTCGCCGGATCGTTGCCTGTCGGACGAGGAGGCGTCACGCGGAGAGCGCCCCGAGCCGCCCGCGCGCGCGGACGCCGGCCCGGAGAACGAGGCGATCCCGGACCGGCCTCTGTCGGAGTACGGCCTGGCCCTGTTCGCGGGCGGGGAACGGATCGCCGCCCAGCAGACCTCGGACGCGCTGATGCTCGGAGAGTCGGACACCTTCGGGACCGTCGTGTGGAGCACCGCCGACGGCACGATCCTCGAACGGCTCGACAACGGCCTGGTCGGTGCGATCGCCGCGGACGCCCGCGGACGGCTCGCGATCGGCGGTGTCACGACCGTCGAGCTCCGCGAGGCGGACGGCGAGGTGCTGAAGGTGCTGACCGGCGGCGAGGAGCCCTTCGGCCCCCGGATCGGGAATCGGGTCGGCGATCTCGCCCTCACCGCCGACGGCACCCGCCTGGTGGTGCTCGGCGCCGACGGGCGCGTCACGATCTGGAATCTCGAGGACGAGACCTGCGAGGTCGAGCACGAGATCGCTGCGGAGCTCGGGACGGTGATCGCGCTCAGCCTCTCCCCCGCCGACGACACGCTCGCCCTCTGCGCCGAGGACGGGACGGTCGAGCTCTGGGACCCGCATGCCGGGACGCGCACGGGCACCGGCCCGGACCTCCCCGGGACGGTCGCCGGGCTGGCGCACGCCGGGGACGGCACGCTGATCCTCGCCGCCGACGGGGAGCGCGCCCTCCACGCCCTGGCCCCTTCCGGAGAGGTGACCACCGGACCGGCTCTCTCCGCGTCGGGCCCGTACTGGGTGGCCGCGGGGCCGGGGGGACGTGTCGCCGCCGTCGGCCGGGGCGACAACCGGGTCCTGCTCTGGGAGCGCGAGACCGACGGGACCGTCGAGCTCCCCGTCGTGCGCGGATCCGCAGGCCGGCTCGTGTTCTCCTCCGACGGCAGGACTCTGTACAGCGCCTCCCCGTCCCAGGGCGTCGTCGCCTGGTCCGGAGGCGAGTCCTGGAACAGCTTCGAGACGCCCTGATGCTCCTGACGCGCCGACCGACATGGACCTCCTCCGCCTCCACGGCTTTCCCACCTGACCCGCGAAAGAACACACGATGTCCCTGAACAACCTCGTCGAGGCCTACGCCCTGGACCCGACGCCCGAGGGTCTTCACGACCTGCAGGCCGGGATCATGGCGGCTCCCCGCTACGACCCTCTGCTCTCCGTCTCCCGGGCGGTCGTCCCGCTGCTGCGCGCCGGGAAGCACCGGGAGATCGTCGACCTGATCCGCTCGTGGATGCCCGGCGCGCTCCTGAGCCCGTCGGCGCACGGATACCTCGCAAAGGCGCTCACCGAGCTGGGCGACGCCGAGGCCGGCCGGGTCGAGGCGAAGTTCTCCCGGCTCGCGCTCGACAGCATCGCTGCCTCGGGCGACGGCTCCGAGGATGAGCCGTGCTCCGTGCTCCGCATCGAGGACGAGTACGACATCCTGCGCGCCTCCTCGCAGCGCCCGACCGCCCAGCGGCAGGTCTCCGACGAGCGCGGACAGTTCGACGTCCACACTCTCGAGGACGGCGGCGAGGTGTGGTTCCGGCTGCTCTGGCTCGCCCCGCCCGCCGCCGCACAGCAGGCCGAGACCCAGGACGATCCGCGGAGCTGAGGTCCGTCCACAGGGGAGGACTCCCCATGTCCTCTATTCCCGTTCTCCTCTAGGGTCGATCCCGGAACGGGATGAAGGGGGAGGCCGTGGAGCTCATCGGCATGGACACCGCGCAGGGCGAGGCCCATGCTGAGCGTCTGCAGGCTGCCGGCGAACGTCTCGAGGAGCGGCACGGCGTGCTCGATGCGCTCGTGGGAGCGAGCGAGACGATCTGGCGGGGACCGGATGCGGACCGATTCCGCGCGGACTGGAGCACCGGCGTGTCTCGGATGCTGCGCGAGCAGTGCATCGCGCTCGAGGCCGCCGGAAGAGAGCTCGAGGAGGAGGCGGAGCAACAGGAGACCGCCTCGCAGAGCGAGCGCGGCGGGGGTGAGAGGGGCGGGAGCGGGGCCAGCTCGTCCGGCAGCGCATCGGGACGTGGCCGCCGCGCCGGCGGCGGCGGGGACGGGGCGGTGAGCCAGGAGGTCGCCGACGCCTGGACCGCGATGGACCCGCCCGAGCAGAAGCGGGTCCTCCAGGAGATCGTCGCCCAGGAGCTCGAGCGTCAGGGTGTCGACGACGTGCCCGTCTACTTCGACGATCTGTCGCAAGACGGATCGCTCGGCATCTGGTACGAGTTCGACGTCTGGCATCCCCTGCGCGGGGAGCACATCCAGATCGACAGCACGTCCCTCGAGGACCCGGACTCCCTCAACACCGCCGTCCACGAGGCCCGCCATGCCGCACAGGACAACTGGGTCGAGGAGACCGACGGACCTCCCGCATGGCAGTTCTGGCGGAAGGACCACAGCGCCGCGGAGTATGAGCGGATCGAGGAGGAGTACGGGGTCACCAAGGAGGAGATCGAGGCCTGGCGCGAGAACGACAAGGACTACACGGAATTCCCGGAGGACCAGCCGGGCGAGGACGCCCCGCAGTCGGAGAAGGACGCCTGGAACGAGGAGTACGAGGCGTACCGGGAGCAGCCGCTCGAGGAGGATGCCTTCGACGAGGGGGATGAGTTCGCCGAGGACATCACTCTCGAGGAGCTCCGGCAGTACCAGCTCGATGCCGGCGTCCCGGTCATCTCGTGAGCGTCCCTGCGCTGAGACCGCTCCCCGGTTCCCCTTCGAGGCGGTGATGCCATGATCCTCTCCCGTCGCAGGCTCGCGCTGCCGCGACGCCGCTGGCTGCTCGGGGCTGCGGCCCTGCCGGCGGCGCTGCTGCTGCCCGGCTGCGGGAGCAGCCCCGAGGTGGGCAGCTGCCTCGGACCGGACGAGGAGGTGCCGGAGCCGGAGCCGCCCCGCCTGCCACGAGGTGCCCGCGTCCGGCCCAAGATGCCGCGGGAGGGGCGCTATTTCGAGGACCAGAGTCCCGCCGTCTCCCCCGACGGCACGCTGATCGCCGCCTGCGAGGCCCCGGACCGCTACCAGCTCGACCTCGCCGACACCCACGGCGTGCTGCTGTGGGACACGCGCACCGGGGAGATCGTGCGCCGGCTGAAGCCCCGCGCCATCGGGCCGCTGGCCTGGCACCCGAACGGATCGCGCCTCGCGGTCGGCGACGCCCTCCACGTCGCGGAGGTGGATGTCGAAGGCTCGCTGCTGCGGAACCTCGTGGGCAGTGCGGAGCCTCGTGGGACTGCCGCGCGGATCCTCGACGTCGCCTACAGCCCGGACGGATCGCTGCTGGCGGCCTCGGCGAGCGACGGCGCCGTCCGGCTGTACTCGACCTCCGCGGACAGCTGCACCGGCACCCGGGTCCTCACCCCGGGAACTCGTCGACAGAGGACCGTGGAGTTCTCGCCCGACGGCAGCCGCCTTGCCACGGGCGGCGTCGAGCTGACGGACGCCGACGAGGGCGGGGAGCCGACCTGCCTGTGGGTTCCGCACAGCGGCCGGCGGGAGGAGGTCCTCGACAGGGTCGACGGGGTGGTGCTCGGGCTCGGGTACAGCGGGGACGGCGCCCTGATACAGGTGCTCGACGATCCGTCCTCGCTCACCGTGCAAGCGCCCGACGGCGCGACGAGCACGGGCCCGCCGGTGGACGCGGCACGGTTCAGGGACCTGGCCGTCGGTGCGGGATCCCGGGTCGCGGTGCTCAGTGCGTCGGGCACCCTCCAGCTGTGGGATCGGGACAGCGACGAGCAGGAGACGCTCGAGATGTCGCTCCTGGAGAGGATCTGCTGGTCCCCGGACGAGGCGACGCTCTACACGCTGAGCGAGTCGGAAGGGATCTCTGCCTGGGACGGGACGGAGTGGCGGCAGTTCGAGCTGCCGTGAGCACATCCGCCGTGACATGCTGCGGTGGTGTCACTGCGGTGACGAGCTAGCTCCCCGTCGGCTTCCGCGGCGACATCGGCCACGTCGGGTCGGCCGATTCCGGGGAGTCGATCGGTCCCGTCGGCCCGGCCGGTCCCCCAGGGCATGCCGCTCCTGTCGGTCCGTCAGGTTCTCGAGCGCACGCCCGTCCCGGGGCATCGGCCGGCTCCTGCGGTGCTGTCCCGTCCGTCGGCAGCTGCGCAGCCTGTTCCCTCGGCCCTGGATCTGGGGGCTCCACACGATGAGTCAGCGCCGCCGAGCGGGTCCGTCGGGTGGTGCCGAGCCGCGTCGTCCACTCCACCACGTGCCCGTCGACCGCCGGGACCCCGACCCGCTCCACGCTCGCCAGCTGCTGCTCCTTGTCGTTGCAGTAGGCGCAGACCCCCTGCCCGTTCTCCAGGCAGGTGCATCCCCCGGCAGCGTGGGGCCGGATGTGGTCGATGTGGCGGATCGGGGCATCGCAGTGCGGGCCGCGGCAGGTCCGGTCGCGCAGGCGGATGAAGCGGGCGAGCGCAGGCGGGAAGGCCCGCGCCCGGGATTCGACGGCGACCAGCTCCTCGGCCCTCGGATGCTCGTACAGGCGTCGCAGCACGGCGCGCAGCGCCGGACCGTCGGGGCCGAGCGGGTCCTCGTCCGTGCCCGCGATCGCGTCGAGCGGGTCCCGCAGGCTCTCCCGCACCGCCTCGGCGGGAACCGTGCCGTAGCCCTCGATCTGGGCGAGGTCGCCCGTGCCGGGATCGAGCAGCACGTGGTCGGTGATGATCACGCCGATGTCCAGCGTCACCGGCTCCATGCTCCCGCTGCGGCCGATCAGGGTGTCCACGAAGGTGTCGGCCTGGATGGCCTGGTGCCTGCGGCGATCACCGGAGGCGCGCAGGCGCTCGGCCTCGAGGGAGAGACGCTTGCGGATCAGAGCCGCGTCCAGCGCGGTGACGTGCGCCGTCACCGTGGCCATGCCGTGCTCGCCGCGGCGCACCGTCACGTGCCGGTCGTGCTTCGCGTGCTGGTGGCGGCGGGCCTCGCCGTCCGGGTCTGCGAGGGAGATCGCGGCGGCGCGGGCGTCAGACCATTCCTCGGAGCCGGCGCCGTCGAGATAGGGCAGGCGCTCCCCGAGCAGCCGGTCCGCCTCGCGCCGCTGGGCGGGGGTGAGCGGGGCGAAGGAGCGGGCGGTGCGATAGGCATCCTCCGTCGTGACCCGGGAGTCCGCAAGGGCGGAGAGCATCACCGGCATGTCCGCGACGAGCCGTCGCCGGGCGGCGAGCGAGTGGGAGGCGGACGCCGGGGAGCGGCGGGTGAGCATCGAGACCTCACGGGCCGCCTCACGGGACGCCGCGCGCAGCAGCTGTGCGGGCGGGGTCTCCTCCCCCGCCTCCTGCGCGGCGTGCGCCCGCGCCTCGGCCTGCCTGCGCAGGGTGAGGGAGTCGGCGAGCGCGACGACGGCGCGGGTCTCGAGCGCGTCGATCGCGCTGCGCAGGGAATGCAGGCTGCCGATCACGTCGCGGAACGCCTCGGCCGACGGATCCGCGGGGGCGAACAGCTCCTGCGGGAACCCGGTGAGGGCGCTCAGCACATGAGCGCGGTCGCCGAGCTCCTCGGCGAGCGCTCCGGGACCTCCCGCACGCACGGCCTCGATCAGCTGCTGGTGGGGATCACCAGCAGCCGCGCCGAGGTCCTGCACTGCGAGAGTCATGGCCCTATTCTTCCGGCCGCCACCGACAAAGGAAAGGCCCGCAGAAGAATGTGGATAACGCCGAGCAGGGAGAAGCCGTCACACACACACCTGCCCGCCGATCCGAACATATGTGCAGGCCAAAGACATTCCACTCGGACCCGAGCGTCACGTCCTGAAATGCATCCACACACCACTCGGACACTCCACCGAATTCGACACGAAAATGTGGATAACCACCCTCTGTGGAGGAAAGGTCGCGGGTGCCGCACCTCGAATGCGACGGCAGATGACAGCGCGCTCGACACCGCCGGACCGGTCCCGCAGGCTGGGCCCACAGCACCCGTTCGACACCACCGCTTCGTAGCTCAGCCCGGAAGAGCAGCTCCCTCATGAGGAGTGGGTCGCAGGTTCGAATCCTGCCGGAGCGTCTCCCCCTCCCCGTACCCTCGAGGACGACCTCACGCCGCCGACCCGAGGACCCCATGCGCCGTCGCACCACCACCCGCCCGTCCGTCCTCGAGCGCCTGGTCCTTCCCGACCTCGAGGAGGCGGACGCCGCACAGCTGAACGCCCAGGACCGGCACGACGGCCTGCGCCTCGTCGGCGCCGATCTCACCGGGGCGGACCTCACCGGCGCGACCTTCACCGAGTGCGAGCTGGTCGACGTCACCGCGCACACCACCGTGCTCCAGCACGCCCGGCTGCTCGAGACCCGGATCGAGCGCCTGAACGCCCCGGTGCTGGATGCGACCCGCTCCATCTGGCGCGACGTCGAGCTGGCCGGCTCGCGGATCGGGGCGCTGGACGTCTACGACGCCGAGATCCGCTCCACCCGCATCACCGGCACGAAGTTCGACTGGATCAACCTGCGCTCCTCGACGCTGGAGGACGTGCTCTTCGAGGACTGCACGATCGACGAGCTCGACCTCGGCGCCGTCACCGCCGCCCGCGTCGCCTTCGTGAACTGCCGCGCCGGCTCCGTCGCCCTGCCCCACGCCCGGCTCGAGGACGTGGACCTGCGCGGGCTGGAGATGGGGTCGATCGCGAACCTCGAGGGCCTGTCGGGCGCGACGCTCGACGCCGCGCAGGTCACCGCGCTCGCGCCCCTCCTCGCCGCGCATCTGGGACTCCGCATCGAGGGGTGAGCGGTGCCGGTGCGCCCCGGATCACCGGACCCGCAGGACCGGCCCGAGCGGCGCCGGGCCCCAGTGCTCATACCCCCGGACAGCAGAACGCGGGCCGAGGTGCTCCCCGGCCCGCGCCTGATCTCCGAGCGTACGCTCAGCGCCGCGCGCTGACCCTCTGCTTGCGGGAGGTGATCTCGCCGGTGTTGAACCCGGCCAGGTGCAGCCCGCCGTGGAAGCGGGCGTGCTCGATCTTCACGCAGCGGTCCATCACCACGTCAAGGCCGCCGGCCTCGGCGATCGCGGCGGCCTCCTCGTTCCAGGAGCCGAGCTGCAGCCACAGCGCCTTCGCGCCGACCTCGACGGCTTCGCGGGCGACGCCCGGCAGGTCGGCGTCCCGGCGGAAGACGTCGACGATGTCGGGCACGACGGGCAGGTCCGCGAGCGAGGCGTAGGCCGGCTGCCCGAGGATCGTCGTCGCGCGGGGGTTGACGAAATAGACCTCGTAGGGCGCGCTCGAGAGCAGGTAGGTGCTCACGAAGTAGCTGGCCCGGGCGGGGTTCGTCGAGGCGCCGACGATCGCGATCGCGCGCGCCTGGCGCAGGATCGCGAGCCGCTCGGGGGCCGACGGCCCCTGCCACGTCCGTGCGGTGAGCGTCTGCTCGCTCATGCCTGCTCCTCCCTGCTGCGGCCGGTCGCCGCGGTGATCGCCTGGTCGAGGTCCCAGAGGATGTCCTCCACGTCCTCGAGGCCCACCGAGATGCGGATGAGGTCGGGCCGGACGCCGCCGGCGACGAGCTGCTCCGCGGTGAGCTGGCGGTGCGTGGTCGAGGCCGGGTGCAGGACGAGGGTGCGCGCGTCCCCGATGTTCGCCAGGTGCGAGGCGAGCTGCAGGTTCTCGATCACCCGCTCGCCCGCGGCGCGGGCCGCGGCCGCCTCGTCCTCGGCGCTCGCGTGCTCCCCCGTCGGCCGGACGCCGAAGGCGAAGACGGAGCCGGGGCCGAGCGGCAGGTACTTCGAAGCGCGCTCGTGGTGCGGATGGGACTCGAGCCCCGCCCAGGTCACGAACGAGACCCGCGGATCCGCGTCGAGCCACTCGGCGACCGCGCGCGCTCCGGCCAGGTGCGCATCGATCCGCTGCGGGAGCGTCTCCACGCCCTGCAGCAGCTGGAACGCCGCCTGCGCGGAGAGGGAGGGGCCGATGTCGCGCAGCTGCTCGGAGCGCAGCTTGGTGAGGAAGCCGTACTCGCCGAAGTTGTCCCACCAGCGCAGCCCGCCGTAGGACTCGACCGGCTCGGTCATCGAGGGGAACTTCCCGTTGCCCCAGTCGAAGCGGCCCGACTCGACGACGACGCCGCCGAGGGTGGTGCCGTGCCCGCCGAGGAACTTCGTGGCCGAGTGGATGACGATGTCCGCGCCGTGCTCGAGCGGCCGCACCAGGTACGGGGTGGCGAGGGTCGCGTCGACCACCAGCGGGACGCCGTGCTCGTGGGCGAGCTCGGCCAGGCCCTCGAGATCGGCGATCTCGCCGGAGGGGTTGCCGATCATCTCGACGTACAGCACCTTCGTCTCCGGCCGGAACGCGGCGCGGTAGTCCTCCGGGTCGGAGGAGGCGACGAAGGTGGTCTCCACGCCGAAGCGGCGGAGGGTGACGTCGAGCTGGGTGACGGTGCCGCCGTAGAGCTGCGCGGAGGAGACCACGTGGTCCCCGGCGCCGACGAGCGCCGCGAAGGTGATGAACTCGGCGCTCATCCCCGAGGCGGTCGCGACCGCCCCGATCCCGCCCTCGAGCGAGGCGATGCGCTCCTCGAAGGCGGCGACGGTGGGGTTGCCGATGCGGGAGTAGATGTTGCCGTACTTCTGCAGCGCGAACAGGGTCCCGGCGTCGTCCGCGTCGTCGAAGACGAACGAGGTCGTCTGGTAGATCGGGACGGCGCGCGCGCCGTGCTGGGCGTCGGGGGTGCCGCCGGCGTGCAGCGCACGGGTGCGGAACCCGAAGCCGCCCTCCGGGGCCGACGGGGACTCCGGGGCCGACGGGACCTGGTTCTCGAGGGTCTCCTGGCTCACGCGGCGGCCCCAGCCTTCGCCGGGTGGTCGGCGGGGAGGGTCTCGGCGGTCGCGGCGGCGGCCTCCTCGGCGGAGACGCCGGGGGCGACCGGCAGCAGGTCGGTGTTCAGCTCGGTGCCGTGGGCGCGGGCGAGGTCCTTCTCCTTCTCGCGCACGATCGGCATCACGTCCCGGCCGAAGGCGGCGACCTCCTCCTGGAAGTGGAGGTAGCAGGTCAGCAGGAGGTTCACGCCGATCTTCTTGTACTCGATGATGCGGTCGGCGATCTCCTCGGGCGTGCCGATGAGACGGGTCTTGAAACCGTCGTTGTACTGGACGAGGTCCTCGAAGGAGGAGTCCGCCCACATGCCCTTGCCGTCCTTGGTGGAGGCGCCGGCCTCCTGCACGGACTGCCTGAAGCCCTCGACGGCGGGGCGGTGCGCCTTGGAGACGATCTCGCGCAGCGTGTCCTCGGCCTCCTGGCGGGACTCGCGGGCGATGACGAAGCCGTTCAGCCCGAATCTCGGGGAGCGGCCGGCCTCGGCGGCGGAGGCGAGGACGCCGGCGACGTTCTCCTCGTAGCCCTCGAGGGTGCGGCCGTTGGAGAAGTACCAGTCGGCGACGCGGCCGGCGGTGGCCTGCGCGGCGGTGGAGTTGCCGCCGAAGAAGATCTCGGGGTGGGGGCGGCCGGGGACGTCGACGGGCTTCGGGTTCAGGGTGAAGCCGTCGATCGAGTAGTACTTCCCGTCCTGGGTGTACCCGTCCTCGGTGAGCAGGCCGCGCAGCGCGCGGATGAACTCCTCGGTGCGCACGTAGCGCTCGTCGTGCTCGAGCCACTCGAGGCCGAAGTTCACGAACTCGTCCTTCAGCCAGCCGGAGACGATGTTGACCGCGGCGCGGCCGCCGGAGAGGTGGTCGGCGGTGATCAGCCACTTGGCGAGCACGCCCGGGTGCCACATGCCGGGGTGGAAGGCGGCGATGACGCGCAGTCGCTCGGTCGCGCCCAGCAGGGCGAGGGAGAAGGCGGAGGCCTCGTGCTGCTTGTCCGCGCCGTAGCTGGCGGCGTAGCGGGTCTGGGTCAGCGCGTACTCGAAGCCGGAGTCCTCGGCGATCTTCGCCAGGCGTGAGTTGTAGGGCAGCTGCCAGTCGGTGCGCTGCTCGATCGTGGAGACGACGAGGCCGCCGGACACGTTCGGCACCCAGTACGCGAACTTCAGCGGCGTCTCGAAGCTCGAGGCGGGGACGGTGGTGGTCATGGGTCCTCCTTGGTCGGCGGGGCCGACGGTCGGTGCGGGCGGTGGGAAGTGTGTCAGTCCTGCGGTGAGACGGTCGGGTCGTCCGCGGGGAGGGCCGCGAGCACGTCCGCGACCGAGGCGACGGCCTCCGGGTTCTGCAGGGAGGTGACGTCCCCGAGCGGGCCCGGGGTGCGGCCGGCGCGGCGTGCCCGCTCGGTGTGGACGAGCTGGGCGAGCAGGCGGCGCATGATCTTCCCCGAGCGGGTGCGGGGCAGGTCCGGCACCTCGATCACGTGGCGGGGCTTCGCGATCGGGCCGATCTCGCGGGCCACCCGGTCGCGCAGGGCCGCGGCGTCGGGGCTGCGGTCCCCGCGAGGGATGACGAACACGGCGACGGCCTGGCCGGTCAGCGCGTCGTCGATGCCGGCGGCGCCCGCCTCCTGCACGCTGCCCTCGGCGACCAGCGCCGACTCGATCTCGATCGTGGACAGGCGGTGCCCGGAGACGTTCACGACGTCATCGAGGCGGCCGAGGATCCAGAAGCATCCGTCGGCGTCGACCGTGGCGGAGTCCCCGGCGACGTAGTAGCCGCCGTGCTCGCCGCATCCGGCGTAGTCCCGCCAGTAGGAGTCACGGTAGCGCTCCGGATCGCCCCACACGGTGCGGGCCATCCCGGGCCAGGGCCGACGGGCCACCAGCGTGCCGGCGACCCCGGCGGGGACCTCCCGGCCGGCCTCGTCGACCACGGCCATGTCGATGCCGGGCAGCGGGCCGGTCGCGGAGCCGGGCTTCAGCGTGGTCACCCCCGGCAGGGGCACGAGCATCGACGCGCCCGTCTCGGACTGCCACCAGGTGTCGATGATCGGCAGCTCGCCGCGGCCGAAGGTGCGGTGGAACCAGATCCAGGCCTCGGGGTTGATCGCCTCGCCGACGGTGCCGAGCAGGCGCAGCGTGGACAGGTCGTGGCCGGACGGGAGCTCCTCGCCGAACCAGGACATGAGGGTGCGGATCAAGGTGGGCGCCGTGTAGTAGACGGTCACGCCGTAGCGCTCGATGATCTCGAGGTGCCGCTCGCGGTGCGGCTCCCCGGGGGTGCCCTCGTAGATGACCTGGGTGAGACCGTTGCTGAGCGGGCCGTAGATCTCGTAGGTGTGCGCGGTGACCCAGGCGAGGTCCGCGGTGCACCAGTGGACGTCGCTCTCCTTCGCGTCGAAGTGCGCCCAGTGCGACCAGGAGGCGTGCGTGAGATAGCCGCCCGAGGTGTGGACCAGGCCCTTCGGCTTCCCGGTGGTGCCGGAGGTGTAGATGATGAACAGCGGGTGCTCGGCATCGAAGGGCTCGGGCGTGTGCTCCTCGC
Source organism: Brachybacterium paraconglomeratum (assembly GCF_003994255.1). Classification (GTDB taxonomy): domain Bacteria; phylum Actinomycetota; class Actinomycetes; order Actinomycetales; family Dermabacteraceae; genus Brachybacterium; species Brachybacterium conglomeratum. The sequence goes on along the minus strand of NZ_ML133855.1, from coordinate 276,717 downwards.
TCGCGCGGTCCACGCTCTCGTGCCACCACACGTCGCGGCCCTCGGTCCAGGCCACGTCCTGGCCGGTGCGGCGCACGACGAGGACGTGCTCGAGGTCGGGCAGGTCGCGGGCGGCCTCGTCGGCGGCGGACTTCACCTCGACGGCCTTCCCGCGGCGGAACTGGCCGTCGGAGGTGACCAGCAGCTTCGCGCGGGTGTCCTGGAGGCGGAAGCGGACCGCCTCGGCGCTGAAGCCGCCGAAGACGAGGGAGTGCACCGCGCCGATCCGGGCGCAGGCGAGCGCGATGACGACGGTCTCGACGAGCACCGGCAGGTAGACGACGACGCGGTCGCCGGGGCCGATGCCGAGGTCCGTCAGGGCGTTCGCGGCGCGGGAGACGCGGACCTGGAGGTCCGCGTAGGTGACCGCCTCGCGATCCCCCGGCTCGCCCTCGAAGAACAGCGCGACCTTCTCGCCGCGGCCGGCGGCGACATGGCGGTCCACGCAGTTCTCGGCGACGTTCAGCCGCCCGCCGACGAACCAGCGCGCGGCGGGGACGGAGAGCTCCGCGGTCGCGGGGTCGGTCGTCGGCGGCTCCCACTCGAGCGCCGTGTGCCAGGGCTCGGCCCAGTCCACGCGCCGGGCGGCGTCCTCCCAGAAGGCGATCGGATCCGCCTCGGCCTGCGCGTGGATCCCGGGGCCGACGTTCCAGGTGCCCGCGAGCGCCGGGTCGGGCGCGAAGGTGCGCTTCTCGACCAGGCGGGACTCGGCGGCGGTCGGGGCGGCGGTGTTCGTGTCGGTGGTGTTCGTGTCGGTGGCGGTCATGCCCACTTCCTCAGGAGCTTCTTCTCGACGAGGCCCAGCAGGGCGTTGGTGAGGCTGCCCAGCAGGGCGAGCAGCACGATGGTCAGCAGGATCCGGTCCACGCGGCCGTTCTGCTGGGAGTCGTTGAGCAGGAAGCCGAGGCCCATCGAGGAGGCGATCAGCTCCGCGGCGACGAGGAACAGCCACGCCTGGGCGAGCGCGAGGCGCAGGCCGGAGACGACCGAGGGCACCACGGCAGGCAGCTGCACGGTGCGGAACAGGGACCAGCCGCGCAGGCCGAAGCAGCGCCCCGCCTCGACGAGGTGCGGGTCGATGTGCCGCAGCGCGGCGGCGACGGTGGTGAAGACGGGGAAGAAGGCGCCGATCGCGATCAGGGTCACCTTGGACTCCTCGCCGATCTGCAGCCACAGGATCAGCAGCGGCACCCAGGCCAGCGAGGGCACGGCCCGCAGCGCGGCGAGGGTGGGGCTCAGCAGCGCGTCGCCGGCGCGGGAGAGGCCGACGACCGCGGCGACGGCGAGGCCGATCACGGACCCGATCGCGAAGCCGAGCAGCACGCGCTGCACGGAGATCGCGATGTGCAGGCCGAGCTCGCCGCGGGAGACGAGGTCGGTGCCGGCCTGCAGCACCGTCAGCGGCGCGGGCAGGCGGTAGACGGGCACGATCCCGGTCGCGGTGACGAGCTGCCAGGCCGTGAGGACGATCAGCGGCAGCGCCGCACCGGCGGTGAGGCGCACCCCGGGACGGTCCCAGAGGGAGCGCGCCTCGGAGGAGGGGGCCGACGGGGCGGGCTCCGCCGTCGCGGGTCCGGTCGAGGAGGGCAGCGGGATCTCGGTCGGGATGCTCACTTCGCCTCCACCGCGGCGGTCGCGAAGTCCGCGTGCACGATCGATTCGAGCGCGTCCTTCACCGCGTCGGCGCCGCCGGCAACGTCGCCCGAGTCGGCCAGGACCGGCGAGATCGCCTCGAGCACCGCGAGCTGGTCCTCGCCCGGCACGCCGGAGACGTCGAGGTTGGAGCGCTCGGTGATCACGGTGCTCGCGACCTCGGAGCCGATGCCGGCGACCTCGGCGAGCAGCGCCGCGGTCTCCTCGAGGTGCTCGAGCGCCCAGGTGCGCGCCTCCTCGTAGGCGTCGACGACCACCTGGGCGACGTCGGCGTGCTGGTCGATGAACTCCTCGGTGGCGTTGAGGAAGCCGTAGGTGTTGAAGTCGACGTTGCGGAAGACGAGCTGCGCCCCGGACTCGACCTCGGCCGCGGCCATGATCGGGTCGAGCCCCGACCAGGCGTCGACGCTGCCGCCCTCGAGGGCGGAGCGGCCGTCGGCGTGCTGCAGGGGCTGCAGGTCGACGTCCCCGATGGACAGCCCCGCCTCGGCGAGCGCCTGGACCAGGAAGAAGTACGGGTCGGTGCCGGGGGTCGCGGCGACGGGGCGGCCGGCGAGGTCGGCGGGACCGGTCACGTCGCTGCCCTCCGGCACGACGAGCGCGGACCACTCGGGCTGGGAGTAGATGTCGATGACTTTGATCGGGGAGCCGTTGGCGCGGGCGAGCAGTGCGGCGGAGCCGGCGGTCGAGGCGACGTCCGCCGAGCCCGAGCGCAGCAGCTCGTTGGCCTTGTTGGAGCCGGCCGACTGCACCCACTCGACGGTGACGGACTCGCCGAGGGCCTTCTCGATCAGCTGCTGGTCGCGGACGACGAGGCTGAGCGGGTTGTAGGTCGCGAAGTCGATGGTGAGCGAGTCGGTGCTCCACTCCCCTGCCCCGCCGGAGCCGCCGGCGGCGGTGTCGTTCGAGCCCTCGCCGGCGACGCAGCCGGCGGCGCCGAGAGCGGCGGCCGCGGTCAGGCCGAGGGCGGCGACGGAGCGGCGGGTCAGGGTGCGGGCGGTGCGGTGGCTCATCAGCGGTCCTCGGAGGAAGTCGTGGTGGACGGGGTGGTGTGCGCGTGGACGCCGAGTCCCTCGAGGAGCTCCATGCGGAGCCCGGCGAGGGCGGCGTCGGCGCGGTCGCGGGGGCGGGCGCCGGGCACCTCGACGGTGCGGGCGAGGGAGGGCAGGCCCGGCTCGACCTGGTCGGCGGTGCGCAGGGAGCGCAGCAGCAGCACCCGGTCGGAGAGGTACAGCGCCTCCTCGACGTCATGGGTGACGACGAGGACGGTGGTGGGCTCGGCGGCGTGGATCTCCAGCAGCAGGTCCTGCATGCGCAGGCGGGTCAGGGCGTCGAGCGCCCCGAAGGGCTCGTCGAGCAGCAGCACCTGGGGGCTGCGGGCGAGAGCGCGGGCGAGGGAGGCGCGCTGGGCCATGCCGCCTGAGACCTCGCGGGGTCGCAGGTCCGCGGCGTGCTCGAGGCCGACCAGCTGCAGCAGGTGGCGCACCCGCTCGCGGCCCGCCTTCGCGGGGGTGGTGCGGGGCAGGCCCAGGGCGACGTTCTTCTCGAGCGTGCGCCAGGGCAGCAGGCGCGGCTCCTGGAAGGCGACCGCGGTGCGCTCGTCGGTGCCGACGAGGGCCGTGCCGCCGAGGCTCAGCGCACCGGCGCTCGGTCGGTCCAGGCCCGCGATGAGCCGCAGCAGGGTCGACTTCCCGCAGCCGGAGGGGCCGACGACGGCGAGGATCTCGCCGGAGCGGAGCTCGAGGTCGAGGCCGCGCAGCACGTCATGGCGGCCCTGCGGGGTGTCGAAGGAGCGGGCCACGCCGTCCAGCCGCACGCCGTCGGGCGCGCTGCGCCGGGCGGCGGCTGCCGCGGGCTCCGGGACGGTGCTGCCCGTGCGCGTGCCGGGCTCGGTGGCGGTGCTGGTCATGACTCCGACTATGACGGCGCGGGTCGGGAGCGCGCCAGAATCGCGTCATAAGCCGTCATAGTCGGGGTGCGAAGAGGACACGTGGGGCATCGTGGTGCGACCTGTGCCACAGCCGGGGCGGAGCCGTTGCTACCCTGACGGGGTCGACGCGCGGGGGCGCGGCGGCGGCGACATCGACGTGCAGGGGACGGGGACAGGGGACGAGGATGGCCTTCCAGGGGATGGATCCCGAGCAGGTGCGGGCGACCGCGGAGCGGATGCGCTCCTCCGGCCGGCTCCTCGCCGAGCAGCACGCCGCACTCCAGGGACGGATCCTCGGCAGCGCGGAGATCTGGCGCGGCGAGGACGCGGAGCGCTTCCGCGAGACGTGGTCCTCCGCCGTCGGACCGCAGTGGAGCCGTGCGCTCGAGCGCCTCCAGCAGCTGGCGGAGACCGCCGAGCAGGACGCCGAGGAGCAGGACGCCGCCTCCGAGGGCGAGGGCGGTGCGGGCGGCGGCGCGGACGACGGCACGGGGGACGGCAGCGCCTCCGTCCGCATGCTCGACGACGACGCTGGAGACGTGCCGCTGGATCCCGAGGTGCAGGACGCCTGGCGGGTGATGACCCCGGAGCAGAAGCAGGCGGTCCTCCAGGAGATGGTGGACCAGGAGTTCGAGCGCTACGGCATGGAACCGGTGGACATCACCTTCTTCTACGAGGAGCCGGACGAGGACGGCATGGTCACCTACGGGAGCTGGAGCGATGACAGCGGCGAGCTGAGGATGAACGAGTACATGCTCTACTCCCCCGACCTGGCGCTCACCACGGTGCACGAGGTGCGTCACGCCGCCCAGCACGAGTTCGTCGAGCAGACCGAGGGCGGCATGTGGGACTGGCTGCCCTGGGTGGACGGGCCGGAGGCGGACTACGAGCGCATCGAGGAGGAGCACGGCATCACCCGGGAGGAGATCGAGACCTGGCGCGAGAACAGCGAGCCCGGCAACTACATCGATCCCGACGACGACTACGAGGGATACCGTGCTCAGCCGGTCGAGGTCGACGCGCGCGAGCGGGAGGACGAGTTCGCCGGAGACCTGACCCTCGAGGACCTCCAGCAGTACCAGCGGGATGCCGGCATCCCGGTCAGCGAGGGACCATGACACACCGAGGGACCGAGAGCCCGGGAGAGCGCGGGGCAGGTCCGGATCGGCGGCGCGTCCTGGGGCTCGCAGGGCTCGGCTCCGCACTCGCGCTGCTCGGCGCCTGCGGCCGGGAGGAGGAAGGACCGGGGATGGACGGGACGACGACGCCCGAGGCCGGCGCCTGTCAGGAGGGCGCCACCGCCCGGCAGCGGAGCTCCGGCGCGAGCGACGGCGGCGGCGCCGCGAAGACGGCGATCGACCCCTCGGTCGTGGCTCACGGGGCCCTCGCCCTCTCTCCCGACGGGACGCAGCTGGCCGCGGCCGCGGGCCTCGGCGCGGCACGCTCCGGGACGACGAGCACCGCCGGCACCGCGCTCTGGTCCACGGCCGACGGGACCGTCTCCGCACGCTTCGACAACGCGCTCACCGGGGCCCTGGCCTGGCATCCGGACGGCACGCTCCTCGCCGTCGGCGGCGCGGAGCACATCGAGCTGACCACCCCGGAGGGCGAGGTGCGCTGGACCCTCACCGGGCACGGCGAGCCGCTCCAGGACAGCGGCCGGCACCTCATCCAAGACCTCGTCTTCTCTGCGGACGGCGAGCTCCTCGTCTCCCTCGGAGCCGACGGGACGGTGCGGCTGTGGACCGGGATCGGCGAGGCGGGCTGCACGCCCGGTCAGGTGCTGGACACCACCGCCGTGCGCCCCCTGTCGATCGCGCTCTCCCCGGACGGCAGGACCCTCGCCGTCTGCGGCACCGCGGGCGCTCCCCAGCTGTGGGACGTCGAGACGTCGACACTCTCCTCCGAGGTCGAGGGCGTGGAGTTCGCGCCGCGAGCCGTGGCGTACGCGGCCGACAGCACGCTGCTGATCGGCAGCGGCATCCCCGAGACCAGCACCACCAGCTCCCCGGAGCGCGCGCGGCTGTACGCCCTGGGGGCCGACGGGACGCTGGAGGAGGGACCGGTTCCGGAGGGCCTGGACGTCAGCAGCATCGCCGTGGACTCCGAGGGCACGCGCATCGCGGTCACCGGCCGCAACGAGCGACGGGTGATGATCTGGGATCGTGGGACGGGCGACCGCGAGGACCTGCCCGACGCCCCGGGCGGCCTCGACCGCCTGGCCTGGGCCCCGGACTGCACGACCCTCCACGGCATCTCCGCCCTGCACGGCGTCGTCTCCTTCGACGGCACCGCGTGGACCACCTTCGACCTGCCCTGACCCGCACCGATCCACCCGAGACGAGGCATCGTGGAGTTCCCCGACATCATGGAGGCGTTCCTCCTGGACCCGACCCCCGAGACGCGCCGTCCGCTGCGCGCCGCGATCCTGGGCGATCGGACCTTCGACCCCCGCATCGCGCTGCGCGAGCAGCTCGGGGAGGCTCCGTCCCCGCAGGCCGTCCTGGGGACGATCGGTGCACGCATGCCGGGGCTCTTCCTCTCCCCGCAGGCGCACGGCCTGCTCGCCCGCGCCCACCAGGCGCTCGGACAGGAGTCCGACGCCGAGCGTGAGCGGAAGCTCAGCCTCCTCGCTCTGCACGAGATCGAGGACTCGGGCACCGGCACCGTGGACTCCCCCCTTGAGGTGCTCCGGGTCCAGGACGAGTACGACCACCTGCAGGCCACACGCCGCCGTTCCACCGCGCAGCGTCTCCACCGCACCGACGAGGGCGAGGTCGACGTGCACACCCTCGAGGACGGGACCGAGCTGTGGTTCTGCCTGCTGTGGAGGTCTCCGGCTTTCGTCTGAGCGACGGCAGGGGCCGGGAGCGCTCAGACACACCCGCAGCCCCTGCTGCTCGAGATGCTCGCGCAGCCGGCGGGGCCGCTCGGTCTGTCAGGCTCGGCCGTCCAGCTCCCCCTCGAGGATGCTCAGCACGTCCGCCTCGCGGAAGCCGAGCGCCCGGTTCAGGGCGAGCATCGGCGCATTGTCGAGCTCGGTGTACGTCTGGATCCAGCGGGCCTGCGCGGCCTCGGGCACGGCGCGGAGGTTCTCGAGGTTCGCGAGCTTGAGCGCCCTGCCGATGCCGCGGCCGCGGTGGGCGCGGTCCACGAGGGTGTCGTCCTGGGTGAGGATCTCGGGGTCGTGGCGGTTCACGAGGATCTCGGTGTAGCCGACCGCGACCCCTTCGTGCCGCGCGAGGCCGCGCACGAGGGTCCAGCCCTGGTCGTCCATGCGCTGCTCGCTGCGACGCAGCTCCCCGACTTCGCCGCGGGAGGCGGGGCGGGTGAGGTCGCCCATGGGCACGTCGGCGTCCATCTGCGTGGTCAGCCGTGCCCAGTCCTCCACGAGCTCCTCGGGGCAGGCGCCATGCCAGGTGCGGATCTCGATGCCGGACGACGGGGAGGCGCCGGCAAGGGGCCCCGGTTCCAGCGGCATCGCGCGCAGCAGACGATGCTCCTGGTTCCCGAGCCGCATCCCCTGGTCCAGGGCGAAGCCGACCCCGGCCTCGGAGTAGGTCTCGGCCTGGACGACCTCGGCGTGCCCGGCGAGCGCCTCGCGGACGGCGCCGGCGAGCGCGCGCCCCACGCCGCGGCGGCGATGCCCCGGCAGCACGGAGATCTCGACCTCGGCGGGGTCCCCGGGATCGACCTCGGCCCCGGCCGCGCCAACGGGGGTGCCGTCGAGGCGCGCGACGAGCAGCACGCTGGTGCGCCCGGGCTTCGGGTCCTGGTGCTGGGCGAGGACGGACTCGCCGTCGGCCCACCAGGCGGCCTCGCGCCAGGCGTTGAAGCCGTCTCGCAGCAGGGCGTTCCAGGCCAGCAGCGCCTCACGGTCGGCGGGGTCGACGGGGGTGATCGTCAGGGACGGATCGGCATGAGCGGTCATGCACGCCACATCAGCACATCGACTGCCCGGAGGCCATGGTTTTTCCCGTGCTCAGGGGCCCAGACTCGCCCCGGGCAGCAGCTGCCCGGTGTACGTCTCGTGGCGGATCCCGACGCTCTCGCGGTCCGCCATCATCTGCGCGATCACCTCGACGGAGCGGCGCGCGACCTCCTCGACGGGGACGCGGAGGCTCGCCAGTCCCATGTACTCCAGGCCGTGCATCACCCCGTCGCAGCCGATCACCGCGAGATCCCGGGGAACCTCGACGCCGACCCCCCGGGCCCGCGAGACGAAGTCGAGCATCCGCAGGTCGCTCGAGAACATCGCCGCCGTCACCACACCGTCCCGGGCCAGGTCGATCACGCGATCGGTGCCGTCGGCGGCGGTGCCGAACTGCGTCGTCGGGACCTCGACGACCTCGCAGCCGAGCTCGCGCAGGACCGCGGTCACCGTGCGGCCGCGCAGGCTCTCGGCCAGGGAGTGCTCCGTGGGGGGACAGACCACGGCCACCCGGCGGTGGCCATGATCGTGGAGCGCCCGCGCGATCGCGTGCCCGTTGCCGGTCTCGTCGTAGCTCACGCCGTAGACGGCCGGGTCGTCCTCGGGGCGACCCACCGACACCACGGGGAGCACCGGCGCGAACTGTGTCAGGTCGGCCGTGCGGACCACCCCGGTCGCGACCAGGAGGCCGCCGACGCGCAGCGCGAGCAGTCGCCGCAATGCGTCCATCTCGTGCGGGGCGCCCCGGTACGAGGTGGGCATCGCGGTGATCACCTCGAGCCCGGCCTCGTCGGCGCGCCTCTGCACCTCGGAGTGGAGGAGACCATAGGTGGGGTTCCGGGAGTCGCGGATCAGCAGGCCGATGGACCGGCTGCGGCCGCCGGCCAGCTGCTGCGCCCCGGCGGACGGGATGTAACCGAGCGCGTCGATCGCGGCGAGGATGCGGTCCCGGCGCTCGGGCGCCACCTCGGCGCTGCCCGAGAGCACGCGGGAGACCGTCGCCCGCGAGACCCCCGCCTCACGGGCGACCTCCGCCATGGTGACGGCCCCGGCGCTCAGCGGGTCTCGGGGGCGGCGGGAAGGCATGTCCCTGTTCCTATCACAGCTGTGCTCGTCACAGACCTGGGGCGCTCAGGCCCGTCCGCAGCCCCTGCTGCGCGAGATGCTCGCGCAGCAGGTGCGGCCAGTCCGTCTGGATCGCCGTGGCCCCGCTGCGCACGAGCGGCCCCCATCCCGCCTCGGGCCCCTCGAGCAGCGCCTTCTCGTCGTCGTGGCCGAGGTAGAGCCGCGCCCCGTTCTCGAGGTTCAGGGCGTTGACCTGGACCAGCGGGTACTCCGCGGCGAGCGCGGCGACCGCGGAGGGGCTGGCGTAGGGATCTTCGGAGGTGGCGGCGAGGATCTCGGCACCGACGAGGTTCAGCCCCGGCACCGAGCGGACCTGCGCGAACTGCTCCGGCGTGGTGACGATCGGGTAGTACAGGAACGGGGTGGGATGAGCAGCGAGCGCGGCCAGGGCCTCGGGCTCCGGCGGGGACTTCAGCAGCACGCGGCGGGCGGCTCCGGCCTCGGCGAGCAGGTCCAGCAGCTCCGGCCAGTAGAACCAGGAGCGGTCGATGTTCAGCCATGCCTCCGGCAGGGCGCGCAGCAGATCGAGGAGGCGGGTGGGGCGTACCGTCCCCCGCTCCCCCTGCCAGCAGAAGCTGAGCTCATCGATCTCGGCGGCGGCGAGCGTGCGCAGGTCCTCGGCCCCGGCGAAGTGCTTGCCCTCGTAGCCGTTGTGGAAGAGGTAGTACTCGCCGTCGGTCGAGCGGATCACGTCCACCTCGACCACGTCGGTGCCGCTGCGCAGAGCCGCGATCGCCGCGCGCACGGTGTTGTCGGGGAAGCTGCCCAGCGTGGTCCCGCGATGCGTGATCACGAGCGGGCGGCCGACGCGCTCGAACAGGGCGTCGAGCTCGGCGCGGAGCTCCTCCGCGGTGGGAACGGCGGTGGTCGCGGCGAGCGCTGCAGCGGAGTCTGTCATGAGGGGTCTCCTGCGGTGGTGGGGGAAGGTGTACGTCAGGCCTGGTCGGCGGGGTCGAGCGGGAGGGCGTCGCCGGATCGCCGGCGGGCCCGTCGCGGGGAGAGCAGGCGGAGGATCCTCGCGGCGCCCCCGCCGTAGATCAGCCACAGCGTGATCGTCGCGATCACCATGAGGATCACCGAGTAGACGAACACGAGCGCGCTCGCGTCGGCATTGGTCTCCCCGCTGGTGGCATTGCGGATGAAGATCCCCAGCGGCTGGTAGAAGGGATGGGCGAGGAACACCGCGGTGTCGTAGTCGTCGAGCATGCTGTTGAAGTTCAGCGCGGTGATCGCCGCGGCAGTGGGCAGCACGAGCGGCAGGATCACCCGACGGAAGGTATACAGCTGGCTCGCGCCGAGCAGGGAAGCAGCCTCCTCGACGTTCCGGTTGATCCCCAGGAACGCCGCCTTCAGCAGGCGGAACGTGAAGGGGATCTTCCCGACGACGTAGGCGACGGCGAGGATCCCGACGGTGCCGGAGAGCACCCTGCCGCCCACGACGCCCTGCGGGGTCGAGAAGAGCAGCAGCAGGCCCAGCACCATCATCGTCCCGGGCATCACCCAGGGGATGTGGAGCACGTACTCGACGATCGTGCTCATCCGGCTGCGAGGGAACCTGGTCACGAGCCGCACCACGAACAGCAGCCCGAGGATCACGACCAGTGCGGCGACGGCCGAGTAGCTGATGGAGACCACGAAGGGCCATCGCGCCGTCGGCTCCAGGAGGGCGGTGGCGTAGTTCTCGAGGGTGAAGCTGTCGGCCCGGAGGGTGCCCGTGCTGATCGAGCGAGCGTCGGTGAAGGAGAACAGGACGATCAGCGCAGGCGGGAGCACGTAGACCACCAGCAGCGCATAGGCGATCACGTGCATCACGGCGTTCGCGACGGGATTGCCGATCTTCTGCGGCGTGAGCTGGGTGGAGACCTTCGCGACGGAGAAGTACGTGCCACCGCGCTCGAGCCGGTTCAGGATCAGGAGCATCGCAATGGTGAACAGCGCCAGGATGATCGCGAGCGCCGCGGCGAGGTCCCGTGAGCTCGGGGTGTTCGCGAAGGTCAGCATCATCGGAGCGATGGTCTGGAAGTCCCGTCCGCCCAGCACCTCGGGGACGGCGAGGGCCCCGAGACCGCCGAGGAAGGTGAGGACCGTGACGGCGAAGATCGTGGGCAGCAGGGTCGGCAGCACCACACGGCGGAGCACCGTCCACTGGGAGGCCCCCATCTGCCGCGCCGACTCGACGGTCTGCTGGTCGATCCGCGCCATGGAGGCGTTCAGGAACAGCAGATGGTTCCCCGTGGAGGCGAAGGTCATCACGAACACCACCGCCGGATAGCCCACGAACCAGTCCTCCGGCACGAAGGGCAGCACCGTGGTCAGGAGCCGGGTGAGGATGCCGCTGCTGCCGTAGACGAAGTCGTAGCCGGCGACCATCACGATGCCGCCGTAGATCAGGCTCGTCGCGTAGCCGAGCCAGAGGATCCTCCGCCCTCGCAGAGCGAAGTACCGCGTGGCGAGCACGACGAACACGCCGACGACGTTCACGGTGACCGAGAGGGTCAGGGCGAGCAGCACGCTGTTGCGCAGCGAGCTCATGGCCCGCTCGGAGCCCAGCAGGCGACCCCAGGCTCGGGTCGAGAGGCCGCCGTCGGCGAGGAAAACCTCTGCCAGCAGCTGCAGATTGGGCAGGACCAGGAAGGCGAGGGAGAACCACGCGGTGACGGCGAGAGTGATCACCGCCATCGGGGAGCGCGCCCAGGCGGGGAGCCGGCGGATCATGCGCCGGCCTCCGGGCCCGATCTCTCGTACTGCAGGACGTCCTCGGGAGCCACGCCGATGGCGACCTCGTCCCCCGCGGCGAAGGCGGACTCCGTCGCCGACCACGGCACCCGCACGCTCACGCTGCGATCGCCGAGGCGGACCGCGTACTGGGTGAAGTAGCCGTGGTAGTCGGCACGGTCCACGACGCCATCCACGACGAGGCGACCATCGTTGGGGCGATGACGCTCCCGGAGCGTCAGGCGCTCGACCCGGACGTAGCTGCGGAGCCCTTCGGCGACCGGGGATCCCGGCAGCTGCGAGAGACGGCTCACCGCCTGCTCCCCGAGCCGGTGCACGGAGCCGATGAAGGTGCAGACGAACTCGGTGGCCGAGCGCTCGTAGACCTCCCGCGGCGTGCCGACCTGCTCGATGCGACCGTGGTCGAGGACGGCGATGCGGTCGCTCATCGACATCGCCTCGTCCTGGTCGTGGGTGACGTAGATGCTCGTGATCCCGAACTGCTGCTGGAGCTCCTTGAGCTGGACCCGCAGCTGGTTGCGGAGCTTCGCGTCGAGGTTCGACAGCGGCTCGTCCAGCAGCAGGATCCGCGGGCGCAGGACCAGGGCACGGGCGATCGCGACCCGCTGCTGCTGGCCGCCGGAGAGCTCCGCCACGCCCTTGTCCAGCTGGGCGGGCGTGAGGGCGACCTGCTCGGCGATCTCGTGCACCCGCTCGTGGACCTCGTCCTTGGGCCGCTTGGCGACCTTGAGCCCGAAGGCGATGTTCTCGCGCACGGACATGCTGGGGAACAGGGCGTAGTTCTGGAAGACCATGCCGATCCCCCGGCGGTCGCTGGGCAGCGCGGTGACGTCCCGGCCGTCGACCAGGAGGCGGCCGGAGGCCGGGTCGTTGAATCCGGCGAGGGTGCGCAGGGCGGTGGACTTCCCGCAGCCCGACGGGCCGAGCAGGGTGAAGAACTCCCCCTCCTCGACGTGGAGGGACAGGTCGGGGAGGGCGGTGAAGTCCCCGAAGCGGACGGTGACGTTCTCGAAGGTGATCATGGTCAGCCCAGGACGTCCAGCTCGATCTTCTCGATCCAGCCGTCCAGGTTCTCGGCCACGAACGTCCAGTCGATGTCCTGCGGGGTGAAGGAGTCGGTCAGCTCGACCGCGTCCTGGTCGGCGTCCTGGAGCGCGACCTCGTTCGTGGGCGCGGTGAAGAACTCGTTCGACCAGGCGGCCTGGAGCTCGGCGCCGCCGAACCAGTCGATGAACGCCTCGGCGGCCTCGGCGTTCTTCGTCCCGGCGACCTTCGCGACGTGCTGGACGGCGTAGGGGACGCCGATCTCGGGCGAGATCGCGGTGGTGGTGATGCCGTACTCCTCCTCGCGGGAGAACTTCCCGGCCAGCCACATCTGCCCCATGTCGACCTCCCCCTCGGCCATCCGCGCGAAGAGGTCGGTGCCCTCGACGGCGGGGCTGCCCTTGGCGAAGAACTCGCCGATCTGGGCCCAGCCGTCCGCGCTGATGCCGTGCTCGCCGGCGTCGTCCCGGAAGCGGGCGAGGATCCCGCTGAGCACCATCTGCGTGGTGGCGCCGCCCAGAGCGGTGGGGACCTCGTAGCGGCCCTCGAACTCCGGGACCGTCCACAGCTCGGGCCAGTCGGCCGGGGCACCCTCCCCGCCGGGGAAGACCTCGTCGTTGGTGATCAGCATGATCGGCTCGCGCACGATGGGCCAGAACTGCTCGCCGTCGCCGAGGGAGGCGTCGACCTCGCCGGACCAGGACGGGGAATAGGCCTCGAGCACCTCGGCAGCCCGCAGCTTCTCGAAGTAGACGTTGTTCAGACCGAAGACGACGTCGGCGATCGGGTTCGCGGCCTCGGCGAGCAGGCGGTTCTGGATGTCGCCGCCGCCGAGGTCGACGAACTGCAGGGTGAAGCCGGCCTCCGCCGCCTTCTCCTGCAGCCATTCGCCGCGGCCGTCGGAGACGGAGTTCGAGTAGATGGTGAGCGTCTCGGAGTCGCCGTCGCCGCTGCCGGACTGGGGCGGGGTGCAGGCGGCGAGGGCGCCGAGACCGGCGACGGCGGGGACGGAGGCGAGCAGCGAGCGGCGAGTGATCATGGTGGGGTTCCTTCACTGGGTCGAGGGGCGCGCGGTGGTGGTGACGCGGGGCTGTGAACGCGCGTTCATCGGGTGGCGAGGCAAGTATGAACACGCGTGCATTGCTGCCGTGGGGCCACTTGATGAACACCCGGTGACAGGTTCCCGCGCGACACGAGATTCCCTGCGTGGCCTGGAGGGGAGGGTGCGGGAGGCCTTGACGCGCGCCATGCGCCGCACCACGATGAACGCGCGTACACACCGTGGGCGTCCACGCCGATCTCATCACCGAGGCGTGCTCACCACGGCCACCACGCCCCACCCCTCAGAACCCTGTCCTCCGGGAGAACCCATGCTGTCCTCGACCAGACTGTCGACCTCGCTTCTGCTCGCCCTCTCACTCCTCGGCGGCGCCGCAACGGCCTCGGCCGAGCCCCCCGCTCCACCGATGTCCTCGACCGGCAGCACGGAGGAGGCTGCGCCGAGGAACTCCCTCAGGCTCCCCCACGGCGACGAGCCGGAGGTCATGATCGTCGCGCACCGAGGTCAGTGGCGCAGCCACCCGGAGAACTCCGTCCCCGGAATCGTCCGGGCGATCCAGGACGCGGCCGACATCGTCGAGATCGACCTCGCCCGCACGAAGGACGGCCACCTGGTCCTGATGCACGACGCCACCGTCGACCGCACCACCGACGGCAGCGGCCGCGTCGAGGACATGACCCTGGCCGAGCTCCGTGCGCTCCATCTCCGGGAGGGGCAGGGCAACGGACCGGCCCCGCTCACCGACCTCACGGTCCCGACCTTCGCCGAGGCGCTCCAGGCGGTCTCTGGGCGCAACGCCCTGCTGAACATCGACAAGGGGTGGGAGCATCGCGATCAGCTCGCCGCCGAGGTCGAGGCCGCAGGCATGGAGTCCCACATCCTGATGAAGGGGGCGCCCACCGCCGACCACGCCAATGCCTTCATGGCCGAGCACCCGGACATCCAGCTGATGCACGCGCTGAGCGGCGATCAGGCCGCCGAGTACGCGAAGTTCACGGCCCGCGTGCCGGCGGTCGTCGCGGCCCCGGAGGGAATGCGGGACGAGGTCGGCGCCGAGACGGACCTCTGGGGCAACTCCCTCGCCTACGCGATCGGCGGACCGTACACCGACGAGGCCTCGCTGCGAGACCCCGGCCTCGGCTGGCAGCACCTGGCGGACGACGGGATCGACGTGATCCAGACCGACAACGTGCGGATGATGGCGGCATGGCGGGACGGCGTGGACGTCACGAGGGTCGGCATGACCTCGCAGTCCCTCCGCGTCCAGGCGGAGGACTTCCTCGACGCTCCCGGCCTGTACCGGGAGTCCACCCCGGAGAATCTCTGCGGCGACCGTGCGATTCGCGACGTCGCGAGCCCTGTCGACGCCTGTGATCTCGACGGCGCCCACGTCGTCCAGTACATCCACGACGGCGAGTACTTCACTCTCGAGGTCGAGGTCGAGCGTCCGGGCACCTACTTCCTGACGATGCGCCACTCCTCCGACACCGAGCCGGGCGGGACGGTCACAGCCACGGCAGGTGACGGCCCCGCCCGCACCACCTCGCTGCGGAACACGACCCACAACCGTGCGTTCACCGTGTCGGACCTCGGCAGGTACCGGCTCGACAGGGGCACGCACAGGATCCGACTGGAGTTCGAGCACCCGGACTACATGAGCGTCGACTGGATCCAGCTCGATCGCGGCCCGCTGCGCGACGGCGGCCTGCTGCGATAGGGCGTGGTTCAGGGGGTGAAGCCCGGCTCCGTGTCCGGGTGCTCGGCGAGGACCGGCTCGCCGCCGCCCACCGGTGCTGTCACGAGCTTTTCCCGGACTCAGCCCTCGCGCCGGCGACCGATCCGCTGCTCCAGCATCGCCCGGATCCCCGGCCACTCCGGCGCGAGGATCGAGTACACCACCGTGTGGCGCACCGAGCCGTCGGGCAGGATGCGGTGCGATCGCAGGATTCCGTCCTGCTGCGCGCCGAGGGCCTCGACGGCGCGGCGCGAGGCGACGTTCAGGTGGTGCACGCGGAACTCGAGGCGCAGCATCTCGAGCTCGTCGAAGGCGTGGGTGAGCAGCAGGTGCTTCATCGCCGTGTTCACCCCGGTGCGGTGCACGGAGCCGGCGAGATAGGTGTTGCCGATCTCGAGGCCGCGGTCGGCGAGGGCGAGGTTCATGAAGGTGGTCAGCCCCACCACCTGCTCGTCCGCCGCGCGCACGACGGCCCAGGCGAGACGGGTGCCCGCCTCGACGTCGGCCAGGAGACCGCGGACGGAGCCCTCGACCGCCTCCGGCGCGGGCACGTGCGGGGCGAAGGGCAGGCGGTGGATCTCCCCATCGGCGACCACGCCCTGCAGGCCCGGGACGTGCGCCGCGGAGAGGGGCTCGAGGCGGATCCCGTGGCCGGCGAGGGTCACCGGCTCCAGGCGAGGCAGCGGTGCGGTGGGGACGGCGCGGGTGCGCTCCTCGCGCCCGCCCGCCGCCGCCTCAGTCATGGCTCCGGCCGTGCTTCTCGATCGCCATCTCGTAGTAGCGCAGCAGGTCGTCGGAGGCGTTCTCCCAGGAGAACCTCTCCGCCTCGGCGCGGGCGGCCTTCCGGATCCTCCCGCGCAGCTCCGCGTCGCCGAGCCGGGTCAGCGCCGCGTCCAGGCTCGCCTGGTCGCCGGAGTCGTAGAGCAGGCCGTCGACCCCGTCGGTGACCTGCTCCATCGTCGGCCCCGAGCGGGCGGCGACCACGGGCAGCCCGGAGGCCATGCCCTCGAGGATCACCAGTCCCAGGGTCTCGGTGACCGAGGGGAAGACGAAGGCGTCGGAGCTCGCGAAGGCGCTCGCGAGCTCCTCCCCCTCCAGGAAGCCGGGGAACACGGTCCGGGTGCCGGCGAAGAGCTCCTCGAGCTCGCCCCGGTAGGGGCCGTCGCCCACGATCGCGAGGGCCACGTCGTCGCGGCGCTCCATCATGGGGCGCAGCGTGTGGATCTCCTTCTCCGCGGCGAGCCGGCCCACGAACACCAGCAGCTTCTTCTCCGGGTGCCCGCCGGTGAGCCGCGAGCGCATCTCCTCGTCCGCGAAGCGGGGGTGGAAGGTCTCGGTGTCCACGCCGCGGCGCACCGCGTGGAGGTCCTCGATCCCGTGCTGGGCGAGCTCCTGCTTCATGGTCTCGGAGGTGGCGATGTTGATGTCGGCCATCGCGTGGTTGCGCTTGATCTGCCACCACACCGCGGGCTTGCCCCAGGTCCAGGCCCGGTAGAGGTCCAGATAGCGGGGGATGTGGGTGTGATAGCTGGCGACCAGCGGGATCCGCTGCCGGCGTGCAGCGAAGGCTCCCGAGGACGCGAGCAACAGGGGCTGCGCGGCGTGGACGACGTCCGGGTGGAAGCCGCGGATGATCCCGTCGACGTTGGGGCTGGGGAGGGTGAAGCGCCGATGCTTGTAGAACGGCAGCGTCACCGGGCGGATGCCCACCACCCGTGCCCCGTGGTGCTCGGTGACCCCGAGGTCGGGGGCGATCACCATGACCTCGTGGCCGAGGCCCACGAACCGTTCGACGGCGTGACGCAGACGAGTAACCACCCCGTCGACGGAGGGGACGAAGGTCTCGGTGACGAGAGCGATGCGCACGGGGGTCCTTTCTTGGGGCCTCAGGGCCGTCGCCACCCTACGTCGTCCTCACTCAGCGCGCGGAACCGGCGGCGCCGGAGAGCACGGGGAGAACGAACTGCGGGCGACCCTGCAGTCACATGTATAACCCTCCTCACCCCACCCCGCCGTTTTCCGCATCGAAGAATATGTTTGAATAGGCCGAGTCGCCCGATTCGTCCCGGGACGCGCGGGGCGCCGATTTTTTGATACCTTCCTGGAGGACCCCGTGTCGACCCCCACCCAGCCCAACCGCCGCGCGCTCCTGCGCGGCGTGTCGTGGACCGCCCCCGCCGCCGCCGTAGTCATCGCGACCCCCGCCCTCGCCTCCTCGCCACCCCCCGCCACCGCCGGGGGCGAGTACGGGCTGTTCGTGACGACCGGCCAGAACGGCAGCCAGCTCGGGTACAACGGCAACGACAACACCGGCACCATCCGCCCCACCTCCCCCACCGCCTACTTCAGCGCCGTGAAAGCCGGGAACAACCCCGAGTCCGACATCAACTGGAACGACGCCTCGCAGTGCCGCACCAACAGCAGCCTCTTCCGCAACGGCGAGGGGTCCTTCACGCCGGTGGCGAACTCGGCCTCCGGCGTTGACGGTTCCTACGTCACCCCGTCCGGTTTCTGGTGGTCCGTGCCGACGACGGCCGCCTACACCGGGTCCGGCTACGTAGCCGGCTCCACAGCGACGCTAGAGACCGGTGCCACGTTCACCACTGAGATGGAGGTGCTCATCCCCGCCGGCACGAATGCCCTGTACACAGCGGAAAACATCAAGATCAACGGGCAGACGTGGACCAAGTCCACCAGTGGCCGCCGCACCACCATTAACCGCTCCAGCGCCACCTACCTTGCGTTCCAGGCCCTCGCCGGCAACTGGTCCATCACCGCGCCGACCATCACTACCCTCTCGGACGGCTCGGTAAAGGTCACCGGCACCATCACCTTCACGACGACGGCGACCCGGGCCGCTTCAACGGTCACCCAGCGAGGCACCATCTACTACGGGCAGACGGAGATCATGCCGGCCACCATCGACGTGTATCCGGGCTACGGATGGACGTCCTTCTCGCTCACCAGCTACGTGCAGTCGGCGACCATCACCTACACCGGGCAGCCGGCGGGGATGGCCTCCTCCACCACGCTGACGAACCAGCTGCTGACGACCTCTACGGTCTACCCCCAGGCCTGCTGAGACCCTCGCCTCGTCACCTCAGAGTAGCGCCCCCGGCCGATCAGCCGGGGGCGCTGTCGTCAGCGGGTCACTTCCACGTGACCGTCGGCATCACCAGCTCGCGCTTGACGCGATCAGTGTTGTTCTGGGCGATCTTCAGCACCTCGGTGAGGTGCTCGTCGGTCAGCAGGTGCGGCTCCAGGCCCAGGTCCAGCAGGTTGGTGTTGACCGCGTTGTAGTAGTGGTCGTACTTCTCCACACGCGGGTTCTCGAGGTGGTCGATCGCCACCTCGGTGCCCAGGTCCTTGGCGACCTTCTGCACCTTCTCGGCCAGCTCCTGCACGGAGAACTGCTCGGTGAACTGGTTGAACACCCGGAACTCACCGCGGTCGGCGGGGTTCTCGCAGGCGATCTCGATGCAGCGCACGGTGTCCTGGATGTTCAGGTAGCCGCGGGTCTGGGAGCCGTTGCCGTACACGGTGAGGTCGTGGCCGATGGCCGCCTGAATGATGAACCGGTTCAGGGCGGTGCCGAACACGGCGTCGTAGTCGAAGCGGTTGACCAGGCGGGGGTCCAGCCGCGTCTCCTCGGTCTCCAGGCCGTACACCACGCCCTGGTTGAGGTCGGTGGCGCGGATGCCCCAGATGCGGCAGGCGAACATGATGTTGTCGCTGTCGTGCACCTTGGTGAGGTGGTAGAACGAGCCGGGCTGCTTGGGGAACGGCAGGCGGTCCTTGCGGCCCTTGTGCTCGATCTCGATCCAGCCCTCTTCGATGTCGATGTTGGGCTGGCCGTACTCGCCCATGGTGCCCAGCTTCACCAGGTGGCAGTCCGGGGCGTAGTCCTTGATCGCCCACAGGACGTTCAGGGTGCCCTCGACGTTGTTGCGGTGGTTCTCGATCGCGTGCTCGCGGTCGATCATCGAGTACGGGGCGGACCGGTGCTCGGCGAAGTGCACGAACGCCTCGGGCTCGATGTCCTGGAAGACCGACGCCACCGCGTCGTAGTCGGTGAGGTCCGCGATGCGCACCTCGATGTCCTTGCCGGACACCTCCTTCCACGCCGCGACCCGCTCCTCGAGCGGCAGGATGGGGGTGACGGAGTTCGAGCCGAGCTCCACGTCGATCTCGCGTCGCACCAGGTTGTCCACGATCGTCACGTCGTGGCCCTTCTGCGAGAGGTACAGGGCGGTGGGCCAGCCGCAGAACCCATCTCCACCGGCGACGACGATCTTCATGGGGCAAGTCCTCCAATAGTCCAGGTCCCCGGATCCCGTGAGGCACGGGCGCCGGGTGGTGCAATACCGTGTGCAGTCTTAACGTAGTGCAGGTCAGGCGACGCTCAAAGATGTGGGACGACCGCCCGAACAGCAGAGGAACGGACCATGAACACCGTGCATGACGAGGGTCCGACGGACCGTCCTCCGAGCCGTCTCGCCACTGTATCCCCCGAGCCCGGGACCGGGCTGGGCGCTCCGACGCCGCGCCCCCTGCCCGACACCTCCCGGCGCGTGCTGGTGATGGGGATCGTCAACCGCACCCAGGACTCCTTCTTCGACGAGGGACGCACCTGGGAGCTCGAGCAGGCGGTGTCCGCAGGGCTCCGCGCCGCGGAGGAGGGCGCCGACATCGTCGACGTGGGCGGGGTGAAGTTCGCACCCGGCGACCCGCTGGACCCCGCGGAGGAGGCCGCACGGGTGGTCCCCGTGATCGAGCAGCTGCGCCGCGAGCTGCAGGGCGAGGTGCTGCTCTCGGTGGACACCTTCCACGCCTCGGTCGCCCGCGCCGCGCTCGAGGTCGGGGCGGACCTGATCAACGACACCACGGGCCTGTCCGATCCGCGGATGGCCGAGGAGGTCGCCCGCGCCGGCGCCTCGCTCGTGCTCACGCACTCGGTCGCGGAGCCGCGCCGCCCCTTCCCCCGGCCCCGCTACGAGGACGTGGTCGAGGAGGTCCGGGACTTCCTCGCCGCACGCCTGGAGCGGGCGCTCGAGGCGGGCATCGCGCGGGAGCGGATCGTGCTGGACCCGGGCCCGGACCTCAACAAGAGCACGCAGCAGACCCTCGAGGTGCTGCGCGACTGGGGCGAGTACGCCGCGCTCGGCCTGCCGCTGCTCGCGGCGCTCTCGCGGAAGGACTTCGTGGGCGAGTCGCTGGGCCTGCCGAAGGAGGAGCGGCTCGCCGGCTCCCTCGCCGCGGCGGCCTGGACGATTCGTCTGGGCGCCCGGATCCTGCGGGTCCACGACGTGCGGGAGACGGTGCGGATGGTCCGGATGCTCGAGGTTCTCGCCGGCTGGCGCGAGCCGGCGGGACCGCTGGTCCACAACGTCTGAGGGTCCGGACCCCGGGGCGTTCAGGCCCGCGGGCGCCGTGCGAGCCGGCCGGTGCGGCGCAGCCAGATCTCCAGCGGCAGGGTGACCAGCGGCGGGACCGAGGCGAGCAGGGCCAGCAGCGCCACCCACCACCTCCAGCGCAGCGACACGGCGGCGACCAGGGTCATCACGACGTAGACCATGAACATCCCGCCGTGCAGGCGGCCGAACAGCCACACCCCGGCCTCCGTCGTACCGGTGACGTACTTCAGGAACATGCCGACCAGCAGCCCCGCCCAGGTGAGGGCCTCCAGCAGCGCGATCACGGCGAAGACCCGGCCGACGGGCGAGATCCCGGCGGAGCCGGCGCCCTCCTCCTGCACGGGGGTCGCGGCGGAGGCGTCGGCGGGGGCGGGGATCATCGGGCGGCTCCTGGCACGGGGTCGGCGGGACGTGGCCGACGAGATGACGCCGGTGAGGTGAGCCTTACCGTATCCCTCGAGCCGGGAGGGCGCCGCCGTGCTGTGAGCGGCGCCTCCCCCGTCGGCCGATCGCCCCTCAGCCGCGGGCGATCCGCAGCGTCTTGATCTCGAAGGGACGGAAGGAGAGCTCGACCGTGCCGTCCTCGCCGCGCGCGAGCGCGGAGCGGAACGCCGGGGTGCCCTCCCCGAAGGGTCGCTCGAGCAGGTCCGTGGCCGTCACCTCGCCGCCCGCGAGGACCGGGTCGAGGGCGAGGGTCGCCGCGGCGCGGGCACCGGAGGACTCGTACAGCCGCAGCACCAGGTCCCCGGAGCGGTCCTCGGCGAGCTTCACGGTCTCGACGACCACGCTCGAGACGCCCTCCCCGTCGGCCGGCGCGACCGTGACCGGCGGCGCGGCGAGCAGGGACGCGGCCGCGGCGGGCGCGGTGCGCTCGGGCAGGTTCAGCCGGTAGCCCTCCTCGATCGCCTCGGCGATCCCCGCGCCCGGTCGCACGGCGATGCGCAGGGCGTACCGGCCGTGGTCGGCGGCGGGGTCGGGGTACTCCGGGGAGCGCACCAGGGTCAGGCGGGTCGTGGTGGTGGTGCCGCCGTCGTCCTCGCGCACGGTGCGCAGCACGTCGTGGCCGTAGGTGGAGTCGTTCGCGATCGCCACCCCGTGCTCGCCCTCGGCCGCGTGGACCCAGCGGTGCGCGCAGGTCTCGAAGCGGGCGAAGTCCCAGGAGGTGTTCACCGGGACCGGCCGGTCCACGTGCCCGAACTGGATCTCGCTGGAGAGGTGGGAGGCACGCAGGTCCAGCGGGAAGGCGAGCTTGAGCGCCTTCTTGCGCTCGCGCCAGTCGAGGTCCACCTCGATCCCGAGGGAGGTGTCGTCGGGGCGCAGCACGAAGGTCTTCACGATCGTGGAGCCCGCGCCGGTGACGCCGGAGGTCTCCTCGCCGTCGGCGAGCGCGGTCGTGTACGTGAAGGAGACGCGGACCCCGCCGTCCTCCTCCTCGACCTCGGCGGCGGTCGGGGTCTCGAGGTCGCGGACCACGCGGCGGTAGAACTCGTCGATGTCCCAGGCGTCCCAGGCGTTCGGGGTGTCGCGGTGCAGCTGCAGCAGCGCGCCGCGGGCGCCGGGGGCGATGGTCTCGCGTCCGTCGGCCCGGCCGACGAGGGAGACCAGCGCGCCGGAGGCGTCGAGCACCGCGCGCACGGCCTGGTTCTCGAGGCGGACCTCGCCGCCCGCGCGGGTCACGACCACGGCCTCCTGGACCGGCTCGGGGCGGCCCGCGCCGTAGGCGGGCACGCCGCGGCGCGGCACCGGGGCGGTGTTCAGCAGCACCGTGCCGTGTCCGTCGGCCGCACCCGCCGCATCGCCCTCGCCCTGCCCGCCGGCCGCGGCGAGCGCGGCGAGGGAGCTGCCGATGATCCGCTCGGCCCGTTCGGCGAGCGCGGCGTGCTGGGCCTCGGCCTGGCGGTGCACCCAGGCGATCGAGGAGCCGGGGAGGATGTCGTGGAACTGGTTCAGCAGCGTGTCCTCCCACAGCGCGGCGAGTTCGTCGTGGGGGTAGGGGTGCTGGGCGCGGAGCGCGGCGAGGGTCGCGAGCAGCTCGGCCTCGTGCAGGAGGTGCTCGCTGCGGCGGTTGCCCTGCTTGGTGCCGAGCTGCGCGGAGTAGGTGCCGCGGTGCAGCTCGAGGTAGAGCTCCCCGTTCCACACGGGCGCGTCGGGGTACTCGGCGCGGGCCCGCTCGAAGAAGTCCTCGGCGGTGCCGAACTCGACCTTCGGGGAGCCCTCGAGGTCGGCGGCGCGGCGCCCGGCGGCCATCATCTCGCGGGTGGGTCCGCCGCCGCCGTCGCCCCAGCCGAACAGGTCGATGCCGATCGAGGAGCGGCCCTTCTCCTTGAAGTTCCGCTCGAAGTAGGCGAGCTCGGATCCGGTGAGGGAGCCGTTGTAGGTGTCGGCGGGCGGGAAGTGGGTGAACACGCTGGTGCCGTCGAGGCCCTCCCAGCGGAAGGTGTGGTGGGGGAAGGTGTTGATCTGGTTCCAGGAGACCTTCTGGGTCAGGAAGAACTCCTGGCCGGCGAGCGCGGCGATCTGCGGCAGCGCGGCGGAGTAGCCGAAGGAGTCCGGCAGCCAGGTCTCGCGCGTCTCGACCCCGAGCTCCTCGAGGAAGAACCGCTTGCCGGCGACGAACTGCCGCGCCATCGCCTCGGAGCCGGGCATGTTGGTGTCGGACTCGACCCACATCCCGCCCACGGGCACGAAGCGGCCGCCGGCGACGTGCTCGCGGATCCGCGCGAACAGCTCCGGGTAGCGGTCCCGGATCCAGCGGTACTGCTGGGCGGAGGAGGCGGAGAAGGTGATGTCGGGGTCGTCCTCGATCAGGGTGCAGGCGTTGGAGAAGGTGCGGGCGACCTTGCGCACCGTCTCCCGCACGGGCCACAGCCAGGCCGAGTCGATGTGGGCGTGGCCGGTGGCGAGCACGGTCAGGGCGGAGGAGCCGGCCGTCGCGGCCAGCGCCGGGGCGAGCGCCTCGCGGGCGGCCCGGGCGGTGCCGGGCATGTCGTCGGGGTCGGCGACGTCGCAGGCGGCCTCGAGCGCGCGGAGGATCTCGTGGCGGCGCGGGCTGGTCCCGGGCAGCTCGTGCATCAGCCCGGACAGGGCCCGGACGTCCTCGTGCAGCTCCCAGATCCGCACGTCACGGCGGGCGAGGTGGAGCTCCTCGATCGAGTAGAGCTCCTCCTCGGGCACGGTCGCCAGGTCGCCGAGCGGGGTCGGCGCGAAGGTCCAGCCGCCGGCGACCATCGGGTTCGCGGCGCACTCGAGGTAGTAGTCGAGCTCCTCGCCCGGCCGGACGGGGAGGTGCCGGTTGCAGGGGTTGATCGCCTTGACGGGCACGCCGTCGGGCGTGAACACGAGCGCCTCGGCCTGGAAGCCGGGCTGGCCGGTGAAGGCGAGGTCGACGATCAGCTCGGGGACGGAGTGCTCGTCGGCGGCCCAGTCGGCGGGGACGGTGCCGGTCACGTGCAGCCAGGTGGTGGACCAGGCGCGCCCCAGCGGCGCCCCGACCTCGACGGGGCCGTACTCCCGGGCGATCGCCTCGCGCGGCGGGATCGGCTCGCCCTCGAGCCGGTGCGCGGTGATCGTGACCTCGGCCCGCTCCTGGTGGATCCGCGGGACCAGGTGGTCCTGCGTGAACCGGCGGATGCGGGCCTCGGCCAGCTCCCGGTCGTCGAACATGTGGCGGCTCCTTCGGCGCGTGGGGCGGGTCGCGGGGGCTCGTCGGCCCTCCGGTGTACCGGGGTCGTCCTGGACGCTATCGCGTCAGCGGTGCGCGGCGAGCACGGCGTCGCCGAGGCGCGGCATGATCTCGCGGTGCGCGTCGCAGAAGTCGTGGGAGGTTCCGACGACGAGGGCGAGGTCCGCCTCCGGGTCGATCCAGAAGGCGGTGCCGCGCATGCCGAAGTGGCCGTAGGTCCGCTCGCTGCCGGTGGTCGCGGTCCAGTGCGGCGACTTGGTGCCGCGCACCTCGATGCCGAGCCCGAAGGGATTGGGGTCCTGCTTGCCGAATCCCGGCATGATGCCCACCAGCTCCGGGAAGTGGACGCCGACGAGCTGGGCGTGGACCTCCTGGTCCAGGAGCGTGGGGTGCTGCAGCTCGGCGGCGAGCAGGGCGAGGTCGACGAGGGCGCCGGAGGCGCCGACGGAGGCGGAGCCCTCCCACTCCAGGCCCGTCATCCCCAGCGGGTCCGCGATCCGCTCCTGGACCCAGTCGCCGAAGTCCCTGCCGACGGCGCGCTCGACGTGGCGGGCGGCCTCGTCGATGCCGTAGTTCGAGTAGTGGCGGCGCAGGCCCGGCGCCTGGAGGGTCGCGTCGGACTCGTAGAAGTAGCCGGAGGCGTGGGCGAGGAGGTGGCGGAGCGTGGCGCCGGGCGGGCCGGCCTCGTCGTCGAGGGACACGCGCCCCTCCTGGAGGGCGAGCGCGGCGCCGAGGCCGGTGAGGGCCTTGGTGACCGAGCGCCAGGGGCGGATCCGCTCGACGTCGCCGCGCCGCTCCCGCTCCCCCTCGGGGCCGAGCACGATCGCGGCGGTCTCGAAGCCGAACTCGTCCAGCAGTGCGAGGGCGCTCATCGGCCGGTCCCGCCCCCGGCGAAGCGCTCGAGGATCGCGTCGGTGATCCCGGGCCAGATCCGCACGTGGTCGGGGCCGAAGCGCCGCTCGCCGAGGAAGGCGGCGGCGAGGCCCGCCTCGGGGTCGACCCAGAGGAAGGAGCCGGACTGGCCGAAGTGGCCGAAGGTCCGCGGGGAGGAGTGCGCGCCGGTCCAGTGCGGGTCCTTGTGCCCGCGGATCTCCATGCCGAGGCCCCAGTCGTTCGGCGTCTGGCGACCGTAGCCGGGGAGGATCCCGGCGAGCCCCGGGAACTGCACCGTGCGCATCTCCTCGTGGAGGACGTCGGAGATCAGGGTGGGCGCGAGCAGCTCGCGGCCGACGACCAGCAGGTCGGCCACGGTGCCGCGGTAGCCGGCGGCCGGGGAGCCGTCCACCTCGAGGTCCACGAGGTCCAGGCCCTGGATCACGGTCTGCTCCATCCACTCGGGGAAGTCGTAGCCGGTGGACTCCTCGACGTGGGCGGCGAGCACCTCGAAGCCGGTGTTGGAGTAGATGCGGCGGGCGCCGACCGCGCCGACCGTCTCCTCCCCCTCGAAGGGGTAGCCGGCGGTGTGCGCGATCAGGTGGCGCACGGTCGCGCCCTCGGGCCCGGCGGGCTCGTCGAGGTCGACCAGGCCCCGCTCGACGGCGACGAGCACGCCGAGGGCGGCCAGGGGCTTGGAGACGCTCGCGAGGTCGAGGACCCGCCCGGTCTCGCCCTGGAGGTGGACGGTCCCGCCCGCGTCCGTGACGCCGAGGGCGTGGGCGGCGTCGAGGTCGACGGGGATCACGGGCGCGGTGGAGGGCTGCACGCGCTCCACTATGGCACGGGCGGGAGGGCGCGGGCGGGCCGCTCCCGACGGTCCGCCGGGCCGCGTCCGAGATCCGTCCAGGAGCCCTGGAGGCCCGCTTCGGGCGGTTCGTGACAGAATCGTGACTTGCCCGTTTCGCCCGACTGCCTGCGGCGTCACATTTCCTTCACATCACCCGGCGCGACCTGGACACTTTTCCTCTTGTTTACCATCTCTTGACCCAGCAGTCTGTCCGTCGACGGGCCCGAACCCGGGTGCCGCACGATCGCCCGCTCCACAGAGCACCGGGCGAGAGGACTCGAAGGGGAGACCACCGATGGACCTGACGATCAGACCGAGAGCCGACCGACCGCCGGAGGCCGGGGAGGCCGGGGCGCTCCCGCCCCTCGCGCTCCCGAGCCGACGACTCCTGCTGCTGGGCGTGGGCACGCTCGGCGCCGGGCTCGCGCTCGGCACCGGGGCCGCCGACGCCGCCGGACCGACGCTCCGCAAGGGGGACCGCGGCAGCGCGGTGACCACCCTGCAGAAGCGGCTGAACGCCCTGCGCTACTGGTGCCGCACTCCCGACGGCAGCTTCGGGCACCTCACCCAGCAGGCCGTCTTCGCCGTGCAGAAGGCCGCCGGCCTCGGCCGGGACGGCGTGGTCGGGGCGAGGACCTGGGGCGCGCTCGATGCGGGGAAGCAGCCGAGCCGCCGGATCACCAGCGGCAGCGGATTCGAGGTCGACCTCTCCCGGCAGCTGCTGATCCTCACCGGGGGCGGCCGCATCGCCTGCATCCTGAACACCTCCACCGGCAGCGGGGAGCGCTACTACTCCGGCGGCCGCTGGAAGACGGCGACCACGCCGAAGGGCGACTTCCGGATGTACCGCCTGTACTCCGGGGGCTGGCAGAACGGGCCGCTGGGGAACCTGTACCGGCCCGGCTACTACGACCGCGGCTGGGCGATCCACGGCTCCACCTCGATCCCCACCTATCCCGCCTCGCACGGCTGCAGCCGCATCTCCGTGGGCGCGTCGGACTACCTGTGGGCGCGCGGCTGGTTCCGCACCGGCCAGCGGGTGCTGATCCGCTGAGGCACGGACCGGACCACGGGTCGTCCGACCCGCCCGCTGCGCCCCGGCGTGCTGCCGGGGCGCAGCGACGTCCCGGGACCGCCGCCTTCACCTCTCCTGCACGATTCCCTCGCCGCCTCCGCGCCCTGCGCGCCCGGTCGGCGCCCTGCCACGCGCTACGATCGGGGGGCGCGCAGCACCGTCGACGGGTCGCTGCCCGCACCTGGCAGCCCAGCGAGAGCGAAGGACCACCGTGGGGATCTTGGATCGGATCGAGCGCAGCCTCGACCGCGGCGTGACGAGCGTGTTCTCGCCCGGTCGCGGGCAGCTGAAGCCCCTCGACCTGGCGCAGGGCCTCAAGCGCGAGTGCGACGACCAGATCCAGGTGCTCGACCGCACCCGGACCCTGGCCCCGAACGTGTACACCGTCTACCTGCACCCGCAGGACTTCGAGCGCTTCTCCTCCTGGCAGGACACCCTCCTCGACGAGCTCCAGCGCGTGCTCATGGAGCATGCGGACAAGCAGCGCTACATGTTCGTCGGCGCCGTCTCCGTCGCCCTCGAGCAGGACGAGGAGGTCCGTCAGGGCCGCTTCGAGACCGAGTCCCGCACCGAGCGCGGCAGCGTCGCCCCGGCGACCGGCGCCGCCCAGGACAGCCCCGGCGGCAGCCCCATCGTCGAGATCGACGGGCAGCAGTACCTGCTCACCGGCCCCGTCACGGTGATCGGCCGCGGCGGCGACGCGGACATCATCCTGGAGGACACGGGCGTCTCCCGGCACCACCTCGAGCTGCGCGCCGAGCCGGACTCGTCCCTGGTCGCCACCGACCTCGGCTCGACCAACGGCACCTTCGTCGACGGCGAGCGCATCCGCACGCCCGTCCCGCTGCACGACCGCTCCCTGATCAAGATCGGGCGGACGCGCCTGACCGTCCTGCTGCCGGGCTCGACCCCGGCGGCCTGGTGAGCGCCCCATGAGCGAACTGACCCTCGTCGCCCTGCGTCTGGGCCTCGTCCTGGCGCTGTGGATCTTCGTGGTGGTCGTGGTGCTCGTGCTGCGCAACGACCTCTTCGGCACCACCGTCGTCACCCGCTCCAGCCGCGACCCGCGCCGCGAGCAGCGACCGGCCTCCGGCCCGATCGGCGGCGCCGCCTCCGAGGCGGGCGCCGATCCGGCCTCGCTGCGCACCGATCCGGAGGTCACCCAGGCCGCGATGGTCGTCACCGCCGGGCCGCTGCGCGGCACCTCGCTGACGCTCGGCTCGACCCCGATCCTCATCGGCCGGGCCCCCGAGTGCACGCTCGTGCTCGACGACGACTACGCCTCCAACCGACACGCCCGCGTCTTCCAGCGCGAGGACGAGTGGATGGTGGAGGATCTCGGCTCGACCAACGGAACCCTGGTCTCCGGGCGGCGCATCGAGGGCGCGGTGCCCTTCCGGCCCGGGGCGCAGGTGCGGATCGGCCGCACCGAGATCGAGCTGAGACGAGGTCCGCGATGAGCATCGCCCTGCGCTATGCCGCCCGCTCCGACGTGGGCCTGGTCCGCTCGAACAACCAGGACTCCGCCTACGCGGGCAGCCACCTGCTGGTGGTCGCCGACGGCATGGGCGGCCACGCCGGCGGCGACGTCGCCTCCTCGGTCGCGATCGGGCGCCTGGCCGCCCTGGACTCCGAGACCCCGGCCTCCGACATCGTCGCGACCCTCGAGGAGAGCGTGCTCGAGGCGAACCAGGAGATCCTGCGCCGCGCACGGGACGAGCCGCAGCTGCGGGGCCTGGGCACCACGATCACCGCGCTGCTGCGCGCCGAGGGCAAGTTCGCCCTCGCCCACATCGGCGACTCCCGCGCCTATCTCCTGCGCGACGAGGAGACCGTCCAGATCACGAAGGACCACACCTTCGTCCAGCGCCTGCTGGACGAGGGCCGACTCACGGAGGACGAGGCCGAGCGGCATCCGCAGCGCTCGGTGCTCATGCGCGTGCTCGGCGACGTCGACGCGGATCCCGAGCTGGACCTCTCGCTGCGCGCAGCCCATGTGGGCGACCGCTGGCTGCTGTGCTCCGACGGCCTCTCCGGGCTCGTCTCCCTCGACACGATCGACGCGACCCTGAAGGACATCGAGGACCCCGGCGAGTGCGCCGACGCGCTCGTGCAGCTCGCCCTGAAGGGCGGCGGCCCCGACAACATCACCTGCATCGTCGCCGACGTCGTGGACCTCGACGCCCTCCCCCGCGGGGTCGAGGCGCCGTCCACGACCCCGCAGATCGTCGGCTCCGCGGCGCGGAACCGACACCGGCCCACCACCGCCTCCGGCCCCGCCGCGAAGGCCGCCGCGCTCACCCGCGAGGAGCCGGAGATCCCCTACGAGGACGAGGACTTCTCCGAGGAGGAGCCGCCGCGGCGCAGCCCCTGGCCCGCCGTCGTCGTGCTGGCGCTGCTGGTCGCGCTGCTCGGCGGGCTGCTGTGGGGCGGCTACGCCTGGTCCCAGCGGCAGTACTACGTCGGCACCGACGGCACCCGGGTGGTGCTCTACCAGGGACTCGCCCAGGATCTCGGCCCCGTCTCCCTGTCCGAGCCGCTCGAGGTCACCGACATCGAGATCGAGGACCTCCCCGAGATCACGCGTCAGCAGGTCGAGAGCACGATCAGCGCCTCGGACCGCGAGGGCGCCGACCAGATCATCGACCGTCTCGAGCAGGCGGCGGCCGCGAACCGGCCGCCCACGGCGGTCTCCCCCTCCGACGGGGGCGGCGCCTCCGACGTCGGCGGCGCCGAGGAGGGGGCCGCGGACGGCATGGCGCCCCTGCCGACGGCCGGCTCCCCCGACGAGGGCGAGGCGACGTAGTGGCCACCATCGTCTCCTACACCGCACGGCCGCGCCGCCTGATCCAGGCCCTGCTGCTGCTCCTCGCGGTGGCGGTGGGCGTGGGGGCCTACGCCCTGGTGGGGCTGGGCCGCTTCGACGAGCTGCCCGCGAAGCTGCTCCAGGTCGGCATCGGCGCGCTGGTGCTCGTCGCCGTGCTCCAGATCGCCGTGATGTGGCGCGCCCCCTACGCCGATCCCGTGATCCTGCCGATCGTGGTGCTGCTGAACCTCCTGGGCGTGACGATGATCGAGTCCGTCCACGCCGCCAACGAGATCTACGGGCTGCGCAGCTCCGCGAGCGCGGACCGCCAGATGCTGTGGGCCGTGATCGGGGTGGTGCTGTGCGTGGCGCTGCTGGTGCTGCTGCGCGACCACCGCTGGCTGCGCCGCTACACCTGGATCAGCGCCGTGGCGGGCGGCGTGCTGCTGCTCCTCCCGCTGGTGCCCGTGATCGGCTCGGCCCGCAACGGCTCGAAGATCTGGATCTCCGTCGCGGGCTTCAGCTTCCAGCCCGCGGAGCTCGCGAAGATCGCCTTCGCGGTCTTCTTCGCCGGCTATCTCGTCGCCCGGCGCGACACCCTCGCGCTCGCGGGCCCGAAGGTGCTGGGCATCCATCTGCCGCGCTGGTCGGACTTCGGCCCGATCCTGGTGGCCTGGGGCTTCGCGATGGCGGTGCTCGTCTTCGAGACGGACCTGGGGACCTCGCTGATGTTCTTCGGCCTGTTCGTGGTGATGCTCTACGTCGCCACCGACCGGCTGAGCTGGCTCGTGATCGGGGCGGTGATGTTCCTGCCGCCGGCGGTCTTCGCCGCGACCCAGATGAGCCATGTCCGCACCCGCATCACCTGCTGGCTGGACCCGCTCTCGGGCGAGAACTACTCCTCCTGCGAGCAGATCAGCCAGGGCCTGTTCGGGCTCGCCAACGGCGGCCTGGTCGGCACCGGCCTCGGGGAGGGGCGGCCCGACATGGTGCCGCACGCCGAGTCCGACTTCATCTTCTCCTCCTTCGCGGAGGAGATGGGCATGGTCGGCGCCTTCGCGCTGCTGCTGCTCTACCTGCTGCTGGTCCAGCGCGCCATCCGCGCGGCCGTCGGCATCTCCGACGGCTTCGGCACCCTGCTCGCCGGGGGCCTCGGCTTCGTGATGGCGCTGCAGGTGTTCGTCGTCGTCGGCGGCGTGACCAGGGTGATCCCGCTGACGGGCCTGACCCTCCCCTTCCTCGCCGCGGGCGGCAGCTCGCTGGTGTGCAACTGGATCATCGCGGGGATCCTGGTGCGGCTGTCCGACGCGGCCCGGCGCCCCGCCGCCCGCCAGGTGGAGGGGACCCTGCCCGGCTCCCCCGCCCGCTCCGGCCAGGAGGCGATCGCGTGAACAAGCCCCTGCGCCATGTGTGGCTGGTGGTCGGCGTGCTCTTCGTGCTGCTGTTCACCTCCACCACCTACTTCCAGGTCGTCGCCCAGGGCCGGCTCGCCGCCCACGGGCAGAACCAGCGGACCCTCCAGAGCGAGTACGGCCGCCATCGCGGGCCGATCGTGGTGGACGGGCACGCGATCGCGACCTCGCAGGAGTCCGGGGACACCTACGGCTACCTGCGCACCTACGACCCCGGCGCGATGTACGCCCCGATCACCGGCTACTACTCGGTGGTCTACGGCTTCACCGGCATCGAGCGCTCGCTGAACGACACCCTCTCGGGCGAGGCGGACTCGCTGTTCTACCACCGCCTGGCCGATGTCGTCTCGGGCCGCGAGAACCAGGGCGCGAGCGTCGAGCTCACCCTCGACTCCGCCGCCCAGCAGGCGGCCTGGGACGCGCTGGACGGCCGGCGCGGCGCCGTGGTGGCGCTGGACCCGGAGACCGGCGCGATCCTCGCGATGGTCTCCGCACCGAGCTTCGACCCCAACGAGCTCGCCTCCCACGACACCGGCGCGGTCTCGGCCGCCTGGTCCTCGCTGAACGAGGACCCCGAGCGGCCGCTGACCAACCGTGCGATCGGCGGGGACCTCTACCCGCCCGGCTCGGCCTTCAAGCTCGTCACGGCCTCCGCGGCGCTCGAGACCGGCGACTACACCGCCGAGTCGGTGATCCCCGGCCCCGGGAAGTACGAGCTGCCGAACTCCTCCTCGGTGATGAACAACTTCTCCGAGGGGCGCCAGGAGCCGTGCGGCCCGGACGACGAGTCCACGCTCGCCGAGGCGCTGCGCCAGTCGTGCAACACCTCCTTCGGCATGCTCGGGGTCGAGATCGGACAGGACCAGCTGCGCAGCACCGCCGAGGAGTTCGGCTTCGGCCAGGACCTCTCGATCCCGATGGGCGTGACGCCCTCCCGGATCGGCGAGGACCTCGACGACGCACAGCTGGCGACCACCTCGATCGGGCAGTACGAGACCCGGGTGACCCCGCTGCAGATGGCGATGGTCGGCGGGGCGTTCGCGAACGACGGCGTGGTCATGCAGCCGCAGCTCGTCCAGGCCGTGCGCACGGGCGACCTCTCCACAGTCTCCGAGCTGACCCCGAAGGAGGTCGGCCAGCCGCTGTCCGCCGCGAACGCCGCGCAGATGCGGCAGATGATGGTGGGCGTGGTCAAGGACGGCACCGGCTCGGCGGCGGCGATCGACGGCGTCGAGGTGGGCGGCAAGACCGGCACCGCCGAGTGGGGCGAGGACCGCTCCCCCCACTCCTGGTACGTCGGGTACGGACAGACGGACGAGCAGAAGATCGCGGTCGCGGTCGTGGTCGAGGAGGGCGGATACGGGTCGCGCACCGCGGCGCCGATCGCCCGTGACGTGATGGAGGCGGTGATCCAGCGATGAGGACCGAACCGGGGCTCGTGCTCGAAGGACGGTACGAGCTCGCCTCGCTCATCGCCACGGGCGGAATGGGGCAGGTCTGGAAGGGCCGCGACCAGGAGCTCGAGCGCGATGTCGCGATCAAGGTGCTGCGCGAGGAGTACGCCGGCGACGAGGGCTTCCTCAAGCGCTTCCGGGCCGAGGCGAGACACACGGCCGCCCTCTCCCACGAGGGCATCGCCGCGCTGTACGACTACGGCGAGCTCGACGGCCGCGCCTACATCGTGATGGAGCTGTGCCCCGGCCGGCCCCTCTCGGACATCATCGAGGAGAACCCCGGCGGACTGCCCGAGAAGCGCGTTGTCCAGCTGATGATCGAGCTCGCCCGGGCGCTGGACGCCGCCCATTCCAAGGGCGTCGTGCACCGCGACGTGAAGCCCGAGAACGTGCTGGTCGACGAGAAGGACGGATGGTCCATGAAGATCACCGACTTCGGGATCGCGCGCAGCAAGGACCAGGCACGGCTGACGAAGACTGGCCTGGTCATGGGCACCGCCCAGTACCTCTCCCCCGAGCAGGCGATGGGCAAGCAGGCCACCTCCCTCTCGGACATCTACGCCCTGGGCATCGTCGCCTACGAGATGCTCGTGGGCAGCCGCCCCTTCACCGGCTCCAGCCAGGTGGAGATCGCGATGGCGCAGGTCAAGCAGCAGCCGCCGGAGCTCCCGGAGGCGATCGGCGCGGACCTGCGGCGACTGGTGATGATGATGCTGGCCAAGGCGCCCGCGAACCGTCCCCGCTCCGCGGCGGCGGTCGCGCGGATCCTCGAGGCGATCCAGCGCGGGGTCGAGCCGCGCTTCACGACCGGGGCGATCCCGGTGACGCGGGTCGAGGACCACGACTGGACGGGCGAGAACCGGGTGCGGCCCGCCGGCTCCGGGACCGGGGAGCAGGCTCAGCGCCCCGGCGCCTCCCCCACGGGAACGCGCACCGCGGCGATGCCGCTGCCGCTGTCGGGCCGCAGCCGCGGCATCCGCCATCGCTCGGGGGCCTCGGGCCCCTCGGCGCTGTCGGCGGCCTCGGCCGGCTCCGCCCCGCGACGCGGCTCGGCGCGCTCGGCCCCGTCGGCGAGCTCGGCCCGCTCCGCGGCCTCGCCCGCCCCGGCCCCGCGCGGCGACCGCGCCCCCTCCCCGCTGCATGCGGCCTCGGCGGCGAGCACCGCCGACGGCGCCGATCGCGCCTTCTCGGGCGGCGCCTTCGACGACGTGGACACCGCGGCCTCCTCGCGCACGGTGCGCGGGACGAGCACGGGGCGGCGGGTCGGCGGGATGTCGGTGCCGGGCCTGGTGCTGCTGATCCTGGTGGTCGTCGCGATCGCGGTCGCCGTCGCGGGCGGCCTGGGACTGCTGCCCCTCGGCGCGATCGACGCCTCGGCGCCGGCGGGCCTGGGCACGACGTCGGGCGAGGCGATGTCAGCAACTACGATGGTCGGATCGATCGGTGTCGGCCACGGCACGAGGACGGGTGTGGAGTGAGCGGAGAGACGGTGATCCTGGGTGGTCGGTACCACCTGGGAAGGATCCTCGGGACCGGGGGCATGGCGGAGGTGTTCCTCGCGGAGGACACGCGCCTGCACCGCACGGTCGCGGTGAAGGTGCTGCGCTCCGACCTGGCCCGGGACGCGAACTTCCAGGAGCGCTTCCGGCGTGAGGCGCACAGCGCCGCGTCCCTGAACCACCCCTCGATCGTCGCCGTGTACGACACCGGCGAGGAGCAGCAGACCACGATCACCGGCTCCGAGGTGACGATCCCGTACATCGTGATGGAGTACGTCGAGGGACGCACCCTGCGCGAGTACATCGACCCCGAGCACCCGATGGACGTCATCCAGGCCGGGGAGATCATGGCCGCGCTGCTCAGCGCGCTGGAGTACTCCCACCGCGCCGGGATCGTGCACCGCGACATCAAGCCCGGCAACATCATGATCAACTCCGCGGGCGCCGTGAAGGTGATGGACTTCGGGATCGCCCGCGCGGTCGCAGACGCGACCAGCGCCATGACCGCGACCCAGGCCGTGATGGGCACCGCCCAGTACCTCTCCCCCGAGCAGGCGCGCGGCCAGCTGGTCGATGCGCGCTCGGACATCTACTCCGCCGCCTGCGTCATGTTCGAGATGCTGACCGGGCGCCCGCCGTTCACCGGCGACACCCCGGTCTCGATCGCCTACCAGCACGTGCGCGAGGACCCGCAGCCGCCCTCGGCCTACAACCCGGCCGTGACCCCTGCGCTGGACGCGGTGATCCTCACGGGCCTGGCCAAGGACCGCGAGCAGCGCTACCCCAGCGCCGTCGCCTTCTCCCGGGACATCGCCGCCGTCGTCGCCGGGCGCGCCCCGGCGCTGGTCGCCGGCGCGCTGCCGGGACACGACGACCCCGAGGCCACGACCGTGCTCAGCCCGCTCGACGACGCGACCGAGGCGCTGCCGGCGACCGCCGGCAGCGCCTCGGTCGCGGGCGCGGCGGGCACCGCCGCGATGCGGCCCCAGGACTGGCGCACCGGCTCCGCGCCCTCCCCCGCGACCGGGCCCCTCGCCCTGCGCTCGGGGGACGAGGTGGAGCCCGAGGAGAAGCGCAGGCGGCCGTGGTGGCTGATCGTCCTGGTGACCCTCGTGGCCCTGGGCCTGATCGCCGCGGCGCTGGCCTACTTCCGGCCGTGGGACCGGGGGCCGGAGACGGTCGCGGTCCCGAACGTGGTGGGGCAGACGGAGGACCAGGCGCGCAGCGCGCTCACCGAGGCCGGGCTCGACCCGACCTTCGAGCCGACCCCCTCCCAGGACGTCGACAAGGGCGAGGTCATGGAGACGGACCCGCCCGCCGGCCAGGAGGTCGAGGTGGGCAGCCCCATCACTGTCACGGTCTCCGGCGGCCCCGACGCGGTGACGGTGCCCGAGGACCTGCAGGGCAAGAGCCGCGAGGACGCCCGGGCGGCCCTCGAGGCCGTCGGACTCACCATGACCGAGGGCGAGGCGGAGGACGTCCCGCAGGAGGCGGGGACGGTGGCGAGCACGTCTCCCCAGGGCGGGCAGTCCGTGGACCGGGGCACCGAGGTCGAGGTGCGCTTCGCCTCGGGCAACGTCGAGGTCCCGAACGTCGAGGGCGTCCAGTTCGACAAGGCCAAGGAGACCCTCGAGGCCCGCGGTTTCGAGGTCCCGGATCCCGCGGAGCGCGAGGAGGCGGGCGAGGACCCCGGCACCGTGCTCTCGCAGACGCCCTCGGCCGGCGGCAGCCCCGCCCGCTACGGCTCCACCGTCGACCTCGTGATCGCGGCCGCACCGGGTCCCGTGGCGGTCCCGAACGTCGCCGGGCAGACCCTCGAGAACGCGCAGAAGACCCTGTCCGACGCCGGCTTCACGGGTACCACCCCGACCTCGGAGTTCTCGGACTCGGTGCCCGAGGGACAGGTCATCCGCACCGAGCCCGCAGCGAACGAGCAGGTCGACCGCGGCACCACGATCACGATCGTGGTCTCCAAGGGCCCGGAGCCGACGCCCACCCCGACGCCGACGCCCACGCCGACGCCGACCCCCACCCCGACCGAGGAGCCGAGCCCGACCGAGGAGCCGAGCGACAGCCCCTCTCCGACCACGGACCCGCCGGAGGACGAGGGCGACGACGCCGCGCAGGGCGGCGGGAACAACGGACGCGGCGCGGGCGCCGGGAACGGGAACGGGAACGGGAACGGGAACGGGAACGGCGATGGCTGAGCAGTCCGCGGCACGGATCCTCGTGATCGACAACTACGACAGCTTCGTCTACACGATCGTCGGCTACCTCCAGCAGATGGGGGCCGAGACGACGGTGGTCCGCAA
Organism: Brachybacterium paraconglomeratum; assembly: GCF_003994255.1. Taxonomy (GTDB): domain Bacteria; phylum Actinomycetota; class Actinomycetes; order Actinomycetales; family Dermabacteraceae; genus Brachybacterium; species Brachybacterium conglomeratum. Next base: position 240,087 of record NZ_ML133855.1, on the reverse strand, counting down.
CGACGAGGTGCCCGCCGACGACACGGGCGCCGTCGACCTCACCGGGTTCGACGGGGTGCTGGTCTCCCCCGGCCCCGGCAATCCGTCCACCGCCGGTCGCTCCCTGGACGTGATCGGCCGCTGCGCCGAGCAGCGGGTGCCGATGCTCGGGGTGTGCCTCGGGCACCAGGCGCTGGGCCAGCACTTCGGGGCGCGCGTGGACCACGCCCCGCAGCTGATGCACGGCCGCACCAGCGAGCTCACGCACGAGGGCAGGAGCGTCTTCGCCGGCGCCCCCTCCCCCATGACCGCGACCCGCTACCACTCCCTCACCGTGGTGCCGGAGACGATCCCGGCGGAGCTCGAGGTCACCGCCCGCACCGCAGACGGGATGGTGATGGGCCTGGCCCATCGGGAGCTGCCCCTGCACGGGGTGCAGTTCCATCCCGAGTCGGTGCTCACGGAGAACGGGCACCTGATGCTGGCGCGCTTCCTCGAGCTGTGCGACGGCCGTGACGCCCTCGAGCGCTCGGAGGGGCTGAAGCCCCTGATGACCGCGGGCTGAGCCCGTCGGCCGGCTCCTCCGGTCAGCCCGTGGCGGCCACCGCCCCCACGAGTCCGTCGTTGAAGGGCATGAAGGGCGCGATCGCGGGGAACACCCACCCGAACAGGGCCACGATGATCGCGGCGAGCACCAGCACGGTCAGCAGGATCCGCACCCAGAGCGGTCCGGGCAGGAGTCGGAACAGCCAGGCGTACATCAGCCCTCCTCGGCGGCGTCGGGGGCGGGCGCGAGAGCCTCGGGGATCCCGTCGGCCCGGTCCGTCCAGTACGAGAACTCCGCGTGGACGATGTAGCGCTCCCGCGCGGAGTACATCGGATGGCAGGCGGTCAGGGTGAGCATCCGCTCGGTGGGCTCCGCCCCGCTCTCGCCGGGCGTCGGGGCGATCACCCAGGCGTCGTCCGGCATCACCACGAGCGACTCGGTGACCTCGTAGACGTAGAAGGCCTCGTCGGTCTCCACCACGATCGGATCACCCTTCTCGAGGCCGGCGATGTCCTCGAGGACGCGGCCGTAGGTGTTGCGGTGGCCGGCGACGGAGAAGTTCCCGACCTGGCCGGGCAGCGCGGTCTCCGGGTAGTGGCCGGCTCCCTTGACGTTGAGGACCTGCTCGAGGTCCACGCCCTCGGCGAGCGGGAAGCGGTCGCGGTCGAAGGCGGGCACGTGCATCGTGCCGAAGACCATGGTGTCCTCGGGCGTCGCGGGGACGGGCGGCGGACCGTCCTGCCGCGGGGCGATCCGCTCCTCGTCCACGGCGCCCCATTCCTGCTCGAGCCCGTCGAGGATCCCGGCCTGCTCGCGGTCGGCCATCACGTCGGTCCACCACAGCTGCCACACCAGGAACAGGCCCAGCAGCACCCCGGCGGTCAGCAGCAGCTCGCCGAGGACCCCGAGCACGCCCGGCCCGCGGGGCCGGCCGCGGTGGGAGGCGCCGGCCCGCCGGGCGGCGTTCACCGGCTCACCGCGGCGTCGACGGCGAGGGGGCCGACATAGGCGGGCAGGGTGGTGTCCTGGAGCGTCTCGACCTTCTCGCCGAGGCCGACGTGATCGACCCATTCGCGGTAGAGCTGCACGTTCTGGGAGGAGTCGAGCGCCTCGGTCATCTCCTCGACGGGGCCGATCACGGTGATGACGAAGGGCGGGGAGTAGACGCGGCCCTCGAGCAGCAGGGTGTTGCCGGCGCAGCGGAAGGCGCTGCCGTTGACCACGCGCTGGTCCTGCAGCATCATCGCCTCCGCGCCGCCGGCCCACAGGGCGTTGATGAAGGACTCGAGGTCCTGCTGGTGGACGACGAGGTCGTCGGGCTCGGTGCCCGGGATCGCGCCGAGCGCGCTCGAGGGCGCATCGGTCAGCGTGATCCGCAGTCCCGGTCCGGAGACCTCGCTGAGGCCGACGGCGTCCTCGACCTCGGCGGTGCGCTCTGCGGTCGCCGCGCCCGCGCCCTGGCCGCGCAGCTCCTCGATCTCGGCGCGCTTGTCGGCGTTGTCCTCGGTGAGCTCCTCGATGGTGCGGCCTCGATCGGCGAGGACCCCGGCGACGTCGCTGCTCTCGTCACGGATCGAGCCGCCGGCGGCGAGGCGGGAGGTGGTCGCGAAGAGCACGCCGCACAGCACCATCACCAGGGCCACGCCGACGCGCCCCCGGGCACGGCCGCGACGGCGCCCGGACGGGGCGTCCTGTGCTTCCATCGTCACTCCTCGCTTCGCGCGCGTCCCGGACGCCCATTACCCTAGGCCACGGTCCGCACCCGCGGATCCGCGCGGCACGGTCGCGCGACGGCCGCGTCGAGGGAGCATCGTTCCATGGCCAGGAGCAGGAAGAAGTCGTCCGCCCGGGCGACGTCGAGCGCGAAGGCCGCGAGCACGGACCCGCAGGACGTGACGCCGGACGCCGAGGACCCGACCGCGGAGGCCGAGGACGCCGCGACGGACCTCGAGGACACGATGGCGGACGCGGAGGACGCGACCGCGGAGGCCGAGGACTCGAAGCCCGCCGGGGGCTCCGCGAAGGGCCCCGTGCGCCGCAGGGGCGCCGCCGGCAAGGACCCCGTCGGTCGCGGCGCGACGAAGGGCGCGTCCGGGAAGAAGAAGAGCAAGGGCGAGACCGGCAGGACCGCCGGCGGCGAGGTGCCCGAGAAGGCGAAGGACTCCACGCGCGCCACATCGGTGCGCCGGGCCGCCGCGGCCGAGACCTCCCGCACCACCGGACGCCGCGTCGCGGCCGCCGGGCAGAACCCGCAGTGGCTCGCCCCCGCCGCCGTGGTCTTCCTGATCCTGGGCCTCGCCTACCTGGTGACCTACTACATCACCGCCGGGCAGCTGCCCCTGCCGATCGGCGACTGGAACCTCGCCGTCGGCTTCGGCGTGCTGATGGTCGGCGGCGGCATGCTGATGTTCTGGAAGTAGCCGGTTGTTCTGGAAGCAGCCGGTCGCCCCGGCTCCGATCGATCGGAGCCGTGCGACCGGACCGCGCGCGATGGGGAGTTCTCCCCACCGCGCGCTCCCTCCTGCGCAGGTACGCTGACCGGGAAGCGCGTCACACCCGGTGGCGCCACGCACCTCGGTGCGCGACCCGACGGGGGACCCATGACCAGCATCTCCAGACGGCGCAGACTCCTCGCGCTCCTCCTCGTTCCCTTCATGATGGTCCTCGCGGGCTGCGGCAAGTTCGACGCGACCTTCGACATCAAGGATGCCGAGACCATCGACGTGACGATGGACATCGGCCTGGACACCTCCCTCATCGGGTCCGAGTACTCCTCCGCCGAGGAGATGTGCGCCGAGATGGAGGGCGAGGAGTCGGGCGTGGCCGGCGAGATCGCCCCGACCGTCGAGCCGTACGAGGCCGACGGCATGTACGGCTGCAAGATCACCGGCGTGGTCGACAACGAGGAGTTCGGCAACGGGCTGGACCTCGTCGAGGAGGACGGCGAGTACCACTTCACCCTCGACCCGGCGCAGGCCGGGCTGGGCGACCTCGCCGACCCGACCCTGGCGGACTACGGCTTCGAGTTCTCGATGACCTTCATCTTCCCCGGTGAGATCATCGAGTCCTCCGGCGGCCAGATCGACGGCAGCACCGTCGTCTTCACGGATGCGGCTGAGATCGCGAACGGGATCGACATCCGCGCCGAGGCGAACAGCTTCCGCTGGGTCATCGTGATCATCGCCGTCGTCGTGATCGGCTTCCTCCTCCTGCTCGCGGCCGCCGTGGCGGTCTTCCTCGTGGTCCGCTCGCGGAAGAACAAGGCCGGCGCCTCCTCGGGCGTGCCCGGCGGCTACGGCGCCGGTGCGTCCGTCGGCGCCGCGTCCGGGGCGTCCCCGGCCGCTCCGCCGAGCGCGCAGTGGGGCCAGAGCTCGCCGCCGCCCGCACCTCAGGGCGGTCAGGGCGTGCAGAGCGGCCAGGGCGGCCAGCAGTGGGGCCAGGCCTCTCCCCCGCCCGCACCCCAGTCCGGTCAGCAGTGGGGGCAGGGCTCGCCGCCCGCGGCCCCGCAGGGCGATCAGCAGTGGGGCGCCCCTCAGCAGGGCGGCCATGGCTCCCCGCAGGGCCAGCAGCAGCCTCCGTGGGCCCATCCCGACAGCGGCCAGAACCCCGGCGGGCCGCAGGGCCCCGGCTCCCCGCAGCCCCCTCAGCAGTCGGGCTGGTGACCGCCGCGGGCCATGGCCCCGCTCCTGTGAGCAGGGTCATGGCCCATCGATTGGCGCCGGCCGCGAGGGCCCGCTAGAGTAGTCCAGGTCAGCGCAGCTGGCGAGCGCCCGTAGCTTAACGGATAGAGCATCTGACTACGGATCAGAAGGTTGGGGGTTCGAATCCCTCCGGGCGCGCAGAAGGAAAGGCCCCTCATCAGCGAGAACATCGCGATGAGGGGCCTTTTGCATGTCCGCGTGCGGTCACCTCGCCGCCGCGCCCCGGTGACTTCTCGGGGCGCGGCGGCTCGGCTCAGGAGCCGGCGACGAGCGCCTCGCGCACGCTGCTCCAGGAGCGCATGATCTCGCGAGCCTGCTCGTCGGCCTCTGCGGCGATCGCCTCGACGCGCGCCTGCTCGAGCAGCTCGTCGATCTCGACCCGCTCCCCGCGCTCGACGGCGGCGACGGCCGCCTCGACCATGGCGAAGCTGAGCACGTTCTCGTGGATCTCGCACATCGGGGTGCGGCCCTCGCGCAGCGCGGAGACGCACTCGACCAGCGAGGCGGCGATCTGGTCGGGCTCGGGCGCGGTCTCGGCGTCGATCGCGGCCTGCAGGCGCGCGGTCTCCTCCTCGTCCTCGGTGCCGACGACCGGGGCACCGGTGCCGTCCCAGGTGGCGGAGCCGTGCTGGGCGCCGATCCGCCATTCGCTGTTCCACCAGGTCGGACGGCCGCGGGCGTTCCAGGTGCCGTGGTAGGCGAACAGGGACCCGTCGGACATCTCGAAGGTCGCGCTGACGGTCGCGTCGTGGTGGTAGACGCTCCACTCGGGGCGCGTCCCGCGAGCGGTGACCGCGACCGGGTCCGCGTCCAGGATGTAGCGCGCGGTGTCGAAGGCGTGGATGCCCATGTCGCGCAGCAGCGGGTGGTCCTGGGTGCGGCGGAATCCCTCCATCTCCGTGAACAGGGAGAAGAAGGCGCTGGTCATCACCGTCGGCCCGTGGGCGGCGACGAAGCTGCGCAGCTGGCGCACCTGGCGGAAGAAGCGTCGGGACTGGGAGACCATGAACGGCACGCCGGTGAGCTCGGCGTGCGCGAGCAGGCTGATCGCCTCGGGCAGCGTCTCGGTGACGGGCTTCTCGCCGAGCACCGGGATCCCCGCGTGCAGCGCCTTCACGGTGACGGGATGATGGGCGACCGGCACGGTCGGGTTCACGATCAGGTCAGCGCCGAGCTCGAGGGCGAGGTCGACCCCGTCGGCGCCGACGGCGACCGCCGCCGGGTCCTCCGCGCCGGACTGGTCGATCACGCGCTGCGGCGCGCCCTCGACCAGGTCGGCGACGCCGACGAGCTCCGCGACCCCGCTCGCGACGACCTCCCGGGCCCACCAGCTGCCCATCGAGCCGGCGCCGACGACGACCACGCGCGCGGGACGCTCCGCGGACAGGCGGGGGAAGCCGGTCAGGGAGGCCGACGGCGTCGGGGCGGCGGAGGTGTCGGTGAGCGTCCTGGTCTCAGATGACACGCGCGACCCCGTCCTCGTCGTCCCCGCGGAACCAATCGCGCGGGGCGTTGGCGATCTTCACCGGGGCGGCCTCGCGCCCCTCGGGCCGGGCCCAGACCACGGCGTTGGCGAGGACGCGCTGGATCTCCGCCTGGCGGTAGACGGGGTACTCCTGGTCGCCGGGGCTGAAGTAGAAGACCTTGCCCTTGCCTCGGCGGAACACGGCGCCGGAGCGGAACACCTCGCCGCCGGCGAAGGAGGAGACGAAGACGAGCTCGTCGGGGGCGGGGATGTCGAACATCTCCCCGTACATCTCCTGCTCGGGGACGACGATCGGGTGCGGCACGCCGCGGGCGATCGGGTGGGAGCCGTTGACGGTCCAGACCCGCTCCTCCTCGCCCTCGTTGCGCCACAGCAGGTTGCAGGTGGTGCCCATCAGCTTCTTGAAGGGCTTGGAGTAGTGGGCCGAGTGCAGCGGGATCAGCCCCATGCCCTCGTGGACGCGGCGCACCACGCGCTCGGCGATCTCGTCGGGAACGTCCTCGTGCGCCATGTGGCCCCACCAGGTGAGCACGTCGGTCTCGGCGAGCGCCTCCTCGGAGAGGGACTCCTCGATGTCGTCGAGCAGGGCGATGCGCACCTCGGCCTCGACGCCGTCGGCCGCGAGGAGGGTCCGCAGGGCCTCCGCGATCACGGCGTGCATGCCCTCGGGATAGATCTCCTGGACCTTCGGGTCGACCTTCTCGTGCCGGTTCTCGCCGAAGACGGCGATGCGCAGTGTCATGACTTCCCTCGTCCTGTCGTTGATGGTTCGCGGGCCGCCCCTCCTCGGGCGACCCGGTCCATCGTAGGGGCGTACGGCCCCCGTCACCTCGGCGGACCCGCCGCGAGGCCGTTTCCCGGATCGGGACGGCCCCTGACGCAACCGTGACCCGCCTGTGACCCATTCCTCACGAGTAACTGCCTATGGTCGACGTCAGGCTCCTTCAACGGCGAGGGAGCCTGCCCTCCATCCCGCCGGCGACCGGCCGGTCGGGTATCGGCGCCCCGTCGCCCACCAGGCCTGACGGACGACCGTCGGGTAACTTGACGCGCCGTGACGACCTGCACTTCTTGCGGGCCGTGATCGTTCCGTGATCGTGTGGTCGTGGACACACGCCCATCCCGGACTCCTCGGAGGTCACGACCTTGTCCCCTCGCAGCATCGTCCCGCCCTCGCGCCGCTCCCTCCTCCTCGGCGCAGCGGCCGTCGCCCCTCTCGTCGCCCTCGGCGCCGGCAGCGCGAGCGCCGCCGGCCTCGGCGGGTTCAGGAACGCCGCCGGCCTGCGCATGATCGACGGCAGCCCGTGGGTGCACGACGACATCCGCTCGGTCGACTTCCGCTTCGACACCGGCGGGCAGGTGAGGACCTTCCCGCCGTCGGTCCGCGTGACCGTTCCGCCCAGCTATGCCGACAACCCCGACAAGCGCTACCCCGTGCTGCTGCTCCTGCACGGCGGCACCGGGATGTTCCTGGACTGGACCAGCTGGGGCAACGTCGTCGAGGAGACCGAGAAGCACGAGGTCATCGTCGTCATGCCCGACGGCGGCGCCGGCTCCTTCTACTCCAACGCGAACTTCCCGCTCCCCGGCCGCACGGCGAACTGGGAGTCGTTCATCATGACGCAGGTCCTCCCCTTCGTGCACGAGAACTTCCGCACCGACTCAGCGCGGATGGCGATCGCCGGACTGTCGATGGGCGGCTGGGGCGCTCTCGCCCTCGGCCAGCGCTACTACGGCCACTTCCGCTCCGTCAGCTCCTACTCCGGGCCCGCGGACTGCGGACTGACTCCCGCAGGCTTCCTGGTGAACGCCGTGATCTGGGGCGGACCGGCCGCGGACGCGCTGAAGTACTTCGGCACCGCCAACCCGATGGGCGCGACCTGGGGCCACACGCTGTACCCGGAGGTCGCCAAGGGCTACAACCCGCTCGCGAACATCGACAAGTACAAGGGCAAGCGGCTCTTCCTCCGCACCGGCGACGGCTGGTGGCTGGACGGCTTCGACAAGTACCCGGACATCGCCCAGCGCATCAAGGACAAGGCCCTCTCGTTCGGCGCCGACCTCCAGGAGAGCGTCGTCATGGCCACCCAGACGGACTTCAGCCGGGAGCTGGACCGCGCCGGGGTCGAGCACGAGTTCGAGGTCATCAACGGCGCCACCCACACCCCCGACCTCTGGACGGCGTCCCTCACCGAGGACCTCCCCGGGATGATGAAGGCGCTCAACGCCTGAGGGAGCATCCCGCACGACGGCCCCTCCCCTCCGCGCCGTGAGCGCGGGGAGGAGGGGCCGTCGACGTGCTGGCGACCAGCGGCCGGTCGTCCCCGCTCAGCGGTCGGGCGCGGCCTCGAGCAGGATGCCCCGCTCGCGCAGCTGCGCGGTGAGCAGCTCGGCCGTCTCGGCATGGCGCCTGCTCGCCCGCGTCCATCCGGCGACACCGCCCAGCGCGCGGCCGACGGTCGCTCCCCACCGGTAGCGGACGCGCGTCCCGCCGGGGACCTCGGCCAGCTCGAGCCGGGCCCGGAGGTGGAAGCGGCTCCCGGCGAGGGCGCCGAGCAGCACCGTGCGGCGCAGGCTCCCGGTCTCCACGTCCAGGCGCGCGGGCGTGGTCTCGTGGACGCGCCAGCCCCGGGCGGTGAAGAACTCGGCGAGCAGCGCCCGGGTCTCCTCGAGGTCCCCGCGCACGATCAGGCGCACCCCGCCGCCGCGGTCCGCGCTCAGCACGGCGCTCCCGCCGCGGCAGTGCGGTGCGGTCCGAGCGCGCGCAGCTCGGCGTTGCCCAGGTGCGGCACCTCGCGATGGTCGTGCGGGTCTCGGCGCGCGGCCAGCGCGAGCGCGATCTGCAGCACGTCCCCGTGGGCGACGAGCACCACGGGCGCGTCGGCGGCGAGCGCGTCGGCCGCCCGGAGCGCCCCGAGCACGCGCGAGGCGACCTCGGCGACGGGCTCGACCCCGTCCTCGTGCGACTCCCGGGCGCGGTCCCGCGCCCAGATGCCCTCGTAGGCGGTCGCGGGGCCCTCGTCGTGCGCGCCGAAGCAGCGCTCGCGCAGGCGCTCGTCGACCCGCGGCGCCCCTGCGCCGAGACCGGCGGCGAACTCCTCGGCGGTCTGGCGTGCGCGGGCGAAGTCGCTCGTGACGACGACCGTGCCCGGACCGAGGCCCTGCGCGGCCGCATCCGTCGCCGCGGCGCGCGCCTGCTCCCGGCCGCGACCGGTCAGCCCCACCGTCTCGAGCGCCCGCGGGCCGGGGACGGAGACGATCCGTCCCTCGACGTTCGCGGTCGATTCCCCGTGCCGCAGCACGAGGACGGGATGCGCGGCCTGCATCGTCGCTCCCCCGCTCAGGAGGGGACGACCTTGCCGGGGTTGAGGTTCCGGCCCGGGTCGGTGTCGGCGAAGAGCCCCTGCACCATGCGGGTGCCGACCTCGCCGATGTCCTCGGTGATCCAGGGCTGGTGCTCGGTGCCCACCGCGTGATGGTGGGAGACCGTCGAGCCGAGGTCCACGAAGGTCTGCTGCACGGCGCTCTTGGCGGCGTAGTACTGCTCGAGCGCCTGCTCGTCGGTCGAGTAGGGGAAGGCGAAGGTGAAGTAGAGGCACGCCCCGGCGTGGTAGCTGTGCGACATGTGGCAGAACATGAAGCCGGGCAGGCCCTGCTCCTCCTGCACCGCGTAGAAGGCCTCGAACGCCTTGGCATGGACCTCGTTGATCTTCGACCAGGTCGCACCGGTGTCGCAGACGTCGCCGAAGACCTGGTAGTTCATCAGGAAGTCGCGCAGGTAGGGGGTGTCGAACTTCTTCTGGTCGTAGATCGCGCCGGGGCCCGCGCCGAGCGTGATGCCCCCGGCGTTCTTCACGATCTTCTTCACGATCGACTTCTGCTGCTCGACGGATTCCTTCGAGCCCTCGAAGCAGACGTAGGAGATCGACATCTCGTTCGTCGTGTCCCAGCCCTTGGAGCGCAGGTACGAGAACAGCCCGTCCTGCACCTTCGCGGCGACCTTCCCCTTGGTGGAGGTGGGCGCCTTGACCATGGCGAGGCTGAACTCGGTCTCCGGCCCGTCGGAGAGGCGGGTGAAGGTCGGGGAGACGTCGGTGGAGCGGGCGATCGCGTGCATGCCGCGGATGCCGTGCTCCCAGTCGGGGTACATGTAGGCGATGACCTGACGGACCGGGGCGACGCGGTGCACCTGCACCGTGACCTCGGTGATCACGCCGAGGCGTCCCTCGCTGCCCAGGATCACCTCGTGCACGCTCGGCCCGGAGTCGCGGCCCGGGATCGGCTTGGTGACGGCCGTGCCTGCGGGATGGACCATCCGCAGGCCGCGGACGATGTCCTCGATGTCGCCGTACTTGTCCGACTGCATGCCGGAGGAGCGCGTCGCGGCCCAGCCGCCGACGGTCGAGTACGTGAAGGAGTCGGGGAAGTGGCCGACGGTCCAGCCCAGCGCGTTCAGCTGCTCCTCGAGGTCCGGGCCGTACGCGCCCGCCTCCACGCGGGCGAGGCCCGCGGTGTCGTCGATCTCGAGGACCTCGCGCATGCGGCCGAGGTTCATGGTGAGGATCGGGCGCTGCTCGTCCACGTCGGGGGTGACGGAGCCGGAGATGGAGGAGCCGCCGCCGTAGGGGATCAGCACCATGTCGTGCTCGAGCACGAGGCGCAGGACCGCGGCGACCTCGTCCTCGGAGGCGGGGTACACGATCGCGTCGACCAGGCGCTCGAAGCGGCCATTGCGAACGCGGAACAGGTCCGGCAGGGAGCGGCCGAAGGAGTGGACGACCCGGTACTCGTCGTCGTCCAGCAGGTTGTCGGCGCCGACGACGGCGACCAACGCCTCGCGGGCCGGGGCGGGCAGCCGGCTCTCCGGCACCTCGAAGTCCGACAGCTGCGGCTCGACCGGCTGCTTCGAGTCGAGGTCGACGCCGATCTTGTTCCGCGCGAGCGGGGCGAAGGCGGGCTTGTTGTCGTAGCGGAAGGTGATGTCGTCCAGGCCCCAGCCCCACCACTTGTGCCGCTTGACCTCGCGTGCGCTCGGCCGATCGCTCATGCGTCCTCCTCCTCGTCCCGGACAGCGCTGCCCAGGACCTCGTCGTGGTGCTCGTCGTACAGGTCCTTCACGCTGTCACGGATGCGCGTGATGAAGTCGCTCGCGGGCTCGTCCACCCCGCCCAGCAGCGGCTCGCCGAAGACGACCCGCACGGGCGGGCGGCCCGGCACGGGCCAGCTGCGCCCCTTGGGCATCGCCTCGTAGCCGCCGATGATCGCGGCGGGCACGACGGGGACGCCGACGCCGAGGGCGAGCGCGGCAGCGCCGGCCTTGAACTCCGCCATGGTCCCGGTCTGCTGGCGGCCGCCCTCGGGGAACACGAGGATCGGCACGCCGCTGCGCAGCAGCCTCTTCGAGGTGCCGGCGTGCTTGCGGGAGCCGCCGCGGTCGATCGGGAAGGCGTTCATCATCAGGCGCACGAAGATGCGGCGGTGCCAGTGATCGAACCAGTAGTCGGCGGCGACGCCCGTGGACAGGAACCGTCCCTGGGTCCAGGGCAGGCTCATCGCGAGCAGCGGTGCGTCGACGTGGCTGGTGTGGTTGGCGACCAGCACGAACGGACCGCGGATGCTCTTCACACGGCGGTGCACCTGCACCTGCGGGCTCACGGCGGAGTTCACCACGGCCCGGAACAGCACCCGCTGCAGCACGAAGCGCATCCCGGCGCGCCAGCCGGAGCGGTACTTGGCCAGCTCGCCCGTCGGCTTCTCCCATCCCTCCCCGCGCGAGCGCGCGGAGAGCGAGGCCAGCAGCCGACGGGAGCGGTCCTTGAGGTCGTCAGCGGCCTTCGCGGTGGCGTCCGCGGCGCGGCTCGAGGCCTCGGAGAACCGTGCCGCGGCCTCGGCCCGTCGCGAGCTCTCCTGCTCCTCGGGCTCCTTCTCGCTGTCCTCGTCGGTCACGCGATCACTTCTCCCGGTTGCGGCGATGGCTGAGCAGCGCGCTGAGCCGCGCGACGAGTCCGCGCGGGGTGGTGCGCAGGACGGCGGAGATCAGCTTCCAGCGCTTCGAGGGGACCGAGACTGGCCTGCCGCGGGCGACGTCGCGCAGGCAGTCCTCGACCAGGCGGTCCGCGTCCAGCCACAGCACGCCCGGGATCGAGGAGCCCTTGATCCCGGCGCGGGAGTGGAACTCGGTGCGGACCCAGCCCGGCATCAGGGCGGTGACCTGCACGCCGGTGCCTGCGAGCTGCACGCCGAGGGACTCGGAGTAGTTGCCCACCCACGCCTTGATCGCGGAGTAGTTGTTCTGGGTGACCAGCGCGGAGACGGAGCCGACGTTGATGATCCAGCCGCGGCCGCGACGGCTCATCCCTCGGCCCGCCGCACCGCCGAGCTTGAGGACGGCGCGGATCATCACCTCGAAGCCGAGGTCGTGGGGGGTGAGGTCCTCGTCGAGCAGGCCTGCGCGCACGGAGAAGCCGGCATTGTTCACGAGGACGTCGACGGGGTCGGTGTCGGACTCGAGGCGATCGGCGACCCGCTGCTGGGCGTCGCGGTCGGCGAGATCCGCGACGATCGTCTCGACGTCGACGCCGTGCTCGCGACGGAGCTGCGCGGCCGACTCCTCGAGGCGATCGGGATCCCGCGCGACCAGCACGAGGGCGCTCCCCCGGCCGGCGAACGCTCTGGCGAAGGCCGCCCCGATGCCTGCGGTACCGCCGGTGATCAGGGCCCTATGCATGGCGGCTACGATACACTAGCGCCGCCCTGACCAGCGCGGAGAAGCCGCCGGGCAGTGACACCGCGGGCGCGTCGCGCGCGCAGGCCCGCCCGGGCCCTGCCGCTGGCCTCCCGGGTCAGTCCGGCACCTCCGCCCCCGTCCCCAGAGGATCCCATGTCGCACACCTCCCCCGCCGCCGCCCCGTCCACCCCCGGGGGCACCGGGGGTCGACGGATCCTGCTCACGGGCGTCACCGGATTCCTCGGCCAGGCCGTCCTGCGCTCGCTGCTGGAGACCACCGAGGACGTCCACGTCACCGCCGTGGTGCGCCCCAAGGGCTCCGTGACGGGCCGCAAGCGCCTCGAGCAGCTGCTGCGCAAGCCCGTCTTCGCCTCCTGGGGCGAGCTGCTGGAGAAGGAGGGCGCGCTCGGCGGCGCGGCCGACGGGAAGGCGCGCCTGAAGGAGATCTTCGACGCGCGCGTCGGCGTGCTCGAGGGCGACCTCACCGACATGCCCGCGATCACCGAGCCCGTCGACACGGTGATCCACTCGGCCTCCTCCGTCTCCTTCGACCCGCCGATCGACGACGCCTTCCGCACCAACGTCGGCGGCGCCCGCAACCTCTACGAGGCGCTGCTGGCCTCCGGCCAGGACCCGCACGTGATCCACGTCTCCACCGCCTACGTCGGCGGCATCTCCAAGGGGCTGCGCCAGGAGGGCTCGCTGCGCTCCGACGTCGACTGGCGCGCCGAGTTCGACGCCGCCCTCGCCGCCCGCGAGCGCGTCGAGGCGGAATCCCGGAAGCCCGAGACCCTCCGCTCCCAGATCCGCACTGCGAAGCTGCAGGTGGGCCGCATGGGCCCGAAGTCCGTCGCGAACGTCTCCGAGGAGGCGCGGCGCGACTGGGTCCAGCAGCGCCTGGTCGACTTCGGCCGCACCCGCGCCCAGTCCGTCGGCTGGACCGACATCTACACGTTCACCAAGGCGATGGCCGAGCAGGTCGCCGAGGAGCTGTGGGCAGGGAACGGCCATCGCGTCTCCTTCGTGCGCCCCTCCATCATCGAGTCCGCCATGAAGAAGCCCTACCCCGGCTGGATCGACGGATACAAGGTCGCCGACCCGCTGATCATGGCCTACGGCCGCGGCATGCTGCCGGAGTTCCCGGGCCTCGCGGACTCCATCCTCGACGTGATCCCCGTCGACCACGTCGTGAACGTCATCGTGGCGCTCGCGACCCAGGACGTCTCCCGTCGCGGCGACGACGCCTACTACCAGGTCGTCTCCGGCGCCTCGAACCCGATGCCCTTCCACGAGATGGTCACCGCGGTGCGCGAGTACTTCACGAAGCACCCGCTCGAGGATGAGAAGGGCCGTCCGATCGAGGTGCCCGAGTGGTCCTTCCCGGCGGTGGAGATGGTCGAGCAGCGCTTCCGCGCCAAGGAGCTCACCGCGAAGATCGGCTCGACCGCGGTCGCCTATCTCCCGGCCACCAAGCGCACCCGCGAGTGGACCTCGAACCTGCAGAAGGCCACCTCGGGACTGACGATGCTGCGCAAGTACATCGAGCTGTACCGCCACTACACGAAGACCGAGATGGTCTTCGACGACGCGAACACGCGGGCGCTGCGGGCCGAGCTGCCGGAGGAGTTCCTGGCCACCCACGACTTCGACGTCACCGGGATCGTGTGGAGGGACTACTTCCAGCAGCAGCACCTGCCCGCCGTCACGGAGCTCACCAAGGCGTACTCCCGGGCGAAGTCCGCCCAGAAGCGCCGCGCCTCCCGCCCGACGCCCGAGCTGAAGCAGTCCACGGACTCGCTCGCGATCTTCGACCTCGACGGCACCGTGCTGGCCACGAACATCGTCCAGCAGTACTTCGCCGTGGTCCGCGCGACCCGCCCCCGCCGCACCTGGCCGGCCGAGATCGGCGGCCTGCTCGCCGCGGTGCCGGGCTACCTGCGCGCCGACCAGCGCGACCGCTCCGAGCTGATCCGCCTGGTCAACCGCCGCTACAAGGGATACCGCGCCGAGGAGCTGCGCGCCCTCATGAAGGGCGAGGCCGGGCGTCGCATCCGCGCCTCGATCCGTCCGGAGGCGCTGGAGACCATCGAGCGCCACCGCGCCGCCGGGCACCGCACCGTGCTCGTCTCCGGCGCGCTGGACGTGCTGGTCGAGCCGCTTGCGGACCTCTTCGACGAGGTCGTCGCCACCCACATGGATGAGGACGGCAGCGGGGTCATGACCGGCTATCTCGCCACTCCCCCGCTGGTCGACGAGGCACGCGCGAACTGGCTGCGCAAGTACGCGGCCCTGCACGGCGCGGACCTGTCGACCTCCTACGGCTACGGCGACTCCCACGCCGACGCCGCCTGGCTCGCGCTCGTCGGCACCCCCGCCGCGGTCGCGCCGGACCTGGGGCTGTACGCCGTGGCGAAGAAGAAGCGCTGGCAGATCCTGGAGTGGTGAGCCGGGGCTGAGCCGGCGACGGCGTCCCGGCCCGGCCAGTTCAGCCCTGCCCGGCATCGGACAGGTTCGTACAACGCCCACGCCCACGCCCACGCCCACGCCCACGCCCACGCCCACGCCCACGCCCACGCCCACATAATTCTGCGTCCTGTGCGTGACCTCAGCCGCCTATGGCACGTGAGGTCACGCACAGGACGCATTTGTGTGCACCCCCTCTGCCGACCGCCCCGCGCACGCCCACCAGGTCCGCTACCCCGTCTCGTGACAACCCGGCAGGGCGCTCTCCGCGGCCGCGCCTCTCCTCCCCAGGCCGGCCCTGTCCACACCCGAGCCCAGCTTGCTGCAGCCGGTCGCCGGGCACGGCACGCTCGGGGCCATGCACCACGCCAGCGATCTCGTGCTCCCCGCGTCGGCCTGGCCCTGGCCCCGCCCCGTCGGCCCGCCGCAGGGCACCCGGCACCTCACCCAGGAGGAGCTCGGCCTCGCCTCGCGCCGGGAGCTGCTGGCGATGGGATACACCGACTCCCGGCTGATCCGATCCGTACGCTCGGGTCGGCTCCGACGCGTGGCACGCGGCTGGTACGGGAACGCGGTCGCAGTCCCGCGGGCCCGACGCGCCCTGCGCCACGGATACCGCCTCACGTGCATCGATGCCACTGAGCTGCATGGCGTGTGGACCCCGTACTGCGACGAGGAGGAGCGCCACACGCTGCACGTCTACCGTCCGAACGGTTCCACGGTCGCGCCGGGGAGGATGCTGACCCATTCCTCACGCAGCCGGTCGTGGACCGAGCCGGATGCCGTCGCCTCCCTGCCGCTCGCTCTCGAGCATGCGATGCGTTGCCTGAGCGGGGAGCGGGCAGCGATCCTGCTCGAGTCGGCGATGGCGCGTCGACTGATGGTGCCGGCCGAGGTGCAGAGGCTGCTCGATGACGCTCCCGCGGCAGTGCGCTCACGCATCGGCTCGCTGTCCACGGCGAGCGAGTCGGGATCGGAGACGCGTGTGGTCCGGTGGCTGCGCCGACGGGGCTTCCAGGTCGAGCAGCAGGTGTTCGTCGACGGTGCGGGCTACGTGGACCTCTACGTCGGCGGGGTCCTGATGGAGATCGACGGGCGCGACGGGCACTCCGGCCCCGACGCCTTCGCGAAGGACCGCCGGCGGGACCTGCGCACGGGCCGGCACGGACTGCAGATCCTGCGGCTGAGCTATGAGCAGGTCTGGCTGACCTGGGAGGACACCCAGGACGCGGTGCTCGAGACCATCGCCGAGGTCGGCCCCTTCGGCCGGCGGAAGATGGAGCGGCTGCTGGCGAGCTGAACCGTCGGCTCCCCTGCGTGGCCTGCCCTCTGCCCCGTCGGAGGTTGCCACGTCACAGCCCTGACCGTCGCCGCCGTTCTCGCCCCCCCCCCCCTGCCCGCACACAACTGCGCCCTGTGCAGGACCTCAGGAGCCATATGCACCTCAGGTCACGCAGGCGACGCAGAATTATGCGCGGGGATGGCGGGCAGGCAGCGGGCGTCGACGGGGACGGACAGGTCGGGGAGGGGCAGAGCTGCTCACAGCACCGAGGCGAGGAAGCCCTTCAGGCGCTCGGACTCGGGGTGGTCGATGACCTGCTCGGCCGTGCCGGACTCGAGGATCCGGCCCTCGTCCATGAACACCACCTGGTCGGCGACCTCGCGGGCGAAGCCCATCTCGTGGGTGACCACGACCATGGTCATCCCGTCGGCCGCGAGGTCCTTGAGCACGCTGAGCACCTCGGAGACCAGCTCGGGGTCCAGGGCGCTGGTGGGCTCGTCGAAGAGCATCAGCTCGGGGTCCATGGCCAGTGCACGGGCGATCGCGACGCGCTGCTGCTGCCCGCCGGAGAGCTCGGAGGGGTAGTGGTCGGCGCGGTCGCCGAGGCCCACCCGCTCGAGCAGGTCCCGTGCCTTCTTCTCCGCGGCGGCCCTCGGCAGTCCGCGCACCTGCACGGGCGCCTCCATCACGTTGGCGAGCGCGGTGAGATGCGGGAAGAGGTGGAAGCGCTGGAAGACCATGCCGATGCGGGAGCGCTGCGCGGCGATCTCGGCGGGACGGAGCTTCTGCCAGCGCCCGTCGGGCAGGGGCTCGGCGCGGTAGCCCTGCACCACCCCGTCGATCAGGACGCGGCCCGCGGTGGGCTCCTCGAGCTGGTTGATGCAGCGCAGCAGGGTGGACTTGCCGGAGCCGGAGGGGCCCACCAGCACGGCCACCTCGCCGGAGCGGACGGTGAGGTCGCAGCCCTTGAGGACGTGGAGGTCGCCGAAGGTCTTGCGGACGCCCTCGACCTGGATCACGACAGGGTTCTCGTCGTTCTGGCTCATCACAGCTCCACCTCCGGGAGCGGGTCCTGCGGGGTCGTGCCGGCGCTGTTCACGGCGGCCTGGCGGGAGCGTCCGCCGCGGCCGGGGCGGGCGGGGGTGCGGGCGTCGAAGCCGCGGCCGAAGTACCGCTCGAGGTAGTGCTGGCCCACCATCAGCACCGAGGTGATCGCGAGGTACCACAGCGCCGCGACGATCAGCAGCGGGATCGGGGTGAACAGCTTGTTGGCGATGCCGTTGGTGGCGAAGGTGAGGTCGAGGGTGAAGGGCACCGCGAGCACCAGCGAGGTGGTCTTCAGCATGCCGATGGTCTCGTTCCCGAGCGGCGGCACGATCACGCGCATGGCCTGCGGCACGATGATGCGGCGCAGGATCGTCCCGTTCCCCATGCCGAGCGCCTTGGACGCCTCGGTCTGGCCCTTGTCCACGGAGTTCAGGCCGGAGCGGATGATCTCGGCGAGATAGGCGCCCTCGTTCAGGCCCAGCCCGATCACGGCCGCCCAGAAGGCGGTGAGCAGGTCGCGGGTGGAGAAGCTCCACAGCTCGGGCCCGAACGGCACTCCGACCACGATCTTGGGGACGATCACGGTGAACAGGCCCCAGAACACGAGCTGCGTGTACACCGGGATGCCGCGGAAGACGAAGATGTACGCCCAGCTCACGCCGCGCAGCACGGGGTTCTCGGAGCGGCGCATGATCGCGGCGGTGAGCGCGACGACGGTGCCGAGGACCATCGACAGCAGGGTCAGCAGCAGCGTCCAGCCGACGCCCTGGACCACCTTCACGTCGAGGAGATAGGTCGCGACGGTGCCCCATTCGAGCACGGGGTTGGTCACCAGGAAGCCGACGAGGCCCGCGGCGAGCAGGGCCACGATCACGGCGGAGATCCAGGTGCCGGGGCGCGGCGCGGCCTTCGCGCGGATCGGGGTGAAGCCGCCCTCGGTCGCGGGACCGGCGGGGCTGGGGGTCTGGGTGGTGGTCACGGCTGGGGGTTCACTTCCGCGGTCGGGATCATTCCTGCCTCGTTGCCCCATGCAGCGAGGATGCGCTCCATGTGGCCGTCGTCGATGAGGTGCTGCACGGCGACGCGGATCGCCTCGGCCAGCTCGGGCTGGTCCTTGGAGACGACGATGCCGTTCAGCGCCGACTCCTCGATCTCGCCGATCGGCTCGAGCGTCCCGCGGGAGCGGGCCACGGCGTAGGCGGTGACCGGGGAGTCGGCCATGAGGATGTCGCCCTTGCCGCCGGCGACGTTGGTCGCGGCGTCGGAGTTCGAGGCGTAGGCGAGCATGTCGTAGCCGCCGAGGCCCTGGTCGCGGCACTCCTGGGAGCGCTCGATGGAGAGCTCCTCCTGGTAGGTGCCGACCTGGAGGGCCACGCGCTTGCCGCACAGGTCGTCGGGGTGGATGTCGTAGGGGTTCCCGGCCTTCACCGCGTAGGAGATGCCGGCCTGGAAGTAGGACACCATGTCCACGGCGGCCAGGCGCTCCTCGTTGACGGTGAAGCTCGACATGCCGACGTCGTAGGTGGAGCCGACGGCGGGGATGATCTGCGCGAACACCGCCGCCTCGGTGCGGGTGGCGAGGCCGAGGACGGCGCCGATCCCGGCGAGGATGTCGATGTCGTAGCCGATCGCCCTCCCGCTCGAGCCGACGAACTCGCCGGGGGCGTAGTTCAGGGCGGCGCCGTTGACCAGCTCGCCGCGCGCGCGGATGTCCGCGGGGACGAGGGCGGAGATCTCGGGGACCTCCTCGATGCCGGAGAGGTCCACCTCGGGCACGGCGTTCGACTCGGCGTCCAGGCGCTCGGAGGCGCGGGTGCAGGAGGCCAGCACCGGGGTGAGCGCGCCCGTGGCGAGGGCCAGGGGCGCGGCGCGCAGCAGGGTGCGGCGACGGGGTCGGAGGGAAGTCACCAATGAATAGTATTCATAACCCTGCATGGCCACAACTCGGTGTCAGGTCCCTCACCCCATCGCGATCGGCCCGGTCGTCGTCGGCGCCTCCTCGCCTCCGGCGTCCTGCGCGGCCAGCTCCTCCTCCGCGTCGAGGTCGACCGCCGCCCCCTCGAACTGGGAGCGGTACAGCCGCGCGTAGGCGCCGCCGGCCGCGAGCAGCTCCTCGTGGGAGCCCTGCTCGACGATGTCCCCCGCCTCCATCACGAGGATCAGGTCCGCGTCGCGGATGGTGGAGAGGCGGTGGGCGATGACGAAGCTGGTGCGCCCCTCCCGCAGGCGGTTCATCGCGTTCTGCACGAGCACCTCGGTGCGGGTGTCCACGCTGGAGGTCGCCTCGTCCAGGATCAGCAGGCTGGGCCGGGCGAGGAAGGCGCGGGCGATGGTGACCAGCTGCTTCTCGCCGGCGGACAGGGTGGATCCGTCGTCGTCCACGATCGTGTCGTAGCCGTCGGGCAGCTGGCGGGCGAAGTCGTCGACGTGGGTGGCGACGGCGGCCTCGATCACCTCGTCGTCGGTCGCGTCCAGCCGCCCGTAGCGGATGTTCTCGCGCAGGGTGCCCTTGAACAGCCAGGTGTCCTGGAGGACCATCCCGGTGCGTTCGCGCAGCTGGGCGCGGGTGAGGTCGCGGATGTCGATCCCGTCGATGGTGATCCGTCCGCCGTCGATCTCGTAGAACCGCATCACGAGGTTCACCAGCGTCGTCTTCCCGGCCCCCGTCGGCCCGACGATCGCGACGGTGTGGCCGGGGTCGGCGACGAGCGACAGGTCCCGGATCAGCTCGCGGTCGGGGCTGTAGGAGAAGCGGACGTGCTCGAACTCGACGCGCCCCTCGCGGATCCCGGCCGCGGCGGAGGCCTCGGTGGTCTCGGGCTCCTGCTCCTCGGCGTCCAGCAGCTCGAAGACCCGCTCGGCGCTGGCCACGCCGGACTGCAGCATCGTCGCCATCGAGGCGACCTGCGAGAGCGGCTGGGTGAACTGGCGCGAGTACTGGATGAAGGCCTGCACGTCGCCGAGGGTGAGCTGGCCGGAGATGATCCGCAGCCCGCCCACGATCGCGATGACGACATAGCTGAGGTTCCCCACGAACATCATCAGCGGCATGATCAGGGAGGAGACGAACTGGGCGCCGAAGGTGGCGCGGAACAGGCGGTCGTTCTTCTCCTCGAAGCGGGCGGCGACCTCCTCGCGGCGGCCGAAGACGGTCACCAGGGCGTGCCCGGTGTAGGCCTCCTCGACCTCGGAGTTCACCACGCCCGTGGCGTCCCACTGCTGGGCGAACAGCTTCTGCGCGCGGGCGCCGACCACGCCCGTGAGCACGAGCGCCACGGGGATCACGGCGAGCGCGATCAGCGAGAGCTGCCAGGAGATCAGCAGCATCATCACCAGCACGCCGAGCACGGTGAGGATCGAGTTCACCAGCCCCGTGACGGTGTTCATCAGGGTGTTCTGGATGTTGTCGATGTCGTTGGTGACGCGGGAGAGGATCTCGCCGCGCTTCATGCGGTCGAAATACTTCAGCGGCAGGCGGTGCAGCTTCTCCTCGACGTCGCGGCGCAGGCGGGAGACCATCCGCACCAGGATCCGGTTCAGGGCCACGCCCTGCAGCCACATCAGCAGCGCGGAGACGGCGAAGAGGCCGACGGCCAGTCCGAGGGTCTGGTAGAGAGCGCCGAAGTCGATGCCCTCGCCGGGGGTGAGGGTCATCCCCGAGAGCATGTCCGCGAACTGCTCCTCGCCCTGGGCGCGCAGCCCCTCGATGACCTGATCGGGCTCGGCGCCAGCGGGCAGCCCCTTCGAGATCAGGCCCGTGAAGATGATGTCGGTGGCGCGGCCGAGGATCCTCGGCCCCACCACGGAGAAGCCCACGGACACGACGCCGACGAGGATCGCGGCGATCAGGTACGCCCGCTCGGGGCCCATCTCGCGCAGCAGGCGCTTGGTCGAGGGCCAGAAGTTCTTCGCGCTCTGGCCCGGACGCAGCCCGCGCTCGGCGTCCTTCTCCGCGGCGATCTCGTCGGCGGGGGTGCTCTCCTCGGTGCTCATCACGCCACCTCCTCCTCGACGCCCTGGCTGCGGACGATCTCGCGGTACGTCTCCGAGCTCTCCAGCAGCTCGACATGGGTGCCCTGCCCGACGATCCGGCCGTTGTCCAGCACGAGGATCAGGTCCGCGCCGGTGATGGTGGAGACGCGCTGGGCGACCACGAGCTGGAGCGCGTCGCGGGTCTCGGGCACGAGCGCGGCGCGCAGGCGGGCATCGGTGGTGAGGTCCAGCGCGCTGAAGGAGTCGTCGAAGAGGTACAGCGACGGCTTCGCGGCGAGCGCCCGCGCGATGCAGAGCCGCTGCCGCTGCCCGCCGGAGACGTTCGTGCCGCCCTGCGCGATCGGGGAGTCGAGCTGCTCGGGCATCGCGGCGACGAAGTCCCGGCCCTGCGCGACGGTGAGGGCGTGCCAGAGCTCCTGCTCGTCGGCGGTCGGGTTCCCGAAACGGAGGTTCGTCGCGACGGTGCCGGAGAACAGGTAGGGGCGCTGCGGCACGAGGCCGACCCGGTCCCAGAGCACGCGGGCGTCGAGGTCGCGCACGTCGTGCCCGTTGAGCAGCACGCGTCCCTCGGTCGCGTCCATCAGGCGCGGGACGAGGTTGATCAGGGTGGTCTTGCCGGCGCCGGTGCCGCCGATGATCGCGACGGTCTGCCCGGCGCGGGCGGTGAAGGAGATGTCCTGGAGCACGGGTCGCTCGGCGCCGGGATAGGTGAAGGAGACGTCCTCGAAGGTCAGCTCGATCGGGCCCTCTATCTCGCGGATCCCGTCGGTGCGCTGGTGGACGCTGGTCTCGGTCTCGAGCACCTCGGTGATGCGCTCGGCGGAGACCATGGCGCGCGGGATCATCATCGTCATGAAGGTCGCCATCATCACCGCGATGAGGATCTGCATGAGATAGGCGATGAAGGCGGTGATCGAGCCGATCTCCATCTGGCCGGAGTCGATGCGCGGCGCGGCGACCAGCAGCACGAGGACGCTCGACATGTTCAGGATGAACATGATGATCGGGTTGATGAGGATCATCAGCAGGCCGATGCGACGGTTCAGCTCGGTCAGCTCGCCGTTGACCACGGCGTAGCGCTCCCGCTCGCGGTCCTCGCGCACGAAGGCGCGCAGCACGCGGATGCCGGTGATCTGCTCGCGCAGCACGCCGTTGATGTCGTCGATCTTGCCCTGCATCTGCTTGAACAGGGGCGCCGCGCGCGCGATGAGCAGGCCGACGGCGACGAGCATGACCGGCACCATCACCGCGATCAGCCAGGCCATCCCCGGCTCGACCCGCAGCGCGAGGATCACCCCGCCGATCCCCGTCACCGGCGCCTGGACCAGCATGTTCAGGGAGAAGAAGATCAGCATCTGCACCTGCTGCACGTCGTTCGTGGAGCGGGTGATGAGGGAGGGGGTGCCGAACTCGGCGAGCTCGCGCGGGGAGAAGGAGTTCACGCGGCGGAAGATCGCCTGGCGCAGGTCCTTGCCGACCCGCATCGCGGAGCGGGCGGCGAAGAAGTTCGCCGCGACGAGCGCGATGATGTTCACCAGCGAGATCACCAGCATGATCCGGCCGAGCTCCCAGATCACGGGGACGTCGGCCTTCGCGACGCCGTCGTCGATGATGTCGGCGTTGAGGGTGGGGAGGTAGAGGGCGGCCAGCACGCCGGCGATCTGGAAGAGCACCACGAGGAGCACCCAGATCGCGTACGGCTTCAGTCCCCCTAGCACGAGGCGCAGCAGGGTCACGAGATTCCTTCCGAAGGGCCGTCCGGGCCGGGCAGGATCCGGTCGGCCCCGGAAGCATAGGCACAGGCGCCTGACAGGGGCATCCGACTATCGACGGTTCCGCGCAGGGCGGAGCCGGTGAGCGTCGGGCGGGTCAGCCCGCTGCGCCGCCCGCATCGGAGGCCGCGCCCTCGGGCGGGGCGATGGACATGTCCGTCACGCGCCAGCGCTCCCCGTCCCAGGCGACCGTGGCGATCAGCTGCCCGGTCACCTCGTCGAGGGCGTTGGCCTGCAGGCTCGGGTCGTCGACGAGGATCGAGGCCTCCTGCGTGAACTGCGCGGTGACGGTGCCGGTCGCGGGCGGCTCCCCGGTGCCGGCGAAGCTGGTGGAGTGCACCTCGAAGGCGCCGCCGGTGAGATAGCCGTCCTGGGCGGCGAGCTGCTCGGCGTTCTGCAGGAAGGTTACGCACACCTGGCAGTTCGGGTCGACCTTGTCCTCCCAGACGGAGATGTCGCCGCTGCTCATCATGTAGTCGTAGGACCCGAGCAGGTAGGTCAGGGTCGCCTCGGCCCCGGCCTCGCTCTGCTCGGTCAGCTCTGCCGGCTCCTCCGGGCGCGGCAGGTCCGGGCGGGGCGGCTGCTCGGCGGGGTCGGCCGTCGGCCGGTTCTCCGGGTTGCCGGGATCAGCCGCGTTCTCGCTCGCCTGCTCCTCCTGGCCGCCGGGGTTCAGCAGCTGCGAGATGCCGAGCGCGCCGACGGGGACGAGCAGCACGAGCGCGAGGGCGACGACGATGAGGCGTTGGACGGGGCGGTTCACGGGCTCCACGGTAGAGGACGCGGCGGGGAGGCTCCCTCAGCCGGCGCGGTACAGGAACAGGTCGGTGCGGTAGGGCACGCCGACCCTCGCCCCGCGGGGGTGGCCGAGGTGGTCGTGGAGGTACCAGTCGAGGTTCGCGAGCACTTTCTGCCGCCGCTCCTCGGTGGCGGTGATCACGTAGCTGCGGGTGCGGGCGAGGTCGATGACGTCCTGGGTGGGCATCGGGTCCTCCCAGGTGAGGGCGCGGCGCTCGGTGAGCTCGAGCCCGGGGCCGACGGTGGGGTCGAAGTCCTCGCGATGGATGTCGCCGGCGTGCATGATCCGCGACAGCCGGTGCACCCAGGGGATCGTCACGTCGAGCATGTTCCACACCAGGGCGAGCACGCCCCCGGGAGCGAGCAGCCGCAGCACCTCGGCCGACGCCGCCTCCGCGTCGAACCAGTGCCACGCCTGGGCGACGGTGACCAGCTCGGCCGACGCCGCGGGCAGCCCGGTCGCCTCGGCGGGAGCGACGCGGGTGGCGAGAGCGCCACGGGCTCCGCGACGACGGGCGGTCTCCAGCATCGCCGCGCTGGTGTCCACCGCCGTCACCTCGAATCCCCGCTCCACGAGCGCCCACGACAGCTTCCCCGTCCCTGCCCCGAGATCCACGGCCCGGAGCGACGAGGAGGCATCGGAGGACGGCGCACCGTCGGAGGTCGACGCGGTGCCGGAGAGCGGTGCGGGGGCATCGGCCAGCGCCGCGAGCATCGCCTCCAGCGCCGCGGGCGGATACCCCGGCCGCAGCCGGTCGTAGTCCTCCCCCTGCCCCGCGAACGCCCCGGCGAGCTCCGTCTTCCGCTCCTCGCTCCCGAAGCGGGGTTCGTCGCGGGCGGAGATCGGCGGGGTCGGCGGGTGCAGGGGGTCGCTCATCGCACCGCTCACCGCTCCGCCCGGTGCGCGACCCAGGACCGGTGCAGCCCCGCGTAGATCCCGCCCTCGAGGTCGACGAGCTCGGCGTGGGTGCCGTGCTCGACGAGGTCGCCCTGGTCGAGCACCATGATCCGGTCGGCGCGCTCGGCTGTGGAGAGCCGGTGGGCGATGGTGATCGTGGTGCGGCCACGGGCGAGGCCGTCGATCGCCTGCTGGAGGCGCACGTCGGCGGCGGGATCCACGGCGCTGGTCGCCTCGTCCAGGACGATGATGTCGGGGTCGGCGAGATAGGCACGGGCGAGCGCGACGAGCTGCCGCTCCCCCGCGCTGAGGGACTCACCGCGCTGGCCGACAGGGGTCTCCAGCCCCTCCGGCAGCTCCTCGGCCCAGGTCCCGAGCCCCAGCTCGTCCAGCGCCTGCCGCATCTGCGCCTCGCTCGCGTCGGGACGTCCGTAGAGCAGGTTCCCGGCGACGGTGGTGTCGAAGAGGAAGCCCTCCTGCGGCACCATGATCACGCGGGAGCGCAGCGAGTCGTAGGGCACCAGGTGCAGCGGCACCCCGCCCACCTCGATGGTGCCGGAGGCGGGATCCATCATGCGGGTGAGCAGCTTGGCGAAGGTGGTCTTGCCGCTGCCGGTCTCCCCCACGATCGCGATGCGGGAGCGGGCGGGGATGGTGACGTCCAGGCCGTGGATGACCTCGGGGCCGGTCGGGTAGCGGTAGCGCAGCTCGCGGATCTCGATGTCGAGCAGCCCGTCCGGCAGCGGCGTCGCACCGGGGACGGGCTCGCCGCGCCGGCCGGTGCGGGGGTCGATGGCGCCGCCGGGGTCGGCGACGTCGGCCGGGGTGTCGAGCACGCCGAGCACGCGCCGCCACCCGGCCACCGCGTTCTGCGCCTCCGAGAGCATCTCGATGCCCATGCGGACGGGCTGGCTGAACAGGGAGACGAGGAAGACGAAGGCGACCACGCCGCCGGCGGTGAGGTCGGCGCCGGGCAGGTCGATCCCGAGCGCTCCGGTGCCGAGCACCACCCCGACCACGACCACGACGGCGGTCGCGAGCCCGTCGGCCGTCTCCGAGAGGAAGAAGGACGCGGACTGGGGGCGCAGCACCGCGAACTGGGCGTCGCGCACCGCACCGATCCGGCCGACCTGAGCCTGGCGGGTGCGCTCCTCGGTGCCGTAGGCGCGCACGGTCGCGGAGCCGACGAGGGACTCCGAGACGGTGCCGAGCATCTCGCCGACCTTCGTGCGCACCACCTGGTAGCGGGCGCGGATCCGCTTCTGCAGGGAGCCCATGATCACGAGGATCGGGAGGTAGCACAGCCACACCACGAGGGCGAGCGGCCAGGAGTAGAAGGCCATCACGGCGGTGGCGAGGACGAGCTGGAAGCTCATCACCACCAGCATGATCCCGCCGAAGCTCATGAACTGGCTGACGGTGTCGACGTCGCTGGTCACGCGGGAGACGAGGGCGCCGCGCTGCTCGGTGCCCTGGGTGAGCAGGGACAGGTCGTGGATGTGGCGGAAGGCGCGCTTGCGCAGGGTCGCCAGCGACGTCTCGGCCAGGCGGAACAGGCGCCGGTTCATGAGCACGTTGCAGGTCGCGGTCGCGAGCAGGACGAGGGCGGCGAGTCCCGCGGCGCCGGCGACGAAGGCGACGTCGGGGGTCTCGGGCGCGATGATGCCGCGGTCCAGGATGGCCTGGACGGCGATGGGCACGACCACCTTGCCGGCGGTCGCGATCACGGCCAGCAGCAGCGTGATCCACAGCCCGCGCAGCAGCTCGGGCGTGAGGGCGAGGCCGCGGCGGATGGTCGCGATCGCGCCCTCGTCGGCGGCGGCCTCCCCGCCGAGGGCGGAGGAGGTGCGGGATGCGGGTGCGGCGGTCATCGCCCGGCCTCCTGGTCGGCGTCGACGGCGGGGAGTCCGCCGGTGCGAGCGGGCGGCTCGCACTCGGCCTCGTCGGCCCCTGCCTCCTCGTGGCGGTGGCGTGTCGCGCCGTGGATCTCGATCGCGCCGGTGACGGGGTCGGGCTCCTCCTCGGGAGCGTCGCTGGGCGGGGGCTTGGAGGCCTCGAGCAGGCTGTGGGAGATCGCGGCCTCGTCGTAGGCGTCCACCAGCGCGCGGTAGCCGGCGCTGCGCGCCCGCAGCTCCTCATGGGGGCCGATATCGGCGACGCGGCCGTGGTCGAGGAACACGACCTGGTCGGCGAGCGAGATCGTGGACTTGCGGTAGGCGATCAGCAGCAGCGTCGACTCGGTCATCTCGCGGCGGATCCCGTCGAGGATGGCGAGCTCGACGCTCGGGTCGCAGGCGCTGGTGGCGTCGTCGAGGATCAGCAGGCGGGGCCGACGGGCCAGCGCCCGGGCGAGCGCGATGCGCTGGCGCTGCCCGCCGGAGAGGGAGCCGCCGCGCTCCCCGAGCTCGGTGTCGAGCCCGTCCGGCAGCGCGTCGACGAAGGCCTCGGCCTGGGCGACGCGCAGCGCCCAGCGCACGGTCCGCTCGTCGATGTCCTCGCCGAGGGTGACGTTCTGGCGCACGGTAGCGTCCATGACGAAGGCCTGCTGCAGCACGAGGGCGACGTCGGCCGTGAGCGCCTCGGCGGTGAGGCTCTCGAGGCGCGCACCGTCGAGGCTGATCGTGCCGCTGCTCGGCGGGACCAGGCCCGCGGCGAGCAGCGCGAGGGTGGACTTCCCTGAGCCGGTCGCGCCGACGACGGCCAGCACCCGGGTCCCGGCCGTCGGGTCGGCGCGCAGGGACACGTCGGTCAGGGCATGCCCCTCGCGCACGGCGAGCTGCTCCTCGCGCACGCCCCGGCCGAGGATCACGGCGGCGGGGTCGTCGCGGTAGACGAAGGAGACCTGGTCGAACGCGAGCACGCCGGGTCCGCTCGGCAGCGGGTCGGGGCCGTAGGTCCGCTCCTCCTCGACGTCGAGGATCTGCTGCACGCGGCCGCCGCCGACGACCGTGCGGGAGAGGTCCCCGAGCACCCAGCCGAAGGACCGGATCGGCAGGGACATCAGCGTGAACAGGTAGGCGACCTCGACGAGCTGGCCGGTGCTGAGGTGCCCCTCCCCGATCCGCCAGGCGCCGAGCACGGCGACGGCGAGGATGCCGAGGTTCGGGAGGGCGTCGATGGCGGGGTCGAACCAGCCGCGGATGTAGCCGAAGCGGATGCCTGTCTCGCGCAGGTCGTCGGCGGCGCGGGTGAAGCGCCGCTCCTCGACGTCCTCGCGGCCCAGGGACTTCACGACGTTCGCGCCGTCGAAGGACTCGTGGGCGATCTCGGCGACCTCGGCGCGCAGCTGCTGGGAGCGCATCGCGATCGGGGTCGCGAAGCGCTGCAGGAGCACGTTGAGGATGATCAGCAGCACGATCAGCGCGAGCATGACCAGCAGGATCACCGGGTCGATCCGGGCGACGACCACGGTCGCGTAGGCCAGCATCACCAGGGTGGACAGCGCGAAGGGGAAGGGCGCCATCGCGAAGAAGGTCGCCTCGACGTCGGAGTAGACGGAGCTGAGCAGGGTGCCGGTGGCCTGGCGGCGATGCCACAGCAGCGGCACCTTCGCGTAGACCTGGACGATCCGCTCGCGGTAGAGGCGGAAGAGGTCGAACTGGGCGGCGGCGGCGAAGACGCGCCGCGCCATGACGGTCACGGCGCGGGCGACGGCGATGCCGAGGATCGCCGCTCCCCCGCCGAGGACGAGCGCGGGGGCGACCTCGCCGCTGGCGAAGGAGGGGACGACGACGTCCTCGGTGACCCAGCCGATGATCGAGGAGGTCGCGATCTGGAGCAGCGCGAAGGCGGTCGCGCCGAGCACGGCGAGGACGAACCAGCGCTTCTGCTCCCACGAGCCCTTCAGCAGGCGCTTCAGTCCGGGGACGAGGACGGCGGGGTGCTGCGAGGTGGTCATGCGGTCACGAAGTGCACGATGACCGCGATCGCGAAGGTGAACGTGGACAGCACCGCCAGGGAGAACTCGATGAGGATCCCGGTGCCGAGGGCCTTCAGCGCGATCCATGTGTTGTCCAGGCCCTTCCTCCAGTCCTTCAGCCGCAGCGACTCGGCGACGTACAGTCCGGCGAGGAAGCCGATCGGCAGCCCGAGGAAGGGGATGACGAAGAAGCCGACGACCGCCGCGGCGATCGCGACGTAGACCGGCCACATCGGCACCTCGGCCGCGTGGAGGCGGCGCCCGGTGAGGACGTAGCTGGCGGTCATGCCGGCCGCGCCGAGCAGGAGCACGATCCCGAAGGCGACCCAGGCGGGCCAGCCGCCGATCAGGATCGCCCAGACCAGGGTCGCGATGACGATCGTGATGGTGCCGGGCAGGACCGGCACGATGATGCCGGTGAGGCCGACGGCGTAGGCGAGGCCGGCGAGGACCGTGACGATGATCTGGACGGTCAGGGAATCGACCACGAGGTCCTCCGGGGCGCGGGAGCGGATGGGGCCTCGTCGATCCTATCGGCAGCCCGTCAGGGCAGGCGCACCACCTGGCCGGCCCAGGAGAAGCCGCCGCCGAAGCCGACCAGCAGCGCGGTCGCGCCGGAGGGGATCCGCCCGGCCTCGCGCATCCGCGAGATCGCCAGCGGGATCGTCGCGGCGGAGGTGTTGCCGGAGGTGATGATGTCGTCGGCGACGATCGCGTCCTCGCGCAGGCCGAGCGCGGCGGCGAGCGGCTCGATCATGCGCAGGTTCGCCTGGTGGGGGACGAACACGTCGATGTCCTCCATGGTCAGTCCGGCGGCCTCGACGATCCGCTGCGAGATCTTCGGCGCCTCGCGCAGCGCCCAGCCGAGCACCTGCCGTCCCTGCTGGGCGAAGGCGGGGCCCTCGCCGTTGATGGTGACGGCGTCGGCGAGCTCGGGGACGGTGCCCCAGACGACCGGCGCGATGCCGGGCTGGTCGCTCGCGGTCAGCACCATCGCGCCCGCCCCGTCGGCGGTGAGGATGCAGGTGGTGCGGTCGGTGTAGTCGGTGACGGCGGAGAGCTTCTCCGCACCGATCACGAGGGTGGTGGTCGAGGCGCCGGTGCGGATCGACATGTCGGCCACGGCGAGCGCGTGCTCGAAGCCGGAGCAGGCCGCGCCCACGTCGAAGGCGGCGGGCGCGGGGATGCCGAGCTGCTGGGCGACGCGGCCCGCAGCGCTCGGGGAGCGCTCGTGGTTGGAGCAGGTCGCGACGATCACCTGCGTGATCTCGGAGGGGTCGACGCCCGCGTCGGCGAGCGCGCTGCGTCCGGCGATCGCGGCGAGGTCGCCGACGTCGACCCCGTCGGCCGCGATGCGACGCTCCTCGATGCCGGTGCGCTGGCGGATCCACTCGTCGCTGGTCTCGACGAGCTGCTCGAGGTCGGCGTTGGTCATCACGCGGTCGGGCCGGTGATGGCCGGTGCCGAGGATCCTCGATCCGGCCGCGGGGGCCTGGGCGGCGAAGGGGCGGGGGCTCGTGGTCATGGTGCTCTCCTGGTCCGACGGATGCATCGATGGTAGGCGCAGTCCTCAGCGCAGGTTCGCCAGCGGTTCCACGTGCCGCGGCTCGCGGCGGCGTCTCGAAGGTCTCCTCCCGCTTCGCGATGAAGGTCCTGAAGAGCCCTCGCCCCACGCGGGGTGGTCTCAGGCCGTGACGGTCAGGGTCGAGCGGGCGTCGGCGCCGCGGCGCACGTGGATCTGCTCGGCGATCTGGGACTTCATGTCGCCGACGTGGCTGACGATCCCGACGGTGCGGCCGCTCTCGGTGAGCCGCCCGATCTCCCGCACGACGGTCTCGAGGGTCTCGGGGTCCAGGGAGCCGAAGCCCTCGTCGATGAAGAGGGTCTCCATCTGCACCCCGCCGGCCTCCCCCATGACGATGTCGGCGAGGCCCAGGGCGAGCGCGAGGGAGACGAAGAAGGTCTCGCCGCCGGAGAGGGTCTCGGGCACGCGCACCTGGTCGGTGCGGCGGTCGAGGACCAGCAGGTCCAGTCCGGTCTTCCGCGCGCCGCGTGCGCCGCGGTCGCGCTGCAGCTCGAGCTCGGAGCCGGAGAACAGGGCGAGGCGGGCGTTGGCCGCGTCGATCACGGCGTCCAGCCGCCACATGAGCACGTAGGTCGACAGCTGCACCCGCTCGCCGTCGGCGGAGCGGCCGGTGGCGAGGTCGGCGACGCGCACCACGACCCCGGCGTCCTCGCCGACGGCGCGGACCTGCTCGGAGGCGGCGGCGAGGGCCTCGCGAGCGGAGCCGGCGCGCTGGGCCACGCCGGCGCTGCGGGCGGCGAGCCCCGCAGCCTCCCTCGCGGCGGTCTGCGCGGCGGTGAGCCTCTCCCCCGCGGCGACCAGCGCCGCCTCGGCCTGCTCGCGGGCCTCGTCGGTCGCGACGGTGTCCGCGATGCCGTCCTCGGCGAGACCGTCGGCGAGGCGGGTCTCGTCGACGGCGCGGGTCTGGACCTGCTTCTGCAGACGGGTGCGCTCCTGGGCGGGCAGGACTGCGGCGCGGGCGGTCTCGGCGGTGGCGAGGCCGCTGGCGGCGAGGGCGCGGTCGGCCTCGGCGGCGAGCTCGGCGGCGGAGCTCTCGGCCTGGACGCGGCTGCGCAGCGCCTCGCGGAGCGCGGTCGCGGCGCGGGCGCGGGCAGTGTGGCCGCGGCGGCGCGCTGCGATGGAGCCGTCCTCGCCGCGGGCCTCGTCGATCCGGGTGCGGTCGGCGGCGAGCGTGCGGCCGGTCTCGTCGATGCCGGTGCGCTCACGGGCGATGTCGAGGGCGAGCGCCTCCTTGGCGCGGGTGGCCTTCTCGGTCTCGGCGTCGAAGGCGTTCAGCTGCGTCTCGAGCTCGTCGGCACGGGCGGCGGCGGTCGTCGCGGCGGTGACGGCGGCGGTGCGGGTCGCGACCTCGGCGTGGGCGGTGTCGGGGGTGTGCTCCCCGGCGTCCTCGCGCAGCGCGGCGAGCTCCCGCTCGGCGAGGGCGAGGGCCTGTGCGTCGGCGGCCTGTGCCTGCTCGGCGGCGCGGCGGGCGGTCTCGGCGGCCTCGACCTGCTCAGGGCTGACGGCGTCCTCGGAGGGGTCCGCGGGGTGGGGGTGCTCGTGGGATCCGCAGACGGGGCAGGCGGAGTCGTCCTCGAGGTCGGCGGCGAGCTCGGCGGCGATCCCGGCGAAGCGGCGCCGACGCAGCGTGGCCTCCTCCTCAGCGCGGGCGCGGGCGGTGCGCAGGGAGCGCTCGGCCGTCTCCTTGGCCTTCGCGACGGCCTTGACCTGGGCATCTGCGGCGGTCGCGGCCTTCAGCACGTCCTGCGCGGCGGCGAGGGCGAGCCGCGCTTCGGCGAGGCCCGAGGCGGCGGTGCGGGCCTCCTCGCGCGCGGTGACGAGGGCACCGCGGGCAGCGGGGCGCTCCTCGAGCCGGACGGTCGCAGCCTTCAACTGCTCCTCCCGGGCCGTGAGGGCCTCGCGTCGGGCGTCGAGCTGCTTCTCCCGCTCGGGCAGCGCGGTCTCGAGGTCGACGAGGTCCTTGAGGGCGCCGGCGGCGCCGGTCGCCTCGTCGGCCGCGGCGGCGAGTGCGGCGGCGGGGTCCTCGGCCTGCTCCGCGAGGAGGTCGACGAGGTCGGGGTGCGCGGGTCGCGTCTCCTCGGCGCGCGCGGCGAGGGCCTCGATCGCGGCCGAGGCGGCCTGGGCGGCGGTGTCGCGTCGCCGCAGCACCTCGACGACGGGGCGGGCGGTCTCGTCGCGCTCGAGCGCGGCCGACGCCTTCGTGACCTCGGGCTTCTCCGTCTCGAGGCGGGTCGCGAGCTGGTCGAGCTCTCGGCGGCGATCGATTCGGGTGCGGGCGGTGCGGGCGGCCTCGGCGGCGGTCCGCGCGGTCTGCTCCACCTCCTGCGCCGCGGCGGAGGAAGCGGCGGTCTCGGCCGCGCGGGCGGTGACCTGCGCGAGCTGGGCGTCGGCCGCGGAGGCGAGGGACTCGAGGCGCAGTGCGGCGGCGTGCTCGGTGAGCGCGGCGGAGTCCTCGTCCTCGAGGGCGACGGCCTCGGTGAAGCGCGCCAGCGCTGTGCCGAGGGTCTGCTGGGCGGCGTCGACCTGGCGCTTGGCCTGTTTGCGCATCTCCTCGAGCTGCTTCTCGACGGCGGCGTAGGTCTCGGTGCCGAAGACGCGCTGCAGCACCTGCTGGCGCTCCCCGGTGCCGGCGCGGAGGAAGCGGGCGAACTCGTTCTGGGGCAGCAGGACGGTCTGGGTGAACTGCTCGCGGGTGAGGCCGACGGCGCGCTGCACCTCGCGGCCCACCTCGTCGAGGCGGCTGGCGATGACCTCGCTGCCGTCGCCGGCGCCGGCGGTGTCGGCGATCGCGGCGGGCAGGGCCTGTGGGGACCCGATCCGCCACATCAGGGCCTTGGCCTGCTCCTTCGTGGTGCCGGTGCCGCGCAGCTTGGGGCGCTGGAACTCCGGGGAGCGGCGCACGCGGTGCAGTCCGGAGGGGGTCTCGAAGACGAGGTCGACGATGCTCGGCTCCGTCGGCGCGGCGAACTGGGAGCGGATCCGGTCGGCGCTGGTGGCGGAGCCGGCGACCTGCCCGTAGAGGGCGTAGACGATCGCGTCGAGGATCGTGGACTTGCCGGAGCCCGTCGGCCCCTCGAGCAGGAAGGTGCCGGAGGCGCCGAGGGCGGCGAAGTCGATCTCGACGGTGCCGGCGAAGGGGCCGATCCCGGTCATGCGGAGGTGGTGGAGCTTCACGAGGCCTCCTGCTGGCGGCGGACGGCGGAGTAGGCGCGCTCGAGCACGTCGTGCTCCGCCGCGGTGGGGTCGCCGCCGGTGACGTGGGCGAGGAACTCGTCCATCACCTCCAGCGGGTTCTGCTCCCGGCGCACCACCGGGGTGCCGGCGCTCGCGGCGCGGCCCTCGGGGGCGTACTCGGTCAGGAGCAGGTGGGGGTAGGCCTCACGGAGCTGCTCCTGCAGGTGGGCTGGGCGGGCGGGGTCGGTGACGACGGCCTTCAGCCAGTCCCCGGCGTGCTCGTCCCGGCGGGCGAGGATCTCCTCCAGGGTGCCGCGCAGCTCGGTGAGACGGCGCGGGACGGGGGTCTCGATGCGGCGCACGTCGACCTCGGCCCGCTCCCCGTCGGCCCCAGGGGCGCCCAGTTCGACGAGGAGGACGGACTTGCGGTGGCTGCGCTCGGAGAAGGAGAAGGCGAGCGGGGAGCCGGAGTACCAGGCGGGGGCGCCGACGCTGCGGGTGAGGTCCTGGCAGCCGTGGAGGTGGCCGAGGGCGAGGTAGTCGATGCCGCCGAGCACCCCGGCGGGCACGGAGTCGACGCCGCCGACGGAGAGGTCGCGCTCGGAATCGCTGGCCTCGCCGCCGGTGACGAAGGTGTGGGCGAGGACGACGGTGCGGGCACCGGGCCGGGCCGCGGCGCGCTCGCGCACCCGGTCCAGGGCCGCGCGGGTGACGGCCTCGTGGCTGCGGGGCAGCGGCTCCTCGCCCTCGCGAGCGAGCTCGGTGCGAGCGCGGTCCGGCTCGAGATAGGGCAGGCCGAAGAACAGCACCTCGCCGTGCTCGTCCTCGACGGAGACGGGATGCTCGATCGCGGGCAGGTCGGTGAGCAGGTGGATGCCGGCGCGCATCAGGGAGCGGCCGAAGCCGAGCCGCTCCGGGGAGTCGTGGTTCCCGCTGGTGAGGACCACGGTCGCGCCGGTGTCGGCGAGGCGGGCGAGGGCCCGGTCCAGGAGGGTCACGCTGCTCACCGCGGGCACGGCGCGGTCGTAGACGTCGCCGGGGATCACGACCACGTCCACCCCCTCGGCCTCGACGAGGTCGAC
Organism: Brachybacterium paraconglomeratum; assembly: GCF_003994255.1. Lineage (GTDB taxonomy): Bacteria > Actinomycetota > Actinomycetes > Actinomycetales > Dermabacteraceae > Brachybacterium > Brachybacterium conglomeratum. The sequence goes on along the minus strand of NZ_ML133855.1, from coordinate 205,637 downwards.
GAGCCAGTCGAGGAAGGCGGCCTGGTGCTCGTGCAGGTCGACCTTATGCAGGGTACGGCCCAGGTGCCAGTCCGAGGTGTGCAGGATCTTCATGTCATCGAGCCTAGGGGTGGGGTGCGACGGACGAGGGACGGGCGCGCGGCATCAGAAGGGCGGCGGACCGTAGTCGCCCCATCCCTCCGGCGGGGGCTCCGGGAGCTGGGCACGCGGTGTCGGAGTCTCGCCGCGCGAGGTCGTCGCGGTCGGCGGGGGCCCGGGCGGCGCCTGGGTCTGCAGGGTCGGCTCCCCGGCCACCGGTGTGGTGAGCACACGCCGGTCAGCGGGATGCCCCGGTGGGCTGTTCGGGCTGGTCGCGGGGCTGCCGACGTGGGCGCCGCGCAGGAATCCGGTCCAGGCGGCGGTGAGCAGCTCGACCATCTCGAGGCTGGCGTGGTCGAGGTCGTCGAGGACGGCGACGGCGTCGCCGTGGCGGCCGATCGTCCAGCGGGTGCGGCCGGGCTTGCCTGCCTGCGTGGGGAGCCGGGTGGGGTCCAGCAGGCCGCTCGTCTTGTCGAGGTGGTGCTGCCAGCACAGGAGGTGCAGGTTCTCGACCTCGGTGGCGCCGCCCTCGCCCGGGGTGCCGCGCAGGCACTCCTCGATGTGGTCGCACTCGGAGGCCCAGGAGGTGGGGCGCGTGCATCCGGGGACGGCGCACTGTCCGTTGCGGAGCCGGAGGTGCTCGAGCATCGCGGGGGTGGGGATGACGCGGTCGGCCGGGAGCGGGAGGAAGGCGCCGCTGCTCGCGCTGGTGAGGACGCGGTGCCAGACGGTGCAGCTGCCGGCGAGGGAACGCGCCATCGAGGGCGGCAGCGGGGTGACGCCGTCGAGCATGCCGGGCTGGTCGGAGGCGCCGAGCAGGGTCAGCACGGGCACCGTGACGTTGAGGCGGAACCGCTCGGCGGGGACGGCGACCCCGTCGACGTCGAGTTCGGCGGTACCGATCAGGGCGTAGCGCAGCCGGGTGAGCGGAAGGGCCCTGCCGGTCTCGAGGACGATGCCGTCGGGGTCGTGCGGGATCGGTGTGCCGTCGCGGAGCGCCGCACGCTGCGCCGCCTGGACGGCGCGGGCGGACTCGTCGATCGACTTCCACCGGGCGAGGATCTCGGGGATCGGGCCCGTGATCCTCAGGGTCCCGGTGCCGGCCTCCGCGCCGGGAAGCAGCTCGACGGTGCGCTCGAGCGCGGCGACGGGATCGGGACGGCTCTCGCGCTCGGCGAGATGCTCGATGAGGGCGCGCAGGAGCGTGAAGAATCGTTCCGGGCTGATATCCGTGGACCATGTCGAGATCACGGCATCGAGATCCCTCCTGGAGGATTCGGAGAGCTTCTGCGAGGTCTTCAGCATCTTCTGGAACCAGGCCGACGGCATGCTCCCGGATTCAAGGTTCTCGAGGGTGCGCGGGAAATGGTTCACGGCCTGGTATGCGTCGCGCAGTCGCCAGCTCGCGGCACTGCGAGTGACCCGGAGGCCGAGTGCGGCGCGGAGCGTCTCGACCTCGTCGAGCTCGCAGGCGTCCTCGTACTCTCCCTCGAACTCGTGCAGGGCGGCGAGGGCGCGGTACTGCGCCGCGAGCGCGAGGGCAGTGGCGCGCTCCGCATCCCACACGCGCTGCGCGGCCTCGCTCAGGGCGGGGTCGTCGGCGCAGCCGCCGAGATCGGGCAGCGCGTCACGAGTACGAGCCTGGCGTGCGCCGACCCGGCGGAAACGTGCAGGAAGCGACGCGATCAGGGCATCGTCGACGGGGTCCGGGGAGGTGGCGGCAGGAGCCGACGGTGATGCCGTCACCACCGGCGACGAGGCGGGAACCGAGGGCAGGGAGACCTCCCACGCGGAGGTATCTGGGGCGGCGGCATCCGACCGCTCGGAACGCACCGCGTCGCGTGCGCCGTCGGCGATCTCATCGCCCGGCGAATGCTCCGGCTGCGTGATGCCCATCGGCCCCTCCTCCCCGTCCGCGTCGGCGATGCGTCGATGCACCGCCCTTCTCGATCCGACCCCTTCAGACTAGGGACCGACACCGACAGAAGAAAGGCCCACAGAGAATATGTGGATAACTTTCTGATCGAGTGGCGGATCTCGAGCGCAATGCGGCTCTCGATCCACACCTTTCCTCCACAGCTCCTCGTTTTCCACAATGCCATCCACAGATTTCCGAGGGGCCGCCTCGTCTGTCGGACCCCTGCGGTAGAGGGGCATCGACCCCGGACATCCCGGCCCCTCCGCCGCCGCCTGGCCTACACTCGGCTGCTGGACACGGGGTGCGCCCGAGGCGCTGAGATCACACCCGTGGAACCTGATCTAGTTCGTACTAGCGAAGGGATGTCCGCATGAGCTCGGATCCTTGCACCCTCTTTCCCGCTGCCCTCCCCCGCGCCGCCGCGCCCGATCGGCCCGCTACCCGCCGGCCCGCGTCCGGCCATCCCGCAACGTGCCATCCGGTATCCGACCGCCCCGCGCCGTCGGCCCCGCGAGTGCTCTCGATCGCGGGCACCGACCCGACGGGCGGCGCCGGCACCGCGGCGGACCTCAAGTCGATCACCGCCGCGGGCGGCTTCGGCATGGCGGCGGTCACCGCGGTCGTCGCACAGAACACCCACGGCGTGAGCGACATCCACGTCCCTCCCGCGCAGTTCCTCGCCGCGCAGCTCCGCGCGGTCTCCGACGACGTCGAGCTCGAGGCGGTCAAGACCGGCATGCTCGGCACCGCCGAGATCATCGAGGCCGTCGGGACCTGGCTCTCCGCGCACCCGCCGCGGGTGCTCGTCGTCGACCCGGTGATGGTCGCGACCAGCGGCGACAGGCTGCTGGAGCCCGAGGCGGAGCAGGCGATGATCCGCTTCTGCTCCCTCGCCACCGTGGTCACCCCGAACATCGACGAGCTCGCCGTCCTCACCGGCGAGCCCCGCGCGCACGACGAGGACGAGGCCCTCGCCCAGGCCGCCCGCTGGTCGGAGGCGACCGGCGTCGCGGTCGTGGTGAAGACCGGGCACCTCGACAGCCGCGAGGTCACCAACACCTGGATCGGGACCGACGGTACCCGCCACCCCGTGCACTCGACGCGGGTGGACACGACGAGCACGCACGGCACCGGCTGCTCCCTCGCGGCGGCGCTCGCGACCCGGCTCGGCGCCGGTGAGGACCCGGCCACGGCCCTCGCCTGGGTCACCGACTGGCTCCACGAGGCGATCCTGCACGGCGCAGAGCTGCAGGTCGGGAGCGGGAACGGCCCCGTCGACCACGCCCACCGGGCACGGCGGCTCGCGGCGGCGGGATCGGCCGCGCCGTGGGTCGCCGGCGGCGCGGTGCCGGACCGGTGGGAGCAGCCGGCCCAGCTCGCCGCCCGAGCGACGGCCGACGGCCCGACGGGTCCTGCCGCCTCGGTCCCGCCCGTCGGCCCGTGGACCGAGGCGCTGTGGGCGGCCGGGGCGCCGCTCGCCGGCGCGATCGAGGGCTCCGGCTTCGTGGCGGCGCTCGTGGACGGGAGCCTGCCCGAGGGGCAGTTCTCCTTCTATCTCGCGCAGGACGCTCACTACCTGCAGCGCTACTCCCGCGCCCTCGCGACCCTCGCCGCGACCTCGGAGGACCCTGCCGCGCGGGAGTTCTGGTCGGACTCCTCCCGGCACTGCGTGGATACCGAGCTCGAGCTCCACCGCGGCTGGCTCGCGACCCGTCCTGACGCGGCGGAGGTGGCCGTCAGCCCGGTGACCAGTTCATACACCGACTTCCTGCTCGCCCGGGCGCTCGGGGACCCGACGGCCGTCGGAGCGGCCGCGGCGCTGCCCTGCTTCTGGCTGTACGCGCAGGTCGGGGCGAGCCTGCCCGAGGTACCGGACGAGCACCCCTACGCGGGGTGGCTCCTGACCTACCGCGACCCCACCTTCGTGGAGGGGGTGCGCGGGGCGCTCGGCGTCGTCGAGCGCGAGCTCGGGGCCGCCGATCCCGCCGTGCGGGCGGAGGCGGCGCGCGCCTTCCTCCTCGCCTGCCGCCACGAGCTGGAGTTCTTCGAGCAGGCACGGCGCGTGGCCCCCTCAGCCGTCGCCCCGAGCCCGGCCCTCGCGGGGGCGACCCGATGACCGCCGCCTCGATCGCCGCGACCGGCACCCGCGCCCTGCCGCCCGAGGGCCGAGCCGCGCTGCGCGCCGGCGTGGTCGGGAACTTCATCGACAACATCCACGTGTTCCTGCCGGTCACGGCGCTGGCCCCGGCGATGCTCGTGATCGCGGGCCCATCGGCGACCGCATCGGCGGCGGCGCTGATCATCGTCGCGATGCTGCTGGGTCGGCCCGTCGGCGGGGTGGTGTTCGGGCGGATCGCGGACCGCATGGGACGCACCCGCACCACCCGCCTCGCCATCGCGGGCACCGCGGCGTGCGCGCTCGCGATCGCCCTCGTCCCCACCCACCAGGTGCTCGGCCCGGGCACCGTCGCGCTGATCCTGGCGCTGCGCTTCCTCGGCGGGATCTTCGTGGCCGGCGAGTACTCTGCCGCGATCCCGCTGGCGATGGAGTGGTCGACGCCGCGCCGACGCGGGCTGATGAGCGGGCTGATCCTCTCGATGGCGCCGTGGGCGCAGGCCACGATCGCCTTCGCCGTCGCGGCGCTGCTGGCGGCCCTCGGGCCGGAGCAGTACGCGGCCTGGGGCTGGCGGGCGCTGTTCGTCGCGGGCGCGGCGCTGTCGATCGGGATGATGCTCTACTACCGGCGGCACGTGGTCGATGCGCCGCAGGCCCGGCGAGCACCGGCGTCGGCCGCCCCGTCGGCCCCGCGACCGGGCCTGCGCAGCCTGCTCACGGGACGCTGGGCGTCCGCGTTCTGGGCGGCGTTCGTGCTGATGACGGGGCTGTGGCTGCTCACCGACTCGACCGTGCTGCTGCTGACGGCGCGGCTGTCCACCGACTCGCCGATCGCCCCGGAGGCGGTGCCGCTGGTGATGGGCGCGGCCTCGATCGCGCAGGCGCTCGTGATGGCGCTCGCGGGGCACCTCTCGAGCCTCGTCGGGAGGCGGCGCCTGCTCGTGGTGTGGGGCGCCGTCGCGGGGATCCTCGGCCCGGTGCTGTGGTGGGCGGCGGTCACCGCGCCGACCCTCGCCGTGGCGGCGCTGCTCGCCGCGCTGCTGCAGGTCGCGACGGTCTCCGCCTACGGTCCGATCGCCGCCTATCTCTCCGAGCGGTTCCCCACCGCGATCCGCTCGACCGGCTACGGCTCCGCCTACAGCCTCTCCCTCGTGCTGCCGGCGCTGTACCCGTTCTACGTGCCGGCGCTCGAGCCGCTGCTCGGCCGGCACACGACGGTGATGGGGATGGTCGCGCTCGGCGGGCTGCTCGTGGTGGTCGGGGCGCTGCTCGGCCCGCGGCTCTCCCCGCGCGAGATCGACGCGGACCTCGACGCGGTCGCCGAGCGGAGCACGCGATGAGCCCCGCCGACGACCCCGATCTCGCCCGCGCCCTGCCCGTCCTGGCGGCGGTGCGGGAGGCGGCGCCGCTGGTCCACTGCCTCACCGCGACCGTGTCGATGCAGCTGGTGGCCGACGGGCTGCTCGCCGCCGGGGCGCGCCCGATGATGACCGAGACCGTCGTCGAGGCGCCCGTCGTCACGACCGTCGCGGACGCACTGCTGATCAACCTCGGCACCCTCTCGACCGACGCGATGGACGGCATCCCCGCCACCGTCGCGGTCGCGCGGGAGCAGCAGCGGCCCTGGGTGCTGGACCCGACGGCGATCGGGATCGCCCCGGTCCGCACCCCGCTCGCGCGGCGGCTGATCGAACAGCGGCCGACGGCGGTGCGGGGCAACGCCTCGGAGATCCTCGCCCTGGTGGGCGAGGCGGGAGGCGGGCGGGGCGCGGACTCGACCGCCGCCGCGGAGTCCGCCGCCGGCGCCGCGGCCGAGGTCGCCCGCCTCACCGGCGGGGCCGTCGCCGTCTCCGACGCGGTGGACCTGGTGCTGGATGCGAGCCGCGAGGCCCGCCTAGCCCGCGGCTCCGCGCTGCTGCCGCGCGTGACCGGGACGGGCTGCCTGCTGGGGGCGCTGACCGCCGCCTGCACCGCCGTCTGGGAGGATCCCTTCGAGGCCGCGCTCGCCGCGACCACCTGGATGGCTCTGGCCGGGGAGCGCGCCGCGTCGCGCGCGACCGGACCTGGCAGCTTCCGCATGCACCTGCTCGACGCCCTCGACGAGATCGGACGACGCCCATGACCGCCCCCTCCTCTCCGCTGGACCTGCGCTGCTATCTCGTCACCTCCGGCACGGGCCCGCGCACCGTCGAGGTCGCCGCCGAGGCCGCGGCGGCCGGGGCCGGGGTCGTGCAGGTGCGGGCGAAGGAGGCGAGCACGCGGGAGCTGCTCGAGCTCGTCCTCGCCGTCGCCGAGGCCGTCCGCACGGCGAACCCCACGACGAGGGTGCTGGTCGATGACCGGGCCGACGTCGCCGCGGCGGCCCGGGCCCGCGGGGCGCACGTGCACGGGGTCCACCTCGGCCAGGACGACCTGCCCGTCCCCGACGCCCGCGCCCTGCTCGGCCACGACGCGGTCATCGGGCTGACCACGGGCACGCTCGACCTGGTCCGCGACTCGGCCGGCGTCGCCTTCGACCTCGACTACCTCGGCGCCGGGCCGTTCCGCCGCACCCCCACGAAGGACTCCGGCCGGGAGCCGCTGGGCGTGGACGGCTATCCGGCGCTGGTGCGGGCGACGATGCTGCCGATCGTCGCGATCGGGGACGTCACCCCGGCCGACGCCCCGGCGCTGTCCCGCACGGGCGTCGCCGGGCTCGCGCTGGTGCGTGCGGTGATGGAGGCGCCCGACCCCGCCGCGGCGGTGCGCGAGGTGCTCGAGGGGATGGGCACCCGCCCCCGCCCCTGACGAGGCCGTGACAACGCCCGGGCCCGGGCGTAGCGTCGGACCATGGCTGCTGATGCTCCCTCCCCCGATGCTGCGACCTCCTTCGACGTGATCGTGCTCGGCGGCGGGGCGGTCGGCGAGAACGTCGCCCAGTACGCGACCGAGGGCACCGACCTCACTGCAGCGATCGTCGAGGGCGAGCTGCTGGGCGGCGAGTGCTCCTACTACGCCTGCATGCCCTCGAAGGCACTGCTGCGCCCCCTCGCCGTCGCGGACGCCGCCGCGAACCTGCCCGGGATCACCACGCCCGAGGTCGACGCCGAGGCGCTGCTGGCCCGGCGCGATACCTGGGTCTCCCACTACTCCGACGCCGGCCAGGTCGACTGGGCCGAGGGGGCGGGGCTGCAGGTGGTGCGCGGGCACGGTCGGCTCGTCGGCGAGCGCGAGGTCGAGGTCGTCGGGGCCGACGGGCGCGGCCCGCAGCGGCTGCGCGCCGAGCGCGCCGTCGTCCTCGCGACCGGGTCGGTGCCCGTGATCCCTGCGGAGCTGCGGGAGCTCGCGCCGTGGACCTCGCGCGATGCGACGGGCGTGGTGGAGGTGCCGGACGAGCTGGTGATCGTCGGCGGCGGCGTGGTCGCGGTCGAGGCCGCGACCTGGATGGCCGCGCTCGGCACCCGGGTGACGATGCTGGTGCGCGGGGACGCGCTGCTGCGAGGGCTGGAGCCCTTCGCCGGCGAGCACGTGCTCGAGGCGCTGCGGGGCCTCGGCGTCGACGTGCGGCTCGGCGCCTCGGTCGTCGGCGGGGAGCGCGAGGGCGCCCGGGAGACGGGGCTGGGACGGCTCCACGGCGGTCGGGTGCGGCTCGAGGTCGAGTCCGACGACCGTCGCGACACCCTCGAGGCCGACGAGGTGCTCGTCGCGACCGGGCGCCGGCCGCGACTGGACGACGTGGGCCTCGAGACCGTCGGCCTCTCCCCCGAGGACGTCACCGGCGGCGGGGCGCTGCCGGACTGGCTGCACGCGGTGGGCGATGCGAGCGGGGAGGCGCCGCTGACCCACTGGGGGAAGTACCGCGCCCGCGTGATCGGGCAGCGGATCCTCGCCGCCGCGACCGGGGAGGCGACGGAGCCGGTGCCCGACCAGGTGCCGGTGCCGCAGGTCGTGTTCACGGATCCGCAGGTCGCGGCCGTCGGCCTCACCGAGGCGGACGCCCGCGAGGCCGGACACCGGGTGGTCACCGCGCAGGTGCCCTTCAGCGGGGCGGCCGGCTCCGCGCTGCTCCGCGACGACGTCACCGGCACCGCGCAGATCGTCGTCGACCTCGGCACCCGCACCCTCGTGGGCGCCACGTTCGTCGGCCCCGAGGCCTCCGAGCTGCTGCACGCCGCGACGATCGCGATCGTCGGCACGGTGCGGGTGCACGCGCTGCGCCATGCGGTGCCGAGCTACCCGGCCGCCTCGGAGCTGTGGCTGCGACTGCTGGAGGAGCTGCCGCGGGCGCTCCGGGCCGGCTGAGCCGACCCCTCTCCCTTCCCCGCCGCTCCTCCCCCGCCGGCGCAGCTCCTCCCTTCGGAGGAGATGACAGATCGCACTGGCGTCGCTCCTCCGCATCCGATGGGATGGAGGCGTTCGACGCCCCACGGCCATGCGCCGCCTGCCCCGGGAGGACCATGTTCCAGCGACTGCGCCGACAGCGAAAGCTCGGCCGAGCAAAGCCCGGCGACGGCAGCGCACTGAAGGACCTGCGCTGGTGGCAGACGCTCACCCGCACCCAGTTCGCCCTGGACCCCGACCACGGGGCAGGTCGCGAGGCGTCGTACATCGTGGACGTGCGCTATCTGGCCACCGAGCTCGAGGGCGGGAGGATCGCCGAGGGCGTCCGGCACGCGCCGATCGCCTTCTACCGCGACGGCCGACAGCTCCACATCGCGAACTCGCCGGTCGCCTTCGAGGTGCCGGGAGGGACGGTCGAGGTCGCGATCGGCAGCTACGGCCTCTCCCGGATGCACCTCGTCCCCTCCGACGACGGCCCGGCCACGACCCTGCGCCCGCACCCCCGCTCCCTCGAGGGCCTGCGCGCCCGCTTCGGCCGACGCCACCCCGGGGCGAGCCGGCTGCTCGGCGCGCTCGCGATCGTGGTGCTGCTGATCGGGGTGGTGCTGATGCTGCCGCAGGCCGCGGAGCTGATCACGAGCATCCCGCCGGTGGCCGAACGGGTCGGCGCCTTCACCTCGCCGATCCAGCTTCCCGCCTGGCTGAACGTCACGGTCACGGTCGCCGGTGTGCTGGCCGCGGTCGAGCGCGCCCTGACACTGCGCAACCACTGGCTGATCGACGCCGAGACCACCTGGACCTCGTTCGTGTGAGCGCGGCGGAGCGCCGGACCGCCCGGGCAGGGAGTTCGTGGTGATCGCCCGGGCGGTCTGAAAAGGGCTGCGGGGATCAGGCCTCGGTGCCGGTGTAGAAGCCGTAGGTCGCGTCGGCCCGCTGCTGGGCGACGGCAGGGTCCTCGCCGGACGCCGCGTGCGCGACGGCCCAGCCGTCGGCGGCGCCGCGGTAGAAGGAGCGGCCCTCGTCGGTGCCGGCCCAGGCCTCCGCCTCGGCCGGGGAGAGCGAGCCCTCCACGCCGCCGAGGTGGAGCGAGAGACCCAGCAGGCCGCCGTCCCAGCCCACCCCGGTCGCGCCGGGGCCAAAGGTCTCCCACATCTCGGCGGGGACGTCGGCGACGCGGCTGGTGTGCTCGAGCTCGAAGCTGGTGCGCTCACCCCCGACCTCGGCCAGGCGCACGGTCAGCCATGACACGGAGCCCATGGCCTCCCAGGTCGCGGAGAACTCGGCGGCGCCGGCCGACGGCGGCTCGCAGGCGGTGATCTCGCCGCCAGCGTTGCCCTCGAACTGGTAGCGGCCGCCGAGACGGAGGTCACCGCTGACCGGCAGGAACCAGCGCTGGATGCGCTCGGCCGAGGTGACGGCCTCCCACACGTCGGCGAGCGCGGCGGGGTAGGTCTGCTCGAGGGACTGGACGTGCATCTGCTCGCCGTCGCGCTCCTCGGTGCGATAGGCGCGGGTGACGGACTGCAGCTGGGCGGGGACGTCGACCATGTCAGGTCTCCTTCTCGGTGGTGGGGGTCGTCGCGGCGGGCGGGGTGCCCGGCGCAGGGTCTGTGTGCGGCGCGTTCACCGCGGGGTCGGTGGGGCCGGCGGCGTGGCCGGAGCTCTCTGCACGCTCGGCGGCGAGGCGGCGCGAACGCTTGCCGCGGGCGAGCTCGGTGCCGAGAGCGTCGAGCTTCGGCAGCCAGAACCGCTCGAAGGGCGTCAGCCACTCCCTCGCCTCGCGCGGGCCGCGGGGGTCGAGGGCGTAGAGGCGCCGACGGCCCTCGGGGCGGACGGTGGCGAAGCCGTGTTCGCGCAGGACGCGCAGGTGCTGAGAGACGGCCGGCTGGCTGATCCCGAATTCCTGCTGCACGATCTCGCCGATCTCGCCCGCGCCGAGCTCCCCGTCGTCGGCGAGGAGCTCGAGGATCCGTCGCCGCACCGGGTCGCCGAGGACGTCGAGCGCGTGCATGCGCCCATGCTCCACGCGCACAGTCATATAAGTCAACCCTTATGCAACAAGGGAGTCGACGGCGACCCGACCCGGCCAGTTGATCGACCTCAGGTACCAGGAAAGCGGTACGGGACGTCGAACAACTCGGCGCTGTGCCCGCTGCGGCCCGCACCCGGCCAGTCGATCGACCTCAGGTACCAGGAAAGCGGTACGGGACGTCGATCGACTCGGCGGCGCAGGGTGGCGGGGCCGGCCGGCGCAGGGCAGCACGTTCAGCGGTGCCGGGCGGGAGGGCAAGCAGGACAGCGGGGGCACCAGGGCCGGGACGGGACACCGTCGGCGCCGGTCACCGCCGCACCGCGAGCACCAGGCCGCGGTAGGCGAGGCCGAGGGCGACGAGCACCAGGCCCGCCACGATCGTGCGTCCCGGCAGTGCGGCGACGAGCAGCACGCAGCCGGCGAGGCCGATCCACTGCATCGCCTTGGGGAACAGCCGCCACTGCCCGGTCTGGGTGAGCGCGGCGAGGTTCGCGACCGCGTAGTAGAGCAGCACGCCGAAGGACGAGGCGGCGATCGCGACCAGCACGTCGGAGGCGAGCAGCACCAGCAGCACCACCGCGATGCCGGCCGCGGCCTCCGCCCGCTGCGGGACCGAGAAGCGGGGGCTGACGTGCGCGAGCACGGGCGGCAGGTCCCGCTCCCGCGCCATGGCGAGCACGGTGCGGGAGATGCCCGCGACCAGCGCGAGCAGCGCACCGGAGGCCGCCGCGACCGCGCCGATGGTCACGACCACGGCCCAGACCCCGCCCGCGCCGACCGCGTCCAGCGCCGCACGGAAGGGCGCCGGGCCCCAGCCCTGCTCGCCCGGTGCCGGTCCCACCAGCACGAGGATCACCGACAGCACCAGGTAGAGCGCGCCGACCGCGGCGAGCGCGAGCAGGATCGCGCGGGGGATGGTGCGCCGCGGCGCGACGACCTCCTCGCCGAGCGTCGCCACCCGGGCGTAGCCGGCGAAGGCGAAGAACATCAGCGCCGCGGCCTGCGCGACGGCGAGGACGATGCCGAGCGCGCCACCCTCCCCCGCGCCGGCGACGGCCGCGATCCCGCCGTCCCACAGCCCGGCGGCCTGCCCGGAGAGGGGGCCGGGCACCTCCCACGTCCCGGCACCGGCCCCGTCGCCCGCGCCTCCCGTCGGACCGCCCGCCACGATCCCGGCGAGCAGCCGCACCCCGGTCAGCACGAGCGCGGCGAGCGCGACCGTGACCAGCACCCGGGCGAGCACCGCGGTGCGGGTGATGCCGACCAGGTTCACGGCCGTCAGCACCACGACCAGGAGCGCCGCGACGGGTCGCTGGAACGGCTCGGGCACGAGATACGCGGCGACGACCAGCGCCATCGCCGCGCAGGAGGCGGTCTTGCCGATCACGAAGCACCACCCGGCGAGGAACCCCCACCACGGTCCGAGCCGCTCCCGGCCGTAGTGGAAGGTGCCGCCCGCGGCGGGGTGCTGCGCGGCGAGCTGCGCGGTCGAGGTCGCATTGCACAGCGCGACCACGGCGGCGACCAGCACCGCCGCCGGGGCGAGCGATCCGGCGAGGTCCTGGGCGGCGCCGAGGGAGACGAAGGCACCCGCCCCGATCATCGAGGCGAGGCCGATCACCACCGCGTCGCGCAGTCCGAGGCGGCGGGAGAGGACGGCGGGAGAGGCGCCCGGACTCACAGCCGGTCGAAGCGGTACAGCCAGGCGGCGGTCTCGGCACGGTCGACGCGGGCGTTCGGGCGGAGCTCGTCCCCGTCCACGATGCCCTCGTCGAGGCCCTCGGCCTGCAGCCACGCGATGGCGTCGGCCTGGCCGTCACCGCTGGGCGACTCGACCTCGGGCGAGCCGGCCGCGGCGTACAGCGCCTCGGCGACCATGCCCCGGCTCAGCGCCGCGCTCGGGCGGAACGCGCCGCCCTTGTTGAGGGTGAGCACGCCCTCGGACTCGGCCCACAGCATCGCCTCGTAGTGCGGGTGATCGGCCTTCACGTCCTTGAACGGCGAGCTCGCGGGGACCTCCACCACGGGACGGCCCGCCAGCTCGTACAGGGCCGCGGCGAGGGTGACGCGGTCCGCGGCGCGGGTGGGACGGAAGGTGCCGTCCTCCCCACCGGGGACGATGCTGCTGCCGGCCGCCCACATGATCTCGTCGTAGTACGGGTGGTCGGAGCGCACGTCGGTGAAGTCCGGGAGGGTCGGCGCCTCCTCGTACCCGGCGTCCAGGCCCACGATCATCGGGTCGTGGTCGGAGGAGGCGAAGGGGCCCTCCTCGTAGAGGTCCACCGCGTTGTTGTTGTACCGGCCGTACTGGGCCATCACCGACTCGGGGCCGTTGATCTGCCAGTCGGTGGCGCCGGTGACGCGCTCGGCGGCCGACGGGGAGGCGATGACGTGGTCGAGCGAGCCGACCATGCCGCCGAAGCTGTAGGACCAGCCCTCCGGGTCGTGGGTCTCGCCGAGGTTGACGAAGCCCTGCTCGTAGAACGTCTGCAGGGGCTCCTCCTGGGTGTAGGAGTTGAAGTCACCGCCGTGCAGGACGTCCTTCACGCCGAGCTCGGATGCGGTCTGCTCGCCCCAGGTCAGCAGCGCCTCGGCCTGCTGGAGGCGGGAGGTGCGGGCGTTGCCCTGGACCGGGTCGGCCGGGAGGCCCGAGTCCTCGGCGTCGGCCGAGCCCTTGGACTTGAAGTGGTTGATGGTGAAGAAGAACGGCTCGCCCTCGACCTGCTGGGCACCGTCGCCGTCGATCGGCACGAACACCTGGCCGAGCGGCTCGCGGGCGTTGTCGAAGGCGGGGTCGTCGGCGAGGATCTGCATCTGCCCCTCGGGGCGCACCTCGGCGGGCTTGAAGATGATCGCGTTGGTGATCACGTCCTGGCCGCCGTCCAGACCCTGCGCGGCGTAGGCCTCACCGGTGGGGACGTAGGCCCAGGTGCCCTCGCCGTCCTTCTCGTTCAGTGCGGCGACGAGGGTGGCGGTGGCCTCGTCGGCCTCCTCCCCGAGGCGGGCCGAGTTCTCGATCTCGGTCAGGCCCACCACGTCGGCGCCGGTGCCGGAGATCGCGTCGACGATCTTGGACTGCTGGCGCTCGAGGTCGTCGGCGCCCCACGCGCCGCGCAGGTCGCAGCCGCCGCGCACGGTGGTGCCGTTCCCGTCGATGTCGGTGTAGGGCTCGCAGCCGGGGGTGTCCTCGCCGAGGGTGGTGAAGTAGTTCAGCACGTTGAAGGTGCTGACCTGCAGGTCACCGCCGACGGGGTCGGGCGTGTCCTGGCGGGTGTTCTCGAAGTCGACGCCGTCGGTCGAGGCCGACTCCCACGGGGTGGTGGTGTTCAGGCGCCACTGGTCGAAGGAGTAGGCGACCACGACGGGCTCGGTGAAGGAGGGGGTGGCCCCGACCCGGACGGGCTCCTCGGTGGTCAGCCAGCTCATCGGCTGGGTGGGGTTGTTCTGGAAGTTCGTGGTGCGGCCGTCGTCCAGCAGCACCTTGAGCGCATCGCGGCTCTCGTAGTAGGCGGTGGCCTCCGCGCCGGGGCGCATGATGTCACCGGCCTGCTGCAGCGGCTGGTCGCCGATCGCGAGGGCCACCTCGCCGAAGCGGTTGGTGCTGTACACGTCGGTGACGGTGAACTCCTCCGCGCCGGGCAGGTAGAGCATGTGCTCGATGCTCTCGCGCTGCGCCTCCTCGGTGGGGAAGCCACCGGCGAGGGTCGCGGGCTCCACGGGCTCGAGCGACTGTTCGAGCTGCTCGAGGCCCTCGGTGCCGACGGAGATCTGGGTGGAGTCGTAGTACTCGGAGACCTCGCCGGTCACGCGCACCGAGTCGCCGATCGCGACCTGGGAGGCGGTCTCCGGGGAGTGCACGAACACGGCGGTGGAGCCGGTGTGCGTGGAGAAGTCCAGCGCACCGCCGGTGCCGCCGGTCTGGATGACGTAGCCGTTCAGGCCGCCGGTCGCGTAGACCGCGGTGACCACGCCCTCGGTGACCACGTTCTTCCCGACCATCGGGCTCTGCGCGCCGGTGCCCTGGATCTCGGCGATGCTCGCCTCGACCGTCTCGCCGGGCTCGCCCGGCTCCTCGGGATCGGTGCCGTCGCCGCCGGAGTTGGTGGGCGTCGGCTCGCCGGCGACGAAGTCGGTGGAGTTCTCTCCGGTCGCGGCGACGCGCGCGACGGAGGTCGCGTTCGTGGTGCGCGGGGCGGGGGCGGTGCCGGAGAAGGTGGTCGCCCCGCCCCAGCCGACGAGGTCGACGACGGCCGGGTCGTCGGCGCAGGTCGCACCGGTGCAGACCAGGCGGCCGTCGGAGTCCGAGAGGGCGAAGACGCCCTGACTGCCGGAGACGGCGGTGGTGCCGGTGAGGTCCGGTTCGGGCAGTGCCTCGGTGCCGCCGGAGCCCTTCGCGAGCTGGATCAGGAAGGTGCCGCCGGCGGGGACGGTGCCCTCGAGGGCGAGCACGCCCGACGAGTTGAAGGTGCCGGTCGCGGAGGCGTACTGGAGGGACCAGCCGGCGAGGTCGACCGGCTCGTCGGAGGTGTTCACGAGCTCGACGAAATCGTGGGTGAAGGTCGAGCCGGAGTTGCCGCCGCCGCCGTAGATCTCGTTGATCTGCAGGTCGCCCGGGGCGACGACGGCGGCGTCGGCGGCGGGGGTGAGGCCGGGCAGGGCGGAGGCTCCGAGGGCGAGAGCGGCGACGGCCACCCCGACCCGCGTGAAGCGGAGGCGGAGGGCGTCGCCCGTGGTGCGCGGTGACATGCGGTTCTCCTTGGTGGGAGGGGCGGGGAGAGGAAGGCGGGTTGGCGGTGGGACGAGGGGCGGACAGGAGAGGAGGGGCCGGATCTCCGAGGAGGTCCGGCCCCTCCGTGATCAGGAGCTCATCAGCGTCGGCCGACGCGATGTCGAAGGGCGATCGCGCCCGCTCCTGTGAGGGTCAGCGCGCCGGCGATCGCGGCGAGGACGCCCGCGTTCGTGCCGGTGCGGGCGAGGTCGGAGCGGCCGTCAGCGGTGGTGGGGGCGTCGCCGACGGGGTCGCCCGTGGTGGAGCTGCCGGAGGAGGCGCCTGCCCCGGTGGAGCCGCCGGTGCTGGTGCCCTGGCCGTCTTCCGAGCCCTGGTCGTCAGAACCCTGGTCGTCCGCGCCCTGGTCGTCCGCGCCCTGGTCGTCCGCGCCCTGGTCGTCGGCGCCCTGGTCGTCGGAACCCTGGTCGTCGGAGCCCTGGTCGTCGCCCGCGCCCTGGTCGTCATCCGAGCCCTGGTCGTCGTCCTCGTCGTCACCGGGCGGCGGGGTGGTGGTGTCGCCCCCGTCGTCGCCGTCGCCCGGGGGCGGGGTGGTCGAGCCGTCGTCGTCGCATCCCTCGGGGGCGCCGCCGGTGATCTCGGTGTACGTGTCGAAGACGATCTCGGTGCCGGTCTCGGGGACGGCGGTGATGGTCAGCGGGACGACGGTGCCCTCGGGGGTGTCCGCCGGGACCTCGCAGTACCAGTCGGTGAGCGTGACCTCCGCGGCGAGGCCGCCCTCGGCCGCCATGGTGGAGGGCTGCTCGCCGTCGGCGGCGGCCTCGACGGGGCCGTAGGGCGCCTCGAAGGTGCCGTACTCCCCCGCGTCGACCGTCACCGAGGTGATCTCGGGGGCGCCGAGGCTCTGGGACTCGAGGCCGGAGAGGCGCAGCGTCGGGGAGCGCTCGTCATCGCCCTCGAGGAACTGCACGTCGATCTGGCGCTGCGAGTAGTCGGGCTCGAGCTCGGGGTTCGCCTCGAGATAGGAGATGAACGCGTCGCGGTCCAGCACGCCGGTGTCACGCACGTCCTGCGCCTCGGAGAGCGCCCACATGTTGTCGCCGCCCTCGAAGAGGAAGCTCGCGGTGACGATCGTGTAGGTCCCCTCGGGGTCGATCGGCTCGCCGTTCACGCGCACGTCGAAGACCCGCTCGTCCTGCGGGGCGCTGCTGTCGAAGGCGTACTCGACGTTCTCGGAGACGGAGAAGGCGAGGAAGGACTCGTCGCCCTCGTCCACGCCGCCGCCGTCGGCCGTGCGCTGCCACTGCTCCTCGAGCATCTGGAGGAACTGCGCACCGCTGACCTCGCCGGAGTTCAGGGTGTTGCCGAAGGGCACCATGCCGTTCGCCTCGGCGTAGGTGACCACGCCGTCGCCCTCGCCGGTGGGCGAGGAGGCGTCCCACAGCTCGGCGCGGATGCCGCCGGGGTTCATGAACCCGATGACCTCGTTCTTCCCGTCCAGGCCCGCGTCCTCGAGGTACCACTTCATGGAGTCGGCGAGCATGTTGCCGGCCGCGGAGTGGCGGAAGCGGTTGTCGCCCTTGGTGGTGGCCTGGTTGGTGACCGGGTCGTTCGCGACGCGCACGCCATCGGTGTACGAGGCCTTGGAGTCGTCCCACGAGGTGGTGATGTCACCGGCGATCGAGCCGACGGGCTCGGCGCCGACGACGGCGGCCTCGTCGATCGCGGCCTGCGCGATCGAGGTGACCTCGGTGGTGACGTCGGTGGAGGTCGTGCACTCCTCGCCGGTGGGGCGCAGCGCCGGCTCGACGGCGACGTCCCAGTCGGTGTCCTCGCCCTCGCCGCGCTGCAGGGTGACGGTGCCGAGGTTCGCGGCGCTGGAGCCGGTCTGCAGGATCGGGCGCGTCTCGCCGTCCTGGCCGGGGACCGGGGCCAGGTAGGCGTAGGTGCGGTGCGAGTCGCCGTTGAAGATCGCGTCGACCTCGGGATCGGTCTCGGAGACGATCTTCTCGAAGATCGGATCGCTGTTCGAGGGGGCGGCACCGGGCTCGCCGCTGCCGGAGGCGCCCTCGTGGTAGAGCGCGACCGCGGCGTCGTACTCGACCCCGTCGGTCTCGAGCTCGTCCATCACGTCGTTGACCGCGTCGACGGGATCGCCGAACTCGAGCCCCTCGATCGCGGCGGGGCTGACCTTGCCGACGGTCTTCGTGGTGACCGCCCCGATCACGGCGACCCTGACGCCGTCGCGCTCGACGATCGTAAACGCGTCGTGCACCCGTTCGCCCTCGGCGTCGTAGACGTTCGCGGCGAGGTCGGCGAACTCGGTGCGCGGCTCGATGCGCTCGAACAGGTCGTCCTGGCCCTGGTCGTACTCGTGGTTGCCGATCGCGGTGGCGTCGACGCCGAGCGCGTTCAGCACGTCGATCGTCGGCTCGTCGTTCTGCACCGCGGACTCGAAGGCGGAGCCGCCCACGTTGTCGCCGGCCGAGAACAGGAACGAGGTGTCGCTCTCCGCCCGCACGGTCTCGACCTGGCAGGCCAGGGCCGAGGCGCCGCCGAGCGCGCCGTGGAAGTCGTTGAAGCCCATCAGGGTGATCTGCTGGCCGGGCTCGGCGGCGACCGCGCCCAGCGGCACGAGGGCGCCGGAGACGGCGAGGGCGGCGGCGCCGAGGCCGACGGTCGCGCCGCGGACGGCGCTGCGGGCGGGGTGGACACGCATGGAGGAGGCTCCCGGGGACGAGGCGGAGTCGAGGAGGGCGCACGGGTGCGCCATGTCATCTCACCCCATCGGGAGGCGTCAGAACCTGTTTTCCCCGATCCGGTATCGAGCCGTCACCGAGAGTTCATCTGCATCACCCCACTGCGCTGGCTTCTTGACCTGCAACATTGCTGCGCTTGACGAACCTTTTGCCGATGGGGAGCTCCCCTGCGCACCCGTCGCCGACGGCGTCGCGCAGGGAGACCCGAGCCACCGCGGGAGCCGCGGAGGATGTGAATCGTGACGACCCGTCCCGCCGTCCGCTGTGCCGACGGGCGGCGGAGTGGGTAGCATCGGCGAGGACTCTGGACGGACCGGGTCGCCCGCATCGCGGCATCGGCCCGACGATCTCGGACCGGCCGACGGACACCCCGCCTCCGCCCGAAGCCCGCTCACTCCGCCGCTCTCCCTCTCGATCAGACGCGGTGCACGACCCGGCCGGCCACCGCCGCGCCCCGTCGGCCGACGCGTCGCCCCAAGGAGTCCTCCCCATGTCGCTGCCCTTCCTCACCCGCCGTCCCACGGTCCCCGCGAAGGACGGCGCGAGCTGGCCCCACGTGGTCATCGTGGGCGGTGGCTTCGCCGGCGCCAACGCCGTGCTGGGCCTGCGCGACGCCCGCGTGCGCGTCACCCTCATCGACCGCAACGTCTACAAGACCTTCCAGCCGCTGCTGTACCAGGTGGCCACCGCCGGACTGAACCCCGGAGACGTCACCATGTTCCTGCGCGGCCTCTCGCTGAAGGTCCCCAACATGCGCTATCGGCAGGGCGAGGTGGTCGGCGTCGACCCGGAGCGGAAGGTCGTCACGCTCAACGAGGGCCAGCGCGGCGATCAGGAGCTCTCCTACGACTACCTGGTGCTCGCCAACGGCGCCACCACCACCTACTTCGGCACCCCCGGCGCCGAGGAGCACGCGATGCCGATGTACACGCGCGCGCAGGCCCTCGCCATCCGCGACCGGGTCTTCTCCGAGCTCGAGCGCTCCAGCCGCGAGGCCGGCGTCACCCACGACAAGCTCCACGTCTGCATCGTCGGCGGCGGACCGACGGGCGTGGAGATCGCCGGCGCCCTGGCGGACTTCCGCATGCAGGAGCTGGACATCCTCTATCCCGAGATGGATCCGGGGACCCTGCAGCTCACGGTGCTGCAGCGCGGCGACGAGCTGCTCAAGGAGTTCAGCGACAAGTACCGCCAGTACGCCGCCGACGAGCTGCGCGACCGCGGCGTCGTGCTGCGCCTCGGCCACGGCGTGAAGGAGGTCGGCTACGACCACGTGATCCTCGACGACGGCTCGATCCTCGAGTCCGACATCACCATCTGGGCCGCCGGCGTCGCGATCCCCGAGGCGGTCTCCCGGTGGGGCCTGCCGCAGGACAAGCGCGGCCGCATCGCCGTGGACGACCACCTGCAGGTCAAGGGCATGCCGGGGGTGTACGCCGCCGGCGACGTCGCCGCCCAGGACGAGGCCCTCCCCCAGCTCGCGCAGCCCGCGATCCAGACCGGCTCGGCCGTCGCGAAGTCCATCGCCGCCGACGTGAAGGGCAAGCAGCGCCCGACCTTCACCTACACGAATCTCGGCACCATGGCCACGATCGGCCGCCACGCCGCGATCGCGGAGATTCCGGTGCTCGGCGGGCTCTCCGGATCGCTCGGCTGGGCGGCCTGGCTCGGCGTGCACATCACGAAGATGCTCGGCCACCGCAACCAGCGCGCGGTCGCGATGAACCTCGTCTCGCTGTACGGCGGCACCCGCGGCACCCACCAGCCGAACCCCGTGGTGGGCGAGGTCGACTCGCTGCGCGCGGCACGGATCTTCGAGGAGCAGGCCCCGCACCGCCTCTTCGGCCTGAATGCCGGGGCGCGGGAGAACCGGGCGGCGGCCGAGGACGCTCCCGGCGCGGCCGACGTCGCCGCCCCTTCCCAGGACTGATCCGGCCCCGCGCGGCTCAGCGCGCGGTGCGGATGAGCCCGACGATCCGGTCGGCGTCATGCCGCAGGGGGTGCTGAAGGCGCTCCTCCGCGGGGGCGGTCTCGGCGTCGTCCCTGGCCGCCGTGCCTGCCGGCGTGGCCCTCGCGCCGTCGTGCCCGGTCGTTCTCGCGGCTGCGGGCAGCGGTGCGGCGTAGGCGGCGGCGGTATAGGCATCGGCGAGGCGCGCGGCGGCGGCCCGGTCCTCGGCGGTGACCTCGGGCGTGCCCTCCGCGATGCGGTCCAGCAGCTGCTCGACGGCGCGGTGCGGGGGCAGCGCCGGGTCCATCGCGAGGCGCGTCGGCGGCCTGCCCCAGGCGCCGGTGAGGCCCAGCCAGCGGATCGCCGTCGCCCGCACCTCGAGCTCGTGGGTCAGCTCCGACCAGGCCAGCTCGCCGGCGGCGCGGCGCAGCCGCTCGGTCTCGAGCGCGGCGGCGGAGGCGTCGCCCGACGCACCGGAGCCACCGCCCCCGCCCTCCTCAGGGGGCTCTCCGTCGGCGCCTGCTCCTGCGCCTCGCTCCCCCGCGCCACCCCCGAGCGCCGCCCAGCGCTCCTCGCGATGGCGGATCCGTCGGCGCCGGATCACCAGCACCACGGCGGCCGCGGCGGCGGCCAGGAGCGCGCCGAGGCCGAGCACGCTCACTGTGCCCCACTCGATGCGCTGGACCGTCTGGGGTGAGGGGCCCGGCTCGGCGGCCTCGTCCTCCTCGGTGCTCGCGCTGCTCTGCTCCTCGGTGGTGCCCTCCTCGCTGCTCGCGCTCTCCTCGTCGGCGGTCGGGGTGTCGGAGGTCGTCTCGGGGGTCTCGACGTCCTCCTCGCTCGCGGAGAGGTCGGTGACCTCGGGGGTGCGCACGCCGTTGTTCGCGGCGGCGGGGGTGGGCTCGAACTGGACCCAGCCGTGCTCGGGGCCGAACCACACCTCGGGCCAGGCGTGGGCGTTGCGCGCGCTGACGGTGCGCTCGTCCCCGTCGGCGTCCCCGGCGGTGAAGCCGATGACGACCCGTGTCGGATACCCCTGCGCGGTCATCATCAGCGCGAAGGTCGAGGCGAACTGCTCGCAGTAGCCGATCCGGTCCTCGAGGAAGGACTCCAGCGGGTCCTCCCCCGGCGGGGTGTTCACGGTGAGGGAGTAGGCGAAGGCGCTGCGGAAGTAGTCCTGGAAGGCGACGGCCGCGTCGAAGCCGTTCTCCGCCCCGGCGTCCTGGACCAGCTGCTCGGCGAGGTCGGCCGCGACCTGCGGCACCTCGGCGCGGTCGGTGTAGCCGGAGTCGAAGGGGGCGCTCGCCGCGGCGGGCGTGACCGCGCGGAGCTGCTCGGGGGTGGAGGAGCGCGGCTCGGAGAGCACGGTGTACTGCTGCCCGGTCAGTCCCTCGGGGACGAACTCCAGCGCCGCCTCTCCGTCGACCGGCCGCAGGGTGAGCGCACGCGCCAGCGCCGGCGTCGGGGAGCTCACCTCGCGCACGTTCTCCGGCATCGGCAGCCGGTCCCCGCCCAGGCTCATCACCTGGACGTCGGTCTCCTCGAGATCGCCCGTGCCGCCGCTGACCGCCCTGCCGTCATCGCGGGCGTCGGAGAAGGAGGAGGCGAGGTTCGACTCCTCCTCGTCGCCGGCGTGGAAGGTCTCCCCGTCGAAGCGGTTCAGGGTGCGCAGGCGCAGGTAGGAGGGGTCCTCGGCGGTGGTGGTGTAACGCAGCACCTCGGTGTCGGACTGCTCGAGCAGGGAGCGGCGCACGGAGACGTCGTCGTCGATCATGACGGGGCCGAGCTGCGGGGTGTCGGGGTCCTTCCAGCGGTTCAGCACGTCGACGTTCAGCGCGATCCGCGGCGGGACCAGCTGGGGCAGGGCCGCGCCGAGCACGGGGGCGCCGGCGGCGACGAGCGCGACGCACAGGACCGCGGCGCCGAGGGTGCGGCCGGGCGCGGGGACGGGTCCGGCCTGCGGGCGGCGGTCCCCTTCGAGATAGCGCGGGTCCCCGTGGACGGTGCGGACGGCGAGGACGGCGGCGCCGGCGGCGACCGGCGCGGCCACCTGCCACCACGCCCCGCCCGAGGGCTGCTGCAGCGCGGGCACGAGCACGGTGCCCATCAGCAGCAGGGCGGTGGGGGTGTGCCAGCCGAGGTCGAGGTACAGCAGGTCCAGCAGCAGGGCGAGCAGCGCGACGAGCACGACGATGATCACGGTCCCGGGCGCGCCGAGCACCAGCGGCGGCAGGCCGGAGGCGAGCTCCCGCACCCCGAGCCGCAGCACCTCGGGCTGGGAGGCGAGAACCGCGATCGGACCGTCGGACCACGGGGCGAGCCCCTGCGCCGTCTCGACGACGAGCATCAGCACGAGGATCAGGCCCAGCTGGAGCAGCGGCACCAGCGCGGTCCGGGAGATCAGGTGGCGCAGCACGATCCCGCCGAGGATCACGGGGGCGGCGCCGGTCAGGGTCAGCACCAGCCAGGACGCGCCGGCCAGCAGCTGGGAGGTGGGCGCGGCGGCGAGCAGCAGTGCGACCAGGAGCAGCAGGGCGCGGCCGGTGAGGTGGGGGCCCTCGAGCGAGGGGCGGCCCATCAGCGGGCTCATCGCGGCTCCTCCACGGCGGTGGTGAGCAGGTCGTCGAGGGTGTCGGCGGAGGAGCCGCGCACGAGGGCCCAGGTGCCCAGGCGCGAGCGGCGCGGCGGCCGCTGGGCGCGCGCGGCGGCGAGCTGCTCGGCGTGCTTCTCGTGGGCGTGGCCGAAGTCGTCGCCGTCGGCGGGGCCGATGCGACGGGCACGACGGGGCGTCTCGGGCTCCTCCTCGGGCAGCGCCGCGTCCAGCGCGATCGCGGTGCGGCGCGTGGCGCGGCCGGCGAAGCGGTCCAGCTCGAGGCCCGCGAAGGGCTCGCCCAGGTCGGCGCCGAGCGCGATCGCGAGCTCGGCATGGCCGGCGGCGTGGTCGCGGCCCACGCCGTGCTGCTCGTCGTCGTCGAAGTCGACCTCGGCGAGCGCGAGGAGGGAGGCGCGGCGCTCGAGCGCGTCGGCCTCGCCGCCCAGCAGGGACGGGCCGGGGACTCCGCGTCGGCGCTGGGTGCGGGTGATCTCGTCGCCCGAGGCGTCCACGATCCGCACCTCCCAGCCGTTGCGGCCCAGGGAGTCCAGCACGGTCGCGGCATGGGAGACGAGCGCCTCCTCGACCTGCCCCTCGAGCCCGTCCCGCCGGGTGGTGTCCAGCACGACCACGGCGCTGCGGCCCGCGGTCGGCTCGTCCTCGCGGGTCATCAGCGTGCCGGTGCGGGCGCTGGCCCGCCAGTGGATGCGGCGGATGTCGTCGCCGGCGGCGTAGGGGCGGGCGATCGGGCCGATCTCCCCCACCCCCGCGACGGGCACCGCACCGGCCACGGCGTCGTCGGCGATGCCGGTCGAGCGCTCCGCGGCGGTCGACATCTCGGCGACCACGGGCAGGCCGGTGATCCGCAGCCCGTCCTCAACGGTGCGGCGGAGGTGGAACAGCCCGAAGACGTCGCGCACCAGGACCGAGTACGGGCCGAGCGCATGGCCGCCGCGCCGGCTCACGTGCAGCACGTGCGGCATGCGCCTCGCCAGCGGCAGGTCTCCCTGGCCCCCGAGCTCCTCCGGGAGATGCTCGCGCACCACGCCCCGGCCGAGCGGCACGACGGTGATCCACGGGCGGTCCTGCATCTCGAGCATCACGCGGGCGGAGCCGCCGACGGGCACCGCGTCGTCCACGACCCGGCGCCGCGGGGAGATGCCGCGGCCGGCGACGAGGATCCCGATCGCGCCGACGGCGAGGACCAGCACGAGGCCGGCGGCGAGCTGCCGGGCGGGCTCGATGCGGGTGAGGTCGCCCAGCAGCCACAGCGCCGCGCAGGCCACGAGCACGACGACGCCCCGCCCGGTGGGGCGGAGGATCGTGCGTGCGCGGCCCCTCACGTCTGCGGGGTGCTGCGCAGGACCTGGTCCACGAGCTCCCCGGCGCTCGCGCCGCGGGAGAGCGCCTGCGGGGTCAGATGGAGCCGGTGGCGCCAGACCGGGAAGATGACGTCGGCGATGTCCTGCGGGGTGACGAAGGTGCGGGCGGCGAGCGCGGCGTTCGCCTTCGCCGCGCGCACCAGATGCACGGCCGCACGGGGCGAGGCGCCGAGGGTGACCTGGGGGTGGGAGCGGGTCGCCTCCGCCAGGCGCACCACGTACTGCAGGATCACGGGCGAGGCGTAGACGCTGCGCACCGCCCGCACCTGGGCGGCGATCCGTTCGGGGCTGGTGCGTCGGCGGACCGCGTCGACCACCTCCCGGTCCCCCTCGGCCACGGGCCCGGCCTGCGCCTCGAGCATTCGCGCCTCGGCGGAGGCGACGGGATAGCCCATCGAGGTCTGTGCGAGGAAGCGGTCTCGCTGCGCCTCGGGTAGGCGGTAGGTGCCCTCCATCTCGACGGGGTTCGCGGTCGCGACGACCATGAACGGCTCGGCGAGCGCGTAGGTGGTGCCGTCGACGCTGACCTGCCGCTCCTCCATCGCCTCGAGTAGTGCGGACTGGGTCTTCGGGGAGGCGCGGTTGATCTCGTCGGCCAGCAGGATCTGCGTGAACACGGCGCCGGGACGGAACTCGAACTCGCCGCTGGCCTGGTTGAACACGCTCGCGCCGGTCACGTCGCCGGGCAGCAGGTCGGGGGTGAACTGGATGCGGTGGCGGTCCGCGCCGAGCGCGGCGGAGAGGGACTTGGCGAGCATCGTCTTGCCGACGCCGGGAATGTCCTCGATCAGCAGGTGCCCGCCGGCCAGGAGCACCAGCACCGCGATCCGGGCCACTTCCTCCTTGCCCTCGACGATGGTGGCGATCTCTCTCACCACCGCGAAGGCGTCCTCGGCGATCTGGTGGGCCCGCTGCTCCGACAGGACCTCGGGCGCCTCGCTCCCCTGCAGGTCAGGGGCGTTTCCGGCACCGGATTCTTCCAGGATCATCACAGGCTCCTCCGATGCGCACCCCAGCGGTGTTCATGAAAAGTTTGCCGGGGGATGAATTCGTTGAGGTCCCCCGGGGCGCCGTCGCCTCCTACAGTATGGCTGGTCCTCCCCAGCCTCCCGAAGGGTTCTGATGTCTGTCCGCCGTACCGTCGCCCAGTCCTCTGCCGGGCTGCTGCTGCTCGCGGCGTTCGCTGCCGGACCCGCTGTCGCGTTCGGTGATGCCCCCGCGACGCCGGGAGCGCCCGGGCCGTCCGACGGCGGCTGCGCGGCGGACGCGGCCGGAAATTACGAGACCACGCTCGCTGTCACGCCGAGCGAGGTCGCCCCCGGCGAGCCCGTCACGCTTACGGTGCAGTGTTTCCCTGGCCCGAATCGTGAATCCGCAACGGTCGATGTCACCGGGCCGGGAGGTTTCTCCGCCGAGCCGGGCTCGATCAGCGCGGCGCCTGGGGGTACGGCGACCCTGACCTTCGATGTCCCGGAGCTCGCCGAACCCGGCGACTACTCGTTTGTGGTCAAGTCCGATAACTTCAACAACAACGCAACTTTCAAGGTCGTCAAGGGTGAGGAGGAGCCCCCTCCCCCGACCACCGAGCCCGATAAGCCCAGCGAAGAGCCGGACCCTGGCGAGACCACCCCGCCAGCCGAGGGCGACGACGAAGGCCAGGGCAGCGGGGATGACGAGGAGCAGGTCAGCGACGCCCCGAACCCGGACGACGAAGAACCCGTCGGAGACGGCTCCGACACCGGCACCGGCGGCTCCGGCTCAGACGACGAGCAGAATCAGGACTCCGAGGACAACGGCAGGTCCGACGACACCGAGGACTCCGACGAGAAGCAGCAGGGCGGCGACACCAACGCTTCCGGCTACCCCACCAAGCCTTTCCCCGGCGACGAGGAGGACGGCGACACCTCGGCGTCGGCCGCGAACGACGACGCCGCGAGCAGGGGCGACGCGCCCGCGCAGCCGCCGGCCGCTCCCGGCTCGGCGACCAATGACTTCCCGGCCGCCCAGCAGGAGGCGACCGCTGACCAGAAGCAGTCGGCCGCGCTCGCGGTGCTGATGACTCAGCTGTTCGCGGGCGGGGTCTCCACCGGCTCGGTCGGCACGACTCCCGACCAGGCCCGCACGGTGATCGACCCGTCGGCCGAAGCCTCCGAGATCGAGGTGCCCGCAGGCTCCGACAACGGCAGCTCGAGCGACGACGGCTCGGGCTCCGAGTCCTCCGACGGCGATGCGCTCGCCGCGACCGGGTCGAACATGCTCGTCCCCGCCGGGATCGCGGCCGCCGCGATCCTCCTCGGCGCCGGACTGAAGATCCACCAAGTCCGTCGCGGACGCTGAGCCGCAGACGGACGGCCGCCGCCTCGGTCAGGCGGGGGCGCCGCGGCGGGTCTGCAGCGCGATGAGCACGCCGATCAGCAGCGCGCCGACCACGCGCGCGAGCCCGCCCACGGCGACCGCGCCGCTGACGCCGAGCAGCGCGCCGAGCCAGCCGATCGTGATGCCGTTGCCGGTGCGCATGCCGCTGCCGATCATCGAGTAGACGCCGACGACGCGGCCTCGCTGGTCCTCCGGGGCGCGCAGCTGCACGAGCGCCTGCCCGATCGCAGTCGCGGCGAGGTACGCGACGCCGCCGATCACCAGCGCGATCAGCGCGATCGGATAGCTGGTCGTGGTCGCGACGATCAGCGAGGTCAGCCCGAACATCACCGCCGCGATCACCGCGCCGCGCACGTCGACCTTCAGGATCCCGGTGGCCTCGAGCAGGAAGCCGCCCACCACTCCCCCGATCCCGTTGGCGAACAGGAGCGCGCCGTAGCCGAGGCCGCCCTCGTCCCCGGCGCCGAGCACCTGGGCGAAGTTCGGCATCGCCACCTGCAGCGACGCGCCGACGCACACCGCGATCAGACCGGCGAGCGCGATCATGCCCACCAGCACCTTGTCGCTGCCGACCGTGCGCAGCACCCGCGGGGTGTCCAGGATCGAGACCCGCTCGCGGCGCACGAAGCCGCTGCGGGAGTGGCCGGTGAACGGGGTGCGCAGCATCAGCAGCGTCATCGGCAGGTAGAAGACGATGTTGGCGAGGATCCCCCACGTCGGCCCCAGGAGCAGCAGCAGGAGCGAGCCGACGACGGGGCCCGCGAGCACGCCGAGGGACTTGAACGTCGCGTTCAGCCGCACCGCGCTCGGCAGCTCGGCGGGCTCGGCGAAGTCGTGCAGCATCAGCTGCTCGGCCGGGCCCCACAGCGCCCCGGCGCAGCCGTGCAGCACCAGCAGCACGCAGGCGCTCCACATCTCCAGCGTCCCCGTCAGGAACAGCAGGCCCCAGCTCAGGGACACGACAGCGAACAGGCCCTGGGCGATCTGGATGATGCGTCGGCAGTCGTACTTCTCCGCGAGCCCGCCGAACAGCACCGAGAACAGCAGGAACGGCAGCCAGTGGCTGATCACCTGGAAGCCCACCAGCCAGGGCGAGGCGAACACCTCCCACAGCACCCAGTAGGTGATCACGTGCTCGATGTTGTCGCCCATCATCGACAGGCCGGCGGTCATCAGATACGGGCGGGAGTGGCGGTCGCGGAGCGGACCGAAGCGGCGCAGGGTCGGCGTGGCCGTGGGGATCGACCTTCTTCGTGGGTCTCGTGGGCGGGACAGGCTGGTCGTGCGGAGCCCGTCTGCGCCGGAGAGGCGCTGGTCAGAGCGCCGGCGTCAGGCTCAGCCTACGGTCGGGCGCCGACAGCGGACCAGGGCGGCCCGGCAGGAGAGACTTCGTAGGTCGACTGATGTCGGAGGTCGAGGAGAGCCGCCGAGTCGCACGGCGACTGTCGGCGCCGAGATAACTCCTAAGGTGGCTCCCGTCGGCCATCCATCCAACTTTAAGAGTTATCCTTGGATCCTTGAGCTCTTCCCACCACCTTAGGGACTATCCATGGGGCACTACTCAAGCCACTACTGGGAGAACCCGCACGACTCCGGCATCCCTCGCTCCGATCGGCGTTCGGGCGGCTACCGCGCCTACACGCCCACGGCGCTCGCGGGCATGCGCCTCGCCGTCAGCCCCGCGGTGGACGCCGAGGTCGCCGCAGCCGAGCGCGCGGTCCGCTCGCTGAACCGTGGCACTCATGGAGACCTGGGACTGGTGTCGCGGTTCCTCCTGCGCTCAGAGGCGATCGCGTCGTCCTACATCGAGGGGATCACGCCCAGTCCGCAGAGCGTCGCCCTGGCCGAACTCGCGCTCGACGAGGACGTCCGGGGCCTGACCGAGACGGCCCAGCAGGTCGCGCGGAACATGACGATCGTGCGGGCCGCCTCCGACGCGCTCTCGACGAAGGACGCCCTGACCATCGGCGAACTCGAGACCCTTCAGTCCTCCCTCATCACCGACCCCACGGATCTGCAGGGGGTGCGCACTACGCAGAACTGGATCGGCGGCTCGCGCTATCACCCCCTCGAGGCGGCGCATGTGCCGCCTCCTCCGGAGCAGGTGCGGAGCCTGCTCGAGGACCTCGTGCTGTACATGGCCGGTGCCGCTCATTCCCCGATCGTGCAGGCCGCACTGGTCCACGCGCAGTTCGAGACGATCCACCCCTTCCCCGACGGGAACGGCCGTGTGGGGCGCGCCCTGATACACACCGTGCTCACCCGTCGCGGGCTCACCTCGGAAGTGATCCTCCCGGTGAGCCTGGTGCTCGCGACCCTCCACGAGCAGTACATCGCTGGCCTCGGCGCCTTCCGGGTCGAGGGAGGGCCTGGGTCTCCCGAGGTCTTCGCGGCATACGAAGTCTGGATCAGCACTTTCGCCCATGCCGTGCACATCGCTGCCGAGCAGGCTGCAGATCTGGAGCGCCGGCTCGCGGAGCTGCGTGAGGAGTGGGCCCGGATCATCACCGAGGCGCGGCACCGCGAGGGCAGGGTGCGCGCCACTCGTCGGGACTCTGCCCTGTCCACCATCCTCGACGCCCTGCCCGGCACGCCTGTGCTCACCACCTCCACGGTGACCCGGATGCACGGGGTGACGACGACCGCGGCCCAGAACGCACTGGCACGCCTGGCGGAGTACGGCATCCTCGACCCGATCTCGATCGGGCGGGCACAGCGCGCCTATGTGTCGCTCGACGTGCTGGACCTCATCACGCACAGCGAGCGGGCGATGGCGAGCCGAGACTTCGACACGGCGAGCTCACCACCAGTGCGTGCGGCGCCCTCTCGCCCTCAGCGATGAGTGCGCCTCGTCCCGATCACACCTCGCCGCGCCGTCGGCCGACGGTGCGGAAGCCGCCGTTGCCCATGGAGGAGTCGGGGGTGTTCTGGGAGCGGGCCGAGTTGCGGTAGCGGTTGCAGTAGGAGAGGTGGCACAGGTAGCTGCCGCCGCGCATGACGCGGGTCTGCCCTGTCTCGGGACCGACGGGGTCCGTGACCAGGGTGCGCTTCTCGGCGGTGGTGCCGCGGCGGTAGGTGGCGGGGTGGAACCAGTCCTCGCACCACTCCCAGACGTTGCCGACCATCTGCCACAGTCCGTAGCCGTTCGGTTCGAAGCTGCGCACGGGCGCGGTGGTGAGGAAGCCGTCCTCGCAGGTGTTCCGGCGCGGGAACTCGCCCTGGAAGATGTTGGCGCGCCAGCCGCCCTCGTCGACCTCCTGATCGCCCCAGGGGTACTTCGCGCCGTCGATCCCGCCGCGGGCGGCGTACTCCCATTCGGCCTCGGTGGGCAGTCGGCGCCCGGCCCAGTCGCAGTAGGCGATCGCGTCGTTCCAGGAGATGTGCACCGCCGGGTGGTCGCCGCGGCCGTCGAGATCGGAGAGGCGGCCGCCCGGGTGGCGCCAGTCCGCGCCCTTCACCCCGGCCCACCAGGGGGTGCCGTCGGCCGGACCCATCACGTCCTCCTCGGGCGCGGCGATCGCGAGGTGGAAGACGGCGGAGAACCCGAAGCTCTCGGCCTCGGTGACGTAGCCGGTCTCGTCGACGAAGCGGGCGAAGGCGTCGTTGGTGACGGTCGTGGCGTCGATGTCGAAGGCGCTGAGTGCGACCTCGTGGCGCGGCGTCTCGCCGTCGGCGCGGTTCTTGTCGCCGGAGGAGTCGCCCATCGTGAAGGTGCCGGCGGGGACGGCGATCTGCTCGATCGGGTGGCGACCTGCGCCGGCCGACGATGCCGGACCGGCGGCCGGAACGGCGAGGTCCCCGAGCAGCTGCTCCCGGCTGGGCGTCCCGCAGCCGCAGCCGCATCCGCTGGTCATCGGTGATTCTCCTGTCATCGGTGCGCGTCCCCCATACTGCCCCGTCAGCCCCTCACGGCTCCAGCAGCACCGCGAACAGCTCGAGGGTCCGCTGCAGCTGGATCGAGGGCTCGAGCAGCCACTGGATCTGCAGGCCGTCCGAGGCGGCGACGATCAGCGCCGCCATCTGCTCGGGGTCGACGTCGCCCCGCACCCGGCCCGCGGCCTGGTCCTCGCGCAGGCGGGTCGCGAGGCCGCCGCGCACGTTCTCGAAGCGGGCGGTGAAGAACTCCTTCGCCGGGCCGCGCTCGCTCTCGAGCGAGGTCGCCACCAGCGTCGAGTAGAGCTGGACGAGACCGGGCACCTCGAGGTTCGCCAGCGCCGCGTTGGCCATCACCTCGACGGCGCGCTCGTCGTCGAGGGCGCTCGGGCCCTCCCGCTCGAGCCGGTCGAGGTCGCGCCGACGCTCGGCGTGCTCGTAGACGGCGACCAGCAGCTCCTCGCGGGAGGAGAAGTAGTGCAGCAGCGCGCCGTGGGAGACGCCGATGGCCTCGGCGATCCGGCGCAGCGAGGTGCCGTCGGCCCCGCGGTCGCGGAACACCTCGATCGCGCGGTCGAGGATCTCCTGCCTCCGCGCGATGCCCTTGGAGTAGGAGCCCTGACGGCCGATGCCGCGGGGCCGCGCCGTTCCGGCGGCCGACGGACCGGCCGGTCCGGCGGCGTCGTCGGCAGGGATCGCGAGATCCCCGGCAGGGCTCGAGGCGGAGCTCGCGGCTGGGTTCGCGGGGTCCTCGGCGGGCTCGTCGTCGGTGCTCATGGCGCCACAGTATGCGCCGTCGGACGCCGATCCCAGACAAAACCTCCACCTGGTGGGATCCGGTGCTACGCTGTCGTCCACGCACCGCCCCACCCCTCGCGCGCCGCGGGCCGGCGAGTGCGACCCGCCCTCTGACGACGACGTACCGAAAGCAGGTCACCCGTGGCATTGCCCCTCGCCTCCGTCCAGCTGTACACGCTGGCCGCGGAGTTCTCCGCAGACATGAACGGCTCCCTCGACAAGCTCGCCGGCATCGGCCTGAAGAACGTCGAGGCCTTCGACTTCGTGCGCCGCCCGAAGGAGATCCGCGCGGCGCTGGACGCCTCCGGCCTCGCCTCCCCCACCGGTCACGCCCCGCTGCTCTCCGACGAGCTGTGGACCCCGGACGGCTCCATCCCCACCCCCTCCAACGAGGTCGTGTTCGAGGCCGCCGCCGAGATCGGCATGAAGACCGTCATCGACCCGATGGTCCCCACCGAGCGCTGGCTCACCGAGGACGGCGTGAAGGACATCGCCGAGCGCCTCAACGCCGCTTCCGAGAAGGCCAAGGAGTTCGGCCTCGCGGTCGGCTACCACAACCACGCCCAGGAGTTCCTCGCGGACTTCGACGGCCAGACCGCCTACCAGCGCTTCCTGTCGCTGGTCGATCCGTCGGTCGAGATCGAGCTGGACCTGTACTGGGCTCTCGTCGGCGGCCAGGACGTCGTCGCGCTGGTGCAGGAGCTCGGCGACCGCCTCGTCGCGATCCACGTCAAGGACGGCATCAAGCCCGAGTCCAACCCCTTCGCGCCCGGCGCCCCGAAGTTCAGCTCCTCGAGCCTGGACCAGCGCCACGCCGGCCAGGGCGAGGTGCCCACCGTCGAGGCGATGAAGGCGGCGTCGAACGTCAAGTACGCCGTCATCGAGTACGACAACGCCCCCGGCGACGTCTTCGCGGACGTCGAGAACAGCTACCGCTTCCTGATCGACGGAGGACTCGCAGCATGAGCACCCCTTTCAACGGCCCCGTGGGCGTCGGCTTCATCGGCACCGGAGTCATCTCCGACCAGTACCTGACGAACCTCACCACCTTCCCCGACCTCGAGGTCCTGATCCTCGGCGATCTCAACACCGAGGTCGCCGCGGCCCAGGCCGAGAAGTACGGCATCCCCGCCTCCGGCACCGCGCAGGACGTGCTGGACCACCCGGGCGTGCAGGTCGTCGTGAACCTGACCATCCCCGCCGTGCACACGGAGATCTCCTCGCAGGCGATCGCCGCGGGCAAGCACGTGTGGACCGAGAAGCCGCTGGGCCTGGACCGCGAGTCCACCGCCGCGCTGCTGAAGCAGGCCGACGAGGCCGGGCTGCGCATCGGCTGCGCCCCCGACACCGTGCTCGGCGCCGGCGTGCAGACCGCCAAGCGCGCGATCCTCGACGGCCTCATCGGCCGCCCGCTGTTCGCGCAGACCTCCATGCAGTGGCAGGGCCCGGAGGTCTTCCACCCGAACCCCGCCTTCCTGTTCGCCAAGGGCGCGGGCCCGCTGCTGGACATCGGCCCCTACTACTTCACCACCCTGGTGAGCCTCTTCGGCACCGTCGAGAAGGTCGCCGCGATGGGTCTGAAGGCGCAGGAGGAGCGCGAGATCCTCGTCGGCCCGAACAAGGGGCAGAAGTTCCCCGTCGAGCCGCCGTCGACCATCTCCGTGCTCACCCAGTTCGAGGGCGGCCAGACCGGCACCTCGCTGGTCAGCTTCGACTCGCCGCTCGCGCGTCAGGGCATCGTCGAGATCCACGGCACCGAGGGCTCGCTCTCGATCCCCGACCCGAACATGTTCGAGGGCCGCATCGCCTACGTGCGCCCCTTCGAGTCCTTCGGCGAGGCCCCGCCCGAGCAGGAGTGGATCGAGATCCAGCAGGAGGGTCCGGTCACCGGCCGCGGCCTCGGCCTGCTGGACATGGTCCGCGCCATCCAGGAGGACCGCCCGCACGTCGCCTCCGGCGCAGTGGGCTACCACGTCCTGGACATCATGCTCTCCGCCGAGGAGTCCGCCGAGCGCGGCGAGTTCGTGGACGTCGAGTCGTCGGTGGACACCGTGCCGGTGCTGCCCGAGGGCTTCGACCCGCTGGCGAGGACGCTCTGAGCAGGGGGTTCTCAGCAGGGCATCTGAGGGGGCTCTGACCAGGGCCTCCGCAGGATTCTGACCCGCCGGGGTCGGTGCGAGCGATCGCATCGGCCTCGGCGGGTTGTTGCGTGGGTGGGGTGGGGGCAGGACGGGACGGCGCGGGGGGCGGGCTGGACGGGGCAGACCGGGCAGCACGCGATCGAGACCTGAGTTTGTGACGGTATGAGGCCCAATACCGTCACATCGCCACGTCTCGGTGGCGGGAAGCGACGTCGTGGACCCGGCCGGCGCGGGGCCGGTGAGCTTTTGTGGCCGTGAGGACTCATCTGCGGGCTCGCATGACTCGCCGCAGGCACAAAACTTTCGGCCCGAGCGAGGTCCTGCATGACGCGCCGTCGCAGGTCGGCCGGTCAGCAGACATGGGCTTTCGAGCACGTCATTCGCCCATGTTCTGCCGGTCAGCAGGCATGGGCTTTCGAGCACGTCATTCGCCCATGTTCGCTATCCCTGCGTCGTGGATCTGTCCACCGGCCTGCCCGCGGCCCGGCCGCGTCGGCTCGGCGTCGGACCGCTCCCCTAGCCTGGGCGCCATGACGTCCCCGCAGCCTGCCGTCTCGCCCGACACCCCGCCGAGCGTCGCCCCGCACTCGAAAGATGAGGGCAAATCTGCGCACGCCGCGGCTGAGGGCAAATCTGCGCACGCCGGAGGCGAGGACCTCTCGAATCGGGTCGACCTCGTGATGGAGGGCGGCGGGGTCAAGGGCATCGCCCTGGCCGGGGCGATCGAGGTGCTCGAGGAGCGCGGCTACCGGGTGCACCGGGTGGCGGGCTCGTCGGCCGGGGCGATCGCGGGCGCGCTCGCGGCCTCGGGGATCGACGGGTCCACGATGGTGGAGATCCTCCGCGCCACCGACTACCGGCGCTTCGAGGACGGGCCCTGGTGGACCCGCACCCTGCCCGGCAAGGCGCTGTCGATCCTGCTGCACAACGGCATCCACCGCGGCGACTTCCTCCAGCAGTGGCTCGAGGAGCAGCTCGCCGAGCACGCCCCGGCAGGCAGCACCGGCACCTTCGGCGACCTCGTCATCGACGATCCCGAGGTGGACGTGGACAGGGACGATCCGCGCCGTCACCGCCTGGTGGTCACCGCCTCGGACCTCTCGGCCGGGAAGCTGCGACTGCTTCCCCGCGACGCGGCCGAGTTCGGGCGCGACCCGGAGCGTCTGCGGATCGCGGAGGCGGTGCGGGTCTCGTCCTCGATCCCGCTGTTCTTCCGCCCGGCGCGATGGAGGTCCCCCGCGGGCGGCAGTGCGGTGCTGGTGGACGGCGGGATGCTCTCGAACTTCCCGGTCTCCGTGTTCGACCGGCCGGGCGGCGAGATGCCGCGCTGGCCCACCTTCGGCATCAAGCTCTCGGCCAAGCCCGAGGCGGACTTCGGCCAGCGCAACCGGATCCGCGGCCCGCTCTCCTTCGGGAAGGCGCTCGTGGACACGGTCACCGGGTTCTACGACCGGATGCACATCGACGCCCAGCATGCGGTGGAGCGGACCATCTTCATCGACACCGCGGCGGTGCGCCCCACCCAGTTCGACCTCTCCGACGAGGACCGCGACCTGCTCCACCGCAAGGGGCGCAAGGCCGCGACGGAGTTCCTCGACGGCGACGAGCGCGGCCAGGAGCCGTGGGACTTCAGGCGGTACGTGGAGCGACACCGGAGCGGACCGGCCCGCCCAGGGGGAAGCTGACGCCGGTGAGCTCCTCGGAGAGGCTCCACAGGCTGCGGGCCATCTGGGTGTCCTCGGCGCGGGCGGAACGCTCGACGGGGCCGGGCTCGCCGCGGGCGCCGAAGCGCCCGGTGGGGCCGACGTACGTGTCCCCGGGGAGGTCCGCCGTGGCGGCCATCAGCGTGGGCTGGGCCCCGCCCACGTCGTCGTGGCCCAGCAGGCCGATGAGCGCGCTCTCCGCGGCCTCGACCAGCCGGCCGCGTCGGCCGCGCAGCAGCGAGGTCGCGGCGAGGCCGGGGTGCGCGGCCAGGGAGAGCACTTCGGAGCCTGCCCCCTCGAGGCGCCGCTGCAGCTCGGCGGTGAACAGGAGATTCGCGAGCTTGGACTGGGCGTACGCGCGCGGCGCTCGATAGGGGCGGCGCTCCCAGTTGGGGTCGTGGAGGTTGATCGCGCCGCTGCGGTGGGCGATGGAGGAGACGGTGACCACGCGGCCGACGAGCTGCGGCAGCAGCAGGTTGGTCAGGGCGAAGTGGCCGAGATGGTTGGTGCCGAGCTGGAGCTCGAAGCCGTCGGCCGTGCGTCCCAGCGGCGGGATCATCAGCCCGGCGTTGTTGATCAGCAGGTCGACGGGGCCGTCGATGCCGCCGGCGAAGAGCCGCACCGAGGCGAGGTCGGCGAGGTCCAGACGCCGCACCTCGACCTCGCCGCTCATCGTGGCGGCGGCGTCGGCCCCTCTGCGCGGATCGCGCACGGCCAGGATCACGCGGGCGCCGTGCTCGGCGAGGACACGGGCGGTGACGCGGCCGATGCCGCTGTTGGCACCGGTGACGATCACGGTGCGTCCGGTGAGATCGGGGAGGGCGTCCACGGAGAATGTTGTCATGGGCCACAATGTAGACAGTGGCAACTGGTGTTGTCAATGGAAACATCGATAGGATCCGGACGTGACCGAGACCGAGGAACGCCCCTACCACCACGGCAGCCTCCGTGATGCCCTGCTGAGCGCCGCCGAGCGGACCCTGCGCGCGCAGGGCCAGGACGAGCTCTCGCTGCGCGAGCTGGCACGTCAGATCGGGGTGAGCCATGCGGCGCCGCGACGCCACTTCCGCGACCGTCAGGCGCTGCTGGATGCGCTCGCCATCACGGGCTTCGAGCGCCTGGGGGCGAAGCTGGAGGCGGCGATCGAGGCGGCCGACGACGTTTTCGCCTCGCGCCTGCACGACGCGGTGGGGGCCTTCGTGCGCTTCGCGACCCAGGACGCCGCGCTGCTCGAGCTCATGTTCTCCACCAAGCACCGCGACGGGGCGGAGGAGGTGCGCGAGGCGGCGTCCGCGGCGTTCGCGACCCTGCCCGGTCTGATCGAGCAGGGCCAGGCCGAGGGGCTGCTCGCCGCCGGGACGTCCTCCCGGGCCGGGATCGTGCTGCTCGCGACCGTGCAGGGCATCGCCACGCTCATCAACGGCGGGATGGTCGAGGCCGAGCGGCTCGACGAGCTGGTCGACGCGGCGGTGGAGCAGTTCCTGCGCGGCAACCGTCCGGACTGATCGGGGCGGCGCGCGGCACGCAGCGGCGGCCGGGACCGCCGAGGACGGCTCACCGCCCGAAGCGGTCCACACGCTGCCAGGGCCAGGCCTCGGCGAGCCACTGGGCGAGAGCGTCTGCGAGGGGACCGTCGAGCTCGGCGTGGCTCGCGCGCACCCACGACTGGATCTCCGCCTCGTGGGCGGGGTCCTGGGCGGGGTAGATGTACACGCAGCCGATCACGTCGCCGTCGGCGGGGTCGAGGACGGTGAAGGTGAAGCCCTTCCGCGCGGCGAAGTCGGCGGCGTGGCGCTCGAGGTCCTGCCGGTTCCGTTCGGGAGTCATCCCCTCGGGCGGCGGCCAGGAGCCGTCCGGGTAGCCGGGGGTATCGCGGATTTGGTCGACGCTGCTGGTCCAGGCAGCGAGGTCGGCCTCGTTGTGCTGCGGACCGAGGGGCTCGAGGCGGAAGCGCTCGCGCACGAGCGACGTGGGCGGGGTGAAGTCGGCGGGGACGAAGACGTCGGTGTCCATTCCGCGACCGTAGCGAGCCCTGCCCGCGAGGACCAGCGGATTGAGAGGCCCGGGGATCCGAGAGCCGAGAGGTCGAGCGGCCACGGATCCGGGGGCCGGGCGCGCCCCCCTGCGCCTCGCGGGAATGTCATGGCGTCCGCTGCCGCGTCGCTCGTACGGTGGGTCTGCACCTTCCCTTCGTCGACAAGGCTCCACCGTGCCGTCACTGCTGAGACTGTCCGGACCTGCGCTCGGCCTCGGCGCCGTGCTGATCATCGTGACGGTCTCGCTGGGCCGAGGGATCGGTCCCGCCTACCTGCTGGGGGTCGCGCTCGTCGTGCTGAGCCTGGTCGGCCAGTTCCTGCAGACCCGCCTCCAGCGCCCCACGCAGGAACAGGACCCGGTCGCGGTCGCGGTGCCGGTGCGCGGGCGGTGGCGGGGGCTGAACTCACCGGCCTCATCGGTCCCGTCTCACACCCATCGTCTCGCGCAGACCTACGCCCTCGACATCACCCACGAGCCCGAGGGCGCCTCGCCCCGGGCCCTGGATCCGTTCTGGGCGCCGATGCGTCGGCCCGAGGGGTTCCCGTCCTTCGGGCAGGAGGTGCTCGCCCCGTTCGACGGGGAGGTGATCGCTGTGCACGGGACCAGCCGCGACCATCTCAGCCGCCTCTCCCTCCCGGGCATCGCGTATCTGCTGCTCGAGGGATTCGTGCGCAGTCTCGGCTCGCCGCGGCACCTGCTGGGCAACCACGTCATGGTGCGCGCGGCCGGGAGCGGGGCGGCCCACGACGACGAGGGGTCCGACGTCCCTGCCGGGACGGTCGCGGTGCTCGCTCATCTCCGGCGCGGCTCGCCCACGGTGCAGGTGGGCGAGCGGGTGCGGGCCGGTCAGGTGCTCGGGCAGTGCGGGAACTCCGGCAACTCCTCCGATCCGCACGTCCACGTCCAGCTCATGGACGGGTCCGACATCTCCACCGCGAAGGGTGTGCCGTTCACCTGGCGCTATCTCGACGAGGAGGGCGCGGTGCATACCGGGGTGCCCGCGAACGAGGAGCTGTTCACCGCGGTCGCGGAGGGCGCCTCCCACTGACACCGACGCGGCACACGCCGGCCCCAGCTCAGCGGCCGACGACTCCCAGGTGCGCGGCGAGCGCCTCGGCCTGGTCCCGCACTGCGAAGCCGGTCGCCTCGATCTTCGCGAGGTCCAGCACCGAGCTGCGGGGGCGCGGCGCGATGGTGCCGTCGCCCTCAGCCCTCCCCTGGGCGGCGTAGTACTCGACCGTCGGCACCGGGGTGACGCGCTGCGGGTCGTGGCCGGTCAGCGCATACACCTGGCGCGCGATCCCGGCCCAGCTCGTTGGCTCCCCGCCGGCGCTGAGGTTGTACACCCCCGGCTCGGGCCGCACCGTGAGCAGGTGCTCGATCGCGGCGGCGAGGTCGTCCGTGAAGGTCAGCCGGCCGATCTGGTCGTCGACCACGCTCGGGTCGATGCCGCGCTCTGCGAGGCTCGCCATGGTCGCGACGAAGTTCCTCCCCTCCCCCACCACCCAGCTGGTGCGCAGCACGAAGTGCTCCGGCAGGGTCGCCACCAGCCGGTCGCCGGCGGCCTTGGTCTGCCCGTAGACGCCGAGCGGGGTCAGCGGCTCCGTCTCGTCATGGACCTCCGCGGTGCCGTCGAAGACGTAGTCGCTCGAGACGTGCACGAGCGTCGCGCGCTGGGCGCGGGCGGCCTCGACGAGCCGGGCGAGGCCGTCGACGTTCACGGCCCAGGCCTCGGCCCGGCCCTCCGGGGTCTCGGCGGCGTCGACGGCGGTGTGCGCGGCGGCGTTGACGATCGTGCCGTACGGGGAGAAGTCGAAGGTGGCGACCGACTGCGCGGAGGCGAGGTCCAGCTGGTCACGGCCGACGAGGTCCACGTCGGCCCGCCTCTGCCAGCGCGCGGCGAGAGCGCGGCCCAGCTGACCGCTCGCGCCGACGACGAGGGTGCGGCGCGGCGGGACCGGGACGACGTCCGCCAGGCGCGGGTGGTTCAGGTCCTTCTCCGAGAGCTCCGCCTGCTCGAGCGGGATCGGCCAGGGGATCGCGGCGCTCTCGTCGGCGAGGTTCAGGAAGGTGTACTGCGACTGCGCGGCCGCGGACCAGTGGTCGTTGACCAGGTAGGTGTAGGCCGAGGGCGCCTCGAGGGTCTGGAAGGCGTTGCCCACTCCGCGCGGCACGAAGATCGCGACCTCGGGGGTGATCTCGTGCCAGTACACGGCGCCGAAGGAGTCGCCCTCGCGCAGGTCCACCCAGGCGCCGAACACGCGCCCGGTCGCCACGGAGATGTACTTGTCCCAGGGCTCGGCGTGGATGCCGCGGGTGACGCCGGGGGCCTGGTTGAAGGAGATGTTGTTCTGGACGGGGCCGAAGTCCGGCAGCCCGGCGGCGAGCATCTTCTCCCGCTGCCAGTTCTCCTTGAACCAGCCCCGCGCATCGCCGTGGACGGGCAGGTCCACCACGAGGAGGCCGGGGATCGGGGTCTCGTGGACGACGGGCAGGGCGGTCACTGGCCCGCCTTCGCGTACTTCGCCTCGGTCGCGGCCTTCTGGCCCCGCCACCACGCCTCGTTGCCCCGATACCAGTCGACGGTCGCGGCGAGGCCGGCCTCGAAGTCCGGGTAGGACGGGGTCCAGCCGAGCTCGGTGCGCAGCTTGGTGGAGTCGATCGCGTAGCGCAGGTCGTGGCCGGGCCGGTCGGTGACGTGGTCGAAGTCGTCGGCCTCCCGTCCCATCTGCTGCAGGATGAGCTCCACGACCTCCTTGTTCGACTTCTCCCCGTCGGCGCCGATCAGGTAGGTCTCCCCGATCCGGCCCTTCTCCAGGATCGTCAGGACGGCGGAGGAGTGGTCGTCGGCGTGGATCCAGTCGCGCACGTTCTCGCCCATCCCGTAGAGGCGGGGGCGGATCCCGTCGATCAGGTTGGTGATCTGGCGGGGGATGAACTTCTCCACGTGCTGGCGGGGGCCGTAGTTGTTGGAGCAGTTCGAGAGCGTCGCCTGTACCCCGAAGGACCGCACCCAGGCGCGGACCAGCAGGTCGCTGCCGGCCTTGGTGGCGGAATACGGGCTGGAGGGGTTGTACGCGGTGGTCTCGGTGAACCGCTCGGGGTCATCCAGCGCGAGGTCGCCGTAGACCTCGTCGGTCGAGATGTGGTGGTAGCGGGTGCCGTGCCTCCGCGCCGCCTCGAGCAGGGTGAAGGTGCCGGTGAAGTTGGTGTGCAGGAACGGGGACGGGTCTGCGAGCGAGTTGTCGTTGTGGGACTCGGCCGCGTAGTGCACGATCGCGTCGCCCTCGCCGGTCAGCGGCGCGACGAGCTCCTCGACCAGCGCCGCATCGGCGACATCGCCCTCGACCAGGCGCACCCGGCCCTCGGGCAGACCGTCGAGGGAGGCTGCGGAGCTGGCGTAGGTGAGCTTGTCCAGGACGGTCACTCGCGCGTCGGTGTGCGCGAGGACGTGGTGGACGAAGTTGGAGCCGATGAAGCCGGCGCCGCCGGTGACGAGCAGGTGGGGGGACATCAGCGGGAACCTCCGGGGATGCGTTCGCGGTCGAGGACGTCGAGCAGGTAGCGGCCGTAGCCCGACTTGACCAGGGGCTGCGCCCGCTCGCGCAGCTCCTCGTCGCTCAGGTGGCCCATCCGCCAGGCGACCTCCTCGGGGGAGCCGATGGACAGGCCCTGCCGCTTCTGGACTGTGGCGATGAACTCGCCGGCCGCGGCGAGGTCGTCGAAGGTGCCGGTGTCGAGCCAGGCGGTGCCGCGGGTGAGCACCTCGACCTGCAGCTGTCCGTCCTCCAGGTATCCGCGGTTCAGGTCGGTGATCTCGAGCTCGCCGCGGGCCGAGGGCCGCAGCGCCTTCGCCCGCTCGACGACGGTCTCGTCGTAGAAGTACAGGCCCGGCAAGGCGAGGTTCGAGCGGGGCTGGGCGGGCTTCTCCTCGAGGGAGAGCGCACGGCCGTCCTCGCCCATCTCCACCACGCCGTAGGAGCGCGGGTCGCTGACCCAGTAGCCGAACACGGCGGCGCCCTCGACCTCCGCGTAGCGGCGCAGCTGGGTGCCCATGCCCTGGCCGTAGAAGAGGTTGTCGCCGAGGATCAGCGCGCAGCGCTGCCCGTCCAGGAACTCCTCCCCCAGCACGAAGGCCTGGGCGAGGCCGTCCGGGGAGGGCTGGACGGTGTACTCGAGCTCGATCCCGAAGCGGGACCCGTCGCCGAGGACGCGCTGGAAGGCGGCCTGGTCCTCGGGGGTGGTGATGATCAGGATCTCCCGGATCCCCGCGAGCATCAGGGTGCTCAGCGGGTAGTAGATCATCGGCTTGTCGTAGACGGGCATGAGCTGCTTGGAGACGCCGAGGGTGAGCGGGTGCAGCCGGGAGCCCGTGCCGCCCGCGAGGATGATTCCGCGCATGTGCTCATGATGGCAGGCGGGGGCGGGATTCCAGAGGGCCTTCCGGGGATGTGGCCGACGCGGCAGGGGAGGATCGGCCGACGGAGGACGGCGTCGGTGCCGGCCCGTTCGCCGCCGTCACCCGGCCGGGGTCGTCAGGAGCAGGGACGAGTTCGTCCGGTGCACGACGACCGGGGCAGGTCCGTCGTTGTGCACTGCGAGCGTCACCCGAGCCTGCCGACCGCACGGCCGCTCCGGGAGGGAGGTCTCCAGGGCGAGGGACAGCAGCCGGTGGTGGCGGTGGAGCTCGATGCGGTCCGCGGGCAGCGCCTGCGCGGCGAGCTCGGCGCAGGCGTTGCCGTCCTCGCCGACGAGCTCCATCCGGGCCCGGAGCGTGACCGTGCTGCCGCCCTCGTCGAGCGCATCCTCCCGGCACCAGGCCCGTCCGTCCTCCCGGGAGCCGTTCACGCCGGTGCAGGCGGTCAGGTGCAGGGAGGAGAGGGCCTCGAGGCCCTCGCCGGCCTCATCGATCGGGAGCTCGGCGGTGAGCACGTCCTCGGTCGCGCCGGCTGCGATCGTCGTCGGCAGCACCGTGTCCGTCGGTGCCTGCGCGGCGGCATCCGCACGACGCACCTCCCAGCTCGCGCCAGCGGGGAACGTGGTGTCCCTCGAGGCGACGTCGTCGTAGGGGGCGGAGAGCTTGATGCTGCAGTCCACGCCGCCGTCCTCGGGCATGCTGATCAGGCCCTGATTGCGGTAGGTCGTCTCCTCGCCGGTGAGCATGTTCTGGGTCCCACCGACGCTGATGCCGGGGCCTCCGGCCCGGGGTGAGCAGCTGAGGGTCACGCCGAGGTACATCGAGCGGCCGCCGCTGCCCTCGGGCATCGTGCTGCGCAGGTCCATGGTGACGACGTACTCGGCGCCGGCCTCCGCCCAGAAGGTTCCCTGCGCGATGCGGGTCTCCTCGGGGACGGTGAGCAAGGCCTCGTCCGAGACGGCGTAGGGGGCTGCCGGGAAGGGCGGTGGGGTGGGAGCGGCGGTCGACGGCGCAGTCCGCGAGGTCGGGTTCCCGTCCCCGCCTCGTCCGGCGAGCCCCACGACGCCGACGACGAGCACGACCGCAAGTAGGAGGATCAGCGCCCCTCCACCGAGGAGCCATGCCCGGCCTCGCCTAGGACCGGTCTGTCCGGACTCCTGAATCCCGCTCATCGTCCCTCGCATCTCCCCGCCCCGAGCTCTCCCTGCCGATCAGGGCCGCGACCAGGCTACGGGCACCGCGATCCGCACCGGCGCCGACCGTAGACTGGACTCCCACCGTTCACCGTCGGAGGTCATCCGTGCCCAGCCCCCTGTCGTCCCGCCTCGAGTCGTTGAGGAAGGGGCTGTGGCATCTGCGGCACGGCGGCCTCTCACAGCTCCGCCTGTGGTGGAGCCGACAGGAGCCCCGGCGCGCGAAGCCGTCCGCCGTCTCGCACACGCCGGCCGGTGATGCGAAGCCCACTGTGGTGCGCAACTCCGACCTCGCCCGCGACGGCTTCCCCCTGCCGGAGATGCGGGAGGCACCCGAGTACGAGCCCCGACGTGATCACGTGCTCTACATGCTGCACAACGCCCTCCCCCACCACTCCGGCGGCTACGCCACCCGCACCCACGGACTGCTCACGGAGCTGGGCCGGGCGGGCTGGGACGTGGACGGGGTGACCCGGCTCGGCTACCCCTACGACATGCCGAAGATGGCCGATGTCCCGGACCTGCCCCCGCACGAGGTGGTGGGCGAGGTGGACTACCACCACCTGCTCACGGGACGGCAGATCGAGAAGAAGAACCCGATGCACGACTACGTGAGCCGGTACGTGGATGCGCTGCTGCCGCTGGCCCGCGAGGAACGGCCCGCGATCCTCCACGGCGCCTCGAACCACTGGAACGGGCTCGCCGCGGTGATGGCCGGGCGGATCCTCGGGATCCCGTCCGTCTACGAGGTGCGGGGGCTGTGGGAGGTCACCCGCGGCTCCCGCGACCCCGAATGGGGCCGCAGCGACCAGTACCGGTACATCGCGCGCATGGAGGCCGACGCCGCCCGGGGCGCGACGAAGGTCCTCGCGATCACGCAGGCGCTGAAGGACGAGCTGATCGAGCGCGGGGTCGACGAGGACAAGATCGTCCTGGTCCCCAACGGCGTGGACACCGAACGCTTCACCCCGCTCCCCCGCGACGAGGAGCTCGCATCCGAGCTCGGCGTGGACGGGAGGACGGTCATCGGCTACGTGGGCACGATCGTGGACTACGAGGGCCTGGACCTGCTGCTCGAGGCCACTGCCAGGCTGAAGCGCAGCCGTGAGGACTTCCGCGTGCTGATCGTCGGCGACGGCGCGAAGCTCGAGGAGCTGCAGGCGAGCGCCGCCGAGCAGGGGCTCGATGACGTGGTTACCTTCACCGGACGCGTCCCCCACGAGGAGGTCGAGCGCTACTACTCGATCATCGACGTGACCCCGTTCCCGCGCCTGCCCCTGCCGGTGTGCGAGATGGTCTCGCCGCTGAAGCCCTTCGAGGCGATGGCGATGGGCAAGGCGGTGATCGCCTCGGACGTCGCGGCCCTCGCGGAGATCGTGACGCCCGAGATGAACGGGTTGTTGCATGAGAAGGGCAGCGCGGAATCGCTGACCGAACAGCTCACGGCGCTGCTCGACGATCCCCCGCTTGCCGCGCGATTGGGCTCCCGGGCCCGGGATTGGGTGGTCGCCG
The DNA here is from genome assembly GCF_003994255.1 of Brachybacterium paraconglomeratum. Classification (GTDB taxonomy): domain Bacteria; phylum Actinomycetota; class Actinomycetes; order Actinomycetales; family Dermabacteraceae; genus Brachybacterium; species Brachybacterium conglomeratum. The sequence goes on along the minus strand of NZ_ML133855.1, from coordinate 161,718 downwards.
AGCGGGACTGGACGGCGATGGCTGCACGGATCGCCAAGGCTTACGAGGAGATCTCCCGCTGACTCACGTAGAGCGAGACGCCATCATTCGACGGCGCCGCACGTGGGGGCGTTCGCGCATCCGGCACAGCTGTATTTTCCCTGCCTACCGGACCCGCGGCATCATCACAGAGCCTCAACAGGGGCTACGGTAAGGGATGCCTGTCCCTCAGGTGATACGCACCGGTTTCCCCCTCCTTTCTTTCCTTTCCCGCTGTCCCCAGGAGACTCCATGACCCCACGAATCCCCTTGAACACCGTCTGTGTGGTCGGGCTGGGGTACATCGGCCTGCCGACGGCCGCGGTGCTCGCGCAGGCCGGCAAGACCGTCGTCGGGGTCGACGTGGAGCAGACCACCGTCGACGCCATCAACGACGGACGAGTCCCCTTCGCCGAGGAGGGGCTCGAGGCGGTGGTCGCCGGGGTCGTGGCCCAGGGTCGGCTCTCGGCGGGGACGGTCATGCCTCGAGCAGACGCGTACATCGTCGCCGTCCCCACCCCCTTCAGGGGCGATCGCGCGATCGACCTCTCCTACATCGAATCGGCCGCCGAGAGCATCGCCCCGAGACTCGAGGGAGGCGAGCTGATCGTCCTCGAGTCGACATCGCCCCCGGGGACCACCGAGCACATGGCGGGTGTGCTGCTCCGCGCGCGCCCTGATCTCACGGACGCGCCGGGGTCGCCTGCCTCCCTGCACTTCGCCCATGCCCCCGAACGCGTGCTGCCCGGTCGGATCATGATCGAGATGGTCGACAACGACCGCATCATCGGAGGGACGACCCCGGAAGCAGCGGAGCTGACACGAGATCTCTACGCGAGCTTCTGCCACGGGGAGCTGCTGCTCACCGACGCCCGCACCGCCGAGATGGCGAAGCTGACCGAGAACGCCTTCCGGGACGTGAACATCGCCTTCGCCAACGAGCTCTCGATCATCGCCGAGCGCCAAGGCATCGACGTGTGGGAGTTGATCGAGCTGGCGAACCATCACCCCCGGGTGAACATCCTGAAGCCCGGCCCGGGGGTGGGCGGTCATTGCATCGCAGTGGATCCGTGGTTCATCGTCGCGGCCGAACCCGAGGCCTCGCGATTGATCGCCACCGCCCGAGAGGTGAACGACGCGAAGCCCGACCACGTTCTTCGCAAGGTCCTCGAGAGGGCCGACCGATTCAAGAAACCGACCGTCGCGGCACTCGGGATATCATTCAAGCCGGATATCGACGATCTGAGAGAGTCCCCGTCGAAGGAGATCTGCATCGCGCTCGCTGATCAGCTGCCGGACGCGGTGGTGCTCGTCGTCGAGCCCAACATCGACCAGCTCCCCTCCGAGCTCGACGGGCGCGACAACGTCGAGCTCACCGAGATGGACGACGCCGTCTCTCGAGCCGACATCGTGCTGCTGCTGGTCGACCACACGCCGTTCAAGAATTTCGACCGCGACAGGTTGCGGGAGAAGGTGCTGATCGACACCAGGGGGCTGTGGCGTTGAGCGACGGCCCCGAGAGCGTCAGGTCCAATCGCGCTCCAGCTCGGCGATGCTCAGCTCGGCCTCGTCGACAGCGACCTCCCAGACACGGGGACCTCGTGTGACGACCATGGTGAGTCGGCCGGCAGTCGTGATGTAGGAGCGCACCACGGCGAGCTCCTGCGGCGCCGACGGGGCGATGAGGACCACGCACCGCTGGCGATTGTGTGACGTCCGGGCTGTCAGGGCCGTCGCTGGTTCCAGGGTCTTCCACTTCGTCGCGATCCAGCCGTGGGGATCACCTTCCTTCGCCACGTGGCGAGAGAAGGCGGGAACGTTGCCGAGCCAGGTCATCGTCATCGACTGCCCCTCTGCCAGGAGTTCGAACCCACGATCGTGGCGGCGCATCCTCACTCCGATGTCGACGATCCAGTTCTGTTCGATGCTCGACGGCTCGGAGACCTGGTCCCAGATGATCCAGCAGTCGGGACCCGTGAGGTAGAGGATCCTGCGACGCATCTCGACGTCCCGGTACCCGTGATCACGAAGCAGGATGTCATGGACATCCGCGGTGGCCTCGAACCTCTCGAGCTCGACCTCGGCGCGCAAGGAATGAGCGTGGTCGGGGAGTCTCGCGACATTGTGCGCCTCGGGGGACAGGAAGTACGTGCGGGTCAGGTCCCCTGTCTGGTAGCTGAAGAAGCCGCTGTCCGTCAACCAAGGGCGGCCACGCGTATACAGGTGCACGCTGCCCCGGTCCTGGTGCGAATGGGAGAGGACGTCGTGGCCGAAGCGCACGATCATGTGTGACTCGTCGGCCAGAGGGCGGTCCGTGCCCCAACCGCTGCGTGAGACGACGTACCCACGGTCGAAGGCGACTGCAGTCTCCCGAGGGGGCGTGCCTTCGGCACCTTGGGTGGCGACGTACTCGACCTCCGGCCCGAGCCCTCGCGAGACGGGAACCCGTTTGGTGTCGCCGATCTGCGAGAGCGTGCCGTCGGGGAGCACGAGCTGCGCCAGAGCGGCGCGACCGGCGGCGAGCTGGGCCTCGACCGTGGCCGGTATCTCGAGGCCCTCCACCTTCACCCGCTGCCACGCCTGGCCCCACCATTTCAGGTTCATCTCGTGGTATCCGGTGGCGCCCTCGTCGTTCGCACCCTGGCTGTCGAACGTGCTGCCGAACTGAGCGACCATTCGGGCGTGTGCGATGTCCAGCGCCGTCTCATCACGGAGGAGGGCAGCGGCGACGACGAGCCCTGAGTGCTGGTGGAGCGCGTGGTTCTTCTGGACGATGTGGTCCTCGTCCATGAGCCACTCGACGTGGTAGCGGATCGAGGAGATGTACCAGTCGTCCTCCGGGCGGATGAGCGGTGCGCCGAGGCTCAGCTGGATGGCACGGTTGCCATCTGCCATGTCCTTCCACGCGAAGACCCCGCGGGCGCGCTTCGCGGGGATGTTCGCCTCGGCCCAGGATCTCGCGACGCGACGCCATTCGGTGGCGGCCTCTTCGTCCCCCTCGAGCGCGGCCCATCGCAGCGGATTCAGCCACCGGAGTGTGTGGTGCTGGAACTGCCAGTTCCGGTCGCCGTAGGGATCGGCGGTCCAATCGGTCGTGTCACCTGTCCAGTTGGGGTGCGGCGGAAGACGCAACGTCCCACCCTTGACGAGCTTGGCCAGCAGTTCGTGCTTGGCGGGCTTTCCGTACACGGTGCCGAATGCCTGGCGTTCGGCGACGCCGAGATCCAGTTCGGCAACGTTCGCGACGCCTCGGGCAGACACGTAAGGACCTCCAGTGATGTTCTCTGTCCTGCCCAGTGTATTGAGCAGACCTGGGCGCGGCGTCTGCCGCGCGGGCTCACGGGGGCAGCAGGCCGAGCATCAGGCCCGGACTGATCCGCCCAGCGCCACCGACTGCTCCGTCTCCGCCGACTCGAGCACGGCCTCGACGGTTCGCACGGTGTGCAGGCCTTCGCGCATGGTCACGATGTTCGAGGCATCACCGAGGACCGCGTCGCGGAAGGCCTCGTGCTCGGTCACCAGCGGCTCCTTGCGCTGGAGGGCATAGGTGATCGAGTCACCCTCGCTGACCCCGCGGAACGAGGCCATCGACTCCCACAGGTTCGTGGCGGTCTCCCCGTTGGCGTGGAAGGTGAGGTCCGCGCTCAGCGTGTCGCCGATCAGGGCTCCCTTCTCCCCGGTGACCACGGTGACCCGCTCCTTGAACGGGGACAGCCAGTTCACCAGATGGTTCGTGATCGTTCCGTCCTCGAGCTGACCGGTGATCGACACCATGTCCTCGTCCTGCCGTCCCGAGCGCCGTGTAGATGTGGCGGCGACGGAAGAGAACTGCGACTTCGCGACCCAGGCGGTGAGGTCGAGGTCGTGAGTGGCGAGGTCCTTGACCACTCCCACGTCGCGGATACGCGCGGGGAACGCCCCTTGACGACGGGTGACGATCTGGTAGATCTCCCCCAGCTGCCCCTCGGCGATGCGCTTGCGCATCGCCTGGAGCGCTGGGTTGTACCGCTCGATGTACCCCACCGCGCCGACCAGCCCCGCCGTCTCGTAGGCGGCGGTGATCTCCTCGGCCTCTCCGATGTCGAAGGCGAGCGGCTTCTCGACCAGGGTGTGGATCCCGGCCGAGGCGAGCGCGAGTGCGACATCGCGATGGAACTGGGTGGGCACGGCCACGATCGCGTAGTCGATGCCGGCCGCGATCAGCGCGTCGACATCGGGCAGGACGTCGAGCCCGGGCGCGGCGCCATGAGGATCGCCCTGCGCATCGGCGACCGCCACGAGATCGACACCGTCGAGTGCGCGGAGGTTGCGGGCGTGGTGGCGGCCCATCATGCCCAGGCCGATCAGTCCGGCCCGCAGTGTCTTCGTGGTCATGATCAGGCTCCTGCCTTCGCCACGGTGTTCACGGCCGCGACGATCCGCTCGCGGTCCAGCTCGGAGAGCGAGGGGTGCACCGGCAGCGAGAGCACCTCGCGTGCGAGCAGCTCGGTCACGGGCAGGTCCAGGTCGATCTGGAAGGTCTCCAGACGGTGCACCGGCGTGGGGTAGTAGACGCCGCAGCCCACCTTGTGCTCCTCGCGCAGCGCGGTCGCGAAGGCGTCGCGCTCCGCGGCGGTGGCGCCCTCGATGCGCACCGTGTACTGGTGGTAGACGTGGCTCGCGTTCTCACGGACCACCGGCGTCACCACCCCCTCGAGGTGCGCGTCGAAGAACGCGGCGTTCGCCTGACGGGTCGCGGTCCAGGCGGGGAGCTTGCCCAGCTGGACGCGACCGATCGCGGCGTGGATGTCGGTCATGCGGTTGTTGTATCCGGCGACCTCGTTCGCGTACTGCTTCTCCATGCCCTGGTTGCGCAGCAGCCGCACCTGACGTGCGGTCTCGCTCGAGGCGCAGCCGACCATGCCACCCTCACCGGAGGTCATGTTCTTCGTCGGGTACAGCGAGTACATCACCGCGTCACCGAAGGTGCCCACCTGCGCACCGTTCCAGGTCGCACCGTGCGCCTGCGCCGCGTCCTCGAAGAGCCACAGCCCGTGCCGCTGCGCGATCTCCACCAGCTGATCCATCGACGCCGGGTGCCCGTACAGATGCACCGGTTGGATGCCGACGGTGCGCTCGGTGACCGCCGCCTCGACCGCGGCAGGATCGAGGGTGAAGGTCTCGGGGTCCACGTCCACGAACACCGGCACCCCACCGGAGACGGCCACCGAGTTCGCGGTCGCCGCGAAGGTGAAGGACGGCACGATCACCTCATCGCCCGGCTTCAGCCCCAGCGCCAGCATCCCCAGATGCTGCCCGGAGGTGCCGGAGTTCACCGCGACGACCTCGCGACCGCCCACCAGCGCGGCCGAGAACTCCTGCTCGAACGCGGCGGCCTCGGGGCCCTGGGCGACCATCCCGGAAGCGAGCACACGATCCACCGCCTCCCGCTCCTCGGTGCCGATGATCGGCTTGGCCGGCGGGATGAAGTCGAGTTCGGTGCTCATGCGATAGGTCCGTCCTGTTCGTCGGGGGCGGCCGGACGCAATGCGCCGGCCGCGGATGCGGAGGCGAGCTGCAGCCCGCCGGTGGAGTCATCGGGGACGTACCAGTCACCGGTGGTGGGGCACACCCAGGCATCGGTGCCGTCGGAGGCCGGGACCAGCTTCTCCCCGGAGCGGCCCACCCAGCCCAGACGCCGCGCCGGCACCCCGGCGACCAGGGCGTGCGGAGGGACGTCCTTGACCACCGTCGCGCCGGCGGCGACCATCGCCCAGGCACCGATGGTCACCGGGGCGACGCACACCGCACGGGCACCGATCGAGGCGCCCGTCTCGCAGGTCACACCCACAGGCTCCCAGTCCGAAGCGGACTTCGGGGAGAGGTCGGGATTCACGGCACGGGGGAAATGGTCGTTGGTGAACACCGCCGCAGGCCCCACGAACACGCCGTCGGCGAGCACTGCGGGCTCGTAGACCAGGGCATAATTCTGGACCTTGCAGCCATCGCCCATCCGCACCCCGGAGCCGATGTAGACGCCACGGCCCACGATGCAACCCGCGCCGAGCCGGGCCCCCTCCCGCACTTGCGCGAGATGCCAGATCGCGCTGCCGTCCCCGATAGTCGCGTCGTCCGAGATGTCCGCCCCCGGGGCGACCCGGTAGGAAGGGGTGTCAGCCATGGGCCCGACGATACCGCGCCGCGCCCCGGACACAGGCAAGCCGGACACAGGCAAGTGATTCCCCTTGCTTATAGATCTGTCGGCTGATCGGTACAGCTGCCCTGATCATGTTGCGTTCATACACCGTTCGATGCTTCTCTTCCGACTAGTCAGGCCTCCTCGGCCTGCTGGTGGGTGGAGGTGGAGCCGTCGCCGAGCACGAGGCGGGGGGTGCCGGCCCAGTTCTCGGCGGTGGTGATGTTGCGGCCGTCCACGATCAGCTTCACTCCGGGCACGTCCTCGCTGCCGAGTTCGCGGTAGTCGGGGTGATTGGTCTGGACGATCACGAGGTCCGCGGCGTCGCCGATCGTGTAGGGATCCCAGCCGAAGCCGCGGATCTCCTCGTCGTCGTAAAAGGTGTCGTGCACCGCGACGTCGGCCCCGTGCCCACGCAGCGCATCCACGACCGGGAACACGCCGGAGAACGCGGTCTCCTTCACGCCGGTGCGGTAGGAGGCGCCGAGCACCACAGCCTTCAGGCCCTTCAGGGAGCCGAGCAGGCTCGCAGCCCGCTCCACGAGGAAGGCGGGCACCGAGGCGTTCAGGGTTCGGGCGGTGCGCACGGTGGTCGCCGACGGGTCGCCCGAGAGGTAGAGCCGCGGGTAGACGGGGATGCAGTGCCCGCCCACGGCGATGCCGGGCTGGTGGATGTGCGAGTAGGGCTGGGAGTTGCTGGCCTCGATGACCTTGTACACGTCGATGCCGTGGTCCTGCGCGAACAGCGCGAACTCGTTCGCGAGCGCGATGTTCACGTCCCGGTAGGTGGTCTCGGCGAGCTTTGCCAGCTCGGACGCCTCGGGAGATCCGAGGTCCCACACGCCGTTGGGCTGCGTGAGGTCGGGACGCTCGTCGAAGGAGAGCGCGGACTCGTAGAACTCGCGGGCCCGACGGGCGCCCTCCTCGGTCAGCGCGCCGATGAGCTTGGGGTACTTGCGCAGGTCCTCGAAGACCCGCCCGGTCAGCACGCGCTCGGGGGAGAACACGGCGAAGAAGCCCTCGGACTCCTTCAGCCCCGAGATCTGCTCGATCATCGGCACGAAGCGGGTGCGCAGGGTGCCCACGGGCAGGGTCGTCTCGTAGGAGACGAGGGTGCCGGGAGTGAGGTGCTCGGCCAGCGAACGGGTCGCGGCGTCCATCCATCCGAAGTCCGGTGCCCAGGTGGCGTCGTCCACGAAGAGCGGGACGACGATCACGACCGCGTCCGCCCCCGGGATCGCCTCGGCGTAGTCGGTGGTCGCGCGGAGCTTCCCGGCGGGGACCAGCTCGGAGAGCTTCTCCTGCAAGTGCGCCTCACCGGGGAAGGGCTCGGTCCCCTTGTTGATGAGCTCCACCTGACCCGGGTTCACGTCCACGCCGATCACCTCATGACCGGCATCAGCGAACTGCACCGCGAGCGGCAGCCCGATCTTCCCCAGGGCGACAACAGCAGTCTTCACGGTGAGCCTTTCGATGACGGATATCGGCGTGGATGACGCACTCCCGACGATACGTGATCCTCGACCTCCACCACCCCGGTGAGGGCTCTCATCACCCGTGTGACTCGCTGCTCATTTCGCGGTGTTCACCCGCTGTTTCACTTTCAGGCCCGCCGGCCGGATCCCACGCCACCCCACGATCGGGAGGAAACTGAGCCGAACTGTGCTCGCCCGCTACTGTGGAGCGTCGTGAGTGACATCTTCCCCGGCCTCGACCAGGAGTCCGACGAACCTCGCCCCGGCCCCTCCCGGACGGCGCGATGGGTCGCCCTGGCCGCCTACTCCCTCGCGTTGGTCCTCGTCGGAGTCCTCTGCACCCTGGCCTTCAGCGGCTCCGATGACCAGACCTCCGAGGATCCCGGCGCGTCGTCCACCGGACCTGCGAGCAGCACGAGCACGGTCCCCCTGTCCTTCGGCGCGAAGGACGAAACGGTCGCGAGCGTGATGGTTCCCGCGGACGCCACCGGACCGGCGCTGCTGCACTTCGATCTGACCACCGAGGGCGTCCCGACCTCGACCGTCCACGCGATCATGATCTCGGGGCGCGTCGAATGTCGCAGCGGCGAGGCAACCGTGGAGATGCATGCCTCCGGCAAGGTGAGCACGAATGTATTCGTCTCCCGCGGCGGATCCATCTCGGGCCAGGCCCTGACCGTGGAGACCGGCGAGTCGATGGAGTGCGATTTGCTCGCCTCCGCCCCCTTCGCCGAGAGCTCGGACGGCGAGCTCACCTCGCTCCCCCTCCGCGCCACGCTAGAGGCCGACAGAGGAAACGGTGCACATGTCCCGGCGCTGCACCGCCTCGAGGACGCCACCCTCTTCACGCCCGGCACGAAGAAGACCATCCTGAGCCGACGTGTCGACGATCCGTCTTCGCTCGACCAGATGAGCTCGACCGTGCGACTGACCTCGTGCACCGTGGTCGGCGGGTCCCGCGACGGCGACGGCGCGAACAAGTGCCGGGAGGGGATGACCGGCAAGGAATCGTCCACGGCGAGGGTCCAGGTGATCGCCCGATGGCTCGACGAGGACGGCGAGATCGCGTCGACCACGACCTACTGGGACGAGACCCTGGCGATCGACTACAGCACGCACCACGTCCCGTGGAACCTGCGGCAGACTGGCATGGCGGACCTGGTGCCGGAGGACGCCGCGGGCGTCGTCCTCACCGTCCAGGTGGAGAGCGTCGCCGGCACCCCGTTCGTCGTACATGCCGACGGCACGGACAGCGTAATCACGACGGGAACCTGAACCGGTCCTCGTCCACAGATTTCGAGGATAGGCTCCCCGGGACTGCAGCGCTCGACGGAGACCGGTGCCAGCGTCGCACTTCGATCACATGACGGCGACAACGGATCGTGAACTGCGGCCGCTCTTCACGCGAAGGGCGGTCGCGACCGCCGCGGAGGACTCTGACGGTGTCGTCGACGTGCTCGCCTGACTCCATGGAACGACCAGCAGTCCTCGGACCAAGACACTATCGTCCAGCTCCTGAGTGATTCAGTCGCTGTCGACCGAAGTAGGGGGAAAGCCCGATGGACCACGACGCCGTCGCGTCCCGTGCAGACGGCCCGAAGAGCCACCGCATGTCCGATGTGCGCGCTGCGAGCGAGGACTTCGTCCATGAGGCCCTGACTGTCATGGACGAGGTGATCGGTACCGAGCCCGCATACGAGTCCAACGAGAGCGGCCATTTCACCTGGGACGTCTCGCTCCTGATCCGCGCTGCCGTGCTCACCTGGCGGGTCACCGGAGACATCGAACAGCTACGCCGCGCCGCTCGGTGGGCACAGCACATGGTCGAGAGGACCGACGAGGCACGAGGACTCGAGAACTGGCAGGGCCGTATCGTTCCCGCATGGTCCTCGGGCCCTCGGTACACCGCCGGGAGCGCTGTCATGGGCTCAATCGGCGGAGCCCCGATCAGCGTGCAGGCCGCTTCGGAGCGCATCGTCATCGAACGTCCGAGTCCGACCACTGCGATCATACGTTCCTACCGCGGCGACGGCGCGACCTGGTCATCCCCCGAAGGATCGCTCGACCCGGCTGACCAGGACTACCTGCCCGATGTCCTCGCCAGGCGCAGCTCGATTCATTCGGTGCTGATCCGTGGATTGCCCGCACCGATCGACCTCTCCTTCATTCCCGCCGGGGAATGGCCCATCGAGCCTCAGCGGGGCGCCCACCTCGTCCACTCAGGAATGATCTCCCGATCACTGATCAGCGTCGCAGAAGAGCTCGAGCGCTCTCCGGCCTCCGCCGGAGTCTCCGACATCTCGCCCGAAGAGCTGTACACCGCGGCGCGCCGCGCCCTGCTGCTCCACGATGATGAAATCCGTGTTCGCTCAGGCCAGACGTGGTACATCACCCTTCGGGCATTTCCATCTCGCCGATTGGGCCTCGAGCTGCCGCACAACCACGTCGTCGACGCGGCGACCTCGTTCATGATCCTCGGACACCGATACTCGGACAAGGGATTCCGACGCCTGGGGAGCTCCCTGGCCCACCGCTTCCTCTCGGAGATCGGCGCCTATGAGTCAGGGGAACTGAAGCACCCTTGGTACTACTACCCCGTCGATAGCGATGCCTTCGCGGGCGTGACCCGAGACGATCCGCTGGAGGAGCGCCAGATCCCTCCCGTCCAGCGTGCCGAGGACAGCTCGCACGCCACGCTCAGGGTCAGGGCACTCCTCGAGTGGCGAGCGATCGACCCCCAGCTCGTGACCGACGAGAACCTGCATACCGTCGCTCTCTCGTTTCGTCGCCACTACCTGGCAGCGCACAAGAGGATCACGACCGTCCGCTGGCTGGCCCAGGACCCTCCGGATGCGCCCCGGCTGGGCAGGTCGAACACGTACGTCGGCGCATGGGGCGCCCTGGCACCCTGGGAATCGACGATCAAGCGGCGCATCAATTCGCTGGCCTACCGACATCCACCCACCGAGATCTTCGGCGCCACCGCCCTCTCGTCCGCGGAGATCCTCGCGATGAACACGGGAATTCCTACTTATGCCTCTTCGGGTCGAAGCGCTCGAGAGTAATCCGCTCATCCTGGTACTGCGGCATCTCCGGCCACTTCTCCGGGTAACGCATCCACTTCTCACGGTAGTAAGCAAGGATATCGCTGCCGGTCTCCTCGACGATCTTCCCGAGGGTGTCCACATGAATCCAGTGGTACTGATTGAACTGCCGACCGGCCAGCGCCTTGCCGAAGCCCGTCGGGTAGGAGACGAGCTCCGCATCATTCCAGGGGATCGCCACTGAGACTCGGTTCTCACCGGCCTCGACCGGCACCGTGGCGAGTTCTCGGAAGGAGGAGACGGGGAGATCCTTCGACATCGGGGAGTACTCGCCATCGCCGATGCCGAGCATCACCTCGCCCGGTTCGGAGGCGCGGATCGTGAGGTGGACGGTGTTCGGCGTGGGCCAGGTCAGACGGCTCAGCGACAGGACCAGCGCTTCCGCATTGCCATCGGCCACGTGCCTCGGGCCCGACTTCAGCGCTTCGCCCGCGGGATCCCGCACATCCTTCGCGGAGAAGGTGCCGCTGCCTGGCATCTCGACCTCGCAGTCGACGACTTCGAGATCGGCCCCCTTCGCCGCGACCTGGATCGACGCCACACCGGTAAGACGGTACCGGGAGTTGGCCAGCTCAGGCACGTCATAGATCGGGATCAGCCGCTCCAGCCCGCGGACGGACTTCCGAAAGATCTCCCACCCCAACTCATCACCGGTGAGCCGCGCATAGTCGCGGAGGATGACTGTGGCGGTCGTCCAACCGTTCAAGGTGCAATCGGGCGCGAGCGACGGGTACTCCTCGATGATCAGCCCACCATCATCGGTGTAGCGCGCCACACCTCCCTCCTCGGCAGGGACGAGAAGACTCTTCAGGACCCGGGAGAGGGGCTCCTGGAACCGTTCGGTGTCGGGCAGCTGCACCAAGTTCTTGAGGCACTCGACGTAACGGGCCTGCGTCAGACCGCTGTAGAACGTGTGCGACCTCGAGGAGACAGCAGTCTTGTCCTGGCTGTACAGAAACGCCAGGCCGTCCCCGACCGGGGTCATCTGCTCGACCGCGGCGTCTGTGACGTGCTTGGCGGCCTCCAGGAACACGTCATCCTTCGTCCGGCGGTACTGCGCGATGTAGTCCGCGATCACATACGGGCCGTAGATCGGGTGGGCATACAGCACATCGCCCGTGCGCCGGCCGGGGTACCCGTGGGGCAGGAACTCGATCCTGTAATAATTCCACACCGTCCGCCGGGACGACTGCAGCGGGGGGAGCCCGACCTCCGCCTCATTCGTGATGTACTCGATCTCGGAAGTCACGGCCCACCTCACCCACCTCATGCTCACTGGAACTGTCAAGAATACTGCAAGATCGCAATCCCATTCGTGGCGCGATCCATGCTCACAGCTAATTACCGGTGCGTACGCGCTCGACTTCCCGCGACGTCGCGGCTGCCTGGCGGCCAATCTCGTCCGCATACTCCCGGAAGCTCATCTCCCACAGTACGCGAGCGAAGGCGGTCTCGTGGCGACCGTTCCCTCCGCCGTCACGCACTTTGCCCATGAAGTTCTCGATCTCCTGGAGGGAAAACGTCTCCAGTGCCGCGGCACCCTCCATGATCAGGGGCTCGATACCTTCCCAGTCCGCGTTCTCCCACATCCAGGGAGTCGCACGCGTCCTGGCCGAGCCCTTGTAGAACGGCTCGTCGGCCCACTGCGGCATCAGCTCCCGCAGAACGTCTCGGTGCAGCCGCCCATACTCCGTCATGGCATTCGGAATCGCCCACATCGTGCGCGGGAGCATCTGCGGCGCGTAGAAAGGCAGCAGAGTGCTCCCCGTCGCCTGGGGCATCGACCAGTACGGCATCTTGCTGAAATGGTAGAAGAAGTCGACCACGTTGAACGCGGACTGGAGGCCGACCTCCCCGGACTGATCAGCAAGTCGGAGCGTCGAGGCCACGGAGTCCTCGATGACCTCGCCCCCCACTCCGCCGCCGCCGGACCGGACCATCTGCGTGAGCCGCTCCCGTCCGACTTCCGCGCCCTGATCTGTCATCTTCTTCTCCCACGCCGGGTTGAGAAGAGTGCGTCCCTGGACCGCTTCGCCGCCGAGACCGTTGATACGCGGCGCCGACGCGGGACGGAACCCGGTGAACGGCCTGGAGCGATACGCCGACCGCGCGTTGTATGCACCCTCCCATGCCCGCTGCATGGAGATGTATCGATCCATCGCCGAACCTTCCGGCTTCTTCGGCTCGACGACGCTGTCCACGCGATGGCGGACCGGATCGCCGGCCAGCGCGAGAAGACGACGAGCGGCCTCCACCTCGCCCGTGTCCGTGTTGACGGTCCTCACTGTATCGACCACTCCGGCACGGATGGCCGCAGCGGCGGTCACCCTCGAGTCCTTCCCCCCGGAGAGGTCTGCCACGGGCCTCCCCTCCCACCACGCGGCGGTGCTCAAGGAGTCGACCATGCCGAGTCCACCCTCGGCGAGTGACGGGACGCCGTCCTCGATGATGGAACGGATCCACTCGTCCCGGTCGCACTGCGAGCTCGTCGTCCCGTCCGCACCCGCATGGACCGAGGTGCTCGCCGGCATCTGTCCGCCGTTGCCCAGGTGCGCTGTGCCATGTGAGGGCCATCCGAGCGTCGCCATGTCGTTCCAGGTCGACTGCGACAGCGCTGGCTGAAGTCCGGCGAAGATGTGCGCTAGCCCCGGTCTGCTGCTCCAGACCATGCCGAAACCTGGCACGACGATCTCGTAGAGACGGACCATCCCGAGGCGGTCGTTGACGATCCGCAGGCCGTCTTCGGACCAGTGCACGGCCGCTGCAGGTGCCCCCATCGTGACGCGATCGATCGCACCGGTGGACAGACCACGCGCGAGCTCGACAGCATCGACGCCATCCTCAGGTCTCCCCGCGGCCGCCGGGACGTGCAGCCACCCTGCAGCCTCTCCCCCGCGTTCGGCGAACATCGGCCATGTCATGACCTTTCGCGCGTGCTGCCATACCGCGAAGCCGGTCCTCCCGTCGCCGGCCCTAGAAAACTCGAGGCTCGTGGCCGCGACGTCCTCAAGATGGCGCGTCGCCGCGTTCCACCGGATCGCGAGCTCTTCCGCGGACATCTCCTCCTTACGCTCGCAGGCGTAGGCGAGGATGAACTGGCTGCTCGACATGGTTCACCGCCCCCGGAAGAAGTCGACGACCTTGGACCAGAGTGTCGCCGGTGCCCGCTCCGCAGCTCCTGCCCCCGGCCCCTTCTCCTCCTGCACGCCAGAGACCCGCTCGTGCAGTGAGATGAGCCGACCCTCGTACTTCTGCCAGTTCTCCGAGGCCGCGTAGGTCGCGCAGTTCGCCGCCATCTGCTCGAGATCGGCATCGCTGAGGGCATTGACCGTGTCGGCGATCTGCGCCGGGTCGAGTGCCATGGGAAACGTGACACCGATCCCGTACTTCTTGATCTGCTTCTCCATCTCCGGCATGTCGGTCGCCAGGATCGGCACTCCGGCCGCCGGATACTCCCACAACTTGTTCGGCGAGCAGTAGAGATGATTGAGACCGGTGTTCTCGTACGGGATCGTGCCGAGAGCGGCCCCGGCCGTCCAGCTCAGGAGCTCGTCGTGAGGTGCACTGGGCACGGCTGCCACCCGCGCTCGACCGTCGGGCCTGTCGGTCTCGGACTCGGCGTACTCACGGATGCTCTCCTCGAGTTTCCCCCAGCCCATGAACACCAGCGACCAGTCCTCCCGCAGAAGCTTCGACGCCTCGAGGAGCGCGGGAATGCCGCGGTGCGGCGAGAAGCCGCCTTGGAAGAGGAGGATCTTCTGCTCGGGTTCCAGACCAGCCGCCTCGTGCAGACGGCCGTCGTACTTGGTCTGCGTGACACGTTCGACCGCGTTGGGGACCAAGACCGCCTCGGGCAGGGCCTCGTACTTCTCACGGTAGAAGTCGGCGATGCTCTGGTTCAGGGTGATGAAGCCATCGACGTACTGGACGTTGTCGGCGATGATGCGTGAGTTCACCGCGGCACGCTCGGGCTCGATGCTCGCCAGGTCCTCATAGATCTCATGAGCGTCCCAGATGATCGGCACGTCGAACGCTTCTTTGTACATCGCCGCGGCGGCGAGGGTCAGATGATCGTGCATGTGGACGATGTCCGGCACGAACGTCGATCGCACGCTCTCGAAGACTGTCTCGCCCTGAATCCGGAAAGACGTCCAGATCGAGCTCACACGCCCCTTGGGCAGATCCTCGCGCTCGACGCGCGGCTTCAGATCCGACAGATCCCTGTGCTGAAGGTGGACGGGGATGCCGTTCGGAAGCACGAAGTCCTCGGACTCGTCGGCGGTGAGCCCGAACAGTCGCACGTCGTGTCCTTGTGCCTTGAGGGACGCCGCCCCCTTGAGGACTCGCGCATCATGCTTGACCCCGTTGTGGACGACGGCCGCAATACGCATGGCTCTTCTCTCCTCGGTCAGGACTGTGGGCGGCACGGCAGTCGGTGCGCCGCACTGATGATATCGATCGAACGCCGTCCCCCGAACACGCCCGCAGGTGTATCACTGCGCACAGCTCCCGGGAGGTGTGTAGGGAGGACGAGCTGCTCGCCCGTCCGCCCGCGACAGAGCATCCCGCCAGCGCGCACCCACCTGGGAAACGCACCGACGGGGCTGTCGCCGAGTGAACCACCGAGGGGCGGTCGCATGCCCGACGTCGGCCTCAGATGAAACGGCGTCGTCGGCCGTCCTTCGGTAGCCGGCTGCGCATCACGCGATACCGGACCAGGTTCGTCTGCGAGCAGTCTCGAGGAACGACGCGTGGTCAGGGATAGCGTCGACGATGAATGCCTTGTTGAGCGTCGACTCCTGCACTGTGGCGGCCTCACCGGAGTGGACCACCTGCTCGAGTTCGAGCATCTTCGTCTCGTCGAAGGCGCCCTTCCAGTTCGAGCGCTCGTGCAGCAGCCGCTCCATTGACCCCGGCGATGTGTTCCAGATGCGGTTCGCCTGGACGATCTCAGATTTCTTGAAATCTGAGACCCCACCCTTAAAGTACGGGATGCCGGACCACCGCGGCACGAGCTCTTCGGTGAGTGCGCGCTGCATCGTCTTCTCCACTCGCTGCTCGGGGGTGAGATCGATGGCCGACCGCACGAAGACGGGGTTGAGAAGGAGGACGAAGGCGGAGCCCACGAGCTGCGAGCTCGGCCAACGGCGGAACTTCCCCATCATCTGGAAAACGTTCAGCGACGAAGCATCGTGCTGGCCGATCGACTGCATCTCCTCGACCTGCCGACTGATGTAGAGGTCCGTGTGAGCGATCGCGCGATCCGTGTTCCAGCGGGGAGGAAGCGCCTGGGGGACCCGCCAGAGCGGGTGGGGGAACTCCCTGACCTTCTTCAGGATGTGCGGCGTCGAGTAGTAGAGAGGATGCATCACCTCTCCGTTCCCTCCGCCGACGGCGAAAGCGCTGACCCGAGGCGGGCGCTTGATCGGGGCCTTGAGGTTGATGTGCGCGAAATCCCCGTCCCACTGGCGCATACCCGCCTCGAGCCGCTCCTCGAGCGAGAACCTCGCGTTGCGCTTCGGATCCGAGTGGACGATCTGATGCGAGAGCCCTCGATCCTCGAGCGGCCGCTCGGCGGCGAGGACATCCATGAGCTCCGAGGCGATGTCCGCCTCTCCCTGCAGATTTCCCAGTGTGTGGACCAGCCCCGGATGCCCTCCGGCGATCCAGGCCGCAGCCGTCAGGCGCGAGTCCTGTCCGCCGGAGAGGTCCACGCGGGGACGGCGAGACGCGATTTCACCGATGTTGGACGTCGACGTGGCGAGCGACCGAGCGGCGGCCTCGATGTCAGGGATGCTGTCCCGGTGGCCAAAGGTCTCCTCGAGCTGCGTGTAGCGACGGATCGATACCTCGTCGTGGGTCCCCACCGCGATCACTTCAGCTGCCGACAGCCGGCGGATCCCGGTGAAAGGTGAGTTCTCCTCCGGCCAGAAGCCGAGCTGCGCGAACACGTCGGCCCCGTAATCGTCGGCTTCGATCGGCTGGTCCGCGAACATCGCGAGCATGCCGATGTGATTGCCTACGGCGACGAAGTGCTCGTTGTGGACGACGAAGGCACGGGCGAACCCGAAGTAGTCGTTCCACAGCTCCATGCCGTCATCGTTCCAGTGGGCGATACCGAGGTATCCGGGGTGCACGGTCCGACGCCCCTCGTCCGTACGGAGGGTGTCGAGCGCCCACCGCTCCCACCCGGAACGAGGAACCTCTGTCGTGTAGGAAACCGGAGGCTGGGACAAGGACAGGATGCCGTGCTCGTCCTCCAGCCAGGTCGGCACCTCCCACGTCTTCTCCAGGAACTGTGCATTCAACGTCGCACGACGAGGGGTCCTGCGCACGATCGCAGTGTCGAGGTCGTACGCCTCGCCACCGATGCGAAGCGCCTCGTCCCAAAGCCGCGGCAGCATAGCGCAACCGTGCTCCGATATCGCCGCAACACCGAGATTGATGTTCACCCGATCAGCCTTTCACTTCACCTCGACCGAGCCGTGCGGGCTCGTACTGCGAGAGTACGTTCTTGCGCTCCGGTAGCCGGCGTCGGTCTCATGTCGACTGCCTCAGTGCTCGATTGCCCCGGCGATCGTCTCGCGCAGCTCGATAAACTCCGCGGTGCGGCGCATCTCCTCGCCGAGCACCTTGCCCGCCTGCGCGGAGAGCGTCACCTCCTGGTCGAGCACCACGCGGCCGGGGCGTGCGCTCATCACGAGCACCCGGTCCCCGAGGAACACCGCCTCGTCCACGTCGTGGGTGATGAAGAAGACCGTGCGCCGCTGTCGGCGCTGGATCGACAGGAGGTCGGCCTGCAGGCGGGCGCGGGTGATCGCGTCGAGCGCCCCGAAGGGCTCGTCCATGAGGATCACGTCGGTCTCGTTGGCGAGCACGCGCGCGATCTGGGCGCGCTGCTGCATGCCGCCGGAGAGCTCGTACGGCTTCGCGTCGCCGAAGTCCCCCAGTCCCACGAGGTCGAGGTACTCCTGCGCCTTCTCGCGGCGCTCCTGCTTGCCGACCTTGCGCAGCCTCATCCCGAGCGCGACGTTGTCACGCACCGTGAACCACGGGTACAGGTTGGGCTGCTGGAACACGACGCCGCGCTCCGCACCCGGTGCCGTGATCCTCATGCCCCGGTAGTGGGCGCTGCCGCCCGTCGGGGCCAGGAAGCCGGCGAGGATCTTCAGCAGCGTCGTCTTGCCGCAGCCGGACGGCCCGACCACGCACACGAACTGCCCCTCCGGGATCTGCAGGTCGGTCTCGTCCAGGGCGTGCACCACCTCCCCGGAATCGGTGACGAAGCGCTGGGAGACACCGTCCAGGGCGACGACGGGGGTCGCCGTGTCGGTCACCGGATCGTTCACTGGGCGGCCTCCTCGATCGCGTCGCCGTGGGACATGCGGGAGTAGACCTCGTCCTCGGCGAGGGCGTCGATCTCTCCCTGCGCCTCGAGGAACTCCGCGGTGCTGGCGAGGTCCTCCGCGAGGCCGTCCCCGCCGAAGTAGTCCTCGCCCGACTGCTCCTCGAGCGTGGGGTAGGTGTATCCCTCGAGGAGCTTCTCGGACTCCTCCTTGGAGACGTCCAGCTGCACGGCGATCGACGTCGCGGCCGTGTCCGGCTCCTCGTTCAGCAGGCGGGTGCCCTCGGCCTGGACCGTGGTCCACATCCGCATCAACTCGGGGTTCGCCTCGATGAAGTCCCCGGTCCCGGCGATGAGGTCGAAGGTGGGGGCGCCGAGCCCCGCGCTGTCCTCGCTGGAGAGGATCGTGTGGCCCTCGTTCTCGAGCAGCTCGGTGAGGGTCGGCTCCCACACCCAGGCCGCGTCGATCTCGTCGCGCTGCCAGGCGGCGAGGATCGCGTCCGTGGCCAGGTTGACCACCCGCACCTCGCTGAGCAGGTCCTGGTCACCGAGAGCGGTGAGCAGGGAGTAGTGGGCGGTGGAGCCGAAGGGCACGGCGATCGTCTTCCCGGAGAGGTCCGCGAGCGTCTGGGCCGCCGGGTCCTTGACCACGAGGGACTCGGCCGCGCCGATGACGTCTCCGATCCAGATCACCCTGACGTCCTTGTTCAGCGGCGGGGAGGCGGACTTCACGGCAGGGCTGGAGCCCACGAGGGAGATGTCCAGGGAGTTCGAGCCGAACGCCTGGATGACGTCGCCGCCGGAGTTCATCTTCAACCAGGAGATCTCCGCCTCCGGCATGCAGCGCTCGAGGAGCTGGAGGTCCTTCACCACGAGGTCGCCGTTGGGGATCGCCTGCCATCCGATCCGCACTGACGCCGTGATGGAGGGGTCGGGGTCGACGGGGCAGGCGATCTCGCCCGCGAAGTTGTCGGGGTGCGTGGTGCGACCGGACTGCACGCACCCGCTAAGGGCCAGGGCGAGGCCGAGCGCGGCCGCGGCGAGGCGCAGCCCGGGTCGGCGCGGGGTGGTCGATGTGCTCACGGGTCAGACCTTTCCGTGCCAGGGCACCAGGCGGTCCCCGATCCAGCGGATGATCGCGTCGAGCGTGACGGCGACGAGGCCGATCACGATGATGCAGGCGATGGTGAGGGCGGTGTTCAGCTGCGTGCCGGAGATGTAGGCGAGGCCGCCGATGCCGGGGATGCCGTTGTTGAGCTCGGCCGCGACCACGGTGGTCCAGGCGAATCCGATGGCGAGGCGGACGCCCGAGAAGATCGAGGCGGTCGCGGCGGGCAGCACCACGAAGCGTGCGACCTGGCCGGGCCCGGCCCCCATGGAACGGGCGGCGGCGAGATAGTCGCTCCTCACCCCGCGCACGCCGTCGATGGTCGCGATGACGATCGGCGGGAAGGCCGCGAGGAAGAGCAACAGGTACTTCGAGGTGTCCCCGATGCCCACCCACACGATGATCAGGCCGATGTAACCCAGCGGCGGCAGGGCGCGCAGGAAGTTGAGATAGGGCGCGAGCGCCGTGTTCGCGGGCTCCCACATGCTCATCAGGAAGCCCAGCGCGATGCCCGCGACCGCGGCGAGGGAGACGCCCACACCGATGCGCTGCAGGGAGGCGATCAGGTGCTCCCACAGGTAGTAGTTCTGCACCCCGCACACCGTGCGCCCGGTCGCGTCGTCCACGACGAGGCATCGATTGGCGTCGAGGAAGGCACCGGCGACGGCCTGAGGGCTGGGCAGGTAAAGGGGATCGACCAGCTCGATCGCGGTGATCAGCCACCACAGCGCGAGGATCCCCACGAGCACCCCGGCCTGCAGGAGCCGATTGCGTCGCGCCCGGCGGGATCTGCCCGCGCGAGCGGACCTCTTGACCTGGCGCGACTGCGCGCTCTCCTCCGCCGTCTCCGCATCGGTCGCGGTGGAGGGCTCGGTCCGTCTCGTGCCGACTCCGTCGTCCATGCTCCGTCCCGCCCCCTTCGTCGCAGATCGTCTGTGCGCTGAAGGGACAGTACCCTGCGCTCGAGGGCTTGCCCCCTGACGTGAAGCCTCCACGATCCTCGGGGCACGGCTCCTGCCCGCGCACCTCGCGATGGCAGATCGTTATCCAACTGTGCACGTCCAGGACATGAGAGAGCACGGTCCCGGCAAGCCCGATTGCCTATCGTCCTCCCACACGACACCACACCAGCGCATGCCCGCCGCGCCCTGTGAGCGAGGCCGCCGCTGCGAGGAGCCCTCCCCATGCCCGCACTGTTCGGTCTCGCCCTCATCGGCATCTTCTGCCTCATCGGCATGGGGCTCCGGCGCTGGATCCCAGCCTTCCGCACCACCATGGTCCCCGCCTTCGTGATCGCCGGGTTCCTCGGCGCGATCGCCATGAACGTGGGCCTCTCCGGTGTCCTGGAGGGCGTGGATCAGGAGCTGTTCACGTCGCTCACCGCGCAGCTGTTCACTCTGTCCTTCATCTCGATCGGCCTCACCCCTCCGCCGCCGAGCACGAAGGACGACGGCGGCCGCACCCAGAAGGTGCTGCTGCGCGGTGCCTGGGCGATGGGGCTCACGTGGGCTTTCGTGTTCGTGGTGCAGGCGCTCATCGGCGTGGGCGTTGTCGCGGCGACCGGCCGCTTCGGCGGCATGGACGCGATGTACGGCTTCATGGTTCCCTTCGCCTTCGCCCAGGGCCCCGGCCAGGCCGTCACCTTCGCCGGGATCTTCGAGCAGCAGGGCTGGGACGACGCGGTGAACGTGGGCCTCGCCTTCGCCTCCGCCGGATTCGCCGCCGCCTTCCTCGTGGGCGTCCCGCTGGCGAAGTGGGGCATGAGCAAGGGCCTCGCCTCCCACTCGATGGAGATCTCCGACTCGGTGGGCAAGGGCTACTTCCGCGAGGACGAGGAGACCGAGTCGATGGGCACGGAGACCACCTTCTCCGGGAACATCGACACACTCACCGTGCACATGGCGATGATGGGACTCGCCTACCTGCTGGCCCACGGCCTCGCCTGGATCTTCGCCTTAATCCCCGGCTTCGTGGGCGACACCATCAGCGGGATGATGTTCATGAACGGTCTGTTCGCGGCGTACTTCGTGCGCTGGGTGCTGCGCCGGCTGCATGCCGAGCACCTGCTGGACCGGCAGATGCAGGCAAAGATCACCGGGTTCACCACCGACTACGTCGTGGTCGCGTCCTTCATGGCGGTGCAGGCCGCGGTCGTCGCCGCCTGGCTGGTGCCGATCCTCGTCACCTGCGTGCTCGTCACCGCCGTGACCGTTGCGCTGTGCTTCCTGATCGGTCAGCGCTACGGCAGCGATCACGACTTCGAGCGCACGATGGGCATGTACGGGACGCTCACCGGCACCACCCCCACCGGCCTCGCCCTGGTGCGGATCCTCGACCCGCGCATGCGCACCACCACCATGGCGGAGATGGGCCTGATGAACCTCCCGGAGCTGCTGTACATCCCCGCGATGCTCGCGATCTCCGCCGCCTTCGCGGGCGAGCTGGGCCTGGTCCCGGCACTCGGCGTGATGGCGGCGCTGACCGTCGCGTACTTCGTGATCCTGCTCCTCACACGCAGTATCGGGAAGCGCACCTGGACCCTGCACGGGAGCGTGGACGCCGCGGAGGAGCGCACGGCGGAGCCCGCCCCCGTGGGCTGACCGCCCCTCCCGGCTTCGTGCCGAGAGCCGCCGCGCCACATTCACGACTCGAACCAAGGAGCTCTCACCGTGGAGACGATCTTCCACTCCGGCCGCATCCTCACGATGGTCGCCCCGGAGGACGCCCCGGAGGCCGTCCTCGTACGCGACGGACGCATCGCCGCCGTCGGCCCGCTCGAGGAGATCCGGCAGCTGGCCACCCCCGCGGTCGAGGAGGTGGATCTCGCCGGTCGCACGCTGATGCCCGCGTTCATCGACCCCCATGGGCACCTGCTGCAGCACGGGACGCTCGCATCCCTCGTCGATCTAGAGAATGCCCGCAGCATCGCCGAGGTCGTCGCCGCGTTCCGCGAGCGCCTCGCCGAGCGTGACCCCTCCGACCGCACCCCGCTGATCGGTGCGAAGTACGATCCGCAGCTGTTGGCCGAGGGCCGCCATCCCACCCGCACCGACCTCGACCAGGTCTCCACCGAGGTGCCCGTCTTCGCGCTGCACCGCAGCATGCACGTGGCGGTCGGCAACTCGGTGCTCGTCGACGGCGCCGGCCTCACGGCCGAGACGCCCGACCCCGACGGCGGCCGCTTCGGGCGCTTCCCCGACCGGACCCCGGACGGGTACGTCGAGGAGAACCCGGCGATGGCCGCCTACATGCCGCTCCTCTCTCCCGGCGGCGGGGGCGGGCTGCTGCCCGCCGGCGTCGCGAACCCGCTGCGCGCTGCGGAGCTGGCGAGCGCCGACTACCTCCGCCACGGCATCACCACCGCCCAGGAGGGCGCCGCGGACCCGGCCACGGTCACCGGGCTCATCGAGGCGTCGAAGGCCGGAAAGCTCGGCCTGGACGTCGTCGTCTACCCCGTGGTGCAGTCCGGCACCCGGTACTTCCAGGAGCACCCCGAGTTCGCCGACGACTACCGGGACCGGCTGCGCCTGGGCGGGTACAAGATGATCCTCGACGGCTCCCCGCAGGCTCGCTCCGCCTGGATGAGTGAGCCCTACGAGCCGATCGAGGGGGATGAGGACCCCGGCTGCGCCTACCCGATCCACTCCCCCGCCGAGGTGGAGGAGTTCACCCGCGCCGTTGCGGAGCAAGGCCGACAGCTGATCGCGCACTGCAACGGGGACGCCGCCGCACAGCTGTGGGTGGACACCGTCGAGCGGGTCGGCGCCGAGCACCCAGCGTTGCTCGAGGCCCGCCCGGTGATGATCCACGCCCAGACCGTGCGCGACGACCAGCTCGAGCGCATGGCGGAGCTGGGCATGATCGCCTCGATCTTCTCCGTCCACACCTGGTTCTGGGGTGACGTGCATCTGCAGAACTTCGGTCCCGTCCGGGGCCGGCGCATCTCCCCCGCCCGCTCCGCTCTGGACCGCGACGTGCGCGTCACCCTCCACCAGGACACCCCGGTCACTCCCCCGGACATGCTGCTGACGACCTGGGCGGCCGTGAACCGGATCAGCCGCACCGGCAAGGAGATCGGACCCGAGGAACGGATCTCCACCTGGGAGGCGCTGCGTGCGGTCACCGTCGAGGCCGCCCACCAGTACGGCGAGGAGGGCTCCAAGGGGCAGATCCGCGAGGGGATGCGGGCGGATCTGGTGATCCTCTCCGCGGATCCGCTGGCAACGGCCCCCTCGAACTTGCGCGAGATCGACGTTCTCACCACCATCAAGGATGGGACGGTGGTCTTCGATGCGGGGCCCGCCTCTCCCCCGACCCGCTGGATCCAGCCGGCCACCCCTACTCTCCGCTGAGGACCCCTCATGAAGATCCTGTCCGTCGTGGGCGCGCGCCCGCAGTTCGTCAAGCTCGCCGCGATCGCGGATGCTGCAGCGCAGCGGGACGACGTCGAGCACGTCATCGTCCACACCGGCCAGCACTACGACGCGGCGATGAGCGACGTGTTCTTCGCGGACCTCCGGATCCCGGCCCCGGATGTGAACCTCGCCGTCGGCTCAGGCTCCCACGGCCGCCAGACCGGCGCGATGCTCGCCGGGATGGACGAGGTGCTCGAGGAGCACCGTCCGGACTGGACCCTCGTCTACGGCGACACCAACTCCACCCTCGCTGGCACCCTCTCCGCAGTGAAGATGCACCTCAAGGTCGCCCATCTAGAGGCCGGCCTGCGCTCCTTCAACCGTCGCATGCCCGAGGAGCACAACCGCGTCCTCACCGACCACGCAGCCGACCTGCTTCTGGCCCCCACCGAGGTCGCCCGCGATCACCTCGCCGCCGAGGGGCTCGCCGAGCGCACGATAGTCACCGGGGACGTGATGACCGACGTGTGCCTGCGCGTGGCCCAGTCGGTCAAGAACGCCCCCGTCGCGCTCCCCGAGGGGATCGACCCCACGGGCGACTACGCCGTGGCGACCATCCACCGCGCCGACAACACCGACGATCCGCAGCGTCTCGCCGCGATCATCACCTCCCTGCAGCGGCTCGACATGCCGCTCGCCCTGTTCGCACACCCCCGCCTCGTCGCCAAGGCGAAGGACGCCGGGATCGAGCTCGCCGGGGGCGCTGTCCACGTGGGTGAGCCCGTCGCCTACCCTGACCTCGTCAACGCCGTGCAAAACGCGGCCGCGGTCGTCACTGACTCCGGTGGCCTGCAGAAGGAGGCCTACCTGCTCGGAACGCCCGCCTCGACGGTTCGCACCGAGACCGAGTGGGTCGAGACCCTCGAGAACGACTGGAACCGCCTCGTGATGAACCCTGTAGAACTCCCCTACGCGGTCGCCCGCCCCCGCCCGACTGCTGAGCGTCCGCCCCACTACGGCGACGGCCACGCCTCCTTGCGCAGCATCGATGCCCTGCGCGCGCGGTCTTGAGAGACATGGCGACGTCTTCTCGCTACCGGCTGGGGAGCTGAGCTTCAGGTGAGGCGATCCAGTGAGCCGGTAGTAGCTCACGAAGGCTCCGGCGAACGCAACACTCGCCGGCCAGCCGGCAGGCGTCGCGGCAGAGCCTACGCAGAGCGACACCGGTAGAATTCGCCTCGGCGGCCGCGGGTATCACCCTCGAGCAACGGCACCGCTGGGCTTCTGCGGCTTCCCGCGGGCCAGGGTTGCGAAGCCGCCGTCGTGATCTCGTGAAAGATTCTCTCGTACTCGTGGTAATCCTGCCTCAGAGCGCAGAGGAAGTGGATCGTGGGCTTTGCCGGAGTTTGCTGGAGGTGATACTCCCTGACCATGGCGAAGAAGCGCCTACGCAGCGCGTCCGAGAGGTGCGGGTGCGAAGCTTCCAGCCAGATCTCCGCTTCAATCTGCTCGCTCGGGGTGCTCATTGATCGTTCTCTCTCTAAGTAGCGTCATCCCGGCTGCTCGAGAGGAGTAGAACGTACCGCAGAAGCGTCTCGCCCGCTCGGCAGGCTTCGCGATCTCGACCGAGCGGAAGGTGATCGCAACAGGGCGCGGGAACGCCGGCCGGGGCTGGTGCTAGCGCTCAACGTCCCCGAGCAGTCCCCTGATCTGCCGCGTAAGGATCTCCCGCTCGGACTCCCACGTGTTCGCCCTGCCGTAGCGCTCCGCGTTGCGGCGATACGCGTCGGTCCTCTCCGTGCTCAGCACGTCGCGGAGAGCTCTCGCGAGGTCGACGGGATCGAACGAGTCGTAGGTGACCCCGCACTCGGACGTGCTCACGATGCGACGCAGCTCGGGAAGGTCCGAGGCCACGACGGGTATGCCGGCACCCGTGTACTCGAAGATCTTGTTGGGCAGGGCGTACTCGTTGTTGCGCGAGACCGGCTGGTACGGGATCACGCCGACGTCCGCGGCGCTCGTGTACGCCGGGAGCTCTCCGGGCTCGACTGCGGGCAGGAAGTGGACGCGGTCCCCCACCCCGGCCTCCTCGGCCAGCATCACGAGCTCGTCCCGGGACCTGCCCTTGCCGATGAGGACGAGGTGCACGCCGTCGTCGAAGTGCGCTGCTGCCCGTACGCACACGTCGAGGCCCCGTCCCGGGACGAGCCCGCCTTGATACAGAACGACCTTCGCCGTGCGGTCGAGGCCCGCCAGCGCCCTGATGTCCATCGGATTCGAGCGGACCGACTCCGGAACCGCGGGGGCGGCATTGCGCAGCACGGTCCCCTCGACGCCGTAGCGGTCCCGGTACTCGTCGCGGATGGTCTCGTTGACGACGACCACTGCGTCGGCCCGGCGCATGTAGGCCTTCTCGACGGGCCAGAGCAACCGTTGCTCGTAAGGCCGGAGGGACGTGCTCTCGAGATACAGCTCGTGGCAGTCGTGCAGGTGTGGGACGCCGAGCCGTCGCGCCGCGATGCTTGCGCCCACCAGTCCAGGAAGGTCGGAACTCACCACGAGGTCGGGCGCGTGCGCCGCGATCCGCTCCGGCGACAGCCGCCAGAACTCGATGAAACGATTGATCAGATGGACCTGCTTCAGCTGGTCCCTGATCGCGAGATCCCGTGTGCTGCGGGAGCTCCTCACGAACTTCGTGACCCGCTTGTCCGCCGTCGTCCACGCCAGTTCGAGGCGCTCGCGGACGTCACGAGCGCGCGCGGACGTCCACAGCCGCAGAGGGAGCTCCGCGCCCGGAACATCGCTCGTCGTCCGCGCCGACGCCTTGCGAGACGGCGCGGCCGCTCCGGCCGCTCTCCGCGCCCGCTCCAGCTTCTTCTGCTCATCCCACCTGGCCTGGCGCTCGTTCTTCTTGCGCGTCATGCGCGACTGATACCGCGTCGCCAACGAGTGCACCTCGATGAAGTCCGCCGAGAGGAGCGGATGAGCGAGACCCTGGAAGAAGTCCGCTCGAGGGGTCGAGTTCACGACCGTGACCTCGAAGCCGAGTTCGAGAAGGGTGATGATGTTCCGTCGTATGCGCCCGGCGATCTGCGGCTTCATCGCCACGACGACGGCGCGCCTGCCCGTGCCCGGACGTTCCGATGACGGCGCGAGGTCGAGAGGTGCCGAGATCTGGGCGCGGCCGATCTCCGAGATCCGAGAGGTGCCTCGTGGTCCGCCCTCCGAGGACCCGGCGAGGCGCTGGGAGCCCGCACGGCGCCCAGTTCGTCGACGCCCCCCTCGCGAGGAGCTTGCGACGTCAGCACCGTCCGCGTCATGAGGGGGCGTCTCGACGACCGGGTCCGCAGGTCCTCGGTACCCGAGCCGTCGGTACACAGTGAGGTACGCGGCGACGTTCTCGTCCCAGGTGCGGTGGCCTCGCACCCATCGAGCTCCCCGCACGCCCAGGTGGCGGCGACGCTGCGGGTCCCTTGCGAGAGTAGTCAGTATCCGGGTCAGATCGTCGGCATCGCCGGCGCGGAACGTCTCCGCCGCTCCGGACTCCTCCGCGATCTCCTTCAGCGCCGCGACGTCCGAGAGCACCACGGCGCGCCCGGTCGCGAACGCCTCGAAAGGCTTCAGCGGGGTGACGAGTTCCCCAACCGGGGAGCGTCGCCGTGGGACGACGAAGATGTCGATGAGGCCGTAGTAGCGCAACACGTCCGCGTGCGGGACCGCACCGACGAAGTGGATGTTCTCGGCTCCGCTCTCTTCGGCATGACGCCTGAGCGCCGCGAGATGGTCCCCCGCGCCCACCAGCAACAGGTGGAGCGGAACCTCGACCTCGGCCGCCGCTCCCCGGAAGCCGTCGATCAGAGTCTCGATGCCCTCGTACTCCACCATCGAGGAGATGTACCCGATGATGAGGGCATCTTCGGGGAGGTCGAGTCCGGCGGCGAGCTCCGGGTCGCGCTGCTGGACAGGGAACTCCTCGGGGTCCACCGCGTTGGGGACGACCGTGACCTCCTCGGGTGCGAGCCCCTCCGGGGCGCAGTCGAGGATATGGTCCTTCATCACCTCGGCAAGCGTGAAGTTGTGGTCAGGGAGCGTACGGGCCACCTCCTCGGCGTGCTTGCGCAGCGCATACGCCTCCGGTGCACCGTACGTCGCGAATATGGAGTCGGTGTCGCCCTGCCAGCCGTGACGCGCGATGGTCCGAGTCAGCCAGGACTCCTCCCAGAACCCTCGGCTCTCGTACACCGTCGGCACCCCGTGCGCCCTTCCCACGACATCGGCGATGACGGCGTTGTGGAAGTCGGAGTGGGCATGCAGGACGCTCGGTCGCAGTTCACGGACGATCCGCGAGAGCTCTTGGATGTCGTGGCGCAGCCAGCTCTCGGTATCCGTCTCTCGGCGATGCGGGCCTCGGAGGCGTCGGTACTCGATGCCGTCGTGGCTGTAGCTGTCCGGGGTGTCCTCACCCTCCGCGATCCCGGACTGCCCCACGACGACGACGGGAAGTCCTCGGCGTGCCTGCGCCCGAGCCGTGTAGTGGGTGCGCAAGGTGTATCCGGACTGAGTGTCCGGAAGCATCTTGCCGACCATGTGCAGGACCGGCCCCGTCGCGGAGTGGGCATTCACCGACGGGAGGTCGGCGGTGACGGACGCAGGGTCGGAGAACACGTCGATGTCACACCGAAGCCGGTGCAGGGTGCTGCGGTCGTTGTCCCCTTGCGAGGCCGTGGCGATCTTCTCGAGCACCGTCTCGGCGAGGCCCCAGTACCCCGCCGAGCGGTAGAACCGGTAGAGGGAGCGCAGCGTCCCGAGCTTCTGCGTGGCGAGGACCGGGTAGCCCTTGAGCAGCGGGCCAGCCTCCAGCAGACGATTCGAGTCGAGGTAGTGCTGGAAAAGGTCCTGCGCCTGGGTGCCGCTGAGGAACGACTGCGGTCGTCGTCCGAGCTGCAGGGCGGACTGCGTGCTGAGCGCCCAGGTGTCCGCGGTCCTGGCGTCGAGTCCGTCGAGTTCCCGGCGGATGGACGCCTGAAGTTCCTGGAACGATGCTCCACGCGCCTCCTCCGCAACGGCGGCGCTCTGCGCGCGACGTTCGAGGTTGGTCAGCCTCGTGGCGCTCCGGTCGCGGGTGCGAGCCGCCCTGCGCAGGATCAGGTCGACGAGGACCACGACCCCGATCACACCGAGGACGCCGACCGCCCCCGTGACGGCGGCGAGGCGGATCGATCCGGTCACGGCGGTAGCGATCAGCAGCGCGAGCAGGATCACCGCCAGAACTCCGCAGATCGCCGAAGCGACTCGGACCATCACGCGCATAGATCTCTCCCTCATCCTTCGGTGAACCCGGTCTTGCGTGCTCGCCCCTTGAGCCGTCCCGGCTCTCTCAGCCGATATCGCCGGTGAAGTCCTCGGGGCGCCTCCCGCCCCGGAACCTCCATCGGAGCGCAGCGACGGTGCGCTCGGCGGCGCGTCCATCACCGTAGGGGTTGACGGCATTGGCCATGGCAGCATGCGCCTCCGTGGAGCTCAGCAGCAGGGACACCTCGTCCACCAGGCGCTGACTGCTCGTCCCGATCAGTTTCACCGTGCCCGAGAGCACGGCCTCGGGACGCTCGGTGTTCTCCCGCATCACGAGGACGGGCTTGCCCAGGCTGGGAGCCTCCTCCTGGACCCCGCCCGAGTCGGTGAGCACGGTGTGGGCCAGGCTCAGGGCACGCGTGAACTGTGCGTACGGGAGCGGTTCGGTGAGCAGGACATTCTCGAGATCGTCAATCGCCGGCAGGATCACCTCACGCACCTTGGGGTTCCTGTGGAGGGGGAAGACGACCGTGAGATCAGGGTGCATGCGGGCAAGCTCCGCCACGGCCTGACCGATGTCCTCCATGGCGGAGCCGAGGTTCTCCCTCCGATGCGCGGTGACCAGCAGGATGCGTCGTCGCTCGCCGGCGGCGATACTGCGCTGGAGATTCTCGAGACGTTCATCGTCGAACGAGACGTCCAGCACAGCCGTGGCGAAGAGGAGCGTGTCGATCACGCTGTTGCCGGTGACCACGACGTCATCCTCGCTGAAACCTTCACGCAGGAGGTTCGCCTTGCTCGTCGAGGTCGGGGCGAGATGGAGGGAGGTGACCTGGGCGGTGATCTTGCGGTTCGCCTCCTCGGGGAAGGGCGACCCGATGTCCCCCGAGCGCAGCCCGGCCTCGAGATGGACGACGGGGACCTGCCGGTCGAACGCGGCGACCGCCGCACCCATGGCCGTGGAGGTGTCACCCTGGACGATCACCGCATCCGGACGCTCCTGCTCGAGGGCCGCATCGACGCCGCCGATCACTTTCGCGACGATGCCGTTGAGGCTCTGACCGGCGACCATGATGTCCAGATCATGGTCGGGACGGATCGCGAACATGTCATTGACCTGATCGAGCATCTCCCGGTGCTGGCCGGTGACCACCACGACGTTCTCGAGATCCGGGTCGGCATCAATCGCCCTGATGATCGGGGCGAGCTTGATCGCTTCGGGCCTCGTGCCGTAGATCGTCATGATGCGCAGTGCCATAGGTGTTCGCTTCCTCGAGGGTGGGGACGTCAGGAATTCGTCGAGCTGTCGGAGCGCCCGCCAGGGAACCGGCGTGCTGCCGTCTCCTGCGTGAAGATCCCCGTGAAGGGGTCCGGTCCGCGGCCAGGAAGCCCGCTTCGGACTTCCGATGCCCCGTCGGGAGAAGTGAGTCTCGATGCGGCGCGCTGCTCCGCGCCCTCCTCGAAAGCGTCCCTCAAGTATTCCATCGCCTCCTCTTCGCGATTCTGTGCCATCCGGTACGCGAATGACCTGTACCGCTTGGTGACGTCGAAGGTGTCGCCGTCCATGACGATGCGGCCCTTCTCCATCCAGATCGCTCGGGAGCACATGTTCTCGATGGTCTTCGCGCCATGGTTGACCATGAAGACCGTGCCGGCGGCTCCGAGCATCTCATCCATCTTCCTCTTCGAGCGCTCGGCGAAGGTCGCGTCACCGGTCGAGAGCGCCTCGTCGATCATCAGGATCTTCGGCTCCGCCATCACCGAGATCGCGAACTTCAGCCGTGCGCCCATCCCCGAGGAGTAGGTGCGCATCGGCAGGTCCACGGCGTCCCCGAGCGCGGAGAGCTCGGCGGCAGCCTCGAACTTCCCGTCCGCCTCGTCCGGGGTCATCCCCAGTGCGAGAAAGCCCAGCTTGATGTTCTCCGCACCGGTGAGCTCACCCATCAGGGCCGCGCTCACTCCGAGGAGCTGGGGCCGTGCGCTGGTCAGCACCACGCCCGACGTGGGCGGTTCGATACCCGCGAGCATGCGCAGCAGCGTGGACTTCCCCGACCCGTTCCGCCCGATGATCCCGACGAACTCTCCTTCGCGCACCGTGAGGTCCACCCCGCGCACAGCGGCGACCGCCACCATGTGCTTGCGTGGGAGCAGCTTGGCGGCTATCCCCTTGCGTGGGGTCCGATCCGTACGCGGGACCTTGTAGCGCATGCGCAGGTTGTGGGCGGCGACGGTGACGGGTGATCGCTCCGGAGCGACCCAGGGGCTCTCCGCGAGAGTCGACTCCTCATCGTGATCTGGGGCGTCATCCGAGGTCTCGGCCATAGTTCGCCTCCTTGCTCCAGAAGAAGAGGAACCCTCCTACGGTGAGGAGGACCCCCCACGCGAGGACCACGAGCCATGAGCCGAGGTCGGGGACGGCTCCATCGATGAGTGCCGTTCGTGCCATGTCGATGATCCTGAACAGCGGATTGAGAGTGATGATGTCCATGAAGAGCCCCGGGTTCAGGAAATGGCTGATCGGGAACATGACGCCCGATCCGTACATGAGGAACCGACCGATCACGGACATCATGTTAGACAGGTCGGGGAAGTAGAAGCCGATCCTTGCCGTGATGAGCGTGATACCGAGGTTCACGAGAGTATGGAGGAG
Source organism: Brachybacterium paraconglomeratum (assembly GCF_003994255.1). Lineage (GTDB taxonomy): Bacteria > Actinomycetota > Actinomycetes > Actinomycetales > Dermabacteraceae > Brachybacterium > Brachybacterium conglomeratum. The sequence goes on along the minus strand of NZ_ML133855.1, from coordinate 130,196 downwards.
GAAGATCGGCACCAGGAGCAGCCAGGTCATCTGGGGCAGGGCGAAGGGCGGCACGACGACGATCGCCGCACACATCGCAAGCATGGTGTACACCGCGGTCAGAGCGCTCTGGAGCGCATTGGAGATGGGGATCGAGGCGCGGGGGAACGTGAATGCCTTGATCATCGATCGGCTTCCCCGCATCGAGTTCGCACCCGACGAGATGGCCGTCGTCGTGGAACGGAACATCAGTACACCGATGAGGAGGAAGGCCGGGAAGTTCTCCAGGCCACGGTCGGTCTTCAGGATGTATCCGAAGATCACGTAGTACGCGGCAGCATCCAGGAGGGGGCGGAGAACCAACCAGAGGTTTCCCAGCCGGTTCCTGCTGTTCTGGTTCGCCGCACGATGCCGCGAGTCGAACCAGATGAAGTGTCGTCGGCCCCACAGCAGCGCGAGGTACTCACCCAGATTCGGGCGGACCCCGATGGGACTGAGCGCGCTCGCATCATGGCCCCTCGCTTCGAGAGCGCGGATCACCTCGCCAGAGCTCTTCACCTCATTCGCCATCGTGGTTCTCCTCGAAAGACTTCTGAACTGCTCCACAGTAGGCGAGTTCGTACCGTGCCATCAGAACCGGCCACGTCCTCTCCTGCGCGGCACGTCGAGCTGCGGCGCGCTCGCCCTCAGGAGGGGCTCCACCGACCAGATGCTCGGCCACGGCCTCCGCCAGTGCACGGGGGTCATCCGGAGGCACCAGCGTCCCGTGCACCCGACCTGCTGCATCGGTCACAGTCTCCCGCAGTGCCGGGAGATCGCTCACCACCACCGGGCGTCCCAGAGCCATGGCCTCCACCGGCTTCTGCGGGGTGACGGTGCGGGAGACGTCGAGGTCCCTGCGCGGGACGACGACCAGGTCGAGAGCCTGCACCCAGAGCCGAGCCTCGGAGCGAGGGACCCTTCCGGGCATCAGGATCCTGTCAGCGAGTCCGAGCTCCCGAGCGGATTCCGCGAGAGCAGGCGCAGCGGATCCGTCACCGACCAGGACGACATGGAGACGATCGCGCACCTGCCGCGGCAACGAGTCGTCATGGATGATCTGCGCGGCCGCGTGGAGGAGGGTGTCGAAGCCCTCGTAGTCGACGAGTGCGCTGACCGCGCCGACGGCGAGCGTGTCAGCGGGCAGATCGGCGGCGACATGAGCCCGCGCCTGTCGAGGAGTCATCGTCTCGCGGAGCAGTGCCGTGTCGATGCCGTTCGGCACGAGGACGATCCGATCAGCTGGGACGCCCCGTCGCACGAGCACATCGGCCATCGTGCGGCTGAGCGTCACCACGCTCGAGGCGGTGCGCACGAGATCACCCTCCGTGGCGACGATGCGCTGCACCTTCTCCGATCGGGCGGCGCGTCGCCGGAGCTCCTCGGAAGGATGCGACGCGATCCACGTCTGCTCCATGAGGCCGCGCACCTCGAAGATCCACGGTATGCCCGTCGCGGCGCTCACCGCCTGGGCGACGAGCGCGTTACGGTAATCAGTGGTCGCGTGCAGGACGTGAGGCCTGAACTCACGGACGATGCGAAGCGCCTCGTCGACCTCCTGCTCCAACCTCTCCGTGGGCGTCATGCCCAGGCGCGTGGGAAGAGTTCTGCGGTACTCGATGCCGTCCACGACATCGACGTCGGCACACAGCGGCTTACCGACCATGACCGGGTAGCCGGTGCGCGTGAGGGCCACGGAGTCTATGCCGCGGTCGCGCAGCCCGATGAGAATGTTGTGCGTGCGCAGGGAGTATCCGGACTGCGTATGCGGCAGGGAGTTCGTGAGCAGATGGAGAACCCGTACTCTCTCCTCGGGCCCCGGCACGGGGGCAGCCCCCGACTGTCGCCGTTTCGCTAGCCGGAACCCAGGGGTGAGCATCGCGAGTTCGCTGCGGAGGCGCCGTGCCTGCGTGGTCGTGCCGCTTCCTGCGGCATCCAGCAGCTGCACCGCTCCCTCGAGGTCTCCGAGGGACCACGCGGCCCGCGCCCTCGTAGCGGCAGGAGCCGACGACGGGACGAGATCCGGCCGTCCCAACAGCACAGCGACCTCACTGCGCAGGCGTGATCCGGGAGCGGGATGTCCTGTCAGCTGCGACTCGGCGCGCCCGTTCTCCCCCGCCATCACGGCGCCGAGTGCCGCTACCCCGGCCCCACCGTGGAGTCGCGAGCCGAGGTGGAACAGCGACCGGCCGACGCTCACACGCATTCTCAGCGGCAAGCGCCGACTGACTTGCATGACGAACAGTGCTGGATCGTCGATGAGATGCTGGACGACCGAAGCACCCAGGAGCCGTGCGTTGCGTGCTGTCCGCGCGGCCGCCGACAGGGCCGAGGCCGCGACGGACTCCTCCCTCTCCGTTTCACATTTCACGACCCCGAGAGTAGCCACCCCGGGGAGCATTCCTCGCAGTCACCCGTTCGGCGGACGAGCAGCGCGGCGAGATGGACTCAGAGGGCAACCGCATCAGGGGCCGCAGGCAGGCCCCGTCCGCCTCCGCCGGCTTCTTGCCACTCTGCTTGAGAACCTTCCTGAAATCGAGGTCCTCGCGATGATCAGGGACGGCGTGTTCGTCGACGAGGGACCACGCGCCGGAGGCCTCGATGCCGCACCGGCCAGCTCAGCATCTGCCGTCAGGCAGCCTTCGGCGCGCGCTGCACCGCAGCGACCACGTCCTCCCCGCCCAACGAGTTCTCGGCGATATCGAGGAGTACCTCGAGCACCTCCGGTGACACCATCACGTTCTCCCGGTCTGCGCGGCACTCGCTCATCAGTCGTCGGAGCCGATCAAGAGTCACCACGGGTCCTCCTCTGTCCGTTCCGGCGACCATAGCTGTCTGTTTTGCCGCATTCAAGGGGTTTGCGTCCACTGCCTCCCACCCGCAGCGGCCCTGGAGGAACCCCCACCACGTCCCTGCAGGTCGCCGTCTCGTCCCGGATCCCGCTGCGACATAACCTTCCCCCATGACCTTCGCCGGCCTCCTCGCCTTCCTCGGCCTCGCCGTGGTGACGATGGACGTGCTGGGCGGCGTGCTCGCGATGGGGATGCTGCTGCGCGGCGGCACGATACGTCACCTGCTGGCCTTCGCCGCGGGGTACGGCGCGGTCGTGGTCGGGGCGACCCTGGTGCTGCACTCGCTGCTGACCCTGCTGGGACGCTGGCTGCACCCCGTGCTGGAGTCGAACGATGCGATCGGCGCGGTCGAGGCGGTCGTGGGCCTCGCGCTGATCGGGTTCGGCGTGCACCAGTTCCGCGGCGCCTCGCAGCCGCCCGGACCGCACGGCCCGCTCGAGGAGAGAGCCGCTCCGGCGCGTCTGGCCACCGTCCCGCTGGTCCTCGGCGGGGTGGCCTTCGCCGGGACCGCGCTGGCCGATCCGGCGTTCACGATCGCCGTCGGGATGGCGTCCCAGGAGCAGCACCTCACGCTGCGGATCGCGCTGCTGGTGGTGTGGAACCTCGTCTACCAGCTGCCGCTGGTGACGGTGATCGTCGCCGCCGCCGTCGGCCGCCACGAGCAGATCGTGGTGCGGCTGCTCGAGATCTCCTCCCCGCGCCGGCGCATGCTGCAGACGGTGCTGGCGACCGTGCTCGCCCTGGCCGGCCTCGCCGTGCTGGCCGACGGCGCGGTCGCCCTGCTGAGCGGGCACGTGCCCTGGCTGCGCCAGCTGATCATGCTGCGCTGAGGGGGGGCCGAGCGCTCAGCAGCGCAGCCGCCGCGGACGACGCCCCGCCCCGCCCGGTCTCACCCCCGCGCGAACAGACCCAGCGCGTCCCAGGCGACCCAGCCGCCCTCGGCGAGCTCGAGCTCGATCACGTTCCGCCCCTCCTGCAGCGCGGCGGCCGGGACGGGCAGCTCGAGCAGGGCGCGGCGCAGCGCCGTGCCGGGCACCGTCGCGTCCCCCTCGCGGGAGCCGCGGGTCGCGCCGACCGGCAGCTCGAGATCGGTGACGTGCTCCCCGTTCGCCGCGATGCGCAGCAGTCCGCCGAGGCGGGTGGTGTCCACGAGCCAGAGAGCCAGGTCGTGGTCCTCGCTCGGTGCGCTCTCGAGCGTGACGGTCCAGCGGGCGCGGTAGGCCTTGCTCCCCGCCCAGGCATCGCCCGGTCCGGGCAGCAGGTAGGGCCAGGCCTCGCCGGGTGCGTCGGTCCCGTCCACGTACTCGATCAACGCATCCGGGAACCGCTCGGGGATCTGCGCGTAGGAGGCGGGGGCGAGGAGGTGCTCGAGGGTGCGGCCGTCGAAGTCCCCGATAGTCGCGACCGGGGTCCCGGTCGCGGTGACCGAGGGCTCGGAGGCGGCGGTGACCGGGGCGGAGGGCTCGCCCCGCTCCCCGGCGTCGGTGACGGCGAGGACCGCGTAGGTCCAGGTCTCGCCCGCGACGTCCAGGCCGGTGTGCCGGAATCGGGGGTAGACGGACTTGCCCAGCAGCGCGGTCTCGTCGGCCGTGTCGGGGGCCGTCTCGCCGGGGAGGCCGTAGATGCGGTAGTGGTCGATCAGCGGGTCGAAGCCGAGCGAGTCCCAGGAAAGGGAGATCGCGACGAGGGCGGGCTCGGCGGCGAGGCCGGTGACGACGGCGGGGCGCGGGCTCATGGCGGTGCTCCTTCGTCCGGCTCAGGCCGGGATCAGGCGGGGCTCGCCCGCGGGGGTGGTGAAGCGGGCGGTGAGCTGCTTCGGGGCGGTGTCGTCGGCCTCGATCCACTCCACGACGTGGAAGCTGGAGACCATCTCCTCGGGGGTGAGGCGCACGTGGACGTAGCCGCGTCGGCCGTCGTAGAGCTTCACGTAGTCGTGCCGGGTCCAGGTCTCGGGGCTGCCGGCGTCCTCGGCGCCGTCCCCGTCCGAGGCGACCGAGGTGCACACCAGCTCCACGCCCAGCCGCTCCTCGCCCGGGTCGTCGGGGTCGGCGGGGATCTCGGCGGCGACGTGCTTGTGGATGTCTCCGGTGAGCATCACCGGGTTCTGCGCCTCGGCCATCTGGGCGAGCAGGCGCCGGCGGGCCGCCGGATAGCCGTCCCACATGTCGGTGCTCTTCTCGTTGATCGGCACCAGCACCACGCCGTTGGCGAGCAGGTTCCAGGTCGCCTCGGAGCTCGCGAGCCGCTCCCCGACCCACTCCTCCTGCGCGGCGCCGAGGATGGTGCGGTTTTCGCGCTGCTGCTCGGCGGCGTCGGCCGGCTCCGCGTCGCGGAACTGGCGGGAGTCCAGCAGCGAGAAGCGGGCCAGCGCCCCGACGTCGAAGCCGGCGGTGATGTCGGTGTCCGGGCCCTCGGGCAGCGCGGCGACGTCCAGCGGCATGTTCTCGTAGAACGCGCGATAGGCGACCGCGATCCGGTGGGCGAAGTCCTCCTCGCCGATGCCGGTGTCGGAGAGGGGGCCGGTGTAGTTGTTCTGCACCTCGTGGTCGTCCCAGACGGCGACCGCCGCGGCGCGGGCGTGGACGGCCTGCAGGTGCGGATCGGACTTGAACAGGGCGTACCGCAGACGGTACTGCTCGAGCGTCTCGATCTCGACCCGATGCGCCTCGCCCACCTCGGCCCCCTGGCGCCACAGGTTCGTCTCCGTGATGCCGTACTCGTAGATGTAGTCGCCGACGAAGACGACCAGGTCGAGGTCCTCCTCCGCCGCGAGATGGCGGTGGGCGGTGAAGTGGCCGTGGTACCAGGCCTGGCAGGAGACGAGCCCGAAGGAGAACGACTCCGGGGTCTCGCCCGCACCGGGCAGGGTGCGGAAGCGGCCGACGGGGCTGAGCTCGCGCCCCACCCGGAAACGGTAGAAGTGCTCGGTGCCGGGCTCGAGCCCCTCGACGCGCGGGTGCACGGAGTGGGCGAGGCCGGGCTGGGCCAGTGCCCGGCCGTGGGCGACGATGTCGCGGAAGTTCTCGTCGGTCGCGACCTCCCAGCGCACCGTCACCTCCTTCAGCGGCATCCCGCCGTGGCCGTCCTCGGCCAGAGGCTCCGGGGCCAGGCGGGTCCACAGCACCGCCCCGTCGGGGCGCGGAGCGCCGCTCGCGACGCCGAGGGAGAACATCCCCTCGGTCCCCGGCGGCGGGGCGGCCTCGACCGAGGGGGCGTCGATGCCGAGCGCGAGCATGGCGGCGGAGGCGCCGCTGAGCTGGAGCAGGCGGCGACGGCTGACGGGGGCGGCGGTGGGCGCGCTGGGCATGGGGACTCCCGGTCGGGGGCAGTGGTGCTCCCTCACCGTCACCGCCGCAGATGGACGCGGGATGAACCGCGGTGGACATCGGTCGGACGATCCCGCGACGCCTCGCCCGATTCCCGACACAGCGTGCTCAGGGCCCCGGAGGACTCAGCCGATCCCGTAGTGGGCGTAGAAGAGGCCGACAGTCAGGATCTGGCGACGTCGTCACGCGGCGGTCAGCTCGACGCTACGCGTCCTACGCGCCGGTGGTGCACGATCCGGTGCGGGCCACCCCGAGAGAACTGTCCGCAGAGAGGAATCGTCCGGCGAGCGCTGACCACTCGGCCGAACCCGCTCAGGCCGCTCGCGCACCCTCTCGCTCCCCCTGCAGCGCCGCCCCGGGCGGGTCTGCCTCGCGCGAATGTACCGTTGATGTCAAGACCGTCGGTCGTCCCGGGCCACGACCGATCACCCGCACGGCAAGAACGGAGCCGAGATGACCGATGACGTAGTCGCGATGGATCGACAGGAGCTCCAGGATCTTCTCCTGCACAGCGACGACATCTCCGCGTTCCTCGAGGACTTCACCGCGATGCTCGCTCGGGAGATCTCAGATGGCGACGCCCCGGCGTGGTGCGCGGTGACTCTGCTGCGGAAGAGGAAGGCGAGCACCGCCGCGGCCTCCGGGCTCGAGGCGCAAGCCCTCGACGAGCTGCAGAACAGCTTCACCGACGGGCCCTGCATGACGGCGATCCGGGAGGACACCGTGATCAGAGTGGGCGACGTGCGCGAGGACACGCGGTGGCCGGACTATCTCCCCGCGGCCGCGGAACAGGGCGTGCGCTCCATCCTCGGCGTCCCTTTCGACTTGGGCGACGATGCCTGGGCCGGCCTGAACGTCTACTCCCCCGCGCCCCACCATTTCGAGGCGGACGTGATCGCGAGCATCCAGCAGGAGGTCGACCGGGCCTCGGGCGCCCTGCGTCTCGCCGTCCGCCTGGCCTCTCATCGCGAGGCCGAGCACGACCTGCACGCGGCGATGAGCTCCCACACGGTGATCAGTCTCGCGGCGGGGATCATCATGGGCCAGAACCGCTGCACCCACGCCGAGGCGATGCGCATCCTCAAGGACGCCTCCAACCACCGCAACGTCAAGCTCCGCGATCTCGCCGTCGAGCTCGTCTCGTCCCTGGACCCGGACTACCTCGAGAACCACTTCCGCGCGTAGGACGGCTCCTGCGGGTGCCCGAGGGATGCGGACGGCATGCGGTTCTGGACCGGGCACCACGTCGTGGTGGACCGCACGCTCGATATCCATACGATCGGTCCGGCCGCTTCTGGTCGGGGCCCGAGCGTGCCAGGGTGGTACGCACACCGAGATTCCGAACATCGCCTCCTCGAGGAGGTGGGCGTGATGGCGAACCACATGTACGCCGCCGGCCTCGTCTCCATCGGCCTCTCCCTCGTCCGCATGGGGGATGTCGGCGATGAAGGCCGAGGACTCCCGCGCACAGGCCGACCGGTGGGGCCTGTTCGTCGGCGAGTGGGCACCGACCTTCTTCGCCATCGGCATCGCGCTCAGGCTCGAGGAGCAGGGAGGCCTGCCGCACCGCGACAAGGGCTGACCGCAGGCACTCATCGTCCCGTGCCGGAAGGCAGGCCTACCCTCCCGAACGTCCGCGCACCTCTGGACCGGGGAGAGTGGAAGCCTTCATGACACTTCACAAGCATCAGAACTCCGAGATCTTCCCGCGCAGATGCGAGGTCCGTCGATGCACGGCGCCACCGCAGATGTGGTACTCCGCCGGGAGCTTCGAGTACGAGATATGCGGCAGGCATGAACTCGAGCTGCGTGCCGGCGAACCCTACTCGGTCGACGAGGGAGAGATCCTGGTGGGTCAGGACGCCACCGGCGAGCTCCTCGCTGTCGAGGTGGATCGGACGGCGGGCAACGTTCTGCTGCGCCTCGGCCGGTTCGGTGCGGTGAACCAGGTGGTGCGCCTCGACATGCCGTCGGGGCTGGCCTCCGCCCTCGATGCTCTGGGCGCCGACGAGAGCGCCCTCTCCGACCACTATCGAGACGACCGCTGAGTCACGTCCGCGAGGGCAGGGCGGCCGAGGAGCACACCACCGTCAATCGACCGAGAGCTGCTCCTCGAGGAAGAAGATGTCCACCTGCATGGCGAGGTCCTTCAGCGGCGCATCGTCGTGGGAGCGGTGCTGCAGCGGCTGCACGGTCTTCTCACGGACGGCGAGATTGAGCACCTGGGCGAACAGGGCGCGGCCCGCGAAAGCCGGATCCGTTCCGGCACGCAGGAGCCCCTGCTCGGCGAAGCTCGTGAAGCAGTCCTCCAGGATGTGCTCGTGCACCTTCCGCAGCCTGGCCATCCGGTAGCGACCGGGGTGGTCCTCGCTGACGGATTCCGCATCCAGCGTGGCGAGCAGACGAATCGGAAGAGCAGCGGGGTGCCAGAGCTCGACCAGCCCCTGCAGCAGCGCACCTCGGTTCGCGCGCAGCTCGGGAGCGCGGTCGAGTGCGCTCTGGGCGTGCTCCTCGAGCCGATCGATCACGCCGTCGAGCAGCGCAGTCTTGCAGTCGAAATGGTGCAGCATCCCGGAGTGGGAGATACCGATGTGCTTCGAGATCTCGCGCAGGCTGGAGCCGTGATAGCCGTGGTCCGCGAACATCTCCGCTGCGCCGTCGATGATCTCCTCGCGGCGTCCTCGAGCACCGGTGCGGATCTCGGGGGATTCCTCACCGGCCGGTCTCGCCGACGTCGTGGCGCCCGACCCTTTCGCGATCGGCTGCGGGGCCTCCGGACTGTCGACCGTGGATCCTTGTGCAGACATCGTTCTCCTCATCTGTGGTCCCGCGGGGCCGAGGCAGCAGCCGACGACCTGGCTGCAGGCGCCGACCGCGATCGGTGTCATGACGCCGTGATTGAAGATTACTGCATATCCGCCCGGACGCAGCCGTTCTCCACGATCACCTGCACGGAGGCTCGCGGCTCCGGGAGTCGATGACCGGCTGCGTCCACTCGCCATCCACGCCGGTCCTCCCTCCTCTGGTCCGACCCGGTCACGATCCAATCGGTCCGTGTCCTTCTCAGCGGCCGAGTGCATGCGTAGCGTGCGAGACAGCGCACGACTCCGAGAGACCCGGCGGAGGTCGGGCCGACCGGTTCCATACCGCCCCTTCTGCCTCACCACCGATGTCGACGCGCTGAGGACCAGCGGGCACCGCTCGGGGGCGATGCTGCTGGGCCTGCGTCCTCTTCGACGGCAACACCTCCGAGGCGAATCTGATCGGCATCGAGTACATCGTCTCCGAGTCGCTGTTCGACACCCTCCCCTAGGAGGAGTGCGGGTACTGGCACCCGCACAACTACGAGGTCCTCTCCGGTCAGCTCATCGCTCCGGGCCTGCCGGCGTTCGCGGAGCAGCAGCTCATGGCCGAGCTGGTGAACTCGTACAGGAAGACCTGGCACACCTGGCACACGGGACGGCATGACAAGGGAGGCGGGCATCCGCTCCCCCTGGGCGACCCGATGCTGATGTGGTCGTTCAACCGCGACGGCGAAAGCGACCCTGGCCTCGCCTCCGATCGCGCCCGGGTCCTGGGCGTGGAGCCCGATGCGACCCGGGAGCGGCGGCAGCAGCTGCTCGACCGAGCGCATCCTCAACGCGGCGTCGACGCCCTCGCGTCCGAGTTCTCCGGCACGACCCCGGTCCCCGGGGTGCGGGAGGCCGCGCCCGGGCACGGTCGCGACGAGGCACGGGACGCGTCACCGGCTCCCCGGCCCGATCGGGACGGCTGACGCCGGCGCGATCCCCGCGACGCCGATGCCCCTCACGACCGGAGGCTGCCCGCCGTCTCCGGCGACTGCGCACCCCGGTGTCGCAGCGACAGCGCGCCGCCGACCGCGAGGGTGACGAGCACGCCCAGCAGCGGGTACCACTGCCAGGCCACCCACACCTCGCCGATCACGTACTTCTCCATCACGAAGAAGAATGCATTGACCGCGACGGCGAGCACGAAGGCGATGTTCGCGTCGCCCGCCCGAGCCCGCCCGTTCACGATCCCGAGCACGAAGGCGCCCAGCAGCCCGCCGTACGTGATGCCGGCGACGCCGAGGGCGAGCACCACGATGCTGCCCTCGTCGGAGCGGAAGATCGTGGCCGGGGCGATGAAGGCCAGGCCCCAGCAGATCGTGGCCCAGCGGCCGATCCGCAGGCCCTCCGCGTCGCTGAGCGGGATGCGACGCAGCTTCGCGACCACGTCGGTGACGGTCGAGGAGCTCAGCGCGGACAGCGAGGAGGACAGGGTCGACATCGCGGCGGCGAGGATCCCCGCCAGCAGCAGCCCGGACAGCCCCGTCGGCATCTCCTCGACGATGAACAGGGGGAAGATCTCGTCGTCGCGGGTCAGGCCCAGCTCCGCCGGGGCGGTGGCGCCGTACCAGCCCCACAGCGCGAGGCCGACCAGCAGGAAGACCCCGAACTGCACGGTGACGATCACACCGGAGACGATGATCGCCTTCTGCGCCTCGACCTTCGAGCGGCAGGCGAGCAGGCGCTGGACGACGAGCTGGTCGGAGCCGTGGGAGGCCATCGCGAACACCGTGCCGCCGAGCACGGAGACCAGGAAGGTGTCATCGCCGCTGAGCGGGCTGCCGGACCACACGAAGACCTGGGCCTTGCCGGCCTCGGCCGCCGCGCCCAGCCAGCCGGCGCCGATCGAGGAGACGACGACCGCGATCGCGATCAGCCCGCCGACCACATAGAGCAGCATCTGGACCACGTCCACCCACACCACTGCCGTGATGCCGCCGATGAAGGTGTAGAGGATGGTCACCACGGAGAGGATCACCGTGATCGCGAAGTACGAGAGGTCCACGCCCAGCCCGTCGAGGATCACCTTCAGAGGGATCGCCGCGGCGATCACCCGGATCCCGTCGGCCAGCAGGCGGGTGATCAGGAAGGTGACCCCAGCGGTGGTCTGGGTGCTCGTCCCGAACCGCTTGCCCAGGTAGGCGTAGGCGGTGATCATCTCGCCGTCGTAGTAGCGCGGCAGCATGAAGAAGGCGACCACGACCCTGCCCAGGATGTAGCCGAGCCCGAGCTGCAGGTACGAGAGGTTGCCCAGATAGCTCATCACCGGGATCCCGATGACGGTCAGGGCGCTGGTCTCGGTGGCCACGACGGACAGGCACACCGCCCACCACGGCAGGTCGCGCCCGCCCAGGAAGAAGTCCTTCAGCCCGGTCTGCTTCCCGCTGAGCTTCAGGCCGAGCCAGGCGGTGGCGACCAGATAGGCCGCGATCACCAGGAGGTCGATCGTCTGCATGTCCGCTCCCCTTCGAGGTCCGTTGTCGACTGCGGCCCCGTGGTGGTCGGGCGGTCGGCGGACGATCCGTCGGCGCGGCCGACGCGGGCCACGGCCGCCCATTCGCTCACAACCCGGCCGACGGGGCAAGCCCGGGACGGCGCCGGGGCCGCGGCTCCCGGTGGCGGGACGCCCGGCTCCCGGTGACCGGGCGCCCGGTCTCGTGCGGCGGGGCCCGGGCCTCCTTCGACAGGGCGCTCGACCCCTGCCTCGTGGCACAGGTCACCGCCGACGCATAGGCTAGGGGCAGATCCGCCCCGCCGTCGGCACCGTCGCCGACCCCGGCACCGGGCGCACCGACTGACAGGAGGGACATCGATGTCGAAGGTCTCGGACGACATCGCCGCCGTGCTCGGCGAGACGCTGCGCGACGGGATGACGATCGCGGTCGGGGGATTCGGCCTCTGCGGCATCCCCAGCGATCTCATCGAGATCGTGCGCGACAGCGGGGTCGGCGGTCTCACCGTCGCCTCGAACAACCTCGGCGTGGACGGCAAGGGACTGGGGATCCTGCTGGAGAACGGCCAGATCGACAAGGTCCTCTCCAGCTACGTCGGCGAGAACAAGTACTTCATGCAGCAGTACATCGACGGGAAGCTCGACGTGGAGTTCGTGCCCCAGGGCACCCTCGCCGAGAGGATGCGCGCCGGCGGCTCCGGCATCCCTGCCTTCTACACCGCCACCGGCTACGGCACCCCCATCGCCGAGGGCAAGCCCGTCGCCGAGTTCGACGGCCGCCACTACGTCCTCGAACGCGCCATCGACGCCGACATCGCCCTCGTCCACGCCCACACCGCCGACACCTACGGCAACCTCCGCTACCGCCTCACCGCCCGGAACTTCAACCCCCTGGCCGCGATGTGCGGGCGCATCACCTTCGCCGAGGCCGAGCACCTCGTCGACCCCGGCGGGATCGGCCCCGACGACATCCACACCCCCGGCGTGTTCGTGCACCACCTGGTGCGCTCCACCGCCGCCAAGGACATCGAGCAGCGCACCACCCGCCCCCGCCCCGACGCGGCCGACCAGAAGCAGGAGGTGGCCTGACATGGCCTGGACCCGTGACGAGATGGCCGCGATCGCCGCGGCCGAGCTGCGCGACGGCGACTACGTCAACCTCGGCATCGGCATGCCCACCCTGGTCGCCAACAACCTCCCGGGCGGCGTGGACATCACCCTCCAGTCCGAGAACGGCGTGATGGGCATGGGCCCCTTCCCCTACGAGGGCGAGGAGGACCCCGACCTCATCAACGCCGGCAAGCAGACCATCACCCTCCGCCCAGGCGCCGCGATCTTCGACTCCGCCACCAGCTTCGGCATGATCCGCGGCGGGAAGATGGCCACCGCGATCCTCGGCGCCATGCAGGTCACCGCCACCGGCGACATCGCCAACTGGCAGATCCCCGGCAAGCTCGTCAAGGGCATGGGCGGCGCGATGGACCTCGTCGCCGGCGCCCGCCGCGTCATCGTGATGATGCAGCACGCCGCCAAGGACGGCACCCCCAAGATCGTCCACGAATGCACGCTCCCGCTGACCGGCGTGGGCGTCGTCAACCGCATCATCACCGAGCTCGCCGTCCTCGACGTCACCGCCGACGGACTCGTCCTCACCCAGCTCGCCCCCGGCATCACCGAGGACGACGTCCGCGAGGTCACCGAGCCGGAGTTCACCGTCCGCCTCGCCGGCTGAGGTCCGCCGCGCGCCCGGACCGGTCCTGCGCACGTGCCGGTCCGGAGTCAGCGCACGAGCCCGGGCCGGTTCTGCGCACGAGCCCGACCGACGGGCCCGACCGACGGAGCCGGACGCGGGTCAGCCCTCCACGCGCGCCTCACCGCCGCCGGTCTCCCCGCCGCCGTCGCTGGACGGCGGGGAGTCACTGGGGGGCTTGGTCGGGAGCGGTATCAGCACTCCCGGCCCCTTGGACGCCGGCGGCAGCATGGGCCCGGGACCGGTCCCCTGCTGCGGCGGCATCGGCCTGATGATGATCTGCCCGCCGCTGCCGCCGGTGCCGTCTCCGGAGCCGTCCTGGACGGGAGTGCCCTCCGCCGAGGTGCCGCCGCCGGGCCCGCCGGCGGCGCCCTCGCCGACCACGGTCTCGGGGTCCGTGTCCCCGGGCGGGAGGGTGGGCCGGGGCAGGCCGGGCAGCGGGACCTGCGCGGGGCGATCCGGCGGGGTGGGGCGGGTCGCCGGATCCTTCTCCGGGTCGTCCGACGTGCCGCCGCCCGACGGGGAGCCGTCCGCCGGGGTCTCGCCGTCCGAGGGGTCACCGTCCGAGGGCGTGCCCGTCGAGGGTCCGTCCGTCGCCGGGGTGCCCGTCGGGGTGCCGTCGGGCGTCGTCCCGCCGGTCGCGCCGTCCTCGGCGCCGCCGGGAGCGGTGGGAGATCCGGGCGCCGCGCCCTCCTCGGTCGCGCCGCCTCCCGGGGCCTGCGTCGCGGACGGGGCGCCGGTCTCCTGGCCCGCCCCGATCGGCGCGAGACCGGTCGGCGAGTCGGGTAGGGCGGGGCCCTCGTCGGCGGTGCCGCTCGCGGTCGTCGTGGTGTCTGCCTGGTCCTCGTCGACCGCGGGGACCTGCACCGGGGCGGTGGTGCCGTCGGATGTGGCGGGCGTCGCCCCTGCCGTCCCCGTGCCGCCCGAGCTGGACGGGGATCCGGTCGTCGCAGCGTCGTCCTGCGCCCGGCCCGCCGCGGTCCCCTCGCCGTCCTCGGGCTCGTCCTCGTCGGTCCAGGTCGCCGCGGTGCCCAGCACCGGGCCGCTCACGCTCGAGGGGTCCAGCAGCACCATGCCGCCGACGACCACGGCGGCGATGGCCCCGGCGGTCGCGAGCGCCCCGGCGTGGGCGGAGACCGCGGACTGGAGAGCGCCGGGACCGCCGCCCCCGACCGGCTCGAGGGCGCGCAGCGCGGTGCGCGGTGCGGGAGCCCCGTCGGCCGCGGGGCCGACGGCGGCCACGTCGGAGGTGAGGTGCTCGAGCAGCAGCGGCGAGCCGAGCACCACCGGCAGCAGCACCGAGCGCATCTGCACGGCGAGGCCGCGCAGCTCCTCGCGCGCGGCGGCGCAGCGCGGGCAGGCCGCGAGATGCCGTTCGACGCCCGCGGCCCGGGCGGGCGTGAGGCGGCCGCGCTCGAGGTCGTCGAGATCCCGGGCGGTGCTGCGGCAGAGCGGGGAAGCACGGGCGGTGTCGAGATGGGCCTCGAGCCAGGCGGCACGCAGCCCCTCGCGCGCCCGGCGCGAGAGCTGCGAGATGGCGTTCGGGCTGCGGCCCAGCTGCGGGGCGAGGGCGCGGGGCGTCTCCCCCTCGACCTCGGTCAGCCACAGGATCCGCTGCCAGGTCTCGGGCAGGCGGGCGAAGGCGGTGCGGACCAGCTGGCGGTTCAGCAGCTCGTCCATGCCGTCGGAGGAGACGAAGCGGCCCGGCGCGGCGCGCTCGAGGTCCTCGACCGCGTCCTCGTGGGCGCGGCGTCCGCGGTCCACGGCCTCGTTGCGCACCACCCGCATGAGATAGGGCGCGAAGCCGCGGCGCGGGCCCGCTCCTCGCAGGATCGACTTGAGGATCTTCAAGAACGCCTCCTGCGCGACGTCGTCAGGGTCGTGGTGGCCGGGGAGGCTCCGCGCCAGGCGCAGCGCCTCGTGATGATGGCGGTGGTACAACTCCGCATAGGCGCCCATGTCGCTTGCACGCACGGCGTCGAGCAGGGCGTCCTCGGAGAGCGCTTCGGAGGCGCTGCCGCGGCGGCGAGGACCCGGCTCCGACACCGACTCCGACTCCGTCATCATTCGGCCATTCCCTTCTCGGAGCCGCGACGTGCGGCTCCACCGGTGACGTCGCCGACGGCCCTCAGGAGGACCACGAGCGACTTGCGCCAGTATGTCCTATTTGTGTAGAAGGTCACCAGTGGGACACGAATCCGGCGACGCGCGTCACGAAGCGCGTGCCGGCGCGTGGAACGGTCAGGGCGCCCACCGGGGGCCGCCCGGCCCTGAACCTACGGAGAGTCATGAGCAACATCGAGCTGACGGATGTCGACGGGGACGCCCTGACGATCTACATCCGCGACGAGTCGACGTGGATCACGTGCACCAGCGGCGCCGAGGAGGTGACCGTCGGTCCCTTCCCCACCCATGTGGTGCGGTCCGTCGTGGACCGCGGCTTCGAGGTCGAGGGCGGGACCCTCTCCGCCCTGGTCCGCCGCACCTCACAGGCGGGCACCCGCCTGACCGACGAGATGCGCGAGAGGGCCTGGGAGGTCTTCGCCCGGGAGAGCGGCCTGCCGGGCGAGGCGGACCCCGCGGCCCGCGAGGCGCTGGACCGCGCGCTCGAGGCCGCGCTCGCGCCGCCGGTCCGCACCCCGGCGGCGGAGGCGCTGGTCGGCGATCTGCGCCGCGCCGCCGTCACGATCACGGACGTCGAGGGCCTCGCCGATCATCTGGTGGCGAGCGGCTACCGCAAGGGCGCCGCCTCCTGACGGGCGAGGCCGCACCGGTGCGTCGACCCGGCCTCTGGATGGGGATCCGCCGGGGTCGACGGGAAGGGCCGGCCGGGCCGCCACAGCGCCCGGCCGGCCCGCTCCTCGCGCCGCGTATCCTGCGGGGATGCCGCTGCCCCGTGACCTCGTCCGCTCCCTGCCCAAGGTCGTCCTGCACGACCACCTCGACGGCGGGCTGCGCCCCGCGACCGTGATCGACCTGTGCCGGGTGCTGGGGATCGACCCGCCGGGCGCGGACGCGCAGCAGGCCACCGCGCAACAGGTCTCCGAGCAGCAGGTCGCCGACTGGTTCCACGACGCCGCGGACTCCGGCTCCCTGCCCGAGTACCTCTCGACCTTCGAGCGCACCGTCGCGCTCATGCAGTCCGCCGCGCACCTGCGCCGGATCGCGCGCGAGTTCGTGGAGGACATGGCGGCCGACGGGGTCGTGTACGCGGAGACCCGCTGGGCGCCGCACCAGCACACGGACGGCGGACTGTCCCTCGAGGAGGCGGTCCGGGCCGTGCAGGACGGGCTCGACGAGGGCGTCGCGGCGGTCGAGGCCCGCGGCGGCCGGATCATGGTCGGCCAGCTGCTGTGCTACCTGCGCCATCTCGAGCCGGGCGACGACCTGGTGGAGATCGCGCTCGCGCGGCGAGCCGACGGCCCGCGCCCCGGGGCGCCCGTCGGCTCCGCGGGAGTGGTGGGGCTGGACCTCGCCGGTCCCGAGGCGGGCTTCCCCGCCTCCCGCTTCGGTGCGCAGTTCGCCCGTGCCCGGGCCGAGGGGCTGCGCGTCACCCTCCACGCCGGGGAGGGCGACGGCCCCGCCTCGATCGCCGACGCGCTGGAGGCCGGCGCCGAGCGGCTCGGCCACGGGGTGCGCCTGGTCGAGGACCTCGATGCCGACGGCGGCGACGCCCTCGGCCCGCTCGCCGAGCGCGTCCATCGGGAGCAGATCTGCCTGGAGGTGTGCCCCAGCTCGAACCTGCAGACCGGGATCGCCCGGACGATCGCGGAGCACCCCGTCGGCCGCCTCCACGCGGCCGGCTTCGCCCTTGCCCTCAGCAGTGACAACCGGCTGATGAGCCGCACCGGCACCACCCGTGAGACGGCGCTGGTCGCGGAGGCGCTGGACTGGGGCGTCGACGAGCTCGAGCAGGTCGCGCTCACCGCGCTCGACAGCGGCTTCGCCCCGGCGGCCCAGCGGGAGGCGCTGCGCGAGGAGGTCGTGCGTCCCGCCTACGCGGCGGCGCGGCGAGCGGGCTGACCGGACCGCATCAGTCCGCGACCACCTCGCGCAGGATCTCCAGATAGGTGCGTGCGAGCTCGTCGTCATCGGCGTGCTCGCTCACCCA
The DNA here is from genome assembly GCF_003994255.1 of Brachybacterium paraconglomeratum. Lineage (GTDB taxonomy): Bacteria > Actinomycetota > Actinomycetes > Actinomycetales > Dermabacteraceae > Brachybacterium > Brachybacterium conglomeratum. Next base: position 112,838 of record NZ_ML133855.1, on the reverse strand, counting down.
GTTCCGCCCGCTCGCCCGCACCGCGGTGCGGGAGCGGTCCGCGGCAAGTCCGCGCCACAGCTCCACCAACGCCGCCACGTCCTCGGGCGGCAGGACGTCCCCGGCCCCGGAATCGCGGACGATGTCCGCAGCCTCCCCCTCCAGAAGCGCGGTGACATGGCGGCCGGTCGCGAGGATCTCGTACAGCTTCGAGGGGACGGTCCAGGCGAACGGCGCCCACGACCGCAGCGACACCACGACCGAGTCCGCCCAGGCGTACTGCGCGCCGACCTCGCAGTGCGGGATCCGAGGCAGCACCTCGACCGGGGCCTCCAGCTCTCGGGCGAGTGCTGCGAGCGCGGGAGCGGCCACCCCGTGCCCTACCAGACGCACTCTCAGCGAAACCCCCTCGCGTGCGAGCACCGCCGCCGCCCGGACCACGGTCTCGAGCCCCTGGGAGCGGCCCATGTTCCCCAGGTACAGGCAGCGCAGCTCGGCGTGGTCGCCGGGTGGATGGTCCCGCTGGGCCCGGACGCGCGAGAGCTCGGTGCCGTTGCGGACCACGTGGACAGTCGGGACCCCGCGCTCGCGCAGCACGTCAGCGAAGCGGGAGGTGGTGGTGACCACGGCATACGCCTCGGTCTGCCAGTCAGTGACCTGACGGTGCACTACCCGCTTGGCGAGTGCCACGACGCTGCTGCGCAGACGACCGAGGGAGAGGACGCGGGCCGCTCCCTCGCGCCGTTCGGGCCGCTCTCCGGCGTCGCCGGCGGCGCGGACAGCGGCCACGACCGCCCCGGGCACGACCCGCGCGGCACCGCCGACCTGCGTGACCAGGTCCGGCCAGGCGTCGCGCATCTCCACCACCAGCGGCACACCCCACCGTGCGGACAGCAGTCTCCCGACGAGGAGGGTGGGGATCGCGGGGGCGGTCGCGACGATGACCTCCGGCCGGTCCTCCGGGCGGCCGAAGCGTCGACGCAGACGGCACAGGGCATCGAGTGCGGCGACCAGGTGGTCCGCGGTGCGGGTCCCGATGTCGCCTAGATGCGGCAGGTAGGCGGTGCGCAGCACGGTCTCGCCGTGCGCGCCGTGCTCCGCTCCGCCGACCCGGTGGTCACGCCGCTGCTCGACCGTCGGGCGACCGGAGGGATAGTGCGGGACGGGGGCGGCGACCGTGACGCGATGACCCGCCGCGATGAAGCGGCTGACCAGCGCGGACCAGCGGCGCTGGGGAGCCCCGTACTCGGGGGCGTAGTAATGGGTCAGGACCAGGATCCTCATCCCGCTCCTGCACCTCGGAGCTCTCCGCGCACAGCCACGACCATGGAGTCTACTCATCGTTCGGGCAGCCTCTGCATCAGCACCCCGTCGGGCGCCCGGCTCAGCCCGTTCGTCCCGCCGAGACCGACTCAGCCCGCGATCGGATCGACCCGCCTGCCGGGAGCTCCGGGGCGGGTGACCAGCGCGGAGGCCCCGCCCGGCGCCGTGCCCTCGGCGCGGTAGCGGTCCATCCACTCCGCGGCGAAGCCGTCGGCGTCGGCCGTGGGGACGAGCGCCCACACGCTCCCGCCGAAGCCGGCGCCGAAGGAGGAGGCCGCCCGGGCGCCGAGCGCCTTCGCGTGCCGGGCCAGGGCGATCGTCTCGGGGACCTGGTTGCCGAGGTGCGTCTCGGCGAGGCGCTGGGAGGCGTCGACCGCGGCCGCGAAGGCGTCGAGGTCGCCGCCGCGCAGGGCGCGATGGGCGCGGGGCACGAACACCGCGGACTCGAGCAGGAACTGGTCCAGCCGGTCCCGCTCGGCGCCCTCGGGGGCCAGGCGGCGCAGCGGCTCCCAGCGGATCTCGTCCTCGGCGAGCGGGGCGGCGAGGTCCTCCCCCACCAGGGAGCGCAGCGCCCCCTGCAGCGAGGCGTCGGCCCGGCCGGTCTCCCGGTTCCAGCGCTCGAGGATCTGCCCGAGCAGGGCGGGGCCGCGGTTGTAGGAGGCCTGGGCGGCGCCGGTCTTCTCGGCGAGCACGCCGGAGACGGCGACGACGAAGGACCAGCCCTCCGGCAGGGCGACCTGGTCGAGGATCCGCATCGGGTCGAACTCGGCGTAGGAGATCATGCCGTCGTGGCCTGCGAGCATGCCGGTGTGGTCCAGCGAGCCGCCGCTGGTGCCGACGCCGGGCCGTCCGGCGAGGGCCCCGAAGGTCTTCCCGTTCTCGATCGAGGCGGCGTAGCCGGCCAGCACCACCCGGTCGGGGATCTGCGAGGTCCAGGCCTCGGAGGCGGGCAGGCCCGCGAGGTCGGCGAGCGCGAGCGCGGTGCCGGTCAGCAGCGCGGAGGAGCTGGACATGCCGGAGGCGGGCGGGAGGTCCGAGGTGATCGTGAGCCGCGCGGCGGGCAGCGGACCGAAGTTCGCCCCCAGCCGCTCGATGACGGTGTGGACGTAGCGGCCCCAGTGCCCGGCCGGCAGGTCCGGGGCGGTGCCGGCGGCGAGGCGGAGCGTGCCCGGGTAGGCGTCGGTGCTCGCCCGGAGGGTTCCCGTCGGCCCGTCGATCCGCTCGGCATGCACGGTGACGCCGCGGTCCACGGCGCAGACCAGCACGCGGCCGCCGCCGTAGTCGGTGTGCTTGCCGAGCACCTCGATGCGGCCGGGCATGGTCCAGCGCGCCGCACCGCTCACAGGGCGACCTCGACGCCGGCCAGGCGGCGCTCGACCTCGTCGATGTCGTCGCGGCGCGAGAGGTCCAGGACCCCGCCCGCGAAGGGCAGCACGCGCACATCGGGCAGGGCGCGGACGGCGTCGACGATCTCGAGCTCCCCGCGCTCGGACGGCTCGATCCGTGCGCAGGCCTCGAAGATCTCCGGCTGGAAGGCGAAGGCGTTCATGCTGACCAGCGCGTCGGGGCCGGCGGCGGCGAGCTGCTCGGCCGTCGGCTTCTCGAGGATCCGCCGCAGCGCGCCGTCCTCGTGCTCGACGATCGCGAAGGCCGCGACCCGGTCGGCGGCGATGTTGGAGTGCTCCACGAGCGCGGTCCGCTCGAAGCCGAGCAGGGTGGTGCGCTCCTGCTCGAGCAGGGCCGCGATCCCGTCGCGGGGGTAGAGGTTGTCGCCGTTGACCATCACGAAGGGCCGCTCGCCCACGGCGTCGCGGGCGGAGGCGACGGCGTCGGCGGTGCCCTGCGGCTCGGCCTGGACGGCGAAGCCGATCTCGAGCCGGAGGGGCGCGAGCTGCTCGACGTGGCGGGCGAATTCCTCGTGCTCCGGGGCGACCACGAGCACGGCGCGACGGATGCCGGCGTCGGCCAGGGCCGAGAGGGAGTAGTCGATCAGGCGGTGGGGGCCGATGGGCATCAGGGCCTTGTGGCCGGAGGCGGCGGCCGCGGCCTGCTCCGGGGTGAGGTCGCCGGCGCCCTCCTTGCGCATGCGGGAGCCGAGTCCCCGGGCCAGGACCACTGCGGTGTCGATCATCGTCATGCCCCCAGACGGTAGTGCTCGGCGACGGTGCGGGAGAGCCGCTGGGCCTCCTCGGCGGTCTGCGCCTCGGAGAACACGCGGATCACGGGCTCGGTGCCGGAGAAGCGGATGGTGAGCCAGGAACCGTCCGCGAAGTACACCTTGCCGCCGTCGGACCAGGAGATCCGCTCGATCTCGCGGTCGAAGGCGGGCAGCTCGTGCTCTACGAAGATCCGCCGCTGCAGCTCCTCGCGCCGCTCGGGGGTGTACTCGTAGGCGGCCTCCTCCATCACGAGGGAGCCGTAGCGCCGGACGATGTCCGCGTAGATCTCCGAGAGCGGCTTTCCGGCGCGGGCGACCATCTCCACCAGCAGCCCGGCGGCCTGGATGCCGTCCTTGCCGGGGATGTGGCCGCGCACGGTGAGGCCGCCGGAGGACTCCCCGCCGATCACGGCGTCGGTCTCGGCCATCTTCGCGCTGATCCACTTGAAGCCGACGGGCACCTCGTGGCACTCCTGGCCGTGCGCCTCGGCGACCCGGTCCAGCAGGTGGGTGGTGGACATGTTCCGCACGACGGGTCCGGTCCAGCCCTTTCCGGTCAGCAGGTACTCGTACAGCAGCACCAGCACCTGGTCGGGGCTGATGTAGGCGCCGGTGTCGTCGATGATGCCGAGCCGGTCGGCGTCGCCGTCGGTGGCGATGCCGAGGTCGGCGCCTCGCTCGAGCACGGCCTGGCGCAGCGGGGACATCGACCCCTCCGCCGGGGAGGGCATGCGCCCGCCGAACAGCGGGTCGTGGCGGGCGTTGATGACCTCGACCTCGCAGCGGGCGCTGATCAGCACGGTCTGCAGCGAGGTCTGGGAGACGCCGAACATCGGGTCCAGCACGATCTTCAGGTGCGCGTGACGGATCACCTCGAGGTCGAGCTGCTCGATGATCGCGTCGAGATACCAGTTGATCGAGGACTGCTGGGTGACGAGCTCCGAGTCGCGCACCTCGTACGGGGCCAGCGAGCGGACGTCCGCGGGGTCGAGGGTCGCGGTGTGGGCGGCGAGCTCGTCGGTGACCTCGAGCTCGGCGTCGCGCCCGCCCTCGGTGAAGATCTTCAGCCCGTTGTAGAGGGCGGGGTTGTGGGAGGCGGTGACGGCGATGCCGTAGGCCGCGCCGGTCTGCCGCACGGTCCACATGCACATCGGCGTGGGCACGGGGCGGGTGATCACGCGGACGGGCACGCCGTTGCCGGCGAGCACCTCGATCGCCCACCACGCGGCGACGTCGGAGAGGAAGCGGCGGTCGTAGCTGATCACGAGCCCGCGCTCGACGACGCCCTGGGTGTGCATCCGATCGGCGAGGCCCTGCGCGAGCAGGCGCACGTTCTCGCGGGTGAACTCGTCGCCGATGATGGCCCGCCAGCCGCCGGTGCCGAAGCTGATCATGGGGGTTCCTCCTCGAAGCCTCAAACGTTCACGTTGCGAACAAACTAGGGCCGAGCGGCCGACGTGTCAACCGCGGGAGCCGAGCGGGCCGCCCGGCGGCCGGCGCGCCCGTCGGCCGAGTCCCTCGCCGACTGGGCCGCCTGCCGCCCCGCCTCTTGCGCCGCCCTTCGGCCGGTGCCCACCTTTTGCACCGCCACGACCCATGTGGGAGCCCGGATGAGTCGCCAGGGCAGCAGAACCTGCTGCCGGACCCCGCGCGACGGGTGATCAGCGGGAGGCGCCGGTGGGGAGGACCGGGGCGAGGAGCGGGTCCGCGAGCACGCGCTCGAGGGCCATGTCGGCGCCGCCGATCGCCGCCGCGTCGAGGCCGAGCGCGGAGGCGCTCACCTCCACCCGTCCGTCCGGGGTGAGCAGCCGCGCGTCCAGCGCCTCCTGCACCGGCTGCACGAGCACGTCGGCGAAAGCACCGAAGAAGCCGCCCAGCACGATGGCCTGCGGGTTCAGCACGTCCACGAGCACCCCGGCCCCCCGCGCGAGATCGCCCGGCAGGGTCCGGAAGCGCTGCACGAGGCGCTCGTCCCCGGCGTCGAGCAGGCCCCGGAGCCGGCGGAGCCGCTCCTGCAGGGGCAGGTGGCCAGACCGCGCGGGATCGTCGGGGTCCAGCACGGCCAGCACGGTGTCGAAGCCGACGAGGGTCTCCCAGCAGCCGCGCCGCCCGCAGCGGCATGCCACCCCGGCGGGGTCCAGGCCGATGTGCCCCACCTCGCCGGAGAACCCGGACCAGCCGCGGACCAGCCGTCCGTCGGCGATGATGCCGGCGCCCACGCCGATCTCGCCGGTGAGATAGACGAGGTCGGTGATCCCCTGCCGGGCCAGGCGCGGCGCCTCGGCGAGCGCGGAGAGCTTGGCATCGTTCTCGATCGAGAGCGGCGGCATGTCCGGACCGAGGCGCTTCGCGAGCTCCTCGCCGAGTGGGACGCCGGACCAGCCGAGGTTCGAGGCGAAGCGGACGCCCGCGCCCGCGTAGTCCACGGGGCCGGGCGGGGAGATGGTGGCCCCGGCGACCCAGAGGCCCTGCGCTGCGGCGGCCTCGAGCGTCTCGCGCAGCTGCTGCGCGACGAGGTCCAGGACGGGGGCGACCGGGTGCGAGCGGCCGTCCTGGCCGTCCACCACGGGCGTCGGGACGGAGGAGCGGAAGCGCACCTGGCCGCCGAGGTCCTGCAGGGTCACCGCGAGATGGTCGACGTTGAGCTCGAGGCCGATGCCGGCGACGTGACCGGGGTCGATGCGCACCTCGGTGCCGGGCCGGCCCACGGTGCCGCGCCGTTCGACCCGCCCCTCCTGGACCAGCCCGCGCTCGGCGAGGTCGCCGATCAGCGAGGTCACCGAGGCCTTGGAGAGCCCGGTCTCCTGGGCGAGGGTGGCACGGGAGCGGCCGCCGCGGGCGTGGAGGTGGCGCAGCAGCAGGCTCAGGTTGGCCGAGCGCATCGCGGCGTGTCCCACCGGGGCGGCGCGACCGGTCGAGGCGGCGGGGCCGGGCGTCCCGTCCGCCGCCCCGCGCACGGGTCGGCTCGGTGACGTCATGGCGGCCATCGTAGTCGGGCCGGCCAGCGCGATCAGCGCGGCTCGGCCAGCTCGAGCAGGCGGGCGTGGGCGAGCTCGCGCTCCTGCTCGGTCGCGTAGGGCGTGCCCATGTTCATCGCGAGCCCCTCGCTGGCCAGGCGCACCACGAGGGCCTGGGCCGGGTCGAAGCCGTCGACCGAGAGCGCCTCGCGCCAGCGCGCCGCGTCCTCGTCGACCAGCTCCTCCATGCCCGGGCGGTCGCCGAGGACGGTCAGCAGGGAGGACGGGGAGAAGATCTCGGCCGCCCGCGAGTCCGGTGCGGTCAGGGCGCGCACGTAGGCGCGCAGCAGCTTGCCGGGACGGTTCTCGGAGAGGTCGACGAGGGCGTGCACATCGGCCCAGAACTGCTCGTTGGAGCGGCGGACGAGGGCCTTCTCGAGCTCGAGGCGGTGCGGGAAATGATGGGTCAGCGCCCCCTTGGACACCCCGGCCCGCCGAGCGATGTCCGCGAGGCTCACCCCGCTGCCGTGCTCCACGATCATGCTCGCGGCGGCGTCGAGGATCGCGGCGCGGGTGCGCTCCTTGTCGCGCTGGGGCGCGGGCTGCGCGGCGGGACGGGCGTCGACGCGCGCGGCGTCGGCGGAGGCGCCGGCAGGGTCGTCGGCGCGGTCGTCGGGCTCGTCGTTCTCCACGATCAGCTCCTGGGGGTCGTCTCGGAGGGGATGAGGCGCCAGGCGAGGAAGGCCGCGAGGGCGAGCAGCCCGGCGGCGACATAGGCGGTGGCCTGGGTGGCGTGCGTGAAGGCGTCCTGCGCGAGGTCGAGCAGGGGCGCCCCCTCCTCCATGATGCTCGATGTGTGGGCGAGGGAGTCCTCCATCGCCTCGGCCTGCACCGCGGGGGTCCCGGAGGGGATCGTGAGGTCCGCGCGGTAGATCGCGGTGTGCAGCGAGCCGAGCACGCCGATCCCGAGCGCGACGCCCAGCTCGTAGGCGGTCTCCGAGATCGAGGAGGCGGCGCCGGCGCGCTCGGGCGGCACCGCGGAGACCACGGCGTCGGTGGACAGCGTCATCGACAGGCCCGTGCCGAGCCCGATCACGGCCAGGGCGATCCCGATCCCGAGATAGCCCGGCAGCCCTTCGGCGACGCCGAGGCCGGCCAGGCCCAGCGCCCCGACGGCGAGCCCGAGCGCGATCGCACGGCCCCGCCCGAGCCGGGCGAGCGCCACGCCGACGACGACCACCACGACGAGGGAGGCCAGCGTCGCGGGCATCTCCGCGAGCCCGGCCACGAAGGGCGAGAAGCCGCGGACCAGCTGGAGGTACTGGGAGAAGAAGTAGAGCATCCCGAGGAAGGCGAAGATCGACAGGCCGTTCGCGGCGATCGCACCGCTGAAGGCGGGGATGCGGAAGAGCTCGACGTCGATCAGCGGGGTGGCCAGGCGCCGCTGGCGGCGCACGAAGACGACGGCCGCGACGACGCCGACCAGGGCGGCGAGCAGGGCGGGCGCTCCGGTGCCGCCGCCGAGCACCTGCTTGATCGCGAAGACGACGGGCACCACGGCCAGCACCGACAGCAGCGCGGAGAGCAGGTCGATCCGCCCCGCGACAGGGCTGCGCGACTCGGGCAGGAGCCAGGCGCCGAGCCCGACGACCGCCACGATCACCGGGACGTTGATGAGGAACACCGAGCCCCACCAGAACATCTCGAGCAGCGCCCCGCCGACCAGAGGTCCGACGGCACCGCCTGCCATGGCGCCCGCGGACCACAGCGCGATCGCGCGGGTGCGCTGGGCGGGGTCGTGGAACAGGTTGCGGATGATCGACAGGGTCGAGGGCATGATCGTGGCGCCCGCGAGACCGAGCAGCGCACGGGCGGCGATCAGCATCCCGGCGCTCGGGGCGAAGGCCGCCAGCAGCGACGCGGCGCCGAAGGCGGTGGCGCCGATCAGGAGCAGGCGCTTGCGGCCGATGCGGTCGGCGAGGTTGCCCATGGTGATCAGCAGTCCGGCCAGGACGAACGAGTAGATGTCCCCGATCCACAGGATCTGCGTGGCCGTGGGGGCGAGGTCCGCGGTCAGCGAGGGGATCGCGAGGAAGAGCACGGTGCCGTCGACGGCGAGCAGCGTCACTGCGAGCACGAGCACCATGAGCGCGGCCCACTGGCGGTGCCCGGCCAGGGGCGCGGTCGGTGGCGAGGGGACGGCGGAGGTCCGGGATGCCGTCATGCCCTCGAGATTAACGAACCGCTCGGTTCGCTGCCAGAGCCGTTCGGTTCGTGTGAGTCATCTGGCGCGGGATGTGACGCACGGAGCAGAACCCGCACGCTCCCGGAGGGTGCATCGGGGCGCGGCGGTGGCAGGATGTCGCTCCGTGCACGAGGACACCTCGAGCTCGCCCCGCTCCGACGAGCCCCTCACCCCAGATCCCGAGCGAACCCCTCCGGCCGACGAGCCCGCCTCGCAGGCCCCTCCCCCGTCGGCCGCGCCGCGCTCCCCGGCTGGGCCCCACGACCACCCGCACAGCCATCACCATCTCGACCACCGCGGCATGCCCCGCTCCAGGACCCCGCTCGCCGCGGCCTCGCTCGGCGCGCTCGGCGTGGTCTTCGGCGACATCGGCACGAGCCCGCTGTACGCGCTGCAGACCGTGTTCAGCCTCCACCACCACGCCGTCGGCCCCTCCGAGGCCGACGTGCTCGGGGTGATCTCGATGGTCGTGTGGTGCCTGCTGATCATCGTGACCTTCGCCTACATCGGCCTGATCATGCGGGCGGACAACCAGGGCGAGGGCGGCATCCTCGCCCTCACGGCGCTGGTGCTGCGCAAGCTGCACGGGCCCGGCGGGGTCGGTCCGCGCGAGGCGTCCGTCGCGCTGGTGCTCGGCGTGGTCGGCGCGGCGCTGTTCTTCGGCGACTCGGTGATCACCCCGGCGATCTCCGTGCTCTCCGCTTTCGAGGGCATCGAGGTGGCCGCCGCGGTCCCCGACGCCGTGATCGTGCCCGGCGCGCTGATCGTGCTCACCGCGCTGTTCGCCGTGCAGCACCGCGGCACCGGCGGCATCGGGCGGTTCTTCGGCCCGGTGATGGCGCTGTGGTTCCTGACCCTCGCCGCGATCGGGCTGCCGCACCTGCTGGCCGGCCCCTCGATCCTGCGCGCGCTGTCCCCGCACCACGCGATCGCGTTCATGGCGGACCGACCCTTCATCGCGTTCATCGCGCTCGGCGCGGTGGTCCTCGCGATCACCGGCGCGGAGGCGCTGTACGCCGACATGGGCCACTTCGGGCGCCGCCCGATCGCGGTCGCCTGGCTCGCGCTGGTGCTCCCGGCGCTGGTGATCAACTACCTGGGCCAGGGCGCGCTGATCCTCGCCGACCCCGCCGCGATCGCGAACCCCTTCTTCACCCTCGTGCCCGAGGCGCTGCGGATCCCGCTGGTGGCGCTCTCGGCCGTCGCGACGGTCATCGCCTCCCAGGCCGTGATCTCCGGGGCGTTCTCGGTGGCGCGGCAGGCGACGCGGCTGTCGCTGCTGCCGCGGCTCAAGGTCACCCAGACCTCCCTCGAGCACGGCGGCCAGGTCTACCTCCCCGCCATCAACCTGCTGCTCTTCGCCGGGGTGGTCACCCTGGTGCTCGTCTTCCGCCGCTCCGAGGCGCTCGCGGCGGCCTACGGCCTGGCCGTCACCGCGACGATCCTGCTGGTGCTCGCGCTGTACCTGCTGTACGCGCGACGGATCCTGCGCCGACCGCTGTGGCAGGTGGTGGCGCTCGCGGCGATCGTGGGCGGGCTCGAGCTGCTGCTGCTCGCCGCGAACATCGTCAAGATCCCCGCCGGAGGCTGGATCTCCCTGGTCATCGCCGCCGCGCTCACCACGATCATGCTGGTGTGGCATCGCGGGGCACGGATCCTCTTCGGCCGACGACGGGAGCTCGAGGGGCCGCTCGAGGAGTTCGTCGCCGGGCCCGAGTGCGCGGTGCCGCGGGTGCCGGGCCTCGTCGTCTACCCGCACGGCGACCCGACCACCGTGCCGCTCGCGCTGCGCACCGGGGTGGAGATGAACCGGGTGCTCCACGAGCACGTCGTCATCGTGACGATGAAGCACATCGGGGTGCCGCACGCCCACCGCGACGACCGGGTTCATGCCCGCGAGATCGGGCCGGGGATCGTGCAGGTGACCTACCTGGTCGGCTTCCACGACTCGCAGGACGTCCCCTCCGCGCTGCGCACCGCCGTCGCGCTGCTCGGGCACCCGCACGAGGCGGACTGCCCCGACGACTGCCGGCGGCATCTGCCCGCGCTCGCGGTCGACGCGGACGAGGCGATGTACGTGCTGTCGGTGTTCCGCATCGAGGCCGGGCAGGAGCCCGTCATGCCGCGTTGGCAGAAGCGGCTCGTGCGCCTTCTCGAGAAGGGCTCCGCGAACCGCACCCAGGTGCTGCACCTGCCGCCGTCGCGCACCGTGGTGATGGGCGCCGAGACGGTGCTCTAGCGGGGCTCGTCCTCGGGGGCGGAGCTCTCGACGTGGTGCCCGCGGTCCGGGGCCCCGCCGTCGTCCGGGCCGGCGGCGTCCTCGGCGCCGGCCCGGCGGACGGACCCGTCGGCGGCCCCCGTGCCGGCCGCGTCCTCGGGCCCCAGCCCGAGCGCCTCGGCGGCCTCGCGCAGCTCCTCGGGGCCGACGTGCGCGGTCGCGGGCGGGCGCCTCCCGGCCCGCGCCGTCGCGGCGTCCACGCGCAGGCGCACCACCGCGTCCTCGTCGGGCGCGGGGCTCGCCCCGGGCGGGGTGAGTCCCCCGATCGCCGCGGCCGGGATCATCACGGTGCGCGAGCTCAGCTGGCGGGGCATCACGGTGAGCGCGGCGAGCTCGCCGCTCGCATCATGCTGGTAGACGTCGCGCACGCGGCCGACGACCCGGTCGTCGCTGCCGCGCACGGTGAGCCCGGCGAGGGCCTGCAGGCCCGGCGCCCGGTGGTGGACGAGGGGCTGGTCCCGCGCGTCCCCGGCCTCCGGCCCGCCGGTGAGGCCGGAGGTGCGATCCTCCGGGGTGCGCTCGGCGCTCATCGGGTCTCCTCGCAGGGGGGTCACGCCCACGGAGTCTACCGACGGGGTCCGGGCGCTCAGTCGGTCACGCAGCAGAGCCGTACGAACTCCTGCACGTCCGCGATCGGGTCCGCGTCGGAGGTCTTCTGCAGCTCGCGGACCGTGTGCTCGCGCACCGTCAGGCTCAGCAGCAGGGAGAAGAGGGAGCGGGCGAGGAACTTCGGCGAGGTGCCGGCGACCAGATGCCCCCGCTCGTCGAGGCCGCCGAACACGCGCTCCAGCACGTGCTCGTGGACCAGTCGGAGCCGGGCGACGCGGAAGCGGCCGGGATGCCCGGGATCCACGATCTCCGCCGACAGCGTCGCCAGCAGCGCCATCGAGTGCTTGCGCGGATCCCACGGACCGCCCAGCGCCGCGATCAGCGTCTCCGGCGACGAGGCGATCGAGTCGGCCGAGTCCAGCAGACCCTGCGCATGCGCCTCCATCCGGTCGATCACCGCGCCGAGCAGAACCCCTTTCGAGGAGAAATGGTGCAGCATGCCGGGATGCGAGATCCCGACGCGACGCGAGATGTCGCGCAGGCTCGCACCGTCGTAGCCGCGCTCGGCGAACAGGGCCGAGGCGGCGTCGAGGATCATCTCCCGCCGCGAGGGCTCGGCGGCGGTCGAGCCCTCGGCTGCGACGGCGTCGTCGGCCGTGCCCGAGCCGGCCTCGTCGGCCGAGGCTCCGTACGCGCCCTGGAGGTCGGCGCCGAGCTCGCCCTGGGACTCGGTGACGGTGTCGAGGTTGCGCAGGACCCGGCCCAGCGGCTCCTCGAGCGCCCCGCCGCCCGCGCGGCACGGCGCCTCCTCGCCGGCTCGATCGGAGAAGACCGCCGACGGCGGCACCGGTCCCGTCCCGGCCCCCAGCGACCCGTTGGTCACGACACCTGTCATCGGCGTTCCTCCTTCACCGTCGGCGGGAGACGATCAGTTCCGCGATCTCGATCGCGTTCAGCGCTGCTCCCTTGCGGAGATTATCGGCTACCGCGAAGAGGATCAGGCCCTTCCCGTCCGGCACCGAGGCGTCCTGTCGGATGCGGCCGACGAATGTGCCGTCCTTGCCGGCCGCCATCAGCGGGGTGGGCAGGTCCACGACGGTCACGCCCGGCGCCGCCTCGAGCAGCTCGCGGGCGCGGTCCGGGGTGATCGGCTGATCGAACTCGGCATGGATCGCGAGGGCGTGGCCGCTCATCACCGGCACGCGCACGCAGGTGCCGGCCACGGGCAGGTCCGGCAGGCCCAGGATGCGGCGGGACTCGTTGCGGAGCTTCTGCTCCTCGTCGGTCTCGCCGGAGCCGTCGTCCACCAGGTTCCCGGCGAGCGCGACCACGTTGTACGCGATCGGCGCCTGGTACACGCCCGGCTCACCGAGCTCCACCGAGGAGCCGTCCAGCGCGAGCTCCTCGACATGGTCGACACCCTTCCTGACCTGCGCGGCGAGCTCCGCGACACCGGCCACGCCGGAGCCGGAGACCGCCTGGTAGGTGGCGACCTTCAGCCGGGCCAGGCCCGCCTCGTCGTGGAGGGCCTTCAGGGTCGGCATCGCGGCCATGGTGGTGCAGTTGGGGTTCGCGATGATGCCGCGCTTCGGGGCGGTGATCTGCTCCGGGTTCACCTCGGAGACCACCAGCGGCACCTCCTCGTCACGGCGCCAGGCCGAGGAGTTGTCGACGACCACGGCGCCCGCCTCGGCGAAGCGGGGCGCGAGCGCCTTCGAGGTCGAGCCGCCGGCGGAGAAGATCGCGACGTCCAGCCGCTGCCCCTCGGAGGTGATGTCGGCGGTCTCCGCGTCCTCGACCACGAGGTCGAGACCCGCATAGGAGACGGTGCTGCCGGCGCTGCGGGCGGAGGCGAACACGCGGATCGCGGAGTGTGCGACCGAGCGGTCGGCGAGCAGGGCGAGCATCACACGCCCGACCTGGCCGGTGGCGCCGACGACGCCGAGGACGGGCCCGTCGGCCGCGTAGCCGGGGGTGCCCGAGAAGTCGGGCGCGGTGGTGGAGCTGGGGGTGCTGGTGGTGTTCATCGTCCGGTCCCTCCGTAGACCACGGCCTCGGTCTGCTCGGCGTCGAGGCCGAACGCCGTGTGGATCACGCGCACCGCGTCGTCGAGCCGCGACTGCTCGGTGACGACGGAGATGCGGATCTCCGAGGTGGAGATCATGTCGATGTTGATGCCCGCCTCGCCGAGCGAGCGGAACAGGGTCGCCGAGACGCCCGGGTGCGCGCGCATCCCGGCGCCGACGATGGAGACCTTCCCGATCTGGTCGTCGTAGCGGACCTCGGTGAAGCCGATCGCCTCGCGCGCCTTCTCGATCGCCTCGAGGGCGGCCGGGGCGTCGGACTCCGGGAGGGTCAGGGAGATCGCGACGGTGTCGTCGACCGTCGAGGAGTTCTGCACGATCATGTCGATGTTCGCGCCGGTCCCGGCGACCACGTCGAACAGCAGCGCCGCCTTGCCCGGCGCGTCCGGGACCTCGACGACGGTGATCTTGCCTTCGCTGCGGTCGTGGGCGACGCCCGAGATGATCGGCGCCTCGAGGCCCGGTGCTGCGATGTCGTCCATGGGGAGCTCCTTGGTCGGGTCGGCGGCGTCGCGACGGGCGGCGTCCGCGGGGCGGAGGGTGACGTCGGGGTCGATCGGGATCTCGCGCTCGGGCTCGTCGGTGACGATCGTGCCGAGCCGGCCCGAGTACGAGGAGCGCACGTGCAGCGGCACCCCGTAGCGGCGCGCGTACTCGACGCTGCGCGCCATGAGGATCTTCGAGCCGTTCGCGGCCATCTCCAGCATCTCCTCGCTGGAGATGACGGGGACGCGGCGCGCGGCCGGCGCGATACGGGGATCGGCGGTGAAGACGCCGTCGACGTCGGAGTAGATCTCGCAGACGTCCGCCTCGAGCGCCGCGGCGAGCGCGACGGCGGTCGTGTCCGAGCCGCCGCGGCCGAGGGTGGTGATGTCCTTCGTGGTCTGCGAGACGCCCTGGAATCCGGCGACGATCGCGACCGCGCCCTCCTCCAGCGCCTCTTCGATCCGGCCCGGGGTGACGCGCAGGATGTGCGCCTTTCCGTGCACCTCGTCGGTGATCAGCCCGGCCTGCGAGCCGGTGTAGGCGCGGGCGTGGACGCCGGTGTCGTTCAGCGCCATCGACAGCACCGCCATCGAGATCCGCTCACCGGCGGTGACCAGCATGTCCATCTCGCGCGGTGGCGGGTTCGGGCTCACCTGCTCGGCGAGGTCGATCAGGTCGTCGGTGGTGTCGCCCATCGCGGAGACCACCACGACCACCTTGTGTCCGGCCCGGGAGTACATCGAGATGCGGCGCGCGACGCGCTTGATCGAGTCGGCGTCAGCGACGGAGGATCCTCCGAATTTCTGGACGACCAGGCTCATGAGCGGGTTCCTTTGACTGTCGGGGGCGGTGCGGATCGTGCGTGGGTGCGCGGACTTCCGCCGTCGCGGGTCCGCTCGAGCCGATCGGACGCCCCGTGCCGTGCGGTCCGAGCCGGGCTCGCGGGGGCGGCGCAGACGCACGCCTCCCGCCGGACACCGCTCGTCCCGGACGATCCGGTGACGCCGTCGCGACACACGGGCCAGTCTACGAAGACGGCTCCCCGAAGCCCCAGTGACCTCGTCATTCGAGACAGGAGGCCAGGTCAGGACGGTTCGCGCACGTGACCGGCGCAACACCGCCCCGGGCGTGCCGCGGGGCTGGCGCGGGCCGGGCACGGCACGGCACGGCAAGGAGGTGAGCGGCGCGCAGGCACGGCACGGACATCAGGCCGCGGGTTTTGTGACGCCACGACCCATGTGCTCCCCGACATGAGTCCTCACGGCGACAAAACCTGGCGGGCGCAGCCGAGCTCACGGTCTGCGGGTCGCCAGGGCAGCTCCTGGCGACAGCAGCGGGCGGCGGTGCCGGGCCCGGCGACGGCGAGGCGGCGCGGCTGCCGGACCCTGCGACCTCCTCGACGGCGAGGCGGCGCGGCTGCCGGACCCAGCGCCCTTCCCTCCACATACGGCCGTCGTCCACAGCTCGCGGACGGCCGTCGCCGTCCCGCACCGGCCGGCCATACCGTCCCTCGACATGCGCCCTACGCCGCTTCTGCCCGGAGCCCTCCTCCCCCGCGAGGAGTGGCGTGCTCGAGGGGTCTCGTCGCGGCGTCTCGCCGGTCCCGAACTCCACACCGTGTTCCGAGGGTTCTCCACCCCGACGGCGAGGCCCGCCACGGTCAACACGATGTGCGAGGTGCTCCAGCAGAAGGTTGTCCCGGGCGCTGTCATCAGTCACACGACCGCCGCGGCACTCCTCGGGATCGCCCTGCCCTGGTGGGTCGACCGCGGCATCGGAGTCCTGGCGGGCGTCTCCTACGAAGAGGGCGGAAGGCGCACGGTCCCGAGCACCCTGCCCACTCGCTCCGAGGATTCGTCGGAGGTCCTCGATGCGGAAGACCTCCCTCCGGCCTGGCACCGACGAGCGGAGTCCGGCCTCCCGGTCCTGCGCTCCGGGCCCCGATTCGGTCGCCCGCCGACGGAACGCCACCTGGTCACCCCGCCGCTCCTGCACTGCAGAGTCGATCCGGGGAACCAGCGTGCCGCGGGTCCGAACGTCGTGGTCCACCGGACCTCACCACGCACCCGCTTCCGCGTCGGCGACATCGAGCTCTCCCATCCCTACATCGCCCTGCTGGAGATCGCGACCCTGCTCGAGCACGACGAGATCGTGATCGCCATCGACTCCCTCGTCTCCCGCGACCCTCCGCTGCGGGACGCCAGCCTCGAGAAGATCCGAGAGACCGCGGAGATCTTCGGCGCTGTCTGGGGCGCCCGCGCGCTCCGAGATGCGCTGGGCGACGCGCGAGCGAACACGGACTCGCCCGGGGAGACCCGCACACGACTGCTGCTCCAGCGCGCAGGCTTCCCCGAACCGGTGCTGAACCACCCCGTGCGCGATCCGGACACGAACCGTCTGAGGTATCTCGACCTCGCATACCCGGAGCTCGGCATCGCTCTCGAGTACGACGGCGACTACCACCGTCTCACCACGGAGCAGAAGCGCAAGGACCAGGGTCGGCTGGATTCTCTCCACTCCGTCGGGTGGAACATCCGCATGCTCAATGCCGAGGACATCAAGCAGCCGGAGCGGGTCCTGGACGCGCTGCACCGCACGTTCGTCTCCGTCGGCGCACCCACGCCCCCGACCAGCAACTGGTCTGGCAGCGCCGGGAAGCGGCTGGGTCGTTCCCTGCGCCCGCCGAAGTCGGCCTGAGCACGCAGAGCCACCTGGCAGGCGATGCAGGTCGATGATCACAGGACCTGTCGTGCCGTCCTGCGTCTTTGCCGCCACCCCGGTCACGTACGCGGTTCCTCGACGAGCCCGACGACCACGGCCCAGAAGCTCCGGGCCCGGTGGCCCCTGCCGCGGCGAACCGGGACTAGGAAGTTTTGCGCCGCCCACGACTCATGCCGAACGAGGGATGGGTCGTAGGCGGCGCAGAAGTTGACTGGCACAGGGCGGGGGTGGCCAGCGACAGGCGGAACCGGGACCGGCTGGGCCGCCCGTCAGAGGGCGGCGGTGAGCTCGGTGAGGAGGGTGCGGGCACCGTCGGTGCGGAGCACCTCGAGGGCGTGGAGGTAGGGCGTCGTGAACGCCTCGTGCTCGACGAGGTCGCCGAACAGCTCCTCGTCGCGAAGGAAGGCGAGCGGGTCCTCGTCGTGCTTCGCGGCGGCGGCCATGACGCGGTCGTGGAGGCGGTCCACGACCGGCCACTGCTCGCCGTTCTCCCCGGTGCCCTCGGCGTACCGGGCCCAGGAGGCGACGATCGCTGCCGATGCCGAGACGTCGCGGCCAGCCTCGAGGTTCTCCCGGATCACGGGCACGAGCCAGGTGGGGATGCGGTCGGAGGACTCGGCGGCGAGGCGGGCGAGGGTGTCCTTCACGCTCGTGTTCGCGAAGCGCGCCATGAGCTCGTCCTTGTAGGCGTCGAGGTCCATGCCGGGCACCTCGGGCACGGTCGGGGTGCCCTCACGGTCCATGTACAGGGTGCGGGTGAAGGGGGCGAGGTGCGGGTCGACGGCGGCCTCGTCGGCATAGGTCTGCCCGAGCAGCAGGCCGAAGTAGGCGATGGCCTGGTGGGAGCAGTTCAGCAGGCGCAGCTTCATCAGCTCGTACGGCTCGACGTCCTCGACCATCTGCACGCCGACCTCCTCCCAGGCGGGACGGCCCGCGGGGAACTCGTCCTCGAGCACCCACTGCACGAAGTCCTCGCTGACCACGGGCCAGGCGTCCTCGATGCCGTAGTCCGAGGCGATCATCGCGATGTCCGACTCCGCGGTGACGGGGGTGATGCGGTCGACCATGCAGTTGGGGAACGCGACCTCGGAGGCGATCCAGTCTGCGATCGGCGCATCGCCGTGCAGGCCGTTCTCGTCGCGGCGCTGCGCATAGGCGAGGATCATGCGCTTGGCGAGGTCCCCGTTGCCGCGCACGTTGTCGCAGGACATGACCGTGAAGGGGGCGGTGCCGGCCTCGCGGCGGCGGCGCAGCGCCTCGACGACGTAGCCGAACATCGTGCGGGGCCGACCCACCTGCTGCGCGGAGTTCGCGCCGCCGTCGTCCGAGCCCGCGAGGCCCGCGGCCTGGGCGTCGGCAGGATCGAACCGCGTGGCGAGGTCCGCGGCGACCGCCTCGGTCTCGTACTGGAACTCCCCGGTGGAGGGGTTGTAGTTGTAGCCACCCTCGGTGACGGTGAGCGAGACGATCCGCACGGCCGGGTCGGTCATCTGCGCGAGCACGGCCTCGGGGTCGTCGGGCGCGAAGAGGTAGCGGGCGATCGAGCCGATCACGCGGGGGTCGCGCGTCCCGTCGGGCGCCTTCGTGACCAGGGTGTACAGGGAGTCCTGGGCGTCGAGCGCGTCACGCATCCGGGCGTCGCCCGGCAGGAGGCCGACGCCGCAGAGCGCCCAGTCGAGGTCGCGTCCGGCGTTCATGAGGCGGTCGAGGTACATCGCCTGGTGGGCGCGGTGGAAGCCGCCGACGCCGAAGTGGACGATGCCGACGCGTCGCTCGTCCAGCGGCTGCTGCGGGGTGGCGACCTCGCCGCGGGCGGCGATCTCGGAGAGGGCTGCGGAGGTCAGGGCGGTCGGAGCGGTCATCGGCTCATCCTTCGACGAGGAATCGGGGGTGCGCCCGACGATACACACTCCGACGTCAGATGAGCAGAGGGCGGCGCTCACCTGTTCGACACCGGGCTCACCGCGGGCCCGAGGGGGCCGAGCGGCGGCGCGGTCGACCCGAGGCGGCACGGCGACGCAGAGCGCGACCGGATCGGCCAGCACGGCAGCGGCAGAGCGGCCGGCCGAGGACGGAGGGGCCTCGCTCAGCCCAGGAGCGCCTCGACCTGCTCGGCGAGCTCGGGGGCGAGGACGATGTCGTCGACGAGGCCGGAGCGGGCCGCGGCGAGCACCGCCTCGGGATGGCCGACGGCGGGGATCGCAGCGATGACGCGGGCGCGGCGGAGCTGGTCGGGCCGCACCCCGATCACGCGATCCTCCACGGCGGAGTGCCACACGGCGCCGCTCTCGCCGAGCAGGATCCCGCAGATCTCGGCGACGACGCCGGCGTCGAGGGCGCGCTGCTGCTCGGCGGGGCGCAGGCGGCTCCAGAGGGTCGAGGCCCCGTCGGCCCAGGCGCCGACGGACACGGTCGCCACGTCGAGCCCGTCGGCCGCATCGAGCGCCGTGCGCACCTCCTCCATGGAGCGCAGCGAGGCCGCGACCTGCGGGGAGTCGACGATGAGGGGGGTGGGCAGGGCCCAGACCTGCCCGCCGGAGCGGGCGCCGAGCTCGTGGACCAGCGCGGAGGACTGCGCGGTCGAGTGCCCGGCGGTGCTCACGGGGCCGACGAGCTGGACGATGTCGGCCACGGGCAGCGCATCGAGCGCGGCGGGCAGGTGCATGAGGGTGCGCGACCATGCCACGCCGACCCGTCCACCCTCGCGCAGGTGACGAAGCAGCAGGCCCGCGACCTGGCGGGCGATCGCGGCGCGAGGCGCCTCGCCGGGGCGGGCGACCGCGACGGTGACCGAGGAGATGCCCAGGCGCTCGGCGAGCGGGGAGAGGTCGCGGCCGGCGGCGGTCGGGTCGACGACCTCGATGCGGACGATGCCCTCGGCGCGCGCCTCGTCGAGCAGGCGCGCGACCTGGAAGCGGGAGAGTCCGTGGCGCCGGGCGAGCTCGATCTTCGGCACGCCCTCGAGGTGGTGCTCGCTCGCGAGGGCGACCTTGAGCGCGATCGCGTCCGCGGCCCCGGCGCCGGCCTGCATCCCGGCACCCGCCTGCATCCCGACCCCGGCCTGCTCGCTCCCCATCGGTTCTCCCTCCGCAGCCTGCATCGACCCCTCAGGTGAGGGCAGATGGTTGCTCGGCTGAGCGTATATGACTACGCTCACCCTCAGTTGAGAAGTCTCCCCGCTCATCTGAGCGAGCGGTCGTCCCCTCGGCCGTGCCCTCCCGGGTACGCCCCCGAGGCGCCGACCGTGCCCGCCCTCCGCGACGACGCGCCCGAGCGGCCCGTCTCCGCGATGTTCACAGGAGAACAGCGCATGGGTCCCCGAGTACGCGGAGCTCTCGAAGACCTATGCCGAGCCGACCCTCGACTCGATGGAGAACTCGACTACTTCCAGCTGGTGGGCCAGGAGATCGGCTGGGAGGCGCTGCCGCCCGGATCGCGTCTGTCCACCTACGAGATCCCCGAGTACGCGGAGCTCTCGAAGACCTACGCCGAGCCGACCCTCGACTCGATGGAGAACTCGACCCAGGAGAACTCGATGACCGTGGACGTCCCCTACGACGGGCTGCAGAACGTCGTGATCCCCGAGTTCCAGGACCTCGGCACCCGCGTCGGCCAGCAGTTCTCCGCCGCGATCGCCGGGCAGAAGAGCGTCGACGAGGCCCTCGACCAGGCACAGGGCTTCGCCGAGTCCGTCGCCCGCACCTACGGCTGGGAGGGCTGAGCCATGACCGCACTGGACACCGCACCCGCGCCCGGAGGGCGCGCCCCGTCGGCCGACGGGCCCCGCTCCCGCCGCCGCGAGGACGGGGCCTCCCGCGCCGAGGGCTGGCGCCGTCGGCTCCCGCTGATGCCCGCCTTCGTGTTCGTGGTGATCTGCACGCAGATCCCGTTCCTGCTCACGATCTGGTACTCGCTGCGCTCACGGAACCTGCTGCGCCCCGAGGGCGAGACGTTCGTGGGGCTGCGGAACTACCTCGACCTCGCCGTCGACTCGACCTTCCGCACCGCGGCGCTGAACTCGATCCTCATCACGCTGGGCTGCGTGCTCGTCTCACTGCTGCTGGGGCTCGGACTCGCGCTGCTGCTGGACCGGGGGTTCGTGGGCCGCGGATTCATCCGCACCCTGCTGATCACGCCGTTCCTGATCATGCCGGTGGCCGGCGCGATGCTGTGGTCGATCTCGATGTTCGACCCCACCTACGGGCTCGTGAACTGGCTGATCGGCACCGTCGGCATCTCCCCGGTGGACTGGACCAGCCAGTTCCCGATGCTCTCGATCATCATCGCGCTGGTGTGGCAGTGGACGCCGTTCATGATGCTGCTGCTCCTCGCGGGGCTGCAGTCCCAGACCGGCGACGTGCTCGAGGCGGCGCAGATGGACGGGGCCGCGACGTGGACCACCTTCGTCCACATCACCCTCCCCCACCTGCGGTTCTACCTCGAGCTGTCGGTGCTGCTGGGCGCGATCTACGTGGTCAACACCTTCGACCAGATCTACCTCATGACCGCGGGCGGGCCCGGCACGGCGTCCGCGAACCTGCCGTTCTACATCTACCAGCGCGCCTTCCTCGGCTTCGACATCGGGCAGTCCGCCGCGATGGGCGTGGTCACGGTGATCGCCACGATCATCATCGCGACCTTCGCGCTGCGCCTGATCTTCACGAGCATCAACTCCAAGGAGCAGTCATGACCGCCACCCTCGATCGACGAACTGCGAGGAACGAGCGGGAGGAGAGGGAGTCATGAGCACAGCCACAGTCTCGCCGTCGGCCGCTCCTGCCGCCGTGCCTGCTCCCCGCGCCCGCCGCGGCAAGGGCCGGATCGGCGGGCACCTGCTCACCGTCCTCGCCTGGGCGGTCGGCCTGCTGTTCTTCGCCCCGGTGGCGTGGATGGTGCTGACCAGCTTCAAGCAGGAGTCGCAGGCCGCCTCGAACCCGCCCACCTTCTTCTTCACCCCGACGCTCGAGCAGTACACCTCGATCATCAGCTCCGCCCAGGTCGGCTCGTACGTGCTGAACTCGGTGCTCGCCACCGGCATCTCGACGCTGCTGGTGCTGGTGCTCGCGGTGCCCGCCGCGTACGCGGTGAGCATCCGGCCCGTGAAGCGCACGCAGGACGTGCTGTTCTTCTTCATCTCGACGAAGATGCTGCCGGTGGTCGCGGTGATCATGCCGATCTACGTGATCGCCGGGCAGATCCGGATGCTCGACAACATCCTCACGCTGATCGTTCTGTACACGGCGATGAACCTGCCGATCGCGGTGTGGATGATGCGCTCGTTCTTCCTCGAGGTCCCCGGCGAGGTGCTCGAGGCGGCCTCGATCGACGGCGCCTCGCTGCTGCGCACGATGCGCACGGTGCTGCTGCCGATGGTCGCCCCGGGCGTCGCCGCGACGGCGCTGATCTGCGTGATCTTCGCGTGGAACGAGTTCTTCTTCGCCCTGAACCTCACCGCGGCGAACGCGGCGACCGTGCCGATCTTCCTGATGTCGACCATGACCTCGGAGGGCCTGTTCCTGGCCCGGCTCTCGGCCGCCTCGGTGCTCGCCTCGCTGCCGGTGGTGCTCGCCGGCTGGATCGCACAGAAGCAGCTGGTGCGCGGCCTGTCGATGGGTGCGGTGAAGTAAGCGGCCGGCCAGTCGGACCGCGCGACCGACCACCGAGACGTAGGTTCCTGCCCCTATCGAGCGCGATAGGAGCAGGAACCTACGTCTCGATGCGTGCCGGAGCCCGCGGTCCGGCCGACGCCCGGTTCCGTCAGTCGCCGGGGACGTCGCGCTCGATCTCGGCGAGCCAGGCGGTCGATGCGGCGTCCGAGGGCATCCGCCAGTCTCCGCGCGGGGAGAGCGAGCCGCCGGCCAGCACCTTCGGGGCGTTCGGCAGGGCGGAGCGCTTGAACTGGTTGTTGAAGAAGCGCCTGGTGAACACGGTCAGCCAGTGCTTGATCTCCTCGCGGGTGTAGGCGCGACGGTCGTCCTCGGCGTAGCCGGCCGGCCACTCCCCCGCCTCCGCGTCGCCCCAGGCCTGATGGGCGAGATAGGCGATCTTGCCGGGGCCGTAGCCGCGGCGCAGCAGGTGGTAGAGCGCGAAGTCGTGCAGCGCGTAGGGGCCGATGGAGTCCTCGGTGGACTGCGCCTTCTGCCCGGGAGCGGTGGGGATCAGCTCCGGGGAGATCTCGGTGTCGAGCACGGCGCGCAGCACCTCGGCGGTCGCGGCGTCGAAGATCCCCTCGGAGATGACCCAGCGGATCAGGTGCTGGATGAGGGTCTTCGGCACGCCCGCGTTCACGCCGTAGTGGGACATGTGGTCGCCCACCCCGTAGGTGCACCAGCCCAGCGCCAGCTCGGAGAGGTCGCCGGTGCCGACCACGATGCCGCCGTGGTGGTTGGCGAGGCGGAACAGGTAGTCGTAGCGCATCCCGGCCTGGACGTTCTCGAAGGTCACGTCATAGACCGGCTCGCCCTCGCCGAAGGGGTGGCCCATGTCCTTCAGCATCTGGGTGGAGGCGGGGCGGATGTCGATCGTCTCGAAGCTCGCGCCGATCGCCGTCGAGAGCAGCTCGGCGTTGGAGCGGGTGTGCTCGGTGGTGGCGAAGCCCGGCATCGTAAAGGCGAGGATCTCGGAGCGGTCTCGGCCCAGCAGGTCCATCGCGCGGGCGCAGACGATCAGGGCGTGGGTGGAGTCCAGGCCCCCGGAGACGCCGATGACGGGGCGGGTGCCGCCGGGCTTGTCCCCGCCGATCTGCTTCAGGCGCCGCACGAGGCCCGCGACCTGGATGTTGTACGCCTCGTAGCAGTCCTGGGCCAGGCGCGCGGGGTCGTCGGGCACGAAGGGGAAGCGGTCGTGGTGACGGCGCAGCGGACCGGTCGCGGGCGGGGTCCGCAGGGCGGGCAGCTCGGCACCGGTCGCGGCGGAGCGGGCGTCGTGCCGGGCCTGGGCGGCGCGACGCCGGCCGCCGAGGAGGATCGGCTCGGGCGCCTCCTCGTCGTCCTCGTCCGCGTCGTCCCAGCAGTCGGGAACGTCCCAGGGGCCGAACAGGGTGGTCTCCTCCCAGCCGTCGAACTTCTCGAGCGAGGCGGCGTGGGTGCGCCGGTTGTCGTCGAAGGTGTTCTGGCGGCGCCGCTCGGCGACGATCCGGTCGAGGTCGACGTCGACGATCGTGGAGCGCACCCCCGTCGGGAACCGCTCGGACTCCCCCAGCAGGTCGCCGCACTCGTACACGAAGGTCTGCCCGTCCCAGGCGAGGTCCGTCGTGGACTCGCCCTCGCCGGCGGCGGCGTAGATGTAGGCGGCCTGGCCGCGGGCGGAGGCGGAGCGGGCCATGAGCTTGCGGTCCTCGGCGCGGCCGATCGTGATCGGGGAGCCCGACAGGTTCGCGATCACGGTGGTGCCGGCGAGCGCGGCCTCGGCCGACGGCGGGACCGGCACCCACATGTCCTCGCAGACCTCGACGAACAGCGACAGGCCGGGCACGTCCTCGACTTGGATGATGCCGTGCGGGGTGAGCTGCGCGAACTGCCCGCCGAGGATCACCTCCTCGCCTGCCGCGTCGTCGCCGGGCGCGAACCAGCGCCGCTCGTAGAACTCTCGATAGGTGGGGAGGTTCTGCTTCGGGGCGATGCCGAGGATCTGCCCCCGATGGATCACGACGCCGCAGTTGAAGACGCGGGAGCGGTCCTTCGCGCGCAGCGGGGCGCCGAGCACGATGATCGGCATCAGCTCCTCGCTCGCCTCGAGCACGGTGAGCACCGCCTGCTCGGCCGCGTCCAGCAGCGGCTCCTGCAGGACGAGGTCGTCGAGGGAGTACCCGGTCAGGGACAGCTCGGGGAAGACCGCGATCCCGACCTGCTGGTCGTGCAGGTCACGCAGCACCTCGAGGTGGCGCTCGGCGTTCGCGGCCGGGTCGGCGAGCGCGACCGGCAGGGTCACCGCGGCGACGCGCACGAAGCCGTGGTCGTATATCGAGGCATGGGGGTCCGTGGCCGCGGCCGCGTGACCGGCGGTGTCCGTCGCAGAGGTCATGGCCCGAGCGTAGTGCGCCGCGCCCCTCCCCGTCGGCCCCTGGCCGGGACGGACAGCACCACGACCTGGGCGGCGCTGCGATAGCTTGATCCGGTGGAACATCGGCACGGCGCAGGCGGGAGGCATCGACGATGAGCTCCCGCAGACCCCTTCTCGGCTGGCTCCTGATCGCCCCGAGCCTGATCGGCGTCACCTGCTTCCTGATCCTGCCGGTGGTGCTCGCCTTCGTGGTGTCCCTGTTCCGCTGGGACCTGCTGGGCACGCGCTCGTTCCTCGGACTGGAGAACTACGCCTCGCTGCTCCGCGACGGCGCTCTGGTGAACTCCCTGCTGGTCACGGGGGTCTTCACCCTCATCTCGGTGCCGGTCTCGCTCGCGATCGGACTCGTGCTCGCCACGCAGCTGGTGCGGGCGCTGCCGGGCTCGGCGATCGTGCGGGTGATCGTGGTGATCCCGTGGGTGTGCGCGCCGCTCGCGCTCGGCGTGGTGTGGAAGTGGATCTTCCAGCCGTCGGTCGGCGCGCTGAACCAGATCCTCGGGGTGCGGATCGAGTGGCTGACCGATCCCTCGCTCGCCCTGCCGGCGGTCGCCTTCGTCGCGATCTGGCAGAACGTCGGCTACATCTCGCTGTTCTTCCAAGCGGGGCTGTCGCGGATCCCCGGCTCGATCTACGAGGCCGCCCGGATCGACGGCGCGAACGTCGGGCAGCAGCTGTGGTTCATGACGATCCCGCTGCTGCGACCGACGACCTTCTTCCTCGCGGTCACCCAGGTGGTCGCGTCCTTCCAGGTGTTCGACATGGTCTTCGCCCTCACCGGCGGCGGGCCGCAGCACCGCACCGAGGTGATCGCGTCCCTGATCTACCACGAGGCCTTCGAGGCCAGCCGCCTGGGCCGCGCGAGCGCCGTCGCGGTGATCCTGTTCGTCCTGCTGGTGGTGATCACGGTGATCCAGCAGCGCTGGTTCTCCCGGCGCATCACCTACGACATGAGCTGAGAGGAGGGACGAGATGACTGCTCAGGATCCGAGCCCGGCTGGCGGCCACGGCACCAGACCGGCCGACGAGCGCTCCGCGCCTGCCGACGGCGGCGGCTCCGGCGGCCGCGATCACCGGCGCACCGCCCGCCCCTCCGGGCGCCGTCGGCCGCTGACCGGCTCGCTGCTCGCGCGCCGCGTGCTCGGCCACGCCGCGACCTATCTCGTGCTGATCGTCGCGGCCGCGCTCACGCTCGGGCCGTTCCTGTTCTCGGTGATGACCGCGCTGACCTCCACCACGCAGTTCGCGCAGGAGGGGCCGCTGTCGGTGCCCGCTCCGCCGGTGCTGGACAACGTGATCGCCCTGTTCAGCTCCGAGGACGGCTTCGTCACCCCGGTCGCGGTGACCGTGCAGATGGTCGCCGTGATCCTGGCGGGGCAGATGGTGTTCTCGGTGCTCGCCGCCTATGCCTTCGCCCAGCTCCGCTTCCCCGGCCGTGACCTGCTGTTCTGGGTGTACATCGCGACGCTGATGGTGCCGCAGGTGGTGGTCGTGGTGCCGCTGTACCTGATGCTCTCGGAGATGGGGCTGCGCAACACCTTCTGGGCGCTCGTGCTGCCCTTCGTGCTCGGCTCCCCCTACGCGATCTTCCTGCTGCGGGAGAACTTCCGCGGCATGCCCTCCGAGCTCATGGACGCGATGCGGATCGACGGCGCGGGCACCCTCCGCCTGCTGTGGCATCTGGTGGTGCCGCTGAACCGGCCGATCATCGTCACGCTGGTGCTGATCACGGTGGTCACCCACTGGAACAGCTTCATGTGGCCGATGGTGATCACCTCCGGGCCCGAATGGCGGGTGATCACCGTGGCGACCTCCGCGCTGCAGTCGCAGTACAACAACAACTGGACCCTGGTGATGGCCGGGACGACGCTGGCGATGCTGCCGCTGGTGATCCTCATGATCGTCTTCCAGAAGCAGATCACGCGCTCGGTCGGCGACGCGACGCTGCGCTGAGGGCCGCGTCCCGCCGCGTCTCGGAAGGTCATCTAGCGTCCCACGACGGGGCCGGCGGACGATAATGGGCAGGACACCACTTCCCGGAAGGACCTCCCATGCTGAAGCGTCGTACCCTCCTCTCCTCCTTCGCCGCCGCCGGCCTGCTCGGCACCGCGGCGGCCTGCTCCCCGTCGGGCGGCGGTGACAGCGGCTCCGGCGGCGAGGGCGGCGGCAGCGATGCCGGCGGCAGCAGCGGCGGTGACAAGGGCACGCTGACCTTCCGCCTGTGGGACGAGAACGCGGTGGCCGCCTACGAGGAGTCCTTCGCGACGTTCACGGAGCAGTCCGGCTGGAACGTGTCGATCGACGTGGTGCCGTGGGCGGACTACTGGACGCGTCTGCCGCTGGACGTCGCCAGCGGCGATGCGGCCGATGTGTACTGGATGAACTCCGCGAACTACGTGCTGTACAAGGACTCCGGCGACCTGCTGGACATCAACGAGGTCGTCCCCGACGGAGCCTCCCAGTGGGAGAAGGCCGTGGTGGACCTGTACTCGCGCGACGGCGGGCTCTGGGGCGTGCCGCAGATCTGGGACTCGATCGCCGTGTTCTACAACAAGGCGCTGGTCGAGGAGGCGGGCGTGGACCCGTCGGCTCTCGCCTTCGACCCGGCCGCCGACACGGACTCCCTGCGCGACGCGGGCCGGAAGCTCACGGTGGACGGCGAGGGCCGCCACCCAGGCGAGGACGGCTTCGACGTGGACTCCCGCGCGCAGTTCGGCTTCAACTCGCAGGCCGACCGGCAGGCGATCATCGGCCCGATGCTCGCCTCGAACGGCGCGCAGTGGCAGGACGAGGACGTGTACACCTTCGCCTCCCCCGAGGGCATCGAGGCATTCCAGTACATGGCGGACCTGATCAACGTCGAGAACATCGCGCCCAGCGCCGCGGACACCAACGAGAACGGCGACTTCACCCGCGACCTGTTCACCCAGGGCAAGCTCGCCCTGTTCCAGTCCGGGCCCTACAACCTGCTGCCGGTCTCCGACGGCGTCGCCGACTCCTTCGAGTGGGCGCTCGCCGCCCCGGTCGCCGGCCCCGACGGGGCGAAGTCGCTGGTCCACGGCGTGGTCGCCGTCGGCAACGCGAAGGCCGACGACGAGCAGCAGGCCGGCATCGCCGAGCTGCTGACCTGGCTCGGCTCGAAGGACGGTCAGCTGCCGCTCGCGGAGCAGGGCGTCTCCTTCCCCGGCCACGTCGACGCGCAGGACGCGTACATCGAGTTCTGGAAGGGCAAGGGCGTGGACGTGAGCGTGTTCGTCGAGGCGGCGAAGAACCCCGCCGAGGCCGACACCGGCGCCCGTGCGAACGCCGGGCTGACCGCCGCGATGCCGATCTTCCAGGAGGTCTTCATCGGACGGCTCTCCGCCGCCGACGGGATCCCGCAGGCGCAGGAGGAGGGCAACGCCGCCATGGCGGAGTGAGCCGCGGGCTCTCCACCGCTTCCTCACAGTTCGTGCCCCGAACGTGCCCAGGAAGGGCTGTCGCTCCAGGTCAGGGCGTGGGAATGTAGCCCCATGACACAGAGCACACCCGCGGACGGCCCGCCTCCGCCCCTCCCGCCGGTCGACCATGCCTCCCCGCAGAGGGCTCCCGGTCCGGAGGGGCCGGGGATCGTCGCCGAGCACGTCAGCCGCGCCTTCGGCAGCGTGCAGGCGGTGGCGGATCTGAGCTTCACCGCGCCGCGCGGGGCGGTGACGGCGCTGGTCGGCCCGAACGGCTGCGGCAAGTCGACGCTGATGCTCATGCTCGCCTCGCTGCTGGCCCCCGATTCGGGCCGGGTGCTCGTCGGCGGCGTCGACCCCGCCGAGGACTCCGCCGCGGTGCGCGCGCAGGTGGGCTGGATGCCGGACCAGTTCGGGGCGTGGGACTCGCTGCGGGTCGCCGAGGTGCTCGAGGTGATGGGCCGCGCCTACTTCCTGCCCTCCGCGCAGCTGCGCGGGAGGGTGGACGAGCTGCTGGAGCTGCTGGACCTCGTGCCGCTCGCGCAGCAGCCCGCGCACGTGCTCTCCCGCGGGCAGAAGCAGCGCCTGGGCCTGGCTCGTGCGCTCGTGCACGACCCGCAGGTGCTGGTCCTCGACGAACCCGCCTCCGGCCTGGACCCCGCCTCGCGCCGACGCCTGCTGCAGGTGGTCCGCTCACGGGCGGCCGACGGGGCGACCGTGCTGGTCTCCAGCCACATCCTCGGCGAGCTCGAGGAGATGGCCGACCACGTCGTCTTCATGGACGGCGGTCGCGCCGTGGACGCCTCGAGCCTCCGCGACCTGGCCGCCCGGCCGCGCCCGTGGCGGATCTCCTCGCTGCACCACCAGGCGCTCGTCGAGGCGCTCGACCAGCTGCAGGTGCGCCACGGCGGGGTGGTCGCCGGCGACCGCACCACCTCCGGCCATGCGGAGGCGGTGGTGGAGCTGCCCGACGACGCGACCGCCGCCCGCCTGCTCGCGGATCTCACCGCCGCGGGCGCCCGGATCATCGGCTTCGGCCCGACGACGGGCAGGCTCGAGGCCGCCTATCTCGCCTCCGACGCCGCCCAGCGAGAAGGAGCCCTGTGATGAGCACTCCCCAGACCCTCGAGGCCGGTCCCGGGACCGACCGTCCCCGCGGCCGCGGCCGCTATGCGCTGCGCTGGCGCGGACTGCGGCTGGTCACCTCGCTCGAGCTGCGCCAGCGCCTGCGCTCCAAGCGCTGGTACGTGGCACTGGCGGTGTGGACGCTGGTGATGATGGGCATCGGCGCGCTCGGCCTCGGCCCGACGCTGTACTCCGCGCAGTGGGAGGACGTCGGCCCGATCGCGGCGATGGTGTTCAGCCTGCAGATGATCCTGGTGCTCTTCGCGATGCTGCTGGTGGTGCCGGCACTGTCGGCCGGATCCATCAACGGCGACCGCACCGCCGGGACCCTCGCCACGCTGCAGGCCAGCCTGCTCAGCCCCGCCGAGATCGTGCTCGGCAAGCTGCTCGCGGGCTTCCTCACCGGGCTGGCCTTCCTGGTCCTCGCCCTGCCCTCGCTGGTGCCGATCGCGCTGCTGGGCAGCATCGGGATCCTGTAAATGCTGCGGCTGCTCGGGGTGATCGTGCTGCTCACCCTGTGCGTGACCGCGGTGGGGCTCGGGCTCTCGGCGCTCACCTCGCGGCAGCTCGGCTCGGTGGTGCTCGCCTACGTGATCGTGTTCGGGGTGACGGTGGTGCTGCCGATCGCGTGGGGCTCCACCGCCGTGGTGCTGAACGAGGAGCGGGAGGTCACGAACTACTACAGCGTCTACGACGACGAGTACTCGATGGAGAAGAGCCGGTGCGTGGCGGAGCAGGTCGAGGAGACGGTGCCGCGGCTGGACCTCTCCCTGCCGCTGCTGTGGGGGAACCCGGTGGTGCTCCTGGCCGAGGCCGCGCCGGCCCTTCCTGCGGACTACGACCCCCTCGAGGACCCGGACACGGACCTGCTGACGACGCTGAAGACCGGGATGCGCTCCGCCGCGACCACCACCCACCCCGTCCACTCCGTGCACTGCTCGCCGGAGGACCCCGGCTATCCCACCGATCTCGGCACGCCGCCGAACCGTCCGGTGTGGCCGATGGGTCTCGGACTGTGGCTGCTCGTCGGGGCGCTGTCGCTGCTGGTCGCGGTGCGGCGGCTCGCCGTGCCGGTCAGGCACCTCGGCGCGGGCACCCGGATCGCCTGAGGCGACGGGGCCGGTCGTGGTCAGGTGATGGCGTCCTGCGTTCCGGTACGGCGATATATCCGTACCGGGACGCAGGACGCCATCAGTCGACCACGCGCCGAGGGCCGATACAGGGCCGCCGGTTCAGCGCTCGCGCAGCCCGGTGACCGTGTCGGGGATGTCGTGCAGGTGCGAGGCCTGCTCGGAGGGGCTGTTCCCGCCGCCGGTGAAGGCCGAACCCTCGGAGCCGAAGTCCGGCAGCACGCCCTGGGCGAGGTCCGCCTGCCGCACGGCGGTGTCGCTCGCTCCGGGGGCGTTCTCGTCCACCCACAGCCGCTCCCCCGCCGCGTCGAGGTCGAAGATCTCCAGCGCGTGGTCGCCGCCGTCGGCCTGGAGGCGCTTGCGCAGCGCGGCGCGCACCGCGGGGTCCTTCGCGCGGTCGGCGCGGGTGCCGAACTCGGGGGCGACCAGCGCGTACGGGGTCTCGCGGCGCATGTATCCGCTGGCCGGCCCGTAGAGCACGTCGCGCAGTCCGCTCTTCATCGCCTGCGTCGCCGCGACGCCCAGCAGCGGCACGGCCATGAGCGCGAGGAGGGTGAGGAACACCCAGGTCAGGGCCGTCCCGGCGCCGAGCAGCGGGAGCAGGACCGCGGCGAGCACCGTCCCGGCGAGCGCCCAGCCCGCGCAGAGCCAGCCGGTCAGCGTGCACACCCGCGCCTCCCACGGATTCACGCGGGCCCGGTGCGCCCACTCGGCGTAGGTGCGCTGGTCGCGCACCTGGGCGCGGTGGCCGGAGGAGAGCGGGACCGCGAGCGCCGGGGCGAGCGCGCAGCCGGCCGCGACGAGCCCGAGCAGGGGGAGGCCGACGGCGAGGTGCTGCCAGCGCAGCGGGGTCTCGACCTGGGACAGTCCCGTCGCGGACAGGGAGCCCAGGACGGTGACGAGGTCCGCGATGCCGAGCACCAGCCAGGAGGTCCCGGCCAGGGCGGGCAGCACCCAGGTCAGTGCTGACCGGGCGATGAGGGCGAGCGCGGTGAGGGCGCCGCGGGGGCTCCTCGCCCCGTCGGCCGCGGGGGTGCCGGGGTTCGGCGGCAGGTGCCGGCGGTCCTGGGCGAGGTGCTGCCGGGCGGCGGCGCGTCGGCGCTCCGGGTCGGTGCCGATGCGCGCCTCGGTGTGCAGCACCTCGTGGGAGGTGATCCCGAGCAGCCGCGCGGCGGGCACGGTGCGACGCACGAGCACCCAGGCGAGCTCCAGGGCGACCAGTCCGGCGCACCACACGGACAGCGGGCCCGCGCCGAGCCCGGTCCAGGGCTGCGGCAGGCCGAGCACGACCGTCAGCGGCAGGGCGAGGACGG
Organism: Brachybacterium paraconglomeratum; assembly: GCF_003994255.1. Classification (GTDB taxonomy): domain Bacteria; phylum Actinomycetota; class Actinomycetes; order Actinomycetales; family Dermabacteraceae; genus Brachybacterium; species Brachybacterium conglomeratum. The sequence continues at coordinate 80,992 of NZ_ML133855.1, read as the reverse complement.
TGAGCACCGGCAGCGCGAGGAGCATCGCGGTGGTGCGGTCCTCGACGCCGCGCTGGAACTGCGTCTCGGAGAGGAAGCGGCGGGGCTGCAGCGGCGCGACCAGGCGCGGCACCAGCAGCGCCCCGAGCAGGCTCAGCACCGTCGCGAGGGCGGGCAGCAGCAGGAACGCGGTCCACAGCCCCTCGGAGGTGAAGTTCAGGGCGCTCATCGCCTGGCGCAGGTAGGCCGGATCGCCGAGGCCGGCGAGGAGGGAGAAGAACCAGAAGGTCGGCGAGGCGCCGACGACGTACAGAGTCAGCAGCACGTACCAGAGGCTGAGCAGCACGAGCGCCGGCGCCCAGAGTCGACGCAGCAGGCTGCGGAGGATCTCGCGCCGGGACTCGACCATGATCTCCCCCGGCGAGACCAGGTGCGTCTCCTCCTCCGGCAGGCGCGGCGGCGAGGGCAGGTCCGTCAGCGGCGGCAGCGTCCGGGAGTGGGGAGAGGTCATCACGGGAACCGGCGGCGCCTCAGACGGTGCGGCGGCCGAGGAAGGCTCGGCCCAGGGTCATCTCGTCGGCGTAGTCGAGGTCGCCGCCGACGGGCAGCCCGGAGGCCAGGCGCGTGACGGTCAGCTCGAGCGGTCCGAGCAGGCGGGAGAGATAGGCGGCGGTGGCCTCGCCCTCGATGTTCGGGTCCAGCGCGAGGATGACCTCCTGGGTCTCCCCGGAGCCGAGGCGGCTCATCAGCTGGGTGATGCGCAGGTCGTTCGGGCCGACGCCGCCGATCGGGTCGATCGCGCCGCCGAGCACGTGGTAGCGGCCCTTGAACTCGCGGATCTTCTCGATCGCGACGATGTCCTTGGACTCCTCGACCACGCAGATCACCTCGTCGCTGCGGCGCGGGTCGGTGCAGATGCGGCACTTCTCCTCCGCCGAGACGTTCCCGCAGATCTCGCAGAAGCGGACGGTGTCCTTGACCTGGACGAGCACCTCGGCGAGCCGGCGCACGGCGGCGTCGTCGGCGTCCAGCAGATGGAACGCGATCCGCTGCGCCGACTTGGGGCCGATGCCCGGCAGCTTGCCGAGCTCGTCGATGAGGTCCTGGACGATGCCTTCGTACACGCGTCTCACTCTAGTTCCCGGGGCCGACGTGCGGCGACGGCGTCGAGGTGGTGTGGATCGCTGCACGCTCCGCGGACGGCCGGACCGGGCGCGAGAGACCTCGATACGCTGGCGATCCCGACCCACTCTCGATGCGGAGAACCATGGCCAGGCTTCCCGACACCCTCCTCGACGCCGTGCAGGCACGCGTGCTCGAGGGCCTCGCCGATCTCGGCGCCTCCGACGCGCTGGTCGGCGAGATCGCGCAGCGCGTGGTCGCGTACCTGCGCAACACCTCCGAGACCACGGTGAGCGTGGAGGAGGACGGCACCACCTTCGTGATCACCGGCGACATCCCGGCGATGTGGCTGCGGGACTCCGCCGCGCAGCTGACGCCGCTGCTGCGGCTCGTGGTCGCCGGGGTGGGGGCCGACGAGGACCGCGCCGAGCTGGTCGCGCTGCTCGCCGGGCTGCTGCGCCGCCACTGGCAGTACCTCGAGATCGACCCGTACGCCAACGCCTTCAACCGTGCCCCGGACTCCTCTCACTGGGACGCGGACGAGACCGAGCGCGATAATCCCTGGGCGTGGGAGCGCAAGTTCGAGCTCGACTCCCTCTCCTACGGCCCCGACCTCGCCTGGCGGCTGTGGCGGGCGACCGGCGACACCTCGTGGGCCGACGAGCGCTTCCTGCCCGCGGCCCGCGCGATCCTCTCCACCGTCCGGGCCGAGCAGCACCACGAGGAGCGCTCCGCGTACTTCTTCCGACGCTCCGGCGTGCCCGCCCAGGACACCCTCGCCCGGGAGGGGCGCGGCTCCCTCACCACGCCGAACGGCCTGGTGTGGGCGGGCTTCCGCCCCTCGGACGACGCCTGCGAGCTGGGCTACAACATCCCCGGCAACCACTTCCTCGCCCTCGCACTGGAGCGTCTCGCGGAGCTGCTGGAGCAGGTCGCGGACGCCCCGGCGGAGGCGGACGAGGCGCGGGAGCGCGCGGAGCAGATCCGTGCGGCGCTGGTGGAGCACGGCACGATCGAGGGGCCGACGGGCGAGCGGGTCTGGGCCTATGAGATCGACGGCCGCGGCGACCACCGGTTCCTGGACGACGCGAACGTGCCGAGCCTGCTCGCCCTGCCGTACCTGGGCTGCGTGGCGCAGGATGATCCGCTCTACCTGGCCACGCGCGCCGCGGTGCTCTCGCGCAGCAACCCGTACTACTACGAGGGGCTGTACCTCGAGGGCGCCGGCTCCCCGCACACCCCGAAGGACCATGTGTGGCCGATCGCGCTCGCTGTCGAAGGGCTGACCAGTGCGGAGCGTGACGAGAAGCTGCGTCTGCTCGAGCTGATGATCCGCACGGACGGCGGGACCGGGATGATGCACGAGGGCGTGCACGTGGACGACCCGTCGGTGTTCACACGCGAGTGGTTCTCCTGGTCGAACTCGATGTTCTGCGAGCTGGCGCTGGATCTGGCCGGCGTTCTGCGGGACCGGTCCGGCACGCACGAGGGGGCGCGGTCCCTGTCATGAGCCCCAGGGGTGGTGGGCATCGGGCACGACGGGGATCCACCGCAGAGCGTGCCGGCTCCTGGCGGTGCTGGTGGCGTCCAGCCTGCCGCGATAGCGTCTGACCGGGCCGCCGCCTTCCTGCTCGGCCCGCCGCCGACCGCGAACAGGACGAGTCCCGATGTCGCCGATGCCCGCCCCGTACGACGCCGCCGAGCCCGCCACCTCCTGCCGGATCACGAACGCTCCCGAGATCATGACCGCCGTCGTGGTCCAGCACGACTTCCCGATGTACGACATGCCCGCCCTCATGGACGGCACCTTCTCCCACCTCGCCGAGGCGCTGGCGGCGCAGGGCATCCGCCCGATCGGCCCCGCGTTCTCCCTGCACCACCGGGCGCCGGTCGCGACGGCCGATCTCGAGGTGGGCTTCCCGGTGGACGCCCCGCTGACCGAGACCCTCGAGCTGCCCAGCGGCTACGAGGTCATCGGGTCGAGCATCCCGGGCGGTCGCATCGCCTGGACCTCGCACATCGGCGCCTACGGCGGCCTCGCGGAGAAGTGGGGGGCGTTCACCGAGCAGGTCGGAGAGTCGGACGAGCAGATGACGTACCCGTTCTGGGAGTTCTACGTCACCGAGCCGCATCCCGACATGAACCCGGCGACCCTGCGCACGGACCTGTTCTCCCTGCTCGAGCCGCGCAGCTGAGAAGGATGCAGGTCGGCGCGCGCCGATGAGGCATGCGCCGATGCGACGTTCGCCGAGTCAGCGCGGACGGTTCTCGTCGATGACCTCGAGGACCCTGCCGCCGAGCATCTTCTCGATCACCTCGCGGCCGTTCCGGGTCGCGACGACGGCGTCCTCGTCGTCCCGGGTCGCGCCGCCGGTCGGGTCCAGATCGGCCTCGGGTGCCTGATCCGACTGGCCTCGCCCTCCTCGCAGGCGCTGACCTGCGGTGCGGGACGCCATCGCGGCCTCGCGGACGAGCGCGGCACCGCTGCGCGGCGCGTCTGCCGCCGACGGTGCGGCTGGTGCGGTGCTGGGAGCTGCGGCGGGCGGCGTGGTCGGAGCTGCGGCGGGCGGAGCCGACGGTGCCGCGGAGGGCGCCGGGGATGCTCCCGAGGCGGTGCCGGTGACCGCCGCCGCGGCGCCCCATGAGCTCGACGCGCGTGCGGAGGCGGAGCCATCCGCGCCGCCCGGCGCGACCTGGCCGGAAGGCTGAGCTGGGTCGCCGTGCGGGACGGCGTCGCCGTGCGGGACGGCACGGCCGAGCCCGGCCGGTGGGGCTGAGTCCGGCGAGGTGGGTGAGGGGACCTCGGGGGCCGCGGTGAACTCATGCGGCATGTCACCGCCCTGCGCGACGTCCTCCGGCTCCCGGACCGGGGCCTCGCCCGGTCCTGAGGCGGAGGCGTCCGCCCCCTGCGCGAGGTGCGCGGCGGGCAGCGAGCGGACCACGCGGCCCTCCGCGAGGGCACGCTTGAGCGCGTTCTGGCCGAAGGTGCGGGGCTCCTCCGCCGGCAGTCTGTCGCGCCCCTCGTCCTCGACCTGGAGCGGCGGGCCCGCCGACGCGGAGTCCGGGAGCGTCCGGCCAGGAGCATCGCCCGCTGCCGACTCCGTGGACGCGGAGGCCCCGGATGCGGACGGGGCCGACGGGGCGGACGCCGCGGCGGATCGGGACGGGGCGGCGGGGCCGCCGGCTCCCGTGCCTCGGTCCTCGAGCGCTTCCGACCAGCGGCCTCCGCCCTGCGCCGCGGCGGGCGGCTGGTGCTGCGCGGGCGGGCCGTACTCCTCGGGGTCCGGCGGGTAGGGGTCGTCGGGCTCCGGCGGGAAGTCGTCGGCCGGGGCGTAGGAGGGTCCGGCCGGAGCGTTCCTTGCGGCACGTGCAGCGGCGGCCACCGCTCGTTCCGAGGCGCGCTGGCCGACGGACGCGGGCTGCTGCCGCTCGTGACCGTCGCCGCCGGCAGACGCCGCCGACGGGGCGGCCGACGACGGGAAGGACGACGACGCGGCCGAAGGGGCTGCCGACGGAGCTGCGGAGCCCGGCGCGGACGGCGCGGCGGCGGGTGCGGATTCGCGCGGCGCCATCGCGGAGGCGGCATCTCCCCACGGCGCTCCCCCGGTCCGCGGAGCCTGGCGGCCGGACGGGTCCTCCGCATTCGGGCCGCCGGCGGCTCCGCCTCCCTGCCCGCCCGGGTCGGGAGCGTCCTGCCCGACGGAACCCTGTCCGCGGGGAGCCCAGTCGCCCGATCCGCCACGACCACCCGGACCACCCGAGCCGCTCGGGCCGTTGTAGCCGGCAGGGTCGCCGGGACCGACGTTATCCGGCCCAGCACCGCCAGGACCGTTCCCTCCAGGAGCTCTGCCGGCGGAGCCTGGACCTGCGGTGCCACCTCCGCCGGGGCCTGCACCACCGGGACCAGCGCCACCGGGACCAGCGCCGCCGGGGCCGGGATCCTCCCCGACGACGGCATCGACCATGACGTCGACGTGCATGATGCGACGGACGGCGTCGGCGAGGTTCTCCGCCGCCGTGCCGCGGCGGAAAGCGCTCACGAGGCCCTCGGTGCGGAATCCGAGCACGAGGGTGCTGCCGTTCACGCCGTTGACGTGCGCGTTCTGCGAGATCAGGGCCCAGCTGGGGCGGCGGATCTGCTGCAGCTCGTCGAGGATCGCGGACCAGTGCCCGCGCACTGCGTCGGCATCGAGCCCGCCGCCCGACGCGGGAGCACCCTGCGGCGCAGCCGGAGTGTTCTGCGGTGCGCCCGACGCGCCCTGCAGCGCGGGGCCCGCACCCTGCGGCGTGGACTGGCCGCCCTGCGGTCCGGCCGGTCCACCCTGCGGAGCCGTCGGGCCGCCCTGCGGAGCCGTCGGGGCACCCTGTGGAGCCGTCGGTGCCGGAGCGCCCTGGCCGCCGGGCTCTCCCTGCCCGGCCGGCGGCTCACGGCGCTCATCGCCCGAGGCCTGGCGAGCACCAGCGAGCGCGCCCCAGGAGGCAGCTGCCTCCTCACGCCGCGGCGAGGACGAGGGCTGTGTTCCTTGAGCACCTGGGCGCTCGGTCCGCGGGGCCTGAGCGGCCTGATCGTCGCCCTGGGGCGCCGCACCCCAGGAGGAACCCGGGGCGGTTGCCGTCTTCGTCGGCTCGCTCTGAGGACTCCCGCCCTGTGCGGCGGGCGGGGCGTCCTGCGTCGGGGCAGGCGGCGCGCTGGGGGCGGCCGCGGGGGCAGGCCGCCCGCCTCCGCGCGCCTGCCGGGCCGCCTCGGCGCGCTCCTGGGCGATGCGCCGGGCCTCCTCACGGCCGCCACCTCCGCCGGTCGGCGCCGCACCGGAGCGGTCCTGCGCGCCGCGGCCTGCGGCCGCACCGCCCTGGGGCGCTCCGCCCTGCACGGCCGGCGCGTCGGCCGCGGCGAGCGCCGCCCGCTCGTCCCGCAGCACCAGTCGGGCCGCGAGCAGCTCGAGGTGGAGACGGGGCGAGGTCGCGCCGCTCATGGTCGAGAGGGTCTCGTGGACCAGGTCGCCGCACTGGGAGAGATCGGCCGGGGCGAACTGCGCGGCCTGGCCGAGCATCCGCTCGAGCTCACCGGCCGGGACCTGCGGGAGCAGGTCGGCGCCCTTGTCCGGCACGGCGGCGAGCACGATCAGGTCCCGCATCCGCTCCAGCAGGTCCTCGACGAAGCGGCGCGGCTCGTGGCCGGTGGCGAGCACGTGCTCGACCGCGGAGTAGAGCGCGGCCGCGTCCCGCTCGGCGATGGCGGTGACGGCCTGGTCGAGCAGGGCCGTATCGGTGAAGCCGAGCAGCGCGATCGCGGTGGGGAAGTCCAGGCCGTCCTCTCCGGCGCCGGCCATCAGCTGGTCCAGCACCGACATCGAGTCACGGGCGGAGCCGCCGCCGGCGCGCACGACCAGCGGCATCACGCCCTCGCCGACCTGGACGTCCTCCGCGGCGCAGACCTCCTCGAGGTAGGGGCCGAGCACCTGCGGCGGGATGAGCCGGAAGGGGTAGTGGTGGGTGCGGGAGCGGATCGTGCCGATGACCTTGTCCGGCTCGGTGGTCGCGAAGACGAACTTCACATGGTCCGGCGGCTCCTCGACGAGCTTGAGCAGCGCGTTGAATCCGGCGGAGGTGACCATGTGGGCCTCGTCGATGATGAACACCTTGAAGCGGTCCCGCACCGGGGCGAAGGACGCGCGCTCCCGCAGCTCGCGGGCGTCGTCCACGCCGCCGTGGCTGGCCGCGTCGATCTCGACCACGTCGAGCGAGCCGGCGCCGCCGCGTGCGAGGTCGCGGCAGGAGTCGCAGGTCCCGCAGGGAGTGTCCGTCGGCCCCTGCTCGCAGTTCAGGCAGCGGGCGAGGATGCGGGCGGAGGTCGTCTTGCCGCAGCCGCGAGGCCCCGAGAACAGGTAGGCATGGCCGACCCGGCCCGCGCGCAGCGCACGCCGCAGGGGCGTGGTGACGTGGTCCTGGCCGATCACCTCGGCGAAGGACTCCGGGCGGTAACGACGGTACAGAGCGGTGGCCACCCCGACAGGCTAGTCGAGGCCACCCACGCTCCCCCACCGTCGCAGGGATCCTCGTGGAGAACCCCGCACTGTGGAGGAGAGGTCACGGCTACCCTCCTCGACGCCGGGCGGCGGTCATCTCGCGGAGGCCATCCAGCGCCGGGCGACCGCCCCCCCGGCACTCGTCGGTCATTCGACGCGCGGCGGCGGCATTCGGGCACCGCACGACGCCGCACGGCACAGGTACTGCAGAGAACTGCGTACATCACGTACGTCATGTACGTGCTTTTCCACAACAGACACCGCATGCGGAGCCGATACCGACCAGATGGCCGAGACTCTCCCTCAGGGACATGACAGATACGGGGGATGAGCGGCATGGCAGAGAGTGCATGGGAAGCAGAGGTGGAGGTGTCGGATCGCATCGACGCGGCAGACGGGTCGAATCGGGACGACACAGCGGACGAGACGGATCGGGCTGACGAGACGAGCACGGCGGGCACTGGCCGCGCGAGGTATGTGAGTGACGCGATCGGGACCCCACTTGGCGGGCCGTCGATGGGCCCGCCTGCACTGACCGCGATCGAGGCCGCGGTCACCACGAAGATCGTGACCGCCTCCGAGTTCCGCACGAGGTTGAGCGAGCTCCTCGAGCTCTCGCACCGTCAGCCCGTCACGGTGATGAGTCGCGGTGCACGGGCGCGCGGCGTGCTGGTCTCCGCCGACTTCTTCGACCGCGCCTGCACCGCACTCGGGGACGAGCCCTACGCTCGGCCCCCGCGCATCCGACTCGAGGAGATCATGGCGGAGAACAGGCAGTTCCTCGAGTTCCTCTGACCAGGCACCGGGCCTGCCTGCCCGCTCCGGACGGGGATCAGTTCTGCGTGCCGATCTCCCCCGCGGAGCGCTCGTCGACCTCGACCTCCGACGGCGGCGGCCCCGACGGCTCGGCTCCGTAGTCGCAGCCTGCGACGTGCGCTCGGCTCGCCGGCGCGACGTCCGCGTCCGCGCTTCTCGGCGTCTCGGCATCCGCCCCGTCCGCGGCGTCCGAAGCCGCACCGCCCGTCCTCGCGGCAGGCGCTCCGGCGTCGTCGTCCGAACCCGCACCTCTGTCCGAACCCGCGCCGCTCGACGTCTCCGCGAGCTTCTCCCGGCGCGTGCGCAGGGCGCGGTGGGTCGCCGTGAACACGGCGATGACGACGATCACCGGCACCAGCACGTCCACCAGCCAGCCGGGCACGGAGAAGGGGAGGCCGATGTCCGGCAGCAGGTCCAGCAGCCAGCGCACGGCCTCGCCGATCGGGCGGAGGATCGCGGCAATCAGCTCCTGGATCGGGCTCAGGAGGGCGTCGAGGAACTCCCGCACCGGACGCGTTGCCTCTCCGATCCAGTCCCGGATCGGCTGGGTGGCCTGGACGATCGCGTCGACGACGGGCCGGATCCGCGCCTCGACCCACTCCTTGACCGGGTCGAGCAGCCCGCCGAACAGCGCGCCGAGGCCCAGCAGCGGGATGAGGAACTTCGCCGCCTTAGCCAGCGCCGCGATGAGCGCATAGCGGGTGGGATGGGCCGTGCGCTTCTCGTCGCGCAGGGCCGACGGGGACCCCTCTGCCGGGACGAGCAGGGTGGTCCGCAACCCGTGCCGGACCTCGACCTCGCCGGCACCGCCGAGTCCCGCGGTGCGGATCGTGAGCACCTCGCAGTCCTTGACCTCACCGTCCTCGCGACGACGGCGCACGGTGCAGCGCAGCGTGGAGAACCCTTCGTCGAGGCCGAACTGCAGGTCGTCGTCGGCCGCGTTGTCATCAATCGCATCGTCGCTGGTCGCGTCGTCGCCGGTCGCGTCGTCGTCGCTTGCCTCGCGCTTCTCCCGGGCCTTCCGTGCCTTCTCCTCTGCCTTCGGGTCGTGCTCGATCCCGTCGATGACCACGGTGAAGGAGGTGTCCAGGAGACGATGGCGCACGCGGACGAGATAGTCGTGCTCGCCGGCACGACCGCTGTACTCGACGTCGGCGGCGAAGCGGGTCACCGGCTGATCGCCGAAGGGGACCTCCTCCTGGGCGGCGTCGGTCCTCCCGGCGCGCCCGCCGGCCGCGCCGTCGACCCCGTCCGCCGTCCCGTCGACCCCGTCGACGGCACCGTGCGGCCTGTCCGCTCCTTCGGGCATCCCGTCGGTGCCGTCCGCCGCACCGGCAGCACTCCTCGGCACCTCGTCCGAGGAGGCGGGATCGACGTGGTCCACAGGTGTGCGAGGCATGGCTCCACCGTGCCAGGCCCGCTCGCGACCGACATCCTCCGCACGTCGGTTCCCACCTCGCCGAGATCCTCCGATCGGCCGAGGGCCGCACGGCTCCTCCGCTGCCGCGCCGGCCCGACCACGCATCGCTCGGACTCCCCCTCCAGCGCCTGGCAGCAGCACACAACCCCATAGCTGCGCTAATGTGACCGCACAGCAATATGATTGAACCTGGGAGCATGGGCGCGTAGCGTCCCGCTCGTGAGCACATCAACCACCTCCTCCTCGGCTTCGACGCGGTCGCGCAACCCGCTGACCGCGATCACCCGCATCCCCTTCGGCTGGCAGGTCCTGATCGGCCTCGTCCTCGGCATCGTCCTCGGCCTCGTCGCCGCCCAGATGGGCCCGGTCGCCGAGACCGAGGCGAACCCGGACGGCGCGAACTGGCTGACCACAACGCTGGACACCATCGGCACGATCTTCGTGACGCTGCTGAAGGCTCTGGTCCCGCCGCTGATCTTCCTCGCGATCGTCACCTCGATCGCGAACCTCCGCGGCGTCACGAACGCCGCGCGTCTGGCCGGCAAGACCCTGCTGTGGTTCGGGATCACCTCCCTGATCGCCGTGTCGATCGGCATCGCCCTCGGCGTGCTGACCACCCCCGGCGCGAACTCGCAGGTCTCCGCGGACTCCGCCGAGGCCTCCTCCACCCAGGGCGGATGGCTCGACTTCCTCACCGGCCTGGTCCCCTCGAACTTCCTGGGCATCACCGGCTCGGCCGGGGACGACGGCTCCGTCTCCCTGAGCTTCAATGCCCTGCAGATCCTCGTCATCTCCATCGCCGTCGGCATCGCCGTGCTCTCCGTCGGCGAGAAGGCCGAGCCGTTCCTCAAGTTCACCGGCTCCGCACTGGAGATCGTCCAGAAGCTGCTGTGGTGGGTCATCCGCCTCGCCCCGATCGGCACCATCGGCCTGCTCGGCAACGCCGTGGCCTCCTACGGCTGGGACGCGATCGGCCAGCTCGGCGTGTTCACCCTCGACGTCTACGTGGGCATGCTGATCGTGCTGCTGGTCGTCTACCCGATCCTGCTGAAGGTCAACGGCCTCTCCATCGGCTCCTTCTTCCGCGGCGTGTGGCCGGCGACCTCGCTCGGCTTCGTCTCCCGCTCCTCGCTGGGCACCATGCCGATGACCCAGACCGTCACCGAGCGCATGGGCGTCCCGCGCCACTACGCCTCCTTCGCGATCCCGCTGGGCGCGACCACGAAGATGGACGGCTGCGCCGCGATCTACCCCTCGCTCGCCGCGATCTTCGTCGCGAACTTCTACGGCGTGCCGCTGGGCGTGACCGACTACCTGCTGATCGTGCTCGTCTCCGTGCTCGGTTCCGCCGCGACCGCCGGCATGACCGGTGCGACCGTGATGCTCACACTGACCCTGTCCACCCTGGGCCTCCCGCTCGAGGGCGTGGGCCTGCTGCTCGCGATCGACCCGATCCTCGACATGGGCCGCACCGCTCTGAACGTCACCGGGCAGTCGCTGGTGGGCGTGATCGTCGCCAAGCGCGAGAAGATCCTGGACCAGGACACCTACGACGCCGCCGCCCGCACCTCCTTCCAGGCCATCCAGGCCGAGCAGAAGGCGGAGGCCGACGCCGTGGAGCGCGCGGAGTCCGACGGCGCCACCGCCGCGTCGACGGATGCCTCCGAGGCGACCGACGCCCGCGAGGCGGCCGGCACCCGCGCCTGACCCGGCCAGCACCTGCGCCGCCGGCACCGCCGGCGCACAATTCCGAGTCCCTGGCGTGACCTCGACCCCGTACAGCGGGTGAGGTCACGCCAGGGACTCGTCTGTTGTCAGCCGCGGGTGCCGGTGGGCGCCGAGGGGCGCCGGCGTGAGCCGCATCGGACGGTGATGCCCTGCCCCTCGACGCAGGGACAGGGCATCACCGGTTCTCGAGCAGACGCTCAGGCCCGGCGGCGCCGCACCAGGGCGATCCCGGCACCGGTGAGGGCCAGTGCAAGGGCGGCGAGTCCCGCCGCCTCCACACCCGTGCGGGCGAGCGATCCGGTTCTCACGGCACCGTCCTGGGCCTGCTCGTCGCCAGTCCCGTCCGCGGCGCTGCCGGGCCCGGTCGCACCGGAACCGCCGGCTGCTGCCGAGCCCTCGGAGCCGGCTGCACCGGAGTCAGCGCCGCCGGGATCGGACGCACCGGAGTCCGTCGCTCCGGAACCGGTCGCGCCCGGGGCGCCCGCGTCGTCCCCCTCGGCACCGTCCGCGCCGCCGCTCCCGCCGGAGCCGTCGCCGGTGCCCGACCCGTCGGAGGCGCCGCTCCCGTCGGATCCCTCCGAGCCGCCCGCGCTCCCGGAGCCGTCGCCGGCGCCAGGGGCCTGGCCGCCGCCTCCCGGCTCGCCGGAGCCGCCGTCGCCGGAGCCGCCCTCGCCGCCGGAGCCGCCGTCGGACCCCTCCCCGCCGTCGCCCGGCGCGCCGCCCTCGCAGCCCGCCGCGTCGCCGGTCAGCGTCAGCTCGCGCACCTCGGAGCGGGCGATGCCGCCGTGGGGATCGGTGACGCGCACGTACCAGGAGTGGGTCCCGGCGCCGAGCACCGCGGAGTCCGCCTCGACGGTCTCGCCCGAAGCGACGTCGTCCACCTGTGCGAACTCCTCGGAGGAGAGCACGTCGGCGCGAAACGCGTCGGTGGTGAGCTCCTTGTCGGCGGGCTCGATGCCGAGCTGCGCGTAGGAGACCTCGAAGTCCTGGTCCTCGGGGGTCAGGGTCGCGTCGTCGCTCGAGTACTGCTCGAGCGAGGGCGAGAAGGTGCGCACGATCATGCGCTCGCCCTCGTTGTCGAAGTGGAGCAGGCGCAGGAAGCCCTGACCGCCCTCCGGCAGACCCTGGTAGTCGAACAGCATCTGCGTGACCTCGCGGTCCGGGGTGCCGTCGCCGTCGTCGTCGAAGGAGTCCACGCGAGTGTGGGCGTCGTGGTAATGACCGCTCATCACCATGGACACGTTCGGGTTGGTGGCCACGACCTCGTCCTGGATCCGCTGGGGGATCGGGCCGAGACCGCCGGTGGTGAGCATGTACTCGTGGAGGTTGATGATCGCGGTGCGCTCCGGGTACTGGGCGAGCACCTCGTTCATCCAGTCGATCTCCGCATCGCCGGGGCCCCAGCCCTGGGAGACGACGATGAAGTCGACGCCGCCGGCGCTGAACAGGGTGTAGGAGCCGCGGTTGTCCTCGTAGAACCCGCCGTACCAGGGCTTGTCCTCGTAGCGGTGCTTCCCGAAGTGCTTCGAGTACTCGGTAAAGTCGCCGTCCATGTGGCCGACGTCGTGGTTGCCGGCGAGCACGTTGTAGGGCAGGCCCGCCTCGTCGAGCTGGGCGTAGGCCGGGTTCGCGTTCGCCCACTGCTCGGGCTTGTCGGACTCGTCCACGATGTCGCCGGTGTGGAAGAGGTACTGCAGGTTCATCGGCTCGCGCTGCTCGAGCAGGAACTCGTGGATGTTCAGCTGGTGCTCGTAGAACTCCTCGTTGTAGTACTGGGTGTCGGACTCCCAGGCCAGCGTGAAGTCGTACTCCGAGCGGTCGGTCGCCTCCGGATGATGCGGGGCGGTCGCGTCCGCGCGGGAGGAGAGGTCTCCCCCGGACCAGCCCACGGAGTGCTGGACGACGGCGCGCAGCTGACCGCCGGAGACGTGACCGGCGGCGGGGACCACCTCGTCGAAGGCGACGGAGCCGTCCTCGGCGGCGAAGGCGTGGGCGACCTCGACGAGCTCGCCGCCGGCGGTCTCCTCGACCAGCAGCCGCACCCGTGCGCCGGGATCGGCGCTCCCCTCCCAGGTCACGTGCACCTCGGCGTCCCCGCTGGCGCCCTCGGGGACGTCGACGGCGAACTCGTGGAAGGGCAGGGCGTCCTCGGAGGCGGTGGTCTGCCCAACGGTGAGGGTCTCGCCCTCGCGCTCGGCGGCGTCGGCGTCGCGCACTTCGCCGGCGGTGCCCGCGACGGTCCCGTCGGCGAGCGACGCGGAGGTGCCGGCGCGGAAGGAGACGTCCATCGGATCGCCCGACGGGTCGGTGACGCGGGCGGTGAGATCGGGTGCCTCGCACACCGGCACGGTCAGGCCGTCCTCGGTGAGGAGGGTCGCGGTCGGGTCCTCGACGGGGGTGGTGAAGGCGAGGGTGCGCGTCGCCTCGTTGCCGAGCTCGTCGGCCGCGGTGACCTCCAGGGTGTGCTCGCCCGGGTCGAGGGTGAGGGAGGAGAGCTCCTCGCCAGGCTGGACCTCCTCGCCGTCCAGCAGCACGGTGAGGGAGGCGAGGCCGCTGCCGGCGTCCTCCGCGGTCACGTCCAGGGAGAAGGTGCCCTGGTAGTCGGCGCCGTCCTCGATCCCGGTGCTGATGGTCGGGGCGGTGTTGTCGACGAGCACGGTGCGCTCGACGCGGTTCCCGTCCCCGTCGGCGCCGGCCAGCACGTGCTCGCCGTCGGCGACGGCGGTGGTGTCCCAGGCGACGGCGTGGGCGGTGAAGGCGTCCTCCGGGATCTCGAAGGCGGCGTCGTAGAGGTCGTGCTTGCCGGCCGAGTCGCCCATCGCGATGATCTCGGCGGGGTCCACCCCGTCGACCGGGCGGAGGGTGCGGCCGTCGGGCAGGATCAGGCGCAGGTTGCGGATCGAGAAGTCGTCGTTGTTCTCGTTCTCGTCGATGCCGGGATACGCCTTGGTGCCCGCGGCGACCGTCACCGTCAGCGGCTCGCCGCGCACCACGTGCTGCAGCGGCACCTCGGCGTCGTGGCCGACCCAGTTCGCGTAGGTGCCCTCGTCGAAGATCGAGATGATCTCGTCGCCCACCAGCACGCCGTTGCGGAAGAAGGTGTCGGTCTGGGAGACGTCCATCGCGAAGACCGGTGCGGCCTCGAGCGCGGGGACGACGTCGCTGCGCTCGGTCCCGTCGATGCTCACCGTCGCCTCGGCCGGGTACCGGTCGCCGGCCACCGAGACGGAGGCGGTGCCGGAGACGTACTGCCCCTCGGCGAGGTTCATGCGCAGCGGGGCCGCGTCGACGCCGGTCAGCGCCACGCGGGTGGGCTCGGTGCGGCTCTCGTTCGTGCCGTCGGAGGCGACGACGTAGTACTCGAACCAGCGCTTGCCGGTGAGGTCCGCGGCGGGGATGGCGTGGTCGAAGCGGTCGCCCTCGGTGCGACGCACGGTGATCGGGGTGAACTCGTCCTCGGCGCTGGAGCGGAGGTGGAGGGTGACGGTGCGGGCCTGCACGTCATCGGTCACCTCGTGGCTGATCACGGCATCGGCCGACGGGTCCAGCTCCGCGGGGCTGAGGTCGCGGACCTCGGGGGCCTGCGCGTCGGCGGGGACGTCGACGAGCCCTGCCGGCACCTGGGAGGGGTCCACCGCGCCGGGGGTGGCGGGGGCGAGGCCCGTCTTCGCCGCACGGGAGAAGTCCGGCTGCGCGCCGTCGGCGCCGTCACCGGTGCGGTACTGGATGCCCTGGTCGGGCTGGGTGTCGTCGGCGCCGGAGAGGTTGTAGAAGGCGCGGTGGACGCTGTCGCCGGTGCGGGTGCGGATCTCGAGCCCGCGTCCGGAGCCGTTGGCCATCCCCGCCGTGGCCGTCTCCACCAGGTTCAGGGAGGCGGGGTCCACGCCGTAGTTCGCGGCGAAGTCCGAGGCGGTCGCGGCGTCGTTGGCGCCGTTGCGCACCCAGACCACGAGGGTGCCGCCCGGCTCGATCACGACGTCCGACGGGCTGAGCGGCCAGTCCGCGGCGTTGGTGATCGACTCGCCGTCGGCGGTGTAGAGGTAGCGCAGCTCGTAGTCCGCCATCGAGACCGGAGCCGAGGTGGCGTTGTACAGCTCGATGAACTCGTAGCCGTCGGCGCCGTCGATGTTGGTGGTGTCCGGGGTGACCTCGGTGATCTGCAGGTGGCCGACGAGGGAGTCGGCGGGCGGTGCGGCCGGCGGGTCCACGGGCTCGGCGGGCTCCTCCGGCTGCTCGGGCTCGGCGGGTGTGAGCTGGGCGTCCTCGGCGGTACCCGGGGTGGGCGCGGCGGCGGACGCGAACAGGGCCGCGGAGAGCGAGTCGGCGGCGGGGAGCGCGAAGTGGGCGCTGCGATCCTGGCCGACGGAGCCGGCGGGGTAGAAGCTGCGGGAGACCTCGGCGCCGTCGCCGTCGAGCACCCGCACGCCGCGTCCGCCGCCGTTGGCCATGCCGGGCTGGCCGGTCACGCGCACGACGGGGACGTCCTCGGCGGCGCCCCAGTGGGCGCGGAACTCCTCCACGGTGCGGGAGAAGGAGTCCAGGTCCTTCGCCTCGTAGCTCAGCCACAGCACGAGCGAGTCGCCGGGGGCGAGCTCGACCGACCCCTCGAGGTCGAGCGGGACGTCGCGGGCGGTGTCGGCGCTGTCGGCGTAGATGTAGCTCAGGGAGTGGCCGCCCTCGCCGCCGACGGTGACGGGCTCGGTCGAGGTGTTGGTGAGCTCGAGGAACTCGAACTCGTCGGCCCCGACGGTGTCCGGCGCGATCTCGGTGACCAGCAGCGGGCCGCCCGGGGCAGGGGCAGCCTGTGCGGCGGGGACGGCGCCGCCGGCGAAGACGCCGAGCGGTCCGGTCAGCGGCAGGGCGGCGGGGCCGAGCGCGAGGGCGGTGCCGGCGAGCAGGGCGATGCCGGCGCGGCGCAGCGGGACGCCGCGGCAGGGGGCCGGGACGGCGGCCGTCGCGGCGGGAGGACCGGGCCGCGGGGATCGTCGCAGGGATGGCGAGGGAGGGGTGGTCATGGTGTCCGTTCGGGTCGCGAGGAGCAGAGGATGAGAGCGCTCCCATAGGTACGGGGCGAAGGCGAACGGCGCATGACGCGGGGGTGTCCCGGACCCGGCGCGATCGTTGCGGACCGGTCTCGATCCGGTCACCGGTGAATCCGCGCACCCCGCCTGCCTCCGCCCTGGTCACGCCCCCGCGCCCCGCGTAGGATCGATGCGTTCCCCACCCGCTCCGGCGGGTTCCCGGGTGCATCTACCTCGGGTCCACGACGTGGATCGTCCAAGGCGGCACCACCGTCATGGAGGTTCGATGACCACGCCGCACACCGCCCCGCAGCCCCGCGCCGACGACGCCCAGCCCGTCGACGGCCCGGCACTGGGCACCCCCGCCCCCACCACGCTGCGCCGCGAGGCGGGCACCGCCTACTTCCCCATCGCGTTCATCGCCCGCTTCCCCTTCGCGATGATGATCGTGGGCACCCTGACACTGGTCGTCGCCGCCCGCGACTCGATCGCGCTGGGCGGGCTGAACTCGGCCGTGCTCGGCCTCGGCTCCGCGCTGGTGGGCCCGCTGCTGGGCGCCGCCGCGGACCGCTTCGGCCAGCGCCGCGTGATCCTGGTGGCCGGGATCGTGAACTCGCTGGCGCTGATGGGCCTGGCCTGGGTGGCCTTCAGCCCGCTGCCCGATGTCGCGGTGCTCGCCGTCAGCTTCGTGATCGGCGCGTCCTCCCCGCAGATCGGCCCGTTCTCGCGCACCCGCCTGGTGCACCTGATCCTCACCCGCCTGCCCGTCGCACGTCGGGCGAAGAGCCTCAACGCCACGATGGGCTACGAGTCCGCTGCCGACGAGACCGCGTTCGTGTTCGGCCCCGTGGTGGTGGGCCTGCTGGCCACGACGATGTCCCCGGCCGCGCCGATGATCGGCGCGGCCCTGCTGACCCTGGTGTTCGTCACCGCCTTCGCGCTGCATCCCACCGCGCGCGCCTCCGCGCCCAGCAGCGAGTCGCCGACCGAGCAGGCGCCCGCCGCCGAGCTCCGCACCGCGCGGGTGCTCGTGCTGGTCGCCGGGGCGCTCGGAGTCGGCCTGTTCTTCGGCACAGTGCTGACCTCGCTGACGGCCTTCCTCGACACCCGCGGTGCAGGCGACTCCGCCGGCCTGGTGTACGGGGTGATGGGCGTCGGCTCGACGATCCTGGCGCTGTCGATCTCGCTGTTCCCGGAGAGGTTCCGCCGCTCCCACCGCTGGTTGTTGTTCTCCGTGCTGATGCTGGCCTCGATGATCGCCTTCGGGCTCGCCGGCGGACTGTGGGGCCTGGTCGGGGCGATGGCCGTGGCGGGCATCGGGATCGGGCCGACGATCGTGACGATCTACAGCCTCGCCGCGGACCGTGCCCCGCAGGGCCGCTCGGCGACGCTGATGTCGATGCTCGGCTCGGCCACGATCGTCGGCCAGTCCGCAACCTCGGCGCTGACCGGCGCGGTCGCGGACGGCGTCGGGGCCGAGGCCGCGATGTGGCTGCCGACGGGAGCGGCGGCGTTCGTGGTCCTCGCCGCGCTGGTCAACGCCGCGCTCGGCGATCCCCGGGCCGCGACCCCCTCGGAGCCGACGGTGGAGGAGCGGGCGAGCACCCTGGAGGAGCTCCCGGCCGAGCATCTGTGAGCGGGCGCCCGGGGCTCACCGCACCGGCAGGGCGGCCCCGGACACCGCTCCGGGCGTCGTCGCGCGGCGCCTGCCGCCGAGGTGCAGCACGACCGCGGCGACCGCGAGCCACAGCGCCCACGAGCTCAGATCCAGCAGCCAGGCGGTCCCGGGCTCGAGCGGGCCGAGCACGTTCTGCTCGATCGCGACACGGGCACTGTTGAGCAGACCGTGGCCGAGCACGGCCGCCCAGGCGGTGCCGGAGACCTCGCGCAGCGCGGACAGCAGCGGTGCGACGGCGACGATGGTGCCGAGATAGGTCACGGCCTCGCGCGGCGCGAGGCCGAGGGCGAGCACGATCGGCGCATGCCACACCGCCCACATCGCCCCGATGAGCAGGGACATCGGCCAGAACCCGAGCGGGCGTAGCTCTCCGTGCAGCCAGCCTCGCCACCCTGCCTCCTCGCCGATCGCGAACAGCGACTGCATCACCAGCACGGCCGGCACGGCGAGCAGCAGGGACGACAGCGGGAGGGCATCGGCCGACGGAGGCGCCCCGGCGCCGAGCCCGATCAGCACCCTGGCCAGCGGCACCGCGACGAACGCGGCGATCGCGGCGAGGGCGGCGACCCCGAGCGCCCGCCAGGACGGGACGGCGAGCGCGAGGGCGCGCCACCACGGCGCTCCGCGCCTACGCACCAGCAGCGCGGCCAGCAGCGGGGAGAGCTGCGCGAGCGGCACGGCGAGGCCGACGGCCGCCGGCGGCAGGGCCCCGAACGCGAAGGGCAGGGACAGGGCGGTCGAGACGGCGAGCGCAATGCCGAGGAAGGCGAGCACGCGGCGCAGAGAGGGGGCGGGGGCGAGGACGGGCTGGGCGACTGCCGGGGGCGTCGACATCGTGCGCTCCTGGAGAGGGATGCGCGGGTCCCGGGGCGGGCTCCGCATCGCACTCCACGCTAGGGATCGCGCCCGGGGCGCCGGTACGGGGAGGACCGCCCGACCGAGGTGGGGAGATCCCCCGTCGGCGGCGGGGGTCGCAGGGCTCGGCGGGGGCACGTTCGTCGGCCGGAGGCGCCCCGTCGATGGCCGCACCTGCGAGGCCGCCGGCCGTCGGACCTCCTGCGTCCGGACATGAAGCGACCCCTCGCGCACCTGCCAGAGCTCACCTGCCCTTGCTGCCGTCAAGCCCTGGGGGAGTTCAGCAAGATGACACCGCACGAGGGGTCACCACGAGTGTAACGGGTCTGCGCGGCGGAGCCTGCACGGGGCAGGGGCGAGACAGCCCACATACGGCGCCGACGGTCGACGCGACGAGCGTCCCCTCTGCGAGCCGCTAGGTCACGAGAACGCAACACGCTCCAGAACAGTCCGAACAGTGAGACGTCGTCGGGTAAGTTCTCCCCACACCCTCGGTGACCCACGTCACCGGACCGCGACGCCGCTGTCGCCGTCGCGTCCCCATTCCCCCCAGGAGGCATTCATGACCTTCGCCGACATGATCGACGCCGTCAACGGCGTCGTCTGGGCGCTCCCGCTGGTCGGGCTGTGCCTGCTCGCCGGCCTCTACTTCTCGATCCGCACGAAGTTCGTCCAGGTCTCCGGCCTGCCGGACATGGTCAAGCAGCTGTTCGGCGGCGAGAAGTCCACCGACGGCACGTCGTCGTTCCAGTCGCTGATGATGTCGCTCGCCAACCGCGTGGGCATGGGCAACATCGGCGGTGTCGCCACCGCCATCGCCTTCGGCGGCCCCGGCGCCGTGTTCTGGATGTGGACGGTCGCCTTCCTCGGTGCCGCCACCTCCTTCATCGAGTCCACCCTCGGCCAGATCTACAAGGAGAAGGATCCGGACACCGGCGAGTACCGCGGCGGCCCGGCCTACTACTTCGAGAAGGCCTACAGCCACAAGGCCAAGGCCCTCTCCCTCGTGTACGGCATCCTGTTCGCCGCCGTCACCGTGATGGCGATGAGCTTCTTCCTCCCCGGCGTGCAGGCCAACGGCATGGCCTCCGCGATCAACCTCGCCTGGGGCTTCCCCACCTGGGGCGTCGCGATCCTGCTGGTGATCGTGCTGGCCTTCATCGTGATCGGCGGCGTGAAGCGCATCGCCGCCTTCGCCGCGTTCGTGGTGCCGCCTATGGCGATCCTGTACATCATCGCGGCGCTGGCCGTGTTCTTCGTGAACTTCGACCAGATCCCCCACGTGTTCGGCCAGATCTTCTCCAGCGCCTTCGGCGCCAACGCGGTGTACGGCGCGATCATCGGCCTCGCCATCAAGTGGGGCGTGCAGCGCGGCATCTACTCCAACGAGGCCGGTCAGGGCACCGGCCCCCACCACGCCGCGGCCGCCGAGGTCTCGCACCCCGTCAAGCAGGGCCTGGTGCAGGCGTTCTCGGTGTACATCGACACCCTGTTCGTGTGCACCGCCACCGCGTTCATCATCATCTCGACGGACATGTACTCGGTGTTCGAGAACGAGACGTTCCCCGGCCCGACCCTCTACACCGGCGCCATCGGCACCGACGTGGAGCCCGGCCCCGGCTTCGTGCAGAACGGCTTCGACACCCTCGCCCCCGGCATCGGCCTGGGCTCCAGTTTCGTGGCGATCGCACTGACGTTCTTCGCCTTCACCACGATCGTGGCCTACTACTACATGGCCGAGGTGAACCTCTCCTACCTCACCCGCAAGATCAAGAACGGCGTGGTGCGCCGCGGCCTGCTGCGCCTGCTGCAGGGCGTGCTGCTGGTCTCGGTGGCGTACGGCGCGATCAACACCGCCGGCTCCGCCTGGGGCCTGGGCGACATCGGCGTGGGCTCGATGGCCTGGCTGAACATCGTCGGCATCCTCCTGCTCCAGGTCCCCGCGCTGAAGGCGCTGAAGGACTACCGGGCGCAGAAGAAGGCCGGCAAGGATCCGGAGTTCGATCCACGACCCCTCGGGATCGCGAACGCCGAGTTCTGGGAGCTGCGGGCCGACGGGAAGGTCCGCCAGGGCCAGACCGGCGAGGAGCTCGCCGCCGAGACCGGCGAGAACCCGATCACTCCCCCGCCGCGCCCCTGACAGGCCACGTCGCGACAGCGACAACAGCAGGACCACAGCGGAATGCCCCGCCCCCGAGATCCTCGGGGGCGGGGCATTCCGCTGTGCGCGGCGGGTCGTCAGGCCAGCCCTTGTGGCCAGACTCCCGAGCCAGGCGGTCGAGCCAGGCCTCGTGGCCGGACTTCCGAGCCAGGCCTCGTGGCCGGACTTCCGAGCCAGGCGGTCGAGCCAGGCCTCGTGGCCGGACCCTCAGGCCAGGCGGTGCGCCGGGGACTGGGTCTTCGTCGCGTCGGTCTCGGGCAGGGCGCCGAGCACCTCGTCGATGCGAGCCTTCACGTCGGCGTCGAGGGTGACCCCGGCGGCCTTGACGTTCTCGGTGACCTGCTCGGGGCGGGAGGCGCCGATGATCGCGCCGGCCACGTTGTCGTTGCTGAGCACCCAGGCGATCGCGAGCTGCGCTGGGGTCAGCCCCAGCCCCTCCGCGATCGGCAGCAGACCCTGCACGGCGGTGAGCACCTCGTCGTTCAGGAAGCGCTTGATCATGTCGGCGCCGCCCTTCTCGTCGCGGGCGCGCGAGCCCTCGGGCGCCTCGGCCCCGGGCTTGTACTTGCCGGTGAGGATGCCCTGCGCGACCGGCGACCAGACGATCTGGGAGATCCCCAGCTCGCGCGAGGTCGGCACGACGCGCTCCTCGATGACCCGCCACAGCATCGAGTACTGCGGCTGGTTGGAGACGAGCTGGATGCCGAGCTCGCGGGCGAGCTGGTGGCCGGCGCGCAGCTGGTCCGCGTTCCACTCGGAGACGCCGATGTACAGGGCCTTGCCGGAGTGGACGACGTCGGCGAAGGCCTGCATCGTCTCCTCGAGCGGCGTCGCGTAGTCGTAGCGGTGGGCCTGGTAGAGGTCGACGTAGTCGGTGCCCAGGCGGCGCAGCGAGCCGTCGATCGACTCGCGGATGTGCTTGCGCGAGAGGCCGGTGTCGTTGTGCCCCTTCGGGCCGGTGGGGAAGTACACCTTGGTGAAGATCTCGAGCGACTCGCGGCGCTCGCCCTTCAGCGCCTCGCCGAGCACTACCTCCGCGGCGGTGTTGGCGTAGGTGTCGGCGGTGTCGAAGGTGGAGATGCCGGCGTCGAGCGCGGCGCGGACGCAGGCACGGGCGCGGTCGTCCTCGACCTGCGAGGCATGGGTGAGCCAGTTGCCGTAGATGATCTCGCTGATCTTGAGGCCGGAGCGGCCGAGGTGGCGATGTTCCATGTGCCCAACCCTATGTCCGCCGGCACGGGTCTATCCTGGTGGCCCGCGTCACATCGGCCGACGTCGGCCGTCGCACCCGCCGTCCGGGCCCCCGTGACGCAGAGGCCGATGATCGCCGCCGCGCACCCGGCCGGCCCCGCCGTCGGCCGCGCTGGAAGGAGAGCCCGATGACCGACACCTCCACCACTCCCGCACCGCAGCCCGGGCAGCCGCCGGCACCCCCGCTGCCGGAGCCGACCGAGGCCGACGACGTCCTGGAGATGGAGCCGACGGTCGAGGGCGAGGACTTCTCCCGCGTCGCCTTCACGTCCGCGGCGGTCGCACAGATCCAGCGGCTCATCGACCGCAACGGCCCGCTGATGTTCCACCAGTCCGGCGGCTGCTGCGACGGCTCCTCCCCCATGTGCTACCCCGAGGGCGACTTCATCACGGGCGACGCCGATGTGCGGATGGGCCACGTCGAGGTGCCCCTGCCGGGCGGCACCACCAGCCCGCTGGACTTCTGGATGAGCCGCGAGCAGTTCGCCTACTGGCGCCACACGCACCTGACGATCGACCTGGTCGACGGGCGCGGCGGCGGCTTCAGCCTCGAGACGCCCGACGGGAAGCGGTTCCTCACCCGCTCGCGGATGCTCGAGGACCGGGTGCCGGTCGAGATCCCGGGAACCGGTCCGCGATGACCCGCCGCCCGATCGAGGACCGCTCGGTCGGCCTCCCTGATGCCGAGCACGCGCCGAGCGGCTCGCTCGCGTCCGCGCCGTCCGGCGGCAGCCTGCCGCCGCCCAGCGAGCCGCCGATGACCCCGCCCGGGAAGCCGCCCACGGAGCCGCCGACCGCGCCTCCCACCGAGCCGCCGGGAGCGCCGCCCTCGGACCCGCCGGCCCCGATCCCCGGGCGACCGCCCGAGCCGTCGCCGGAGCCGCCGCCGGAGCCGCTCCCCCAGCCCGACCAGCCCCCACCGCCGGAGCCTCCGCCCGGGGCGCCGCCCACGACGCCGTACTGAACCGCCGGGGCGGCCACTGAGCCGCTCGGGACGGGGCGGCGCTCATCGTCGAAGGTCGGTCCGGAGCCGGCCCCCGTCGACGGTCTCCGCGCGACGCACGGAGAGCTCGCGCTGGGCGAGCAGGCGCAGGGTGAGCAGCACCGGCTCGAGCATCACGGTGCCGACGACCACGCGGCGCACGGCCTCGTCGGGGTCCCCGGGGACGGTGTCGACGTCCAGGCGTGCGACCTGCTCGAGCGCCTCGGCGTAGCCGTCCATCAGCTCGTCGTCGAGCTGGATCCCCGCCGCCTCACAGGCCGCCCAGACCCGTTCGAGCCGGGCGACCAGGAGGTCGTCCCCGTACGTGTGCCAGCCGCGTCGGGAGAGCCACTCGCGGGCCGGCGAGGTGCCGTCGACCGGCTCCGAGACCTCGGAGTCGTCAGCGCCCTGCGCATCCTCTGCACCCTGCGCCCCTTCGGAGCCGTCGGCACCCTGCGTGCCCTCGGAACCATCGGGGCCCTGCCCGGCGTCGGCCCCTTGCGCGGCGTCGACACCCTTCCCCGCCGACACGCTCGACACGATCGGCGCTGTCGCCACGGACGGCGCCGGCTCGTCGGCGAGCAGCGCGTGCTGCGCAGTGGCGAGCAGGTCGAGGCGGGCGGGCCCGGGCGCGTCGAGCACCTCGACGATGCGGCGCACCGCCGCGATGCCCAGCCCCCCGGCATCGGTCAGGGCGCGCACGAGGCGGATCCGCTCGACGTGCGACTCGTCGTACTCGGCGGTGGTGCGGGAGGTCTGCCGCCCCGGCGCGAGCAGGCCTTCGCGCAGGTAGAACTTGATCGTGCCGATCGGCACCTCGGTGCGGGCGGAGAGGGCGGAGATCCTCATCGGGCCCCTTCCGGGAGAGCGACGGCGGGCGGGACATCGGACGGAGAGCACGCCGACGTGACGGCCTCGATTCTCGCGCAGATCCGTCGCTGCGCGGGCCGGCAGGGTCGGGCGGGGCGCGCCGGGGCGGACGGGACGCAGCGGGCCGAACGCGGCGAGGACCGACGGGTCGGGCACTTCGAGGGACGAGAGGTCGGGTCGGACGGACGAGGACCGCCGCCCGAAACCCCTTGACTGGGAGTCGACCCGAGCACACTCTTAGAAAGTAGCACTTTCCAATTGAGACGAGGACCCCATGGACCACCCCGCCGCGCCCGCTGACCGCCCGGCCGCCGCCACCGACCGCCGGCCCCCGAACCTGACCCATGCCGCAGTCGACGACCTCGTCGTCTTCCACATCGGCATGACCATCCGCGCCCCGTGGCGGCCGGACCTGTGGGGCCCCGTCGCCGCCGCGATGCCGCGCATGCTCGCCGAGCTGCACCGCAACCGCGCCGCGGCCGCGCGCGGCGAGGCCGAGGACCTCGGCTTCCTCGGCGCGGACACCCTGATCGGCGCGAAGGGCCCCTGGGTGGTGCAGTACTGGCGCAGCACCGAGCACCTCTACACCTACGCGCGGATGTCGAGTGCCGAGCACCTGCCGGCCTGGAAGGCGTTCAACAAGGCGGCCCGGACGCATCCCGGCGCGGTCGGGATCTGGCACGAGACCTATGCCGTGCCCGCGGACGGGATCGAGACGTTCTACGGCAACGGGGCGCGGGTGGGACTCGCGAAGGCGGTCGGCTCCGCTCCTCTGGCCTCCCGGGGACGCACCGCCGCCCAGCGGCTCGGCACCCGCTGAGGCGCCGCGCCCCCGTCCTCGCGGGGGCTGGCCGTCGCGCAGCGACTCGGCACCTTCCAAGTCACCGCACCTCGAGCGCTCCGGTCCCGGCATCGCCCTCACCGCGGGGGCGGCTCCCGGAAAAGCATGGGGCGCTGGTCGCCACTGCGCCGTAGTGTCGGCCCTCCGAGCCGCGGCGCCGCCGCGGGGCACCGACCCGAGGGGGACCCATGCGAGAGCTCGTCTACTACGTCGCCGTGAGCCTGGACGGCTATATCGCCGGCCCCGACCACCAGTTCGACGCCTTCCTGATCGAGGGCGACCACATGGAGGGGATCAACGAGGAGTTCGCCGTCACGATCCCCACCGACATCGCCGCCCACCTCGGCATCGACCAGTCGGGCGGCCGCTTCGACACCGTGCTGATGGGTGCGAACACGCATGCCGTCGGCCTGCCGGACATGCCCAGCCCCTACCGCCACCTCCAGCAGATCGTGTTCACGCACCGTCCGCTCGAGCCCGCCGAGAACCTCCGCGTGACCGACGAGGACCCGGTCGCGGTGGTGCGGGAGCTGAAGCAGCAGGACGGCGGGGACATCTGGCTGTGCGGCGGCGGCCGGCTCGCGACCCAGCTGCACGGGGAGATCGACCGGCTCCTGCTCAAGCGCCAGCCGTTCCTGTTCGGCGACGGGATCCCCCTGTTCGCCCCCGGCGAGTACGCGCCCGAGCAGTTCGAGCACGTGCGCACCCGCACCTACGAGACCGGGGTGAGCTTCACGGAGTTCGCGCGACGGCGCTGAACCTCCCCCGCACCCGAGCGGATCAGCTCGCGCGCGGGTCCACCAGACCGGTGCGGTAGGCGATCACCACCGCCTGGGTGCGGTCGCGGGCACCGAGCTTGGCCAACAGGTTCCCCACGTGCGTGCGGACCGTCTCGACGCCGAGGAAGAGCTCCGCGGCGATCTCGGCGTTGGTCTCCCCGCGGGCGAGATGCGCGAGGACCTCGGTCTCGCGCTCGGTCAGCGGCGGGCCGTCGTGCCGGGCGGTGCGGGCGCTGGGACGCAGCAGGTCCCGCACGGCGTCGGGGAACAGCAGGCTCGTGCCGTGGGCGATCGTGCGCACCGCCCGGACCATCTCCGGCCCGGTCGCGCGCTTGAGCAGGAACCCGGAGGCCCCGGCGAGGAGCGCGTCGTGCACATGCTGGTCATGCTCGAACGTGGTCACGACCAGCACCTTCGGCGGCTCCGGGAGGTGCAGCAGGAGCTCGGTCGCGCGGATCCCGTCGATCCCGGGCATGCGCACGTCCATGCACACCACGTGCGGCCGCGTCGCGCGGACGATGCGCAGCGCCTCGTCGCCGTCGGCCGCCTCGCCCACGATCTCGAGGTCGTCCTCGGCGCCGAGGATCAGCGACAGGCCCTGCCGGACCAGGGGCTCGTCGTCGACGACGACGAGGCGGACGGGGTCCGGGGCGTCGACGGGACGCGCGAGACCGGTGGGCTCGGCGGGCTCGTTCGCGGGGTCGGTCATCGCTCCTCCTCGCGCAGCAGGGGCAGGTCCAGGCGCGCGATCCAGTGCTCGCCGCGGGGTCCGGCCTCGAGGGTGCCGCCCAGCAGCGCGGCGCGCTCGCGCACGCCGACGAGACCGTGCCCTCCCGGGACGGCGGCGGGCTGCGCGGCGGAGTCCGCAGGCGGCGCGGCGGCGTCGTCGGCGGGCTCCGCGAGCGCATCGTCGAGGGGGCTGGTCACCTCGAGGTGCACGCGTCCGTCGTCGGCGCCGAGCACGAGGGTGACGGGTCCGGGCGCCGCATGGCGCTGGGCGTTGGTGAGCAGCTCGCCCAGGCCGCGCACCAGATGGCGGTGCTGGAGAGGAGCGAGATCGGCGGGGAGCTCGCCGCGTCGGTGCAGGTCCATCCCGGCGCGGCGGTGCCCGGCCAGGAGCCGCTCGAGCTCGTCCTCGGCAGCGGGTTCGTCACCGGGAGCAGCGGGCGCGTCCGTGGCGCGGCCGTCCGGCGCGGCGGGGTGCCGCGGCGTCCGTCGGCCGCTCTCCTCCTCGCGCAGCAGGGCGAGGACCGCATCGAGCTCCCCGGTCGCGTCGCGGGCGGTCTCCTCGATCGCCGCGAGCGCGGCCGCGGTCACCTCGGGATCCCTGTGCTGCACGGTGCGCGCCGCGGCGGCCTGCACGCTGACCACCGTGAGGGCATGCCCGATCCCGTCGTGCAGCTCGCGCGCGATCCGGGTGCGCTCCGCCTCGCGGGCGACGCGCTGCTCGGCCGCCTCGAGCCGGTCGGTCGCCGTCGGCCCCAGCAGGTGGGGAGCGAGACGGGAGAGGGCGGCGCCCAGCGGCCACCACGCGAGCGCCGAGGCCGCCCCGATCAGCAGGGCGAGCGCGGCCGCGCCGAGCCGCCCGACCGCACCCTCCGGCAGCGGCAGCCCGGAGCCGAAGGACCGGCCGGCCGCGAGCTCGACGAGGAACAGCGCGGCCGAGGGCACGAAGGTCGCCAGCAGCGTCGCGCAGAGCAGCCCGGAGCCCAGATGGAGCACGACCCACAGGGCGGTGCGGGCATGGTGACCGGCGCGGGGCCGGCGCGGTACGAGCAGCTCCCCGTCGGCGCCGAGCATGCCGCGGGCCCCGGTCACCTCGAGCTCCCGCACCCCGGGCACGAGGCCCAGCAGCGCCGCGAGCAGAACGCTCGCTCCCGCGATCGCGCCCACGGGGCCGGCTCCCCGGAGGGCGCCGACCGTGCCCGAGCCGGCCTCGGACCCCGGCTCCGCGCCGAGGCCGACGGCGACGGCCGCCACGACGACGACCAGCAGGACCACCGCCAGGCCGATGGCGGCTCCCGCCATCAGCCACGCGAGGCGGCGGCCCTGCCGTCGGAGGATCTCCATCCGCACATCGTCGTCGATCATGCGCGGCGGGCACCAGCGACTTCCGGCGCGGATCCGCGACGCTCCTGGTCACGACGGTGGCCGATGTATCCCCGGACGGCCAGGGCGAGCGCGGGGCCCCACAGCCAGCAGGGGAAGGTCACGGCGAACAGGAGGCGGTCGGCGGCGGTCATCATCTCCGCGCCGACCAGCATCGGCACGGCGGCGAAGGTGAACAGCGCGGCGACCGCACCGCCGGGCACCACGGCCACGGCGATCGGCACCTCCCGGCCCGCGACGACCGGCATCCAGCGAGGGAACCTCTCGCCCCACGGCAGGATCAGCCCGAGGGTGAGCACCACGGCGAGCCAGCTGCCGGAGGAGAGGACGAGGCCCCACAGCCGCGTGCTGAGCTCGAGCCCGTCGGGTGCCATCAGCGGCCAGGGTGTCAGCCAGGACAGCCGGATCAGCGCGTAGGGCAGCGGGCAGGCGGCGGCGACGAGCGTCAGGGGCACCCGGTGACGGGTCACCCGTGCTGCGAGGCGCGCGGCACTCCCGTCGCTGCGCAGGGCCGCGGCGGCGAGAGCGGCCCACAGGGCGCCGCCGGCGACGAGCAGCAGGGTCGTCGAGATCATCGGGATCTCGGCGACGAAGGCCGGCAGGAGATAGCCGGCGAGGTCCAGCAGCGCCTCGCCGAGGAACAGCGCTCCGGCCGCCAGCGCGATCACGACGATCCCGGCGACGGGCACGCGCAGGCGCGGGTATCGGCGGATCACCTGCACCACGAGCAGCCCGACGACGGCGGGCATCGCGAGCGCGAGCAGGTAACCGGCCGTGGACAGGGTGGACATGCTGCCCATCCCCACCCCGGCGACCAGCACCTGCGCGGCCGCGACGGTCAGCAGCGCTGGGCGCGGCAGCCTCCGGGAGAGGGCGGTCAGCGCCGCACCGACTCCGAGCAGGGAGACGGCGGCGAGCGTCGCGACGGCGCCCGTCGGGCCGAGGAGCAGCTCGAGGGGCGTGCGATCGGGTGGTCCGCCGAGCAGATCGGCGTCCGGGGCGAGCGCCCACGCCGCCCCGAGCAGGGCGATGAGCGCGCTGGCCAGGACGGCCGCGAGCAGCAGGGCGCGGGGCGCGGCGGCAGGTCGGTCGGTGTCGGTCAGGGACGGTGCGGGCGTGTTCGTGGTCATGCCCCGAGCCTTCTCGGAGGACGTGCTCCGCACCTCCCCCGCGCGGGGGAACCGGCCCCGTCGACGGGTGGGATCCGCCGGGCGGAGCCCGTCGGCCGGCGGACCTCTTCAGCCGACCGGAGCCCGCCTGTCCGGTGGACTTCTTCTGCCGACCAGTGCCCTCGCGACCTGGCACGGCCGGTCGGACGGTGCCGGCCGTCGGCTGCGAGCGGGCGCGCGACGCCGTGCCGGCTCAGTGGCCGAGGACGCTCCGGGCGGCGAACAGGCCGGCACCCGGCAGCATGACCGCCCGGCGGGCGATCTGCTGGAGGCGCAGCTGGAGCCGGGTCGCGGGCGCGAAGAAGGAGGCGCTGCGACGGCCCGCGCGCTGCACCCGCTCGGCCGTCGGCCGCCAGCGCCGTTCGTACTCGACCAGCCCCACCTCGACGTGCGGGCCGGCCGCGCGGAGGCTCCGGGCCAGCGCCTCGGCCCCCGCGATCGCGAGCGAGGTGCCCTGCCCGGCCAGGAGCGAGGGGGCGTGGGCGGCGTCCCCGGCGAGGGCCACGCGCCCGCGGCTCCAGCGGGGCGCGATCGCCTGGGCGGCGAGGTCGTCGTAGAAGGACTCCGGGGCGTTCTCGAGGGTCCGGTCGACCTGCGGGTGGAGGCCGGCGAAGTCGCGCTGGAGCCGTTCCCGATCGGGGACCGGCCGCTCGGTGCTCGCGACATCGGTGCGCTCGGCGAACATCGCCCCGACCCGGCCGTCGCCGGCTGCGTACGCCCAGCCCACCCGGCCGACGGTGTCGGTCATGAGCATCCGCTCCCCCAGCTCGCCTGCGAGCTCCGGATCCGGATAGAGGTAGCTCGCCACCCGATAGCCCATCGGCACGATCTCCCCGTGCCCGGGCGCGACCCTCTCCCGCACCGGGGAGCGCACGCCGTCGCAGGCCACGACGAGGTCGGAGGCGATGCTGGTGCCGTCGGCGAGCTCGACCAGCGCGCCGCGCGGGGAGCCCCCGCCCTGCAGCCCGATGTCGCGGACCGCGACCGCGCGGGCGCCGTAGCGCAGGTCGACGGAGCGCGGCAGCACGGCGAGGAGCCCGAGCTCGACCTCCGGGCGGAGGATGGAGAAGTAGCGGCCACCCAGGGCCGCGGCGAGCGGCCTGACGTCGATCCGGCCGGACTCGGCCCCGTCGGGCGTCCCGTAGCGCACGCCCTCGTAGACGTGACCGCGGGCGCGGAGCTCGTCGATGATCCCCATCCGCTCGGCGGCGACGAATCCGGGGCCGAAGAAGTCGATCATGTAGCCGCCGCCGCGGGGGCCCGGGGAGGCCTCGAGCACGGTGACGTCGTGGTCGGGGGCGAGCTGGTGGGCGAGGGCGAGGCCGGCGATGCCGCCTCCGATGACGGTGACGTCCATGCCCTCGACGCTACCCGCGACCGACGGAGCTGCCCAGGGGGTTTCCTTCAGCCTCTCGAGCCGCGAGGCGAGCGGGACGGGACGCGGCGGGAGGCGGCGGAGCGGGACGCGGCGGAGCGCCAACCGGTTCTGTGCCCGTGAGGACTCATGCGCGGGTCGGCATAAGTCCTCACGGGCGCAAAAGGTGCGGCCCGCCCGGCCCGGGCGGTCCGGGCGAGGCAGTGCGGGGCGGGGCGGCCGATGTGCCGAGTCCGCGCCCCCCCCCTGCCCGGGCTACTCGGCCTCGAACTCGGTCGCCGCGACGGCCGGGACGGGGCCGGTGGTGGTGCCCTCGAGCACGGCCTCGTCCTCGTCGGGGTCGACGCCGTCGGCGAACTGCGACCAGTACAGCCGGTGGTAGGCGCCGCCTGCGGCGAGGAGCGCGTCGTGCGAGCCCTGCTCGACGATGTCGCCGTGCTCCATCACCAGGATCACGTCCGCGTCGCGGATGGTGGAGAGCCGGTGCGCGATGACGAAGCTGGTGCGGTCGGTGCGCAGCGCCGCCATCGCCTCCTGCACGAGCACCTCGGTGCGGGTGTCCACGGAGCTGGTGGCCTCGTCGAGGATCAGCAGCGCGGGGTCCGCGAGGAAGGCGCGGGCGATCGTGATCAGCTGCCGCTCGCCGGCGGAGACGTTCGCGCCCTCGTCCTCGATGACGGTGTCGTAGCCGTCGGGGAGGGTGTGCACGAAGCGGTCCACGAAGGTGGCGGTCGCGGCGGCGACCACCTCCTCGTCGGTCGCATCCAGCCGGCCGTAGCGGATGTTCTCCCGGATCGTGCCGCCGAAGAGCACCGCGTCCTGGAGCACCATGCCCACGCGGGAGCGCACCGCGCCGCGGTCCAGGGCACGGATGTCCACGCCGTCGAGCCGGATCTCGCCGGCGTCGATCTCGTAGAACCGCATGATGAGGTTGACCAGGGTGGTCTTGCCCGCACCGGTGGGGCCGACGATCGCGATCGTCTGCCCCGGCTCCGCGGTCAGCGACAGGTCGCTGATCAGCGGCTTCTCCGGGGTGTAGGAGAAGGCGACGTGGTCGAACTCGATCCGGCCCCGGGTGGGGCCGGTGAGCTCCTGGCGCGGCACGATGCGCCCTGCGGGGGCCGACGAGCCGGCCTCGCCCTCGACGATGCCGGCACCGGTCGCCTCCGCCCGACCGCCCGGCGCCTCCGCGGAGGACGCGCCGCCGACGGGCCCGCGCGCGGTGATCTGCCCGTCGGGCTCCTGCTCCTCGGCGTCCAGCAGCTCGAAGATCCGCTCGGCGGAGGCGACGCCGGAGATGAGCATGTTCGCCATCCCCGCCACCTCGCCCAGCGGCGCGTTGAACTCACGGGAGTACTGGATGAACGCGGTGACCTGGCCGAGGCTCATCTGCCCGGCCGCGATCCGCAGACCGCCGACCACGGCGATGCCGACGTAGCCGAGGTAGGTCACCCACTGCATGATCGGCATGATCATGCCGGAATAGAACTGCGCCTTGTACGACGCCTCCCACAGCTCCTCGTTGCGCGTATCGAACTGCTCGCGCATCGAGTCCTGGCGGTCGAAGACGGTGACCAGGTCGTGGCCGGTGAAGGACTCCTCGACATGGCCGTTCAGCCGCCCGGTGCCCCGCCACTGGGCGGTGAAGAGCTTCTGCGACTTCGCGCCGATGATGCCGATGACCACGCCGGAGATCGGCAGGGCGATCAGGGCGATGAGCGCGAGCTGCCAGGACAGCCAGAACATCATCACGGTGATGCCGACGATGGTGAGGACCGCGTACACGAGCGAGGCGAAGGCCTGCTGCAGGGCGGTCTGGACGTTGTCGACGTCGTTGGTGGTGCGGGAGAGCAGGTCGCCGCGCTGGCGGGTGTCGAAGTAGCTCAGCGGCAGGCGGTTGACCTTCGCCTCGATCCGCTCGCGCAGGTCGTAGACGATGTCCATCACCACGTCGTTCAGCAGCCGGCCCTGCAGCCAGTCGAACAGCGCCGCGATCACGTACATCCCCAGCACGATCAGCAGCAGGCGGCCGAGCGCCCCGAACTCGACGCCGTCGCCGAGGAAGCCGTCGAAGATGACGTCCATGGCGTCGCCGAGGATCGAGGGCGCCCACACGGTGAGCACCGTCGAGACGATGCCGAAGGCGAGCACCACGGCGAGCCCCAGCTTGTGCTCGCGGAAGGTGCCGGCCAGCCGCAGCGCGGAGGGCCAGAACGCCTTCGCCTTGCGCGGCGCGCCCTCGCCCCACTCGCTGCTCATCGAGTCCTGCATCTCCAGGATCTCGGCCTCGGTGAGCTCGGCGGTCCCGGTGCCCTCGGCCTCGGAGGACTTCTTCGCGGAGGTCTTCTTCTTCGTGCTCATGCCATCTCCTCCGCGGTGATCTGGGAGTCGACGATCTCCCGGTAGGTCTCGGAGCTCTCCAGCAGCTCCTCGTGGGTGCCGCGGCCGACGATCCGACCCTCCTCGAGCACGAGGATCTGGTCGGCGGAGGTGATGGTGGAGATGCGCTGGGCGACGATGATCGTGGTCGCGCCGCGGGTGTGCTGGGCGAGGCCCTCGCGCACCCTCGCGTCCGTGGTGACGTCGAGCGCCGAGAACGAGTCGTCGAAGACGAACACGCGCGGGGCGGCGACGAGGGTGCGGGCGATGCACAGGCGCTGCCGCTGGCCGCCCGAGACGTTGGTGCCGCCCTGGGAGACGGTGGACTCGAGCCCGGTGGCGACGGCGTCGCCCTCGCCGGTGGTCCGCTCGCGCACGAAGCCGGCGCCCTGGGCGACCTCGAGCGCGTCCCAGAGCTGCTTCTCGTCGGCCGACGGATCGCCGAAGCGGAGGTTGTGCGCGATGGTGCCGGAGAACAGATAGGGCTTCTGCGGCACGAGGCCGACGGCGGCGGAGATGTCGGCGCGGGCGAGGTCGGTGACCGGCACCCCGTCCAGCAGCACCTGGCCGCTGGTCGCGTCGTGCAGTCGCGGGATGAGGCTGACCAGCGTGGTCTTGCCGGAACCGGTCGAGCCGATGATCGCGGTGGTGCGGCCGGCCTCGGCGGTGAACGAGACGCCGTCCAGCACCGGGGACTCGGCGCCCGGGTAGGAGAAGGTGACGTCGCGGAACTCGACGGTCGCTCCCCCGTCGGCCGCCGGCAGCGGGGTCGGGGCGGCGGGCTCGTGGAGGGTGGGGGCGGTCTCGAGGACCTCGCCGATGCGGCGGGCGGAGATGATCGCGCGCGGGAACATCATGAACATGAAGGTGCCCATCATGACCGCCATGAGGATCTGCAGCAGGTACTGCATGAAGGCGGTGAGCGCGCCGACCTCGACGAGCCCCGCGTCCACGCGGTGACCGCCGAACCAGAGCACGGCGGCGGTGGCGAGGTGGAGCACGATCGTGATCGCCGGGCCCATGATCACGAAGAGGCGTCCGATCCGCACCGAGGTGTCGGTGAGGGTCGCGTTCGCGTCGCGGAAGCGGCCGGTCTCGTGCTCCTCGCGCACGAAGGCGCGCACCACGCGGATCCCCATGATCTGCTCGCGCATGACGCCGTTGATGGAGTCGATGTTGTCCTGCATCCGCTGGAACAGCGGCATCAGCCGGGTGACGAGCAGGCCGACGATCACCATCAGCACCGGCACGGACACCCACACCAGCCAGGACAGCCCCGGGTCCTCCTGGATCGCCATGACGATCCCGCCGATGGACATGATCGGGACCATGACCATGAAGTTCAGGGTCATCAGCACGAGCATCTGCACCTGCTGGACGTCGTTGGTCGCGCGGGTGATGAGGGTCGGGGCGCCGTAGCGGCCCATCTCCTCGGTCGAGAAGCGGTCCACACGGGTGTAGACAGAGCGGCGGATGTCGCGGCCCATGCCCATCGCGACGCGGGCGCCGAACCAGACCGACGCGATCGCGGTGACGACCTGCGCCATCGCGACGATCAGCATGATCCCGCCGATGCGCCAGATGTAGTCGGTGTCGCCGGTGGCGACGCCGTTGTCGATGATGTCGGCGTTGAGGCTGGGCAGGTAGAGGGTCGCGAGCACGGTCGCGAGCTGGAGGACGGCCACGGCGGCCACGTGCGGCAGGTAGGGCCGCAGATGGCGCCGGATCAGGGTCCAGAGCATGAGGGGATCTCCCGGAGCAGGGTGGTGCGGCCCGGCCGACGGGGTGAGCGGCCGGGGTCTCGTCGGAGCGTAGGACGGGGCGAGGACAGATCCTGTCCTCGAAGGGGCCGACGGGGTCGTCGGCCGAGTGGTCGGCGGGGCGTGCGCCGGACCCGCCGGACCCCGAGGTGACGGGCGCTGCCGGAGCGGGACCGCTGGTCGCGGCAGGGGCTCAGGCGGACAGGGCCGGTCCGAGGAGCAATCCTCCCCCGGGAGCACCGCCCGGCGCACCCGACTTTCGGCGAGCAGCGCTGAGACGCGCGGCACGTCCCGTCCGTGCGTGCGACCGGCCACCGGGCCCGCCGGCCGGGCCTCAGCCCGTGACGAGCGCAGCGACGATCGGCAGCACGATCGTCATCACCAGGGCGTTCAGCACCATGGCGGCGCTGGACCAGCCGCCGGCGACGGTGGAGTCGGCGAGCACGCGCGAGGTGCCGATGCCGTGGGAGGTCAGGCCGATCGCGAAGCCGCGGGCACGGTCGTCCTCGACCCGGGCGAACCTCAGCAGCGCGGGGCCGACGGCGGCGCCGAGCACGCCGGAGACCATGGTGAGCACCACCGCGAGCGGCGCCGAGGCCTGGAGCATCTCGGCGATCGAGAGGCCCACGGGCGAGGTGACCGACCGGGGCAGCGCGGCGAGGAGCACGTCGTCCTCGGCGCCGAGGAGCATCATGGCGCCGACGGTGATGCCGATGCTGAGCACGCCGCCGACCACCAGCACCGCGGTCACGGCGGGCGCCGCCCCGACCAGGGCGCGGCCGTTGCGCAGCAGCGGCAGGGCTAGGGCCACGGTGGCGGGGCCCAGGAGCATCGTCAGCAGGGCCACCTGCTCGAGGTAGACCGCGTAGGGCAGACCGGTGAGCTGCAGGACGGTCGCGACGATCGCGGTGGTGACCAGCACCGGCGAGAGCACGCCGGGGCGGCCGGTGCGCTGGTGGAGCCAGAAGGCGAACAGATAGGCGCCGAGGGTCAGGACGAGCCCGAAGACGGGCAGGTCCACGAGGGTGCTCATGCCGGCGCCTCCCCGGGCCCGTCGGCCGCGCCGGAGCCGGCGCCGCCCCGTCGTCGGTCCCGGCGGCGCAGCAGCGCCTGCAGCAGCATCCCGGAGACGATCAGCGGCACCAGGAAGGAGCCGCCCACGCCGAGCGCAAGCGGAAGGGCGTTCTCGGCGAGGGTCTCCAGCTCCAGGACGATCCCGACGCTCGGCGGGACGAACAGCAGCTGCAGGTGGGCCAGCAGCGGGGTCGCCGCGGGCTCGGCGGCGCGGAGCACGCCGCGGGTGGGCCGGAGGATCCCCAGCAGCGCCAGCAGCACGATCCCGAGCACCACGCCGGGCACGGGCAGGTCGAGCAGCGCCGTCGCGGCCAGGCCCGCCATCTGCGCGAGCAGCAGGACCACGAGGCCGAGCAGCACGGGAGGCAGGAGGGCGGCGCGTGACATCCGGCAAGGGTAGCCCGCACCGGGGCGCCTGCCCCGATGTGGTTCGTGCCGCACGAGCGGTGGATCACGCACGTCTTGCCGCGCGCGGGCGGGCTGTTACAGCGTGGATGGCTCATTTCGGCGCATCGGTCGCGTCTCGCGGGGACGGTGCGCGATCGAGACCGCCCGCTGAGGCTCGCCCGGTCGCTCCCCTCGACCCCTCGGAGGTGACCGGGTTGCCCAGCCCGCTCGACAGCACCCTCAGCCGACGCACCGCGCTCCGCGGCTTCGGCGCCCTCGGCCTCACCGCGGCCGGACTGCTCGCGTCCACGCAGGCCCATGCCTCCGGCGACCTCGTGGTCGTCGACCAGATCGGCACCGGACCGTGGGACACGGAGAACTGCGGCCCCACCTCGACGGTCATCGCCATGGTCGCCGCGGGCCGGGAGGTGCGGCACTTCGTCTCGGGCGAGAAGGGCACGACGGTGGGCGGCAACCGCAGGGCGGTCATCGAGATGCGGGCCCGCTGCGGCCTGTCCCCGTGGGGCGAGCCCGAGAAGAAGTCCGTCGACTACACGGGCGCCTATCTCGGCGACCTCGAGAACGGCCTGCGGGACGCGGGGGCCCGCGCCACCCGCGCCCGGTTCGAGGAGGGGCTGGAGGCCGCCGCGCGCGGAAAGGTCGTGATCCTGCACGTCCATCACGGCCGGCTGCTCGGCGAGGAGGAGGCCGACTACGGCCACTTCGTCGTCGCCCAGGGCGAGGACGAGAACGGGAACCTGCGGGTCTCCGATCCGGGCCGTGCCCAGGAGATCGGCATCACCACCTACTCCCCAGACCGGCTGCGCCACGCGCGCCAGGGCCTCGCCACGGTCGTCAGCTGACTCCCGGCCGGGCCGGCCCCTCGCCATACTGGCGGGATGACCCTTCGGTTCCCGCTGCGCGGCCCGCGCCTGGACCTGCGCCCGTTCACGGTCGACGACGCCGCGGCCGCGCATCGCGTCTACGGCGATCCCGAGGTGATGCGCTTCGTCGGCGACGGCGAGCCCGCCTCCCCGGAGCAGTCCGCGCAGATGCTCGCCGACTACGCCGCCCACCAGGCCCGGCACGGCTTCGCGTTCTGGGCCGTGATCGAGCGTGCGAGCGGCGAGCTGATCGGCGATGCGGGTCTGGAGGTCACCGACCAGGGCATCGAGCTCGGCTACACGCTGGCCCGGGGCCGGTGGGGCCACGGTCTCGCGACCGAGGCGGGGCGGCTGTGCGTGGAGGCGGCCGACGGGCCGCTCGCGCTGCGCCGTCTCGTCGGCCTCGCGGACCTCGCGAACCCGGCCTCAGCCACGGTGCTCGCCCGGCTCGGCTTCACGGACGACGGGATCGTCGACGCCTACGGCCGGCCGCACCGGCGCTTCGTCCGGGAGCGCTGAGGCGGGGTCGGTCAGCCCGCCGGGGTGGTGATGCGCTCGTGCGTCCAGGCGCCGCCCTCGCGCCGGTAGCCGACGCGCACGTGCTTGCGGTCCAGCCGCGACTGGGTGAACTCGTACCAGGCCGGCTGCAGGGCGTAGACCTGCCAGTCCGGGTTCGGGGAGCCGTCGTAGGAGGGGCGCGAGGCCCAGTCGGCCTGCGAGGTCGCCTCGTCCAGCGCGACGACCTCGCCGCCCACCTGGACCTGCCTGCCGCTCTCGCGCCAGAAGAAGGTCATCGCGGCGCGAGGGTCGGCGCCGAGCTGCTCGCCCTT
Organism: Brachybacterium paraconglomeratum; assembly: GCF_003994255.1. Lineage (GTDB taxonomy): Bacteria > Actinomycetota > Actinomycetes > Actinomycetales > Dermabacteraceae > Brachybacterium > Brachybacterium conglomeratum. Next base: position 43,496 of record NZ_ML133855.1, on the reverse strand, counting down.
GCGGGAGGTGCGGTGGGTGGAGACGTGCAGGCCGCGCTCGTCGAGGTCCTTGAGGATGAGGGTGCGGCCGACGGGCGCGCCGCCGTCGAGGGTCTGGAAGGTCATGGCGTGCGGCTGGCGGGCGCCGCTCGCGATCGCGCCCTCGAGCCAGTCGAGGAAGAGCTCGGCCGGGTCCTCGGGGGCGGAGTCCGGGTCGAGGCCGGGCATGTCCTCGGGGAAGGACGGCAGGGCGCGGAGGCGGTCGGCGAGTTCGCTCATGCCTGCCATCCTCGCGCCGACGGCCCCGCCGCTCAACCCGGTGCCCGGGCAGGGACGCCTCGCCCCCGCCGACCGGTCGCGCGAAGCGCTGGCTGAGGCAGATGCACCCAGGCACACCCCGGCTCAGGTTTTGCTGCCCACAGGACCGATGCAACGCGCGACATAGGTCCTGGGCGCAGCAGAAACTGTCGGTCCGACGGCCCCGCCGCTCACCCCAGGCCCCGGCACACCATCGAGACGTAGCTTTGGTGCTCTCTCCGGGCATATAGAGCACCAAAGCAACGTCTCGATGGGCAAGGTGTGGGGACGGCGGGCCATCCAGGGCCGAGGGGGTCGACGGGGCCGCCGGAGGGGGATCAGCCGAGGAAGATGCCGTTGCCCGGGCCGAGCGGCAGGTCCGCGAAGAAGAAGACCGCGAGGATCACGGTCCACACGAACCAGAACGGGACCACGAAGGGCAGCATGCGCGCCATCAGCGAGCCGAGGCCCGCGCCGGGCTCGTACTTCCGCAGCATGCCCAGCAGCACGATCATGTACGGGTTCATCGGCGTGATGACCTGGGTGGCGGAGTCGCCCACGCGGAACGCGGCCTGGGTGAAGGCGGGCTCGTAGCCGATCAGCGCGAACATCGGCACGAACACGGCGGCCATGATCGCCCACATGCCGGAGCCGGAGATGATGAACAGGTTCAGGCAGCTGGCCAGCAGCATGAAGCCGAGCACCGCCGGGAAGCCGGTCAGGCCGATGCCCTCGAGGGCGGCCGCGCCGGTCACGGCGATCCAGGTGCCGATCCCGGACCAGTTGAACAGGGCGATGAAGTTGCCCAGGATGAAGGCGAGCACCACGAAGGGCAACATCTCCTTGAGCGACTCGGTCATCATCGCGACCGCATCCTTGGTGCTGCGCAGGGTGCCGACCACGATGCCGTAGGTCAGGCCCAGCACGATGAAGTAGGCGACGACCAGGAACACGATGGAGTCCAGCAGCGGGGACTTCGGCAGGAAGCCGCCGTCCTCGTTCCGCCACGGCGAGGCGGGGGCCAGCGTCGCCGTCAGCACGATCGCGGTGAGCACCGCCGCGGCGATCACGGCGGCGATCAGGCCCTTGTTCTCCGCCGGGGTGAGCTCGGCACGCATCTGATCGGCGCTCTCGCCGCTGGTGGCGACCTCGCCCTCCTCGGTGATCTCGTCGCGGCCGATGCCCTGGCGGTTCAGGCGCGGCTCGAGGATCCGGTCGATGATGAAGCCGGCGACGAAGCCGAGCACCAGCGACGAGGCGATGTTGAAGAACCAGTTCGAGACCGGGTTCACGGCGGTGAACTCGAAGTCCGGCAGCGCATCCATCACGGAGGTGGTGATCCCCGCGAACAGGGCGTCCAGCGAGGTGGGGAAGATGTTGGTGGAGTAGCCGGCGCCGGCGGCGGCGAAGCCGCCCAGTAGGCCCGCGACGGGGTGTCGCCCGGCGGCCTTGAACACCAGCGCGGCCAGCGGCGGGACCACCACGAAGGCGGAGTCGGCCATGATCGAGGAGACCACGCCCACGAAGCCCACCACGTAGGGGAGCATCCACGAGGGCGAGGAGCCGAACAGCTTGCGGATCGCGGCGGCGAGCAGCCCGGAGTGCTGGGAGATGCCGATCGCGAGCAGGATCGGCAGCACCGTCACCAGCGGCGGGAAGCCGATGTAGTTCTCGCCGAGGGTGGTGGTCAGCCAGGTCAGGCCCTCACCGGTGAACAGGCCCTTGATGACGGTGGCCTCGTCCGAGCCGGGCACCGTCACCTCCACGTCCGCCCAGGCCATGGCCGTGGAGACCACGCCGGTGATCGCGAACAGGATGAGGAACAGCATGAAGGGCTCGGGCAGCTTGTTGCCCGCCCTCTCGACGCCGTTGAGGATCTTGTCGGTCAGTCCGGTCTTGGCCGGGGGCGCGGGGGTGGCGCTCATGAGGACTCCCAGGTGGTGCGGTTCGAGGTCGGGGCCGGAGGAGGGGGTGCGCGACGGGACGGTCCGGGACGGGGGCGGAGGTCGGGCGGGCGGCGCCGACGGCCGGCTCGTCCCTCGGCCGCCGACGGCGGTCGGGGAACGGTGTCAGTCGAAGAAGGAGGGCACGTCGATCGCGCCCCCGGCCTGCGCGAACTCCTCGGCGACGGCGGCGGCGAGCGCCGGGTCGTGCAGGACGTCGAGCAGGGTGGCGGCGAGGCCGTAGGCCCCGTCGGTCGCGGCGGCGCGGGCGTCGGCCGAGGTGGACTCGGCCGCGAACTCGCGGGTGTGCAGGGCGACGTCGGCCGGGGCGATGCGGATCAGCGGATGCATGCCGGGCAGGCGGTAGCTGACGTTGCCGAAGTCGGTGGAGGCGGCGAGGGTCGTGGAGACCACGCCCAGCGGCAGCGGGTCGCGGCCACGGCGGCGCTGCGCCTCGACCCAGCGGCCGGTCAGCGCGTCGTTGGTGCGCACCGGCAGGGAGGGCGGGTGGTGGTCCCAGGTGACGGTCACGCCGACGCCGGCCATCAGAGCCGCACCGTGGGCGACGTCCTCGACCCGGCGCGAGAGGTCCTTGAGGGTCTCGGGGCGCTGAGAGCGCACGTACAGGTCGAGCCTCGCGCGGTCGGGGACGACGCTGGCCCGCTCGCCGCCCTCGCGGATCACGGCGTGGATGCGGTCGCTGGGCGGGGTCTGCTGACGCATCAGGCCGATGCCCTGGTACATCAGGCTCGCCGCATCCAGGGCGTTGCGGCCCATGAACGGCTGCGCGGAGGCGTGGGCGGTGTGGCCGTGGAACTCGACGGTGAGGGTGCGCCGGCCCAGCCACACCTGGTCGGCCAGGTCGTAGCCCGGGTAGCCGTGGGCCATGACCGCGGCGTCGAGCCCGTCGAAGGCGCCCTGGCGGGCCATGTACTCCTTGCCGGTGTGTCCCTCCTCGGCGGGGGTGCCGAGGTAGACGACGGTGCCGGGCACGGCCGAGGGGTCCCTCTTCGCGAGCTCCGCGAGCCCCAGGAAGGCGCCCAGTCCCATCACTGCGATGACGTTGTGGCCGCAGCCGTGACCGATGCCGGGCAGGGCGTCGTACTCGGAGAGCACCGCGACGGTCGGCGCGTCGGCCGATCCGGCGCCCTCGCCGCGGATCTCGGCGCGGATCGCGGTGTCCAGGCCGTGCACGCCGAGCTGCGCCTCGATGCCGTGGTCCTCGAGGGTCTTCACGATCGCGGCGGCGGAGCGGTGCTCCTCGAAGGCGACCTCGGGATGCTCGGCGAGGTCGATCATCAGGTCGACGAGCTCGGGGCCGGCCTTGTCGACCTCCTCCTCGAGCCGGGAGCGCAGCTCCTCCGCCGCGCCCTCGTGGTCGGAGCCGGGGTGGGACTGCGTGCGCAGCGCCGCCTCCCGCTCCTCGTCGAGCTGGGCCATGTATGCGGTGGACGGCTCGGTCGGGGTGGACCCGAGCCGCACGGGGGACGGTTCAGACATGGGCCCGAGCGTAACGGTCGGGGCCCCTCTCCTCGTGCGCGCCTGCCGCCGGTTGCGGGGTCGTGACATGCAGGGCGGGTGGGCCTCGTCGCACCGGGACAGGCGCGCTCCCCCATCGCCGACGGCTCAGGCGTAGCGTATCGATCCCGCCCCGCGCCGCCCTCGTGAGAAGAGGCCCTTGACATGTCACAGCTCAGCGAACTGCTCTCCCCGTCCACGATCCTCCTGGACGCCGATGCCGCCGACTGGCGCGAGGCGATACGCCGCTCCGGCGAGCTGCTGGTCTCCACCGGCGCCACCGACCCCGCCTACACAGAGGCGATGATCCGCATCGTCGAGGAGCACGGCCCCTACATCGTCGTCGCCCCGGGATTCGCGCTCGCCCATTCCCGGCCCGACGAGTCGGTGCATCGCACGGGGATGTCGTTCGTGCGCCTGGCGGAGCCGATCGCCTTCGGCAACGCGGCCAACGACCCCGTCACGCTGGTCATGGCGCTGGCTGCGGCGGACAGCTCCGCGCACCGCGAGGCGCTCGCGGCCCTCGCCGGGGTGCTCGCCGACCCGGCCCGCCGTTCCCTGCTCGACGCGGCGCGGACGCGAGAGGACGTGCTCGCAGCTCTCGGGGCCGACGGCGCTGGTCCGGGCGAGAGGTCGGCAGAGGACTCCCGGTCCGGGGCCGGGACCGACACCGGCTCCGGCACGGGCGCCATGGTCGATGCCGACGCCGTCCCCTCGAAGAAGCTCCTGCTCACGGTGTGCGGGAACGGGCTGGGCACGAGCCTGTTCCTGAAGAACACGGCCGAGCAGGTGCTGGACCGCTGGGGCTGGTCCTCGCACCTGGACGTGCAGGCCACCGACACGATCTCTGCGAAGGGCCGCGCCAAGGACTCCGACGCGATCCTCACCTCCGGTGCGATCGCGGACACCCTCGGCGAGGTCGGCGTGCGCGTCGAGGTGATCGAGAACTTCACCTCGCAGGCGGAGATCGACGCGGCCCTGCGCCGTATCTACGCCGTCTGACGCATCCGCCCTCTCCGACCTGTCGGCCACCCCTCCCCCGTCCCCACTCCCCGGAGAAGAACCATGAACGTGCTCGTCACGATCGCCGAGTTCCTCGTCAACGAGGTGCTCTCCGTCCCCGCCTATCTCATCGGCATCATCACCGCGATCGGCCTGATCGCCCTGCGCAAGTCCGCCGGGCAGGTGGCCGGCGGTGCGCTGAAGGCCGTGCTCGGCTTCCTGCTCATCGGCGCCGGCGCCACGCTCGTCACCGCCTCCCTCACCCCGCTGGGGGTGATGATCCAGGGCGCGCTCGGCGCCCAGGGCGTGGTCCCGACCAACGAGGCGATCGCGGGCATCGCGCAGGAGGAGTTCGGCGCCCAGGTCGCGTGGCTGATGATCCTCGGCTTCGTGGTCGCGATCCTGCTCGCCCGCTTCACGCCGCTGCGCTACGTCTTCCTCACCGGTCACCACCTGCTGTTCATGGCCACCCTGATCACGATCGTGATGGCCTCGGCCGGGATGCCCACCGTGGTCGTGGTGGTGCTCGGCGCGCTGCTGCTGGGCATCCTCATGGTCTCCCTGCCCGCTCTCGCCCAGCCCTGGACCCGGCGGATCACCGGGGACGACTCGATCGCGATCGGTCACTTCGGCACGGCGGGCTACATCGCCGCCGGCGCCGTCGGCCGACTCGTCGACCCGAAGGGGAAGAGCCGCTCCACCGAGGACCTCAAGGTCCCCGAGTCGCTCCGCTTCCTGCGCGACTCCATGGTCGCCACCGCTCTGTCGATGGTGCTGATGTACCTCGTGGTCGCCGTCGCGTATCTCGCGCGGGCCGGGCAGGAGACCGCCTTCGGCGCCTTCGAGGGCGGGGCGACGGGGGTGGGCAACTACCTCATGCAGTCGGTGACCCAGGGTCTGCAGTTCGGCATCGCGGTCGCGGTGATCCTGTTCGGCGTGCGCACGATCCTCGGCGAGCTCGTCCCCGCCTTCCAGGGCATCGCCGCGAAGGTCGTGCCCGGCGCGATCCCGGCCCTCGACGCCCCGATCGTGTTCCCCTACGCCCAGAACGCGGTGTTGATCGGGTTCCTGTCGAGCTTCGCGGGCGGCCTCGTGGGCCTGCTGGTGCTCGGCGTGTGGCTCGGCCCGGTGCTCGGCCTCGCGCTGATCCTGCCGGGCCTGGTCCCGCACTTCTTCACCGGCGGCGCCGCGGGCGTGTACGGCAACGCCACCGGCGGCCGACGCGGCGCGGTCGCGGGCGGATTCGTCAACGGCCTGCTGGTCACCTTCCTGCCGGCGCTGCTGCTGAAGGTGCTGGGCACCTTCGGCTCCGCGAACACCACCTTCGGCGACACCGACTTCGGCTGGTTCGGCATCCTCATCGGCTACTCGGCGCGCACCGGGGTGCTGCCCGGCATCGTCCTGCTGATCGTGCTGGGCGCCGTGCTCCTGGGAGCCGCGATCCTCATGCAGCGCCGCGTGGTCGACGGCGGCTGGGACCCCTCGCCCGCCCGCGTCCCCGTCGGCGCCGCTGCGGGGACGGGAGCGGACGGCCGTGCCGGCGAGTCGTCGGGTGCCGCGGCCGACGGCCGCACCGCCGCCCGCTCGGGGACGACCCATCCCCGGGTCGCCCCGCCCGTCGGCGCGCCGACGCCCCCGCCGCCGCCCGCCGACTGACCCGGGGCAGGCCCGGTCCCTCGGCGTAGCGACGCCCCGTCGCGTCCCGGGCCGGGCCGGCGCGGTGCGGTACCGCGCCCGATTCGCCGCACGGGGCACGACCCGGCGGTCAACTCCGCTCCGCGCGCGTCCATCCCTCTGGACGGTACGATCCCCCCACGGTGCCCCGCGGCGATCCCGCACCGCGCCGTGCGTCGGACCGCCCATCCCTGCGGTCCAGGGCCGTCTCCCGCGGCCGTCGTGCCGTCGTCCCCTCAGGCGGCGCATCTTCCCCGGGTCGCCGACGTCGTCGACCTCTCTCCCCCGCGCCGTGACCGGCGCAGCTCACCCGGAGGCTCATCGTGAGTGCACCAACCCCGTCCGCCGGCGCCGCCACCCAGAGCGCCGATCGCGGTGCGTTCCGCGGCCGCACCGCCTTCATCTTCGCGGCCATCGGCTCCGCCGTCGGCCTCGGCAACATCTGGCGCTTCCCCGCAGTCGCCTACGACAACGGCGGCGGCGCGTTCATCCTGCCGTACCTGGTCGCGCTGCTGACCGCGGGCATCCCGCTGCTGTTCCTCGACTACGCGATCGGTCACCGCTGGCGCGGCTCGGCCCCCGCCGCGTGGCGCCGCTTCCGCCGCTGGACCGAGTTCATCGGCTGGTGGCAGGTGCTGATCGCCCTGATCATCGCGCTGTACTACGCGCTGATCCTGGCGTGGGCGACGAACTACACGATCTTCTCCCTCGACCAGCGCTGGGACTCCCACCCCGACGGGGCGGCCGGCTTCTTCGGCGAGTACACACAGGCGCTCGGCGGGGCCGACGTGGCGGTCTCCTTCGACTACGTCCCCGCGGTGCTGATCTCCATGCTGGCGGTGTGGATCACGGTGATCGTGGTGATGGCTCTCGGCGTGCAGAAGGGCATCGCGGCCAGCTCGGTCGTCTTCATCCCGCTGCTGGTCGTCATGTTCATCATCCTGGTGGTCCGCTCGCTGTTCCTGCCCGGCGCGATCGACGGCCTGGACGCCTTCTTCCGCCCGAACTGGGCCGCGCTCGCGGACCCGGGAGTGTGGATCGCCGCCTACGGGCAGATCTTCTTCTCCCTCTCGGTGGCGTTCGGCATCATGCTCACCTACTCCTCGTACCTGAAGAAGAAGACCGATCTCACCGGCTCCGGCCTGGTGGTCGGCTTCGCGAACTCGAGCTTCGAGATCCTGTGCGGCATCGGCGTGTTCTCGGCGCTGGGCTTCATGGCGCAGGCCCAGGGCGTCGCGATCGACGAGGTGGTCGTCGCCGGTGTGGGCCTCGCGTTCATCGCCTTCCCGACGATCATCTCCGAGGCCCCGGCCGGCGCGCTGATCGGCGTGCTCTTCTTCGGCTCGCTGGTGCTGGCCGGCTTCACCTCGCTGATCTCCATCGTGGAAGTCGTAATCGCGGCGGTCCAGGACAAGTTCGGCCTCGCCCGCGTCTCCTCGACCCTGCTGGTGTGCGTGCCGATCGCCGTGGTCTCCACGGTGCTGTTCTCCACGACCATGGGCCTGCCCCTGCTGGACGTGATGGACAAGTGGGCCAACGAGTACGGCATCGTCGCGGCGGCGCTGGTCTCCTCGCTGATCGTCGCCTTCGTGGTGCGCGGAATGCCCACGCTGCGCGATCACCTGAACTTCCGCGGCACCTTCCACATCGGCCGCTGGTGGTACGCGTGCGTGGCGATCATCGCGCCGCTCGTGCTCGGCGTCTCGCTGATCATCAGCACCGTCAGCCTGCTCTCGGCCGACGGCACCTACGAGGGCTACCCGGGCTGGTTCGTGCTCGTGTTCGGCTGGCTTATGGCGATCGGTCTGGTGGTGGTCGCGGTGATCCTCTCGCTGATCCCGTGGCCGGCCGGCTCGAACCTCTACAAGGCCGACTCCGACGGCGACCCGATCGCCCCCGAGGTCGTCTCCGGCAAGGGCCTGGTGACCACGCCCGAGGCGACCACGCCGCACGAGCTGCGCCCCGCCGGCCTCTGAGCCGTCACTCCCCGACTCACCGCCGGTCCCGCACCGGCCCGTTCCCCAGGAGGGATCATGTCCGTCCCCGCCATCGTCATGATGATCGTCGCGATCGTCACCGTCTGGGGCGGCCTCGTCGCCGCCGTCGTCAACCTCCGCAGCCACCCCGAGGCGCCCGAGGAGGACTGACTCCAGCCGCAGGCCTCCCGTCGGCCGGACCCGTCGGCCGGACCCGTCGGCCGCTCCGGCCAGCCGGTCCCGTCGGCTGAACCTGACTGCCGTACCTGTCGGCCGATGGCGCAGGGGCGACCACTATGCCTATATAGGCATACTGGTCGCCCCTGCGCCATCTCCTGGCCATCCCGGCTCCACGAGGGCGCCCCGGGCCGCAGCCGATGGCCTTGCCCCTCACCCGAGCCACGGGATCCGCGCGCCAAGCGGGAAGGCGGCGACGACGAGCGCCGCGGTCGCGAGCAGCACGGCGAGGTCCAGCGCCGAGACGCGCAGGTAGGCCAGCCGCAGCGAACGTCCGGCGGGGTTCGAGGCACCGTAGGTGAAGCCGCGCGTCTCGAGCGCCTCGACCGTCGTGCGCACGTTCTTGGCGGTGTTGAGCATGATCGGGTAGAACGCGGTGACGGCGAGGACGCACCACTGACCCATCACCCGCCACCCCAGCAGGCCCGGTCTCTCCACCGGCGCGTGCCGCAGGCGCTGCCCCTCGAAGACGGTCACGTACTCGTCCACCAGGATCGGCAGCATCCGATAGCCGTAGCTGACGCCGAAGGCGAGCAGCTCGGGGGCGCGGAACCACAGCAGCGCGTCGGAGAGCTTCTCCGGGTCCAGTGACACGAACGCCGCCATCGACGCCATGGAGACGGCGCCGAGCTTGAGGTTCAGCTCGGCGAGCGCGACGAGGGTGTCGAGGTTCCCGCCGAACAGGAACGACGCCACGAACAGGCCGATCACGTTGCCGAGCAGGCCGATGAGAAACAGCCCCAGCACCAGCGGCCCCACCCGGGCGAGGGCCACGGAGACGACGCCGAGCGCGAAGAGAACCAGCAGCACGCCGGTGTCATGGGTGAGCCAGGGCGCGATCGCCATCAGCAGGTACCAGGCCAGCACGATCCGCGGATCCATCCGCGAGAACAGCCCGCCGCGGGTGGAGTACGCGGTGCGCAGCAGCTCGAGCCGGATCCAGTCGACGCTGAGCACGTCGTGGGTCTTGCGCGCCATCAGCGCACCTCCTTCGGCAGCCAGGCCCGCAGCTCGGCCGCGGTCAGGGGCAGCGGGTCCAGTCCCAGCTCGAGCGCGATGCGGGCGGCCTGCGGCGGGACCAGCCGGGTGCGGGCGGTGAGCTCGGGGCGGGAGAAGAGCTCGCGCGGGGTGACGTCGGCGAGCACCTTCCCCTGGTCGAGCACGAGGACGCGGCTCGCCCAGGTGGCGACGAGCTCCATGTCGTGGGTGGCGACGACGGCGCAGCGCACGGTCTCGGCGAGCGCGGCGAGCATCGCGGTGACGTCGTCGCGGGAGCGGATGTCGAGGCTCGATGTCGGCTCGTCCAGGAGCAGCAGCGAGGGCCGCATGGCCAGGCCGATGCCGAGCGTCGCGCGGCGCTGCTGGCCGCCGGAGAGGGAGCGTCCGTCACGGTCCGCGAGGGCGGAGAGCCCCACCTCCTCGATGATCCTCTCCACGATCGCCTCGGCGTCGGGCACCTTCCGGCCGCGGGGGAACAGGGCGATGTCCTCGCGCACGGTGTCCTTGAGGAACATCTGCTGCGGGTGCTGGTAGAGGTAGGAGACGTGGTCGGCCATCGTCGCGGCGGAGCGGGTGCGGGTGTCGATCCCGTCGACCGTGACGGTGCCGGCGCGGGGCACGATCAGCCCGGTCAGCAGCTTCATCAGCGTGGTCTTGCCGGCGCCGTTGGTGCCGACCAGGGCGATGCGCTCCCCCGCGCGCAGGTCCAGGTCGAGGTTGTCGAGGACGGTGGAGAGGCCGCCTGCGACGGAGCGGTAGCCGTGGCGGACGCCGCGCAGCGTCGCGACGATCTCGGCGGACGCGACGGGCGCAGCGGGCGCAGCGGGCGCGTGCTCGGCCCCGGCAGTCTGGTCGGCGGTGTCGACGACGGGCGCGGGATCGGCGCCCTCAGGGGCGTCGGCCCCCGTCGGCCGCTCCCCCGTCGGCCGTTCCCGCACGACGGGCCGCAGGGCCGCGGCGGCGGAGGGGACGTCGAGCGCGACCGGCCGCGCACCGGCCGCTGCCGAGAGCGCAACCGCGTCCGGGGCGGGGACTCCGTGGGCGGCGAGGTCCTCGTGGCGGTCCATCGCCTCCTGCACGGGCAGGTGCCAGACGGGCGCGCCGTCGGCCATGAGCACCACGGAGCGGGCGAACTCCGCGATGAACTCGGCGTGGTGCTCGATGGTGATCACGGTGATGCCGTCGCGCTCGTTGAGCTCGCGCAGTCGCAGGTAGATCTCCCGCGCCCGGGCCGGGTCGAGCTCGGCGACCGGTTCGTCGACCACGATCACCTCGGGGCGCAGGGCGAGCACCGCGGCGAGGGCCACGAGATGGGACTGGCCGCCGGAGAGCTGCCAGACGAACTGGTCGCGCAGGTGGGCGATGCCCAGGTGCTCGAGGGCCTCGTCGGTGCGCTCGCGGTAGTCAGCGTGACCGAAGTTCAGGGGTCCGAAGGCGACCTCGTCGCGGACCGTCGGACGCACCAGCTGGTTCTGGAAGTCCTGGTAGACGTAGCCGACACGGCTGGAGAGCTCCGCGACGGACGAGTCCCAGGTGTCGACCCCGTCCACGTGCACGGACCCGGCGAAGTCGCCGCTCCAGTAGTGCGGGACGAGGCCGTTGAAGGTCTTGCACAGGGTGGTCTTGGCGGAGCCGTTGCCCCCGACCACCGCCACGAAGTCGCCCCGCTCGACGGTGAGGTCGACGTTGCGCAGGGTGTCTCGGTCGGTGCCCGGGTAGCGGAAGGACAGGTCCTTCACGCGGATCACGGGGTCCGCCCGCCTGTCGCCGGCGGGTGCCGGGGCGGGAGCGGTGGTCGGGGGAACGGTCTGCATCAGGGTCTCCGAGGTCGGGCGTCGTCGCTCAGGCGCGGTCGGCGGTCCCGCGCGAGGCCTGCGCCCGGCGGAAGAGCAGGATCGCGATCCCCAGGACCACGGCGATCGCGAGCACGGAGACGAGGACGAACCAATCGCCGAACCGGTCGATGAAGTCGGGCTCGAAGGCACCGGCGGAGATGTCGAAGGCCTCGAGGAAGGCGAAGCCGAAGCTCGCCACGCCGAGCAGCACCGCGAAGCCGACGAAGGTGCCGGAGAGGCGGGCCTGGCCCGGGATCGGCTCGCCGGGGACCCGGGGACGCATGCCCATCAGCGGCTCGATCTTCCCGTGCAGGGCCGGGATCAGCCACATCGCGGGGATCGCGCCGAGCAGGATCCCCGACATCAGCACGTCCACGCCGAGGCCGAGCAGCTCCAGCGCCAGCATCGACTCGGGCAGGCCCTCGACGAACTCCGCGTCCTCCACGCCGATCCAGACCTTGGAGAGGTCCACGATCGCGGAGAGGATCTTGTCCACGAGCACCAGCACGATCGCACCGAGCGCGATCTGGCCCCGGGAGCGCGGGTTGCGGATCAGGGAGCCGGCGAGGAACACGGCGAGGAACATCTGCAGGAAGCCCTCGACCTCGGCGAGGCCGGAGAAGTCACCCATCAGCAGGTCGGTGAACACGATCTCGCCGAGCGGTGCGCCGAGCGCGGCCCAGAACGGGGAGAACAGCGCCGCGATCGTCAGCGGCACGAACACCATGTAGGACACGGAGATGTCGACGGGGCCGATCGAGGGGTCCGGGATGATCTCCAGGATGATGTTCGACAGGCCGAACAGCGACATCGACAGCACGAAGATCATCAGCTTCTGCGAGGTGGACAGCTGGACGCTGCGCACCCCGTCGATGGTGCCGCGGAGGGCACCGCGGCGCTCGTCCTCGGCAGGACGGGGAGGGTTCTGGGTGGTCACGGGAGGCTCCTTCGAGAGGTTCGGGGCGTGTGGGGGCGGTGAGGGCCGGCGGACGGTACGGACTGCGGCCGAGGGAGCGGGTCGCAGGGACGGTCGGCGAGGGGACGGGGGACGACGGCGCCGCAGGGGCGCCGAGATCAGGGGGCGGCGGGGTGCGCACCCGCCGCGACGGACGGGCGCGCGGCCTCGCGCACGCGCTCGACGAGAAGGGCGATGAGCGCGTCCGGGGAGTCGAGGACGTGGTCGGCGAAGCCGCCCGCGAGCGCCTGCGCGAGCTCCTCGTCGGAGTCCTTGCCGCCGCGCAGCAGGCAGACGGTGCCGATGCCGGCGTCCTTCCCGCCGCGGCCGTCGTTGACGGACTTGTCGCCGACGTAGAGCACGTCGGCGGGGTCGGCGTCGAGCCCGCCGAGCGCGGCCTCGAAGATCTCCCGGCCGGGCTTGCGCACCCCGATCTCGTCGGAGTACGCGGAGGGGCCGAGGTCAGCGAGCACGCCGTAGCGGGCGAGGATCTCCCGCACCCCGCGGCCGGAGATCGTGTTGGAGACGATGCCGACGACGATCCCCTGCTCGCGGCACCAGCGGATCAGCTCGAGCGCCCCGGGTCGCGGCGCGGGCACGGACTTCGCCCGGTGCAGGGCGAGGGAGAACTGCGCGCCGTCCAAGCGCAGCGCGGCGCGCAGCGGCTCGGGCAGGCCTTCCCCCACGAGGTCGCCCCAGAGCACGGCCGGATCGATCTCGTCGTGGCGGTGCGAAGGGTCGGCGGAGGCGTCGAGGTCACGGGTGTCGCGGGCGCGCTTGCGGGCGCGGTGCCGTTCCCACCCCTCGGCGACGGCCCGGGCGGCGGTCTCGAGGTCGATCGGGTGGCCGATGCGCTCGGAGAGGGCGACGATCAGCGCGCCGACCTCCTCGTCCCGGGCAGGATTCGGGGTGGACAGCGTGATCACGCCGCCGTGGTCCAGGAGCACGGCGGGACGGCCGCGGCGCGAGGGGACGGGTGCGGCGCCGGCCGAGTCGGCCGACGACAGCGCTGCGGCCGACGGGTCGCCGGCGGGCGGCTCCGTGCCCGGCGCGGTCGCCGTCGTCGGCCCGCCGGCCGCGCCGCGCCCGGACGCCGCGGAATCGAGCGCGGCGCGCAGCGGGGCGATCAGCCCCTCCGGGGTCTCGAGCACGAGATCGGGAGCCTCGGCGATGCGGAACGGCGGGGTGTCGGTGCGTCGGTCGCGGGTGATCACCACGGCGCCGACCCCGGCACGGCGCGCGGCGACCACGTCCCGGTCGAGGGTGTCGCCGACGTACCAGGCCTGCGGCAGGGCGACGCCGAGCCCCTCCGCGGCCAGGCGGATCATGCCCGGGTGCGGCTTGCGGATCCCGACCTCGTCGGAGTACACCTGCACGCCGAAGAAGCGGTCCAGCCCCAGGTCGGCGAGGATCGCGCGGTGGGCCCGACCGGAGTGGGCGTTGGAGACGATCCCGAGGGGGATCCTGCGCGCGGCGCACTCGGCGAGCAGCTCGTCGATGCCCGGGCGCTGGTGGTGCTCGGAGACCAGGGTCGCCATCGTCGCGAGCAGCTCGCCGGCGTCGAGGGCGAGGGTGCGCCGCACCGGGTCCGGGAGATCGGCGAGGAGGAAGTCGCCGACGATCTCGGCCGGGGCCAGCTCGCGCGGGGCGAGGCGGCGGGAGGCGGCGTTCTTCCACATCGAGAGGGCGGATCGCCCGGCGCGCAGCGACTCCGCGACCGAGCCTGCGTCGAGACGGGCGCCGAGCGTCGCGGCCCGGGCGACGACGTCCTCGGCGAGCTCCTGCGACCAGGTCGCCCGGGAGACGGTCGTGACGACCACGCCGCCGAAGTCCAGGAGCAGCGCCGCAGGGGCGGGCAGCTGCGGGGCCCCGCCTGCCGCGGGGAGCAGGTCGGCCGGGGAGGCGAGATGGAGGGTGCGGGGCGCAGTGGTCACGGAGGTCCTTCGACGGGGAGGAGCGGGGGCGGCGCGGGCCGGTGCTCTCGACGCTAGGCGGCATCGGGGCGCGCCCCGTGAACGGAGGGTGAACCCGTCGGCACGCCTTCGGGTCCGGGACTGAAAACCTTCAGATCCGCCGGTCAGGACCGCACTCGGCGCTGATAGACCGGTCTCGTGACCGCCCCTGGGAAGCGCCCGAGCCTGGCCGATGTGGCGCGCGCGGCCGGGGTCTCCCCCTCCGCCGCGTCGATGGCGCTGAACGAGCGGCCCGGCATCGCGCCGGCGACCCGGGAGCGCGTGCGGGAGGCCGCGCGGCGGCTCGGCTACGGGCGGCGGAGGCGGGCGACGACTCTGTTCGGGGTCCTGCCGACGGACCTCGGGAATCCGTACCACACCGACGTCATCGCGGGCATCGAGGCGACGGCGGAGGCGCTCGGGGCGGGGGTCGTGATCGCCCACGGCAGGCGGGACACGGCGCACATGGAGCGGCAGCTGCAGCGCCTGCTGGACCTCGAGGTGGACGGGGTCATCGCGGTGACCACCTGGCTGCCGCCGGAGGCGCTCGAGCGGGCGGCCCGCTCGGTGCCGGTGGTGGTGATCGGGCGGATGCAGGACCCGGTGCCGGGCACCGATGCGGTGATCACCGACGACACCGCCGGCGCCGCGCTCGCGGTGCGGCATCTTGTCGCGGCCGGTCATCGCCGCCTCGCCCACGTGACCCTGTCCTCGCGACCGGGTCCCGCCGCCCGGCGCACCGGGTTCCTCGCCGAGACGGCGCGGCTCGGGCTCGCCGATGCGGTCACGGTGATCGGTCCGGACTCGGCCGACGAGGGCATCGACCTGCTGCTCCGCGCGCTGCGGCGCGGCGCCGAGGAGGCCCCGACCGCAGTGTTCGCCGCCAACGACATCGCCGCGGTGCGGGTGCTGCACCGCGCCGCCGATCTCGGGGTGGCGGTGCCCGAGCGGCTCAGCGTGGTGGGCTACGACTCCTCCGCCGTCGCGCTCACCGTCAGGCCGCACCTGACCAGCGTGAACCAGCCCCGGCAGGAGATGGGGCGGATCGCGGCGCGGATGCTGCAGGAGCGACGCGAGGGCCGTCGCACGGACTCCCGCAGCATCGCCGAGCCCGTGCTGCGCCTCCGGGACTCCACCGGCCCGGCCCCTGCCTCGCGATGAGCCTCGATCCCGGCGCGACCCGGCCGCGACGACCTCGAGCCCGGGCCGAGTGTGACGTGCGCCCGCTCGGTTCGCGCAGACCTGCACTCTCAGGTACTCTGATCATCGCTCTTCACGAGCGCTGGAGGATTCGCCTAGCGGCCTATGGCGCACGCCTGGAACGCGTGTTGGGTTAACGCCCTCGGGGGTTCAAATCCCCCATCCTCCGCCGGAGAAAGACCCCTGACCAGCGAGTTCGCTCGCCGGGCAGGGGTCTTTCCGCATGTCCGACCGGTGCGGCCGCGCCGCCGGGGCGCCGAAGGGGGCGTCCTCTCCCCCGCGCATGGAACGCTCTCCCGCGGGCGAGATGCCCAGATATCCTGCACACCAGCAGTGCGGTGGCAGTGCGGTGGCGGAGACGAGGGGGACCAGATGTCGAACACAGGATGGGGAGGCCCGGGGGACGGGGCCGGCCCGCCGGGACAGGGCCAGGGCGGGCCATGGCAGGGCGGTCCGCAGGGTGGTCAGGGCCGGGGCGGACCGCAGGGCGGCGCGCCCCAGGGGCCGTGGCAGTCGCCGCAGTGGCAGCAGCCTCCGTCGCAGCCGCCCCAGGGCCCCGGCTACGGACAGGCCCCCGGCGTGCAGCCTCCCGCACCGCAGCGGAAGCGGCCGTGGGCTCTGCTCGCCGTCGCGGCGAGCTGCATCCTGGCGATGATCCTGGTGGTCGGAGGCGGGATCACCTTCCTCGCACTGAACCGCGGGGGTCCGGAGCCCGTCGCCGGCGACCCCACGACGACCACGGAGTCGGTCGAGCCCAGCGATTCCGAGGCCACCTCGACCGCGGAGGAGACGCCGACGACCGAGGCGTCGGACTACTCGGAGTTCCATGTGCTGGGTCTCGGGGAGTTCCCCGAGGCCACGCCCGAGGAGCTCCTGGGAGTCATGCAGGACAACCCCCTCACCGAGGGCGGCCTGCCGGACGTGGGCAGCTGCGACCTGCCCGCCACCCCGACCGCCCCCTCGCAGGAGCAGCTCCAGGCCGTGCTCGATGCGGCCTCGGGATGCCTGAACCAGGTGTGGTCGGTCGCGAGCTCCGACCGCGGGCTGCCCTGGACCGCGCCCGACGTGGTGGTCTACACCTGGCCGGACGTCCCCTCGTCCTCCAGCTGCGAGGCGGACACCTTCGCCGAGGACGTCCCTCGGATGTGCAACCTCGACTCCACGATCTACTGGCCAGTGGGCTACGGCACCGCGACGGACTTCGAGGACGAGGCGCACGCCCCCGGCGCCTACCTGTGGGACCTCGCCTACATGTACTCCAACGCCGCCAGCTGGAACAGCACGCTGGTGTTCTACCAGGGCGAGCTGCGCAACCAGTACGAGGACACCGATCCGGAGGCGTTCGACGACGCCTGGCGCCGCAACTCGCTGCAGTGGATCTGCTGGGCCTCGGCCGCGTCGATGCAGGTCCCCAGCGCCGCGCAGCCCAGCCAGGAGCTGCGGGACGCGCTGGGCTCGCCCGACGCCTGGGAGGCCGGGGAGCCGCCGAACGACATCACGCCGGAGAACCGGGCGCGCTGGATCGCGGCGGGCTTCGAGTCGGGCGGCGACCTCGCGAAGTGCAACACCTGGACGGCGGAGACCGAGACGGTCTCCTGACCGGACGGCGCGGCCACGGCGCCGGGCCTCCGGCGGAGGAGCCGCCGGCCGCCGGGCCCTGAGGGAAGGAGGACGATGAGCGATCAGCGCGGAGACGCCGTTGACGGCTCCCCTGCGGATCCCGACCTCGAGGACACCGTCCGACGCACGCCCTCGGAACGGGCCCCGGCCGATCACCGCCCGGGCGACGCCGAGGAGACCGTGCCGGACGGCTCCGGCGGGGACCTGCCCGAGGACGACACCGTGCTGCGCGAGGCACCACCCACGGAGGCCGACGGCGACGCGCTGGTCCACGAGGTCCCACTCTCGGACACCGACGACGACACCGTGGTGCGCCGTCCCGGAGGCGGACTGTTCGACCCCTCTCCCGGCGGCAGGCCCTTTCTGCCTGACAGCGGTCCGATCCAGCGCTTCGACCAGCGGCCCCGCTTCGAGTACCCTGCCGCGTCGACCACCTCGCCGTCGGCCGCGCGATCGACCGGCACGTCGTCGCCCGCCGCGCAGCCGCAGGGCTCGCCCTCGCAGGGAGCGCAGCCGGCCGACGGAAGTCCGTCGACCTCCTCCCCCGCACCGCCCGGCGCCCCGCCGGGGATCGACGCGACCGGTCCGCGCCGGCGCGGACTGCTGGTGCCGGCGATCGCCTTCGGCTGCGCGCTGCTCCTGCTGCTGGGCGTGGGCGGCGGCCTGACCGCGGTGTGGCTCGGCAATCGCGATGCCGAGCCGACCCCCGCCGCGGAGTCCTCGAGCAGCTCCGGCCAGGCCGAGCCCGGCGTCTGGCAGCCGCTCGAGGAGGGGCAGGAGCCCACCGGCACCGCCGACGACCTCGAGCAGGTCCTCGCCGAGAACCCGCTGCAGGAGGCGACGCTGCAGGCCCCCACCGGCTGCGAGCTGCCGCCGACCGACGGCGGCGCACTCGCACCGGAGGAGCTGACCGGCTATCTCGAGGCCGGGGCCGACTGCCTCGAATCCAGCTGGGGGGAGGCGCTCGGCGCGGTCGGCGTCGACTTCACCGGCCCGGACGTCGTCGTCTACACCGTCGATGCGCTGCCCGAGGACTCGGCCTGCGATCCGGCGCGCTTCTCCGAGGCGACGCCCGTCGTGTGCCAGGCCGACAACACCCTGTACTGGCCCGCGGCCTGGGACCCCGGCTTCTCGAACACCGATGCGGAGGAGGTGCCGCAGCTGTACATGTGGCACCTCTCCTACTCCTACGCGCTGTTCGCGATGAGCGCCGTCTCGCTGGACGACTACTTCGGGACGCTGCTGATCTCCCTGGCCGAGGAGCCGGAGCGCGCCGAGGAGTCGCAGCGCCGCTACGCCCTGCAGGTCTCCTGCATCGCCTCCGCGGCCGTCTACCGGATGCCCGAGGGGATCCGTCCCGCGGGCCGGGTGGAGGGCTTCGTGACCTCGGTCGACGCGCAGGCCGCGCCCGCGACCGCCGGGGAGCCGAGCGCCGAGGCCCGTGCGGTGTGGGTGGGGCAGGGGAAGGACAGCGAGGGCGTGCTGCGCAGCTGCGACACCTGGTCCGCGGCGCCCGACGCCGTCGCCTGACCCCGACGCCACCGTCTGAGTCGACCGGCCATCGCCTGCGCTGCGGCGCGGGATCCGTGGCCGTGCGCAGGGCGGGCCGGGACTCCGGGGCCGAGCGCGGAGCGGGACGGGGCGCCGGGACGCGCCGAGACGGGCGCCTCCGTCAGAACAGCGCCGGCTGCGGCATCGGGTCGAGGGCGGGCGGCGGCGAGGAGGGCCGGCGTGCGGCTCCACGGACGAGGCGGCGCTGCTCCGGCTGGTCCTCGTCCTCCAGGGCGTCCAGGCCGTGGCGCCGCAGCATGGGCCGCAGTCGCCGGGCGAGCTGGGCGCGATAGGCCGCCGGGGCGTAGGAGGAGCTGCCGTAGAAGCGTCGGTACCCGGTGGCCAGGTGCGGGTGCTCGCGCTGGATCCACTCGAGGAACCACTCCTTCGCCCCCGGCCGCAGATGCAGCGCCCCGAACACGACGCGCGAGGCGCCCGCCTCGGCGATCCGGGCGAGGGCGTCGTCGAGCTGCGTGTCTCCGTCGGTCAGCCAGGGCATGATCGGCATCAGGAAGACGGTGACGGCGAAGCCGGCGTCGGCCGCGGCGCGCACGGTCGCGAGCCGGGCCGCGGTGGTGGGGGTGCCGGGCTCGACGGCCTTCTGGAGCGCGTCGTCGAACACGGCGATCGACATCGAGAGGTCCACGGGGACGCGCCGGGCGGCCTGCTCGAGCTGCGGCAGGTCGCGGCGCAGCAGGGTGCCCTTGGTGAGGATCGACAGCGGCGTTCCGGACTCGGCGAGCGCATCGATGATCCCGGGCATGAGCCGGTAGCGGCCCTCGGCCCGCTGGTAGGGGTCGGTGTTGGTGCCGAGCGCGACGAGGTCGCCGTTCCAGGAGCGACGGGCGAGCTCGGCCCGCAGCACCTCGGCGACGTTGACCTTCACGATCACCTGCTGATCGAAGTCCGCGCCCGCGTCGAGGTCGAGATAGCGGTGGGTGCTGCGCGCGAAGCAGTACACGCAGGCGTGGGAGCAGCCGCGATACGGGTTCACCGTCCAGTCGAAGGGCATCGAGCTGGCGGCGGGCACGCGGTTCAGCGCGGACTTCGCGGTGACCTCATGGAAGGTGACCCCCTGGAACTCGGGCGTGGTCACGCTGCGCACCAGGCCCGAGAGGCCCAGCAGCGCGGGCGCCCCTGCCTGCTGAGCACCCTCCGGGCCGATCTCCTGTCCGCTCCACCGCATGCCCGATAGTCGAACACGCGTTCGAAGCGGCGTCAAGCGTGCGGGGCCGTCCGCTCAGCCGAGGGTCGCGGGTCGCTCCCAGTCCTTACCGCGCACGTGCTCGTCGAGGAAGCCGAGGAAGGTCTCGTACCAGACCTGCGCGTTGCCGCGGCCCTGGATCCAATGGCCCTCGTCGGGGAAGTACAGGTAGCGGTGGCGACTGCGGCCCTGCGCATCGCGCGGGGTGGCCGAGTACTCGTGGAGGTCGTGCCAGAGGGCGTGGCCCTGCGCGATCGGGACGCGGTAGTCCTTGTCGCCGTGGATGACGAGCATCGGCGCCACGATCTCGCCCACGAAGTCGCGGGGGTTGTAGCGCGCGTTCTGGGCGAGCATCGGCCGGTGCCAGGCGGCGTTGTCGGTGGTGCGGCCCATCGACTCGGTGTCCCACAGCGAGGCATGGGTGACGATGCAGCGGAACCGGTCCCCGGTGTGCCCGGCGACCCAGTTGGCCATGTACCCGCCGTAGGAGCCGCCGGCGAAGGCGGTGCGATCCTCGTCGATGTCCTCGCGCGCGATCGCCTGGTCGGTCAGCGACATGATGTCGGCGAACGGGGCGCCGCCGAGCTCGTGCTGGCCGCGGTCGATCATGGACTGGCCGTAGCCGGTGGAGATCGCGGGGTCCGGCAGCAGCACCGCGTAGCCGGCGTCGACGAAGGGGCCGGGGTTCCAGCGGTAGGTCCAGGCGTTCCACGAGCCCCACGGACCGCCGTGGGCGAACACGACCAGCGGGTGCGGCCCCTCGCCGTCGGGCAGGCGCAGCCAGGCCCGCAGCTCCGTGCCGTCCTCCGCGGCGGCGGTGACCTCGGTGAGCGTGCCCGGCTGGGCGAGCGCGTCGGCCGGGTTCGGCAGCTCCTCGACGGCGCCGCTGCTGCGGTCGATCCGCACCGGATGCGGGGCGACGGCGATCCCGGAGGCGGAGGCGATGATCTCGCCGCCGGCGATGGAGAGGTCGGAGAAGGCGAGGTCCTGGCCGGGGCCGCCGGCGAGGCGGCGCGGCGCGGCGTCGGTGACGTCGCCGATCCAGACGGCACCGCGACCGGTGTCGTCGGAGGCGGCGACCAGGGTGTTCTCGTCCAGCCAGACGGGGTCGACCCAGTGGTCGAGCTCCGGCCAGACGGGGGCGGACTCTCCGGTGGCGAGGTCGAGCAGCTCGACCCCCGCGTGGAGCGAGGCGGTCTGCGTCCAGTGGCGGTGGCGGCCGATGAGGACCCGGTCGCCGGAGGGGCTGAACTCGGCGGGGCCGTACTCGACCTCGTTCGTCCCCTCGCACAGCAGGCGCGGCGGCTGGGCGCCGACGAGGTCGAGGAGGTAGAGGTCGGTGACGGCGAGGCGGTCGCCGCGGGAGTCGGCCATGGCGACGAGGGCCTGCTCGCCACTGCGGTCCGCGGTCCAGCCCTCGAGGCGTCCGGGCGGCATGGTGACGTGGCGGAAGTGGAGGACCTGGGTGGGGGCATCCTCGTCCGCGTCGGCCCCGTCGGCCGAGGGCGCGGCGGTGCGCTCGGCGGCGGCGAGATCCTCGGGCAGGGCGGCGATGGCGAGGACAGGGCGGGTGGGGCCGAGGTCGTGGTCCCAGTACCGGGTCGGGAAGCCGGTATGGAAGGCGGCGCTGACCTTGGCCTTCTTCCGCTTCGCGGTGAGCTTCGCGTGCTCGGCCTCGTCGGCCGCCTGGGAGTGGACCTCGAGCTCGGTGACCAGGTGACGTCCGGCGACGACGAGGCCGCCGAATCCGCCGGGACGGTTCGCGAGCTCGCGCGCCTCGCCGCGGGCGGGCAGCGCCCAGAGCTGGGCGTCCTCGGACTCCTCGCCGTCCTCGCCCACGCGCTTCGCGGTGAAGAAGGTGGCGCCGTCCTCGGCGAGCGCCACGGCGCCGACGGAGGCGCTGCCGCGGGTGAGCGGGACCAGGCGGTCCCCGTCGATCTCGACGAGGGAGCCGCGATAGGAGGTGCCCTTCTGATCGAGGCCGGACACCTTCGCCACGACCCTCCCTCCCTCGGTGGTCTCGAGGGCGGCCAGTCGGGTCGCGTCCAGCAGGGTCTCGATGCTCGTGGAGGTCATGGCTCGCCATCCTCGCACCTGCCCGTCGGCCGACGGGCGCGAATGCGCAGATCGCGGGCGCGCTCACTCCCGATCCCTCGCAGCCACGCACCCACGCGCCCACGCACTCGCCGAGACGTAGGTTTCCGCCCCTATGACGCTCCATACGGACGGAAAACTACGTCTCGACCGCGGGCGAGGGCTCGACGTCGTTCGGGACGGAGCGGACTCGGGGTCGGCACAGAAGAGGGCTCGGACTCGGCGGCGATGCGGCCGGCGAGGGCGACCGGGGTCACGTCGGGGTTGCCACCCCCTCCGAGATAGTTTAAAGTTGCAGCATCTTCTCGGCGGGTCCGGGCGGGACCTCGCCACTGCCCTCCCGGATGCCCGCGACGCACCTCAAGGAGCCTGCCATGCAGTTCGGAATCTTCACCATCGCCGACATCACCCCCGACCCCATGACCGGGAAGGTGCCCACCGAGAACGAGCGCCTGAAGAACATGGTCGAGATGGGCAGGCTCGCCGAGCAGGTGGGCCTGGACGTGTTCGCGATCGGCGAGCACCACAACCCGCCCTTCGTCACCTCCTCCCCCACCACCACACTCGCCTACCTCGGCGCGCAGACCGAGAAGATCATCCTCTCCACCGCGACCACGCTGATCACCACCAACGACCCGGTGAAGATCGCCGAGGACTACGCGATGCTGCAGCACCTCACCGGCGGCCGCGTGGACCTGGTGATGGGCCGCGGCAACACCGGTCCGGTCTACCCCTGGTTCGGGCAGGACATCCGCAAGGGCATCGAGATCGCGATCGAGAACTACGACCTGCTGCGCCGGCTGTGGACCGAGGACGTCGTGAACTGGGAGGGCCAGTTCCGCACCCCGCTGCAGCAGTTCACCTCCACCCCGCGCCCGCTGGACGGCGTGGCGCCCTTCGTGTGGCACGGCTCGATCCGCTCCCCGCAGATCGCCGAGCAGGCCGCGTACTACGGCGACGGCTTCCTGCACAACAACATCTTCTGGCCCATGAGCCACACCGAGCAGATGGTGCAGCTGTACCGCGAGCGCTACGAGCACTACGGCCACGGCACCGCCCGCCAGGCCTACGTGGGCCTCGGCGGCCAGGCCTTCATGCGCAAGAACTCCCAGGACGCGTGGAACGAGTTCCGCCCCTACTTCGACAACGCCCCCGTCTACGGCGGCGGCCCCTCGATGGAGGACTTCACCGCGCAGACCCCGCTGACCGTCGGCTCCCCCGAGCAGGTGATCGAGCGCTACCTGACCATGGCCGACCACGTCGGCGACTACCAGCGCCAGATGTTCCTCATGGACCACGCGGGCCTGCCGCAGAAGACGGTCCTGGAGCAGATCGAGCTGCTGGGCACCGAGGTCGTCCCGGTACTGCGCCGCGAGCTCGAGGCCAGGAAGCCCACCGACGTCCCCGAGGCGCCCACCCACGCCGCCCGCGTCGCCGCCGCCGAGGCCGAGCGAGGCGCCTTCGACGACAGCTACAAGTTCGAGACCGGCGACAACTGGACCGGCCTGCGCGCCGAGGACGCCCGCCGCTGACCGGGCGCGGCCATCCGGGCCCGACGACCCCTGCGGTCGACCCCGGGCCGCCGTCCATGCAGCTTTTGCGGCCCGGAGGACCGATGCTCGGGCCGCTAGCGGTCCTCCCGGGCGCAAAAGCTCCCGCCACGCTCCGCCCCATGCCCCCCGCCGCCCGGCGCTCCCCGAGAGAGACTCCCCATGACCGACACGTTCCGCCTGCTCGCCCTGTCCGCAGGGCTGTCCACTCCGAGCTCCACGCGCATGCTCGCCGACCAGCTGACCCGTGAGGCCTCGGCCGCGCTCGGGGCCGACGGCTCCGCGGTCGAGGTGACCACCGTCGAGCTGCGGGAGTACGCGCACGACCTCACCGATGCGCTGCTGACCCGCTTCCCCAGCGAGCGCCTCTCGATGGTGATCGAGCAGGTGCGCGCGGCGGACGCCGTCGTCGCGGTCACCCCGATCTTCAACGCGGGACCGGCCGGGCTGTTCAAGACGTTCTTCGACGCGCTGGACATCGAGCTGTGGAAGGACAAGCCGGTGCTGGTCGGCGCGACCGCCGGCACCGCCCGCCACTCCCTCGCGATCGACTACGCGGTCCGCCCGATGTTCGGCTACCTGAAGGCGGATCTCGTGCCGACCTCCGTGTTCGCGGCCTCGGCGGACTTCGGCGCGGACACCGAGGGCCAGGCCGACGAGCAGCCGCTCGCGGCGCGGGTGCGTCGCGCGACCGGTGAGCTCGCCACCATCCTGCTTGCCCGTCGCGGGACGGCGCTCCCGGTCGCCGGCGCCGCGGGCAAGGCTTCTGCGGCCGACGGCTCCGCCGAGACGCATTCCGTCGAGGACGCGTCGGCCGACGCCGCTCCCGCACGCCCCGGCCTGGACCCCGAGTTCACCGACTTCGTGCCGATGGGCGACCTGCTGCCCCGCCGCTGATCCGGCACGGCACCTCGACCGGCCCGGGACCGTCACGGCCCCGGGCCGGCCTGCGTCTCCCTGGCGGTGAGGCGACGGGCTTCGGCTGACCTGATCCGCCCGTTCGCCGCGTGCCCAGATCGAGGCGGCCCTACGCTGACCGCAGACGGCCCGCGGATCGCCGCGAACCCCACGACAGGAGCCTCGATGAAGTACATGCTGATCATGCGAGCGACCGATGCCGCGCTCGCCGCGAGCGCCGAGGTGGACTTCGAGGAGGTCGTCAACCAGATGGGCGCCTACAACGAGGCGATGCACGATGCGGGAGTGCTCGCCGGCGGCGAGGGGCTCACAGACGCGGGCGCGGAGGAGAACTTCGTGCTCGACTTCTCCTCCACCCCGCCCGCCCTCTCCGAGGAGCCCTACGGGCCGACGGAGTCGTTGTTCAACGGGTTCTGGATCCTGAACGTGCCCTCCCGCGAGGAGGCGCGGCAGTGGGCGGAGCGCTGCCCGCTGGGCCCCGGCATGAAGCTCGAGGTGCGCCGGATCCACGGTGACGAGGAGATCGCGGAGCTCGTCTCGGAGGACAACGAGTTCATCGCCAAGGAGAAGGTCTGGCGGCAGGAGGAGGCCGAGCGGGCGCAGCGCGAGGGCTGATCCGGGCGGCCGGCCCCTCGGTTCCGACCCGTCGGGCGCCTGCTTTCCGGCCGCGTCGGACCGGACCCCACAGGTGACCCGTCGGGCACTTCGCGGACCTGCGATAGCCTGATAGCAACCGCTTTCCCGCCTCGTCGAGATCGGAGGGATCGTCATGATCCGCCCGGGCCTGTGCTCCGTCACCTTCCGCTCCCTGCCGGTCGAGGAGGTGGTGCGCCACGCCGCCTCCGCCGGGCTCGAGGGCATCGAGTGGGCCGGGGACGCGCACGTCCCGCCCGGCGACCTCGACGCGGCCACCCACGCCCGGACGGTCACCGAGGAGGCGGGCCTCTCCGTCACCTCCTACGGCTCGTACCTCACCTTCGTCGGCTCCGACGAGGAGGTGCACGCCGCAGGCGGGGCGGTGATCGCCGCGGCCCGCGCGCTCGGCGCCCCGCGGATCCGGGTGTGGGCGACCCGCACCGGCTCGGCGGAGACCTCCGCCGAGGACCGTGCCGTCACCGTCAGCCGGATCCGGGAGCTCGCCGACCGCGTCGCCGCCCACGGGCTGGAGCTCGGGCTCGAGTTCCACGGCGGCACCCTCACCGACGAGATCGGCTCGACCCTGCGCCTGCTGGACGAGGTGGGACGCACGAACGTGCTCACCTACTGGCAGCCGCATCAGGACATGCCCGTCGAGCCGGCGCTGGACACGCTGCGCCAGGCGCTGCCCCGCACCTCCACGATCCACGTCTTCTCCTGGTGGCCGGGCCACGAGCGCCTGCCGCTCGCCGAGCGCTCGGACCTGTGGGAGCCGGCCTTCGCGGTCCTCGCCGCGAACGGCGCGGACCTCGATGCGCTGCTGGAGTTCGTGCCGGGCGACGACCCCGCGCTGCTGCCCCGCGAGGCGGACACCCTGCGCACCCTGATCACCGCCGGCGAGGAACTCGCGCGATGAGGACGCTGCTGGCGATGCCCGAGGGCCTGCAGGACAGGATGTTCTCCCCCGCCCAGCGGGAGCGGCTCGCGGAGATCACCGGCATCGACGTCTCCCGCACCGTCCCGGACCTCGCCGCCGCGCCGGGCGAGGAGCTCGCCGAGGTGGAGGTGCTGGTCACCGGCTGGGGCTCCCCCGCCGTCGACGCCGTGGCGCTCGCGCGGATGCCGCGCCTGCGCGCGATCGTGCACACCGCCGGCACCGTCCGCTTCGTCGTCACCGACGCCGTGTGGGACAGAGGCGACATCGTGGTGACCTCCGCGACCGAGGCGAACGCCGTCCCGGTCGCCGAGTACGCGCTCGCGCAGATCCTGCTCGCCGGGAAGCGGACCCTCGCCCAGCAGGCACGCTACCGGCGCGAGCGCACCGTCGGCCCGGCCACGGCCGCCGATCCCGGGATCGGGAACCACGGCGGGGTGGTCGGCCTGATCGGCGCCTCCCGGATCGGGACGCTGGTGGCCGAGCACCTGCGCCGCTTCGACCTCGAGGTGCTGGTCACCGACCCCTTCGCGAGCGCCGAGCAGGTCGCGGAGCTCGGCGCGAGGAAGGTCGATCCGGAGGAGCTCTACGCCCGCAGCGACGTGGTGAGCCTGCACGCCCCGGACGTGCCCTCGACGAAGGGCATGGTCACCCGCGAGCTGCTCGGTCTGATGCGCGACGGCACCACGTTCCTCAACACCGCCCGGCCCGCGCTGGTGGACATCGACGCGCTGCGGGACGAGGTGCTCTCGGGCAGGCTCAGCGCGGTCCTCGACGTGCACGACGACCTCGCCGACGACGACCCGCTGTGGGAGGCGGAGCTCGCGCAGCTCACCCCGCACCTCGCCGGCTCCCAGGGCAACGAGCTGCACCGCATGGGTGAGGCCGCGCTCGAGGAGCTGCGACGCCTCTCCGCCGGGGAGCCCCCGCGCTTCCCGGTCGACGGGAGCCGCCGGGACTCCATGGCCTGACCCGCATCCCGACCGGGATCACGCTCCCCGACCTGCCGTGCCGGCCTCGCGGCCGTGATCGCCTCGTTATGCTGGCCCTCCCGGGACAGCGTTTCCCACCCCACTCGTCGGCCCTCCCCGGCAGCCCTGCCGGACCCACCCGTCGGCCCCGACGGACCGCTCCGGTGCGCACCGCCCGGACGATCGCCGACGGGAGGACCGCCTCACCACGAAGGAGCCCCCGATGCCCGCCGTGCGCCTCAGCGACGTCGCCCAGGATGCGGGCGTCTCGCTCGCCACCGCCTCCCGCGTCCTCAACGGCTCGGCCCGCGTGCCCGGCAAGGAGGTCGCCGAACGGGTGCGCGCCTCCGCGGACCGCCTCGGCTACGTCCCCAACGCCCAGGCCCAGGCCCTGGCCCGCTCCCGCTCGGGGCTGATCGGACTGGTCGTGCACGACCTCGCCGATCCGTACTTCGCGACCATCGCGGGCGAGATCCAGCAGCAGCTGTTCGCCTCGCAGTCCCAGGTGCTGCTCACGCAGACCGATCGCCGGATCGACACCGAGGTGCGGGCGCTGCGCTCCCTGATCGCCCAGCAGGTCGACGCGCTCGTGCTGGTGGGCACGCATCGCTACGGCACCGAGGACGACACCGCGATCAGCACGCTGCTGCAGGGCTTCGAGCGCAACGGCGGGAAGGTCGTGGGGCTGGGCCAGTCCCTGGGCGTCGGCCGCACGATCATCTCCGACGACGCCGCGGACTCCCACGAGCTCGCCACCGCCCTGGTCGTCGAGGGCCATCGGCGCTTCGCCGTGGTCGAGGGCATCGCCGGCATCCCCTCGGCCGGCTCCCGCACCAGCGGCTTCATCGCCGCGCTGACGGAGGCGGGGATCGAGCCCGAGCTGAGCATCGCCGCGGACCTCACCCGCGACGGCGGGCTCGAGCTCGCCGCCCGCATCCAGGAGCATCTCGAGGGAGCCGGCGGCTCCGGGCAGGGCCCGCTGTGCCTGTTCGCCCCGGCCGACGTGATGGCCCTCGGCGCGCTCGGCGAGCTGCGCCGCCGCGGCCTGGACGTGCCCGGCCAGGTCGCGGTCGCCGGCTTCGGCGGGGTGTCCGCCGCGGCGGACGCGAACCCCTCGCTGACCACGATCGCGCTGCCGCTGTCGGAGATGGCCGCACAGGCGGCGGCATGGGTGCTCGAGGGCGTCACCCCCGCGCACCGGTCGGCGGACGATGCGGAGGCCGCGAGCGGCTCCAGCGAGGACCCTTCGGCCGACGGGGTGCGCGAGGTGCGGGTGCGCGGAGACGTGGCGCTGCGCGAATCGACGGGGATCGCACCTCGCTGACCGGGCGACACATGACCGCCTCGGGGATGAGGTGAGGTCCGAGGGGACGAGCGTCATGGTCGCCCTCGAGGGGGTGCCGACGCGCCGGCTCACCGGGGCGCTGCGTCGCGAGCTGGGACTGCCGAAGGAGCGTGTGCACTCGCTGGCGTACTGGAAGCGGAGCTGAGCGCCGGGCCCCGCGTCGGGCGCACTGGGCGATGGACGCCCGACGATCGCCTCGCCCTCGCCGCTCCCCGGCCCGCGCGGCGGAGGATCCGCCTCAGTGCGCCGCGGGCGTCAGGCCGTCGCGGCGTGCACCATGTCCTCGGGGGCGCGACGGCGCAGCGTCAGCAGCGCACCGGCCGCGGCGAGCACTGCGGCGCCGGTGGTGATCACCCCCAGCGGCAGGATGCTCAGCGAACCGGCGATCCCTACGAAGGGGGCGGCGAGCGCGCCGAGACCGAAACGGGCGGTGCCGAGGATCGAGCCCGCGGTGCCGGCCATCTGCGGATACTCGGACAGCGCGAGGGTGGTGCCCGCGGGGGACGAGAACTGCGCGCCCGAGGCGAGCAGGAACAGCGAGGCGATCACCGCCGCGAGCGGCATCGGCACGAGTCCCGCCAGGAGCAGGCCGAGGCAACCGGTGCCGGTCAGCGCGATGCCGAGGAACAGCGCGCCGTGGACGTTCCATCGCTCGGCGGTGCGGCCGCCCAGCCAGCCGAAGAACACTCCTCCGGCGGAGTTCAGGGCGAACGCGGCCGCGTACCACTGCGGGGACAGGCCGTAGATCTCCTGGAGCACGAAGGTGGATCCGGCGAGATAGGAGAAGATCGCCGCGTAGACGAAGCCCTGGGAGAGGACTGCGCCGACGAACACCCGATCCGCGCCCAGCACCCGCAGCGCGGCGCCGGTGCGGCGCAGCCCGCCGGCGGTGCGGCGCTCGGGCGGGAGCGTCTCGGTGAACATCGTCGCGGCCATGAGCAGCAGCGCGAGACCCACCACGGCGAGGAAGCCGAACAGGCCGCGCCAGTCCATGAACGTGTTCAGCAGCCCGCCGATCATCGGGCCGACGATCGCGGCGGTGGGCCCGGCGACCGCGAGGCGGCCGTAGAAGCGGATCAGCTCGCGGCCGTCGAAGATGTCGCGCCCTGCGGCCTGGGCGATGACGATGCCGACGCCGCCGGCGAGGCCCTGCACGAAGCGGGCCGCGACCAGCACCTCGATGCTGGGGCTCAGCGCGCACAGGGTCGAGGTGAGCACATAGGCGGCGACGCCGATCAGCAGGATGCGGCGCCGTCCGTGCTGGTCGGAGACGGGGCCGGCGAGCAACTGCCCGGCGGCGAGGCCCAGCAGGCAGGCGGTCACGGTGAGCTGGGCGATCGAGGTGGTGGCCTCGAGCTCCCGGGTCAGCGCGGGCAGCGCCGGGAGGTAGAGGTCCATCGAGATGGGCCCGAAGACCGTCAGCAGCAGCAGGATCCAGGGCAGGGCCCGGGAGACGGCCGGCGCGGACGGGGCGGGACGGGTGGTGGTCACGGCAGGCGGGGACCTTCCTCGCGCAAGGGGTGGGGACCGGACGAGTCCATCACCAGCAACGGGCTCGAGCCAGGCCCTGACGGGGCACCCCGGCGGCGTCGGCCCCCGCACCTGGTCGTGCACCTGCCCGCTCCTGCCTGCCCCTCCCCCTGCCGTCGGCGCGCCGCCGCTGCGCTCCGGAGTCATCCGGTCCTGCACGGGCGCATAGCCGCACGACGTGGCAATATCGCCAGACCGTGCTGCCCAGCGCCCGTCCAGGACACGGCCCGGCCACCCCGGCTCCCGGTGGCCCGGTTCCAGGCGCCCCGGACGGGCACTGCCTCACGCGTACGGCAGCACGAGCTCCTGGTACCGCTCGGCG
Source organism: Brachybacterium paraconglomeratum (assembly GCF_003994255.1). Lineage (GTDB taxonomy): Bacteria > Actinomycetota > Actinomycetes > Actinomycetales > Dermabacteraceae > Brachybacterium > Brachybacterium conglomeratum. The sequence continues at coordinate 13,254 of NZ_ML133855.1, read as the reverse complement.
ATGATCCGCGCCGATTCCTCGGCCGGCGTCGCCCACACGTTCTCGTTGAAGATCTCCACCTCGATGTCGCCGGTAAAGCCGGTCGCAGCGATCATGCGGGTGATCGCGGGGAAGTCGATGAACCCGTCACCCATGTAGCCGCGGGAGTGCAGCGGCTCCGCGGCGAGCGGCAGGTTCCAGTCGCACACCTGGTAGGCGAGCAGACGATCCGAGGCCGCGGCGCGCTGGACGGCGCGCTCGAGGGAGGGGTCCCACCACACGTGGTAGGTGTCCACGACGACGCCGACGGCGGAGCTGCCGGAGGCCTCGGCGATGTCGAGGGCCTGGTCGATGGTGGAGAGCACGGCCCGGTCGGCGGCGAACATCGGGTGCATCGGCTCGAGGGAGAGGCTCACGCCGCGCTGCTCGGCGTAGGGGGCGAGCTCGGTGATCGCCTCGGTGACCCGGGCCCGGGCGCCGACGATATCCTTGTCGGCGCGGTCCACGCCGCCGACGACCATGACCAGGGTGGGGGCGCCGAGCGCGGCGGTCTCATCGATCGCACGGCGGTTGTCGTCGAGCGCCGCGGCGCGGTCCGCCTCGGCGGAGGCGGTGAGGAAGCCGCCGCGGCACAGGGAGCTGACGCGCAGCCCGGCGTCGTCCACACGGCGGCGCAGCGCGTCCAGGCCCACCTCCTCGACGTCCTGGCGCCATAGGCCGACGGCTTCGATGCCGCGGGAGGTCGTGGCCTCGAGGAACTCCTGCACCGGCGTGGTGCGGAAGGTCCAGCGGTTCAGGGACAGCCGGGGCACCGTGCCGGCAGCCTCGGCGTCGATGGCGGTCGAGCTGGCCTGCGTGGTCATGCGGCGTCTCCCGTCCGTGCGGTCCGCGATGCGGCGGCGTCCTCGCTCGCGGCGGTCGCCCCGCCCGAGTCCGCCGCGCTGTCGGTGGCGGAGTCGATCTCGTAGCCGGCCAGTCGCAGCATCCCGTGCCAGCGCTCGGCGGCGAGCACCGGGTCCTCGAGGTTGCCGGTGGTGGCGGCGAGCTCGATGGTGCGCGAGAGGTGCGGGAGGCTGCGGGCGGAGTGCATCCCGCCCACCATCGTGAACGCCTGCTGGTGGCCGTTCAGCCAGGCAAGGAACGCGACCCCGGTCTTGTAGTGGTAGGTCGGGGCGGAGAACACGTGCCGTCCCAGCTGCTCGGCGGCGTCCAGGATGCGCCGCGCCTCGTCCACGTCCCCGCGGTCCAGTGCCTGCACGGCGGCGGAGGCGGCGGGAGCGGTTGCGGCGAAGGCGCCGAGCAGCGCGTCGGAGTACTCCCCACGGACCTGCTGCTCGTCGGCCCCGGTCGTCACGGTGCCGTCGCCGACGATGAGGTGGGAGAAGTGGAAGTCGTCGCCGGTCAGCATGCGAACGCCCTCCGGGAGGCGCTCGCGCACGGCGATCTCGGCAGCATCGTCGAGCAGGCTCATCTTCACGCCGCGAATGCGGGAGGGGTCCTCCTCGATGATGCGCAGGAGGGCGTCCGCCCCGACGGCGGGGTCGTCGCTGCCGAAGTAGCCCTTCAGCTGCGGGTCGAAGACGGTGCCGAGCCAGTGCAGGACCACCGGGGCGGTCGCCTCGGCGAGGACACGACGGTAGACCTCCTCGTAGTCCGCGGCGGAGCGCGCGGTGCGGGCGAGGTGGCGGGAGGCCATCAGCACGGCGCCGGCGCCGGCCCGCTCGGTGGCGCGGAGCTGCTCGACGTACGCCTCGACGATCTCGTCGAGGCTGAGCTCCTGCTCAGTGCGCTGATCGGTGTTGACACCGGCGACGACGAGGTCGCTCACCGTGGCGCCGGCGGGGAAGACGGCGGAGATCTCCGGGTCCTCGAGCGCTGCGCGGGCGGCGTCGGCGGTGCGGGTGATGAGCTCGCGGGTCGCGACGGGGTCCAGGCCCATGCCGCGCTGGGCGGTGTCCATCGCGTCGGCCACGCCGAGCCCGCGCGACCACATGGTGCGGCGGAAGGCGAGGGTCGCATCCCAGTCGATCTGGGCAGGGGCGCCGGGGGTGTTGTCGCCGTGGACCAGCGGGACCACGTGCACCGCCGCGTACACCACGCGGGAGCGCAGCGGCGCGGTGGGGCGGGCGAAGGCGGGGGCCTCGGCGAGCGGGATGCGGCGCAGGGCGCCGTCCTCGCCGAGGAGGGTCAGCTGCAGGTCGCTCATGGCTCTCACGCCTCCGTCAGCGGGTCCAGGGAGATGCGGCGACCCTCCGCCGAGCTGGCGAGGCCGGCCTCTGCCAGCCGCACGCCGCGCGCGCCGGAGAGGAAGTCGTACGGATAGTCGGAACCCTCCTCAGCGCCTGCCACATGGCGCAGGAAGTCCTCCCACTGCACCTTGAAGCCGTTGTCGAAGCCGTCGGGCCCGGCGTTGTCAGGGACCTCGATCCAGTCGTCGTAGTAGTTGTGGGGATCCTTGACGTCGGGGTTCCACACGGGCTTCGGGGTCGCCTCGCGCGGCTGGATGCGCGCGCCGTGGAGGCCCACGACGGCCGAGCCCTTGGTGCCGTCGACCTGGAACTCGACGAGCTCGTCGCGGTGGACGCGCACGTCCCAGCTGGAGTTCATCTGCACGACGGCGCCGCCCTCGAGGCGGAAGACGCCGTAGGCGGCGTCGTCGGCGGTGGCGGTGTACTCCTGGCCCTGCTCGTCCCAGCGCGTCCCGATGTGCGTGGCGGTCTGGGCGTAGACGTCCTCGATGCGGCCGAAGAGCTCCTCGATGACGTAGTTCCAGTGCGGGAACATGTCCGCGACGATGCCGCCGCCGTCCTCGGAGCGGTAGTTCCAGGAGGGGCGCTGGGCACTCTGCCAGTCGCCCTCGTAGACCCAGTAGCCGAACTCGCCGCGCACGGAGAGGATCTCGCCGAAGAAGCCGGAGTCGATCAGGCGGCGCAGCTTGAGCAGGCCGGGGAGGTAGAGCTTGTCGTGGACGACGCCGTTCACGACCCCGGCCCCCTTCGCCAGGCGGGCGAGCTCGAGCGCGTCCTCGAAGGACTCGGCGGTGGGCTTCTCGGTGTAGATCGCCTTGCCGGCGGAGATCGCCTTCTTCAGGTTCGCCACCCGCAGGTTCGTCACCAGCGCGTCGAAGTAGACCTCGTAGTCCGGATTCGCGAGCGCCTCGTCGACGTCGGTGGTCCAGTTCTTCAGGTCGTGGCGCTCGGCAATCGTGCGCAGCTTCTCCTCGTTGCGGCCGACGAGCAGCAGGTCCGGCACCAGCCGGTCTCCGTCGGCGATCTCGACGCCGCCCTGATCGCGGATGGCGAGGAGGGAGCGGACCAGGTGCTGGCGGTAGCCCATGCGCCCAGTCGCGCCGTTGACGATGATGCCGATCCTGCGTTCTGCCATGTGGCTGCTCTCCTTCGAGGTCCTTGGGCCGCACTCGCAACCCCTGCGGCGGCAACCGCTTTCCGTCTTGATTGATTAGACCACGGAGCATCACGGTCGGGCAAGCGCGTGCCGACCGCATCGGGTCCGCAGCGAGGAACGACGACCAGCCGGGGAGATCCGACACGGGGATCTCCGTGCCATCGGCCGCTCCGCGGCTCTGACAGCATGGGCACCATGCGAACGCACCGGCCCGGGCTCGGGCCGGCCCGATCGCCGGCATTCGCCCACATCGCAGAGGAGGTCACGGCCGTGACAGCACGAGACCGACGACCGGCGATCATCACCCGGCGAACGTTCGCGGGCGCGACGGTGCTCGCGCTCGCGGGCGGCCTCGCGGCCTGCACCGGGGGCGATCTCTCCGTCGAGCGCACCGAGCCCCCCGAGACCACGGTGCTGCCGGGCGACGATCTCACTGCGGCGTCCGCCGCCCTGAGCGCGGCACTGTTCACCTCCTCGGACGTCGCCGTCCTCGCCGACGAGGCCTCGCTCGAGGCGTTGCTGCCGACGCTCGAGGGCTTCCCCGCCCCGGTGCTGGCGGGCATCGACCAGGCGGTCGCCGATGAGATCGACCGGCTCGGCGCCGGCACCCTCGTCGTCCCGGCGGGCGTCGATCCCGGCGATCTCGGGGGCGGTCGGGAGGTCGTCGAGATCGACCCCTCCGCCGAGAACCCCGACCTCCCGAAGGTCTCCGCCGGGGAGGCGACCGCCGCCGTGACGCTGCTGATCGACCCGGAGGCGGCCTCGCCCGCGCAGGCGCTCGCGAGCGCCGTGGTGACGGCCGCGGGCGGCTCCGTCGTCGAGACGCCCGGCGGGGACGTCGGCCGCAGCAGCGAGAGCGTCGCCGCGGCGAAGGAGGCGGCCGGCGAGGACGCCTCGGTGGGCGCACTCGCGCTCGGCGACTCCTTCGGGGACGCCTCGTCGCTGGTGGAGGCGCTGGGCCGGACGGCGACGACGACAGAGCTGCCCGGCGGCGGCATCACCGCCTTCCCCGGCCGGCGCATGATCGCGGCCTACGGCTCCCCCGCCGTGCCCTCGCTCGGGATCCTCGGCGAGCAGGACCTCGAGCAGACCCTCGAACGGGTCAAGGAGATGGTCGCCGAGTACGACGGGCTCGCCGAGGAGCCGGTCGTCCCCGCCCTCGAGATCATCACGACGATCGCCTCCTCGGAGCCGGGCGGCGACGGGGACTTCTCCTCCGAGCTGGGCGTCGAGGGCCTGCGCGAGTGGGTCGATGCGGCGGGCGAGGCCGGGGTGTACGTGGTGCTGGACCTGCAGCCGGGCACCACCGACTTCCTCACCCAGGCGAAGCTCTACGAGGAGCTGCTGACCGCCCCGCACGTCGGCCTGGCGCTGGATGCCGAGTGGCGGCTGGAGCCGGGGCAGAAGCATCTCGAGCAGATCGGCTCGGTCACCGCGGCGGAGATCAACGAGGTCTCGACCTGGCTCGCGGATCTCACCGCGGAGCACGGCCTGCCGCAGAAGGTGCTGATCCTGCACCAGTTCAACCTCTCGATGATCTCGGACCGTCAGGACGTGGACACCTCCCGTCCCGAGCTCGCGATCACCCTGCACGCCGACGGGCACGGCACCCCCGAGGACAAGCTCGCCACCTGGAACGCGCTCCAGCAGGACCTGCCGGGCGGAATCTTCATGGCGTGGAAGAACTTCCACGACGAGGACACCCCGATGTTCACCCCGGAGGAGACCTACGCCCTGGAGCCGCGCCCCTGGTTCGTCTCGTACCAGTAGCCACTGCGCCGGCCGGGCCGGTCCGGGTCAGGCGGCGCGGAGGTGGGCGAGGACGAGCCCGACGGGGATCGACAGCGCGGTCAGCACCAGCGCGGCGCGGAACACCCACAGCAGCCAGGTGGGCCCGCCGGCCCGGCGTCCGACGGCGCGGAGCATCAGCATCATCGTCACCACCAGCAGCGCGCCGCCCGCGTCGACCAGCAGCGGCGCCCCGAGCACGGTCCCGCCGATCACGGCGAGGCCGCCGAGGTTCCAGGTGAGCAGCTCGGCCAGGAGCACGCCGCGGCCGGGGGCCCGGGCGGCGAGGCCGTGCTGCGCGATGCCGAGCACTCCCTGCAGCACGCCGCCGACGAGCACCTGGAAGGCCGCGGACCAGGAGCCGTGCTCGAGGCCGAGCGGACCGGTGACCGCCGCAGTGAGCCCGCCGGCGATCACCCAGACGAGGGCGAGCAGACGGAAGGGCAGGTCTGTGCGTGCGGGGCTCGCGGGCGCGGCGGCGGACGGCTCGGTCATGTCTCCCATCCTGCGCCTCGGCGCCCCTGCGGCATCGCGCGATCACGGCCGGATGTGGCACGGACCCCAGCGTCCCCTCCGGTCGACGTGGTCAGGAGCGGGGCGAGGCCCGATGACATTCGGCCCTGGCGGCGTCGCTCCCGGCGCGAGAGGCTGGGGGCGAGCAGAGCGACCTGCCCGGCCCTCGGGCGCGCGACCACGGAGGAGAGCACCATGTCGAGCTTCAGCATCGGGGACGGGGTCCGCGCGACGGACGGCCCCATGCAGCACCAGTACGGGACCGTCGTGTACTTCCGCGAGGACGACGGCACGATCCTGGTGCGCTTCGGCGGCAGCCAGCAGCTCTACTTCCGCGAGGACGAGCTCGAGCCCTGGGCATAGTCCGTCCGCGCCGGAAACGGGCCGGCGCTCCGGTCGACGCGAGCCGACGATCCGGCTCAGGCGCCGGTGATCGCCCGGTCCAGGCGGGAGGAGATGTCGGCGAGGACCTCGTCGACGGGCTGCTCGGCGAGGCTCTTCATGAACGGCTCGACCTTCACGGGGCCGGTGTACCCGGCGGTGCGGATCGCTCCCATGAACCCGTCGAGGTCGATCACCCCGGTGTCGTAGGGCAGGCGGCGGTCGAGGTCCATCTGCTCGTCACGCGCCCGGTCCGGGCGGGCGTCGTTGATGTCGACGGAGACGATGTCGGAGGCGGCGAGGCCGGTGAGGTCCTCGGGGGTCTCCCCGGCGGTGTACCAGTGATAGCTGTCGAGGATCAGGCCGATGTTGCTCGCGCCGGTCTCGGCGATGAGGGCACGGGCGTCGGTGATGTCGTGGACGAAGGGGTGACGCTCAGTGGACCAGATGGTCTTCGGCCCGATGTACTCCAGCCCGAGCCGCAACCCGTGGTCGGCGAGGATCTCGGAGACCAGGGAGAGCCGTCCGGCGTGCAGACGCCAGTTGGCGGCGTGGTCGAGGGTCCGGTGCATGGGGCGGATCCAGGTGCCGACCGCGGTGACCCCGGCGGCGGTGAGCAGCCCGAGGGCGTCGGGCAGGGAGCCGAGGGCGGCGCGGAACTCCTCTGCCGAGGCGTCCAGCGCGATCGGGAGACCGGCCATCCCCCACTGCAGGCCCTTCGCCCGCAGGGCGGCACCGTGGGCGGAGACCGCCTCGAGGCCGCCGTCGGCCAGGAGGGTGCGGAAGTGCTCGGGGTCGGGGTCCACGCCCCCGAAGCCGTGCGCGAGCGCGAGATCGATGGCGGCGGTGTGGTCCAGGGGGAGCCCCAGCGCTCCGGGCGACAGGCAGGAGAACATTCTCGAAGCCTAGGAGAGGAACGGCGTGGGGCGGTGATCTGGGCCACTTCGTCCACGGGGTGGGACGGCAGGGTGCCGCGGTGCGTTCAGGCGCCGCCGCTCGGGCGGACGCCGCGGTGCGCTCAGCACTCAGGCACCGCCTCGCGGTCAGATGACGCGGGGACCCCTCCCCCCTCGGGGGCCCGCAGGGCGAGGACGGCGTCGGCCGGCCACACGTACTCGTCGTCGCAGCGAAAGGCCCGCAGCCAGGTGACGCCGTCGACGACACGCAGATAGAAGCCCTTGGGGTAGTCGTGGTCCGCGCGGAGAGGTACGGAGTGGACGTGCACGGCGCCGGTCGGTGCCCTCCCAGCGGAGAGGATCGAGTCCGGGGCCTGCCCCTGGTCCGTGATGGCGAGGCGGAGGTAAGGGCCGGCGTCCGGCGGCAGCGGGGCGAGACCCTGCGCCCGTGCCGCAGCGGTGATCTGCGGGAGGGTGCCGCCTGAGGCGAGGCCGAGCTGCTGGAGGCTGCGCTGCACGACCTCGAGCGTCTCCGGTGCGCGGGTGTCGAAGCACGAATCCTCGAGAAGCGTGCGCGCGCCGTCGTTCAGCTGGATGCCGAGCTTCGCGAGCCGGGTGTGCAGCTCCTCCCTGCTCGCCCCGCCGACCCGCAGCTGCAGCGGGGCGCGCCGGCCCGCAGGGCTCGGCTCGTCGCGGGCGCCGGATCCGCCGACGGCCGTCATCGCCCCACCTTCAGAGCCGTGTTCGTCGCTGTCATCACCCGTCCCTCCGCGCGTGCCCCGCCCCGTCGGCCGGCACCGCCGTAGACTCGCACACGACGAGGCTCGGTGGGCGCAAGCTGTTCAGCGGCGGGTCCAGGGCGGCGGACGCGTCGTCGATGCCGGCTACAGGGGTCTCACCCGGCACGGAGCGCCCGGCCCGGCGCGCGGAGCGCAGCACGGGCGCGGTTCCGCCGCCAGACGCGCAGAGGATCCCATCGACCGCGGGCGCCCGCGGCCAGCACTTCCTCGCCGGCAGGCAGGTGCGAGCGCGTGAAGCGGGTTCACTCGACCCGCGATAACGCAGCCTGTCGCATTGAAGTGGCCGACGCACTTACCTGGACAGATCTGTCCCGAAATCACGGCGAAGGACCCTAACGGGAACCGTGGGCACGTCCAGGCTCAAGTGTCTCGTTGGGGTATACCCCAATGGGGCTATTCGGTTACGCCTCACGCCGCCGTTCATCGAGCGGGGCCCTTCAGTGCCCATCGGGGAAACCGGTGTGAACGTCTCGGCCGTAACCCCCGCGTGCAAACTATGCGCCTGCCCTCTCGGCCAGCAGCGGTGGCAGCCAGCCAACGGCGCGCGGTTTGCACCACGCCACCACCCCCAGAGAGCGTCAACCCGACCTCAGCTCACCCCCGGGCCGAGTTCGTCGGAGACTGCGTCGGGAGAGATCGTCGGGAAGCAGACATCGATGCAGAAGACGCGGCCATCGATCCGGGGGCTCGCAGGTTCGCCGTTAAGGCGCTAGAGAAGAGAGCTTTCCGGGACTTCTCCCCTGTGCGTCACGAGGACATCGCGGCCCTGAGTGAACCCGGAGGTTGCTCGTCCTGCGAAGGCTTTGCATCCCGCATCGATTGCCCGCTGCGACGGCCCCAGGTCCGGCTGGAGGCTCGGCTGCGGGCTGAGCAGGTCACTCCTCCTGCTCACGCAACCGCTTCATCACCCTCATCCTGCGACGATAGCCGTCTTCCGCACCGCCCCGGAGTGGGCCGTCTATTGGCCGATGGTCCGACGAGTGGCACACAAACGGCGACCTATCGCAGTGCACCTTCCTGCCAGGGCTCGTACCGATATTCAGTGGAGAACCCCGAAGTCTCACTTAAGAGGAGTCGCGCTATGTACTGGGACGTTACGACTGAAGACAGTTAAACATCAGTCATTGGCCAATTACTGTCGGTAGACCTGATCAAGAACCTCGCAGGAGAGATATGGCGGCGAGTTCTTGCGCATGGCCCGCGAAATATACCTCAAGTGCATCGAAGACTACCGAGGCGCCTAAGATATCTAGCTCAGGGGACTCTGACTTAGGGAGGGACCGCCGATCTATCCCAATTGCCACCCCAGGCCGAAGGTCAAATGGGCCGTTCCTCGAGCAAATCGGCCGAACCTCAGGTCCGTATGATTGATCGCCGACTGTGATACTTATATTTAGAACAAGCCCGGGAATCTCCCTAAAATCGATAGCTGATCGCAATTTTTCGCAGGCGGCATCGGCGGGCCCCGCGAACGCAGATCGCACAGAATCACTGTCACTTTCGGGGTAGATCGCGAACGACCCGCCATTGTAAACTAGCTCTTCGATCGCCGGGAAGCTGGCATCTTGAACATCGGCTAGGATCCATCCGAAGGTGTCCGCCGGGAAGTCCGTTTCGAGATCTTTCGGCGGAACCGGATAGCGCTCACTAAATACTCGGGCCGGAGAACTGACAGTCCCCCGTCTCGAGGTTGCTGTTTGCGGCGAATCCTCGCGGGCCTCGATCAACTCTGACGCGACATGAAGCAGGTCTTCATGCTCGAACCACTGGCCAGATTCGAGCACACTGGCATCACGACGCACTTCCTCGAACACTTCTCGCCCCCGAGAGATCACACCAGAGAGCAGGTACTCGAGCCCGTCGTCGGACATCGACTGTTCGACCTCGGGATTACGTTGGAGCGCCTTCAAGCAACGGTCGATGTCGAGTTCGTCGATCCGATCAATTAGATGGCCATCGAACTCGATGATCTGCTCGTCCGGGAGGCGCTCCAAGCAATTCTCAAGCTTCTGCATACTTAGCTTGCCCCGCTCGCTAGCGTCGGCGATAAGATTCCAGAAGTCGTCTTCGGACATTCCCCCACCTTTCACAGAGTTAACGGCACTGTCTGTGCCGACAGGGCTTGATGATGTTGTCCATTTTATCTTCTCCAACGACTCCTCGCCAATACCAGTACGCATCGTTCTCTTGCTGTCGCAGCGACTTTGACGTCTTCTTCTTGGAGAAGGTGATCTTGGAGATCCCGCCATGCTTATCAAACTTCCCGCGGTTCTGATGCTCACCAATGCGTCGGTACATGTTGTTGCTGCGCCCAACATACTTGTGGCCGCTCTTGAAATGGACTACATACACGCCGGACTGTTTCGGAACGTCAAAGGCCTTGTTTGCTCGCGCATAGGAAGCTTTCCCATAGAGAGGGACCCTTACAGCTACTTTCCCTCCGCCGACTCTTCTGCCGCCGCCGGCACTTCCGCCGATTCCCCCTCCGTCGTGCCGCATTCTTGGACGCTCTCCGGAGGTGTCGTCGAAGTTAATGGGGTCCGTGGGATAGTTGTAGGCGGTGGCGTTCGCACCCGGGATTGGGTCTGGGCTGGTAAATGATCCAGTGATCCGATTGTAGTAGCGGACGCCCATGAGGGTGAGGTTCGCTGTCTCGGCGGTGGTGGAGCGTTCCTTGGCTCCGAGCCAGCCGTAGCCGGCGCTGGTGCCGACGGTCTCTGTCTGAGCGGGGTCGATGGGGGTGCCGTATTCGGTGTAGCTGGACCAGCCGGCGATGGTGGTTGCTGCCGTGGTGGCGGGGGTGCCGGCGGGAATCGGGATGGTGGTGGTGATGTCGTCGTGGATGTTGGGGAGCATGAGGGAGACGCCGCCGTCAGTGGCGATGCTGGCGCCGAGGTCTCCGCTGATGGAGCTGGTGTAGCGGAGGGTCTCGGTGGACCCGTCGGGCCTCTTCGTCTCGATCCAGGAGGGGTTGTCGGAGGAGTCGGTGTAGTGCCGGGTCGTGGTCGTCACCTCCCCGCCCGTGTCGCTCGCCTGGACCAGGCGCCGCTTGGCTACGTCCAGGGTGAAGGTCGTGGTGGTGCCGTCCTGGGCGACCTTCTGGGGAAGGTCGTCATCGAAGTACCCCAGCTGCACGTCGCCACCGGCGGGGTTCGGGGCGTGGGCTGCGGGGAGGGTCGTCTGCCGGCCGAGCGGGTCGTAGACGTAGCCGCCGGTGAGCCGGTCGGCGGTGTCGTAGGTCAGGGTCTGGTCGATGCCGGTGGTGGCGGTGCCGGTGGGGGTGCCGTCGGCCCGGATCGTCTCCTTCAGCGTGGCGCGGGCGCCGTTGGTGGTGAAGGTGTAGTCCCGCACCGTGTAGGGGCTGACGTCGCTGCCCTCGACCGGGGTGCCGGTGAGGTCCTCGACCTTGGCGAGGTTCCCGGACTTGTCATAGGTAAAGCGGTGGTCGAAGTCCAGCGGGTTCCCGCCGGTCGGTTCGGTCATCTCCCCGTCGGTGGTGCCGCCGTCGGGGAGGATCCCGGCGGTGGTCGCGATGGCGGAGGCGAACGTGGTCTGGTCGGTGCGGACCCGGCCGAGGATGTCGTTGGTCTGGGACCACGCGATCCAGTCCCCCGAGGTGACATCGCCCGTCTCGGGGTCGGTGAGCTGTCCCGCGTAGGTCAGTCCCACCTCTTCCCCGGCCTCGTCCACGTGATGGGAGACGGTGATGCCGCCGGGCAGCTTCTCCGTCGTCATCGCACCACTGGGGTCATAGGCCGCGGTGTAGGTGAGGACCTCGGCGCCGGTCCGGGTGACCTTCTGCGTCGTGACCACGCCGCGGCGTTCGGGCTTCCCGTTCGCGTCAGTGCCGTCGTAGGCGAAGGTCGTGGTGCCCTTCGGGTCCGCGATCGAGGTGACGCGCGCGGCGGTGTCGTAGCTGGTGGAGGTCTTCTCGCCCAGCTGGTTGGTGTAGCTGGTCTCCTTGCCCCACAGGTCGTAGGTGAAGGTGTCCTTCGCGCCGCCGATCCCGGTGCCCAGCGGGTCGGCGACGCCGACCGCGTCGACCAGGCCGGTGGTGGGGTTGTACTGGGTGAAGATTGCCTCGGTCGCGACCGACCCGGCAACGCCGCTGGTGGAGGTCTTCTCCCACACCGCCCGGCCCGCGGCGTCGTACTTCACCTCGCTGGTGCGGGTCGCGGAGCCGGAGGTCTCTACCGTGGTGGTCGGGGCCAGCCAGTAGTCATACCCGGTGACCTTCGTCGAGGGCAGGGTCGGGCCGCTGCTGGGCGCCGCCGCGGGATAGGTGCGGCAGAGCTCGCCGGCCCAGGCCTTCGCCTGGTCGCTCGCCCCGCACGACGCATCCGCCGAGTTCGCACCGGCGGTGTAGTAGATCGTCCTGGTGGTGCCGGCATCGGAGCCGTTCGAGGCCGGCATACGGGTCTCGAGCACCTTGCCGCGGGCATCGAAGCGCTGCTTCGTAGTTCTTCCCGCCGCGTCGGCGACGGTCGTCGGGACGCCGAGGACCCAGCCCGAGGTCGGGTCATCCGCCTCCTTTCCGTCGATCGGGGCGTAGCCGTTGGTGGTCTTCGAGACCTCCTCCACCACCGTGGTCACGCCGTCGTTCATATCGGTGGCGTTCACGGTGACGGTGGTCGGCAGGGCATAGGCCTGCCCGGTCGCGGGATTCACCCCACCGTTCGGTGCGCCCTCGTCGTACGTCGTGAGGGTGTGGGGGCGCAGCCTGTCCGTGGTGCCGTCGGCGAGCATCACCGTGCGTGCGGGTCCGAACGTCTCTGTCACCACGGACCCAGCAGGCAGGATCACCGTGCCCGCGGCGTCCTTCTTCTCGTCGTTGAAGACGGTGCGCGTGCCCAGGTCATCAACCTGAGGGCCGTCGAGGCTGGGGTCGGCGATCGCGGTCTGGATCGCGGTGGCGTCGAGCTCGCGGGTCACGTTGCCCTGGTCGTCGTACCGGGTCGCGGTGATCTGCCAGGCCCCGGCGCCGTAGGACGCGGTGTTGACCGTGTAGGCCTCGGAGTTGATGTACTGCAGATCCGCGTACTGCAGATCCGCCGCCGCAACCCCGGTCCCGACCAGCGCGGTGACGGGCTTGTCCGGCCCGAACACCGCGTACCCGTTCACGGGCATCTGCCCGAGGTGCTCGGCCGAGCCCGGCACGTCCTTCACCCACGCCGCGATCCCGTCCTCGGAGAGGTTCGGCAGCCCGGTCCCGGAGACAGGCACGTTGTAGACGATCGAGGCGATCTGCACCGGCTGTCCGCCGCTGGTCTGCGCGCCGCGCTGGACGTTCTTGACCACCTGCGTCGGGACCGACGCATCAGGGTTCGCGGCGTAGTTCAGCGTGTACCCGGCAAGCCCGGACGGGGTGATCGTCTTGATCCGGGTGGTGCTGCCCTCCCACGTGTAGGTGGTCGACAGGTTCGAGCGGACATCGGTCACCGTGGACAGGCGCGAGAGCGAGTCATAGGTGTAGCGGGTGACGGGCTGGGACT